>NZ_JBITYA010000001.1:0-1123969 GCF_044544985.1 Streptomyces sp. NPDC053427 | reverse complement strand
CCCGCGGAGCGGGACCTTCGGCGGCAAGCCGCCGAAGAATTGAACGACTCCGCTGACGCTCCGTCGTCTTCCCCCGCAAGCGGGGGAAGGGAATTCCGCAAGCGGAATTCTGGGGCGATCCGCGCAAGCGCGGATCGTGAAAGCATTTCCCGCAAGCGGGAAATGCAGGCTGGCTACGGGAGGGTCGCGGTCGTGCATCACTATCAAGGTGTGTAGCATCCCGAACAAGCCGGGAGTGCCTCTCCCGTGAGGCCGACTCACGGGAACGCCGGCTCATCCGGACGGCGACGGAACTGGCCCGACGGGGTGGAACGAGACTTCCTCATCACACCGTCAACCACTAGAACGGCGTGCTTACCCCTTCGCTGCATCAGGTGACCCTACCCACACGACAGGTCTTCCGCGGTAGACTAGACGTGTGCATCAGCCATGATGCGAGTGGAGATGCACTGTGTAGCATCCCGAGAAGATCGATACCCCTTCATCCGCTGATCTCATACCCGCTTCTGTGAATCGAGGAGTACGGAATGCCTCCCATCACGCTCCGGCCGGATCAGGTAGAAGCCGTTGATGCCGTCGTACGGGGTCTCGACATTCCGCCAGGAAATCGTATTCCGCGTAACGGTCTCCGGGCCACGGTGGTAGCGGCCTGCGGCACCGGGAAGACCATTATCGCGGCGAGTTCCGCATTGCGGCTGGCGCGAAATGGGCGAGTGCTGGTGCTGCTGCCGACGCTGGATCTGCTGACACAGACGATTGGTGAGTGGCGGTCAGTCGGCCATACGGGGCCGGCGGTTGCCGTGTGCAGTCTCGATGACGATCCGCAGTTGTTCGCGTTCGATGTCCGGTCCACCACCAACCCCATCCAGCTCGCCCTGTGGCACGGCACTGGGCCCGTCACCGTCTACGCCACCTACGCCTCCCTGCCTGTCCTGGCCAAGGCCATGGAGGGCGCCTACGGACAGCAGCTGACGCCCTTCGACCTGGTGGTGGTCGACGAGGCGCACCGCACGAGCGGTTCGGCCGGCAAGTCGTGGGCGGTCGTTCACGACAACGAGGTGATCCCGGCGGCCCGGCGGCTGTATATGACGGCGACCCCGCGGATCTGGCAGGAGCGGCCTCGCTCTCGCGATGGGGTGTGGGATCCGCTGCCGGAGCAGATGGCGTGCTCGATGGATGACCCGAAGATTTTCGGGCCGGTGGTGTATGAGCTCTCGCTCGCCTCGGCCGTCTCCCGGGGCCTGTTGGCGCGGTATCAGGTCGTGGTGGTCGAGGTCCGGGACCCGGTCGTGACGCCTGAGCGGCTCGCCGGCGAGGAGAGCCGCGAGGAGCAGGTCCGTGGGGAGCGGATGGGGGCGCTGCATGCGGCGTTGCTGGAGGCCATGGCCGAGCATGGGCTGCAGACGACCATCACGTTCCACCACCGGACGATGGAGGCGCAGGCTTTCGCCAAGGGCTTGCCGCGGGTGGCGAAACGGCTGCATGCGGCGGCTCCGGACAGGTACCCCAGGCAGGTGTGGGCGGAGTGGTTGTGTGGGGAGCACGATGCTGGCCACCGGCGGGCGGTGCTCGCCGACTTCGGGCGGCGTGCCGGGCGCGCTGTCCTTTCGAATTGTCGCGTATTGGGTGAGGGCGTCGATATTCGAGCGGTGGACAGTGTTGCCCTACTAGATCCCAAGGGGTCGCCGGTGGACATCGTCCAGGCCGTCGGCCGGGCCCTCCGTCAAAAGCCTCAGGAAGGGAAGCTTGCGACGCTCATCGTGCCGGTCTTCCTCGCCGCCGATGAACGGCCGGAAGAGATGTTCACCTCCGCCTCATATCGGCCGCTGGTAAAGGTCTTGGCTGGGCTCCGGGCGCATGACGAACGCGCCGTTGAACTGCTTGCTATTCCTCAGGAGGAACGGAAGACGGTCGTCAACCCGTCGGTGGACATCGGTGCGGCACCGGAGTCGGACGATGCGGCCGAGGCGCGGCTGCTGCTGCGGTTCGCCGCCCCGAGGGATCCGGTGATGATCGCGCAGTGGGTCCGCTATCAGGTGCTTCACACCGAGCGGCAGGATTGGATGCGTGGATACGAAGCTGCCCAGCGCTACCACGCACGCGAGGCCGGGCTTGACGTCCCGTACGACCACGTGGAGGGGGCTTATCCATTGGGGCGGTGGCTGAGCGAACAACGACGAACGATGCGGGCCGGAGGCATGGAAGCCCGGCGAGCGGAAGACCTCGAGGCGCTGGGGATGGTGTGGGACACCGCCGACGTCGCCTTCGCCGAGAACCTCGCCGCCGCGCGGGAGTACTTCCATCAGGTCGGGACGTTGGCGGCGCCACGGCATGCGACTGCTTTCGACAAGCCGGTTGGGCAGTGGCTCACCAACATCAGAAGGCCAGGCGGGTTGGGCAAGGACTTGGGGCGGGCGCAGCGGCGGGCGGCGCAGCTCGCTGCCATTGATC
This sequence comes from Streptomyces sp. NPDC053427, assembly GCF_044544985.1. NCBI lineage: Bacteria > Bacillati > Actinomycetota > Actinomycetes > Kitasatosporales > Streptomycetaceae > Streptomyces > Streptomyces sp. NPDC053427. Next base: position 1,121,518 of record NZ_JBITYA010000001.1, on the reverse strand, counting down.
CCGACTGGAACCCACGGGAGTTGGGCTGGACGGTGGACTGGCAACGCCACTACGCGGGACTGCGGGTGCTGGTCGACGCCGGTGGGACGCTTGAGGAGATCCAGCCTGGCGTCACTTACCACGGCAACGACATCGGGCGATGGCTTGCGAGGCAGGTGCGGGAATGGGAGCGGCTCAACGAGGAGCAGCGGCGCCGGCTCGAAGCCCTCGGGGTGAAGCCCGTCCGGCGTCCCTGCAGGGCCCCTCGGCAGCCCCGGAAAGGCGCTGCACGGCCCGCACGGGCCCTGGTGCAAGGCGATGCGGTCGCTGGTGCCGCCGGGGCGTCGGACGCTTTCACGCGCGGAATTGTGGCGCTGCGGCAATATGTGGAGCGGGAGCAGCGGACTGTCGTACCTCGCCAGCATGCAGAGCGACTCCCGGACGGAACCGTTGTTCGCCTAGGGGTATGGCTCAGCAATCAGAAGACACGGCGTGACCGTTTGGACGGCATCCAACTGACCGCACTTGCCCAACTGGGGTTGGAATGGGCCGGATGACGGTGCAGAAGAAGGCTTGGATGGCTGAGCGTGCCAGGTGGGCTCGGTCGTCCTCGGCGTGTCGAGGTTGCGGTCAGCGCCACCTGGGCGGAAGCGTCAGCGTCACCTCGCCAGCGGTGGTCTTGAGGATGAGCGTGGTCTGCCCGCGGCCGACGGCACGATCGATCTTCTTGATCTCTGCCCATGTGAACCCGAGGCGGCGGTACTTGTTTCGCTGCTTCGGGCGGATGTGCTGGTTGTCCTCCTTCGAGACCGTGGTCATCCCCGGATGCCACGACTCGCCGGGCCACTTGTCATTTTGGGCACGGGAGCCTCCCCTCACCCACACCGGCGGTGCGTTGTCCGCGTACTGCTCCCGGTCCCGAGGCGCTAGCGGGGTGCTCCTGGGAGGGATGAGCGCTCTGGTGGGCTGATCGGGCGGGGCCTGGACCATGTTGTGCTTAGGTATGAGCGGCCGAGGCTCCTGTCTGCCCGTGCTCGGCTGCCGTGAGTAGTCGGGGATTTCGCCTGCAACGATCCGGGCGGCGCGAGCGCGCGCAGCGGCCTTGAGTGCAGCCTTCCGAGCCCGCTTCGCCGCGGAAGATTCCTTCGGCATTCACCCAGCGTATGGCGGTCCGGTCTCGTGCGAAATGGTGAAGGCGGACGTCTGTGCCTCAGGATCGGCGGGTGTGAGGATCGCGTCGAGGAAGGGCTGCATGGCTTCCACTGGTACCCAAGGGCCGTGGAAGACCCGGCCGTTCTTGGTTCGGGCGAAGGCACGTGCCTGGGCCGCGGCGTCACGTGGTTGCCCTGATCGCGATCCGCGCCCTCGGCCGACCGAGATTGCCCGCCTGCATCTGAGCGGCCTCAACCGGTCAAAGGGTGCGTCTGGGATGGTTCAAGGCCGCCGAATCGATCGAGGTCTGCTTCGGCGCGTCCCGGGCCGGGGCGGTCGACGTACCGTTCTACCGCGCCGCCGACGTCGATGCCCTACCCATCGCCCGCACCGGGTTCGACTGGAAGTAGCTGCGCACGGTCCAGAAGGGCCGGCGCTCCCCGCTCGCCTTGCTGCGTCCGGAACCGGAAGTGGCCGCGGCATGAAGGCGGCCGGTCCGGGGCGGGCGGAATGGCTGGAAGTTCTGTGCGCCCCGGACCGGCGCTGACGCACTCGGGCCCGTCTGATCGCCAGATGCCGATGGAGGAGGCGTTGAGCCAGCCGGAGCAGCCCTGGCGGCCGGGCTCGAACGATCTGCCCTTTACCACCCACCTGATCAACCCGCACGGCGACCGGCACCTGGGCTTCAACGATGCCGACGGCCGGTTCTACCGGTTGTGGCAGCACCGCCGGTCCGAGCCACTGCACACGGGCGACGCGGTCCTGCTACGCCCCAGCGACGTCGACCAGTTCATCAGGTTCTCCATGGTCTGGGTGAAGAACCATTCGGCCCATCCGCGCAGCGATGCCCTGTCGGACGAACTCGCTGCCGGAGCTGAGGCTGTCGTGCTGCACTTCGCCCAGGCCGCCCAGGCCCCGTACGGCGCTGAGGCGGCCTCTCGCTCGTTCCGCCTGTCGCGCCCCAGTGCCCGATGAAGTCGTCCAGGGCGCGGCGCTGTTGTTGCTTGCGGGCCATCTGCTGCGCGAGCACCGCGCGGTGGATGTACGGTTCGATGGCAGCGAGGACCGGGCGCTGAGGCTCGGCCGGTTCGAGAGCTTCGACTTGTCCCCTGCTGGAGGCAACCGTCCAGCCGTCTGTCCAGCCGCCCTTGGGTGCTACTCCCGCCTGTCCCGTGCGGCGTCTGTACGGGAGGGTCCGGGCAGGCCTCCGGGGTCGGTGGTCGTCAGGCCGGGGTCGGGGTCGTGCCGCCGCAGCGCAGTGCGTGGCGCATGGTCGCGGTCATTCACTCCATCGCCTGGGCGTCGGTGGTTCGGTCATCCGGAGCGTGGCGCTGATCGAGCGCATGCCGTCGTTGTGGCGGGGGGTGCTCGTCAGGTATTCCCAGGCGTAGGTCCGGGGCTTTCGCGGCGGAGCTGACGGGGGTCTTCCCGTCTCCTGCACGGGGCGCGTTGCGGGACGGTGGGCGTCCGGGAGGCTGCGGGTGTCCACCGCGTCGGAGAGGGTTACCGGGACGATGTCAGGACTGTTGCGCTGCCTTGGGTCCTGACATTTTCGTAGGTGCCGGGTCGTTGGCCGGTGGAGACGGTGATCCGGCGACTGCCCACCGGTTGGTTTGACCACTGGCGGTAGTGCCCACTCCTTTATGGGGGTGTGTCCACTGGGGACGACGAAGCCCCCGCCCCTCTTGGTCGTGGAGGAGCGGGGGCGCGGTATGTGCGCTCAGGTCTGGCGCCTATCAGGTCTGGCACTGGGAGGTTGCGGCACCGGTCCAGTTGCTCCAGGCGCCTTTTGCGGGCCTGACGTGGACGCGGATCTCGACCTTGACGTTGACCGGGCCGCAGACGCGGTCCGTGTTGCCGATCTCGATCGGGCCCACGGTGGAACGTCGCTGGACGAGGGTGCGTCCGTTGCCGATCTTTACCCAGTGGCCGCCGGAGACGACGCGGAAGAAGGCTTCGTACTCGACGTAGGCGGCGTGTGGTCGCGTGTTGGTCACGGTGGTGTGGGCGGTGATGTTCCGCATGAAGACGTGTCCGTCCTTCCACCGCTCCGCGCTGATGCAGCCGTTGGCGGTGAGGCCCTGGGTGGAGACGGAACCACCGCAGGCGATGGCGGCGGCGTGGGCGTCTGCGGGGACTGCAAGCGCGGTACACGCAGCAGCCGCCAGCGTGGCTGCGAAGCGATTCAGGCGCATGGTGATGCTCCTCTCGGTCGGGTGTGTGTCGGACGTCATGGTGCTGGTCACCGGGCGTTCAGGAGCCGCTCGGCGAGGAACAGGCGAGGGCTGGCGGGGAGGAGGAACTGTCCTTCTTCCGCTGCTTTGAGGGCGTCGTCCATCGTCCACGTCCACCACTCGAGCTTGAACCCGGCCTCGGTGTCGGTCAGCTCCTGCGGGCCCAGGCGCAGGTCTTGGGCGAGGGACAGTGACAGGTGGGCACCGGATTCGGAGGTGATCGCGTACTCGCCGAGCGGGCGCATCCTGCGGGCCGTGGCCCCGGCTTCCTCCTTCAGCTCCCGGTGCGCGCACGCCTCGGCGTCCTCGCCCTGCTCGCGTCGACCGCCGGGGAGGAACAGGTGGCCTGCGTGGACGGAGTTACCGGTGTCGTGCAGGACGGCGACGAGGGCCTGGGAGTCGCGGGCGACGATGAGCGAGGCGTGAACAGGTCGGGCATCAGGTCGAGCTCCATGAGGGGTGAGGCTACCGGCTCGGCAGCAACGCGGTGAGGGGGTCGGCGAGTTCGCCGGGGGTGTGGTTGTCGGTGACTCGAGATGGAACAGGTGAAGGAGCTACTCGCGCCGTTCCGCTCCTACCTGCTCGCCCCCGACCTCGCCGTCTACCTGCGGTGCTCCGACGACACAGAGCCGGGCAAGGCATCCGGGCAAGGCATCCGGGCACGGTGAGCATGGCGTGGTCGTCGGTGTTGATGTCGGTCTTGGCTGCCATGCGCAAGGTGGCACTGGCGGATTTCCGGGGGGCGGGGGCGAGTCCTGTTCGCGGTTGAGCTGGGCCATGACTCGCGGTTGGTTGCGTGGGCTGCGGCGTGGTCGTCGTCACGGTCCTGGAGTTTGAGTTCCAGGTCGACGACCTGCTGTTCGAGGGTGACGATCTGGGCTTGGAGTTGTTCGGCGTTGTCGGGGTCTTAGATGCCGGACTCGCGCCAGGCCTGTTCGACCAGGTCCTCGCTGAGGCGGGTTTTGAGGCGGTGTACCTGGGCGGCGAGGCGGGCGGTGTGGGCGTCGGTGGCCGGCGGGTCGGTTTGGAGCGATGCTCGGCTGACGGCCGGGCCGCGGCCGCCGGGGATCGTGGGTGGTTCGGCGGCTTGGGCGTGGACCTGCCCGAGTAGGTCGCGGTGGTGGTGGAGGAAGGTGCGGTCGACGCCCGCGTGGCGGGCGATGGCCGCGTGGCGGGCGATGGCCGCGACGCTGACCTCGGAGCCGTCCTTCGCGGCCTCTGCCAAGGCGGCCAAGACGCGGTTGCGGCGCCGCCCGGTGTCGGCACGGCGGCCTTCGACCATCGGCTGGATGCTCGGCTCGGGTGCGCTCATGCGGGTCGCTCCGCTCTCGGGTCGGGCAGGGGCTGGTGGATGCGGGGCATGCCGAGGAAGCTCTGGCGGGTCTTGCGGACGATCTGGGCGGCCTGCTGGATCTGGTCGCGTTCGTCGTCGGTGAGCTGGTCGACGTCCTCGGTGATGCGCTGGATCAGCCGCCGCATCCGGCGGATCTCCTCGTTGGACGGGCGGCCTCGGCGCGGGCCCAGTCGTCGGCCTCGGTCATCGCGAGCAGCTTCTCCCGGGTGCGGAGCAGGTCGTCGAGGTGGGAGCGGAGCTCGGGGAGGTAGGAGACGTCGGTGGAGAAGTGGTCGCAGCCCACGTAGCGGAACCGCAGTGGCAGGCCCCGCCGCCTGCGGCGACGTTGGTCGGTTCGGAGCAGGTGCCGAAGGGGGCGGCGGCCGAGCCGATCGCCCGGCGGGTGCGTTCGGCGTCAAGGAAGCTGGTCACCGCGCCCAGACGCGCTCGCCGTGGCGGTTGAGCTGCGTCTGGGTGACCTTGTCGAGGCTTCGCGCAGCCGGACTGCTTGACCCGGTAGTAGCAGCGGGTGGACTCAGAGGAGTCGTGATCGAGGAGTTCGGCCAAGACGTCGAGCGGGACGCCGTTGTCCGCGTGGCGCTGGGCGTAGGAGTGCCGGCAGGCGTAGGGGAAGGCCTTCTCCTTGTCGAAGACGGTGCCGTCGTCGAGGTGGAGCTCGGGCGTCGCCTCGGCCCCTCCCGGTGCTGGGCGTTGAGGTGGTTGGAGCACTTTTCGACTGTTCAAGCAGACCTTGGCTGGACAAACCACGACTGCGGAGCCCGCAGGCAGCCGACCGCTGGACGTGGCTGGTGATCGCCGCCCACACCCAGCTCCGCCTCGCCCGCCCGCCCGCTCGCCGTTGACCTGCGTCGGCCCTGGGAGAAGCCGACCGAGCCGAACAGGCTCACCCCGGCCCGGGTCCGCCGGGGCTTTTGGAACATCCACGCGAAGACCCCGTCTCCAGCGCGTGCACCGCAATCTCCCCTGCCCGGCCCAGGGCGGCTCCCGGCTCGAAGAACCGCCGTTCGGCAATGCGTTACGACGTCGGGTGCGTCCTCGCCACGGGCGAGGCGTACACACGCCCCGCCCACCACAAGAAGGGCACGATCCACGCCGAACCGGATGACCGACAAGCTCAGGCCACTTGGGCGGTGGCCGCGAGGACCAACTCGCGCAGGGTGACGCGCTGCGGCTGCTGGTACACGAAGCCGATCGCCGCAGCCACGTCTTCGGGGGCGAGCACCTCGATGGAGTCCTTGAATGCCTGGTAGTCGGCCTTCACCGCCTCGTCGGTGGTGTGCGAGAGCAGCTCTGTCTCGACGGCTCCCGGGGCGATGGTGACGACGCGGACCCCGTGGCCCGCGACCTCCTCGCGCAGGCTCTCGGACATGCCGTGCACGGCGAACTTGCTGCCGCTGTAGACCGTGTGGTTGGGGTAGGTCCTGCGTCCCGCGACCGAGCTGATGTTGATCACCGTGCCGCGGCCGCGCTCGATCATGCCGGGCAGGACCGCACGTATCCCATGGAGCAGACCCCGCACATTGACGTCGAACATCCGCTCCCACTCGTCGGTCGGCTGCCTGGCCACCTCGCCCAGCAGCATCACGCCCGCGTTGTTGACGATCAGGTCGGCGGGGCCGTACAGCGCCTCGGCCTCCCGGACGGCCCCGGCCACCGCCTCGGCATCGGTGACATCGACGGACCTGGCGAGAGTGTTCGGAAGGGCGAGCGCCTTGATCCGCTCCACCCTGCGGGCCAGCAGCAGGAGGGGGTGGCCGAGTGCGGAAAGGGCACGGGCGGTGGCGGCGCCGATGCCCGAGCTGGCTCCGGTGATGACGGCAAGAGGCTTGGCGGCGGTGTTCATGTCGGTGTTCATGTCCTCAACCTTGATCGTCCGGCGGACCCCGAACAACAGCCGGTCACGCAACGATCGATAACCTGACGGTTATGGAACGTCGAGACGTCGAGATCTTCCTGGCTCTCACCGAGGAGTTGCACTTCGGCCGCACCGCGCGGCGCCTGCACGTGTCGCAGGCCCGGGTCAGCCAGACCATCAAGCAACTGGAGCGGCGAATAGGCACGGCGCTCTTCAAACGGACCAGTAGACACGTGGAGTTGACGTCGATCGGGCGCCGCCTCGCGGACGACATACGTCCCGGCTACGAGCTGATCAGGGACGGCGTCGAGCGGGCGGTCGCCGCGGGACGCGGTCTGGCCGAGCCGCTGCGTGTCGGGTTCAGCAGTCCGCTCGCCGGTGAGCTCGTGCTGTTCGCCGGCTCCGCGTACCGCGAGCGGCACCCTGCAGCCGGTGAGGTCCTGCTGCACGAGACCCCGCTCTCCGACCCCTTCGGTCTGCTGCGCTCGGGCGAACTCGACCTGCTGCTCGCCCAGTTCCCCGTCGTCGAACCCGATCTGGCCACCGGCCCCGTACTGATCTCCGACACCCGCGTGCTGGCCGTCTCCACCCGGCATCCCTTCGCGAAGAGGTCCTCCGTCCGGGTCGACGACCTCGCCGGGGACAAGGTGCTCAGCCTCTCGGGGCCCGTACCGGACTACTGGCTCGACCATCTCTTGCCACGCACCACTCCGGCGGGCCGTCCCGTCGAGCGCGGTGAGCGGGCGGCGACCCGGCAGGAGCTACTCGCCCTGGTCGGGGCGGGGCGCGGGGTGCATCCGGCCGCCGCGCACGAGGTCAGGTACTACGCCCGGCCGAATATCGCGTACGTCCCTTTCGACGACGCTCCCCCGCTGGAGTACGGCCTGGTCTGGCAGGCCGCGGCAGACACGGGCCGCATCCGCGCCTTCGCCGAGGCGGCAGTGGAGACGGTACGGCGGCAGGGCGGCCCGGGGGCCGTCTGCGAGGAGTGCCGCTGATCCGGCCCAGGTCAGCGACCCGGTTCGAGGCACGTTTCGCCCCGTCAGGTAAACGACAAGCTGAGCCCCCTCGCACATCAGTGGCAACACCCAGCTTCCGAAGATCACTCAACGCAGTCACCGTGAAGTCGCCCCGCCTCAGCCGAGTGGGCGGTGCGGGCCACGCGAAGGCACGAAGCGCGTCAGCAGCGGGGAGGATTTCACAGGATCGGGAGGCGCTCTGAGGCTTGAGTGATGGGAAGCCACCGGGTCCGGAAGATCACGGCCGACGGGAGAATCAGCACCGTCGCCGGCACGGGCACCGCGGGATCCGACGGTGACGACGGCCCGGCTGCTTCGGCCCAGCTGAACGAACCGATCGGGGTCGTTGTGGACCGCGCCAACACCCTCTACATCGCCGACCACGCCAACCACCGGGTCCGGAGGGTCGCGTTGCCGAAGAGGGCCGGACTGCCCGATTCAGGCACGGTGGTCTCCTGGGCCAACGTCCGCAGCAGGCTGCGGATGACGGTCCATCGTGAGTCCACCAAAGACGGAGCCGAGATCCACCAGTCCCTCGCCGCCCCCAGGGAACACCAGCGATGGCGGCTCGTCGTGGCGGGCCAGGACAACGGCGAAACCCCGTACACCATCGAAAACGTGCGCAGCGGAAAGGTCCTGGAGATCGTCGGCGCGCACGAGACGGCCGGGGCGGTGGTCGCGCAACGCGCCTACGAGGGTGACGACGCACACCACCAGCAATGGAGGCTGATCCCGGTGAGCTCCGCGACCGACTCCCCACCGGTGTACGAGATCGCGAACCGCAACAGCGGTCTGCTCCTGCGAATCGACACCAACGCCCGCACAGCGATCAAGCAGCACAGAGCGGAGGGCGACCACCGGGAACGACAGTGGCACCTGCTCCCCGTCTAACGCACGAGAGAGCAGCAGCGACCTCGCCCCAGACCATGCCTGACCAGCCGTCCATCATGCGTGAGCGGTCGGTGGAGTGGAACATGAGCCACCAGGGCACGACCAACCATCAGGCGGGGTGGCACTGACCTGCGAGGGCAGCACCCCCCCACCCGATCCAGCACGCTGATCGGCCATTCGATCCCCCTCCTACCACCGAGCCGAGGAGATACTCGAGGAAACCACCCAGCTCCTGGCCACTGCGCTCGCCTCACCCGAGGACACTGAGCACTTGGAGGACTGGACGCTGCACCGCCTACGACACTCCGAACTCGCACACAAGGCTGAAGACGGCGCCCCCGATGCTGCTGGCACGGTGCCGCCACACCTCTGTCCACTCCGTGGAGCGGAACGCACGCCACAACGTCGACGCGATCGCCCGACACATCGCTTCACGCGACCCGACTACCCACCGGAAGGGCCGAGCCGGAACCCGTAAGAACGCGGCGGCAAGGAAGTACACCCAGGCCGAGCACGACGAGGCAGCGAACACAGCCCCAGGCGTCGCCAGCATCTACCGAACCTCGCCCAACACGACAAGACCTAGGCACACCCCGAAGCCACAAGGCCGCCCACGCCGACTTCACCGCCCTGCACCAGCCTTCAGCCGGCATGCCGACCAACGCCTGACACAGTCACTACTGCTCGTTCCGATCCTCTTCGAAGGCCAACACATGCCCGGCACACCGTCCTGGTGGCGATCTCGTGGAACGTCCACGCCATGGCGGTGGCAACCATGTCGGTCCGCCCACAGAACGGTGATGATCCCGTCCTCGATCAGCGCCGCGCTCACCCCCTCCCCCTCCCCCTCCCCGTTGCCCTCACCGACATGACGTGCCGAGCGCATCACCGACAACAGATCCGCAACGACAGCCGCGACGACAGGCGCAACGGCACCATGCTGCGCCACAACATCGACAACCGCCCACCGCAGCCTCAGCTGCGCAGCGTCATACCAGCGGCTGGCCGCAAACGAAAGCAACGCAACAACCCCGACAAGCACCACCCGCAAAGCAGCAAAAGACCCTGGAAGCGCTGCGCAACAGTGCGGCGAAGGGGGCCTTCCCAGAGGTGAAACCGCCGGCGCCGCGCAACGTGCGAGTTGGGGGCCCAGGTGGGCCTGTCCCGCAACTCCGCGAACACCGCGATGTCGCTGCTGGAGAGTCGGAACCTGGTGCTACGGCCCCAGGACCGCAAGTACCGCACGTACTACCTCCACCCGTACATCGCCTCCTACGCCTCCCAGGAGGAACTGGAGGAAGCTCTCCAGGACGCTGCCGAGCACATCGCCGACGGCGGCCTACCCGAGATCACCACCCCGCTGTACGAGACCGCGCCGTCCAAGCGGCAGCCCCAGAGACTCCGGGCGGTCCGGGCCGCCGGATAGGCAGACCGCGAAAACTGCTGCGGCGCCGCACCTCAGGGGCGGCCTCCGAGCCGCGGGAGGCGGAAAAGAAGGGCGCGGAGGCCGCCCGCCGCAACGGAGAAGCCGCGAGTGCGGACTCGCTCGGAGCCTTGAGGACGGCCTGTATAGAGATCAAAGTTGCCGACCCGGGCGCTTCACCGAGGAGCGACGGGTGCGGTTCGCCGCTCAGATAGCTACCCTCGCCGCCACTTGAACACCCCACCGAGGGCTGTGACGGGCCTCCAGCGGACTCCTGGCCCCACGAAGATGCCCATGGGCTGCACCGGTGCGGCACCTTCTTCGTGTGCGCCTGCGCCCGTGCCGGTAGCACTAGGTGAACCGGCTTGTTCTGGGGGAGCAGAACAAACGCGAGGCGCTCTGCAGTCGGTTCCGGACAGCGAGCGGCGGGCGGGTGGTAGCACCAGGTGAAGTGGGTTGTTCTGGGGGATCAGAACAACGCGCGGCTGCTCGACGCGGTAACTGCCCAGCCCCACAGTCAGGCCCGCCCCCACATATAACGGCGGGCCTGACACTCCATCAGCCCCCGTGCGGCAGCCACCGGCGAGACAACCTGGCGGGTCAATCAACCTTCAGCGAAATCGGTCAACCTTCGCGGTGACGGTCCGTATGAATTCCGGGGCCACCTTGTCGCGCCAGATGAACGGTGCCGCGTCATACTGGCCCTCAAAGGTCGTGGTGGTGTTCCCACCGACCGTGAACATCAACGGGCCCTTGCGGCACGTCCAACTGCCGTTGCCGTCTTGCAGCCCGTTGAGGACACAGAGATCGGCACCGTACATTTTCCTGGTGGCCCCCGGCGCGGCCTCCCTGTAGTAACCGGCTATCAGCTTGGGGTTGGCCACAGCGTCGACGCGGATCCAGAAGTGGGTGGCGCTGTACCTCTCGCCCGGCAGTCGCATGGTGTAGTCGCACCGGCCGGAATCGGATCTGTTGCTCTCCTTCCACGAGGAATCCGCGGCGAAGTCCTTGATCGAGGGCACGTAGACCGGGTATTGCTCCTGCCGGAGGTCCTCGGCGTCCGGCAGGATCGCCTTGACGTCCTCCTCGTCCACCAGCGTGCAGGCGTTCGGCCATTCGTTCGCGGCCAGAATCCTGCTGTTCTTCAGCGGGGGCAGGCGGACGTCCCCCTTTCGGGGTGCGGCTTTGCCGATGGAGGTCTCACTGCTGGCATCGACGATCAGGAGCGTCGCTTGAACGGTGGCGGCAACCAGCAGGGCACCGGCCAGGGTGAGCCAAGAGATACGGTTTTTCTTCACAGTGGCCGATCCTGCCCAATGAGCCTGGCCCAAACTTCGCTTAGGGTGATCGGGGCGATCACCTCGCGGTGGTCCGGCCATCGCCCGCCCCGCTCCGGCGTCCGGTCCAGAAGTAATGGCTCGATGCGCACACACTGCGCGTCAGTCGACGGCGTACCCGAACCAGCGACAGGCTGATCCCAACGAAACGGCCTAGTGTCCTGTGTCGGAGATTCTTGGGTGGTTCCGCCCGACGCGCGTGATCCTCCGGCCTACGTCCGAGACTGCCTGTATCCGGCGCCAGGGGCGGGCCCGCGGCCGATCCCGGCGAACGAAGAACTACCGACAGGCTTCCGACTCAGGTCACTAGCAGCACCACCACCTGGCCGCCAGCTACCCACCGAGCAGCACACCGCTGCACACCACCGGCGAGCACCAAGACCAGCAGCAGCACCAGGCCCTCCCCGATGGCTCCCCTCACACCGCACCCCGCCCACCTGGGGAAACGGGCTGTGTGGCTCACAGCGACAGCCGGGCAGCGGAGGTCACAGGACGGTGCCGTGCAGGGCGCGGCGGTCGCCGGACATCGCGTAGCGGCGGGCCGCGAGGCCGTGCTCGACTTCTTCACCGATCGCGTCGCACAGCGGCGCCAGGACGTCGGCGGCGTCGGTGTCGGACAGGTAGGCCGGGGCGACTTCGAGCATCAGCTCACCGAACTCGTGCGTACTGGCGGCGAGGTCGTCGACGACGCGGCGCAGCGCGGCGAGTGCGGGATCCGCCGGCGGATCGTCGGGCGACGGGGGCGGGGCGGTGCGGACGTCGCGGACTGCCTGGCGGCCACCGCGCGCACGGCGGCCGGGTCCAGGGGCTGGAGGCCGCTGCGGGCGAGTGCGGCGAGGCGGCGGGAATCAGCTCCGCGACGTCGCCGGAACGGGCGGAGACGTCGATCAGGGCGCGCTGGGAAAGGCCGTATGCAGATGAACGGTGGAGGCCGCCACCCTCAGGTGACGGCCTCCGGCTACGAGCGCACTTGCCCGGCATCAGCGGGCGAGGTTGGCGAGGAAAGACTCGGCGGCGGACCAGGGCGTGAGCTCAATGCCGAAGGTGCTGTCCTGGTCCGGCCGCGGATGTGGACCAGTCGGCCGGAGAGGTAGACGACGTCGCCTTCGCGGAAGGCTCCGGTGTACGCGCCGAGGTAGGACCGCAGCTGTGTGATCCGCCGGGCGAAGACGTCCGCCTCGTCGATTGTGGAGCCGACGACGGTGTCCACCGCGATGCCGTAGACGGCGGGCGTTGCGAGGCCCTCGGCGTGGTCGGTCACGTGGGCCAGCACGCTGATCGCGCCGACCTCCTGGGCGACCACTCCGACGAGGGTCCGGTCGCCGTCGGCACGCAGGGGCTCGCAGTTGATGTGGGCGCCGGCCCCGGTGGTCAGCCCTGCAGTTTGCGCGCTGCCTGCCGCATCAGCGCGTCAAAAGAGCTGCCGGTCATGTACTTCGCCCGCCGGATGTAGAGCCGCGTCTGGGCATCGCCCTCGTAGGGCTTGATCAGCGACCGCTCGGCGAACAGTGCCTGGGCGGTCTCGTACCCGCGGGATCTGCAGCAGACCAGGTCGATGTCGGAGCGGGCGTTGCACGCCCCGACGAGGAACGAGCCGGTGACGCCGATGACGTCCGCGGCGCCGGCGTCCACGATCCAGGTGACGATGGCGGCCAGGTCTTTGCTGACCGGTGAGCCGTCCAGCAGCTGCGGGGACTGGTGCAGGGCGGCCAGGGCGCGGCGGCAGGAGTAGTGGGTGACGACGTCCTCGCGGGGCACGCCGGTGATGACGCAGCCGATGGCGGGCGAGTAGACGTAGCACTCGGGCCGGTCGGCCAGGATGCCGAACGCCTTGGAGACGACCGTGTTCTGCCGGTACGTCCGGCCGAACAGGCTCCGGTCGCCGCGCGCGTCGGGGTAGTACTTCACATACCCGAGCCAGTGCGAGCCGGGGTGCACGTCCCCGATCACCTTGAAGATGACGCCCGAGCGGTCGAGGAGGTAGTCGCGGTCACGGATGGCCGGGAATGCCGTGCCGAGCGGCGAAGTCATCGAGGGTAAGGAAGCGGGCGGTGTCGACTGCTCGGGTGCGCTCATACTGCTCCAGGACCTCCATGAATAGGTGCCGGCGGTAGTGCCACTTGAGGTGCTTGTCGGTGCGCGCGGGGTCGGTGGGCTTCATCAGCGCGAGGAAGAACAGAGCCTTGACCAGGAGGAATGGTGCGAGGTGCTGGCTGATGGGCTGACCGGTGGTGGCGCGCGCCACCGCGTTCAGCGTCTCCAGGTACCAGCGCCGCTGCTCAGCGCTGGTCAGGTAGCCCTTGGTGCCACCCTTGAACGGGACGATCTCCAGGGCCAGGGCGGTGTCGTAGCCCAGCGGCACCAGGCCGTGGTGCTGCCAGTCGATGACGCCGACCGGCAGCACGTTGGGCAGGCCGTAGTCAAGGTGTCCGGGCACCAGCGGTACGCCGGCGAGCTGGTCCACCGCCCTCTCCAGAGCCGCCCGCACCCGGGGGTTGTCGAGATCGGGGTTCTCGGCGAAGACGATGTCTGTCCACCCCGCGGTGTGCACCCACGCGCGCAGCGCCTGCAGGTCGGCGGGCACTGCGTGTGCGGCCTGGGCGCGCAGCAGCCGGCCGCCTACCTCGGCGGCCAGGTCGACCACCGTGTCCGACAGAGCGCGGGTGCCGTCCAGGCTTTCCAGGGCCATGTCGTGCAGCGACCGCTCCCCCAGTGACTCCTCCACGACGAAGACATGGCCGTCGTCGGTGGTGCCGTCGTCCAGGACGCGCGGGACCGGGTAGCCGAGCTCGGTGAGCTGCCGCTGATAGGCAGCTTCCGCGGCGAGGGCCTCCCCGCCGGTACGCCGGTAGCGGGTGACGTCGTCGTTGACGTAGACCGCGCCGCCGGCCGGATCGGCGGTGCGCCTCTTCACGACGTGCCAGTCATCCATCATCACGTTCTCCTTCCAGGTTCCGTTGCGGAACCGACTTCCGTGCGGTGAGCGAGGGCGTGGGCCAGCGCGCGGGCGTCCATGACCCATCGCCGGTCGCCGGCCTCGGCACTGTGCTGCAGCTCGGCGAGCGCTTCGTCCGCGGGTATCGCGGGCCGGGCGAGGTCGACCCGGCGAAAGAACTTCAGCAGTGCGGGGAGCCGGGCCGGGTGATGCCGGCGCGCTCGCGCCATGCGCACAGCGGCAGGTACCACTCGGTGAACAGCTTCTGCAGCCGCGGAGTGACGCGGTGTGCCTCGTACAGCCGTCGCAGCGCGGGCTGGTCGTAGGGGATGCGGCCGTGCAGCGCGTAGCGCAGCTGCATCCCGCCCCACCAGGGCGCCGTAGGCGGCCACATGTGCGGCGGCGTTCTCGGTGAGGGCCATGACGGGCCGGTCCTCGCCGCGCTGCGCGGCGGCGGCCAGCACGGCCAGGTGGAGTCCCAGCCGCGGGTCGAGCACCATTTCGTTGTCCAGGCCGAGCGGGCCGAGGCTGATGCCGCAGGCGCGGGTGCGGTCAGCAGCAGCCGCTGTGGGGCGTTGTGTGCGATGTGCACAGATGTGCGGGCATGCTGGCCCGGGTCGCGTGGAAGTCCGCCTGCTCCAGCACGGGCCGGCCTTCGGGCCGGTCATGGACGAGCAGCTGCCGGAGGGCTGGGCGGGTGCCGGCGCCGGTGGTGCAGGCCCGGCAGGCGTGGTCGACCTCGCCGGTCATGTGGTCGCACCCCAGGCACAGCCACACCTTTACCGGGGACAGGGTCAGCGTGCCGTTGGCCAGCAGCTCCTGGCAGACCTGCAGGGCCAGGGCGGCCACCTGTGGTGCGGTGTCGGTCAGGATGCCGGCGGCCGGATCGGGCCGGGTGCGTACTTCGCGGCGAGCTCGCGCCGTTCCCACTGACCGCGCGACAGCATCCCGGTGGCTGCGGCGGTGCGGTGGCGGATGTCGCCGTCGAGCGTGACGGTGTTCCACAGGTGCGGTGCGGGCTGCGCGCCGCTGAGCTGGTTGAGGTCCGCGGCCAGTCGGATGCCTGCGGCCTTGCCCGGCCGGTCGGCGAAGGTGAAGGGGCCGTTCTGCACGGGCCCGTTGAGGAAAAGCGTCATCGTGGGCTCCTCAGCAGTCCGGTTCGGCGCCGCCGGCGGCCTCGAAGTGCCCGTCGCGCAGCTGGTAGAGCAGGACGGCGGCGTTCGGGGGCTTGCGGCAGCGGGCCTCGTTGACGAGGTCGGTGACCGGCCGCCCCTCCAGGAGGGTGCGCAGCGCCAGGATCGCGGTGTGGTGGGTGACGGCGACCACCGCGGTCGCCGTGGGGGCGAGCGCAGGCAGCGCGGCGAGGAAGGCGTCTGCCCGGCGCTGTACGCCACCGGCGAGCGATTCGCCACCCTTGCCCGGCGACACCCACAGGTGCTTGCGCAGGCGGCGGTCCTCCGCGCCTTCGGGGTAGGTGGCGAACAGCTCCCGCTTCGTCATGTAAGTGGCGTCGCCGTAGTGCTGTTCGTTCTGCGCCGCGGTCACCTCCCTCGGCAGACCGGGTATGGCAAGGGCCGCGGTGTCCTGGGCGCGCCGGTACTGCGAGGTGCGCACCGGTGCGGGGCCGAGTAGTTCGGGCAGGGTGCAGCGCAGCCACAGACACTGCTCGAAGCCGCGCGGGTGAGGCCGACAAGGTCACGGGACAGGGCGTGGGCTGCGGCTCCGGACCAGGGTCGGGGGTCGCGGAAGAAGGCGGGCTTGGTGGCGTTCTCCGTCGATTCGGCGTGACGGACCACGGCCAGGGTGAGCTCGGTGCGCGGTGCCATACGGGTTCCTTCGATGCCCGGCGCGAGAGTGCGGCGGGGCGTAGGACGTCTCTGGCAGAACAGACAGAGGGGCTCCGGCCGTCACGTCGCGGGGCTGGCCCCTGAGGTCCCGAGTGGGACATTCAGCAAGCCGATGTGCCGACCCTTCCGGCGAGGCGCAAGGTTGCGCCTATCGGGTCAACATTGGCATATAGCGCGGCGGTTGAGGTCTGCAGAGTCACCGGCGACGAGGAGGAGGAACCCGGATGTCAGAGGCCCAGCCGACCATGATGCGCCGGCGCCTGGGCGGCGCCCTCAAGACCCTGCGACGTCGCACGGGCCTGAACCTCGACGATGCCGCCGCCCGTATCGGCCTTCCCAGCGGAACCACGCTCAGTAAGGTCGAGAACGCCAAGCGGCTGATCGCCGTCACCGCCCTGGATGCGTACTTCACTGCCTACGGCATCGAGCAGGGCGACACCCGCCGAGTCGAGATCCGCAAGCTCGCCACGCTCGCCAACTCCACCCGGCGCCCCAACCTGCTGCGCCAGTACGGCGATGCGGCGCCTGCCCCCTTCGCCGACCACCTCGAACTGGAAGAACTCGCCACCCAGGCCGACATCTACGCCTCCCAGGTCATCCCCGGCATCCTCCAGACCTCCGACTACGCCCATGACGCCCGGTCCGGGACCAGCCGCACCGCCCGACCCGCCACCTGCACCACCGGCGACCCGGCCGTTGCCCGCTCGTCAGCGAGCTGCTCGCCCATCCGCTGCCACACCCGCACCGCCACGGCCAGGTCGTCCCGCTCAGCCCGCACCTCGGACAGCTGCTTGACCAGCTTCTCTTCGAGTTCATCCAGCTCCGCGCGGCGCGCGGTGATCCGCTCGTGCGCCTCGGGTCCACCATGCGCCGGAGCGTACGAGCGCAACCCGCGACAGCGGATGAGAAATCGCAAAACCCGCACCTGCCAGACGATCTACGCCCCAGACTGCCGCCTTACCGAGCAGCCCCGGCGTCAGGCCGTCCGGATCCGGTCCCGCACCTCCGGCCGCACCTCGAACCCGGCCGCCTTGTACGTGGCGACGCCGCCGACATTGGAACTCGGCGTGCACACACGTACGCTCGACGAGCCCATCTCCCGCAGCGCGGCTGCCCCGGCCACGGTGATCGCCCGGCCGTAGCCGCGACCACGGTGGTCCTCGTGGACGCCCATCGGCTCGACCAGCCCCGGCTTCCCCGGGCCGGCCGACCACACCGTCACCACCGCCGCCACGCTGCCCTGATCGTCATAGGCGCCCAGGCAGCGGGCGTCGGCGTAGAACGGTCCCGCCGACATCGCGTGCACGTACTCGCGCGTAGGCCGCGCGGTGTTGAACGCCGACCGCAGGACGTCTGCGAAGTCCTGCGCCTGCTCCGGGCCGATCGACTCGATCCGCACGCCGGAGTCCTCCACCGGCTCGGCAAGGTCGCGGAAGAGCGGCGTCCACGGCTCGTCGACGCCCCAGCCCTCCTTGCTCAGCAGGTCGTGGAGCAGCAGGCCCAGCGGCGCCTCGATGGACACCGTTCCTTCCGGCAGCACGCCGCGCTCAGGCAGCGAGAAGTCCTCGACGAGCCGCCGCGCCAAGTCCTCATCCTGGAAAGCGTCCGGAGCGACCGTCATCCGCACCAGCGTCGGCGAGTCGAGCATCCCGACCGCGAGAATCCGCCCGTCCCGACTCCAGGTCCGGACCACCGCGGCCGTCTCGGCCGTTCCGAACCGGTAGTTCCAGCCAATGTCCCCGGAATGCAACTGCATCGGCGCTTCGTCGTACTGCCACTCCCGCAGCGCGGCCATGGCCTCGCGTACCCCGTCGACAGTCGGCGTACCCAGCACAATCGTCATAGCCGGGATCAGACACTCCGTCCCGAAGGTCCGCAACCGATTAACCGGGCCGGCCGCTGCTCCGGCAGCGGCCCGACCAAGACGAACGGGGGTAGGCGCCAGGAGGACCCGGGGGCCTGCACCAGTGCGTCGTAGTTCGGTATGCGTGAGGCTGAACTGGCTTTTGACGAGTCACGTTTGGAGGAACTTGTGGTCATCTCCGCCTCACCGTCCTCGCGCAGGGCAACGCGGTACCGCGGCGGCCTCCTGGCAGTAGGGGCAGCCGTCTGCTGCGGCCTGATGCTGAGTGGGCCGGCCGTCGCCACCGCCGCCGCGCCCGCCGCCCATGCCCAGGCGCAGGCACAGGCGCAGGCACAGGCGCAGCACGAGGAGCGTGGCCGGGGCCGGCTGGTCTCCGCCGAGATGCTGTACACGCTCGAGACCCCGCAGGCCGTGGCCGCCGAGCTGGGCGGTGCCGGGTTCGATGACGGCACCGTTCGGTACGGCGTGGTTGCGTACCGGCTGGTCTACCGGACCGTCGATTCTCATGGAAGGCCCACCACAGCGAGCGGGCTGCTCGTGCTGCCGCTCAACAGTGAGAGACGGTTGCAGGCTGTCTCCTTCGCGCACGGCACTGGCAGTCACAAGGACGATTCCCCGTCCATGCGGCGCGGCGCCTTCGTGTCCGCGCCGGTGATCGCGCATGCGTCGGCGGGTGCCGCGGGTGTCGCGCCCGACTATCTGGGGTTGGGCAAGGGGCCCGGTTTGCACCCCTGGATGGACATCGGCTCCGAGACCACGGCATCTCTGGACATGCTGCGGGCAGCCCGCGCCTTCGCGCCGCGCACCGGACATGTGCTGGAGCGCAAGGTCATGATCACTGGCTTCTCGCAGGGCGCCTCGGCTGCACTGGGGCTCGGCCGGGCTCTTCAGGCGGGTGAGGACCGCTGGTTCAGGCTGGGCGCGCTGGCACCGGTCAGCGGCGCCTACGACTTCAGTGGCACGGAGTTGCCCGCCTTGCTCGAGGGCAGGCTGGAACCCAAGTCCAGTGTGCTGTACGCGGCCTACACCTTGGTGGCGTTCAACCGGCTCCACCACGTCTACGACAGCCCTGGCGAGGTCTTTCGAGCCCCGTATGACAGCACCGTGGAGGCGCTCTTCGACGGCGCACACACGGGGGAGCAGCTGATGCGGGGTACCCCGGGCACTGTCGACGAGCTGCTGACCGAACACGGCCGCGAGCTGCTCACGCATCCGACGGGACCGCTGGCAGCGGCGCTGCGCACAACCGATGCCGTATGCACCGACTGGGCCCCCCGCGCCCCGGTCCGGCTCTATATGGCGACTGGGGACGAGCAGGCCGCCACCGCCAACACGGAGCACTGCCAGGATGCTCTGCTCAGGAAGGGCGTGGACGCCCCGGCCGTTGATCTTGGCGCTGTCGACTACCACGGATCCCGACACCTGGGGTCCAATGTCGCGGCCACGTCGGCGATCGTGCGCTGGTTCGGTGAGTTGCGCCAGCGGTGACGTGAACGTGGGAGCTGGTGCCGGTGACTATGCCGTGCTGCCCGAGCCGGTTGTGACAAGCAGTGTGCCTACCCGGTGATGATCGCCCTCCCTCGCCGCTGGCAGACCAGCAGATCGACTGCTCTCGTTGGTGACCACAACTTCGGCACACGGACGCAGGTGCGGACGGGTACGGCCACCGCGTGATCATCGGGGTTGTGTGTGGACTTCTGAAGATCGTGCGGTGGCCGCGGGCCATGGCGTAGACCCTGTCCGTTGGCGGGCGATGTTCGACCACGTCATGGCCCGGATCGCGGGGCGATTTGAGTGGGTGGAGCCTCGGGCGACCGCCCGTGCCTATCTGCTCGGGTTGCTGTCGGGTGCGAGCGCAAGAACTGCTGGCGGCTGGCCGAACAGGCTGGTCACGCCCGTCCGGGGCCGATGCCACGCCTGTTGCGCTATGCCCACTGGGACGCCGACGCGGTTCGCGACGACGTCCGCACCTACGTCGTCGAACACCTCGGGGCCGATGACGGTGATCTCGTCGTCGACGAGACCGGCTTTGTGAAGAAGGGCCGGACCTCGACGGGGGTCCAGCGCCAGCACACCGGCACCGCAGGACGCATCGAAAACAGCCAGGTGGGCGTGTTCCTCGCCTACGCCACCGAGCGGGGGCGGGCGCTGATCGACCGTCGGCTCTACCTTCCTGAGCATTCCTGGTGCTCCGATCCCGAGCGCCGTGATGCTGCCGGGATACCCGTCCAGGTGCAGTTCGCGACCAAGCCACGCTTGGCCAGCGAGATGATCGCCGCCGCGCTGGACGCCGGAATCACCGCATCCTGGGTGACCGGCGAAGAAGCTTACGACCAGGACCCGCACCTACGCGTTCACCTGGAGGAGGCCGGCATCGGCTACGTCCTGGCTGTGGCCTGCTCCGCCAGGGTCCGCATCAACCAAGGCCGCACCCCCATCCGTGCGGACACCCTCGCAGACCGCCTGCCCGAAGCGGCCCGGCGCCGGCACAGCGCCGGCAGTGGTGCAAAGGGCCCGCGCAACTACGGCTGGGCCTGGGTTTCATAGCGGCAGCGCCAGCCACCATCACCTGCTCATTCGCCGCAACCGCACCACTGGCGAACTCGCCTTCTACCTGTGCTGGTCACCCACCGAGGTGCCCTTGTCCGAGCTGGTCCGCGTTGCCGGTGTCCGCTGGGGCATCGAAGAATGCTTTTAGGCCGCCAAGGGCCAGATCGGACTCGACCACTACCAGGTCAGGAACTGGACCTCATGACACCGGCACGTCACGCTGGCCATGCTCGCCCTGGCCTTCCTGGCCGCCATAGCGGCCGACACGGCCCCCAGCCGGCCCGCCGATCCGCACCACCCCGCCCGCAGCAGCGACACGATCGCTCTCACCGTCCCTGAGATCCGTCACCTGTTCGTCTCCGTCCTCAACCCACCGTCCGTGTCCGCAACCAGGTCCCCGACAGGGGCTCGTCAGGCGACGGATAGATTGGCCTGGGCCTGCTTGTGGACCATCAGCATCTCAACCGCGCGGTGCAGGCCGACAGGACCGACGAAGGGGATCTCCACCGTGTTAGACCGCTGGGTCAAGCTGGAACTCGACGTGAACACCTTCAACGCGGCGCGCTTCGACAAGTACGTGAAACGGTGCCGAGAAGCCGGGATCCGCCTGACCACGCTGGCCGAGTTGGGTGACACCCCGCGGCACCGGCGCACGCTCTACGAACTCAACAAGGAGTGCTCGGCCGACATCCCGGGCCGCGGAGAGTTCCACACCTTCGATGAGTATCTCGAGCGCAGGATCGAGGTCCCTTCCTACGATCCGCGTGGCGTCGTGATCGCACTCGACGACGACACATGGTGCGGGCTCGCCGCGACATCGGACCGGAGAGCCGCCGGCTTCGTCTTCAACGAGATGACCGGAGTCAGGGCTGCCTACCGCAGTCGCGGCCTCTCGATCGCGATGAAGACGTTCGGCATTGGTTTCGCCAGCCTCTGCGACGTGGACAAGATGCGCACGGTTCACCATCCGGAAAACAAGATTGCTATCGGGATGAACCGTCTTCTGGGCCACGTCGACGCCGAGTGGGACTGACTTTCGGGCCTGACAGTTCCTTCCGTCCGGCGGGGTGAACAAGCCGGTCTGGCTGTGGTGGTCCCGCACCGGCGCCACCCCGGCCGACGTCGACCGCTGCCGGCAGGCGTTCTTGCGGCGCTTCGACATCGAGCACACCTTCCGCATGCTCAAGCAGACACTCGGCTGGACCCGGCCCAGGCTTTGCGACTCGGCCGCCGCCGACCGCTGGACCTGGCTGATCATCGCCGCCCACACCCAGCTCCGCCTCGCCCGCACGCTCGCCACCGACCCGCGGCGGCCCTGGGAGAAGCCGGCACCCCCGCACAAGCTCACGCCCGCCCGCGTCCGGCGGGGGTTCCGGAACCTCCGCACGAGAACGGGCTCGCCAGCCGGTGCACCGAAACCAACCCGCCCCGGCCCCGGCCGACCGCCCGGCTCGAAGAATTGCCGCCCCGCCACCCGCCACGGCGTCGGCCGCGTCCTCGCCACGGTGAGACCTACCAACGGCCCGCTCACCACAAGACCGGCACCAAGCCCCGAAGGATCGGATGAATTGCCAGGTCAGAGCTCCCACGACTGAACAGCGACGGCATCGATCCCAGACGCCCGCAGCTTGCGCGCCAGAAACTCCATCTCGGGCATGGTGCCTGAGTAAGCACCGGTCACGACCTTGTTCAGCACGGACCTGACGCCGGCCAGATCAAGGCCGAGCTCCGCCCGCAGAACGCGCATGATCACGGCATTGCGCGCCGAGGGGTCTACCTGGAGCAGCGCTGGGCCACGCTCGGACAGCAGCCGGTCCCGAAGTTCAGCAGGCAGATCGCCACCGCACGCAGCCACGGCAAACCCGCAGGCCGGGCACCTGGACTCCGTATCCCAGCGCAGAGAGCCATTCACCAGGGACTGAACACCCCAGCATTCCAACTCCGCACTGCAGTCCTGACATCTGGCCGAGTACTTGATGGAGGCGAAGACCGTCCGCTCCATCCCCACCCCCCTTCACGCAGATGAGGTTAAACAACAAGCTGAGCGATCTGGAGGGCTTCGCGTCGAAACCCATGTCGAGTGCCTGGTGTGCCATGGCCCGCAGGATGTGCCCACTCAGCAGGCGTCGCCGGACCGGGCAGCCAGCGACTTCGCGACGCCGGCCGCGGCAGCGATGCACTCAACGGTGGCACGCGCGTAGCCGAGCTCCTGAACCGTGCGACGCACGCAGATCCACAGACTGCGTCCCGTACTGCGCATCGCAAGGCGTCGCATCGCCGCGGGGACTCCGGTGATTAACAGCCGGGTGATGACTGCACGACAAAGCCCGCCCCGATGGTGTCGAGGCGGGCGCGAACTGTGTGCCTGAGCGATCAGACGTTGTTCTCGGCGTCGAGGTACGCCTGGATCTTCTGGTCGATGGCGTTGGCCTCGGCGCGGGCGCGGTTGGCTGCCGCGTGCTCGCCTTCCTGGTCCAGTCGCTCAGCCTTGGACTTGAGGTCGGCGGACTGCTGGCGCAGCTCGCCGATGTTGACCTGAATGGCGCCCCGGGCCACCGCGGCGTGCCCGCCGGTGGTCGTGGTGGCGGCGTGTGCGGGCAGGGCCGTGAACAGTACACCTCCGGCCATTGCGGCGGTGACGGCGAAAGCGGAAATACGTCGACGCATAGGGTCCCCCTGGGAGAAAACAGTGGTTACTTGTCGGTAAGTGTACGCGAAATGATCTTCTGGTCCTGCATTCGATGAGGTGGCAAGGCGGATCGACCTGAGAAAGTGTGGCTAGTTCGCTCAATTCCCTTGAATTGATGGGGTGTTGCTGTCAGAAGCGTTCTCCTTCCCCAGCACGCGCTCATTCTTGGTCGAACAGGGAAAGTCGAGCCCAGCGGTGCGGGATCGAGCGCGTCGAGACGGGCTCGGGCCCCCTTCAGCCGGAGGGCAGCCGTCGTCACCAGCGCGGGCAGCGCGGGCAGCCGCTCGCGGGTGCGCTGGGCCATGGAGCCTTCAGCTGCCGGTCAGCGCGTCTGGCCCGGTGCGTCGTCGATGACGGCTGGCCTCTCCGTCCGGCAGACCGACCGCCCCACAGCCCCACCCAGCCCAGCACCGGCCGCGAGCCCGGTTCCGGCAGCGGGCTGCAGCCGGCCTTCATGGTGCTGAGGGGCACCCTGCTGCCGCTCATCCTCGGCGGCATCGTGCGCTACGTCGCCTGGCGCCACCCCTCGCCGGCCACCCCCACCGCCGCCGCCGTCCTCGGCATCCCCCTCACCATCGGCGGCATCACCATCGCGGCCATCCGCAGACGCTGACACCCCAGCACACGCTGGACCAGCGCCCACCAGACCGACACCAACAGACCGGTGGCCCGGCGAGTTCTCTCCCGACCACCGGTCTGTTACCTCAACGGTCTACGGTGCGGGCGTGTACGTCACCGTCGTCCGCGGGCAGCCGGCAGCGATCTGCTTTCAGCTTGGACTTCTCCGCTCGGTCCGCCGTGAGCATCCCCGCGGCCTCGACATCATCGGCGAGTACGCCACGGACGGCTCCGAACTCCTCATCTCGGGCGGCGGCAGCCGGCACGTGGGCTGGAATCAGATCTATGCCGATGCCCTCGGCGTCCCCCTGGTGCGCACGACGGTGGACCAGCAG
This sequence comes from Streptomyces sp. NPDC053427, assembly GCF_044544985.1. Taxonomy (NCBI): domain Bacteria; kingdom Bacillati; phylum Actinomycetota; class Actinomycetes; order Kitasatosporales; family Streptomycetaceae; genus Streptomyces; species Streptomyces sp. NPDC053427. The sequence continues at coordinate 1,097,436 of NZ_JBITYA010000001.1, read as the reverse complement.
GCCGCGGCTCTCGGAGCGGCGGCGACGGCACTCGTCGGCGCGGGCATCTGGTCGGATTTCGCCGAGGCCGAGCGACCGCATGTGGCCAAGGAACGCTACGAACCGGACGAGAGCAGCGCCGCCGAGTACGCAGCCCTGCGCGGCAGGTTCAACGCAACGGTCGACGCCATGACGGCGCTGCGCGAAGCCCAGTCGGCCCAGCACTGACCCCCGCCCCCTGCCGCCCGGCGCTGCCGTCGCGGACATCGCGTCGCCGGCCGTGGCGTGAGACGGCGTTGCGGCGATGCATTCGTGGGAGTCGCGGGCTTTGAGGCTGACGTTGGCCTGCTGCGGCGACCGGCGCGAGGGCGGTCGTGGCTGCCTGGTTCAGCCGGTCCTGAACCGTGCGGTCAGGCTACGGGTGCCAGTTGTGGTCAGGGCAACCGTGAGGAGGGCGATGATGCCCACCTGAACGGTGGTCGCGGCGATGAGGGAGCCGGGGGCGTGGGCTTGGACCGCGAACGCGAGGGTGAGGGTCCGCTCTACGAGGACGGCGAGGCCGAGCGTGGCCAGTGTGAGGGGCAGTGCGGGGTCTGCCACGTGCTCCGGTGACCGGCGCCGGACGATCAGCCAAACGGCGGCCGCGGCGATGAACGCCGAACCGTCGGCCCATCCCGTGACCGCAGCTCCGGGCCACACCACCATCGACGCGCCCATGAGGACGCAGGTACCCACGAGGACCAGCCCGGGTGAAGCCAGCGGAAGCAGGGCGCGCGGGGCGTCGCAGTGGAAGCCGCAGCACAGAGCGAGCACGGTCAACCAGGAGAACACCGCGGTCGCAAGCGAGAGGGAGATCGTCACGGTGTCCCATCCGTCGCCCGCGTGTTGCAGGGCTGACGCCAGGTCAGGAAGGGCCGCGAGGACGGCGAAGACGAAGGCGGTGCGCCTGCGGTCGCGCAGCAGCGCCAGGTAGACCACCGTCCAGGCCAGCGGAAGCAGCCACAACGCCGCCTCGTACAGCCCGGCCAGAGCGCCGTGGCCCGTGAAGCCATCCAGGGACAGCTCTCGGTCCACCGCGGGTGCGCCTCCGAACCAGGTGAGGAAGAGGGCCCGTTCGGTCAGTGCGGAGGCCGCATGCAGCAACACACTCAGCAGCGCGAAGAGGCGCACCATCGCGCCGAGCGTGGCGTAGCGGGCCGGGGCACCGGCGGCGCCCATCCGAGTGCGGATGGCGAGGGCGGCGATGCTGGCCACCTCGCCCAAGGCGGGGTGCATCTCGTCCTGAGCCTGCTCGTCGATCCCGTGCAGGTAGGTCGCCACCATCTCCTCCTCCCGCTCAGTGCGGTAGTACGAGGGCAGCAGGCGCAGGGCGGTGCGGTAGCGCTGTTCGAGCAGAGTCGTCGTCATGCGGTGCCTCCGGCGATGCCCGGACGACGCACCGAGCGGCTCGCGGGAGCCGGCCCGCCTGTCGTGTGAGCCGGCCCGGGGGCCGGGGGGCGGTGGGCGGCCATCCGCTGGGTCGCAGCGCGTGCCCCGGCCGCCATCCGCTCCGCCTCGGCAGACAGGGCTGCCCCACCGGCGTCGGTTAGGCGGTAGTACTTGCGCAGTCGGCCCTGTTGCACCTCCTCGCGGTCCAGCTCGATGTGCCCGTCGGCCGCCAGTCGGTCCAGCACGCCGTACAACGTGCCGATCCGGAGCTGCACATGCCCCTCGGACAGCTCGTCGACCACCTGCACGATCCCGTAACCATGTCGCGGTTCGTCGACCAGCGCGGTGAGGACGAAGAACGCCGCTTGCGTCATGCCTCTGGAAGTCATGCTCTCACTATATCCTGTCTTCCGATATATAGGGGATGCAAGGGCTGTCACCCCCGACCCGGTCATGAGTCTTCGGGAACACCATGAGTCTTCGGGAACACGGCGTCCGGCTGGGTCATGCCCTCGTACCGGAGGGCGTTCGCGCGGCGCCCTTCAGTGGTCGCGTCAGTGGGCGGCACCGAGCTCAATGATCAGGACGCCGGCGACGATGAGGGCGACGCCGAGACCCATTCCCAGGTGGAGGGAAAGGTGGGCGCCCACCTTCCCTTTTCTCGCCGCCCACGGCGACGGCGCCGCGGATGATAGAGGAATGCTTGACGAACCGCATGCCCGTACACCACATAACGCGCCGAAGGCGTCGGCACACCCCTCCAGCAGAGCGTCCTGCGCTCCCCGCCAAACCGGCTCCGAGACCCCCGGAGTCCGCAGCAGCTCCGGATGGTCGTAGAGATCCTTGAGCTGATGGTGATCCGGAGGAACCCCATGATGACCACCCACCACGACCGTGAACTGCACCGCCTGCCTCCCGGTCCAGCCCCGCCGCTCCTCCAGCCACTCCCCCAGCAGAACCTGGCCGGCAAGCCCGTGCGGCGCCAGTTTGCGATCCAGCCCGAACTGCCGGAGCGTCTTCATCCGCCAGCCCCTCGGGCAAGGCGTCCGCGATCGAGTTCCGCACGCTCGTGGGCAGCCACTCGTCCCACAGCAGCCCCGCTACCGCGGCACTGTCTTCCATGTGCCGCCACAACGGCAGCCAGCCCCCGCCGTCACGGTCATGCTTGGCCCATACCGCCCGCGCAGCCCCCGCCAGCTGGTCTCCCAGCCGATGAGACGGCTCCCCCTCACCTGTCATGCAGCATGGATACACACAAGTCCCTCCGCCTGTGCTCTAAATGAGAACGTGCCCGGCCCCCGCAGACATGCGTCCTGTGGGGGCCGGTCGGGTGCCCCAGTCGCTAGCCGGCGAGGAAATGCCACGTCCGTGAGACTGAACGGATGTGCCCCTACCGGAGACAACGACAGAACCGCTGATCACCGACCACAGCATGTGCCGTGAGCGGAGAGAACCTAAATGACATCTGTGGGATCTCAAATTCGGCTGCACAATCCCAAGCTCGGCTACATCCCGGCCGCATATGTGCAGCGATGCCGAGACTCCCTGAACGGAGCTTTCATCCTTTCGGGGTGACGGTGATTCCGGTCCGGCCCCGCGCCAATCAGCCGGTCACTCGTCGCCGACTATCGCCGCATCCCAAGCCCAGCACCGTCTGCCCTCGAACGGCTGTAGCGGACGTGAGGGGGAGGCCGAGTAGGCTCAGTCCGTTTTGGACTCTTGGAATCCCACCACGGCCGCGCCGTGCTCGTGAGCCCACTCAGTCAGCACGGCGATCGGCTTCACCAGCGTCCGGCCCAAGTCTGTCAGCACGTACTCGACCTTCCCGGCCTCGGCGTGGCGGTCGACCAGCCCGTACCCCTGCAACCGCCGCAGCGTCTGGGTCAGCACTTTCCGCGAGATTCCGCCGATCAGGCCGACCAACTCGCCGTGCCTGCACGGTTCGCGGCTCAACGCGAACAGCACGACCACCGCCCATTTGTCGGCGATGATCTCGATCGCCAGCCGAGCCGGGCAGTCGGCGAGGAAGACGCTGCCGGAGTACTCACGCATGCCCCGACGGTAGCCCCCTGCCAGGAACCTGGAGGTACCTACCGCCTCAGTAGCGTCCACGGCGGAAGCCAACGAGCAGGGGAACCGCATGAGAGCAGTAACCGGCTGGCCGGGTGGGCGGAAGGTCGTCGCACTGGTCACCGTCGCGTTGGAGCTGTGGTCACCAGGGCACTGGCCCGCCTACGCGCCGATGGCCGCGGCGTGGCCGCTGTCCGGCATCGACGACACACACAGCACCTCCTGGGCGGACTACGGCGTCACCACCGGTATCTGGCGGCTGCTCGATGTCCTCGGCGACCTGCCCGCCACCGTCGGCGTCAATGGACTGGTCGCCGAGCGGTACCCCGAGACCGTCATGGCCGTGCACGAGGCGGGTCACGAGATCGCCGCACACTCCTGGGCCCAGGACGTGGTGCCCGCGCTCCTCGATGTCGATGCCGAGCGAACCAATATCCGTCGCTGCACCGACATTCTTGGCCAAGTCACCGGCGTTCGCCCGACGGGGTGGATGAGCCCACGCGCCACCGGTTCGAGGCACACGGACGACCTGCTCGCCGAGGCCGGCTACCGCTGGACCGGCGACCACGGCGACCATGACCTCCCGCAGGTCCTGTCCACCGCTCACGGTCCTCTGGTCTCCCTCATGCACAGCGACCACTCCGACGTCCGCGACGCTGCGGCCGGCCCGTACGCCTACCGCGACCTGCACCGTGAGCTACTGCACCAGATGCTCGCCGAGGCCGGCCCAGGCGTCTTCCGCCTGACCATCCACGCCCACGTCGCGGGCCGACCGCTCCTCGCGGGCATGGTCGGCCAGATCCTCGACCACATCCGCGAGTCCGGCGACGTCTGGGTTGCCACCCACGCCCAGGTGGCCGAACACGTCCTGACACAGGGAAGAACGCCATGACCCACGTCCTCGTCGTCGGCGGCACCGGAGCCATGGGCAGCCACGTGATCCAACACCTGTTGGCCACCACCGACGCCACCATCACTGTTCCCAGCCGCCACCCGGAGTCCGCTCACGCCACCGAACTCACCGCCGTCGCGCCCGACCGCGTGCGACTGGTCCGTTCCGACGCGGCGGCCCTCGAGGTCCTGATCGGGCAGGCCGACCGCGTGTTCGCCAACACCGACTTCTTCGCGACGGGCAGCGCCGTGGGCGAGTATCGGCAAGGGCTGCACTTGCTGGCCGCCGCGGAGCGGGCCGGCGTGGAGCGTTTCATCTGGTCCTCGTTGGACAGTGCGGTGTCCCTGACCGGCCACCCCGTCCCGCACTTCGACAGCAAAGCCGCAGTCGCAGCCCACATCGACCTGATGCGGTCGGAGGAAATGCTCCGCACGGAGACCGACGGCTGGTACACGGACCACGTCTCGGTGCTGACCACGGCGCCGTACTTCGAGAACCTGCGGGACCGACTCACCCCCCGACCGGACGGCCGGGGCGGCCTGACCTTCAATCTCCCCCTCGGCGCCGCCCACTACCCGCTCGTCGCCCTCGACGACATCGCCTGGTTCGCCTGCCACATGTTCGACAACTGGCAGTCCTGGGGCGCCCGCGACCTCGCGGTGATCGGCGACAGCCTCACCGGCGACGAGATCGCCGCTGCCTTCGCTCAGGTCACGGGCACCCCCAGCGCCTACGTCCCGATGCCGCATGACGAACTGCGCGCCACCATCCCCGACTTCAGCCACGACTACGCTGCGATGTTCCAGTTCTTCGCCAACCGTGATCTCTACGCCCGAGACCGGGACATCAACCTCCTGCGCCGTCTGCACCCCAACCTGATGACCTTCAAGGACTGGCTGCACCACACCGGATGGACGGCATGACCACCCACCACGTCAACTCCGAACGCAGGCACGCAGAACAGGGCTCGTCGCTCCGGACCGGGACCGACGCCGGCCTGGGACTGGCAAACCCGCCGTGACACCCACCAAGGTCCATCCGCGGAAGATGCCACGAGTTTGAGACCGATCATGACGGCATCGCCGTGAACAACGACGAAGAGCCCAGGTTGCACAAGATTGACATGCCAGGCGCGGCGAGACCCTACATCTTTGTATGGTCTCATCAGAAATGTCGTTGTCTCAGCGTTCTGTCGCTGAGGCGTCGGACACCGGAGACGTCGCAGGTCAGACGTCTCACCAATCTGTCCGGGCCAGCAAGATGCCCGATCTGTCTGGGGATTTCGACAGATCGACGAGACGGAACCGCCGACAAGTCGCTGAGACACCAGGGCGAAAGCCCAGGTCGAGCGCGTTCGCTACGACAGATCAGACAAGAACCAACAGTCCTGTCTCAGCGAAGTCAGTCGTCCGTGTGCCGCTGACCTGTATGGACTGGATTGGGTGAGACGCATGGACTCGGTTCGTTGAGACAGACAGCAGATTCTCCGGCTCAGTCGACCTGAGGCACTTGTCCCTTGTCATCCAATCGAGTCGTTTGACAGTGAACCCAGCCGTTTCGGCTTCTACGACAGTGGAGCTAGTCGTGCGGGTGAGCCCGCTGGGGTGTTGATGGCCGTACCGCCTGGGGGGCGGGGCCGTCCCCGTATGTCGAGAGGTGTCGTGCATGGATGCCTTACGTGGGCGTCGGCGGTGTCCGCTGCTGGACTGCGCGACAGCCAGGTTCGAGAATGCGGTTTCGGCACGGTCGTTTTGCTGATCGAGGGGCGAACGCCGTGTCCCAGGCTGGTATTGGGCGTCGACGACTTGGCGGCACGCCGGCTTCGGGTCATGGCTGGATCGGGACCGTCTCGTGCTCATGGACCTCGGTCCGGCCGAGGTGGGGACCGCCTCCCAGCCGTTCTGGCGGCGCTGACATGACGGTACGCGTGAGCGTCGGCATGTTCCGGATTGTTTCTTGCGCTGCGCGGATGGCTGGCTGTGGGCGTCGACGACCGCAATGACGACCGGGGTGCGCCGCGCGATGCCGAAGCGTTTGAGGTGACGCACCGGGCCCGTGCCGAGGCTGGGTGGGGCGTTGAGCGGGTGGGGCGTTGAGCGGGTGGGGTGCTGGAGGCGGTGCTGCCGGCGGAGGTGTGGCGGGTCTCGCGTGGGCCGGGACAGCGGGGGAACCGGGCCGCCCGGGCCGGCTCTACGTCGGCCCGGGCTGCCTGGTGGGGTTCATCGGTTCAGGGGTTCACCACGCTCCAGCGCTCGGCCAGGATGTCGTTGCACGAGGCGAGGCTGACGCTGCCGCGGTCGGCGTCGGGGGCCAGCAGACAGAGATGGTTGGCTTCGTTGCGGTAGCGGACGGTGCCGTCCGCGTAAGTCTCGGCCAGCCAGCGCTGGCCGGCCGCGTCGACGCCGCGCGCGTCGTCACACGTCCGCAGCATGGCGTCGGTCTGCGAGGTAGCGTGCTCGTCGCGGACACCCAGGCAGTAGTTGTCGCCGAACTCGCTCTCGAAGCGCACCAGGTTGTCGTCCGGGCTGATGCGCTGGATGTTCCAGCCGAAGTCCAGGCGCTCCTGGCGCAGCCAGTAGATCCACCACCACTTGGGCGGTGCGGGCTGGGTGTGGATGGCGGTCCCGGGAAAGGATCCGTTCAGCATGCGGCCGCCCAGGAAGGCGGATTCCAGGCGTACGTTGCCGGTGGTCGTCGGCCAGTTCTTGGGCAGCGAGGCGGGGTTCTCCCACCACCGCTGGGCTGGGTCCTCCGTGCACGGTGCCACGGTCACCTGCTTGTCGGACGGGGTCAGGCACATCCCGGGGAAGGCCACGTTCTGCCAGCGCTGCGGCCCCCCGTTGTCGTTGTTCCACGCGGGGTCGTCCTCGAGGTGGCTGATCGTCCACTGCGCCCGCGGATCAGCACAGTCGCCGACGACGGCCTGGGAGGACGTATCCCGGCGGGCACGCGTCGGGGCGGCGATGCAGTCTCCCGTGCCAGGGTTTCGCAGGTAGTGGGTGAGGGCGCCGCCGTTGGTGTACATGCGCCAGGTCTGGCTGCTGTCATTGCTGGGGGTGCCGATCCCGATCGAGCGGTCCGGGTTCTCCTGCAGCTGGTTGCCGTTGGGTGCGGCCAGCCTGGTGGCGTAGACGTGTGACGGGCCGGTGGGCGCGACCGGCGATGGGGTGTGCGCGAAGAGCACGGGCACATGGTCGGATCCGGCCCCGTTGTCGCGGCTCGCGGTGAAGGTGCCGGGCAGGCCGCTGGTGACCGCGTAGTCCAGCTCGCTCGGGCGGTCGCCGTTGATGAACGTCGGCTGACCCGTGCGCAGCAGGCTCTCGCCGGCGCGCAGATGCAGCGACTGGCGGGCCTCGGCGTTGTTGCGGTTGAGGATGTTCACGTTGTAGTCGCCGGCCAGGACCCAGTTCCGGCCGCGCTGGTCGCTCCTGGCCATGAAGGTGCGGACCTGGTCGAGCAGTCCGGGCCTGTTGTCGTCTCCGGTCACATCCTCGCCGCGGGCGTGCGTGTTCCAGTACCAGGTGTTCCCGAACCGCAGACCGAGCAACGGGCGGGCCCGGTAGCGGTTGTTCGGGGCATTCGGGTTCGGGTCGTAGTAGTTGTTCTCCAGGACGCGGACCTCAGTGGCCTGGGTATCGGTGACCGTCGCCAGGTTCATCTGGCCGCCGTCCCACGTGTCCTCATTCGTTTCGCCGATCCTGCGGGGGTCGGTCTGCAAGAAGTACACGTAGCGGTTGGTGCCGCTCGGGCCGCCCGGCCAGGTCGAGAGCGTGTAGGAACTGGGCTGGGGGGTCCGGTTCGGCGAGAGCCGCATCGGCCGGTAACTGGTCCGGTGGTCGTCCGCCGGCTGAGGTGGCCCGCTGCCGGCCTCCTGCAGCATCACCACCGGGTTGTTCGCGACCAGCCGGTTGATCTCCGAAGTCCACCTCGAACCGTTGTTCGAGTCGTGCATGTTGTACGTGGCAAACGGCGAACTGCCGTCCAGGTTCACCGCGTGCGCAGGCGCAGCGGTCAACGGAACGGTCAGCAAGGCCGCCACCGCGCTCAGGACGGCGAGCACGGCGGTGCTCCACCGCCGCGACCGTAATCGCTTCCTCGTGGTCCGCAGGGTCCCCAGGGTCTGCGCACGGTTGCCTCTACTCAACGATCAAGCCTCTCCCGTCGGCCCCCACGCCCGTCGGCGCGGGGGGGGACCTGCCGAAGCCACCAACTCCCCGTGGTGGCACCGTGCTGCCGTACCGGCAGCGGATCGGGACCGAGCTCGCCCCCGCCGCTGTCGAGCGAGTGGTGCACGGACCGTCGAACGAGCAATCGCCGGCCGGTCAATCACAGGAGACGGAAGATCGAGCTCACGCGGTTCAGGACCTCATCGATATCCGGCCCTCCCCCCCCACACTCCACGTCCCGTCCGGCCCTCAGGCTGCTGACCAGTACGAACGGACCGTAAAGCTCGCACACGCACTCGACCTGGCGGCCCGGCGCCACGGCCCCGGATCGTCCCGGGAAGGCGCCACTGCCTGGCGATACACCGCGTCGGGCCGAACACCGAAAAGCCGAGGGGACATTGTCCTTAATCGGGGCCCTGTGGAAGGAAGGGGGAAGGGGAGCGATGTGGCGGCGGCCTGCCGGGGTACGAGAGCGGGTCGCACGGCCGGGCGCGGCGCGCAGCCGCCCTGCAGGACGCCCACGGGCAGCGAGACGAGATGCTCGCGGAATTCCACCCGGAGCGGTTCCTCTCGTAACAGCCCGGGCAAGCCCCACCAGTGCCGGGACCAGGCGGGTGCGTCTCCGTGCGCCCGAAACAGGCTTGTAAGGCCGGGCCGCCGCGTCACGTGAGCTGGAAAGACCGGACGGGTCTCCACCTCTGCCACTCCACCCCGCACACCAGTTACCCACGTCTCGCGGTTGAGCGTCACACCAAGAGACCCCGAACAGCGTCAGCACGAGCAGACTCGTTGACATTCAACCTAGTCGGCCCAGCTCAACGGGCTGCACACGACTAACTTCGCTGTCGAAGGACAGCACTTGCCTTCTCAACCGACCTGGCCGCTGTCTCAAGCGAACGGGTCCGGTTCGCTTGCCGTCTCGGGTGGCCTGGTCGGCGGACGCGTACTTCTGGCGGTCCACGGGTTACCCCGGGGTCGTGGGATGTGCCGGTCATCATGCACCTGGCTTTGGAGGGTCAAGCCGCCGGCGACTTTTGAGTACATGTTCTCTCTGCTCATGAGTATTCGCCCCGATGCTCCGGCGGCGCGCGTGGGCCACGATGGCGATCATGACCACACCCGACCCGAATTCCACCGCCGCCCCCACTGCGGCGACGACCGACCCGTTCGCGCCGTCCACACCGGCAGTGCGCGTGTTCGCCGGCATCGGCCTCCTGCTGCTCGCCTTTGCCTACGGGGCGTTCCTCATCATCGTCCTCAATCAGGCACACAGTGGAGACGGGGCAAGCGGGCCTTTGCTGGGCGCGGCACAGTGGTCGATGGGTCTGTCCGCAGCCGTGGGACTCTTGGCGCTTTGCCTGCCCAGCGCCGTGGTGAGCCACACAGCGCGGCGCGGAGCCGTCAGGCTGCAGTACGCGCTGGCGTTCGCCGGCCCCGCGTTGGCCGCCATCGATTTCGCCTAGTCGCGTCGGAGAACGCTGGTCAGACCCGCGACCACGGTGGTGGTGAGCACCCAACCGACGCCGGTCAGGGCCCACGACCAGGACGGTGCCGTCCCTTCAGGGCACGCCCTGGCAGAACAGCCTGACCTGGCGAAACTCCGGCGCCAGCCCGAGGTTCGCTGAGACAGACGCCCGAACGACTCGGTTCGTTGGGAAAACGACTCGATTGCGTGAGACGGGACAGGTGATGTCCTTTAACGGTGAAGATAGTCGTCTTCAGCGCGCTGATCTGGGCCGACGGGGTTGGGTGTCAACGCGTCATCGGCCAAATTCTCCTTGCCGAGATTGGGGGCTTGGGGAACTGACTTCCCCAAGCCCCCACGGCCGACTGACCTCCCGTGGACGCGGCTCCGGCCGACATCATCGCCGCACCTCGCCGCGCGGTCATGGCGATGACTTCCGACCCCCTCGACTAGGCGTGCCGTAGCCGACGACCAGGGTGCCCTCGGGCCGGGTCCGTGCATCTGGGGGTGTCGGAAGCGGGAACTTCAGCTCGGCCATCTCGGAGGCCGGCGTGGTGAGAAGTCTCAAACGGCGGACCGGGCTAAGCGCGGGGTGTCCCGGGACGGCGCGCGGCGGCGAGTGTCAGGCCCACCGCGCCCAGGGCCGCGGCGATCCACAGCGACGCCGTGTAGTCGGCACCGGTGGACAGGGCGGCTCCGGCGAGCAGCGGGCCGCCCGCGTTGCCGATGTTGAAGGCCGAGATGTTCGCGGCCGAGGCAAGCTGGTCGGCGCCGTGCGCTGTGGCCAGGACCCGGGTTTGCAGCGGCGGGATGACGGCCGCTCCGACCAGGCCGAAGAGCAGGAATCCGACGATGGCGGCGGGTTTGCTGTGTACGGCCGCGAGCAGCAGCAGCGACATGGCAGCGACCGCGGCCAGGGACCCGTACAACGTCGGAAGCAGCGCCCGGTCGGCGAGGCGGCCCGCCAGCGGGGTGCCGATCACCATGCCGACGCCGATGAGGACGAGGAGGAGTGGGACCGTGCGCTCGGCGAAGCCGGTGACCTCGGTGAGCAGTGGGGAGATGTACGTGAGGACGGTCAGGAACGGTGCCCAGCCGAAGGCCGTCGCGGCGAGCGCCCGCCACACCTCACCGCGACGGAAGACCGTCAACTCTCCGCGCAAGCCGTTCCGTTGAGCTAGCGCCACCTGTGGCACCAGGAATGCGAGCGCCACGAAGAGCAGCACGCCGAGCGCCGTCACCGCCCAGACCGTGGCCCGCCAGCCGAGGGCCTGGCCCAGGGCCGTACCGCCGGGTACGCCGAGAACGTTGGCCAGGCTCAGGCCCATGAACACCATGGCGATCGTGGTGGCCTTGCGCTCCGGGGTGACGATGCCGGCGGCCACCACCGCGGCGATGCCGACGTAGGCGCCGCCCGCGAGCGCGGACAGCACTCGTCCGGCCAGGAGCACCCCGTACCCGGGGGCGAGGGCGCTGAGCAGACTCGCCGCTACGAACAGGGCGACGAGCCACAGGAGCAGGCGCTTGCGCGGTACCCGCGTACCCAGAACGGTCAGGAGCGGGGCGCCGACCACCATGCCGAACGCGTAGCCGGAGACGAGGAGTCCTGCCGTGGGCAGCGAGACGGCGAGGTCGTCGGCGATCCCCGGCAGCAGCCCGGCGATGACGACCTCCGTCGTGCCGACGGCGAAGGCGCCGAGGGCGAGGGCAAAGAGCGCGGTGGCGGCTCCGCGGTGAGCGGACGTCCTGGTGAGGGGTGCCGCCGACTCTGAGGTCGGCGGGGCGGAAAGATCGTGAGTCATGGCTCAAGGCTCGCCGCCGCGGGGGCCGGGATCAGCTCCTGTCTGGGAACCGATCGGTAAGCCCTGCTTACCGATCAGAGGGCGTGGGCGCGAGCTCCGTGGCCGCTGCGGTGAAGGCCCGCACCCGGGCCGTCGCCCCGGACATGCGCCAGACCAGGCCGTACTCCAGTGGCTCGGCATCCCGGAAGGGCCGGTAGACGACGCCGCGCGGTGTGAAGGTGCGGGCGACGTCGGCGCCGACGGGGGAGATTCCCTGACCCGCGCCGACCATGGCGAGCGTCTCCTGGAGCGTGGCCGCACCCCGGCCGCGCCGGACCGGGTGCCCGGCCGGGGTGCGGGTGGGTGCAAGGTGCTCCTGCCAGTAGTCCGGTACGTCGCCCAGGCAGGCGAACACGTGGTCACGGGCGAGGTCGTCGAGGGACACACTGTCCTGCCGCGCGAGGGGGTGCCGGGCGGGCACGGCCAGCATGCGCGGCACGCGGAGCACCACGGGGCCGCGCACCAGATCGGGCTCCGCCACCGGGAACTGCGTTACCAGGACGTCGACTTGGCCGCCGCGCAGCGGTCCGAACATGTCTTTGATCTGCGTTTCGTGGATCTGTACGTCCGTGCCGGGGTGGCGGCGGGTGAGGACCGCGGTCACGTCCATCACGAACTCGCCCGCCGCGCTGCCGAGATAGCCGACCGGCAGCACCCCCTCCACGCCCTTCGCCTCGGCCTGGGCGCGGGCCAGGCCCTGCTGTATGCGCTGGTGCCCGGCCGCCACGTCCTCGTAGAGGCGTCGCCCGAGCGGGGTGAGGCGGACCCGGCGGCTGGTGCGGTCGAACAGCGGGGCGCCGACGCGGCGTTCCAGTCGCAGGATGGTCTGGCTGACGCGAGCCCGCGACACTCCGACGCGTTCGGCGGTGCGGCCGAAGTGCAGTTCCTTGGCGAGCACCAGAAAGCTCTCGATCTCCAGACGTTCCAGCATTCCGCCACGCTAACGCGTGCTCGCCGCCGACCTGCCCCCAACCGCATCCTCGAACCTGGCCGTCGCACAGTCCGGCAACGGAGGCCGCCGGCGCCCGGGTCCGCCGGCGTAGGCAGCACGTCGTCCGGGCCATCGTCGCCGTCGACACGTCGCAGGCTGATGCCGTGCCATCCGGCGATGCACTCGGCGTGGTCGAAGCAGTTGCGCTCTACGGCGTTCATGTCGACCTGGTACTCGGCGCCGCCGCCGTATCCGACGACCACGCCGTACCTGCCGTAGACGGGGCAGGGGGCGATGACCTGCACTTCGGTGCCGATGCCGTGAACCGGCCCTCGCCGACGAACACCGGGACAGCACCGAAAAGCACCGCCGGTACGCCGCCGATGCCCGCGAATACGCCGGCCTCGCCCTCCACTGGCCCCACCCGAACTGACTACCCGAGAGGCCCCGACACCCGTGTGGCCTTCGATCGTTGCGGTACTCGGCACCCTCGCTGGTGCCCTGACCGCCGGACTCCTCCAGCACCGCTCGGTACGTACCGCACGTGCCGAGCAGCGCGCCGACAGCCACCGCCAGGACCAGCTCGGCGCCGTCACCGACTTCGCGGCCGCTCTGGACGTGCACCGCTCGGCGATGTTCCACCGGGAGCGTCTGGCCCTGACCGCGGCAGGCACCGAGCACCAGCTGGAGGCTCAGACCAGGTCCCACGACACCCGGGCGGCGATCACCGCGCCCCACGTCCGCCTCCAGGTCCTGGTCCCCGACTTGGCCGGCCCCGCCCAGCAGGCCGCAGATGCCACGTACGCGCTGCGCAACGCCACCGGCCGCACCGAGCTGGACGCCCTGCGGCATGCGACCAAGGAAGCGTCCGCGGCCTGCGTCGCCGCGGCCGCCACGCTGCTGAACCCCAACCACCACTGACCAAGGGCGCTGCAAAGTGTCCGCAACGCCTACACCCGCATCGCCACTCCCGACGGCCAGGAGATCGCTCGCTACAACATCTCCGAGGAGACGGCCACCGCGTCAGCCATGCTTCCCGGCGAGCTGAATCGCTACCGCGGGAAGTGGAATTTCCGCGCCGTGGGTCAAGGCTACGCGCCGTACGAGAAGCGTTCTCCTGCGCGGCAGAGAACCGTGAGCCGGAACTGATCAGGACAAGAGTAAGGCTGATCTTCCCGTAACGCCTCGGCCGACGAGAGACAGCGAGAGACGGCGAGCAATGCTCATGACCTGTGGATCGGCCTCGGTCTGGACGTGAAAGGCGTACCTTCCCGAGTGATCGACTTCTGGTTATCGAGTAGGCCGACGTTGCACTGTCGGTCGGGAAGCCACACCCGTGCTGTTACCTGGCCGCACTCCACATCGCGGACATCTTCCTCTGGTCCGCCCGTTGATCCGAAAGAAACCGTCCAACCGCCCTGAGCGTGTCAGTGGCGTGTACTTCATGAAGTCCGAGACCCCTGAAAGAGGAAGGCGCAGACATGCCACTCGCGATACCGGTCGGCCTGGAAGAACTGACCCCCCTCATACGAACCGACTACGCCGACCAGGCAGCCTGGGAAACCTTCATCTCCCACTTCAGGGACAATGAGGAAGAAAACCCCCTGCCCGGCGTCAAAGTCCTTGACGACCCCCCTGATGACGAAGACGGCATCGCCTTCGCCGTCATCGACGATCCCGCCTACGCCAACCTGACAGCCGAGCAGCTCCTGGAACTCTCCGCCGAGGGCACAGGCGAGGAATACGGCATGCTCCTGGTCGTGGACAAGAGCGCCCTTGCCTCCTCGGAGTACCCGGTTTTGGCGATCGACCGGTCGGAAGAACAGGAAGATCGGGGACGGGCCTTCCGTATCGTCCTGTCCGAACTCGTCGACTTCGCCGGCCGCATGGAGATCGCCGACTGCGACTTCTGCGATTACGCCGACTACGCCGACCCCGACGGCACCTACCGCGGCTGACCACCCCGCAGGATCACGCTCCCGCACGGCACCCAGCCGGCGGGGGCGTTGCCGTACCCACAACAGCCCCGGCCGGCGAACCGCACGACCATGCCATCGGCCGGTCCCGTGGAGGACTGACCACAAAGATCCGTCTCGCATCCGATACCCAGTGCCGGCCCCTGGCCTTCGTTCTCACCGCTGGCCAGACCGGTGACGCACCGGCATTCCCGGACGTGATGGCCCAACTTCGTGTCCCACATCCACGAGGGCGGCCTTGGACCAGGCCGGACGTAGTCCTGGCCGACAAGGCGTACTCCTCACGCGCTATCCGCGAGCACCTGCGCAAGCGCGGCATCCGCGCAGTGATTCCTGTTCCGGCGGACCTACGGGGCCACCGGCTGCGGCGCGGCAGCCAAGGGGGCAGGCCACCGGCACGGGAAGTGGAGTTCGGCGCCTTTGCGGCCGAGTTCCATGTAGCCGAGTTTGTCGATGCAGAGGAGATCGACGCGGCCGTCGCGGGCGATGGTCTGGTTGAGCTGCTTCTCATCGACGGCCTCGACCAGTTCGTTCACCAGCTTCGCGGCGACGCGGTAGCCCTTCATCGCGCCTTCGGGGCCCAGCGCCAGGCTGTCGCACTCGTGCGGCAACCCATCGGTACCGTACGGCGACGGCTACTGCACCAGGGCGGTGTGCGGGTGCTCCGGAGACGTGGGGCAGGCGTAGATCTGCTGGTGGTAAGCGTCGCCGATGGTGACCTGGGTCGGGGTCGTCGGATCCGGAAGGACGGCATCCGGGGACGAGGCGGCCGCCGCCTGGTCTTCAAGGGGCGTCCAGCTGGCGATGCCGGTCTTGTGTTCCCTCGACGCGATGGTCAACATCGGCTCCATCGGGCTGTCGCAGACACGGCAGTGCTGGGTGGTGGGATCGGTGAAGCTCCAGGGCGCCCAGCCGCCGACCTTCCAGCCCGGGGAGACGGCCAACTCCCTGTCGTAGTACATCTCCTCCATCCCCTCATAGGCGCTGCCCGGCAGCGCCCCCGCCTTCTGCCGGACACTCCATGCCTCGATCTCCTCGCACAGGTCCGGCTCCAGCTCGACGGTCAGCGGGTACTCGGTGACTTGCTCGGGGAAGAGCAGGCATGGTTCCGGCAGGTAGCCTCTGTGCTGCATCGCGGCGGGCTCCGGCGGCGTGGTGAGGACACCGCCGATCGCGGCGGCGGACCGCCAGAACAGCTCGGTTCTGGGCATGATCTCCCCCGGGTGGTCGAACGGGCACCACAGCACCTGGAGCAGGTCCGCCCCTTCGGGCGGGCGCAGGTCAGGCACCTCACGGACGTACAGCTGGGCCACGGGCAGCAACGCGACCGGACCCGCCGGACACGGGTGGCCGGCGTTGATCCGTTCCACCACGGCGCGTTCATCTGGAGTGTAGAAGCGGTCCTCCGGGGGCCGGCTTGTGGCTGCTGACCGGATCTCGCGCAGCAGCCTGACATCCGCCGGTGAAGTCGCCGGAAGCACATCCGGCGCCCAGTGCGTGCCCTCGCAGTGCGGCCACGGCTCGGCCGAAGGCCACAGGAGCGGGCCCCCGACCGAGCTGTCCTGGCGGGACGGCGAACCGGGCCGCGGGTGCAGCCGGGTCGCCGTCCGGGCCAACGGGCGCAGCCGTGGGAAGACGGCAGCGACGTCGGCCGGCCGTGGCGGGGTGGTACGGGTCATGCCGAACTCCAGGGGTACCGGACTCTCTCGTGCCTCGGACCGGGCTCAGTTCCCCAGGTTGGGCCCGCCGTCGTAGGGGACGTTCAGCAGGCTCACCTCGTTGAAGACGGGCCACGAGGCCCCGTTGGGCAGCTGAACCTCGGCGCTCATGGTGACACCCTCCGGGATGGTGCTCTTGTCGGTCCGGTAGAAGGGAGTCACCACGTAATGGACGGCGGCGTTCTTGGGCAGGCCTTCCACCGCCGACTGGACCGCCATCTCGTAGTGCCGCATGCTCACCCCTTTGATGTTCAGTCCGATTTGCCAGCACGGGACGAGGTTCGACCAGTTCGGCTTCCCTTCGCCGAGTCCGCCGAGGACGTTGGCAATCAGATGGCACCGGGCCAGGTTGCCATTGGGATACATCTTCCGAGCGTCCCCCCAGCCGGCGATGTTGGCGCCACCAGGCTCGGTCCCCTTCTGCAGGGGGTCCGTCAGGCACGCCTCCGCGGTGGCGGCCCGGGTGCTGGGACGGCTGGGCACGGTCAGGTTGCGACGTTTAATGCCCTTGCTGGTGTTCGAGATCCACCCGGTGCCGCTGGTCCTCGCCGTGCCCGGCTTCTGGGTGAGGCAGGCGGCCTTGTCGTTCCGCCGAGGCGGCGGTGTACCAGGCCCGGGGTCCGAGGCCCCCGGTGCCGGAACATCCTGGAGCTCGTCGATGATGAGCTCCACCTCCTGCTTGTAGGCGACGAGCCGACCCTTTTTCGTCAAAGCCCTTTCGAAGGCCTTCTGTCCCGGGCTTGCGGTAGCCCCCGGCGCCTGCACCCGGAGGGCCTTGTAACGCCCGTTGGGCTTGCGGACCAGACCGTCGTACGTGGTGGACGGGCTGCCGAGCTGCGCTGCCTGCGACGCCGGGAGCTGCCGAATCGCTTCAGGCGTCAGATATGCCGTACCCGGGTGCATGTCCACGGTGGTGCCGGTCCGCTGGGCGTACGCCTTCAGAGCGGAGGCCTGCGGCTGCCCGGACGGACTATCGGCGAGGCCGGCTTCCTGGCTCTGCGCCTGGTCGCGGTACTGCGGCGGGCTGGCGGCGTCGCCGCCCTGGTCCATCGTCGCCACCGGGTCCGGCGGATTGGCGTCGAAACTCTGCACGGCCTGGGCCATCTCCTGGAGCAACCGCTGCCCCAGGGCCTGTAGTTGCTGTTCCTTGCTCCGGAGTGCGGCGGCCTTCGCGTCGTGCGCCGAGGTGTCGGCGGTGAGCTGGGACTTCTGAGAGCTGAGTTCGGACTCTTCCTGCCTGAGCTGGCTCTGCTCGCTCTGCAGGCTGCTCTGCATGCTCCGCAGCTGGGCCTGCTCGGCTCTCAGCTGGCTCGCCTCGGCATCGTAGGCGGCGGCCGCGGCGGCCTGCGCGGGCATCCGGAAGGTGTGCGGCTTGCTGTTGTGGGCCCTGGTCCTCGCATTCAGGGATGCCGCACGTGAGTTGAAGTTGCCAGCCTTCTGGTTCACGGAAGTGCTTTTGGAGTTGAGCCTCGACGTGGCGGCGCGCAGGGCCGCGGCCTTCTTGGTGAGCCGCTCCGCCTCGGCGACCACCGCCTTCGCCTGCACCGCGAACTCCGCCTCGCGACGGTTGAATTCCTCGACTTCCCGCACGAGAGTCGCCGAAGCGGCCGAGACGTTTCCGGAGGGAACGAGTGGTGCGACGGTGCCCGTCGGCGCCATGGCTGCGGTGGCCGGGGCTGCTGTGCCGACGACCGGCAGGAGCGCCACCAGCACCAGCAAGAGGAAGCGCCGCAGTATGCCTCGGCGGCGAGTAGGAGGCTTGAGCGGGTTCGCGGTCATCGGCTCACCTTCTTGGCGAGGTTGTCGGTGAGCTTCGAGGCGGTCGCCTGGCCGTCACCGGCCTGGCACACCGAGACCTGGATGAGGCTCGTGCCGTTCACTCGGGCCTGGTGGGCGCAGGACCAGTTCGCGGCGGCGTCCTGCGCCGCCGTCCACGCCACGGCGACCTCCGTGGCGGGGTTCGCCTTGTATGTCCACTTCGAGGTACGGCCGGCCTGGTCGGTACGCGTCGAGGACGGGCACTTGGACAGGCCCTTGGTGAGGGTCGAGAAGGCGGCGCCGGCTTCCTTGCTGTCCGGGTACACGCCGATCACCTGGTTCACGGTGTAGGAGCCGGTGGCAGCGGAGTCCCGATAGGTAGCCGACAGGAACGCGTTCCAGCCATCCCCGTATACCGACTGGGTCGTCGGACCCGCCGCGACGGCGCACGCCGACGGCGACACCTTGAGCGCGGCGCCGGGCCGGTCCGACTGGGCGCCGGCGACCAGCGTCGTCCCTGCCACCCGGCTGACGCTGTCAGGGCTGAGGAGGTCCGCTTGGACGGTGCCCGCTGCGATGTGCGGCGGCCCGACGGGCGGCTGCTCCGGCCATAGCCACCATCCGATGCCGGCCAAAATCAGGCAGGGCACGACCGCAGCAACGAGCAGCGGCCAGTGGCGGAGCAGCCCGGTGAGGCCGCGCCTGCCTTCACCCCGTGAAGCATCCGGCCGCGGCTGCGTACCCGCTTGCTGAGGCAGGAAGGCCGTACCGGATCCCGGCGCCCGGCGCTTCGGCTGCAGCGTCCGAAGCAGCCCGCCCGGCCCCGATGCTCCGGAACCGGCCCCGGGCCCGGCAACGCCTGGCGGTGGCCCGACCGGACGCGGTGGCACACCAGCTGCGGGCGGCGGCCCGCCGACCGGCCCACCGGTGCCCGGACCCTTGGCCGGCTGGATGATGAAGTCGGATTCGTCAGCCACCCTGATCTCCCCCATGACTCAGATCGCGCACTGTACGAGAAGTTGCACGTAGAGTCACTCATTCGGTGCACAAGAGCAAGTCCCACCCGTTCGATTTGAGGACATCCTGAGCATTCGTCAAAACCGTCAACTCCCAGCCATGTGCTGGGCGTTCGGACGATGAATGCGCGCCGCGCAGGTGATCGGGGTCCGCCTGGTAGTGCTTTGTTAGGCGGTGTCGTAGGGCTGCCATGGGGTGGTGGGTTGGTGGCAGGAACAGGTGGGCGGCGGTGACGAAGGTGACGTATCGGTGCCGGCCGGTGCACGAACGGCCTTCGAAGTGGTCGAGCCCGAGGGCGGTCTTCAGCTCGCGGTAGTCGTGCTCGATGCGCCACCGCAGTTTCGCGATGCGGACGAGGTCGCGGGCGGGGATGAGCCATTCACGCGCTCGACACATGTCCTCCTCAATCGGCATGCGCAGCAATATCCCGGCCGAGCCGGTATTGCCGCTGCCGTTCGAGGGGTCGCACAACGATCTCGCACCGGCGCGGGGTGACGCTGCTTCACTTCGCGGGCGTGGGTGGGCGTGGCAGGCCTTGGGCCGTGATCGTCGAGGTGACTCACAGGCTCCGTGCCAGCGCCGCGAAACTCGAGTTTTCCCGGAATGGCTTGCCTTGGGCCCACTCCTCCACCACTTTCTTGAGCTGTGCCTTCTGCTTTCCGCGCAGTTCGGGCGGCAAGGCGGCCGGAACATCGTCTTCCTTGGGAATCAGTCCGGCACTTCTCAGTTGCCCGACGAGCTCGCTGAAGTGTCGGCCGCCCTTGGCCCGTACCGCATACAGTGACTCGTTGAGTTCCCGCTCTTCCTTCTGAAGGACCGTCTCGGGCGCGTGAATGGCCACGTCGAAGAGGTCGTTGGGGTCATCCGCGATACCGTCGATACGGCTGACGAGTTCCTTCTGCACCCGGTCCGCGAAGGCGATCAACGGCTTGATGCTCGTATGGCGCCCAAAGATCCGTTCCCGGTCCGGGGTCAGCTTGTCCACGCGCTGCGCGTATTCGGCGAGGGCCGGGGCGTGGAGATTGGCGTCCACGTCGAAGTCCTCGGGGATGTAGCGGACATGCTGTTTCGGGGGTCCTTTGTATCCCTTGGCAAGACTTCCGATGTACTCCAGCTTCCCCACCGGCTGTTTGTTCCGAATCCGGGAGTTCTTCTCCACCCATGCGTCGAGTGCCTTCTGGTACTCGGGCCAGATGCTCCCGATCACAATGTTCACCTGCGTGATGCGCTCGTGCCAGATTTTCCGCCAGGTGTCCTCGGTGACCGAGTCGTGGATCTCACGGGTCCCCGCGCCAGGTCGAGCGTGAGCTTGGCTCAACTGATTGAGCTGATCGCGAAGTTCGTCGGCCCGCTCCTCCACGAACTCTTCGAAATGGACCTTCTCGGCCTCCATGGCGTACAGGTCGTTGTTCAGGTCGCGGAACGCAGCCTTGTACTGCTTGGTCCGCGCCTTGATCTCCTTGGTGAAGCGGTGCCGCATTTCCAGGTCGTACTTCTTTGACGCGGCCTCGTACGTCTCGGGGCTTTCCTGGCGCAGATGCGTACACCAGCTCTCCAGCTGATTGAAGGCGTGCCGGAACCGGTCCACGATGGGCGCGTCCTCCACGCGCGCGCCTGCCATGTGGACCCCGGCCTCTTCTCCCGAAGCATCGGGGTTCACCGTGGGGTTACGGTGAGTGTTCCCGAATTCCTCGAATTCCGTGCTGCCGACCGCCGCGCCATCGGCCTCCACACCACGCAGTTCCGCGCCGAGCTCGCGCTCCTGCCGCTGTCTCTTCCGCTCCTGCCTCTTCTTCCCGTTGCTGACCCTCTGTACGGGCGGGGAGTCCAGGGCAGTGCCCGCCGGTGCGGTGTGTGGATGTCCGCCGGTGTCGGTGGCGGAGCGCTGGACCGGCGCGGGCGCCTCGCTCATGACCCGTTTCGCCGTCGCCTCCGCCTCCCGCTCGAACCGGTCCGACGGATCGGACACTTTGAGGCCGGCGCCGTTGTCGGTGCCGGCGACCGGGCCTTGCCGCTGCTGGATGACGTGGGTCAGTTCATGCGCGAGCGTATGGCGGTCGCTCCCGCCCTCGCCGATGACGACGTGGTTGCCTGCGGTGTAGGCGCGGGCGCCGACTTCGGCGGTGGAAGCCTTCGCGGCGCTGCCGTCGTGGATGCGGACGTCGGAGAAGTCCGCGCCGAGCCGGTTCTCCATGTCGGTGCGGGTGGCGTCGTCGAGGAGCCGTCCGGGCGTGCGGAGGACGTCGTGGACGGCGGAGCGCTGCACCGCGGGCGTGGCGGGTTCGGTCTGCTGGTGGCCGGGGTCGCGCTCGTGCCGGTCCTGGGCCCAGGCGTGGCCGCCCTGGCGGAGCATCTGTACGGCGGCGGCATTGCCGGCCGTGGCCTGCAAACCCGGCAGACCGCGCAGCTGTGCGGGCGGGACCGGCTTGCGGGCCGGGGTACGGGCGCTGTCGGCCCTGGAGTCTTTGACGTTCTCGTGATCGTGCAAGGGATTCTCCCGTTGCTGTGGGTTCGCCGACTCCTTCTGAATACGCTGCGGGACCCGCTGATGCCAGGTACGGCCGGGCAGCATCGGCTGACCGGACGGGCACGACACGGTGTGTCCCGTCGTCTGCCCGGTAGCCCCGTCGATGAGGGCAGGCACGTCCCCTGCTCCGCTCCGGAGGTCAAGTACCCCGTGAGTGCGGCTGGTGCGCTGCTCCGTGCACACCGAACAGCTGCCGGCCGGTGCGCGGCGCGGCGGCTCGTGGGCCGCCCCGCCCGCGGCAAAAGGATGGATCAGGCGAGGTAGTCGGCGACCAGCGCGGCGAACTCGTCCTCCGTGAGCACTCTCGTGCCGAGCTGCTCGGCCTTGGCCAGCTTGGACCCGGCTCCCTCGCCCGCGACGAGGATGGTCGTCTTCTTCGACACGCTGCTGGAGACCGTCCCGCCCGCGCGCTCGATGAGCTCGTTCATCTCGTTGCGGTTGCGGCCGGCCAGCGGCCCGTGCATGCCACCCGTGACGACGACCGCCTCGCCCGCCAGCGGCTTGCTTCCCGTGTCCGCTTCGTCGGCGGTGGGCTCGACCATGTTCACCCCGGCCTCGGCCAACTTGTCGATGACCGGGCCCAGTGTGGCGATGTGAGCCGCGATCTTCGGGGCGTTGGCCCCCGGAAGCTTCTTGACCTCCGTCAGCTCATCCGGCGTGGCAGCCCGGATGGCGTCCATCGTGCCGAAGTGACGGGCGATCTCCCGCGAGAGCGTCCGGCCGGTCCGCACCACACCCAGCGCGCAGAACACCCTGTTCAACGGCTGCTCCTTCGCCTCGGCGAGCCGGACCAGCAGCGAGTCGGCGCGCTTGTCGCTTCCGGTCGCCTCGGCGAGCTGCTCCCGGGTGAGGAAGAACAGATCGGCGACGTCGTCGACCAGACCGGCCTCGACGAGAGCCTCCAGATAGGTCACACCCAGACCGTCGATGTCGAGCTGGTCCCGGCCCACGGCGTACTTCAAGGACGGCAATTTCCCGCACCCGCCACTCGCCCCGCCCGCGCACTCCCATCGTTCGCCGGACTTGTCGATATCCCCGCCGCATCCCGGGCACGCCTCGGGCAGGACGATGTCGCTCTCCTCGCCCGTACGCAGCGCCACCACGGGCGCTTCGACGCGCGGGATGATGTCGCCTGCCTTGTAGAGCAGGACGGTGTCGCCCACCTTCAGGCCGCTGTTGCGGATGAAGGCGGGGTTGTGCAGCGTCGCGTAGGTGACGGTGCTGCCGTCGACCTCCACCGGCTCCAGGACGGCGCGCGGGGCGATGTGCCCGGTGCGGCCTATGTTCCACTCGACCGCGAGGAGCTTGGTCTGCGCCTCCACGGGCGGCAGCTTGTAGGCGATGGCCCAGTGCGGGTGACGCGTGCCGGAACCGGCGGCCTGCTGCTCGGCGTGGGCGTTGGCCTTGATGACCACCCCGTCGATCCCGAACGGCAACTCGGCGCGCAGCTGCTGTATCTCCTCGACGCGGGCCTGCGCCTCGGCCGGGGTGGCGTACACGCGCAGCCCGATGTCGGTGGCGGCGGTGGTCTGCACACCCAGGGCGGCGACCTGGCCCATGACGGCCTCATGGCTGGTGCCGGTGAGGAAGCCGACGCCGTCCAGCTCCACCGCCCCGTAGGCGAAGAAGGTGGTTTCGATGGTGTACGGCCGGTCCTTGGCCCGCAGGGTTCCGGCCGTGCCGTTGCGCGGGTTGGAGAAGACCTTCGCGCTGTGCGCGGCGCGTATCTCGTTCGCCTTCTCGAACTGCTCTCGGGTCAGCAGCACCTCACCACGGATCTCCACGGTGGCGCCGCCGGGCACCTGGGTGGGAAGGCCGACGATCGAGCCGATCGCATGGCTGAGGTCCTCACCATGCGTGCCGTTTCCGCGTCCGACGAGCTGCACGAGGCGTCCCTCGCGGTAGCGCGCCGCCATCGCGGCCCCGTCCAGCTTCGGCTCCACCGCGTAGCCGCCCTCCACCGGGTGGTCGATCCGGCGGGCCAGGGACGCGTCCCACTTCACCAGGCCCTCGGCGTCGAAGACGTTGTCGAGGGAGAGCATGGCCACGGTGTGCACCACATCGCCCACCGGAGCCATGCCGCCGCCGACCTTCCCGGTGGGCGAATCGGCCCGGACGTGGTCGGGGTGCGCCTGCTCGTAGGCGGCGATGCCGCGGGCGAGGACATCGTAGGAAGCGTCGTCGAGAGGGGTGTTCCCGTCTCCGTAATACGCCGCGCTCGCGGCGAGGGCCTCCTCGACCGCACGGTCGTAGGCGGCGCGGTCGGTCGGCGAAAGAGCAGATGCGGCAGTCGTCATGGGCTGATCCTTGCGCAGGGGTCTGACATCGGCTTCCGCTGGTAGAGGATGCCGACGATCAGGTCTCCGGTGGGCGTCATGCCGGCGTGCGGATACGTCCGCCACCAGCGGACGTTGTCCCGCTCACTTCGGTAGACATGCCGGGATCTTGCCGGGAGGCAGCGTGAGCCGTCACCCTCTTTCGCCGCCGCGCGTGCAGACGGCGGCCCGTCGGCGCACCACCGGCCCCGCTAGGATCCGCCGAATGACGCCCTACACGGGGGACACGTCCGACGACTCAACGGCAGCACTGTGCCTGGCAGTTCGGACGGCCACGAAGCTGCACGCGCACCTACGCACCAGCCGGTACGGGACGTGGTGGGAGCAGGAAGAGCTGCCCGTCGCCCTGCCCGAGGAGGAGTCCCGAGGCCGCGCACTGGCCGAGGACGCCGCCCGCGCCGCCCGACGCGCGCTGGACCTCAGCCCGTCCGACAACCTGGCCGCCGTCGCCCTCGGCCTGGCGCGAGCGGTCCTCGGCGACGACGCCGCGGCCCTCGCCGCCCTCCGTACGGCGCTCCGCCTGGACCCCACCGATACCGTCGCCGCCACCTGGCTGACCGACCTCGGCGCCCGGCCGCCGGCACCCCTCACGTCGCCGCCCGCCTCCCAGCACCCCCACGCGTTCTTCCTCCTCCGCCACGACAGCATGGTCAACAACAGCGGCGACCGGCGGGAGTGTGCCTGGCTGTTCAATGACCCGGCGGATGTCCGCCGGACCGTTGACACGTGGGTCCGGGAGTACCCCTGGGAGGCCGAGTTCGACGAGCTGAGCCCTGAGGAGCTCCGGGATTACTGGGATCCGGAGTCCCCGGACTTCGACCCGGCGCCCGACGAGGACATCTCGGTTGAGGTCCATGTCCCCGGCGATCCGGTCGCCGTACGGAAGGTGAAGCCCGGCCTGCGCAAGACCTCCGACTGGACGGCCGAGGTGGACTGGTCGCACGTGCCCCTCCCGGACGCCTTGCCCGCCGCTCTGCCAACCGGACGCCCCGTCCGCACCGGCGGCCGCACCTATCTCTTCGGCGACAACGCACCGGACGACCTCTGAAGCGCACGGCCGGGGTCAGCTCCGGCAGACCCACCGGCCGGGGCCGATCCGCCCGCACCGCTCAGCGTTCTCGCCCCGGCCCGGCAAGCCCGTCGGCAAGGACGTCCATGAGCAACCGGGCGTAGTGCCCGTCGAGATCGAGAGCGAAGGGCAGACGAGTGGTACCGGGAGGGTGGTGGTCGGCGACCGTCGGGCGGCGGCCCGGTTTCAGAGCTGATCGGCCGGAGCCAGGCCGGACTGCCATGCCCAGGCGGCGACGCCCACTCTGTTGCGGACTGCCAGCTTCCGCTGGAGGTTGGCGACATGGGACTTGACGGTGGCGAGGGAGATGAACAGTTCCTCGCCGATCTCCGTGTTCGACAGTCCCCCGGCGACGAGTACCGCGACCTCTTCCTCACGCGGCGTCAACGCCTCGGTGGGTGGGCACCCCGCCCGGGTCGCGGGCGGGGCGAGCCGGTGCAGCATGCGCGCGGTGATCTGCGGGCTGATGAGCGCGTCACCGGACATCGCCGCGCGCACCGCCTCGACCAGGAGCGTGGGACCGGAGCGTTTGAGCAGGAAGCCCGAGGCTCCATCGCGGAGGGCGGCGTGTACGTAGGCATCGAGGTCGAAGGTGGTGACCACGATGACCCGCAGGGGTGGGTCCGCATCGGCCCCGGCCAGCCGCCGGGTCAGCTCCAGGCCGTCGAGGTGCGGCATCCGGATGTCCGCGAGCACCACGTCGGGGCGCAGGCGCCGGGCGGTGTCGAGGGCGTTGACGCCGTCGGCCGCCTCGGCGATCACGGTCATGTCGGGCTGGGCGTCCAGGATGAGACGGAATCCGTTG
Source organism: Streptomyces sp. NPDC053427 (assembly GCF_044544985.1). Taxonomy (NCBI): domain Bacteria; kingdom Bacillati; phylum Actinomycetota; class Actinomycetes; order Kitasatosporales; family Streptomycetaceae; genus Streptomyces; species Streptomyces sp. NPDC053427. The sequence goes on along the minus strand of NZ_JBITYA010000001.1, from coordinate 1,071,458 downwards.
CGGATACTCGCCTGGTCGTCCGCCAGCAGGATCCGGATGGTGCCAGGAGTGATCATGCCGGCGTCCCCTCGGGTGCCGCGTACCGCGCGAGGCTCGTTCGCTCGTGCGGGTCCGTCGTCGGTGGCGCGCTGTCAGGCAGCGGAAGCGTGGCCGTGACCTGCCAGCCGGCGGTCCCGTGCGGCCCCGCGGCCAGCGAGCCGCCGAGGGCTTCGGCCCGTTCGGTGAGACCGGCCAGGCCCTCGCCCCCGCCCACGCGCCCCGGAGACGGTGAGGTCCGGGCGGCAGACGCGGCCCCGGTCGTGTCGGTGACGGTGAGGCGGAGCGCGGCACCGCCCCGGTACCGCACGCGGCCGGCGGCGATGTCGACGTCGGTGGCGGCGGGTGCGTGGCGACGCACATTGGTGAGCGACTCCACCACCATGCGGTAGCCGAGGGCACTGACCTCCCGGGGCAGCTCGTCCAGCGCGCCGACGGCCACGTCGAGACGGGCAGGGACGGTCCCGGTTCGGGTGAACCGGGCGACCAGCTCGGGAAGTTCGGACAGATCCCGCCGCCGGTGGCGAGGGCGCTCAGGGAGGTCGGGACGGGGTGGCCCCCCAGGGGGCGAGGCGGGCAGGCCGCCCGCCGGTGCCGCTTCGGCTGCCCGGCCCCGGTCCCCGACGCCGCGTCCCTCCCTGCTCCTCTCTCCGTCGCCCTCTCCCTCTCCCTCTCCCTCGCCGTCGCCGTCGCCGTCGCCGTCGCCGTCGCCGTCGCCGTCGCCGTTGAGCGTCCGCACCGTACGGTCCATCGCGGCCAGTGCCTGCATGCCCGCCTCCTCGATCCGCGGCAGCAGCTCGACTGCCCGCGCGGGGTCTTCCCGGGCCAGGAGCTGTGCTGCCTGCACGAGGACCACCACCCCCATGACGTCGTGCGAGGCGAAGTCGTGCAGATCGCGGGCGACTTCGAGACGGTGTTCACGGCGGTGTGCGGCGATGGCCCGGCGCCTTCTGGAGTCCACACCGCGCAGATAGCAGCCGGACGCGGCGGCGCCTGCCGCCAGCAGGGAGCAGAGCAGGCACAGCACCGCGGTCTCCGCCGGATCCGCGGGCGGGGTCAGATGCGGGCCGATCCGCACCGGCAGTACTGCGATCGCGGCAACCTGCACGAAGGCGGACACCGCCGTCCTGCCCCTGCCCCTCGTCCGGCGAACCGTCGGCACCAGGAGCGCGAGCAGGGCGAGCGTCTCCAGCACCCACCACCACCCCGTGGCGTTGACGGCCGGGCCCCGATAGCAGGCCGTCACCACCACAGAGGCCGTGGCGGCGGCCGGCCCCGTCCACCGGCGGGCCGACCGGCGCCGTGGCAGGCGGACCGCTGTCGCCAGTGCCGCACCGGTCGTCAGCAGTCCCACAGCGACGATGGCGAGGCCCGCGGCGGGCGCGGTCACCCAGGCGGCGGCAGCCACGCCCAGGAGCAGTAATCCACCAAGGATGCGCATGCCGGACAGGTATCGGTCGCTCATGAATGCCGACCCTATGAGACCCGGCAGTGGGGTCCAGCGGCGGCCCGGGGCCGGGCTCAGTCCCGCTCCGTCCACCACGGCCGGGTTCCGGAGAGGCTGCGCAACGCGTTGGTCGCGCAGTGCACTTCTCCGCCGACCGTGCCGCGGTGGTGCGCGTAGTCCCAGTCCTCCACCCACGCGATCCGGGTACCGCTCCGGCTCAGCGCCTTCTCGGCAGCCCGCTCAAAGACGTCGCGGCCACCCGCTCGCGGGGCGTGCTGGCGCGGCGCCATATAGACGCCGGTGCCGGTGCCGACGCCATTGGCCACGCCGGGCAGGTAGTTGGCGACCACGTCGTGCCGCGGATATCCGGCAGGCACGTCGATCACGTTGAACACGGCGGGGACACGCACGATGTCGTGCTCCGTCAGTCCGGCGCGCTTGCGCAGAGTGCGCAGCGCGGCGTCGATGCCGTGCCGGGCGATCTCGGTGCCACGGGTCAGGGAGGGCTTGCGCAGCGCGCCGGCGATCGTCAGTCCGGGGTCCTCGGTGTCCTTCGGGGCGATACCGCGGATCAGCGGTCGGCCGCCCTGACCGTGTTTCGCGAGGTCGCTCAGCAGTTTCCGGCCGAGGCCGGGGTCGGCGACGACGGCCACCCAGCCACGGGCGTTCCGCGCCGGGACGAAGGACAGGAACTCGTCGATGTGGCCGACCCCCAGCCAACTGGTGTCCAGCGCTATCGGCCGCTGGTATCCCTGCGCGGCGAGCATCCGGAGGAACGACGGGTCCGGGGACTCCATGCCTCCGTTCCCGCCGTAGACCATCCGCCCGACCGGGTAACGATGGCCACGCCAGGTGTAGGGCGGGAGGGTGCCGAAGTTCCCGGTGGAGCTGAAGGAGCCGTAATACTGGCTGTCGTCGCTGCCGACGCGTCGGGGGTCGTACTGCTGGAGCACTCCCGTACCGGGGCCGCGGAGCAGTGGGAACGCGCTGCGCGAGGCGTCCCTGAGGGGGAAGGCACGGGTCGCCGTGCCCGGCATCACGTCCGCGGACCGCACGACGACGGTGACGCGGTGCTCCCGGCCTCCGGGGGCGGGAATGGAGGCGTAGGCGGTCTTGAACAGGTCCTGCATCCAGACATCGCCGCCCGTGGGGTAGTTGTACAGGGGGGCGGGCAGTCCGGCTCGGTCGAGGCCGCGTCGCAGGTCGCGGCGGAACGCGGCTTCCCCGGGCTGCGCGGGCGGTGGCTGTACGGAGGGGTCGTAGCGCTTGCCGCGCTCCAGATCGACCGGCTTGGTGGTGTGATCGGCCATCATCATGCGCCGCAGCGGCATCAAGTCGTTCGCGAACACCAGCGGTGCGACCCGGAGCCGCACCCGGTCCTCGGTGGTCGCACCGCCGCGGTCGACCCTCAGGACGAGGTCGGCGAAGCCGTTCCACAGCTTCGGGTCGCGCACGAAGTCCCGTGCCTCGACACCCAGCCGGACGCCGAGGCGCAGTTCCCGGGTGGTCAGCCGGTCCCCGGGCTCCAGCCGGACCATCCGGCCGTGACGCTCGGCGAAGATCCCGACATGGTCCCGGGAGCCGGGGTCTGCGGCGACGGTGGCCGTGGTTCCGGCCTCGGCACCGGGGTCGGCGGTGATCCGCGCGGGGGCGAGGTCGGCCAGATCGGCTTTCCCGTTGACGACAGTGTCCGCGGCATCGCGGCAGGCGGCGAGGCGGTCGTCGGGCAGCCGCGCGCCCGCACGGCCCACGGTGGGACAGCGCCGCTGGTCGTCGTCCACATTGGGCAGCATCAGCGCACCGCGCCCTCGGGTCCACGCGTGTTTGCCGGGGTCGTCGGCCGGGGTGAGCCGACCGTTCCGGTCCGTGTCGACCCGGAGCGCCGGCCCGTCCAGCGTTGCGTGCGCCGGACGGGCCAGGAACGCCCCCGTCGCGGCCACGAGCAGGGCCGCCCCGAAGACACCCGCTCTCGCCGCACGGGGACGGCGGCGCGCACGGCACGGGCTCTCTTCGGGGTGGGAGACGCGGCGGTCGGGAAAGGTGGGCGGGAAGGCGTCGTGGTCCATGCCCCCACCCTCCGCGCCAGGAAGAGCGCCGGGCATCCGCCGGACGGCGGGGTGCCGTCCGAAAAGACGGCAGCCGCCTCATCCTTTCGGCGGTCGGTGAGCCCTCGCCCCGGCCGCGGGCAGCCACGGTTGACAGTGGCTCGAGCCTGGGTGCGGTCGTTGGAGGTGCAAGCCGTGACCGGAAGGCCAGATGCTCAGCACGCTCCCGAGACGTGTCTCGGCCACTCCTCAAGGCCCTGGAAGCGCGCCCAGCTCCTCCAACAGACCCTCACCGGCCTGCGCGACCACCTCGGCGCCGCCGTCTACGTCAGCAGCTACACCAACGGAGACGTCAATGTCCTCCAGTACGCCGACGGCCCCGAAGCACCTGCGATGCTCCCACCTCGAAGTGTGCGCCACCTTCCCCGCACCAGCCGGCGGTGGACCTGGATACTTGCGCGCTGGCTTTGTTCACGAGTACCGGTTCTGGCTCAAATTCTGTGGACCGCGCACCCTGAGCGACTGTCCGTCGCGCTGCTCTGATGGGGATCAGCGATTTTCCCCAGTGTTACTCGGGTTCCCCGGTCGATTCAGCAGTCAACTATGGTGCCACGGATGCGAGACATGTCTGGCGAGGGCGAGGACTGCGGCGGTGCAGGAGAAGCCGATCAGTGCGCCGAGGGTGTTGTTGGTGGTGAGGTTGTGTGTTGTTGGTGGTGAGGTTGTTGATGGTCATGGCACGGCCGGACGGAACCCACTCCGGTTCTCGCGTGCGACACCGGGGCGCACCCACGACCTGACGGCAGCACGAGCCCACGGCATCGTCCAGGCGTGCCTGACCCGGCAGATCCTCGTGCTCGCGGACCTGGCCTCTCAGGGAGCTGGCGCCACCGTTCGCACCCCCTACTACCACCACCACGAACAGCCCGAGCACTACCAGGAGCCCTCAACCGTGATCACGCCCGGCTGAGGGCTCCTTGAGAACGTGCCTTCGCACAGCTGAAAACCTGGCGACTGCTCCGGCGGGCAGATGCTCCACCCGCCGCATCGGCACCATCGTCCAGGCCGTCCACACCCTCCTGACCTGCATGTATTCAGGATAGAAGAGGTTCAGTGCTCGCAGAGGGAGAATTCTCGTTCGTAGAGCTGCTCGTTGTGTTCGTCGACGAAGAACTTGCGTTCCTGCATGAGTTGTTCGCGGTAGTTCTTGGCCTGTTCAAGCGTCATGGTCGAGGTGTCGGACCATGGTTGTTGCGGTGGCACATCGGATGTCGAGACGATCTTTTCCGACGGATCGACCAGGAAGAACGCGAGAATTTTGCGATATCCCGGGCGGGTGGGGTCCGTGAGGCGGAATTCGCCGACGCGGTGTTGCAGGATGTTCGGGAACGCCAGGCAGCGGCCCGCTGGGGTCGACGTCGATCCCAGCATCTGGTTCAGTGCGTCTTCGTTCTCCAGGCCGTAGACCTCACGCAGGCCGTTGTCGTCGTTCTGTTCGTAGTTCGGGTCGTCGAGTGCCGCCCGGAAACTCAGCCGGCTTTCGGTGATGTTCTCGCTGTCCCAGTAGTAGATGCCGGTCGAGACGATCCGCTCGTTCATCATCCCCTCGACATGCCAGGAACCGCCGGGGTACTCGGGCTTGTCCGGGGTGAGATGAATGGTGGCGAGCTTGACGATGACCTGGAGACGGCGGCCGCGCAGGTCGACTCGGGCGGATTCATCGGGCAGCCCGGGCGGGGTGAAGGCCGGGGCGTCCGGGATGGCCGGGCGGCGATTTTCCCACCAGTCGTCCTGGGCCTCTTCCCATGCACCGATGGCTTCTGCGTAGGCCCCCTCATCACCGTAGGAGGATCTGTCCGGATACTCCGGCTTCGAGTCGTACCACCCGTAAGGATCGGCCTCGATCCGCAGGGGCCGCGGATGGCGCAAATCGGTGAGCACGTTCTCCAACAGCGGGCTCAAGCGCGCGAACAAGTCCGGTAGGACAGAGGCTAGTTCGCGATGAGTCTCGGGGTGGACGTTGTTGACGTACGAACGGAAGACGACATCGCCGTCGTCACTGACGTCGACGTCCGTGGGTAGCCACTGGAATTTCTCCGAGAATTCGTACTTCGAGTAGCGGTCCGTTGGGTTCCGCCAAGCCCTCTCGGGCGCACCGCTCACCTCTCTCACCAGGCAGAACAGTGAGGGATGAACCAGATCCAGTACCTGGCCGTCGGATCCGGGATGCCAGTCCTGTTCTGCTTCGGGGACCTGCTCCAGAACCCGAACCGCCTCGCGCAGCCGGGATCTGAGCTTGTCGTCGACCAGCGTGTCCGACTGCCACACCCCGTCGACGGCGGACACCTCGACGCCGGTTCGTCCGTCCCGCAGCGCGGCGTAATGCAGGAGTTCGGCAAGCACGTACCGAACCTGCGCTTCGGTGAGGCCTTGGGCGACCGCTTCTTGCGTCCACCTGGCGACGATGTCGGCATCGTTCATCTTGTCGAACCACCCCGGCTTCGCCCGAATGTGGGCGCTGCACTGCATCATCTGAAGTTCCCGCAGCGTTCGGGGTGTCGCGAACGCTATGGAACGGGAGGCATGAAAGGGCAGCGGGAACGCAGACAGGCCGTTCAATTCTCTTGGTCCTCCCCATCGATGTGCGGTGGCGGGAAGGATACTTCAGCAGACTGACACCGCAGCTGTGGTCCCTGTCATCGCTGGTCCGGGGGCCAGGGCTTCGACGTAGTCGCGTGATGTCCGGTTCGCACTCATCCGAGGCCGAAGAGCGCGAGGGGAAGGCGGGGTTGCTGGCGTTGCGGCGTAGGCCGGCCGTGATGTGCTTCACTCCGGCCGTGCGGAGGGTGACGAATGCCGTGGCTGGCGGTCCTGCCTACTCGCTTGGGTAGCGGCCGCCGGCCAAAGCTCAGGGTGCCAACGGCTACCCAGCCACTGCCTCGGCTCGGGATCTGGTCGTCCCCCGAGTCCCGGCGGATCAGCAGGAACAGCTCTTCTTTCGAGGACGCCAGCTGGCATCGCCCCCTCACGGCGACCTACCGCGAGCGTCCCAGACCCCTTTGCGAGGTGGGGCCAACTCAAGCCGGAACAACCCCCGAACGCTCCCATGTGCCCCGCAGGTGGGGGCAACTCGGGCCAGAAAGTAAGGCCGGCCATGCCGAGCCGGACGCCGCCGGTCAGCCGCCGCCGGCACCACCACCCTGTCGAAAATGGGTCTCCGGCATCTGGTTGTCGTGATGCAACGGCTCCTTCGTCCCCAGGCGGGCCCAGACCAAGAACGTCCCCAGGCCCACAGCCAGCAGACCGACCGGAACGAGTATCGCCAGAACCCACTCGGGCATGCCGCCTCCCCTATTGCGTCTGCCAAGCGCCGTGCCACCACGGTAGAGCCCACCACTGACAACGAAGCCCAGGAAAGGCGAACGGCCCCTCAGATGAGGGGCCGATTCTATGAGCGGTGCAGGTCAGAGGCTCGACGGTTGTGGCGGATCCGCCAGAACCGATGCGATGGGGGTCAAGGGCGGGGAGCAGGCAGGGGTGGGCTGTCCAACCCGGCACGGCTGCGCGCCGGTGACGACGACTGCCTCACCGCGCGCGTGAAGGTGCCCGATGCGGGGCTGTACTGAGTGAGCCTGCCGCGGCCGCCGTTCTCATCGTCAGGGCCGTGGGCGGCGGAACCAGTCGCCGGACTGGCGCTGGGAGAGCGTAGTCACGATGGCGATGCCCAGGCCAAGGTGGACGATCCCCAGTGGGATGCCACGTCCCACGGTGCCGAGGCCGAAAAGAATCATGAACGATGCAAAGACGATGGCGGTGATCTTCGCACCCGAACCGGAGCCGGCGAAGAGCAGCGCGCAGATGGCGACCCCGATGGCCGGTATCGCAGAGCCCAGCGCAGCACCCGCGGCCTCGGGGCCCGCCACCACGCCGGCGACCACCGTTCCGAGCGCGGCGAGCCCCGCGGCCACGTATGCCAACACCCGTGCGGCGCGCACCGATCCCGGCATGGGCAGCTGTCCGGTGGGATAGGGCTGGTAGGGGCCTGGCGGCGGGTAGGCGCCTGGCGGGTACGGCGGACTGGTGTGCTGGGCGTTGGGGTTGGGCGCGTTCCAACCAGGCTGGTTTTCGTACGACATGTCACTAACGTATCTGTATTCATGGACGGCCATCGGCCACCGGACGCAGGGTGGCGCCGACGTTCATCTGCACCGCGAGCGCCTTCCGCGGCGAACGAGAGCCCTGTCCTACTGGCTGAGGATCTGCGCATGGGGAACGAAACGAGTCCTTTCTTCCGGGTCAACGATGTCGTCGAGGTCGGTGAAGTAGAACGACGCCGTCGTGCCGGCCATCACCTCGAGGAGGAACTGACTGCACGACATGGGAGAGGCCTCCCAGAGGGGGCCACGCCCCTCATTGAGGATGACGGTCCATTCCTCCGGCTCGACACCGGGCCGAACCAGCCAGTACAGGACATGCCCATTACCCTCCGCATACCCCCAGGGCACAAGCCTGGCGTTGCCCTCATGGAGTTCTGACGGCTTGTCCACACCCACTTCCCAGAGTTTGGCAAGGATCTCCTCGCGTTCCGCGGTCTGGGCGACCAGGTCGTACATCGCATCCGGGCAGTCCGGTTCCAATAGCCAGAGCACCCCCGCGAAGAGCCCACCGCCGTATGTCTGAACGAGCCGCTTGTAGTCGCCCGGCAGGGCGACGCCCAACGCCTCCTCCACGGGGGCCCACTTCACGGTTCGGCCGCTCCCGGGCGGCGGGCAGAGACGCACCAGCGGTTCGGTATGGCGCAGACTTCGGGCTGTCTGGATGTCGCTCGACAGAGCGCTGAACCGTGGCGGGGTCCTGGCGGCGTCCAGTACCACCGCGCGCATCCGGTCGCCGACCGCGGCGCGGGGCGTGTCCGACCACCATGAAGGGTGTTTGGCCTGATCGATGAAACCGTCGTGCCCGTCCGCGTGGACGGCGGTCCCCACTGGGGCTACGGCCGTGACGACCACGTCGTACTCCTGATGATCCGCAAGCATGACCCCCACCCTGCTCCATGTCGGCAGGCGGGAACACAGCGGGTAGGCGGGCCGGGCCCCAGCTGCTCGGGCCGGGCCCCAGCTGCTGGTGGCGGAGGTGAGGCAGGAAGGACTCCGGCTCGTCCCCAGTCGCGGTGGCTTCCGCCCCCGCACCCGCTGCTGAGACCGGCTGACCAGACCACAGCCCGGACATCTTGCCCGCCGAGAGGACCAACCCGTGCTCGGCCAGGCTCCGTTGAGGTTCGGACGCCTTCCAGGTGCCCTTGTCCGATCCCCCACCGAGTGTCCTAGGGATGATCAATAATGGCGCGCCATGGGATGGATCGGGATCGCGACGGGCCACGAGCTCACCGTCGAGGGGACGCGGCGGCCGGTGCTCGCCTGCCGGACGGCCGCGGGCCGCGTGCTGGCCAAGGTGCCCGCGAACGTCAGAAAGGATCCGACCGCGGTACGGCTCGCCGCCCTCTGCGACCGGCTCGGCGAGCACGCGCGGGCGGTGCACGACCGGGTCGAGTCCTGGATGGTGCGGTCGCTGCCCGTCCCGGCCGCGGTGTTCGCGGCCGTGTGGGACGACCCGGGGTGGCGCGAGACGCTCACCGACCTGGTCATCGCCCCGATCGTCGACGGCGCGCCCGACCTCGGCCGCTGCACGCTCCTGCGCGAGGGCGCGTGGACGGGCACGGACGCCTTCGCAATCCCGCACCCGGTGCTGCTCGGCGACGAGCTGCCCATCTGGCGGGGACGGAACCTCACGCAGGTCGTCGAGCAGGTACGCCGCGAGGTGTGGACGCGTCCCGCGGGCATGGACCGTACTTTCGGCGTGGTCGACACCTTCGGATACATGGACGCCCGCTACGAGAGCGGCGCCGCGTTCGAGCGCCGCGTGCACGAGCTGGGCGGGCGCATCAAGGGGGACAGAGCGAGGTTCACCGTGCACGCGCCCGAGCCGCTCGGCATCGAGATCGACCTGCACTGGAGCGGGCCGATGAGCCCGGCCTACATGGCGTGGCTGGGCTTCACCGCGGGCGGCCGGGAGATCGGCGACATCGCCTGGTCCGAGGGCGTCCGCATTCTCATGGCTCTGTACGCGGACCGCACCGTGGACGCGACGGAGTCGGTGGTGGAGGCAGCCGAGGCGTACTCCCCATACTGCGACGCCCACCGAGGCGAGCCCGGCCGCGTGGTGCCCTCCGGCATCCCCGGCCCGACGCGCGACGTGCTGCTGCGCGCCGGGGCAGTACTGCCAGGCACGCCCGCCGGCTCCGACGAGGACACGTGCGTCGCCGTCCGCTACGAGCACTCCGTCCTGGACGAGCCGGTCGTCGAACTCGTCCGGCACGCGGCCGTCGACGGCGACAAGGCCGAGAAGTCGCTGTACGACCTGGACCCGGTGGCGGGGACCGGCGTCGGCACCGTGCACGCGGGCCCGCTCGGCTTCCTCACCTCCGCCCTGCACCGGTACCCGGCGCACCGCGCCCGCATCCTGGCCGCGCACACCGACCTGCGGGCCGCCCGCGGCCTCGCCGCCCGCAAGCCCGGCCTCGCGCGCACCGCGCTCACCCGTACCGGCGACGACCTGGAGACGCACGCGCCCGAGCTGCTGCCGCCGTTCTACGAGGAGTGCGCGCGGATCCTGGCCGCCGCGGGCAGCGCCCGCTTCGCCGCCGCCTTCTTCGAGAAGGCCCGCGCCGCCGAGGACGCGCATGCGCTGCCGGTCGACGAGGCCGCGCTCCTCGCGGCGCACCTCGCCGCGGGACCGGACGCCGCCGGAACGGCCACGCTCAAGAAGCACGGCAAGCGGCTCGCCGCCCGCCACCCCTCCCCCGGCGCGTACCGCTGGCATCGCAACCTGCTCACCGAGTGGTGCGAGGAAGTCCCGGACGGCGCGGACGGCGCGCTGGCCCTGGTCAACGGCTGGGCGGCGCTGGCGAAGGCCGCCGGGCACGCGCTCGGCGGGCCCGAGGACGAACGCGCCGTACGGGCCCTGCTGAAGAGCGGCTGCACGGGGTCGGCACCGCAGGCCTTCTGGAAGTTCGTCCTTCCGTTGCTCGGCCCGATGGCACGGGCGGACGCGGGCATCGGCCGCGCGCTCCTCGGCATCCTGCCGCTGCCCGCCGAGGACACCCCCAAGGCGAAGAGCGCGGCAGTGTCACTCCTCCTCGGCAACCTCGCGGGCGCGGGCCTGACCGCCCCGTTCACCACGTCCCCCGGGCTGACGGGGGCGGCGGCGAAGGACTGGCTCGGCCGCTTCCTGAAGCTGTACGCGGGGCTCGCACTCCCCGTCGCCGGTCTCGGCGACCTCCTGCACGACGCCGGTACGCGGCTGCGCGCGGAGGGCCTCACCTGCGACGACCATGAGGCGGTACTGGGAGTGGACGAGGACGAGGTCAACCGCTGGGAGGAGACCGCCGCCGACCTCCCACTCCTCGATCTCCTCCTGGACCGCGGCGTCCCGCTCGCGCGGCCCCGGCTGCTGCACACGTTCAAGCTGTACGACCGGCTCGCCTCCGGAGCGGGCACCGACCTGGCCGCCGTTGCCGCCGACCCGGACTGGGCTCCGCTGCTGCGCGACGCGATCGTGGGCAACGTGACCAACCAGCTCAACGTCACCGAGCCCGCCGTCCCGAAGCAGACCGCCCCCGAGACCGTACGGGCCCTGACCGCGACACCGGGAACGGCGCGGATTGTCGCCGCCATCCTGGCCGAGCATGCCGCGCGGCTCCCGAATCAAGGGCTTCCGGACGCGCACGCCGCCCTGTGCGACGCCGAACGGTTCACCCTCGCCGGAGTCCCCGGCCCCCTCCTGGACAGCGTCCGGACGATCGCGACCGGGACGGACCCGGCCCGTGCCCTCGCCACCACGCTGAGCGGCGGCGTCCTCGACGAACTGGAGTTGCCCGCCTTCGTCCCCGGCCACGTCAGCACCCTCACCGACTACCTGGAAGAGAGCGGCACCGATCTGCTCCTGATCGAGTCCGGCCGGCTCTGGGAGCACAAGTTCCGTGCCTCCGTCGTCACACCGGAGGGAGTCGGCCCGTCCCACGGCTTCGGCACGTACGAATCCGTCTCCAGCCGGTCCCACGAACGGACCGAGGCGCGCGACCTCTACGACCGCTGCCTGATCGCCGTGAACGGCCGGGTGACCGTACTGGACCACGGCGGCCCGCACTGCCCGCACGGCAGCGCGCACCCCGCCGCCCGCCGCGTCGTACCGGCCGACGGCGAACGGGTCGCCTTCCCCGGCGGCGCCGAGGCCACCGTGTGGCGCGGCCAGGGCCGGATCATCGAGCTGCGGGACTCGGCCGGGCGGACCATCGGCCGCTACGTCCGCGGCTGGGGCAAGGTGCCCGAGCACCTCGGCGCCGAGAACATCGGCGTGGTCGAGCACCACCGCTACGCCTCCGGGACCCGTCTGGCCGCGCCTCCCGGCCGGTGGTCGGCGATGCGGCCGCGCGACCCCGAAGGATCCAGGGCGCTGCGCGCCGTCGACGAGAAGAAGGCGCGGGCCCTGATCGACGTCGCGGACGCCGCGCTCGCCGCCGACCTCATGCGGGTGCTGGACCCCGAGAGCGGGTACTCGGAAAAGGACGCCGTCCGCGACGAGCTGGCGGGGCGGCTCCGCCCGCTCCTGCCGGAGATCACCGATGAGTCGCTCTGGAAGGGCGTCACGTTCCTGGTGTGGACGGCCGTCGAATGCCGCGAGCGCGCGTTCGCCCTGCTGGAACGCCTGGCGCTGACCCCGCCGTCCCACCTGCGCCCGGCGCCCGCCTCCGCGGCACCCACCGTCCAGTCCGAGAAGTCCCCCGAGCCGGACGATCCGGGGCCTGAGTCCGCGTACGAGAGGATCGTCCACTTCACCCGTGCCGCCGTCGATGTGCCGTACGACAAGAAGGTCGCGATATTCAACGCCCCCACCGTCAAGGGGGTGGAGAACACGCTGGGCCGCCTCGGCGCCGCCGTCCTGAAGGCCGCGTGGGGCAACGGCGGCGGGCGCGCGCACCTTCTGGAACTGGCCGCCGTCCCCGAACTCCTCCGTACCGACGGCACCTGGCACGTCGCCCGGCTGCGCCCGGAGTACGACCTCGGGCAGATCCGCTCGGGCCGCGGACCCATCGCGGCCGCCGCCGTCGCCGACTACGAGCAGGTGGGGCACGGGTACGCCGTCACGGCGCTCCTCTACACCCCGGACGGCCCCGACCCGCTCCTGTTCACCCGCAACCGCGCCGTCGAGCTGCGGACCTGCCGCGGCTGGGGTGACCCGGACCGGCTCCGGCGGGCGCTCGACCTGATCTCGGAGAACGGCCCGCCGCCCGTGGACCGGGAGGCGACCGTACGGGCGTTCGCCGAGGCCACCGGCCTGTCACCGGCCCAGTGCCTGATCCTGCTGTCCACCTCGGCGCGCGCGCTCTCCTGGCCGGACGGCTGGGCGCGGGGCCGCGTCGCCGCCTTCCGCAAGGGCGACGCCGCCCGCGCCCGCGAACTCGACCTGACCGAGAGCGAACTGCGCATCGCCGCGCTCTCGCTGGAGGCGCTCACCACCACCGACGAGGCCGTCGAAGTCGTCGAGCTGCTCATGCCCGACGACCCCGCCGACCTCTGGCGTACGGGCCCCGACCTGGACCGGGCGGTCGCGTACTGGACGGAACGCCACCCGAGGCTCACCCCGCTCACCACCGAGCAGTGGGTCACCCTCGCCTCCGGCGCCGAGGACGCCCTGGAGGCGCTGATCGCCCTGCTAGGCGAGCGTCCGTCCGTACCGCCGCTGGGTCACCTCGCCCGCGCTGCGAGGCTTCTGGCGGACCGCCTGCCCAAGGACCACCCCGCCCGTACGACCGCCGCCACCCGCCTGCGTGACCTGCACGAACACGTCACCGGCCCGGACACGACCCTGCCCATCGCCGCCGGGGTCACCTCGGTCACCGCCCTGGAACGGGCCGCCGGAGCGATCGCGGCCCATCTCCCGGAGAGCAGGCTCGCCATCGGCGAAGCCCTCACCCTGGAGCCCGCCGGAGACGGCTACCGCGTCCACCTCCGCCCGTCCCGCTGGTCCGACCTGTCCGCGCTGGCCCCGGCCCTCCGCCGCGGAGGCGCCACCGATGTCGCCCTGGTCATCGAGGACCTGCGCTTCCTCCGTTCGTCCGAGCCACTGGAGGCCGCGGCCGGGCTGGAGTGACGTTCCCGGAGGTGTGCGGGTGGGGCCAGCTCGCAGGTCTTGCCGAGGTGCATGGGCTATCCCTCCGCGACCTCGCCACCACCTGCCCCGACACACCTGGTCCTCCAGCGGCAGACTCCACGGCCGTCCCCGCCGCATCACGTCCGCGCCTTCACGCCGTAGCGCGGTGATGAGTTGTCGGCTCAGCGCGGGCTCGGCCCGGCGAACGGGGCTGTCCAGGGCGGCTCGGACGCCGTGATCACACCAGCCACACGAAGATCATCCCAGTGATGCCCGATGCCGGCGGACGGGCTCAGGCCGTGGCATGCCCATGCGGTCCGGACGCGAAGGCCAGGATGTGCGGGACCGCCTCACGCAGGCTGTCGAAGTGGCGGTGTACGCCCTCCACCGCGACCGCGGCGTTCACGCCCCACACCGTCATCCCAGCCCGCAGTCCGGACTGCACTCCGGACGGTGCGTCCTCAATGACCAGGCAGTCTTCCGGCTCGGCACCCAGCCGTTCAGCGGCCCACAGATACGGAACGGGAGAGGGCTTGCCCTCCTCAACAGTGGCCGCGTCCACGATCACGCCCGGCACCGGCAGGCCCGTCCTCAGGAAACGGCCGCGCACCCGGTGCTCGTAGTTCGAGGTCACCAGCGCCCAGGACTCCGTCGGCAGACTACGCAGCAGCTCTGACGCGCCGTCGAAGGCCGCATAGACGCCGGACCGCACATCCTCGTCCTCCAACTCGTGCAGCGCGGCCAGGCACTCATGCGGATCAAGGTTCCCCGAGACCGCAGCGAACGTCTCCATCGGCCGCGTCCGCAGGGCCACTTGGTACACCTCGTCCGCATCCAGCCCGTATCGCTTCGCCCACGCTCGCCACACCTGGCGCTGGTTGCTCACCGCGTCCATCAACGTGCCGTCGACATCGAACAGCACGTACCTCGAGCGGCCTGACTGCGCAGATTCACTGGTCACACGTCGATCATGCCAGGCACCTGCCAGACGATTACGGGACAGCCCTTAGGAAGGGGTTCGCTGATGAGCAGCAACCTCGTGCCCCTGCCCGGACGGCGGTGCCGCCGCACCGACGGACGGCGACAACCGGTACGAGGCTGTCCGGACGACGGAGGGGATGACCAACCGCGACGGCAACTTGCTGACGGCTGGGTGCACTGCTCGGTCGAACACACCAACCCGTCGATGGACCCGTCGAAGGAACTGTCCTTCGACAGCGAAGTTCGTCGTGCGTAGCGCGCTGACCTGGGACGACTGGGTTGGATGTCAACGGGAGGCTGATCTGGTGACCTCCTGGCTCGGTGGGCGTCCAGAACACCGTGCTCTTGGCCGGGACTCTGGGCTGAGTGCGGCCGCCGCCTGGCTGGAAGCCGGTCGGCGGGGCGGTGGCCACGGGGGCCCGAGCCCCTCCACGGCCCCGCTGGACGAGGGGGCCCTATATAGAGACCGGTAGTCTCGACCGGCCGTTCTTCCCGCTGGACGCGGACGTGCTCTGAGCTGTTCCGATACAGGAAGCAATGACGCGAATAACTTAACCGAGAGGTGCCGCGCCCTGTACTATTCGAAGCGTCGTGAGCGGGGTGTCATCCGGTCACGACGAAGGGCCCGACTCCGGGTACCAGCCAGAGTCAGACCCTCCGCGCAGTTCACGAGCCCGGTCGCCTACGTATCGACCGGGCTCGCTGCTTGTGCGGCGCCGGTCGCGACCGTCTCATGGGTGGGCGCCCTACTGGACGAACTGACCCACACATCCGGTGATCGCTACGAGTAAGCCGAGCAGTCCGATCCAGACTTGCCACTTCTCAGGGCTCGTCCAGAGCTTACTGGGCTTGCATTGACGATCATTCATTTGTCACCCCCTTCGTCGCGCAAGAGGCCGCACGGAACCACACGCCGGGGGAGCCCGACGGCGGTCCGTCGCTCCGACGGGGGATGCGGAGCGCGCTCGAAGTATCCCATGGAGGACCTGGCGCAGTGCACCGGAACTGCATGATTGATCTGAGCTTTTCCTGAGCTTGGCAGGTCAGTCCGGTAGTCAAGATCCCTTTCGCTGCTGGCAGTTGGCGAAAGACGCGCCGATCGCGGCGGCCGTCACGCGGGTGCCTGGTGACTACGAGCTGCGCGTCATCGAGCAGAAGCGGTTGGGCTCCCCGTCTCAGCACTCGCGATCGGGAAGCCCGACACTGTTGTCCGCTTCCCCAATACGTTCCACCAGCCGCTCGCGCTCGCCTCACTGGGTACCGCCTGCAAGGCCGGGCCAGCGGTCACCTACACGTGGTGTGCTGTAACGCGTCGCGGACTTGATGCTGGTGGCTCTGGCCAGCGCGAAACCGCCCACGATCCTCTGCGGCCCGTTCTGAAGAGAAGGCCACCGAGACGGGCGTACCGGAGCCGCGTCATCGAACCTGGCCGTCGCGCAGTCCAGCAGGGGACGCCACGGACGCCGGCCTGCGGCATCCACGCATGACACCTCGACGAACGGCACGGCCCCGTCCGCCCCAGCCGGTACGGCCATACAGCGCCCCCAGCGTGCTCACCCCGCACGACCAGGTTCACCGTCAAGAGAGCCGAAACGGCTGAGTTCGTTGTCAAACGCACGTCAGCGCGCCTGAGCGTGTCCGAGCCTCGGTCGGCATCGCCTCCCTGGCCCTCCAGCAGGTCCAGGACGACCTCACCGCCGATGACGTCGACGCGGCGGAGCTCGCTGCGATCCTGCGCGAGTTGCCCGAGGACACCGAACCGCCCGGCGGCTTCACGGCCAAGGCCGCCGCCGCCCTCCGGGCCGCAATGCAGAGGCTCTTCGAGGGCAAACCACAGCGCACCGACGGACGGCTCACCAAGGAGAACCTCTGGCGGGAAGCCCAGGTCAGCCGGGCCACCATGAACCGGGCCACGACCATCCTCGTCGAATGGGACAGCCACGTTGCTGAGCACGGGACCTCAACACCGGGCGAGGCCCGGCGCGACGAGGAGATCGCCAAGCTCCGCAAGAAGCTGGCGGATGTGGCCGGTCGATGAGGTCGCGCCTATGACCGAGAAGAGGCCACCCGCCCTTTGCTGGTGAGTAGTGTGGTAATCCCCTTCAGACCACAGTGGGGGGAGACCAGATGCTTGGGGGAGCAGATGTCGTCGCATGGCTCGATCGGCCAGACCGAGAAGAAGAGCAAGAGCCAGGTCGTACGCGAAAAATTATGGGAGTCGCCTGCCTATTTCATTGTTCTCGCATGGCTGCTGCTGATTTGGGCCGACATCCGCGATGCACCGAACGAGGTTGGCTGGTATGTCTACTTCGCCGGATGGACTCCGTGGGTGCTGATGATGCTGTGGACTCTTGGAACCCGCAGAAAGCCGGACAGCCCAGCAGCCTGGGTGGGGCTGAGCGTGCTGGTGTTCTGTGGCCTGGTCAACCTGGTGTTCCACCACGAGAGCCTTCCATTCTGAGGTTCTGGCTCAACTTTCGTGAAATGCACACGTTGAGTGACGGCCGACGCCCGCAACCGGCTTGCGGAAGATGCCTGTAAATGGTCAGTGAATGTGCTCGTGTGGGCGACAGTTCGGCGCCGTGGAAGACAGGGCTTCGGCGTAGTCGTGTGATGTGCGTTTTGTGATCACGTGAGTCCGAGTGGGCGGCGTGGGTCGCGGGCGTGGCGCACTCCGCGCGGGTCACGCGGGTCGGGCACTTCAGCCAGCCGCTCCAGCAGCCCCGGGATCTCCTCGGGGCGGGGTTCGGGCTGCTCGCGGAGTTGGTCAAGAGCTACCGGGATCGGGGATGAGGCGTCGGCAGGCACGGTCTTCCACTCGGATCACGGGGCGTCGAGAACTCCATGATCTTCGAAGGCCGTGCGCGGGCTGGCCCCAGCTCCGGTGACGCGCAGCGCGCACCTGCGCGAGCCGCCTGGCCTCCCTCGACGAACGGCGCTGTGGGCAGGTCGGACAACGCCTGGATCCGCACCTAACCGAGTGCCGGAGGGTGCTCGGCTGGACGGCGTCCCCAGGCCGAGATCAGCGGCGCGAGTGTCAGGTCGAGTTTGCCCGCGTGGATGGCGGCCAGGTGCGCGTCGATCTCGGCGTCGTCGGCCAGGCCGGCCGCGAGCAGCTCGCCGCGCACGTGCCGGATGGTCGCCGCCTCCAGCCGGTCGCAGGCCAGCCCGCCGACCGGGAAAGAGCCCGCCGCGGCGACATCCACCAAGCCGGCCTCACGCAATGCCCGCGGCAGTGTCCGGCCGTAGCGCAGGTCCGCGCCGCGGCGCGTCAGCAGCTCCCGGACCGCGTCGCGCAGCCGGTTGGCCCGCCGCTGCGCAGGGCCGCTGTCGTCCAGGCATGCCAGTGGCTGCAGAGCGGTATCGGCGTCCTCGACCAGCAGCCAGCCGCCGGGCCGTAGCGCTGCCGCCATCGTGGCCAACGCGCGGGCCCGGTCGGGTACATGGACCAGCACGAGCCGGGCGTGCACCAGGTCGAACGTCCCCGGCTCCGGGGGTGGATCAGCGGCGACGTCGTGCCGGCGCACCTCGTACCCGTCGCCTTCCTTCAGCCACGACGGGTCGATGTCCGTGGCCAGCACGTGCCCGGTCGGACCGACGGCCGCCGCGAGCGCCTCCGGGATACCGGGGCCACCGGCCCCCACTTCCCAGCAGCGCGAGCCAGCCCTGACCCCCAGTCGATCGAAGTGCCCGCGCGTCACACCGTCGAACAGCTCGGCCAGCCAAACGAATCGCTCGCCCGCCTCGGCGCGCGCGTTGTCCAGCAGGTACCCGCGGGCGGGAGCGGACTCTCCACCGAGCGCGGTAGTCCCGTCTATCGGATCCGGTCGGCCACCGACGTGCGGCGGGCGGGGCGAGGAGGTCATGACTACATGGTCGACCTTCCCAGGCCACCAGCGCCACGACGGCGGGAGAGGGATGTCTCACACAGCCGGCGAACCCCGCACGTCCTACAGCACGGTTCTGCACCGTGACGCGCCGGAAGGGGTACATGTATTCGTCCCCCACAGCCAGCGCACCAGGCGCGGGACAGCGCGCTGAGAACCCACGGGGCCATCCCCGGAATCAGGGCACCGCACCCTCGGGTTCACGCTGAAGAACCTTCAGTTTCCGCGAACTCGCGGGGGGTCTGCGGGTGTGAGTAGCTGAGGTACAGACAGTGTCGCTGAGATTGATCTTGCTGGAGTTGGTCTACTTCGTCGGCGCTTCGAGCTGACGGGGCACGGCGCCTGCGCGCTGCTCGCGCAGGTCCGGGATGTGGTGGTGCGGGGTGCCCGGGGCCTGCGCGAGTCCGGTGGCCCACAGCTGGTCGACACGCGAGCGCTCGGTGGCGTTCGGGTAGCGGTTGGTGCAGGACGGGCCGGCGCCGCCGCCCGACATCAGCTCACTGCACGGC
Source organism: Streptomyces sp. NPDC053427 (assembly GCF_044544985.1). NCBI lineage: Bacteria > Bacillati > Actinomycetota > Actinomycetes > Kitasatosporales > Streptomycetaceae > Streptomyces > Streptomyces sp. NPDC053427. The sequence goes on along the minus strand of NZ_JBITYA010000001.1, from coordinate 1,052,344 downwards.
CCGCTGTAGTTGTCCGGCAGGCCCAGCACGTGCCCGGTCTCGTGGGTGGCGACGCGGACCGAGTCGTTCTGCCTGTTCTGGGTGTAGTCGAGGAAGATGTAGCCGCTTCCGTGGCCGTTGGTGGAGGCGTAGGAGCCGCGCGGGGCGTTGCCCTCGTAGTAGGAGAAGTCGGCACCGCTCGACGCCGCCTGGAGCTTGACGTTGGACTCGGAGCTGTTCCAGATCGAGGCCGCGCTCGCTATCTGTGAACGGAAGCTCGGTGCATGGGAGGCGTTGTAGTAGACGGTCACCGCCTGCGCGTTCGGCTGGGCGGCGCGCTTCTCGGCGACCGACTTGCGCACGGCCTCGAAGAACGCCTTGTTGTTGGCAGCCTCCTCAACCGACCCGGCGTACCGCGCCACGGAGGTACCGGCGGCAGCGGACGGGGTGGCGGCGCTCTGGGCGCTCGCCGGCACCGCCGCGCCCAGCACGCTGGAGGCCAGACCCAGGCCGAGAGCGAGGGCGAGGAGTCTCGCGGACGTTCGGGACGACTTCATGTGGGGGCTCCTACTCACTCGGTGACGCCGAGCGCCCGGTACGCGTTCGACTCTGCGTGAACTCCGGTTCCGAGCTGCGGCGACGTCCTGTGGGTCGTCATTCTTAGAACGGCTCGACAGGGAGCGCAAAGGGTCCCGCCACTACGTCGCCTCGTAGGTCTCGGGACCTCGACACGGCAGTGCGCGGGTCTCCGGTCCGCACATGGCGACAGGAGGGGAAGCTGACGCAGCGTCAGAAGCCTCACATCACGGGGCAATGAGCGTGCGGGCCGGCCGGGCGGAATCCCGGGACGCGCAGCGGGATCCGTATTCGGAACAATATGGACAAAACCCCAGATACTCGCCATGCCGCGTCTACTAAGTGCGCCGGTTGGTTGGCGGAGCGCTGTGACTGACGTCATAGAACATGGGCTTCCGTTCCTTTCGTGCCCCACCGGGCCAGGGACGCCCCCCAGGGAGTCGCCCTGGGCGCTGGGCGGCATCCCTCACCGCTGAGCCGCCGCTCAGTCCTGGTCAGGAGGGAGGCCGGTCCGCCGGGCACGGTCAGGACTGAGGGCTGGACCCGCCGGAGGAGGTGGACCTCCTCGGGGCGGGCGGGTCCTCGGGCCGGTGGAAGCGGACGGGCTTGGGCCCAGGGCGCTGACACGATCGGCAGATGCGCAGGTCGGAAGGCCAATAGGGGCGAGTGGAGAACTGCCGCGCCGCCTGTCTCCGCATGGTGACGCTCAGGTCCCAGCGAGCGTGGAGGCGCTGACTCTCGGGCCGTCGCCGCGCCCGCGATACCGCCGGATTCTGGTCGTACTTCGTCGTGGTGTACCGGGCATCGACGTCACTCACCGCGCCGACCTCGCCCACGCCGTACGCCGTCAACGCGCAGGAGAGGGTCGAGTCGAGTCCCTGCCGCGGCCCTGGTCGAGTCGAGCCCCTGCCGCGGCCCTGAACGCCGTTTCCCGACGTGAACTACACCTGGGCGTCGGAGCACGCCCCATCGAGGGGTGGTCGGCCGTGGCAGGCCTGCCCCGCTGACCGGCGATGATTGATGGGTACGGGCTCCGCGATGGCGTCCGGTGGGTTCTCGGGGGTGGGGCAGTGATCGAGGTCGGGCAGCAGGGCGCGTTCAGCGTGAATAGTGTCGGTATGGAGCGCCGGCCCTTCCCGTTGAGCTTCAGCGTCCGCGAGATTGAGGGTGCATGGCAGGTGACCGCCGCCGCGGCCCAGGCGGGCGAGCTGGTCGACCTGCTCGTGGCCGTGGCGAACGACGCGGTGGCGGTGGTGTCGCTGGAGACCAACTCCTACCTGGACGAGGACTGGCAGTCGCTGCGGCCCTCCCTGATCGCGGCCGAGCTCGGCGTGCCGTGCACGGTCCACTCCCTCGGATCCTGGGCGTCCGGGACGTACGGACTCGGGGAGGAGCTTCTGGTGGTCGACCGCGACCTCCTGCCCCGTCTCCTCAACGGCACCTGGTCACCGTATGAGCTGACTCTGATCGACGTGCCTGCCGACGTGGCCCCGGAGCAGCTCGACGAGCTCGCCCTCGTGCTCGGCACGACCGACATCGACGAGCCGCTCCTGAGCCGCCTGGGAGACTCCCGAGTCTGGTTCTCGGGCCACGACGACTGCTACGTGATGTTGGAGACCCGCGACCCCGCGCTGCCGACCGCAGTCCTGGCGCGGCTGCTGACCCTGCTGGCCGGATCCGCCCTCGCCGAACTCACCGAGGAGCCCCTCTCGCGCGTCCCCGAGCCCGGGCCCTGGCTGCCTGAACGGCTGATCGCCACGGCATCCCACTGGATCGGAGCCCTGGGCAAAGTCACCGAGGATCAGGTGTCGATCGAGCTGGCGGCCCTTCCGGACCCATGGCAGCTGGGCGTTTCGTTCCCACAGCAGGCCGACCTCACCGCGACGCTCGACGTACGTCACAGCACCTGGCAGATCGCGCCCGCGGAGTAACGCGAGGAACCACCCCCGCCGAAGGGCCGGACGCCAGCGGTGGCAGGTCACGCAGCCTACGGAGCGGCATCGGGAGGTTGAACCAGGTCAGGTCCAGTCCCTGTCTTCCTGACCGAACATGGCGTGCCACCGGACTTGTCTCACTGCCCTGCGGGCCACGCATATTGCTCGGCCGGGCCAACTACGAAAGGTCCCGGCATCCGCACGCTGATGAACCGTCAGCGAACTGAGCACATTCGCGTGTTCTTCGTCGAGCACCCGTACGGACACGCCGGCAACGGCCGTGCTCGCCCTGACCACGAACCGCTACCGCGATGCCCGGTGGGACGGCGTGCATCAGGCTGCGCTCTCGTGACTGCTCGATACGCCCGACAGCGCCAGTGCACCCCGCCGTCGCAGAGCCGACACTCGGGAAGTCGCGACGACACCCCGAGTAGTCCTGCGTAGTGTCTCCGTGGCATCCGGCCACCGAGGAGACTCCGCAAAAACCGTTAGGCGGACGAGGGCGGCCACTGTTAGCCTTCCGGAGGCCGTGCAAGAGATCGAGGAGGTGGTACCCGTGAACGCAGTATCGACGTGGGTGCTCCCCTCCGGGGTCACGGTCGGGCGATAGGCAGGTCGTCCGGGAGCGCCATTCAGTGCACTCCCGAAAGGCACGACCATGCATGTCACTTCCGAGCAGCGCCTCGACGACGGCGTCCTCGAACGCGAATTCACCCTCGGTGAGATCCCCGGCATCCTGTGGACACCCGCATCGGCATCCGCATCCACACCGGTGCCGCTGATCCTGCTCGGCCACCCTCCCCTGGGGCTGCGCAAGATGTACCCCCGGCTGGTGGCCCGGGCCCGGCACTCCGCGGCGGACGGCTTCGCCACCGCCACCATCGAGCTCCCCGGAAGCGGCGACCGGCCCCGTTGGCCCGCCGCCGAGCAGGCCCGCGCCGACCTGCGCCGGGCGATGGCGGCCGGCGAGCCGGTCAGCGACGAGATCGTCGACGCCCTCACCCTCCCACTGGTCAAAAAGGCCGTCCCGGAATGGCAGGCCGCCCTGGACGCCCTCCTGTCGCTGCCCGAGATCGGCGGCCCGGTCGGGTACTCGGGGGGCGTGATCTCCATCGGCATCCGGCTGGCGGTGGTTGAGCCGCGTATCTCGGCCGCCGTTCTGTTCGCCGGGAGTTTCGTGCCGCGCGCCCTGTTCGAGGAGGCCCGACAGGTCACCATTCCGCTGCACGTCCTTCTGCAGTGGGACGACGAAGGGAACGACCGGCAGGCGGCCCTGGACCTGTTCGACGCCTTCGGCTCCAAGGAGAAGTCCCTGCACGCCAACATGGGCGGGCACACCGGCGTCCCGCACTTCGTGGGGGACGCCGCGGCCCAGTTCTTCACCCGACATCTGAAGTGAGGCCGGTCCGCCAGACCGGCGGCAGACGGTAGCTGATGTCGGCCGGCATGCCGCTCGTCGAGGACGGGTCCCGGCCCTTCGCAGCTCTCTCCACCATGGGCCCCTGCTGAACTCTCGGCAGGGGCCCATACTGCCTGAAGTCATGAACTCTTCGATTTCTGCAGAGCTTCGAGTGCTGCCCGAACTCGGGCTCTGGCTCACCTTCTGTGAGGCGGCCACTTTGAGTGATGCCCTTAGTGTCTTCGTTCGGTCGCACTCCTGGGTCGCCCCTAGATTCCCTGGTCTCTCATCTCGCGCAGGTTCGCCTGGATGCGTGCCAGGGCTTCCATGGCCGGCAGATGCGTCAGGCCCTCCGTGAGGGGTAGATGCGAGGGGCAGAACCACTCGCAGTGCTCCGGGTGGCCAGCCCAGTCATCCGGGTACGTCGTTGTGGGCCGGAAGCTCACGAGGGTGAAGTCCTTGGATTCGATGCCTGAATGCCGGTACGGAACACGGCATATGACGCAAAGCGGCGGCATCATGGGGCGCACTCACTCTCTGACGGGCGACACCTGATTGCCGCTCACAGTAACCAACCACAAAAGCTGGGCCAGAGCCCGAACTCGTGTACAGGTGCTGTCGGTTCTCGGCAGCCAACAATGACGCTCCCTCAGCTAGCTGTGGCTCTCCGTCGTTCGGGACCGATGTGAGTGCCTGAATGGTGCCTGCGGCAGCTGCGAAAGGAGCAAAGCAGCGTTGCCCTCGTCTCCAACAAAAGCCTTTGCGGATGCCGTCGTCCGGATGATGGGGTGACACGATGACCCATCACGATGAGGCGGCGGCTGTCCGACCGTTGACCCTGGCTTGGGTGAGCCGGCACCTGGAGGTCGGCGAACGGATCGTCAAAATCGAGGCTCTGCACGGCGGAATCACCGCCGAAATGCGGCGGCTGACCATCGGCATGCGGGACGGAGGCACCCGTGACCTGGTGCTGCGGACCTTCGTCGACGTGGAGCATGCCGAGGACTGGCTGAACCGGGAGGCCGGCGCCCTGACCCTGCTCACGGAAACCGGCGTGCCGGCTCCTGGGCTGGTCGCGGCTGATCCGACCGCCGCGCAGTGCGAGTACCCCTCGCTCCTGATGACACATCTGGCGGGACGGACAGTCCTCGACGATGAGGGATTGGAGACGCGCGTCCCTCTGCTGGCCCGGCAACTCGTGGCGATCCACGCGCTGCGACCCGCCGAGCGGCCCCGGGAGTATGTGACGTTGACGACCGCCGACACCGTCGTGACTCCGAAGGGCGCCGACGCGGCGGCATGGACCGCGGCGATCGACGTGATCCGCAACCCCGCGCCGCCCTATGAAGGGCGATTCCTGCACCGGGACTTCCAACCCGGCAACGTGCTGTTCGACGTGCTGCCCTCAAGGCCGGCAGGTGCCCGGATCACGGGGGTCGTCGACTGGGCAGCGACCTCCTGGGGCCCGGCGGATCTCGATGTGGCGCACTGCTCGACCGTTCTCGCGCTGCTGCACGGCCCGGCGTGGGGTCTGCGGTTCCCTGAGGCGTACGAGGAGGCCGGCGGGGTGCTGGCCGCGGCCGCGAGCGAGCGGCTTTACTGGCAAGTGCGGGACGGGCTGGCGTGCTCGGAAGAAGTGCAGCAGGTGGCGCAGCCATGGCGTGAGGCAGGGAGGCCGGAGCTGACGACACGAACCGTGCAGGAGCGGCTGAATACCTATGTCACCGCCCTGATGGACGCGCTGGGCTGAGCCGAAGCAGCCCGGGACGCGGGCACGGCGGGCGAGCATCGGGCCCGGTTGCCACGTCCGGCAGCGGAGCCGATCGCACACCCGCACCGGGGCACCCCCGAGTACGGGCCGGCTCCCGGCCGACAGCTCAGCGAGCCTCCGAAGCGAACGGCAATATCACTCGCCGTAGCAGCTCCCCAAGATCCGTGCCAGAGCCCACTATTGCTCGACAAAGCCATTTCGGAGGCGTGGGGGCGCAGTCGTGGCGTCGATTGTTTGCCCAGGCCCGCTGCTGGGCTTCGAAGGGTGCGGCCTGGCTCCGGTCGGCTATGACGGACCAGGCAACACACAGGTCACAGGCTTGGTCTCGGCCTCCGCCTCGGCCTCGTTCTCGGGTATGACATGCGCCGGCCCGATGTGCGGGGGTGCCGCCCGGCACGAGGGTGAGGGCATGATTGAAGTTCAGGAACTGACCAAGAGCTACGGGGCGACGCCGGCCGTCGACCGGCTGACTATCCACGTCGAACCCGGGCGTGTGACCGGCTTCCTCGGGCCGAACGGGGCCGGCAAGTCGACCACGATGCGCGCCATGCCGTACGCACACGGACCCCGCCCTCGCGCAGCTCGGGCGCCTGCTCGTACATCGCCACGGCGGGAGCGGCGAGCGCCGATGATAAGCCGAAGGAGCAGCAGTCCTACGGAAGCCGGCCCGAGAAGGCACCGACCCTCGCCATAGGTGACTGCGTACGCAACGAAGGCGACTGGAAGGAACAGGACCTGCAGGTCACCGATTGCGGATCAGCCGACGCCGCAGACAGGGTGACCCGGCGCCTGGAGAAGCCGAAGTCGACCTGTGCCGACGGCGAGCTCTACGCCGACATCGAATACGGCCCGGGGGGCACCACAACATCGTGCCTCGCACGACCACGGCGACGCACCTGAGGGCCTGGCCGTGACGGACCAGGCCCTCACGGGCCGCACGCCCACCGGGACGCGCCTCGGTCAAGAACTGGAGGGACCATCCCCGCGCGTGCGTCTGACCAGTAGCCGACGGCAAGAACACAGTCCGTCCTGAGCCCGCGCATCGGAACGTCACGCCGGGGTTGCCCCGTGGGGTGCCCCTTTCCCTTCCGGTACGCCGTGTGCCAGGACCAGCTTGAGCAGGAGCACGACGGGAAGCCAGCTCAGACCGGCCGGGCCGGGAAGGAGCGGGGAGACCATCGCGCCGGCGACCACGACGGCCAGCGCAATCGGCCGCTGCAACCGCTCTGGCGCGGTTTCGACGACGAGGGCTCCGATGAGGGCCCAGCCGTACCACAGCACGCCCCACCACCAGGTGCCGCCCGGGAAGAGGATCCCGGCGAGGATTGGCTGGATGTGGAGGCCGGTAAAGCCGATCGGATGGTGCATGAAGCGGACGCTCCTGCGCTCGGTCGGGGGCAGCGGCGAGTGGTAGCAGCTCTTGGCTGTGTCCAGCCCGTTGGCCACGACGCCCCCCACCAGGTCCCAGACCAACGCCAGTCCGAGGGCCCACTGCCACCAGGACCAGCCCACGTGCCGCCCGGCCAGGACCACTGCCAGTGCACCGAGCACCGCCGTTCCGTGCGCCAGGAGCTTCTCGGTGGCGGTTGCGCCGGTGCCGAACAGCCAGTCATGCCGGTTTGTGCCCATGGGTGCCTCCGTGTCAGCGTCACGCTGTGGGTGGTCAAGGGGGTTGCGCCGAGGTTTGATGAGGCGGGTCGCTGCGGAGGGGGCGCACTCCGGAGCCCGGGCTCACCACGCATCACACAGACGTCGCGTCATTGGACCGCTCACGGTCCGCGGCCGCAGAGCCGTCCGGCCGCGCCTCCGGTACGAGCTGCCGGACGCTGAGGACGGTGAGCAGAGCGATGACACCGGCGACCGCCGGCACCGCGCCGGCACCGGCCGCCGAGAGAGCGAGCCCACCCAGCGCACCACCGATGGCCACGCCCAGGTACTGGGCGGAGAAGTGCAGGCCCAGGGCCTGGGACCGCTGCTGCGGCGCGAGGCCGGCGAGCCGCGTCTGCTGGCTGATACCACCGGACCACCATGCCGCGCCGAGGGTGAACAGCAGCGGGAACGCGATGACCTTGGCAACGGCCGGTACGTGCAGGAACGTCGTGAGGGTGAGGATCGCGAGGAGCAGCGTCATCACGAGCAGGACGGTGCGCAGGACCGTCGCGATCGGATGCTTGGCGAGCGCGGAGCCGATCAGCCGTCCTGCGAGGAATCCGCCCGCGCCGAAGACGATCATCAGTGCGGCCACGCCCTCGCTGCCGAGCCCGGTTGCCTTGTGCACCACGGGCGAAAGGTAGGTGTAGACGGTGTACGCGGCCAGGAAGAGCCCCAGCGTGGTCAGCAGACCCCATCGAATCGGGCGCCGGCGCAGGAGATTGAGCCGTCCGGCGGCCGAAGCCGTGGACGGGGGAATCTCGGGGAGCCCGACCCACACGGCCGCCGCCGTGATCAGCGCGAGAAGGGTGACAAAGCCGAACGCCGCCCGCCAGCCGAACCCGGCGCCCACGAGGGTGCCGATCGGAGCGCCGAGGGTGAGCGCAATCGCGTTCCCCCCGGCCGTCACGGCGAACGCCCGTGGCAGGTCCTTCGGTGGACACAGGGCGGCGGCCGCCGCTGCCGCGGGAGCCGCGAAGAGCGCGGCCCCCATCGCGGCCAGCACGCGCGCACCGGCCAGAGCGGCGGCGTTGGGCGCGACCGCGGCGATCAGATTGGCCGCGGCGAACCCCAACGCGGCGCCGATGAGCAGCCGTTTGGGCCGCACGTTCTGGAACAGCCCGATTAACGGCGGCCCGGCGAGTGCGTAGACCAGTGCGAACACGGTGACCATCTGCCCGCACACGGAGACTGATGTATGCAGGTCGTGCGCCACATCAGGGAGTACGCCGGCGATCACATACCCCTCGGTTCCTACTGTGAACGTACCGAGAGCCAGGAGGTAGATCCTTGGGTTCATGGTCCAACAGTACAAGAATCATTGAACCTTCGTAAGGGGCGGCGCTCCGTCCGAGGGCACTCAACTCGTCATATCCCGCGAGCCGTTGGAGGGGCCGCCCGACCCTCGGCCATGGCACCCGCCTTCCCGTGATGGGCCGCGGCGGCAAAGGCGTCAATAATGGCGACCCGTACCCCTCACCACGCAACCTCGGTGCGACGTTGAAGAAGGCCAACCACCATGCGAGACACCTTTCACGCCGAGCTGGCCAACGTCAGCCTTGCCGACGCGATGCACGGCCTGAGTGATCCGCTCAGGCTCCGGATCGTCGAACTCCTCGCCCGCCAGGGCGAGACAGAATGCTCCGACATCTACAACACCCTGGGCATCAGCAAGTCGAACGCCTCCCACCACTTCCGCGTTCTGCGGGAGTGCGGGATCCTCATCCGGCTGCACCAAGGTCGGCAACAGAGTGCCCGGCTGCGCGCCGACGAGTTCGAGGAACGATTCCCTGGACTGCTGCGCGCAGTGCTGGACAACATCGACTCCGCCTGAACACACCCTCGCCGCGCTCGGCCCGTTGTCGACACGGATGGGGCATCAGGTTGAGGCCCGAACCCGTCCGTGCAGAAGACGACTTCGGGCTCGCCGTCGTCGGGTATCACCTCGCCGTCGGCGATCGCGTAGAGGTGCTCGACGGGGGCCTTCTTGGCCGCGTAGTGGGGATCGCGGGAGGTCTTGAAGGTCTTCCGACGTGGAAAGGAGACGCCTTCCTCGCGGAGCAGGATGCCCAGGCCCCCGTGGCTGATGCCGCCGACCACGCCCTCGGCAACCGGGAAGCCCGCCGGCTCGGTCAGGCTCCACGTAGAGAACGGCAGGTGGTGCTCGGCCGGTCCGGACTTGGCGATCTACGGGGGTCACGTACCGACAGGGAAAGGATCTTCGCGGCGGGCTACCCGGCGCGGCGCCGGCGAAGTTCCTCCAGCCACCCCCGTACCTGCTCGTCGTCGTTCACGTACGGCCCCTCGGGTCCCGGCCGCAGATCGATCCCGTGCAGGAGCCGCAGCGCCCACCAGGACAGTTCATCCCAGTCGAGCGTGTCGTCGACGGCCCAGCGTGCGGCCCACCGGTCAGCCGCATCCCGGCTCATACGCCCCTCGACCACGGCAGCGAAGCACGCCTCGATCTCGTCCAGGTCCGGCTGGTCACCACCGCTCATGGACTCACCGTATCCAGAACGGGGCGAACGCTGCCCGATGCGGGCACCGGCGGTCAATGCCGCTGATTCAGCACGGCCTCCGAGGCGTTGACCTGCGGCGATTCCTCGAGTCGCAGTCCCGGAAGTCCGCAAGATCATCGGTATTCGCGCCAGGGACTGCCCGGCGGGTCGCTGTGCCGTCGACGCCCCTTGCCCTGCGTCGCGAGCCTTTGGATGTTCTGGAGATCACCAGGTACTGTGCAATGCATGGAACCTGACATCGCAGGTAAGCCCGCCGCAGGCAAGGCGGAGAGCCAGCTCCGCAAGGGAGTGCTGGAGTACTGCGTGCTGGCGATCTTGCGCGACGGCTCGCGCTACGGCGTGGAGCTGCTCGAAACCCTCGGCGCGGTGAACGGCATGGTCACGAGCCAAGGAACCATCTACCCCTTGCTGTCGCGGCTACGCCGTGACGGACTGGTGGAGACCCGCTGGCAGGAGTCCCCCAGCGGACCGCCCCGGCGCTACTACGAGCTGACGCCATCGGGGCATGCGGCGCTGAAGGAGTTCACCGCCATCTGGCCGCACTTCCGTGACGCGGTCGACCACTTCATCACCGGCTGAACCGACTGAACCGACTATCGGGAGACCACCATGACGATCACCGAGCACCCGCTGGTGAAGAAGTACCTGGCCACCGTGGCGCGGGAGACGGCCGGACTCAGCCCGGAACGCCGCAACGAACTCCTGGCCGACCTGGAGGAGCACATCGCCGTGGCCCTCGCGGAAGCGTCCGCCTCCGGCGACGACGAGATCCGCACCGTGCTCGCACGCCTCGGCGACCCGCGCACCATCGCGGCCACCGCCCTCGGCGAGGAGCACCCCGCTCCGCAGGCGAGCCAGCAGCCCACCCTCGCCATCGTTGTCCTGCTGGCGCTGATCAGCCCCCTGACGGCCTTCATGCCCCCGCTGGTCATCGCCTTGATCGGCGTGATCTGGTGGCTGTGGGCCGCACAGCAGTGGCGCCACCGCGACAAGGCGATCGGGACGGTGGCCGCCCTCGTGCCGCCACTGTTCCTGGTGGCGCAGTGGGTAACCCCCGCGGGCGCGCTGAACCTCGGCCTGGGAGCAGGCTTCATCCCGCTCACCCTGGCCGTCCTGGCACTCCCGGCCGCCGTCGGCGGCTATCTGCTGTGGGCGGCCAAGCGCCGGGCCGGCGGCACGGCGTCCTGACCCGCCGGCGGGTCGGCGCCTGCGTGAGGACCATCCGCCGCCGCCCCAGGGCTTGGGCCCGGACGAAACCCTCTCCGGCACCGGTCCGGAGGCCTGATAACGCCGCCCGCCACGCAGAGTGCGGGCGAGACGGGTCGCCACTGCGGCGGCTCATGAAAAGTAAGAGAGGTGGAGGCATGGCCAAGCCCGTTCGCGCGGCTCTCGGGGGCGTGTGGATCACGTGCAACTTCTGTCAGGGAGACCTGTTCAGGGACCGAGAGGTGAAGCTCAACAGCTCCGGCATGGAATTCATGAGCATGGGCTGGGCGAACGAGTCGGCAACCGGCCTGATCTGCTGGCACTGCGGCTATGTGCATCTGTTCGTGAACAGGGACCTCGAACTGTACAAACAGAAGAAGGGCTGACGGACCAAGGAAGATCTTGCTCGGACCGTCCGGCTCACCTTGTTGATCATTACACGCCAACCAGGCCTGACCAGAACGAACTGGGCGCAATTCCCCCTCTTCATCAGTCTCCCGGACGACGCGGTGGCCACTCGATCCGCACCACATCCCCCGTCCCGTCACCCGCGAGAACATCGATACGGACGCCGCCGTCCGGGTCCGTGAAGGTCTGGCCCGGTGTGTACGCCGCCATGTCGAGTCCGGTGCAGCCGGTGGGCGGCGTCGCGGCCGGGTTGCCGTTCATGACCCGGACCGGTCCCTCGCCGGTCGGGCCGGCGGAGTCGACCTTGTAGATGAGGACGCCGACCGAGCACGCATCCCGGTCGTTGCCCTCGGCCCGGCGGGACTCCGCGACGTACGCCGTCGTCTCGCCGGTGCGCAGTACGGCGATCTTGGTGCCATGGCGCCGTTCCACCGGGGTCAGGCGTACGGTGCGGCGGCCGGGGGCGGCCAGGCAGGTGACTTGGTCATCGCGGGTCCAGCCGAGTTTCCAGGAGTGCCAGCCCAGGTACTGGGGCGCGGGGCCGGCGATGTTGCCCATGACGTCCCAGCCGCCGACGTACTGATGGGTGGGGCCGGTGAAGGAGTACAGGTCGGGCAGTCCGAAGGTGTGGCCGGTCTCGTGGGCGGCGACCTTGGGGCCCCAGCGCCACAGGTCCTGGCCGAAGGTCACGGCCCACTTGATGCGGGTGCCGTCGGCGGTCACCCCGGACGTGGTGGGGTCGTAGAGGTAGGTCGGGGAGAAGGAGATCGCGGACGCCGCCTTGGCGGGGACGACGTACACCATGTCGTAGCGGGAGAAGTCCGCGTACGGGTCGGCCGCGGTGATCGCATCGCGCAGGTACTTCTCGTGTGCCTCGAAAGTGAGGCCGCGCTCGAAGCCGTACGAGTCCGAAGCCGCCGGCATGCGGACCCAGCGGTGCAGGGAGGTGAGGGCGAGGCGGGTGCGGCCGTAGCTGGCCGTGCGCATCCAGTCGGCGGCGGGGGCGAGTTGAGCGGCGTACGCGTCGGTGGAGCCGGTGGCCTGGGCATCGGGGAAGTCCACGAACAGCGTCAGGACCCGCCGGGTTCCGGTGGTGGGCTGGAACTGGACGCGGTCGGTGTCGTGGCCTTCGTCGGTCCAGCCCGACTTGCCCGGCAGCGCGCAAGCGGCGGCGGGAGACAGAGGCCGGTGGGCTGAAGGCGAGGAGGCCGCGTTCACCGTCGTGGGGGCGGCGAGGCATGCGGCGAGGGTGAGGGCCGCGAGGCAATGGCGCAGGCGGCTCGGCGCGATGGACAGGGCAGGCATGTCACTCCCGTCGGATCGGAGGGGATGGTGTGCGCGGGGCCCGCGGGGCGTTCGGCTTACGCGCGGCCCGCGGCCAGGTCCATCAGACGGGCGAGGACGCGGCCGTTGGAGGCACTGATGCCGTCGTGCTCCCATTCGTTGGTGACCCACACGCGGGTGGCGCCGACCTCGCGAGCGGTGCGCAGGGAGAGTTCCGCGTCGACGTACATGTCGTCGTGATAGACGGCCGCGGCGAGGGGGACCTGGTTGGCGGCGAGGCGTTGGGGGTCGTAGAGCGGGGGCCAGTCGGTGCGCTGGGCCAGGAGGTCCGCGGCGTCCGCGAAGGGGACCAGGCCCTTGATCTCCCGGAACATCCAGGGGTAGATCATTTCCCCGGTGAGGAGGAGGGGGTCGGCCTCCTCGGCGAACTCGGGGAAGGCGGTGAGGGCCCGGGCGGCCGCCCAGCCGGTCGGTCCGGCGCCCTGCCCGTACAGGGTCTCCTGCAGGACGGCGAACAGCGGGTTGTCGGTGAAGCCGGTCAGGAACTCGACCTGGTGAAGGAAGGTGTCGGTCAACGCGCCGTCGCTGTCCAGGGATTCGTCGAGCAGCCAGTGGATGCGCTCGAAGCCGTCGCCCATGCCGAGGGCGAGCCCGAGGGTGCGCAGACGGCGGGCGGTGAGGCGGTCGCCGCCGGGCAGGCGGATGTCATCGGAGGCGAGGAGGTCGGCAATCTTGCGGAGGCGAGGGGCGTCGTCGGGATAGCGGGCGTAGAAGTCGCGGACCCGGTCACGTACGCGGGGGTAGGTGCGGGCGTACACGTCGTCGGCGGTCGCGGTGAGTCCGGGGAGGCCGCCGGTGACATAGCAGGCCCGCAGGCCGTCGGGGGCCTGGGAGAGATAGGTGAGGGTGAGGAAGCCGCCGTAGCTCTGACCGAGGGTCTCCCAGGGTTCACCGTTGCACAGTTGATGGCGTATCAGTTCTGCGTCGGCCACGATCGCGTCGGCGCGGAAGTGGGCCAGATGTGCGGCCAGCTGGGAGGCGGAGGCGAACCGGGACGCCGTGCGCGCGGTGAGCGGAGTGGAGCGGCCGGTACCGCGCTGATCGAGGAGCAGCACCCGGTGGGTCTTCAGCGCCTGGGGCAGCCATCCCGGCGAACCTGCCGAAGGGCGGGGCGCCTTGCCGCCGGGGCCGCCCTGCAAGAAGAGCAGCCAGGGCAGTTGGTGAGCGGCGCGAGCCGGGTCGACGACCTCGCGCGCGAAGACCTGGAGGGTCGGGCCGTCGGGACGGCGGTGGTCCAGCGGGACGGTGAAGACGTGGTCGGTAGTGGCGTACGCGGGGTTCATGGGGCCCTTTCACGAGGCACGGCGAGCGAGGGGTTGCGGGTCAGGAGCCATGGGTGAGGTGTGACATTGCATACGGGCGCATGCGTCAGCGTGCCTCGGCCGTCCGCTTCCGAGGAACTCCTACTTGGGCATAGCGCGGCGTTATGGGTGCCCGCCCCGCCTCGGCGCCTCAGAACCTCAGCCGGACCGCTTCCTGGTACGCCGCGCCGTTCCCTTGTCATCGGCCGGGGAAGAGCTGCTGCCGCCGGCCCACAGGGAGCGGACATGGCCCAGGTGCGCGGCCATGCACTTCTCCGCCCGCTTGGCGTCGCCGGCGAGCATCAGGTCGAGCAGCTCCAGGTGTTCCTCGGCCGAGGGGATCAGTTCGCCGCGCTCGTCCAGGGCGGCGAGCCCGTAGAGCCGGGAGCGCTTGCGCAGGTCGCCGACGGTTTCGACCAGGCGGTCGTTGCCGGAGAGCGCCAGGAGCGACAGGTGGAACTGCCGGTCGGCGTCCAGATATCCGATGAGGTCGTGGTCACGGGCCGCCCGCACGATCTCCTCGGCGACCGGGCGCAGCGCCTCCAGCTGCTCACGTGTGGCGCTGCGGGTGATCCGGCCGACCATGGGGATCTCGATCAGTGCGCGGATCTCGGTGCACTGATCGAGGTCGCGCTCGCTGACCTCGGTGATCCTGAAGCCCTTGTTCCGGACGGGCTCGACCAGGCCCTCACGGGCCAGGTCGAGCATCGCCTCACGTACCGGGGTGGCGGAGATGCCGAAGTCCTCGGCGAGTGCGGGCGCCGAATACACCTCGCCCGGGCGCAGCTCGCCGGAGATCAGGGCGGCCCGCAGGGCATTGCTCACCTGGTCCCGCAGCCGTTCCCGGCCGACGTTGAGATCGCGGTGCTTCAGGTGCCCCATGGCGGTGGTGATCCCTTCGGTCTGGCATGGACCGCCAGGGTACAATGTCACGTTGCTCTGGTGGGCGACAGGGTGTAGGTCCGGCTGGAGGTGTAGAACTCCAGCGCCGCCCTGCCCTGTTCACGTGGCCCGTGGCTGGATGCCTTGGTTCCGCCGAACGGCAGGTGGAAGTCGACGCCGGTGGACGGGGCGTTGATCCGGATCATTCCGGTGTCGAGCCGGTCGAGTCCGCCCAGGGCCGTGTCGAGGTCGGCGGTGTGGACCGAGGTGACCAGGCCGTACGGCACGGAGTTGGTGAGACGTACGGCGTGGGCCAGGTCGTCGGCGGGCAGCAGGGCCGCGATCGGCCCGAAGACCTCTTCGCTCAGTAGGCGGTGACCCGCGGGTGCCTTGTCCACCAGCGTCGGGGCCGCGTACCAGCCGGGCCCGTCGGGCACGGTGCCGCCCGCGAGCACATTCAGCCCGTGCCACACGTCTTGGACCTGATCGCGGGCGTGCCGGCTGATCAGCGGCCCGGTCACGGTCGCCGCGTCGGCCGGGTCGCCGACGGGAAGGGCCCGCAGCGCTTCACAGAGCGCCTCCCGCAGCGGGTCGAGCGCCGCCCCGACCGCGACGACGCGGCTGGTGGCGGTGCACTTCTGGCCCGCGTACCCGGCGACGGCGGCGGCGATGTGGGCCGCGGCCTGCGCGATGTCCGCGTCCGGGAGGACGATCGCCGCGTTCAGGCCGCCCATCTCGGCCTGGACCGGCACGCCCCGGGCCGTGGCGGCGTGTGCGACGGTCCGGCCCACGGCGGTCGAGCCGGTGAAGGAGACCACGTCGGCGGCGGAGACGAGGGCGTTGCCCTCCGTCGCCCCTCCGGGCAGGACGGTGAACACCCCGGTCGGCAGGGACTGTTCGACGATCTCGGCCAGCCGGACGGCGCAGGCGGTGGCCTCAGGAGCGGGCTTGAGGACGACCGTGTTTCCGGCCGCGAGCGCCGGGGCGGCCTTCCAGCTCGGAATGGCGAAGGGGAAGTTCCAGGGCGTGATCAGCCCGGCCACGCCGTACGGGCGCCGACGGGTGAGCAGCAGGCCGGGGCCCGCTGCGGTCTCGTGGACGGCGCCGACGGGTTCGTACGGCGCCTGGGCGTAGGAGCGCCAGATCGCGACGGTGCGTGCGACCTCGGCGCGGGCTTCGGTGACGGGTTTGCCCACTTCGCGTACGGCGAGCGCGGCCAGTTCGGCACCGGCGGCCTCGATGGCCGTCGCGGCCGCGCCGAGGGCGGACGAACGGGCCGCCGCGCCGCCGCACAGCCAGTCGGACTGCGCGGCGCGGGCCCCCTCCACTGCGTCGGCGACCGCGAAGGCGCCGGGCGCCGGGACCTGCAGCAGTACGTCGGAGGGGTCGGCCGGATTGCGTGAGGCGATGAGGGATACCGGGTCGGTCACAGGAGGAAACCTCCGGGGAAGGGATCGGCCGGGTCGAGGAAGTACTGGGCGGTGCCGGTGATCCAGGCGCGTCCGGTGACGGTCGGCACGACGGCGGGCAGCGAGCCGACGGTGGTCTTCTCGATCAGGCGGCCGGTGAAGCGGGTGCCGATGAAGGACTCGTTGACGAAGTCCTGGCCGAGGGGCAGTTGGCCGCGTGCGTACAGCTGGGCCATCCGGGCCGAGGTGCCCGTGCCGCACGGGGAGCGGTCGAACCAGCCGGGGTGGATGGCCATCGCGTGCCGCGAGTGGCGGGCATTGGAGCCGGGGGCGGCGAGGTAGACGTGTTTGACTCCGGCGATCTCCGGCTGCTCGGGGTGCACGGGCCGTTGGGGCGAGGCGTTGATCGCGTCCATGACGGCGAGCCCGGCGGCCAGCAGGTCGTCCTTGCGCGCACGGTCGAACGGCAGCCCCAGCGCGTCGAGTTCGACGATGGCGTAGAAGTTGCCGCCGTACGCGAGGTCGTAGGTGACCGTGCCGTATCCGGGCACGGTCACCTTGCTGTCCAGCGCGGCGCAGAACGCCGGCACGTTGGTGAACGTCACCGACTCGGCCGCGCCGTCCGCGACCCGTACGTCGACGGTCACCAGCCCCGCCGGAGTGTCGAGCCGGACGGTGGTGACCGGTTCGGTCACCGGCACCATGCCCGTCTCGACCAGGACGGTGGCGACCCCGATCGTGCCGTGCCCGCACATCGGGAGCAGTCCGGAGACCTCGATGTAGAGGACTCCGTGGTCGGCGTCCGGGCGGGTGGGCGGCTGGAGGATGGCGCCGCTCATGGCGGCATGGCCGCGCGGCTCGTACATCAGGAGCGTCCGGAGGTGGTCCATGTGCTCGATGAAGTACGTCCGTCGCTCGGCCATGGTGGCGCCGGGGATGACGCCGACGCCACCGGTGATGACGCGGGTGGGCATGCCCTCGGTGTGCGAGTCGACGGCGTGGAATACGTGACGGGTACGCACGGGCGTCCTTTCCGTGGGGGTGTGGTCAGCGGTGGCCGTCGGCGACGGCCTTCTCGGTGGCGGCCCGCACGGCCGCCTCGTTCTCCGCGGTGAGCGGGGAGCGCGGCGGGCGGGTGGGCCCGCCGCGTCGGCCGACGAGGTCCATGGACAGCTTGATGGCCTGGACGAACTCCGTCTTGGAGTCCCAGCGCAGCAGGGAGTGCAGGGACTTGTAGAGCGGGCGGGCCGTCTCCAGGTCGCCCGCGACAGCGGCGTGGTACAGCGTGGCGCAGCCGGCGGGGAAGGCGTTGGGGTATCCGGCGATCCAGCCGACGGCACCGGCGACGGCGAGTTCGAGCAGAACGTCGTCGGCGCCGATCAGCAGATCGAGTTCCGGGGCCAGCTCGGCGATCTCGTACGCCCTGCGGACGTCACCGGTGAACTCCTTGACGGCGACGACGCTGCCGTCCTGGTGCAGCCGGGCCAGCATGCCGGGGGTGAGGTCGACCTTGGTGTCGATGGGGTTGTTGTACGCGACGACCGGCACCCCGGCCCGCGCCACCTCGGCGTAGTGGGCGCGCACGCCCGGCTCACCGGCCCGGTAGGCGTTCGGAGGCAGCAGGAGCACCGAGCCACAGCCCTCGTCGGCCGCGTGTTCCGCCCAGCGCCGGGCTTCGCCGCTGCCGTAGGCGGAGACGCCGGGCATGACGCGTGCCCCGTCGCCCGCGGCCTCGACGGCGGTCCGCACCACGCGGGCCCGCTCCTCGTCGGTGAGGGTCTGGTATTCGCCGAGCGAGCCGTTGGGCACCACGCCGTCGCAGCCGTTGTCGAGGAGCCAGCGGACGTGATCGGCGTAGGCGTCGTGGTCGACGGACAGATCGTCACGCAGGGGCAGGGCGGTGGCGACCATGATGCCGCGCCAGGGGCGGGCGGTGTTCCACGTGGTGGCGGTCATGCCGGGAAACCTCTCTGTGATATGTGACATTTTACTCTGCTGCGGCGCGCCCCGAGGGGCTTGGTTTGAGGTCGGCCTCACCGCCGGATCATCCGTCGGTGTCGGGGGCACCGCCGGGGGCGGCGCCGGGCGCGGATGTGGTTTCGGATCGGCCTTTGGGCTCGTTGGCGTCGCCCCCGGGTTCATTGACCACGGGTCCGACGGGGTCGTCGAGCGCGGCGAGCACCGAGAGCGGGACGGGTGCGGCGAACGGGCGGCCGCCTGCCGGGAGTTCGGCGGCTCGGTCGCCGGCCATGAGGCAGGCCACCGCCGGACCGCACATCCGGCCCTGGCACCAGCCCATCCCGGCTCGGGTCAGCAGCTTGACGGTACGTGCGTCGCGCGCTCCGAGGTCCTCGACCGCCTCGCGTATCCGCCCGGCGGTGACCTCCTCACAGCGGCACACTTCGGTGTCGTCCGGGAGCCCACGCGCCCACCCCGGGCCGGGCGCGTGGGCCGCGGTCATCACCTCGGCGAAGGCGCGCATCCGGCCCCTGCGCCGCTGGAGTTCCCGGACCCGGCCGGCGTGGGCGGGGCGGCCGAGGAGCCGGGCGGCAGCGGCGACTGCCGCCAACTCCCCTTCAATTCGGGCCAGTTGGGCGCCACCTACTCCCCCGGTCTCACCCGCCGCCCACAGAGAGCGCACCGAGGTCTCCTGAAGGCCGTCCAGGGCCAGGGCCCTGGTGCCGTCGGGCAGCGGGCGGGTGGCACAGCCGAGCGCCGTGGCCAGGTCGACCTGGGGAACGAGGCCGTGTCCGACCGCCAGCGCGTCGCAGTCGATCCGCCGTCCCGTCCCCTGTACGGGGCGCCAGTCGCGATCGAGACGCATGACGGTGACGGCCTCCACCCGATCGGTTCCGTGCACCTCGGTGACCGCGCTGCGCAGCCGTACCCGCACCCGGTGCCACAGCAGCGCCGCGCCGTGGACCAGCGCCTCGGCCGCCTTGTGCGGATTGGTGACCAGCGCCCGGGGGTGCCGGGCGTAGCGCAGATAGCCGGACGCCTCGACGACGGCCGGCACCCTCGCGCCGGCGGCTGCCAGCGAGGAGGCGACCGCGAGCAGGAGGGGGCCGCTGCCCGCGACGACGACCCTTCCCCCAGCTCTCGACTTCTCTCGACCAGGGGATGCCCCCATCCCGGGCAGCACCAGGCCGGACTTGAGCATGGCCTGCGCTCCCCCGGCGCCCACGACGCCGGGCAACGTCCAACCGGGGAAGGGGAGTTGCCGTTCGTACGCACCGGTCGCCAGGAGCACCGCGCGGCACCGTACGCGCACGGGGCGCTCGCCGCCGCCGTCGGCCCCGGTGACGGCGTGCACGGACCACACATCGGCGGCCCCGTCGTCCTTGGTCACGCTCCACACGTGGTGCCCGGGAAGATGGCGGACGTCGCTCTGCGCAAGGCGTCGGCGCAGGTCGGTGTAGGCGGACCAGTCATGGTGCAGGGCTTCGGGCCGGACGGCTCCCAGGGCGGGCGCCGGGGTGCGGTAGAACTGCCCGCCCGTGTGGGTGGAGGTGTCCAGCAAGGCGACGGACAGGCCGAGCTCAGCGGCCGTCACGGCGCCGGCGAGGCCGGCGGGGCCCGCGCCGATCACCGCGAGGTCGTACGGTTCAGATGCCGAGAGCGGCACGGCCGTGTCCTTCCTGAGTGGTGATGGCGTCCCCCGGCCGGGCCGGCACCAGACAGGCGCGCCGGTTGGGCTCTCCGTTGATGGTCGCGAGGCAGTCGTAGCACTGTCCGATGCCGCAGAACGCGCCCCGCGGGCGCCCGCCGTTGCGTGTGGTGCGCCAGGCCAGGATTCCGGCGCCCCACAATGCGGCGGCGACGGACTGGCCGGGCAGAGCGGTCACCGCGCGGCCGTCGAACGTGATCCGGAACGGCGGACCGGGCTGGGCGCCGACCAGCTCGGCAGGGGTACGGGCCACGGGTGCTCCTCTCATGGCGGGCATGGCAGTGATGGCGGTCATCGCAGGCGGTCTCAGGCTGCTGGAGGGAAGCGTTCCGGCCGGAACGGGGCGATGTCCAGCGGCGGTTCGCCGCCGGTCAGCGATTGCGCGACGGCCAGTCCGGTGGCGGGGGCGAGCCCGATCCCCGCACCTTCGTGGCCGCAGGCGTGCAGCAGGCCGGGGACGCGTGGATCGGGGCCGATGGCGGGCAGGTGGTCCGGCAGATAGGGGCGGAAGCCGAGGTAGGTACGCATCGCCCGGACCCCGGCAAGCACCGGGAAGAGCGCGGTGGCCTGAGCCGCCAGGCGCCGCAGCACCTCGACCGACAGCGTGCGGTCGTAGCCGACCCGTTCCCGGCTGGCGCCGATCAGGACCGGTCCCGCCGGGGTGCCCTCGACGACCGCCGAACTCTGCAGCGCCGCGGAGCCACTGGCGACATCGGCGACATAGTCGGCCGCGTACACCTTGCGGCGGACGACGCGCGGCAGCGGCTCGGTGACCAGGACGAAGCCCCGGCGGGGCCGTACGGGAAGCGCCACGCCCGCGAGGCGGGCGAGATCGCCGCTCCAGGTCCCGGCGGCGTTCACCACGTACGGGGCGTGGAGCTCCCCGGCCGTCGTCCGCACTCCCCGGATCTCGCCGCTCGCCCCGGTGAGCAGGCCGGTGACCTCCGCGCCGAGGCGCAGCCGGATCCGGTCGCCGCCCGCGCGCAGCAGATGTGCGGCGGCGAGCGCCGGCATGACCTGCGCGTCCTGGGGGTAGTGGAAGCCGCCCGCCAGGCCGCCGGCGAGATGGGGCTCCAGGTCGTGCAGGCGGTCGGGCGGGACCTCGTCCGCCGTGACACCCGCCGTGCGCTGCCCGGTCGCGAAGTCCCGCAGTGCGGCCATTCCGCTCTCGGTGGAAGCGACGACCAGTCCGCCTTTGGGTTCGTACTCGATGTCCGGCGGGAGTTCTTCGGCCAGCTCCCGCCACAAGCCGGTGGACAGCAGGGCCAGTTCGAGTTCGGGCCCCGGCTCCTTGTCGGAGACCAGGAGGTTGCCCTCGCCGGCCCCCGTCGTGCCGCCGGCGACGGGGCCGCGGTCGAGCACGGTGACGCGGAGGCCGGACCGGGCGGCGTAGTAGGCGCAGGCCGCACCGATCACGCCGGCGCCGACGACGATGACGTCTGCGAAGTTCCTCGTGAGCACGTCAGTAATATTTCACATTGCACAGCCCCTGCCAAGGGTCCGCGATCCCTCGCGTCGGATCGATTGCCTTTGCCTGCCGACGAGTTCCGCCCGCCGCCCAGGAACGCGGCGCGTTCCGCCGAGACCGGCAGATCATGACGTGCGTACGGATTGCGGCGGCCGCGGGGTCGCCCACGACAGCCGCTCGAGCACGGGTGGGTAACGAAGTCGGTGAGGGCTTGTCAGTGCAATTTCACATTACTATGTTACCGGTCACATTCCAGCCACTGGCTGTCCAACTGCTTCCGGAGTGACCACTCATGGACAAGCGCACCTGCACAGCTCTGGCCACCGCGCTGGTGGCGGCCCTCACCTTCGGCACAGCCGGCTGCTCCGGCGGGCAGAAGGCGGACGGCACCCGCGGCCGCAAGAACCCGGCAACGGCCAACAGCGGCCGGGCGGTCGGCGGGACGCCACAGAAGGGCGGCACCCTCACCGTCCTGTCCAACCAGGACTTCACCCACCTCGACCCGGCCCGCAACTGGGTGATGAACGACATGGACTTCGGGACCCGGCTGCTCTACCGCACCCTGGTGTCGTACAAGGCGGCCCCCGGAACCGCCGGCGGCGAGCTGGTCCCCGACCTCGCCACCGACCTCGGCACGCCCTCCAACGGCGCCAAGACCTGGACCTTCCACCTCAGACCGGGGGTCAAGTACGAGGACGGGACGCCGGTCACCGCCCAGGACATCAAGTACAACGTGGAGCGGTCCTTCTCCCCGGACCTGCCCGGCGGCGCCGACTACGCGGCCCGCTACCTCAAGGGCGCCGAGGGCTACCGGGGCCCGGCCAAGGGTGAGCACCTGGATTCCGTCAAGACGCCGAACGACACGACGATCGTCTTCGAACTGCGCAAGCCCTTCGCCGAGTTCCCCAACGCGACGGTGATGCCCACCTTCGCCCCGGTGCCGAAGGCGAAGGACAACGGGCCCCGCTACGACAACCGGCCATTTTCCTCGGGGCCGTACCGGATCGATACATACCAGCGCAACAAGAAGCTGATCCTGGTGCGCAACCGTCACTGGGACCCCAAGACCGACGGGATACGCAAGGCGTACCCGGACAAGCTGGTCATGGTGATGGGGCTCAAGCCCAACCAGATCGACGACCGGATGATCGCCAGCCAGGGCGCGGACGCCTCCGCCGTCCCGTGGTACGCGCTGCGGCCGGAGAGCGCGGCCAAGGTCCTGCCCAGAGCCGACGTGCGCGAGCGGCTGCTGGCCGAGTCGACCAACTGCACCGACATGGTGCAGATGCACACCGGACGAGCCCCCTTCGACAAGGTGAAGGTCCGTCAGGCCGTGCAGTACGCCCTCGACAAGGAAGCGGTGATCACTTCCTCCGGCGGCCCCGCCTTCAATGACGTGTCCCACGCGTACATGCCCGCAGCCCTTTTCGGCGGCAAGCAGCCGGACACCTTGAAGATCCCCGACACCGGCGATGCGGACCGGGCAAAGCAGTTGCTGAAGGAGGCCGGGAAGCCGAACGGCTTCACCACCAAGATGACGGTCTCCAACGGCGACAAGGGGCGGGCCGAGGCGGTCCAGGAGTCGCTCGCCAAGGCCGGCATCAAGGTCACCATCGAGACGGTCGACCCGTCCGCCTTCTACGCCACCATCGGCGACACCGCCAACCGCACCGACATGGTGTACACCGGCTGGTGCCCGGACTACCCCTCCGGCTCCACCTTCCTTCCCTTCGTCTTCGACGGCCGCTACATCAAGGAGAAGGGGAACCTCGGCAACCACTCCCTCTTCCGCGACAAGCCGACCATGCAGCGGATGGACGAGATCGCCGCGATGACCGACGCCGAGAAGGCGAACGCGGCCTGGCGGGAGCTGGACGGCGAGATCCTCGCCAAGGCCCCGGCCGAACCGGTCCTGGTGCGCCGCTGGCCACTGGTGGTGGGGACCAACATCGCGGGCGCGTACGGGCAGACCTCCTTCGGCGGCCAGCTCGACTACGCCTCGGTCGGTCTCAAGGACCCCGCCAAGAGCGAGGGCTGAGGAGCGTACCCACCATGGCCTCCACCTCCATGTCCGCACCGGCCGTCAAGACCGCTCCGGCGAGCAGCGGCCCCTGGCAGCTCGCCCGGGAGCACCTGCGCCGACGCACCGCCGTGAAGATCTCCCTCGTCGTGATCGCGCTCTTCGCGATCATGGCGGCGGCCGCCCCGCTGCTCAGCACGCTGGGCGGCTGGTCACCCGAGGAGTTCGACAAGACCGCCGTCGACCCCTACCTGGGCGGGCAGCCGATCGGCCCGCTCGGCGGGGTTTCCGCCGACCACTGGCTCGGGGTCGAACCCGTCACCGGCCGCGACCTGTTCGCCCGGGTCGTGCACGGCGCGCAGGTCTCGCTGTTCATCGCCTTCGCCGCCACCGCGATCGTCGTCGTCGCCGGTACGGCGGCCGGGATCGCGGCCGGCTACTTCGGCGGCCGCACCGACGCGGTGCTCTCCCGGCTGATGGACCTCATCATGTCCTTCCCGTCCCTCATCTTCATGATCGCGATGATGTCGGTGGCCCGGGACGTCAACCGGATCGTGCTGATGACCGCCGTGATCGGGCTCTTCGGCTGGCCCGGCATCGCCCGCCTGGTACGCGGCCAGACGCTCACGCTCAAGCACCGCGAGTATGTCGACGCCGCCCGTGTCGGCGGCGCCGGCCCCTGGCGGGTGCTCACCCGCGACATCCTCCCGGGCGTCGCCGGGCCCGTCATCGCCTACACCACCCTGATCATCCCGGGGATGATCGCCACCGAGGCGGCCCTGAGCTATCTGGGCGTGGGCGTCCGCCCGCCCACCCCCTCCTGGGGCCAGATGATCGCCGAGAGCGTCGCCTTCTACGACACCGACCCCATGTACTTCGTCATCCCCAGCGCCTGCCTCTTCCTGGCCGTGCTTGCGTTCACGCTGCTCGGCGACGCGCTGCGGGACGTCCTGGACCCGAGGGGAAGCCGCACATGATCCTCTACCTCGGGCGCCGGATACTCGGCGTCATCGGCGTCCTGATCGCCATCGCCGCCATCACCTTCACCATCTTCTACGTCCTGCCGTCCGACCCGGCGGCCGCGGCCTGCGGCAAGTCGTGCAGCACCGAGCGGCTGACGGCGATCCGTGAGCACATGGGCCTCGACCAGCCCCTGTGGCGGCAGTTCGCCGACTTCGTCACCGGCATCTTCACGGGCCGCACCATGGGCACGGGTCAGTACGAGCTGCACTGCAGCTTCCCGTGCCTGGGCTACTCCTACGAGAACAGCGAGTCCGTCTGGGACCTGCTGATGGACCGCCTTCCGGTCTCCGCCTCGCTGGCCTTCGGCGCCGCCGTGATCTGGCTGGTCCTCGGGCTGTCCGCGGGGGTCGCCGCGGCCCTGCGCAAGGACACCCTCACCGACCGCGTCCTCATGGTCGGCGCGGTGGCCGCCGCTTCGCTGCCGGTCTACTTCACCTCGGTGATGCTGATCTACGGGGTGATCCGGATCGCGGGCCTGCTGCCCTACCCCCAGTACGTGCCGTTCGGCGACAACCCGCTCGACTGGGCGTCGAACCTGCTGCTGCCCTGGCTGGCGCTGGCCATCCTGTACGCGGCGATGTACGCACGGCAGAGCCGCAGTTCGATGATCGAGACAATGGCGGAGCCGTACATCCGCACCGCCCGCGCCAAAGGCCTGCCGCGCCGGACGGTCGTGGTCAAACACGGGCTACGGGCCGGTATGACCCCGGTCCTGACCCTCTTCGGCATGGATCTGGGCGGACTGCTCGCCGGCGCGGTGATCACCGAGTCCCTCTTCGGGCTCCCCGGCATCGGGCGGCTCTTCTACGGAGCGCTCTCCAGCGGCGACCAGCCGGTGATCCTCGGAGTGACGCTGCTGGCCGCCACCTTCATCGTCGTCGCCAACCTGGCCGTCGACCTGCTCTACGCCGTCGTCGACCCCCGAGTGAGGTACTGATGAGCGCTCCCGAAACCGTGCTCTCGGTCCGGGACCTGACGGTCACCTTCCCCACCCCGCGCGGTCCGGTACGGGCCGTGGACGGCCTCGGCTTCGAGGTCCACCGGGGCCGGACCCTCGGCATCGTCGGCGAGTCCGGCTCCGGCAAGTCCGTCACCTCCCTGGCGGTGATGGGGCTGCACACCGGCGCCTCGGTCACCGGCTCCCTCACCCTGGGCGGCCGGGAGCTGACGGGCCTGCCGGAGCGCGATCTGAACCGGCTGCGCGGCCGGAAGATGGCGATGATCTTCCAGGACCCGCTGTCCAGCCTCCACCCGTACTACACCGTGGGCGAGCAGATAGCCGAGCACCACCGCGTGCACTTCGGCAGCGGCCGAAGGGCCGCCCGCGAGCGGGCCGTGGAAGCGCTGGGCGAGGTCGGCATCCCCGAGCCGCGGCGCCGGGCGCGGGAGTACCCGCATCAGTTCTCCGGCGGCATGCGCCAGCGCGTGATGATCGCGATGGCCCTGGCCTGCGAACCCGAGCTGCTCATCGCGGACGAGCCGACGACCGCCCTGGACGTCACCGTCCAGGCGCAGATCCTGGAGCTCATCGCCCGGCTCCAACAGGAGCGGGGACTGGCCGTCATCATGATCACGCACGATCTGGGAGTGGTCGCCCGGGTCGCCCACGACGTTCTGGTGATGTATGGGGGCAGGGCCGTCGAACGGGCCGATGTGGACACCCTGTTCGCGGCACCGGCCCACCCCTACACCCGCGCCCTCCTCGACTCCCTTCCCCGTCTCGACGACAGCGACGAGGAACCGCTGCGGACGATCGCCGGCAGCCCGCCGTCCCTGCTCACCCCGGCCCCCGGCTGCGCGTTCGCGCCCCGCTGCCCCCGGCCGGCCGACGCCCCCGCCCAGGAGCGCGCCCGATGCGAGAGCGAACTCCCCCTCCTCGACGGCCCGACCGGGCACCCGGCCGCCTGTCACTTCCCCGCGTACGAAGGCATGGCCCCATGACCACCACGACCACCGAACCCCTGTTGTCCGTGCAGAACTTGACGGTGACGTTCCCCGGGAGGAAGCGATCCGCACCGGTCCGGGCCGTCGACGGCATCACCTTCCACGTGGCGGAGGGTGAGACGCTGGGCCTGGTCGGCGAGTCCGGCTGCGGCAAGTCCACCACCGGCCGCACGATCGTCCGGCTCCTGGAACCCACCGCCGGCTCCGTCACGTACGACGGACATGACATCAGCCACCTGTCGCAGCGGGTACTCAAGCCGCTCCGCAAGGACCTGCAGATGGTCTTCCAGGACCCGCACTCCTCGCTCAATCCGCGCCAGACGGTGGCCCGGATCATCTCCGATCCGCTGCTGGTCCAGGGCAGTTCGGCAGCGGGCGCCCGCAAGCGTGCCGCTGAGCTGATGGAGCTGGTGGGGCTCATCCCCGAGCACATCGACCGCTATCCGCACGAGTTCTCCGGCGGCCAGGCCCAGCGCATCGGCATCGCCCGCGCACTGGCCACCGGCCCCCGCCTCGTCGTCGCCGACGAGCCGGTCTCCGCCCTCGATGTCTCCGTCCAGGCCCAGATCGTCAACCTGATGGAGCGGCTCCAGCGCGAACTCGGCCTGGCCTACCTCTTCATCGCCCACGACCTGTCCGTCGTCAAGCGGGTGTGCGACCGGGTTGCCGTGATGTACCTGGGCCGGATCGTCGAGATCGGAGCGAAGGAACAGGTCTACGCCGCCCCGGCGCACCCCTACACACGCGCGCTGCTGTCCGCCGTCCCGCTGCCCGACCCCGCCGCCGAACGGGACCGGGAGCGGATCACCCTGCTCGGGGATTTGCCCAGCCCGTCCGCTCCCCCGCCCGGCTGCACCTTCCACCCTCGCTGCCCCAAGGCCCAGGAGATCTGCCGCACCGAGGCGCCCTCCCTGCAGTACACGGCACCGGGCCCGGCGCGGCAGGTGGCGTGCCATTTCCCCGAAACGGTCTGAGAGCCTGTCTCTGAGCACAGCCGTGCCCCGGCTCCCGCCCGGGAACCGGGGCACAACCGTCCGCGTCACGCTACGACGTGGTGATCCGCACGGTCTCGCCGTACCCGTCGGCGCTCAGCACCTCGATCCGGACACCCGCGGCGGAGTCGGTGAACGTCTCACCGGCCCAGAACGGGCCGTCGTCCAGGGGGCGACAGCCCGATGCCGGGGTGGCACTCGGCTTGGCGTCCATGACCCGGATCGGCCCTTCACCGGACTTCACGGAGGAGTCGACCCTGTAGACCAGCGCACCGGCGGCGCAGAGGCCGGTATCCGCCTGGACGGCCCGCCGCGATTCGACGACGTACGCGGTGGAGGGGCCGGTGGGTATCACCGCCATCTTGGTGCCGGAACCGTACTCGACGGCGGTGAGGTGCACGGTGTCGCTGCCCGCCGAGGCCCGGCACACGACCTGGTCGTCGTCGATCCAGCCCAGCTTCCAGGAGTGCCAGGCGAAGTACTGCGGCCCGGCCCCGCCTATCAGACCCATCACGTCCCATCCGCCCACGAAGCGGTGCTCGTCGTCGCCCTTGTCGAAGGCGTACAGATCGGGCAGCCCGAAGGTATGGCCGGTCTCGTGGGCCACCAGCTTCTTCCCCCAGTGCCACATGTCCTGGCCGAAGGTGACCGCCCACTTGACCCGCCTGCCATCGGCGACGACGCCCGCCGTCCCCGGCTCGTAGACATACGTGGGGGTGTAGGAGACCGCCGAGGCGTTCTTCGTCGGTACGACGTAGACCATGTCGTACTGCGAGAAGTCCACGTCCGGATCGGCCGCCGTGACCGCGTCCTTGAGGTACGCCTCGTGTTGCTCGTGCGTCATCCCGCGCTCGTATCCGTAATCGGTGGAGTTGTGCGGCATCCTCGCCCAGCGCTGGTGCTGGGTGATATCGAGCCATGCCTTGCCGTACGAGGCGTTCCACAGCCAGTCCGCGCCGGGCGTGAGCTGTGCGGCGTCGTCGGCCGGGGACTCGGTGGCAGGGGCAGGGGCATCCGGGAAGTCCACAAAGATCATGGCTGCCTTGATTGTTCCCGCCGGGCGCTGGAACACGGAGAAGTCCGTGTCGTGCCCTTCATCCGTCCAGCCGGTGGTGCCGCGCAGTGCACAGTCCGACGCGCTGTCGGCGGCCGGGGTGCCGAGGGCGGCCGGGGTGCCGAGGAGGAACGACAGCGGGAGCAGGGCGGCGAGCGACACCACCAGAAACGCCCACCGTGTGCGTGGCGCCAACCCCGTACCCGGCACAAGATGTGGCCGCCTCACGTCATCACTGCCTCTCCATAAATACCCATCGCGTGCGTCATGTCACCTAAGACTGCGGACGCACGCCCCTGTCCGAAAGCTGTCGTCAGTCCATAACATCCGCGCCATGGACCTGGAGATACGGCATCTGCGGGTGGTGTGCGCGATCGCCGAGGCGGGGAGCCTCACCCGCGCCGCCGCCTCGCTCCGTATGACGCAACCAGGACTCAGCGCCCAGCTGCGCCGTATCGAGGCCGCGTTGGGCGGGCCCCTGTTCGACCGGCGACAGTCGGGCACCGTCCCCACGCCCTTCGGCGAGCTGGTCATCGGACGGGCCCGCGCCGTACTCCCGGGCATCGACGGACTGCTCACCGACACGGCCCGCGCCGCCCGCCGCATGACGGCCGCGGACCGGATCCGCATCGGCTCGGTCGGCGCCCCGCTCCTGGGGCACCTCCTCCTGGCCGTCCAAGCACTGCTGCCCGAGGCCGACCTGACCTGCCGTTGCCAGTACTCCCCCGTAGCCCTGCTCGACGACCTCGCCGCGCGCCGCCTGGAAGCGGCGGTACTCGGCGACCACCCCGGCCAGGAGCTACCGCAGCATGCGGGCGTGGCACTCCACACGATCGTCAGCGAACCGGTCTTCGCCCTTCTGCCGGCGGCCCACCCGCTCGCCACGCGGGACGAGGTCCCGTTGGCCGAACTCCTGGAGGAGGACTGGGCGGTCCCCCGGCCCGACAGCGACCGGACCCCCGAGTACTGGGCTTCCGTCTGCACCTCGACCGGCCGCACTCCCTTCGCACCCTATGAAGCGGAGGGGCGGCAGCTGATCGAGATCGTGCGGGCAGGCCTGGCCGTCAGCCTCTGCCAGGCCACGTTCATCGAAGTACCCGGCGTCTCGGTCCGCCCTCTGGCCGAAAACCCCCTGTGGTACCGGCACATTCTGGCCTGGCACCACGACGGCCCGCTCGCACCGTACGGCATCGAGATCCTGCGCCGAGTCGCCGACGGCTATCTGGCCACATGCCGTGACAGCCCGGTGTACGCACGCTGGCGGGAACTGAACCCGCACGCGGCCCGGCCGGTGCCGCTCGCGCCCTGACCTACCGGGCCGGCGGACGGCGGCGTCGCTCGGGCGGCGGTCCCCGCTACGGAAGGGCTCCCCAGAGAGCACCGGCTTCATGGAAAGTCCCGAAGAACCACCATGTCAGGGCCGTTGACGGGCCGGCCTCTCCATCGAATCCGGCGCCGCGGCGCTCACCGAAGCCCGGCGAGACGCACGGGAGGGACGCAAAGAGGGCTTGTTCTCTTGCTTGCAACCCTCTTCTCACTAACACGTGAACTGTGACATTGTACGGTCACACTTTTCTCGGGCCTGACAGCTCCGAGAGTGCTCAACTCCCGTTGCCATCAAGGTCCGCACCCCCCACTGCCGTGCTCCTCTCGCGGCTGCCGACCGGCCTGGAGGCCATCGCTATGCGTAGACCCCCCACAGTGAAGAAACTCTCCCAACTGCTGATATCCACCGTGGCCGCCGCCGGCCTGGGGCTGACCATGCTCGCCCCCAACGGCGG
Organism: Streptomyces sp. NPDC053427; assembly: GCF_044544985.1. NCBI lineage: Bacteria > Bacillati > Actinomycetota > Actinomycetes > Kitasatosporales > Streptomycetaceae > Streptomyces > Streptomyces sp. NPDC053427. The sequence goes on along the minus strand of NZ_JBITYA010000001.1, from coordinate 1,022,017 downwards.
GGCGGCACCGGTCGGCGCCGAGGCGCGCAAGCCCGCGCCGAGGTCGGCCCCCGCCCCACAGCCCGCCTCCGCCACCGTGCTCGCCGCCGATCTCGCACCCGGACACGCCGCCAACCCCGCGCGATCGGCCACGAGGCCCTCGAACGCCGCGCAGCGCCCTCCGCTCCCCGCGACCCAGAACGCCGCAGAGCGCAAGAAGGCCCGCTCCGCGGCGAAGGCCGCGGCGGACTGCAACGTCAGCGACTTCACCTCCAAGACCGGTGCTGAACTGGTCGAGCAGATCAAGAAGTCGGACACCACCTGCATCAACACGCTGTTCAACGTGGCCGGTGAGGACTCCAAGGCCCTCTTCCGCGAGGAACAGATGGTCACGGTGGCGAACGCGTTCAAGGATGTCGCGGCCAACTACCCAGGGGACAACAGCACTTCCGCAGCCCAGCTGGTGCTGTACCTGCGCGCCGGCTACTACATCCAGTACAACCAGCCGGAGAACGTCGGCGAATACGGCCCGGCGCTGAAGAGCGCCATACAGGGCGCCCTGGACGGCTTCTTCGGCTCGTCCCACGCCTTCGACGTCACCGAGGCCAACGGCGAAACCCTGGCCGAGACGGTCACCCTGATCGACAGCTCCGAAGAGAACGCCCGCTACCTCGGCGTGGTCAAGCGTCTGCAGAAGGACTACAACGCGTCGTACGACCAGTTCTACTGGATGCTCGCGGCGGTCAACAACACCTACACCGTGCTGTTCCGCGGCCACCAGCTGCCGGAATTCGTGGCAGCCGTGAAGGCCGACCCGAGCGTCCTCACCGGACTGCGTGACTTCGCCGTCGCCCACGGCGATCTGCTCGGCACCGACAAGTCCTACCTGGCCAGCAACGCCGGACGCGAACTCGCCCGCTTCCTGCAGCACGCCGAACTCAAGGACACCGTCAAGCCGTTGGTCAAGGAGCTGCTTGGACGCAGCGAGATCACCGGGCGCACCGCCCCGCTCTGGGTCGGCCTCGCCGAGATGACCGATGAGTTCGACAAGGCGAACTGCGCCGAGTACGACACCTGCGACCTGCAGAACCGCGTGCGCGATGCGGTGCTGACGATCAAGCACGAATGCGGTCCGAGCGCGAAGATCCTCGCGCAGGAGCTGACCGCGTCCGAACTCTCGGCCACGTGCGACAGCATCCTCAAGCAGGACCCGGTCTTCCACGGCATCGTCAAGGACAACGGCCCGGTCAAGGACGACAAGAACACCAACATCGAGATCGTCGCCTTCAACTCCAGCACCGACTACAAGACCTACGCCGGTGTCGTCTTCGGTATCGACACCAACAACGGCGGCATGTACCTGGAGGGCGACCCGGCCGCTGAGGGCAACCAGCCGCGCTTCATCGCCTACGAGCAGCCGGCCCAGGACGGCGCCTTCCAGATCTGGAACCTCAACCACGAGTACACCCACTACCTCGACGGCCGCTTCGACATGTACGGCGACTTCGCGGCCGGGCAGACCACTCCGACCGTGATGTGGGTCGAGGGCTTCGCCGAGTACGTCTCCTACTCGTACCGCGGCGTCACCTACGACCGGGCGATCGAGGAGGCGGGCAAGAACACCTACAAGCTCAGCCAGCTCTTCGAGAGCACCTACGACAACGCCGACACCACCCGTGTCTACCAGTGGGGGTACCTGGGCGTCCGGTACATGCTCCAGTCACACCCCGATGATGTGGCCACCCTGCTCGGCCACTACCGCGCAGGCGAGTACGACGCCGCCCACAGCCTGCTCCGCGACACCATCGGTACCAAGTACGACGCCGACTTCGCCGACTGGCTGAGCAAGTGCGCCGGCGGCGACTGCGGCCAACTGCCGGCCCGGAGCGCACGGTGACCGAGACCTCGGCCACCGGCAAGAACTGAGCCAAGAGAACACTGAGCCAGGAGAACTCGGTGTCCCGCGCACCGTGCGCGCGCGGGACACCGGCTTCTCCACTGTCCAGCTCGTTTATCGCCCGCTCCCCGGCCGCGGGCGCCGTGCACTCCACCGACTGCGTATCGCGGCGGACCGGGTCACGGACGGAACGGGGAGCGTGGAGGACACTTCCAGGGCCGGATGCTGCGCATCGTCGTCACCTGTCGGCGTCAAGCAGAGGGCTCTTGTCGCGGTCGATGGCTGGATGAGACCGAGCGCATCAGTTTGCTGCCTTCGCCCACTCGCCTACTCAAGGTTGTCTTGGCCTGGTGCAGCGGAAGCACCCGTTCCAGTGCGGAAGCGCGCTGAGGATCCGATGTTGTGAGCATGACGCCATCGCACGTTCCTCCGGTGTGGGGAAGCCTCCGGCGAGGTGAGCGCCGTCGGTCGGCACAAAGGACTCGACCATCGCTTTGAATTGGCACAGGTAGTTCTGGGCGAAAGGTGGGTCGTAGCCCAGCTCGCACCAGCGGTGGCGGCTCAACGCGAGTGCGGTGGCGCGCAGCACGAAGCCCTTCGCTTCGGCGCGTTCCCGCGGAGTGGTGCCCCACGCGATGTCCTGCAGCTCGAATCCGACGGCGCCTCGGCCCATCACATTCTGGTCCTGCAGTGTCAGAAGAGCCGCGAAGCGGTAGTCCCACTCGTCACTGGCAAGATCAGATACCGCCAGCATCAGCACGTCTATGAACACCTCCGTGCCGCTGTTGGACAGGTACAGAGACTGCTTCCCACCACCAAATACGTTCCCCACCGGGCCACGGTACGACACTCGGCGCTCCGGAGCTGCGCGGCGAGGAGCGCTCACCCCGCCCCGCCGACGACCGGCCTGTCCGGCGGATCTTGCGACCGCCGTGGTCTCGGGTCGTTGGCACGGCCATGGGGCGGGGAGCCGGGCCGTGGCCACGAGGTCCGATAAGCGCGCCTCCATGTTCCACGGCACCGTCACCGTTACCTCGATCCGACTCCGACTCCGACTCCGGCTCCGGCTCCGGCTCCGCCCATGACCCGGCGGACCGCTAGCCCTCTGGGTAAAAGAGGAACAGCGTGCAGCCGGTGGTGGTCGAGGGCACGTGCCACGACCCGGCCGGGGCGTGCAGGAACGTGCCGGCCGGGTAGTCGCGTGCTCCGTCGTTGAAGGTGCCGGCAACCACGTAGACCTCCTCCGGGCCCGGCTCGTGGACATCGCGGCGCGGCCAGGAGGCACCCGCCTCCATCTCCAGCACGTTGGCGTGCGCGCCGGCCGGTCCCCGCCACAGGGGACGTAGCCGGATCCCGGGAAACAGCTCACGGACCGGGGATTCGTCGACAGAGGCGGAGGTGTAACCCTCCTGCGCAAGGATCTCAGGATGCATGCCTGCAACTCTGCCGTGCGTGAGCCGCGGCAGGACAGAGACTGCGATGACATCATGGGGTACTTTCCTGCCATGCATCGCGTGGTGGCCCTGGTACGGCCGGTGCAGTCGGTCTTCGAGCTCGGCTGCGCCGTCGAGGTCTTCGGCACGAAGCGGCCAGCGGTACCGCAGCACTACGCCTTCGAAGTGTGCACAGAGACGCCCGGCCCAGTGCCGACCACGGGCGGGTACGCGATGGCAGTGTCGCAGGGCCTATCGGCGCTCGAGACCGCGGACACCGTGATCATCCCGGGCTGGCTTCCGACAGAGGAGCCGCTCTCGGACCTCGTGTGCCGGTCGCTGCTGCGGGCGCACGCGCGCGGGGCGCGGCTGGTCACGATCTGCTCCGGGGTGTTTGCGCTGGCCCGTACCGGACTGTTGGACGGCCGCTCGGCCACCACGCACTGGGCGCGTGCCGAGCAACTGCGGCGCGAGTTCCCCCGGGTGCGCGTGGAACCGGACAGGCTCTACGTGGATCACGGTGACGTCGCCACCAGCGCCGGCGCGGGCGCGGGGTTCGACCTGTGCCTGCACCTGGTCCAAAACGACCACGGGGCCGCGCACGCCGCTCTGCTCACGCGGCACATGGTGCTGCCGCCGCACCGCGAGGCCGGTCGGGCGCAGTACACGCCGCCCCCACCGCCCGGGAATGCACTCAACGGCCTGCTCAAATGGGCCGAAGAGCGCCTCGACACACCGTTGTCGGTAGACGACCTGGCCGCGTACCTCGGCGTCTCGCCCCGCACCCTGGCCCGACGCTTCGCCGACCAGTTCGACACGAGCCCGGGTGCATGGTTGCTCTCGCGTCGGGTGGCCGCAGCACGCACCCTGCTGGAGGAGACGGACTTGCCGGTCGAGGCGATCGCAGCCCGCGTCGGCCTCACCTCCGCGGTCAACCTGCGCCGCCGCTTCCGCTCCGAAACAGGCACGACCCCGGGTGCCTACCGGCGAGCCTTCCGGGTGCCGTGATCCGCCGGACAGGCCCTAGTAATAGCCCTTCGTGCCGTCGAGCAGCTCCCGGACGATGTCCGCATGCCCCGCGTGCCGCCCCGTCTCCTCGACGAGGTGGATCAGCATCCAGCGGAGGTTGGCGCTGCCGGAGCGGAAGTGGGGGTGGCGGCCGACGTCGTCCAGGGAGGCCGCGGCGACGATCTCGTTGCTGCGGGCGCACTGGGCCCCGTACTCCGCCAGGAGTTCGGCGAGGGGGCGGCCGTCGGTGTGCCAGTCGGCGTCCTCGCTCGACTCGTCGAACGACGGGTTCTGCTTCTCGTCACCACCGAGGAACAGCACTTCCAGCCACATGTGCTCGGTCCAGCGCATGTGCGAGATGAGACCGGCCATCGTCATGAGCGGTGAGGTCGGGATGACCGGGCGGTGCGCGTCCTCGTCGCTCAGCCCCTCGCATTTCCAGCGCAGGATCTGCCGCTGCAGGTCCAACCAGCCGATGAGCGCGGTGCGTTCGTCCGCTTGGAGCGGGGGGCGTTGCAGTTCCGATGTCATGCCGGCACACGCTACCGGGGCGGCCTGGAGAGGGTCACCTGGATTTGCGGGCTCTTCCGGGATTGGTCTGCCCGAGCGCCGCGGGGAAGCCTCGACAGCACATCCTCCAGGCAGTCTCGCGTGACCAGAAGATCGCAGCACTCACAGGCCATCACCGGATGCGGCAGCACGCGCCCTGGTCGTTTCGGATACAACCGGCACTCGGCCAGGGCAGCAGCCACCTCGTGGTCGCGCGGCTACTCCCGTACCGCCCTGCTCCATGCCGCCAGCAGTTCTCGCTCGCGCTCGCCGCTGAGGCCGGCCCGGCGGGGCCGGTCCAGACCCTGCTCCCGCTCCCAGCGCAGGGTGTCCGCCAGCAGCTCCGCTCGGGGCCGATGCCGAAGGCCCGCCGCGCCGGCCGCGGATCCGTTGCGGGCGCTGAAGCCGACCCACTCCGGGTCGGCCATCCACATCGCGAGCGACTCCGGGCCCATGAACTGCCCCACCCGCTGCCCGAGCAGCCAGTCGGCGTCGGCCTTCACCAGCGGCCCGGTGTGCCCGCCGATCTCCCGTGACAGCGCGACCCACTCGTCGAACGGCACGATCGGGCCGACCGCGTCGTACGTTCCGGTCGTCCCCTTCTCCGCACAGTCGAGCAACCACGCCGCGAGGTCCCGCGCGTCCACGGCCTGCGTCGCGACGTCGGGCGATGCGGGTACCAGCAGGGGCGCCAGCGGCTCGCGCGCCGCGCGGCCGACCCAGTACCCGGTGCGGCCGCTGTGGTCACCGGGGCCGCCGATCAGTCCGGCTCGCGCGACGAGGAGCCGGTCGCCCACCGCAGCCGCCGCAGCCTCCTCACAGGCCACCTTGGCCTCCCCATACTCCTCGCGGTCGACCTCGTCCCGCTCGGCCGTCGGAAGCAACCGCGCCGACTCGTCCGCGTCCGGCTGCGCGTGCGAGGCATACGCGCTGATGGAAGACACGTACGACCAATGGCTCGCCCTCGCGCCGAGCGCCGCCAGTGCCCCGCGGACGAAGCCCGGCTGCCACGAGACCTCGACCACGGCGTCCCAGTCCCGGCCCGCCACGCCTTCGTACGCCGACGGGTCACGTCTGTCCGCCGCGACCAGCACCACGCCCTCGGCCACTTCGCCACTCACCCCGCGGGCCAGGCAGGTCACCCGATGCCCGCGCTCCAGTGCCTGCCGCGAGACTTCGCGGCCCACCCACGCCGTTCCGCCCAACACCAAGATGTCCATCGGATCACTCAAACACGGACCGCGAGGCCCTGCGCCCCTGCTTCGCCGAGGGCATAGCGATCCGCCGGGGAACACCGGATCGGCCTGCCCGGCCGGCGGCTCCCGTCACACTCATGGGCCAACCGAGATGCACAACTGGCCACTTGAAGCGCTCTCGGTTGAGACCTGCGCAGCCACTCAGTTGACGCTCCAGTCAGGCTCTGACCGGTCGAGGACCTTGGTGCTCAAGGCGGTGACGGCGGCGCGTTTGCGTGGGAGGGAGACCCGTAACGGTGGAGTCGGGCAGGGGAACCCTCGGAACGGGTGGGCCTATCCGTCGAGATACTGGTGTCTGGCGTCGGCAGCGGCGATGAAGAGCTGACCCTCGCGGACCTGCCACTCAGCCGTCCCGTCGACTTCGTGGCTGGCAAGGAACAGGCCCCGGATGAGGTCTCCGTCGTCGTCAGGAGCCGGGATCCGGGCGATCTGTCTGATCTGGTTCATGAACCAGTCCAGGGCCGACTCGCGGATGTCGGCGCCATAGAAGATGTAGTGGGTCCAGTTGACATGCTGCCGAGGTGTGCTCCATCCGTTGGAGTAGTGATCCTCTGCAGGGGACGAGATGATCTCTTGGACGGAGACGAGTTGTGTCGCGTCGCACTCCAGCCATCCTCTGATCGACACGTAAAGACCCATTGGTATGCCCGTTCTTCCTCATTGAGGACGTCACGGAGAAGGTAGAGGAAGCCGCCGGGCACGGCACGGCACGGCACCTGGGTCATCGTCGTCCTGTTCGTCCGCGACCCGGATGCGGCAGTGGGCTCCTGCGCAAGGCCGGTCAGGACCTCGTGGATGTCGGCGATCCGAGAGCATTCTTTCCGCGCCCCAGCCGACCGAGAAGCGGAAGAAGCCGCAAGGCTGCGGTACCTACGCCGATATGAGTCATCACGCCCATGCAGCGTCGGCTTTGTGCCACCTAGCCTCGGGGCATGGAACTCGATGAGCACCCCCAGGAAGCCCAGGTCATGCACGAGGAGACGGGCATGGTTTCGCTGGCACTGGGTGCGGCCGCTGTCGCCATGTACGGGAGCCCATTTTTTCTCTTCTTCCTGCCACCGCTAATCCGCGGCATCCCCCTGTACCTCACCGTGCCCCTCGGGATCTGCGCCATCGTCTTCGGAGTCGGCACGCTGTACAGAATGCGGGGCAGTAGGGGAGCCAGCCGCCGTCGGGCACAGGCCGGAATCGCGCTGGGCACAGTGACCCTCGTTGTCCCGATCTCCCTGCTGGTGTGGCTCTCGTGGTCACTGGACCGCTGACAGCGCGGGCTTTGCCGGTGGCAAGGGCCCTGCCCGTGCACGGCAGCGCCACACCGACACTCACGTTCACTTCCGGCAGCAGGACACCAGTCATTACCGGCCCAATGCGCGGGGGTTCGGAGTGGGACACCAAACCCGGACGCAAGACCGCAAGCTTGGGCGAGCGGACACGGCCGGCATGAACGGCACCGGCTCGCGCCGTCCGACGCCGAAGGCACCAGTCCCCGGCCGGACGGGGTAGCCGGCCGGGGACTGCAGTGCGTGTGTCTCGCGCATGACGACCACAACGCGCAGGCGCCATCCGTGCGGGTCAGTTGGTGCAGGTGTCGAGCATGGAGGCGAGGGCTGTCTTCTCGCTGTTGGTGGTGGTGAGTTTGAAGACGGACTTCACGTGGGTGTAGTCCTCGGCGTAGGTGCACCAGAAGGCGTGGTTGGTCGGCTTCCAGTCGGCCGGGCCGCTGTCGCTCTTGGAGCTGTTGGAGGACTCGGAGGCGACGACGAGCTGGGCGTCCTTGAGGTCGTTGCCGAAGGCTTTGCGCTGGTCCGCGGTCCAGGTGTCGGCACCGGAGCGCCAGGCTTCGGCAAGGGGGACCATGTGGTCGATGGTGGCCTGGGCGACGGTGGTGACGGTGGTGTCGTCGTAGACGGAGTACCACTTTCCGCTTGCCGGCTGGCACGTGCCGGACCCGTCGACGACGTCTTTGCCGTCGCGGGCCAGGACGTCCTGGCGGGTGGTGCAGCCGTCGGGTTGCTTGGCCCATATGTCGAACTTGTCGCGGGCGTAGCCGTCCATGGAGTGCGGGGTGGCGACGGTGAGGGCGGCGAGTTCGGCACGGGCAGTCGACTGACTGGGCGGAGCGGGCGGTTCGGCGAGCGCGGGAGCCGCGGTGAGGCCGACGAAGGCGAGAGCGGCAGCGGAGCCGAGGACAGCACGGCGCATGAAGGTCTCCGTAAATGTGGGGGGTTGGAGAGACACCTCAGCAAAGCGCGGGCCCGTCCCCGGCGCTACGCGCGTTGACTGAACATGACAACTCCATTCCCCACTCATTGCCTACGCATTGGTGTCCTTTGACAGCGAACCCAGTCGCTGTGCCGTCGAACCGGGTCGGTCCGAAAGCGTGCCCGCCAACACGGCCGGAGAGGACGATGGCCGCAGGGCACCACGCCGCGGACCCGCAGCCGGACGGGCGCGGACGGATGCCTTGCGAAGCACACACCGCCGGCCGGGGTCGGTCAGCCGCTGCCGGAGCAACCGACATCTGAGCAATCGACTCCGAAAGTCCATTGGAACCTTCGCCGGACCGGCCGCCTCCTGGCAGGACAAACGCAGCACCGTCCGTCCGGACGTCCGGCGAAGGGAACTTCATGAACACCACGTTGCCCAGCGAGCGCGCGATGCCCCCTCTCGACGGAGTCGAGCACCGCTACCTCACCGTGCGCGGCGCCCGCTTCCACATCGCCGAGGCCGGCCGGGGCGAGCCCGTGGTCCTGCTGCACGGCTTCCCGCAGCACTGGTACGCCTGGCACAAGGTGATCCCGCTCCTTGCTGGTTCGTACCGGGTCATCTGCTTGGATCTGCGCGGATTCGGCTGGTCGCAGGAGACCCGGCGGGGTTACGACACTGATGCGCTCGGTGCCGATGTGCTCGCCGTGCTGGACGCGCTGGGCCTGGACCGGGTGACGCTGGCCGCCCACAACTGGGGTGCGGGGGTGGGCTTCCGGCTCTGCCAGCAGGCGCCGGAGCGCTTCCGTGCCTTCCTCGCCCTGAACATGGCTCACCCCTGGACGCCCCACCGCGCCGTCCTGCCCAACCTGTGGCGGATGTGGTTCACGGCGCTCATCGAATACCCGGTCCTCGGCCGCCTGGTGCTGCGCCACTGGCCGGCCTTCACCCGGTATCTGCTGCGGCGCGGTCCGGCCGGGCCAGGGCTGTGGACTCAGGCCGAGCTGACCGAGTACGCCGAGGCGACCCGGGCCTCAGCCCACGCCGGCCAGTCGCTGTTCTGGCAGTATGTGGTGCGCGACATCCCGGCCGGCCTGCGCGGCACCCACCGCCGTCGCAGGCTGGCCGTGCCGACGCTGGTCCTGGGCGGCGAGCTCGACCCGGTGTTCCCTCCGGCACTGCTCGCGGGCGACCCGTACGCCGACAATCTGACGGTACGGATCGTACCGGGTGCGGGGCACCAACTCCCTCAAGAACAACCGGAGTTGGTGGCCAGGTCGATTCGTGAGCTGTGCCAGGGAGCGCCGGTGGCGGATCCGGCCGGGGGCAGCGCCTACTGACGGAGCGCGGCCCGCCGCTCCACCTCCCGGAAGAAGGCACGGGCCCGCCGTTCCCCGAGCAGCCGCCGGTAGAGCCGCTGCACGGGGCCGAGGGCGGCGGGCCGCATCGCACCGCACACCGCGAGCCGGGTGCTGTCACCGTCCGGCACGGCCGCCATGCCCATGGTCACCAGACGGGACTGCATCAGACACCAGCCGGGGGCGAGCCGCACGTCGAAGGTCCCGCGGAACCCGATCGCATCCACCGCTCGCGCCGACTTGTGCGCGCTGTCCCCCGCGGGGACGCGGAACTCCCGTACGAACGAGAGGAGATGAGGCAGCTCGCCCTCCAGGTCGGCGACCACCGCCCACACCTGTTCGAAGGGCAGCCCGATGCGTCGTTCGGCATACAGCGGGGCGCGCAGCCCCGCGGCCACGACCCGCAGCCGGGCCACCGGGTCGGAGGTGCCGTTCACCGTGTCCACGCCTTCCGGAAGGAGGAACGGGCCCTGCTCAGTCGTGACTTCACGGTGCCCTCGGGTATGTCGAGCAGCCCGGCCGTGGTCCGTTCGTCGAGGCCCTCGAGCTCGCGCAGCACCAGCACGGCCCGCTGCTGAACGGGCAGCCTTGCCAGCAGGTCCCGAATTTCGGCAGCGATTTCCGACCGGTCGATCGCCGGCAGCGCGTCGCGCAGCCTGGCGATCTCGGCCGGCTCGGCGGGAGTCTCCCGCGCGGACCGGCGGGCCACCCGGACGGCCTCCCGCACGGTGACCGCCCGCACCCATCCGTAGAACGCCATCGGGTCCCGCAGTCCGCGCAGCCCCCGGAAGACGGCGAGCAGCGACTCCTGCACGGCGTCGGCGGTGTCGGCCGGGGCGATGGGGGCGCAGAGCCGGGTGACGTACGGCGTGACGAGTTCGAGCAGGTCGTCCATGGCGAGCGCGTCGCCGCTCCGGGCGGCCCGCACGAGAGGAGCGGCCACGTCCCAGGGTCTGCCATCGTCATTCATCGACGTACAAACTACTGCGCCGTGATTCATCCCCCATCGCCGGGCCACGAGATCTTCTACCGGGAGGCGGGCCCGGTGGATGCGCCCGCGCCGCTGCTCCTGCACGGCTTCCCCACCAGCTCGCGCATCTCCCGCGAGGCGGTACCAAGGCTCGCGGCCGCTACCGGGTGATTGCCCCGGATCTGTTGGACTCCAACCGCTCGCCGGGCCCTTGACCGCCGGCTTCGCATTCAGAACTTCTCGCCGACGCCCAACAGACGATCACCAGGACCCTCGGTGTCTCCCGCGCCGTCCTCTACCGCGAGGTGCCCGAAGCCAATGGCCGCTACGCCCGACTCCGATCTACACCAGTTTCCACATGAGCAGCAGGCAGCCCAGGACTACGACCGGGGCTCCCATGGCGCGGAGGCAGCCTGGCCGGGCGTTGAGCATCGGCACGTACGGCGTCTCCATACGGCCGTTTCGCCACAGCATTTCGCGATGCCGGTCGGCCGCCTTCCGCTGTACTCGTGCACACCTGCGCCGGATGAAACCCCCGCAATCGACAAGCACGATGAGACCAACAGCTATGTACGCAATCGCGAGTCCGATTCCCATGCCCAAAGCCTATGATCACCAGGCCCAGCACGGAGCTGGGCTCCCCACTGCCGAGCCCCCTGGGGTGATGACCCGTCGTTCGATGTTCAGGGACGGGTGAGGCCGCGAACAGTAGGGGCTTCGCCCAGGGGGCCGTCTTCGACCCGGAACCGGTGCGCTGACAGGATCGTGCGGCCATCGGCCGTGAAGACCATGATCAACTTTGCCCGGCGGCCTCACATGAATGGTTGACGTCCCGGCACGCGGATGGCGGATCGGTCGAGCGGGAAACCGTGCGACCTGGGTGAGGCTTCGCGCTACTCCCGATCCGCCGGAGTGGACGCTGCGGATGGACGTCGGCGCGGATCGGCAGCCGGTCGCCGGGCACCATGGCCAGGGCCGGTGCCGGGCCTCTTCGCCATCCGGCGCCCAGGTCGGCTGCTTGAGCACCGTCCGGGCGGCCGATGCCCGCCCGGGGATCGTTGCCCAGCGCCTCAGTTTGCCCGTACGTCGTTGCGGATCCTGTTCACCTCGCCGGCGAAGGCGTCCAGGTCCACGTCTTCGGGGCGGACCTTCGAGCGCAGGGCTTCCGACACCGTCACCACAGTCGAGGCGTCCGCCCAAGTGCACGCCGCTTCCCTCATGTCGAAGTCCGCGTATGGGCTCCTCCGAACGGTCACACGGCACTGCAGCGGTTCCTGGGAGCCGGGCGGGGTGATCGTGCGGGGGCCGGTCAAGGGGCGCGGCTCGTTGTCGCGGTGGTCCAGGATCCGAAGGAGTTCATCGCGCGCCGTCACTGGGCTGAGGACGGTGCCGTAGACGCCAGTGACCGTCAGGACCAGCGCTTGCGAGTCTTTGTTCACGGACTTGTACGCACCGAAGGCGGCTGTCGGATGCTCGACCTGGCCCGCCATGAGCTCGGCCAGCGTCTCGTCCGGGTCGGCTGCGTCGTGGTCACGTCGGTAGTGGCCGTGCGCGAGGGAGTCCGGCATGACCAGCCGGTGGTACGCCGGCACGGTTCGCTTCGGTTTCGGGTCTGCATGCGCCGTACCTGAGTCGGTACTGCCACCGCATCCGGTTGCCGTCGCCGTCACTATGGCTACGACAGCCACCCACCTCATACGCCTCACCACAACGTTCCCCCTTGCCGCAGCAGTAGTTGACCATGACAGCTTTGCAGACTTGACCGGTGCAGGGGGCGGCGAAGCCAGTCCTACCGGCCTCATCCCGCGCACCCGCCTCCACCCAGCCACCCCACCCAACACCCGAATGCTCCACAAGGGCAGCGCGCGAAGATGCCGAGCGCCACCACCTGTGGCAAAGCTGGCCATACGCACAACATCTCCGGTGCGTTCTCCCCGCCTCCACGACCCCCGAGCGGGAGGCGGGGAGAGAACGCGTGTGAGGACAGCACCCGCGTCGTACAGCTGCCCTCCAGGGGCCAGACATTGCACCTGCACGGTGGCGCATGCGGTGCCCATTGGCTCGCCTTCATGGTGAGGGCCGGCCCACCTCACGCACTCGGCGCCGTCGGTCTGGCCGCTTCGGCGAGGCGGCCAGGGTGGGCGAGCCGGCTTGGCCCGCCCGGGGCGGCCAGAGGCCCTTCAGATGCCGAGTCCGACCAGGGCGCCGAGGCTCGTTTCGTCGCCGGCGCCGTTGGGGCCGATGTCTGCGGATGCGGCAGAGGCTGCGCAGAGGCGCCCCGCTCCACGCCAACCCTTGCGCAACCAAAGCGGCCGACTCGGCGCTGAGCTGCAGTGTTCCGGCTTCCCGCGCGGGAACTGGCCCCTGTGTGGCGTGAGGGCTCGGCTAAGCCTGTGAAGCAGCGCGTTCGATGCGTGCGCCGCCATCTCCCGCTCACGTCAATGCAGTGGGACATCATGCGCTTACCCTTGAATGTGGCAACCTCGACCCCGGCCTTGTTGATCCCCTGCTGTAATCGAAAGATCCCCACCCGGTCTTTTGGGTGTCAGCGCCAGAAACCGTATTCCATCGACTGCACTTTCGACTCCCGCCGATTCCCTCTCCAATGAATCGGATTGCTGCGTAGCGGCCGTCGGGCAATTATCCCCGCAAGTACGAAAAGGTAGTCACCTTTCGTCCCGACGATGTCCAGTTGTGGATTTGCGTGAGACCTGTCGCCCCCCAAATCCGGGGTGATGCACCCTCGGTCCACATGCGCAGCACGCGGCTCTGCACTTCGGCTCGTACGCCAACACCTGAAGAACGTCCGAGCCGGGTCGGGTTCGACTGTTTGACGGGGTGCATGGGTGCATGGGTGCATGGGTGCATGGGTGCATGGATGGGCTCAGACGTGCAGCGTGGGCCGGTAGATGAGTTCTTGGATGTGGCCGTCGAGCGTTCGGCTCTGGAGCAGTTCGAGGTCGAAATCGGCCGCACCCTGGAAGATCGGGGCATCTCCGGTCCGACCGGTGATCACCGGGAAGAGCGTCACCTGGACGCGGTCGACCAGACCGGCGGCCATCAGCGCCCGGTTCAACGACAGGCTGCCGTGCGAGCGCAACGGCACCGCGGACTCGCGCTTGAGCCGGGCGACGGCGTCGACGGCATCGCCGCGCACGACGGTCGCGTCCGGCCAGTCCAGCGGCCCGTGCAGCGTGCTCGACACCACCGTTGCCGGCATGCTCCTCATCCGGGTGACCCAGGGGTCACGCACCCCGGACTCCTCGGTGCTTTCGGCCAGCATCTGCGCGAACGCCCGATACGTGGTGGCCCCGAAGACCATCCGCTGCTCCTCGCCGTACAAGGCGAGGCGGTGCTCGAGCAGCTCGGGGCCCTGCTTGCCCCAGTAGCCACCCCAGCTGTCGTTGGTGACGCCGCCGAAGCCGTCGAGGCTGGAAAAGACGTCGAAGGTATAGGTAACGGTCACGATGCTCTCCTCGAGTGCGGTTGATCGGGTGCAACGAGACAGACTGGGAACCACGGCGAAACTCATCGCCGTTGGACTCCTGGAGTCCGGCGCCCCGGATACGGCCCAAGGGCTGCCCACGGCCTGCCTGCGGCCAGGACGGTGGCGAAGGCCAACGTGGCCAGCGACACGGCGGGGAACAAGAGCGTGGCACGCCGATCCACAGGCCTTGACTGTTCCTCAGGCCCTCTGGGAGGCCGGGGAGCTGGGCTCTGCAGTATCGCAGCGAGCGGCCACGCGCACGTCACCCGCGGCCCGTATTCCCGGCCATGTTCCCGGGCCCATTGGGGAATGATTCGTTGTCAGTCGTTAGCTATGGCCTTTGTTTCGGAGGCGTGGGGGCGCAGTCGTGGCTTCGATTGTTCGCCCAGACTTGCTCGGCGCGGGCGCTGGCGTCCTGTGAGAGCGTCGGCTTGTCGTGGCCGTGCTCGCGACGCAGAGTGCGTGGCGTGGGCGGAGCTGCCAGGTGCCGCCGGGCGGGCGGCACCCCGAGCCCTGCTGCGGGTTCTTGTCCGCCTCGGAGACAAGGACCTCGGAGTGCATGTTGCAGCCGTCGTGGTCGGCGTCGATCCGCAGGTGGAACTTGGTCCGCTCGTGTCCGGTCCTGGACTCCGCCGCTGTCTTCGTCGGCCCACCGCATCCGCCGGCCGAAGCCCGCCGTTCTTTCCATCGGACGCTCCCGACTTGTCTCTGCACACATCCGGGCGACTTCCGCGATCGCGGCGAGCTTCGCCGGGCTCGCGCGGCGTCTGCCCGGTCATGAAGATCTCCGAAGGACACGTCAGCGAACCGGGCCTGCTCGCGCATGCCCGATCCCTGGATCCGCGTACATGGTGTGTACCCGTCGGCACCGACCACCCATGTCGCCGTCGACCGCCCATGTCACCGTGGTCTGTCGCTATTGAGGTGCGATCGTCATGAGCCAGTCGTCGACGGTCAGGACACCCGCCCACTGCGGGAACAGCCGCTCGATAAGGACCTGGTGCAACTCCGGGTCGGTGTCCAGACAGCCGTCGGACAGGACGGTGAGGCCGAAGTCCAGGTCGTTGGCCTGGCACAGGGTGGACAGCACCACAGCGCTGGTGGCGATGCCGGTGAGCACGAGGCTGTCGATACCGCGTGCCCTGAGCACCACATCGAGGTCGCTGCCCGAGAACGCACTCGCCCGTCTCTTGGTGACCACCACGTCGCCCGGCCGGGGCGCGACCTCGGGGTGGATCTCGGTGCCTGGCGCGCCCTCTACGAAGAGGCCGGCCTGTGCGATGGCAGCGAGAGGCCTGTTGCGCGTGCCGACTTCCGGGAAGCCGGGACGTAAGGCGATGACCACGTACATGACGGGGATGTTCGCCACCCGGGCCCCGTCGATCGCTCTGCGCAGGCGTGGCAGGTATCCGGAGCCGTCGTCGGCGATGTCCACGATGGCTCGTTGAACGTCCATCACGAGGAGCGCGCTACTCATGTCTCTCCCAGAACGAAGTCGGGTTCGGTGTTCGGCTCGCTCCATTCTCACGTGGCATGAGTGGTCACTGTGACCTGACCACCAAAGCGCACGGCTTCGGCCTCGACAGCGAGCCCCGGCTTCAGCCCGCTGCCGACTGACGCGAGGCCGCACTACAACACGAAGAATTCGCCTGGTGAAGCGCCTCATTCAGCGCGGTGCGCCTGCTCGTATGCGTCGAGGACGGCACCGGGAATCCGTCCGCGTGGTGCTACGTCGTAGCCCTGACGCCGGGCCCATTCACGGATGTCCTCCGAATTTATCGGTCCGGTGGCTGGGGCAGTGTTGATCGCGTGAGCCCGTCGCCGGTCTTCAGGGGTGTAACTGGCCGGATGGAAAGACGGCGGGCTTTCGAGAAGCGAGTCAGGGAACAACGGCACGTCGAGGGCTCCCTCGCAGAGCTTTCTCAGGAATGCGGTGATGGTGCCATCAAATGCGAACCAGTCGTCCCCACTGGCCTCGTTTATTGCAATTTTCCACAGGTTTGGATTGATTTCAGGTTCGGCCACCCAGAAGACGTATTCGCCGTTGCCAGTTACTGCGACTGGCTGAAGCGAGGCGATGGGATACGGAAGACTGTAGCCGGTCCACTCGCGTCGCTTTTCGAGTGAGGCGATGATTTTTGGCGTCTGCACCTCTATATCGATCGTCTCGAGGTATGCCTGGGGTTGGTAGAGGGACAAGAAATCGTAGAAACTACCCGGTCCGTATTCCTCGAAGAGTCTCTTGTAGTCGTCCGGGAGCCTGGTGCCCAGCCCTTGTTCTACTGAGTCCCATGCGGGCGGGGCTTGGCCCGAACGGCTGGCGGGTCGGGGGCATAGGCGTTTGAGCTGTTCCAGGTCGTTCATCACTCGTCCAGGTGGGCCGGGTCGTCAAGTCCAACATCATTGCCGCTGCGGCTGGGGGCCGCGGGGTCGGCGGTGCCGGTGCGGTGGGCCCGGTGGGTGGCTGCTCGGACCCGATCGCGCTGGTGCTGACCTGTGAGCGCGGCGAGCGTCTGTGGCGGCTGGCCGATGCCTGCGGCGCGTGCGCACGAGCCGCCGCGCACAGCATCCCTCGGTCGGCCGGGTCGTAAGGGTGCGTGAGCTGAAGGTGCCCGTGACGTCCGCTGCGACTCTCTGGCATGCGCCCGAACAGCAGTTCGCCGGTGTCCACGGCGCATCGCGGTGTGGGGCGCACGAGCAGTGCTGAGGGCAGCGTTCTGCAGCCGTTGTTGGCCCTTGCGTTCCCGGTGTTGCCGGCTGCGGCGCGGGCGTCACCGCGCACGTGCGGGACATGACGGTTCGCCAGGGCGGTCGCCGACACGGCACAAGTACGCCGATTCTTCTCCGACTTGCGCTTCTTGATTGGTTCGTCGTTGCGGGGCGGAGGCCGGCCCTTCCCGCTTTCGGCGGGGGCTCGGCGTGCGTGCGTACCGGCGCCGAGGCGTCACGACGGTTAGTCACATCATTTGTTGATCTATGGGAGTTGTCGGGAATGGTTACGCCATACGACTGTATCCCTTATTGTGACTCTGCGTACTCCTCAGGTTACGGGAGTACCGGGGGTTGTGACTCAGGAGCCTGACTTCGCCTGACGAAGCAGCGTGCGATCGGGGGTGTCATGGCGAGCTTTGTCGAAGACGGCATGCCGTCAGCTCGTGAAGAGTGGCCGCAGGGAGTCCTCGAAGGGCTGGAGAAGTTCCGTCAGGGCGATGTGGTCCCGGGCCCCTCGTTCGTCTACTTCGGCTCGCCGGGTGCGCCCTTGGTCCAGACGTCGAAACGATACGGCCGGTCCCAGTCGGCGGACATGCCCATGATGGTGGACCCGGCCGATGCCGCACCCTGGGCGATGATCACTACCGCGACGTGCGACATCGCTGAACCTGATGCCTTCAGGCCCAGGAAGCCGTTTGTCCAGGTGGCACCCGTGGTGGACCTGGCGCACCTGGACGGCGGACAGCGGGGCCACATCTCCAACGGGAACATGGTGCATTTCGTCCACCTCCCGGCACTGCACCTGCACGCACCCGGGTTCTGGGTGGCCGACCTGCGCTTCGATCAGCCGGTGGAGAAGAGCTGGCTGGCCCGGCAGCACCCCGTGCAGGCCTTCGGCAGCGAGACCGAGCAGGAGGTGGTGGGCGAGGCCCTGTCCTGGCTGAGGCGGCGGCCGGCGATGGGAAGTGCGTTCATCGACCATGTCCAGCAGCCCGTGAACGACGCCCTGGAGAGCCTGCGCCGAAGCGACAAAGCCCTGTGGAAGACCGTTGACCGCGAGATCGCGGAGTGGGCCGTCAACTGCGACAGCCGGCTCGAGCCGACCCACGCGAAGATCGTTCTTCTTTCTGCCGTGGAGGCCCCCAGCAGCGAGTGCGTGCGGTGGTGGCGGGAGACGGTGGACCGCCTCAGGGCCTCCGCGGAGAAAACGCTGATCATCGCAGGCCCTGAGTTCCAGCGGCTGGATGTGATCACCGTGACGGAGTACCGGGAGCTGACCGTGCTGGGGAAGCCGCACCGCAGCCTGAGCAAAGGGTAGCTATCCGTCTTCAAAGAGTCACCGAAAGTCCGGTTTTGTGTTGACAGGAAGTAGATCCCCGCGAGACAGTGAGGAGTGCAAGTTCGTGAAAGTTGCCGCTGCAAGCCAGGGGAGAGCTCGCTTCGGGGAGCGAGGTGGAGATGTGACAGGCTGGCTTACCGGCGCTCCGCACGACCGCCCTCTCAAGCGACCGCCCGTGGGGCTGGTTGTGTGCCAGATCCGGCACGAGACGGAATATGCAGCCAGCTCCATCGAGCGTGCCGTCAGCATCCGGGAATCCCTCGGCTGGCAGGTCCCTCTTAATGAACATGTCATTCAGGGGATAAACGTCCAGGTCGACCAGCACGTCAGCGTGCGCCCCAGCTCCGACCCTCTGGCCCGGGGCT
Organism: Streptomyces sp. NPDC053427; assembly: GCF_044544985.1. Classification (NCBI taxonomy): domain Bacteria; kingdom Bacillati; phylum Actinomycetota; class Actinomycetes; order Kitasatosporales; family Streptomycetaceae; genus Streptomyces; species Streptomyces sp. NPDC053427. The sequence continues at coordinate 1,003,459 of NZ_JBITYA010000001.1, read as the reverse complement.
GGCGTCTGCAGAGCGGCGGCTGGCTGGTCACGCTGCAAAACGATCACTTCGCGATCGAGACCACGGACTACCCCGGATGGGATCAGTTCTCCGCCACGCTGGGCCGGCTGGTGAGAGCCGTGGAGAAGGTCATCTCACCTCGGGTGGAAAACCGTGTGGGCCTGCGGTTCGTCAATCAGCTTTCCCATCCCGAGGTCCGCTCCCCGCTCGACTGGAAGCGCTTCGTCGGAGAGGAGATCTTCCAGGAAAAGCTCTACAGCTCGGTGGGTCCCTCGATCAGTGCAGCGATGCAAGTGATGGAGTTCCAGCCCACTCCTGAACAGAGCCTGGTCGTCCGGCACGGCTTCCAGAAGGACGAGAGCACAGGCCGATTGACGTACATCCTGGACAACGACTGCTCACACCAGGGAGCACGTCCGTTCGCATCCACCTCGATCATGGAAACAGCGGAGGAACTGCACACCTCAGCACTTCGCGCCTTCGAGAAAGGGACCACGGAGGCCCTGCGCGACTTCTACTCCTAGGGGGAAACAATGGGAGACGCCACAGCGGCACTTGAGGCATTCTCCGGGATCGACCAGACGCCGGTCTACAGAGGGCTGCCGGAAGGTCCGGCACCGGGCAGCCTGCAGCCGGCGGCAGATGCCGCGGCCCAAGTGACACACAACCTCACCAGTGTTCTGGAGGCTCAGGCTCCCTCCGGCTGGCTCATGGCCTACCTGGATCTGTGCCGGCGAACCGTCACCAGAAGCGAAAGCCTGACACAGCTTCTGGCGCCGCGCCCGCTTTGCACATGGACCACCACGGTGCAGGAAGAGACAACGCTTCTTCCTGCACTGGAGGTACCTGCCCACACACCTCATGCGCCGGCAACCGCCGCCGTTCCACCGGCCGAAGAGGCCGCCGAAGAGGCCCCCGTGCCACAGGACCGTGCCACACGGGCCATCAAAGCGGTCAACGACATCGCGGGATGGCTCGGGGTGAGCGAGGCCGAGGCCGCACAACTGGCAGGCGGCTACCGCAGATCTCTGTACAACTGGAAAAAAGGCATCCAGCCCTACGACGGCCCCACCCTGGACCTCTTCGAAACACACGCCTTCGTCGCCTCGCTCATCAGCGCACTCGGCACCACAGAGGCACGCGAATGGCTCGAGGCCGAAGCGGCAGGCACCCCGCGCACCAGCATGCTCAAAAACACCGAAGGCCGCCGGCAACTCTCCAAACTCGCCAAGCCGCTCCTCTACCCCTCCCCCACCCCGACACCCCGATGGGAACCGGTCGAGGGCCTGCACCCCACACCACCCCCCGCCGCCGAAACCGAAGAACGCGAGGCCGAGCGAGCACCGGTACACCTCATTGCCCCGCCCCCACCAGCCCAGGATTAGCACCGTACTCAGACGCTGCTGTATCGAGTGCGTGTCACCTTCTCGGGTTGTTCACCGATGTCGCCTCCATCTAAGACGGTGTCCTACATGGTCTTGAAGAGCTACCCGAGGACGTGTACAGCCAGGCACGCCGAGCTCAGCACTCCCGGCCTCCTTGGCGTGACTTTCATTGCGCTGCTGCATCAGGACCGACTGCCACCGTTTCGGATCAGTACTTGGGCTTGGGCAGGTCGAGCTTCGCCAGCAGGTCCGTCAATCCCTGAGTACGTTCGTCGTCGCGACTGTCCTCGACATGGGTGTGGAGCGTGAGGACCAGCCTGCGGCCGCGCTCGTATCGTTCGTCGCTCCAGGCCTTCAGGCGCTCCAGACCCGCGTGTACGGGTTCGAACGTCGCGGGGAACAGGGACAAGCCGATGTCGGCGAGCGCGGGAGTGCTGACCTCTCTCTGGTAGAGGGCGGACTCGAAGGGCTCCCGGATCACCACGCCCTCGCTCACACCACTCTCCTCCACCTGGTCGTAGACGACATCCACCCATGGGTCACTCGCCAGCAGCTCGCCGAAGCGGACGGCGACCCAAGGGTGCAGTCCCTTGTCACCGCCTCTGGCCGGGTGGGACTCGCGGTGCGCGTACTGGAGCACCTTGCTCGCTCGATCTTTCTCGTTCTGCCCGATGAGGACGTGCCCTTCGAGATGAGCCGCATAGCCCGCGAATGTGCCGTCGCACATTCCTCGCGTGTAGCTGAGCGGCTCCAGGGCCGCGGCCTGATCGCCGCTCTGGACGAGGAGGTTGCCGAGCAGGAGGCCGGCGACGTCTCCGGGCTCCGTGCCCTTGTGTGCCTCGAAGGCATGCTCGAACCCGTCCCGGGCGGTGTCGAGGTCGCCGGTGAACTGAGCCGCGAGGCTCGAGAGGAGCCTTCGGCCCGAGTCCGAGGACGTACCCGACTGGAATTCCGGGGTGAGCATCACTGCGGCCAAGGGCCCCAGCCAGGGGTCCTCTCCCGCCACCACCTGCTCCAGCCATCGCCGGTGGGAGCCGCCGAGCCCGTTCTCGCCGATCTCGATACCCGCCAGCGCCATCGCCGCATGCCCAGACGCACTGGTACGTCCCGTCCCGGCTATCGCGGTCAGCAACTCCCGTGCCTGCGCTGCATCACCCGCCCTGTACGTCGCCAGCCCATGCTCGACCTCGTGCGGCACCGGGCTCAGGGGGTCAGGGGGCAGCGGAAGGGCCCGTCCGTCGAAGTCGAGCAGGGATTGATCGGCCATGTCGACGCTTTCTCTGGGGAGCGTTTCCGCGCAAGCATGCCAGGCGCGGCCGACAGTGGATCCCAGGCGTGGGCCGGCTACACCACTCTCAGCTTGAGCTTCAACCTCCGGCGCCAGATCGCTCTTTGGGCGTCTCGGGTGTATTGCCCCGTGACGTTAGGGTCGGCGGCATGGACGAACAGCAGCAGGACCAGGAGCGGGAATGGGCGAACAATCCGCGCCTTGACGCGTGGATCTCCGAGCAGCACGCGGCCTTCAACGTCCATTTCCTGCCCGAAGCGGACGACTGGGATTTCAGTATCGAATCCCTCGACCGTCTTGAAGCCTTCATGCGGCGCCGGTTCTCCTCCTGCGAGGAGATCAAGGCCGAGCGTGATAGCGGCGCGGTTGGCGCCGCTACGTGGTACCTGGGTGAGGTGCATGTGCGTACAGCCGGCGCGCAATGGCAGTACGGGACCGAACCCGACCTTGTCGCCCCCGAGTACGACCGTCCCTACGTCATCATCCCCTGCGAAGGCATCGACGAGTACCCACCTGCCGACGACGACCCCGCTCAGGACGGCCGCCCGATGATGGATCCTGGCGGCGAGCTGCGCGCCCTGTTCCTACGCGGTCCCGACAACCGCCTCCGTGACACCCTCATCCCCTACCACCGCCTGCGAGACATGGAAGACGACGCGCAGTGACCGCACCACAGAAGCGGAGCCAGAACCCGAGTTGGCTCTGGCTCAACTTCTGTGGTCCTGTCCCTCTGCACTTACTGACTTCGGCTTGTCAGGGTGACATGGGGGCATGGAGGGCAAGGCCGGTTCCGGCTATGAAGCCGTTGAGAACGTCGGGGCGGTACTGGTGGCGTTTGAGCCGGTTGCGTACGAGGGCCTCGAGGCGGTCGAGTGCGACGACGGCGCGGTTGGCCAGGCTGCGTTTGACGTGCGCCCACACACCTTCCACCGGGTTCGGGCCGGGTGAGTATGCGGGCAGCAGGAACACTGTCAGCCACTCTCGTTCGGCGATCAACTCACGCATGGCGTAGGAGACGTGGGTGTTCAGCCGGTCCCACACGAGCACGATCGGGGCCTTGACCAACTGATGGACGCCGTCCAGGAGAGCGATGTAGTCGCGTTCACTCATACCGCGGCGCATGCCCGTGCCCGCTGCGTGGGTGCGCACGCGGTGGCACAGCCGCGTGCGGGAGCCGGCTCGCCAGGCGAGCACTCCGGCCACGGACAGACGTTCGGAACGCCGGCCGCTGACGGTCACCACGGGGGTGATACCGCGCCGACCCAGGTGCGCCCTTTGGGTGGCCTGCGGGTGAAGCCTGCTTCGTCCTCGAAGCAGATCCAGCCGTCGCAGGCCGCCCTGGCTTCCTTTGCCTCGGCCCAGGTCGCCTCCCTCCACTGCGTGACGGCTTGCTCGTCGCGCTCCGCGACCTGCCGCGCGGGGATCTGCGGGGTGCGCGGGTCGGGTGTGGTTGTCTGCGCAACTGGGGCCGTCGGGAGCAAGGTGCGCAGGTCTCGGTGGAGCCGATCCCGGGTTGCACAGCGACAGCCTTCACGCGGGCCCACCCGGTGTCGTGCTCAGGGAACCGGTCATGACCCTGTGCGTGACAGGTGCGCGGGTGGCACAGCTGCCCCGCGATGCTTGATGTTGACGCCCGAAGCCTTGGCCAGTGCCATCGGGTTCAAGAAACGCAGCGGACCGATCAAGCGGGATGCAAACAGATGCATGTGCCGCGCCATCGACTCATCGCGCGCTGCCGCAGAAAACATCAGCCGCTCGATGGGATTGAACGGACGGACCTTGGCGAAGTCGGCAGCCAGGTACTGGTGACCGCTCAGCCGGCGCCGGTGTACGCGTGCGTACTCCGCGAGCGACCTGTCGAGGTCGCCCCGACCGGTTGCGGCCGAAGCGACCGCCTCTGCCAGCCATTGCGCGGACTGCAGAGCCCACCCGCATCCCACTCCCCAAAGAGGATCGCCGGTCAGGGCGGCGTCGCCGATGAGCGCGACGCCCGGCGCGGTCGGCTTGCGGCTGTGAAGCGGGTAGTTGACCGTTCCGGTGATCTTCGTGATGCGCTCGGCGGAGTCGATGGGCGGCGCCTCGGGCAGGGTACGAACGAACTCGAGGAAGCTGCCCTCCAGGTCCTCCCGGAAGGCCGGCAGCCGCTTCTTGTCCGGGAGCACCGCGATGACCGTCACCCCGTCGTCGTTCGGAAACGCGTACGCCATGTCGGGCTCGAGGAACCAGGCGTGAGCGATCCCGCCGTGCAGCGGAAGGTTGCGGAAGTGCGCGAGATAGCCGAACCGCGCGTTCTCGTACTGCCGAGCAGGCACCCCGGCGAACTTCGCTACGGCCGAGTCCTTGCCGTCGGCGCCGACCACCAGACGGGCCCGGATCTCGCGCTCACCCTGTGGTGTCGACGCGCGCACCCCCGAGGTTCGCCCGGATTCTGGCAGCAGCCCGGTCACCTGGTGGCCGAGCAGCAGATCGACGCCAGGAGTCTTTGCCGCATGGGACCTGATCAACGGGTCGAGGGTGCTGCGCCGGATGTTGTACCCGTACGGCAGCTCGGGGCCCGCCGGTGCGGCCCTCGGCTCGATCCATCCCCAACGGGTGTACCAGCGGGCGTTGTTGCAAACGGCTCCCGCCTTCTCGAGAGCGGGGATGAGGCCGAGTGTGTCCAGCACCGGGTAGGCGCTGGCCGTGAGGGAGTGGGTGCAGAGCGCCTTGTACGCTTCAGGGTCCGAGCGGCGTTCCAGCAGTGCAACGCGGGCACCGCGTCGAGCGAGCAGGATCGCCGCGGCGCTGCCGGCGAGGCTGGCTCCGCTGATGACGACGTCGTAGTCGTATCCCGCGCTCTCAGGCTTGGTCATGCGCTGATCGCCCCCTTCGGTGTGGTGCCGTTCGTAGGAGTGGTGCAGTGCCCCACTGCTGTCAGGAACATGATCAATTGTCAAGAGTTGCGGATCGGGTGATGTGTGATCAGGCTGCGGTGGCTTCCTCCGTGCGTTCGGCCAGGGTGCCGTTCTCCAACCTTGCGCCCGAGCGGACCGGCGCGACCAGAGGTGGGCCCCGTCAGGTAACGGTGGCAGGAGTCGGAACCGGGGATCCCTGGCGGGGCCCGGCCCGCCGGCCGGGCCCCGCGGGCGGTCAGCGCAGCACGTAGGAGAGCGTGTAGTAGGCGTCGTCCTCGGTGAACTTCATCTCGCCAGGGCCGAGAAGGGGGATCTGCTCGCCGAGAAGATCGTCTTCGCCGATGTCGTCGCTCTCATACATGCGGACGGTTGCGACGTCGCCCTTGAACGGGAAGGACCGGTCGATGGAGCGCTTGTCGCCCTCGCTCATGCGGGTCGAGTAGACCGTGTGGCCGTTGAGCGTGATGTAGATGTCGTCCGCGCCGTTCCAGTCCTCCTGCTTGACGCATTCGAGCTCGCCGAAATGCACGGCGCCCATAGGTGTTCCCCCTCGTGGTCGTTGTGGTGCGACTACACGGTGATCCTGCCCACCTGGGGTCAACGATCGCTGAACGCCGCGGCCGGAAGCCCTTGCCCAAGCAGTTTCACCCGGCCGAAGGCGGGCCTTGTGGAGTGGCTGTGTGGAGTGGCGGTGTGGAGTGGCTGTGTGGCAACCGGGCCGGAAGGCAGGTACCTTCACCGCCCGTCGACCATCGATCATCGACCGCCGCCTGTCCGGCGTGGTCGTCACTGGTCACACCGAGTACGAACTCGCCCTGGACCGCCGCACCGTCGCCGCCCGCGCCCGCCGCGCCTGAAAGCCGGGGTCCACGAGCTGCAGAAGACCAGCCTTCTCGCGACCAGAGGTCCGAGTCGGACCCCAGGCCCACTAGGCTCCGGCGGCCATGGACGGCGCAACAGACATCGAAGCGGTACGCAGAGAAGCAGGCTCATCTCTTCAGTACTACTGGGAGGCGGCCGAGTATGACACTCCCGAGGACCTGGAGGATGACGAAGCCGAAGTCCGGGAGGCATGCTCTGCCATCCAGGAGGCATTTCCCGACGACATCGTCAGCTCCATCTGCCTGACGCTCTTGGAATGGGGAAATCTGCGGGCGCACCTGAACGACGAAATCGGCACCGCAGACGACCACTTCGACGATGAACACAACCCACCCGCCGGATTGGACGAAGACGACCAGCACGGCCGGGCGCTGGCCGCCGAAGTGGTACGGGCCGCGGAGCGCACTCTTGCCCTGCAACAGACCAACAACCTCGCAGTCTTCTCGCGCGCGTGTGGCCTGCATTGGATGGGCGACCATGACGCCGCAGCGGCGGCCTATCGCGAGGCACTCCGTCTCGATCCCTACGACCACATCGCAAAGGCCCGCATTGAGCAGTTGGAGAACGTCGAGCTCTCTGAGCCGCCGAGCGGGCTCATCACCCACCATCCGCACGGTTTCCACCTGCTGGAGATGACCCACCTCGTGGGTCACAGCGGGAGCACCAAGGGCTGGGTGTGGCTGCTCAGCGATCCGTCCTCAGTCCGCAGCTCCGTGGACGGCTACCTTGACGCATGGCTGGCCAACCGCGGCCTCAGTCTTGACGACGAATTCAGTGTGTGGACTCACGTCCCCGACAACAGGTGCGAAGGATATGAGCTGCGCGAGGCACTTGGTCACACGGCCGAGGGACAACCATTGATCGACTGGTCGAAGGTGACCCTGCCCGATCTGGGGCGGGATCATCTCCCGGTCGGCCAGCCGATCCGATGGCATGGACAGTTGCACTTCTTCGGTGGGACCGAACACGACGATTAGATCGAGGGCCGTACAGCACACGGCTTCGCAGGGCCCAGAACCACCCTCTACCGTCACTGGACTGTCTCGGCGGGGCGGTGGCGTCGTGGTCTTCCCGTTGTCCCGCGCCGGCCGCGTGTTCGGTGGGACGGGCCGCGGTGCGATGGCGGCGCCGGGCCTTGGAGGTGTCCGGGGTGCCGGGCCTTGGAGGTGTCCGGGGTGGGGTCGTTCCGGCTCATGTGCTGTCGTTGCCGGTGGCGAGGGCGGTGCGGCTGGCCGCGAAGAGTCGTGCGCAGCGTTGCGCCATGGCTTCGGGTGACTGGTCGGGGTGGTTGACCCACCAGTGGACCAGGGCGGTGCACAGGCCGCGCCAGGCGTATTTGAGGGCGTCGGCGTCGAGGGGGTCGCCGGATCCGGCGGCGTGCAGGAGGTCGGCGGTGCCGGTCGCGGCGAGGTCGTCGATGGCGCCGCGGTAGTGCGCCGCGCGTCGGGCGGCGTCGCTGTGGGGCGGCAGCGAGGTGTCGTAGAGGACGAACCATGCCTCGCGCTGCGGGTCCAGGGCGAGGAACAGGGCGTGCAGCACGCGCAGGGGGGTGGGCGGGGTGCCGGAGGCGGGTTCGGTCATCGCGGCGCGGATGGCGTCCAGCAGGCGGTCGCCGACCGGGTTGAGGCAGGCGAGGTAGAGGTCCTGCTTGCTGCCGAAGTAGTGGTGCAGCAATGGCTTGGTGACGCCTACGCGGGCGGCGACGGCGGCCACGGTGGTGGCCTCGTAGCCGTGGCGGCCGAACTGCTCGGTGGCCGCGGCCAGGATCTGTCGTTCGCGGGCGGCCCTGGGTACGCCCTTGGTGCCGGCCCTGGAGGGGAGCGTTGTCATGAACCGGATATTACCTTAGGGTAATTTTCCGTTGGGTAAATTGCTTGCCCGGACCTCGCTGGGAGCACACTCATGCCTGCTGTCCCGTCCCGCCCCGGTACCTCCCGCACCCGCTCCTGGTGGGGCTGGGGCTACGCCGATGCCCACCCCGACGACGCCGAATGCACCGCCATGGGCGCCCTGTTGCCGGGCACCCTGGCCCGCCCGCTGCCGATACCCCGGATCGCCGACCTGACCGTCGCCCGCCCCGCCGTGGCACCCCCGGCCGCACTGGCGCACCTGGTCACCGCCGATCCCGAAGCGCGCGCCGCGCACGCCATGGGCAAGGCCTACCGCGACGTCATCCGGGCCCTGCGCGGCCGCCCCGGCCGGATCCCCGACCTGGTCGCCCGGCCGACCGACGGCCAGGAGGTCGCCGACCTGCTGGACTGGGCCGGCGGGCACGGCGTGGCCGTCATCCCCTTCGGCGGCGGCTCCTCGGTGGTCGGCGGCGTGGAGTACCGCGGCGACGCCCACCGCGCCGTGCTGTCGCTCGACCTGACCTCGATGGACCGGGTCCTGGAGATCGACGCTGTCAGCCGCTCGGCCCGCATCCAGGCCGGCGCGCTCGGTCCCGTGCTGGAAGAGCAGTTGCGGCCCCACGGCCTCACCCTGCGCCACTTCCCGCAGAGCTTCGAGTTCTCCACCCTCGGCGGCTGGCTGGCCACCCGGGCCGGAGGCCACTACGCCACCGGCCGCACCCACATCGACGACTTCGTGCAAAGCCTGGACGTGGTCACGCCCGCCGGAGCCGGCACGTCCTGGCGCCTGCCCGCATCCGGTGCCGGACCGTCACCCGACCGCCTGTTCCTGGGCTCCGAAGGCGCCCTCGGCGTCATCACCGAGGCGTGGATGCGCCTGCAGGAACGCCCGCGGTACAAGGCCTCGGCGTCCGTGGCCTTCGCCGACTTCCACCAGGCGCTGGACGCCGTGCGTGCCCTCGCCGGGTCCGACCTCGCCCCGGCCAACTGCCGCCTGCTCGATTCCGGCGAGGCACTGCTCTCCGGCGCCTCGCACGACGGCTCCGCCGTCCTGGTCCTGGGCTTCGAATCCGCCACCGCCCGCGTCGACGACCGCCTCACGAGCGCCCTGGACCTGGCCCGCGCCCACGGCGGCCGCGCCGGGGCGCCGAGGACGGACCGCGACGCCCCGGCCGACGCGGCCGTGCGCGCCTGGCGCTCGACGTTCCTGCGCATGCCCTATCTGCGCGACGGCCTGGCCCGCATGGGCGCCGTCGTCGAGACCTTCGAGACCGCCGCCACCTGGGACACGATTCCCGCCCTGATCGACGCCGTTCGCACCCAGGTCGGCGCCGCCGCCCTGAAGGCCACCGGTCACCCGGCCACCGTCAACTGCCGCCTGACCCACGTCTACCCCGACGGCGCCGCCCCCTACTTCACCGTGGCCGTCGCCGGCCGACCCGGCGACGAGGTCGAGGTCTGGGACGACATCAAAGCCGCCGCAACCGACGTCCTGCACCGCCACCGCGCAACCATCACCCACCACCACGCCGTCGGCCGCGACCACCGCCCCGGCTACGACCTCCAGCGCCCGAAACCCTTCGCGCTGGCACTGCACGCCGCCAAGAACGCCCTGGACCCCCATCGCATCCTCAACCCGGGCGTTCTGATCGACTGAGGCGTCGTTGCAGTTGAGGTGACCGACAGCGTCCAGGCGTGAGAGGGCGCAGCGCCTGGCCCCGACCGGTTGCCCGAGCTGTCCGGGCGGGTGCCGCCAAAGGCTCCGGTAGGAAATGCCCGCCCGACAGACTTCTGCCACACCCTTCAGCCCAGGCGCGTGGGGCGGTATGCGGGATACGGGCAGGGCAGCGCCGGATCCGGCAGGTCGGTACCGGTGGCCCCGGGTGGGTTCGGCCGGCTCACTGAGCGGATCCGCCTGCGCGGCCCGGCCACCTCGGGCTCCCGGTGCGTACCCCTGCCGGCCCCGGCCTCCCTCCGCCCGGCCGACTGGGACTGCTCCAGCCGGCGCCACACCACACGCTCCGAAACACCCACCGTTTCAGCGACCGCACGCACATGCCAGTCGACAACTCCCCCGCCTGCCGCCGCTCCAGCAAACGACGCACCACCAACACCCACGGCAGCACAGCCCCGTCCCGGCCGGACCACCGTCACCGACTCTCACCACCACCGTCACCGAACCGGGAGATCACACTCAGCGCGTCGCGCCCCGGAGCGCCGCATCCGCCTTCGCCCAGGACGGCTGCCACCACGTGGTCACCGGCTCCCACACCCGCACGCCCTGGGGCAGCCCGAGGACGTCGGCGCTGATCGTGCGGCCGCGGTGGGAGGGGTCGGCGGCCACAGTCACGAAGTCCACGACCCGCATCTGCGCACCGCCGGCCGGGTCGGCCGTGCGCACCGCGGCGTGGGCCGTGCCGCCCACGGCGAGACGGTAGGGGGCGCTCCCGGCGGGCGGCACCGGCTGCGCCGCGCCGTCCAGGGTCCCGAACGTGACCGTCGGGATCCGGTCGACGACACAGGAGCCGGCCCCCCTGTTGGTGACCTTGAGGTGCAGTACGCCAGGCCGCTGGGCCGCGGCCGCGGACACCCGCACCGCGGACTCTTTGCAGGTCGGTACCGGTGCCGCAGATCCCGTCGCCGCACCCGCCGCAGGAGCGAGCGCGGCAAGGGCGGCAGTGGCGGCAGCGGCGGCAGTCGGTGCCGCGAGAAACAATCGAGCGCGCATGAGCGGATTTCCCCTGTTCTTGGCCTGTGCTGTTCTTGGCCTGTGCTGGTCTGGTCTGTGCTGTTCCTGGCCAGTGGTGGTGCACGCCGTGACAACAGCCGAGGCGAGCGGCCACCTACCACCAGCGATGACCGGCGAGAGCGCCAACTGGTTGCACGAAGAAGCCCGTTCGGCGGCATCCGGCGCGGGCATCACGGCTACGCACCCCAGGCGGCGCTCTCCCCCACCTGGCCGGCGCACGCATCTCCGACGCGCAGCGGCTGCCGGCCGTGTCCGCGCGCGGTGGCGCCGAAGCCTTCGAACGGCACCACCAGGCCCGGTACGGCACCGCACCGCACGGCACGGCACGGCACCGAGGCCGTCGTCCACGCGTCGCGTCACACTTTCGGCGGCTGTGTCGTCCTACTGCGGGGACACCGTCCAGCACAGAGCAGAAGAGAGACCGCATGTCTGCAGCCCGGGCAACACACAACACAGCCACGCTCAAGCGTTTCCACTCCGCCGTGAACAGCGGCGATGCGGAGATCATCTCGAGGGCCATCGACGAGTGCGTCGCACAGGATGTGCTCTTCCAGGCGCCCCTACCGATGGGCGCGACGGGAGCGCAGGCCCTGAAGCGGGTGTGGGAGGTACTCCTGCGCGCATTCCCCGACATCCACGTCGCCGTCGAGGAGACGATCGCCCAGGGCGACAAGGTCGTCTCCAGGAATACGGTGACCGGGACCCACCAGGGCGAGTACCAGGGTCTGCCGCCCACCGGAAAGGCCGTCACCTACAACGAGATCTTCATCTTCCGCTTCGCCGGCGGGCGGATCGTCGAGATCCGAGGCGTCGTCGACGTCCTCGCGCAGCTGCGTCAGCTCGGCGCCCTCCCGTCCTGACCAGGCCCACCGTCGTGACCAGGCCCACGCGCTCGCCCTCGCCCACGCCCACATCCACGTCCACGCGTGGCCCACGCGGGCCGTGCCGCTCCGGCAGATCCCGTCAGGCCGTGCCGGTGCGCAACTTCCGCACGATCGCGTTGAGCGCGGTGCGGTCGTCCAACCGCTTCCTTCCGGCCCCGCACGGGCTCGGGCAGCAGCGGCCGGACCAACTCCCGCTCAGCACCGTGCAGTTCATTGCGGGCTGTCACTCCGCCGCGTTCCGCCACCCGAGATTTTTTGACGACACCCCTGGTACTGCTGCCGCAATCAGGGTGTGAGCCGGGCCGCCAGGCCATCGAGGACGCGCTCGAGCCCGTAGGCGAAGTTGTCATCGCGGATCCGCTGCGGGTGCACGTCCTGCCGGGCGGAGCTTCCCGCACGCAGCCGCGGGTGCTCCCGTGCGGCCTCGTCGAAGGCCGGCCGCAGGTCCGCCACCCACTCCTGCTCGGTCTTGCCGCTGCGGGCGATCAGTGAGAGGTACGCGGCCTCAGAGGTCGCGATCCCGATGACGTACGCCATGAGTGTGCCCATGGCCTGGTCCATCTCGTCCGCACCGAAGCCCGCCGCCTCGAACTGCGCAAGCAGTGCCGACGACATCCGCATGGCGTTCGGGCCGATGTGGACGAGGCCGACCTGGCCCAGTTCGGGGGCGATCCACGGGTGGCGCAGGGTCATCGCCCGCAGCTCGGTGGCGGTGCGGGTGACGGCCGCCCGCCACCGGGCGGCGTCGACGGCGGCCGGCAGGTCCGGTTCGCCGTAGACGTCGTCCACGACCAGCTCGATCAGCTCGTCCTTGCTGGCCACGTGCCGGTAGAGGGAGGTGGCCGCCGTACCCAGGCGGGTGCCGAGCTTGCGCATGCTGAGCTCCTCGACGCCCTCCGCATCCAGGAGGCGGATCGCTTCGGCGACGATCTGCTCGCGGGTCAGGTGTTCCCGCCGCCCCGGGCGCGTCCGGGTCCACACCGAGGCGGTCGGCTTCTGGTCGGCTGGCATGCGGCCCTCGTCTCTGCTTGTCCCACGGCCCTCGTCCCCACCACGTTAGCGCACGCTGTACGCACCTTGCGTACAGCGTTACTTCATGCGTACAGTGTTCGCATCGAGAGAACGCCGTACGCAAGGGGTGGGAGCTGACATGTCGGAGAACGTGAGCTGGGACGCGCAGGGCAACTGGGAAGCCAAGGGAGACTGGGGGGCCAGGGACTCGACGGGCAGGAAACTGGACCTCATCCACTGGCAGAACCGCCTCGACGCGCTGCGCGCCAAGCACCACGTCCCGGCCGCCTCCCTCGCGGTCCTCGTAAACGGCACCGTCCACGAGCTGGCCAGCGGCGTCCTCCACCGCGGCACGGGCGTGACGGCGACGACCGACTCGGTCTACCAGATGGGCTCGATCGCCAAGGTCTACACCGCCACCCTGATCATGCGGCTCGTCGAATCGGGCCGACTGGACCTGGACGCGCCGGTCGTGGAGGTGCTGCCGGAGTTCTCGGTCGCCGACCCCGAGGCCACCAGGGCGATCACCACGCGCCAGCTGCTCAGCCACACAAGCGGCCTCACCTGCGACTTCACCTACGACAGCGGGCGCGGCGACGACTGCCTGGCCAAGTACGTCGAGGCCGCGAAGGACGTGGCGCTCGACTGCCCGCCCGGCACCGCGATCTCCTACAGCGGCATCGCGTACAACGTGCTCGGCCGGATCGTCGAGGTGGTGACGGGCCAGGTCTGGGACGAGGCCCTGAAGGACCTGCTCCTGACCCCGCTCGGCCTCACGCACACGATGACGCTTCCCGAGGAGGCGCTGCGCTTCCGTGCGGCGATGGGGCACCTGGGCGAGGCGGGCCAGGACCCGGACCCGGCACCCTCGTGGGATTTGATGCCGCGCTCGGCCGGCCCCTACGGCAGGGTCATCGCCACGGCCGGGGACGTCGCGCGGCTCGCGCAGATGCATCTCAACGGCGGCGTGGCGCGAGACGGCACGCGCGTGCTGCGCGAGGAGACGGTCGCGCTGATGCAGCAGCGCGTGGTCGACTCCCCCGACAAGTGGACCGTCAGCGCGGACGGCTGGGGCCTGGGCTGGACCCTGTACGACTGGAACGGCGTCCAGGGATACGGGCACGACGGCGCCTCGATCGGGCAGTACGGCTATCTGCGCGTGGTGCCGTCGGCGGGCGTCGCGGTCGTGCTCCTCACCAACGGCGGCGGTGCGCGCGAACTGTACGCGGCGCTCTACCGGGAACTCCTGGCCGAGCTGGCCGGGGTGACGATGCCGGAGCCCTTCGCCCCGCCGGCCCAGCCGCCCGTGGTCGACTTCACGCCGTACACCGGCATCTACCGGCGCGAGGGCGTGGTCATCACCGTGACCGAGCGGGACGGAGCGGGCCACGCGGTGTACGAATTCGTCGACGGTATGAAGGACTTCTCCGAGCCCCTGGAAATAGACCTGATACCGGTGACGGAGACGGTCTTCGCGGGTACCGGGGTGGGCGCGGCGTTCAGCGAGGACTACATGCCCGTGGTCTTCTCCACACTGCAGGACGGCACGGCCTGCATCTACATCGGCATGCGCTGCGGCCCCAAGGTCGCCTAGCAGCGCAGGCCGCCTCCGGGGCCGCGGCCTGCGGCCTGCCTCCCGTGCCGCCGGCCCCGGACGGTCCGGCACCGGCCCCGGACCGTTTGCCCCCGGACCCGGACCGTTTGCCCCCGAAGCCGGACCGGACCATATCCCGTCGACCCACCTCACACAGACCGCTACGGTGCAGACATGATCGAGGCCCTCCCCTTCGAGGTGGCCGACGTGCTCGACGCCCTGCTCAGCAGCGACGACCCGGTGCACGCCGCGCTCCGCGCCCAGATACCCCACCTGCGCATCCTGGGACGCTGCACCTGCGGGTGCGGCACCACCTACTTCGACCTCGACACGAACGCGGTCCAGCCCGCCCCCTCCGGACCGGGCACAGTCGTGGCAGCCGAAGCCCCGATCCTCGCCCACAACGGCGACTGCCCCGGCGAAGTCCTGGCCTTCGCCGCGGCAGGCTATCTGTCATGGCTGGAGGTCTGCTCCTGGACCGACGACGACATCAAGGTCACCCTGGCCATGGCCCAGCAGTCACTACGCCGCTGATGCCCGCCGTATCCGAGGACCAGGCCCTCGCCGTCGCCGTCACCGTCATCCCCGTACAGCCGCTGCGTCGCGGGCGGGCACCCGGGCCGGGCACCCGCGCTCGATGCGCTCGACGGTGGGGCAGTCCAGCCCGCGTACACGGCCCGCTCCAGCAGCACCTGCCCGCCATCCGGGCCGCATACCACAGGAGGCACAACACCGGTGTGCCGGGCGGGAGTTGGAGCCGTACGGAGCCTTCTCCGGCGCCGCGGGGCGGCATGGGGGACGACAGCACGTGTCCGGACGCCGCGCGGCCCAGCGCATGCGGCCCGCTGCACGAAACCGCACAGTCCGGTCGAGGTCTGACTGCGGTAGGCCGGCGGACCGTGCCGCGCGAGACACCGCAGCGGGGCACGAATGCAGGCCGCGGGTCCGGTCCGCGCAGAGAGCGGGAGCGGGGGCGGGGAGCGGGGGCGGGGAGCAGGGAGCAGGCTGCCCGCGGCGCAGTCCTCGTCCTCGCGGCCAATCGCCCGCCGCGGCGCTTCGGCGATCCGCTCGTGCCGTGCCGCCGCGCGCCTCCTCTCCCCCGCGGATTTGTGCGCAGAGTGTGCAGCGCGGCCGGCTGGACGAGGGACCGCGCCAACCCCTGCGAGCTGCGATTGTGAGGGAAACTAGGCCATTAGTTTAATCTTTGTTCACCTGTTGGACACTATCTGTGGGCCTACTGAGGCCCGACTTGTTCAGACAAGCCGCCGGACAAGTGCCACCCCCCACGTGCATCCCCTGTGTGGCCCCGCATGAATCCCCTCAACCCCTCAGTGCGTACCCCTGGAGAGACCGTGACCGTGTTCCCGCCGAGGACCGCCGTCCTCACCGGCGTCCTCACCGGCGCCGCCGCCCTCGCCCTCAGTGCCTGTGGCGCGGGCTCCGACACCTCGACCGGCCCCGACGGCAAGAGCGCGGCCACCGCAACCACCGCCAAGGCCGTCGGCGGCATCGGCGCCCTCGCCAAAGCGGCCAAGAAGGAGGGCACGCTGCATGCGGTGGCCCTGCCCCGCGACTGGGCCAACTACGGCGCTCTGATCGACGGCTTCGAGAAGAAGTACGGCATCAAGGTCCAGGTCGAGAACCCCAACGGCGCCAGCCAGGACGAGATCAACGCAGTCACCTCACGCAAGGGCAAGGACAGCGCGCCCGACGTCCTGGACCTCGGCAGCTCCTTCGCACAGAACGCCGCCCAGGAGGGACTGCTCGCGCCGTACATGGTCACGGGTTACGCCGGCATACCCGATGCCCAGAAGGACTCGATCGCCCGCTGGGCAAACGACTACGGCGGCTACATCTCCTTCGGCTGCGACGCCAAGCGTGTCCAGACCTGCCCGACCAGCTTCAAGGACCTGCTCAAGCCCCAGTACAAGGGGCAGGTCGCACTCAACGGCAGCCCCACCAAGTCGGGTTCGGCCTTCGGCGCCGTGTACGCCGCCGCCCTCGCCAACGGCGGCTCCTTCGACTACATCCAGCCCGGCATAGACTTCTTCGCCGAACTCAAGAAGAACGGCAACTACACCCCCGTCGAATCCACCCCCGCCACCATCGAAAAGGGCCAGACGCCGATCAGCATCGACTGGGACTACCTCAACGCCGGCTACACCGACAAATTCAAGTCCAAAGGCCTCGACTGGAAGGTCGCCGTCCCCACCGACGGCAAGTTCTCCCAGTACTACTCACAAGCCATCAACATCGACGCACCGCACCCCGCAGCCGCACGCCTGTGGCAGGAATACCTCTTCAGCCCTGAAGGCCAAAACCTCAGGCTCAAGGGATATGCCCGCCCCGCCCTCATGAACGCCATGAGGAAAGCCGGCACCCTCGACAAAACCGCGGCAGCGAAACTGCCGAAGGTCTCCGGCACACCGAAGTTCCCCACCGAATCCCAGCAGAGCAGCGCCCAATCCTTCATCGCCCCGAACTGGGACGACGCCGTCTCCCGATAAACACAACACACCACAGCCCACCTGACACCCTCCACCCCCACTTGCCCACGCAGGGCGAAGCCCCGGCTGCGGCTGCCGCACCACCCGCAGCCGGGGCCGCTCACTCCTGTCACCTGTCACCTGCCACCTGCCACCTGCCACCTGGCTTTGGCCACACTGCCGGCCAACAAGATCAAGGCCGCCCTGGCCGCGAAAAACGTCGGCGGACCCGGCCGTAAATTTGATGCCCGGACGGTCGCCGAAGCCGACGGGCCTGCGCACAACGGGCGGCACACGGACACCTCCCTTGTCGGCATCAGTGACGGGGGCGTCTTCCTGAGCTGTGGCGCATGGAGAACTTGAGAATTGGGCCAGGCGGCCCGCAGCGGGAACCCGAGTTAGTGCGCTGCGGAGGCGAGGCGAAGGCGGGTGCGGTGTTGGTCCTGCCGGGCGGATTCATCCGCAGCCGCGGCCGGTACTGGCGATTCGTTGAAATCGAGCTGCGCAACCTCTTCCCCTTGCTGACCGGGGAGGGCGACGGCCCGGCCGTCCACCTGCTGCGCTACCGCTGCCGCGGCTGGAACGGCCGACGTGCCGACACCGCCGTCGATGCCCGCTGGGCGCTGGAAATGATCGGGGAGCTGCATGGGGAGGTGCCCATCGCGGTGGTCGGCAACTCCCTGGGCGGCCGTGCCGCCTTCCGGGTAGCCGGCCATCCGCGCGTCACCACCGTGGTCGGCGTGGCACCCTGGCTGCCCGACCAGGAAGAAGTCGAGCATCTGGCCGGGCGACGGGTGCTGATGGTCCACGGAGAGCGTGATCGCAGCGGCGCAAGCGCCCGCCGCTCCCTCGCCTACGCCCGGCGCGCTCGATCGGTCGTTCCCGACCTGGCCCGCCTGGAGGCTCCCGGCGAGGGGCGCTACCTGCTGCGTCGCTCCGCCGATGTCTGGGCCACGACGGCCTGCTTCGTCCACGACGCCCTGGGCATCGCCGCCCCGCCCCCGCCACTGGCCGAGGCCCTGAAACGGGCTCGCGATGGCGACCTGCGCACCCCCCTCCCCTCACTCCGGCCCGCCGGAACCTGAGGGATCCATAGCCGAAGGGAGGGTCAGGCCCGCGTCACCAGGACAGCCCGACGGCCGGGAACAGTCCTGCTGTTCCCGGCCGTCGGAGCGGGCAGGACCCGCGGCGGCTACCGCCCCAGGCAGGTCTCACCGCACCCGGAAGTAGTCCTGCCAGGCGTCATAGAGCGCCTGCCTGACGGCTTGATCAGCCTGTTGCGCCGCCTGATTGAACGTGCCGGTCACGCCGTAGTAGTAATAGGCGCCGTCGTTCGTCGCCATGTGGTCCTCTGCGGAGTTGTCCACGTGGCGACTGAAATGGATGTTCGCGAATGCGTTGACGGCGGTGCACACGTAATACACCCAGTTTCCCGTCAGATTTTCCATGGCGTTCGTGGGACGCCAGTCCTGCATCGGCATTACGATCCCCCTCTTCCCGGACCCGACCGCGGATCAGACCGCGGACAGGCTGATGTCACCCGTGCCGCTGACCGTCATCTGGTAGTCCTGCGGGCTGTGCTCGACATTGGCGAGGACGAACTCCCCCCTGCCGTCGTCCCACTCGCCCTTCACCTTCCAGTCGTCGTCCCAGATGATGCAGCGGCCCCGTCCGGTCTGGACGCTCAGCGGCTTCTCCTTGTGCTGCGAGATCCACGCATACGCGTCGCTGTGCGACCTCGGGCTCACGGACTGGCTGTCTCCGGCGTGCTCTTCATTGAGGAAAGAGACGAAAGAATTCGACTGGTTGTCGCAGCCTTTGATTCCGGTGGTCATGCGGATCTTCCTCCCCTTGAGTCGGGGTCCCCGTGCCGCGCAGGCCCAAGCCTTTACGGACTTTCCTTTTCTGCGGGTTCCCCTGTGAAATGCGTGTGTTCGGTGCGCTCGATGCCCTGTGTGGGCCCCGTGATCACCTGGTGTGCTCAAGAAGCTTCGCTCCCTGGCCTAACGTTGCGCTGCCGCCTCACTGCCGCCTCGCTGGCGCCTCACTGCCGCCTCACTGCCGCCCACTCGAGCCCGCGCTTCACGTACGCCGCAACAGGTTCCTCGTCCACGTCCACATCCACGTCCACAGAGCAAAGAAACCGCAGGTCAAAAGCGATGGCGACCACAGGTCACAAGCCACCGGTCGCGCCGGATGAGGGTGCCGGCGAGGACGATCGCGGCAAGGCAGCGGCCGGGGTGTGTGTCGCAGCGGGTGGCGATATCACCCCTATTGTTCCATCCGGTGGAAGCGGGCCGATCTCACAGAAGCCCGACACAGGTCACGCAGGAACCCGGCATAGCTACACAATGCGCTCCAAGGCCATTGGCACCCGCGTCCTCCCACGCGCCCGCCCCACCATCGGCCACAGCGCTCAACTCTTATGCACCTTCAGGGAATTCCGAACCCTGACGAACCCGAACCCTGACGAACCCGAACCCTGACGAACCCTCCGGGAGAACGGTCCGCGCCTGTGTGATGGGGTGTTCCCGTCGGCCCCCGTGCAAAGACGACGCACACGACAGACGCAAGGGACACGATCGGTGACACCAGGCGCAGTGACCCGCTACGACCGCAACGGCGCCCAGCTGCTCGCCCTGTTGCTCGCCGGGGCCGCCCCCGGCGATGCCGGGCGGATCCGCCGCCGGCTGGGCGAAGAGGAGCCCCGCTACCTCACCTGGGTGCCCGTCCCCGCACAGGCCCGCGCGAAGGCGGCCGGCGACCCCGACGTGTACGTACGGCGAGCCCTGGCCCGGGCCGGAGATCTCACCGCCGACGACCTGGCCGCGCTGCTCGACCGCCCCGACCCGGTCGTCGATCAATGCGTCTACGAGCACGCAGAGGCCCGCCCGTGGATGCGCCGCCTCATCCTCTCCCCCGGGCGGCACCCCGAGCCCACCGCCCTCGCCGCCCTGCTGACCCGTATCCGCGCCACCACCCAGGAGCCGCCGGCACTCCCCCGTTTCGTGGGTGCGGCCGTGGTGAGCGAAGTACCCGAGCTGGCCGAGCACGCCCTGCGCACCTGCGGCCGCGCGCTGACCACAGCCGAGCAGCTGCGTGCCGTACTCGGGCTGTTCCCGCATCCCGACCGGCTCCGCGCGCTGCTCACCCCCACGACCGGCCCCGCCCTCCTGCACCCCACTGTTGCCGCCATCGCCCACAGCGCACTCGACACCGACAGCGACGGCGACACCGGCGGTGCCCGGCTGCGCGCCGCGGTGGCCACCGCCGAGGGACCCGAGGGCATGGTGGCCGGACTGCACGCGGGCGAAGCCGAATGGGCCTGGCGCCGCACCCTCGACTGGGACGCCCTCGTGAAGGCTCATCAGTGCACGCCGCTGCCGGAGCCGGTCATACGCGTCCTCGCCGCCCACCCCGGCTGTCCCGAGCAGCTGCTCGCCGACCTGTACCGCACCCACCCCGCCGCCGTCGCCGAGGCCGCACCCCCCTGTCCGGCCCTGCTGCGCGCCGCCGTCCGCACGCCCGGCCACCCCGAACTCCGCAAGATCGCCGCGAGGCTGGGCCCCTGCGGCGACCACACGGACCTCAGCGCACTCGTCCTCGACACCGTCACCCCCGCACGCACAGCGGCCCAGGCTCTGCTCGAACTCGGCCCCTCCCCCGCGTCCCTGCGCATCCTCCTCCACCGCCGGCTCGGCGCCGATCCGCGGCGCTGGGCCACCCTGCGCACCTCCCTGTCCCGGTACAAGGGCACCCTCACCGACCTCCTGGCCCACATCGCCGACGGCACGGTGCCCGAGCCCGCCCCCTCGGTCACACCGCCCGCCCTGACCAAGCCCTACCGGTTCCTGCTGTACGCCGCCGAACCCGACGATCTGCGCGGGCTGCTCCCGCATCTGCCCGACGAGCTGCTGCACGCCCTGCTCGGCAAGGGCTCACTGCCGGAACACGCCCTCGACACCGCGCTCGCGGCATCCGACCCCCGCGCGCGGGCCGCCATCGGCAGCAACGCCACCCTCGGCATTCGGGATCTGCGCCGGCTGACCGACTGCGACGAACCGACGGTCAACGCCGCCGTCTACCGCAACCAGAAGGCCACCCTCTCCCTGCGCCGCGCGATCGCCTCGGGCGTTCCCCGCACCCCGGGCCGCACCGAGCTCGTCCACCTCGACGCCGAGCTGCGCACCGAACTCCTCGCCACCGACGACCGGTTCCGTCGCAGCCCACTGATCACGAGCGGTGACCCCGAACTGGTCCTGCACTCCTGGGGCTCGGGGGGATGGTGGGCGAGCGACGGAGCGCGCCACTTCTCGGTGGTCCGGGTGTGGGAACGCGGCGGCCCGCCCGCCGTGCGCCGGCTCCTTGCTCTGGTCCCCGACGTCGACCCGCGCTCAATCCTCGCCAAAGCGGCCGCCGCGCTGGAGCACCCCGACGGCCTGGACCGGTTCCGCGACGGGCTCGAGCCCTACGAAGACCCCGAAGCGCTACCCCGGGTCCTGGCCACCCCGCGCGGACGCAACGCCACCCGCCGACTGATGCGGGAGATCGTTCACGAGCCGTACGCGTACGACTTCCCGCGCCTGATCGCCGCCCACCACGAGCACACCTTCGAGCCCGAGCCCATCGAGGAACTCCTGCGCCACGAGGACGTCGACGAGGCGATCCGCCGGGCGCTCACCAATCGCGCAAGCACCCTCGACTCCGAGCCGACCGATCCGACCGATCCGACCGATCCGACCGATCCGACCGATCCGACCGATCCGACCGATCCGACCGATCCGACCGATCCGACCGATCCGACCGATCATCTGCGTGTTACACCGTACGACGCCAACCTGCACCGCTGGTTCGTCGAAACCGTCGAGCAGGGCCTGCTGGGACCCGAGCGGCTCGTCGACACCGCCCGGCCGGCCGCGGCGGCACTCGCCCACCTCGGCCATTTCGGCGAGCGGGCACGCCGGCCCGCCGTCGACCTCGTACGCGAGCATCTGGCCGGTCACCCGGAAGCGTGGGTCATCGCGCTCAGCCTGCTCAAAACCTTCGCCGGCTCACTCGCCGAACTGATCACCACAGCCGCGAACGTGGCCGGGCCGCGGCCCGACGCCGACGAGCTGACCCGCCTCGACGCGCACGCCCACGCCATGCACACCCCGGACCCCGCCGCGGCCCCCGCACCCGCGCTCACCTACGCCGAGCGAAAGGAGCAGCAGCGGATCCTCGACCCGGACGCGGCGCTGGCCTCGGCACACCTGCTCCGCACGCTCGTCGCGGGCGCGCCACTGCCCACCGAGCCCTCTGTGCTCGACGTCCTCGCCGCTGCGCACCCGAGCGAATTCCCTGGGCTCTCCCATCCGGAGTGGCTCGTGGAGGCGTGCGACCGGCACGCTTCGCCCGACACCCGACGGCGCCTCGCCGAGAAGACCGGCCGGCCCGCGAAACCTGACCTGTTGGCCTGTCGGCAGGGGATCGTCGCACCCAGCGAGATGGTCGCCCGGATGACCGCACGCGAGATGTCCCCACTGCCGAGAGACTGGTTCACCCGCGACAGGCCGGCCGAGGCCGCAGTGCATGCCGCGCGCCGGCTCGTCGCCGACCGGCTCGGCACCGACCCCGAGCGGTGGCTGCGCGCGCTCGCCGCCATGGACACCGACCGGGCCGAGCGGCCTTTCGTCGAGCTGCTCGAGCACGGCAGCGCGGACGCGGTCCTTACCGTGCTCACTCCGGCAGGCGCCGGACTCCTGCTTCACGCGGGCGCCGACGCCCTCGCGGCCGTACTGCCGCGGCTGGACGCGCAGGCCACGCTCACCCTCATCGAGCGCGCCTGTGCGACCAACCACCTGCCCGACGCCCTCCTGGAGCATCTGTTCACCCACGACGACCGCACCGCGCTGCTCGCCCTGGCGCGAAGCTCTCGCCACCGGGACCTGAATCTGCGGCTCCTGGCGGTCGACGACCCCGCGATCAACGCGACGCTGTACGGGGACATCTACAGCAGCAGCTCGACCGTCGAGATCCGCCGGATCATCCTCTCCCGCCGGCCACAGGGCCGCACCGCCCACGGCCCGGACGATCTCCTCCCGCTCGCCCCACACCTGCGCGAACGGCTGCTCACACGGCCCTACTTCGACAAGCGGACGGCGAAGCACCACCGCGTTCTGGTCGAAGCGGCCGACCCCGAACTCGTGGAGCACGCGCTCGCCTCGTGGGGCAAGCGCGTTCCGCTTCCCGACCACCTCCTGGCCGCGCGCAACGCGCTGCGCCACGGCGGCCCCGACCGACTCCGCTCGCTGATCGACCGCGGCCTGCTCAGCGCGGGCGCCGCCAAGATCGCAACGAAGGCGCTGTCCGCGCCCGACGCGGACGCGGTCCTCACCGCCCGTCTCGACAAGGAACTGAGCACCGAGCGCCTCGTCGCCAAGCTCCGCACCTGTGGGGAGTACGAACACGAGGAGATCCTGGACCTTCCCTACACCCGCGACTGGGACGTCCTGATCCGGGCCCACGCACAGGATCCGTTCCGCTCGCGGGTATGGGGCACCATCGCCCGGCTGCCCGACGCACCGGACGAGCTCGCGCCGGCGGCCTTCGCGTACTGGTCCTGCTTCATCGACCGCACCCTGACCGACCGCGGCTCCCACTGGGCCCGTGCGGCCATCGCAAACATCCCGAACCTCTCGCTCCGGCGACAGGAGTGGGCCGCCGTCCTCGACGCCCTTCTCGAACGGGGTCTGCTCTCCGGCAAAGACATCATCCACA
This sequence comes from Streptomyces sp. NPDC053427, assembly GCF_044544985.1. NCBI lineage: Bacteria > Bacillati > Actinomycetota > Actinomycetes > Kitasatosporales > Streptomycetaceae > Streptomyces > Streptomyces sp. NPDC053427. The sequence continues at coordinate 979,677 of NZ_JBITYA010000001.1, read as the reverse complement.
GCGGCGCCATGGCCAACCGCATGCTCCACTACCTCGCCGAAGCCTCCGTCCGCCAGGAAGTCCCCACCGCCCTCCAAGCCGCCGTCCAGGACGCCACGAGCGAACTGGCCGCCCTGGCCGGGAAGCTCCTGGGCACGGACAACGACGCCTGGCAACGCCTCTTCGCCGCCCTGACCGGCAAGGACCCCTACTGGCCCCTGCCCGACTCCCGCACGACCCCCCGCCGCCCTCCTCCACCACGCATCCCGAACACCCCTGGTCCACCACGGCCCCTGACATCCCGCATACCGAAAAACCCGAACTCAGGAGACGACCGGAACCACCCGCCCCCACCCGACGCCCCATCCCGCAGCCGGCCGGCAACAGCACAGCCGGCCGGCCGGCCGGGATGGCCGTGGACTCTCCTCATCCGGAACGCGGGTCTGTCCAGCACAGTGCTGGCGAGGACCGGTGCGCGCGGCCGTGCCCGGATCCTGTGGGCCGGCCCGGCACATTGGTCACGGCGGGCGATTACCTCATAGGTAATCGCCGTGCGCTGACGCTCATGATTACGTTCGGAGCGTCGTCCCGCACGGGGACGCAGACGAGCCGGCAAAGGAACCCGACGTGTCCGCTTATGGCTTCGCGCATCTGCACAGCCGCCGTCATCACCCCGACATTTTGGAATACTTGGAGCGGATCCAGGCCACCCTCGCCCCCTTCCATGGACGCTTCGTCATCCACGGTCCGCCGGCCGAGGTGGTGGAGGGCACCTGGCCCGGCAGCATGGTGCTGATCGAGTTCCCCGACCTGACCGAGGCTCGTGCCTGGTATGCGTCCCCCGCATACCAGGAGATCCTGCGGCTTCGGACCGATCACATCGAGGGAGACCTGCTGCTGATCGAGGGCGTCGGGCCGCAGTACGACCCTCGCGAGCGGGCAGCGAAGCTTCGGGCGGAGGCGGGGCGGCCGGGCGGTGACGCCGAGGCGTGATCCGAACAAAACGGCCCAGTGACCCGAGTCGGAGATTCGGTGGCAGCAGGCGGCGATTTCGTCGAAAATCTCGTCGGCTGTCTTCGTCCGGACAGCGGCCCGGGGTGTTCGTTCCAGTCGACCGACCACGCCCGCATGCCGCGTTCGAGAACCCGGACGGAGCGGTGGTGCACGCGCGCCCGTACAGCCGTACCCGGAACCGGATGACGAGCACGAGAGAGTCGTGCTCGGCGCGCAGCACGACGTCTTCGGGGCCGTGGGGTGGAGTCGGTCACGGCAGGAGTGGTCGCGAGCGGGGATTCCACAAGAGCTTCGCCAACTGTGCAAGAAACACGGGCCGTTGATCGTTCTGCGGCGTCCGCGCAGTTCCGGATCCAAGGGAACCGGGACCGGTCGGCGGGCGTTGTTCTCTATGCACCCTGTGAGGGAGAGGTATGCACCCTGTGAGGGAGAGGGGAGCTGCTCACATGGGACGCCGAGAGACACACGCACAGGGACTTCTCTTACGCATCGCCGCTGCCGCTGGAGCGCTCATCGTCGCGACGGGTTGCGCGCACGGAGGTTCCGGCGGATCCGGCTCCGTACGGCCTGCGCCGTCCTCCAGTGCCTCCTCAACGGCGGGTGGGGCGGCGGGTGGCGCGGAGTCCGGCGGGGCGCTGGGGGGCACGTCGGGCGACGATTCCTCCGGGGGTGGTACGCAGGGGGATGCCCCCACCAGCGGCGGCACCGGCCATGGCGGACCCGGTTACGGCGGGGATCCGGTGCCGCCGGTCGACAAACCGTCCAAGGGGCACGGCAGACCACCGGCGGGCGGCGGTGTGGACCCGACAGGCGGCGGCGACGGTGGCAGCGGAGACGTGGGTGGCGAGCCCAGCGAGCCCAGCAGCAACGGCGGACCGGACGATGGGACCAGCACGCCCCCCAACGGTGGATCAGGCGGCGGGGAATGTCCGCCTTCTGACGGCTCGCCGTCACCGTCCGAGTCGCCCGGCACAACGGGTCCGGCCTCCCCGGAGGGCACCCCTTCGCCGAGCGCGACCTGTCCGTCCCCGTCCGGCACATGAGCGGCACCCCGGCGCACCCGTCCCCATCCTCCGCGCCGCCCGCGGAGCCGTCCGCACCGGCCGGTGAGCAGCGTACGGCGGCCGGCCTCCTCGGCATCGTCGTCGCCCAGGCATCCTTCCTCGTGGCTGTCATGTACTTCCTCGGTGCGGTCTATCTGACGGCCTTCTACAGCTACTTCCGTCTGGACTCCTTCAGCCTCGGCTTCGGTTTCGCGGAGATGGCGATCCAGAGCCTGAACGTCGTGACCGCCCCGCTGGCGATCGTCTGCGTCCTCGCCGTCCTGATAGCCCGGCACCTGGCCACGTCTCCCACCCCCGCCACGCCGTCGGACACCGACGAGGAGGGATTCCAGGAACGCCTGATACGTGGATTGGTGCGCGCCCTACGAGCCGTCGCCCGGGCACACCTCTACGTCGTCGGATCCGGGCTGGCCCTCCTGATCGCCTGGCCCTGGCTCGGCGTGTTCAGATGGGCGGCCCCGCTCCTGCTGGGAGTCGGCATACTCCTCGGCCAGAGCCCATGGGCCGCAAGCCGGGTCACCGACGGCGACCTTGCAGCCCCGCAGACCACATCCCCGCAGGCCGCAGCCCCGCCCATCGCCGTTGCGTCCCGGACATGGAGCCGGGCGGTGCCGGTCTTCACAGCCGGCCTGCTGGTGACGTGGGGGCTCAGCCTGGCCACCGGCACACTGGGCGAGCAGGAGGCCCGGGAGGCCGCCGCCAACCTCATACGCCGCCCCGCCGTCGTCCTCCTGAGCACCGACCGCCTCAGCCTGGCCGGACCCGGACTGGAGGTGACGGACCTCGGCGCCAAGAACCACTACCGATACCGCTACACCGGCCTTCGCCGCCTCATCGAACGCAACGGCCGCTACTACCTCCTCCCCCTCGGCTGGACTCACCGAACGGGCCCCACGTACGTCATCCAGGACGGCGGCAACCTCCGCGTCGAACTCTTCCCCGGCACCCAGGAAGACCGTGAGGCCTAGTGCATGCACGACCAGACGATCCCGCGTAGGCCATCACTCGATCTGCGGGTCGAACGGCCGGCCACGGGCGGCTGGAGGGAGTTGGACACGGCAACCACTTTGCTGACACAACCTGGGCGCGGCCCCAAAAGGACAGGTTTGTCACCAGGCCCGGAGCGCCCCGGAAAACTTTCCGGATTCCGGTCACATCCGCGTGCGCCGATCCGTCAGTGCTGTGAAGACGCCAACCAGGCCGAAGCGAAGGAGAGCAGTCATGACGAACACCTCCATCTCCCGGATGCCCAACCCGGCCGAGTTCGTGCCCGAGCTGAACGACATCAGCGCCGCCCTCTTCCGGGCCACGGGCAACCACTCGGTGCCCCGCACCACGATGAACCTCGTCCACCTGCGTGCCGGACAGATCGTCGGCAACACCTACCTGACAATCCTGAACACCGGCTTCCTGCGCAAGGCCGGGGAGTCCGAGGAGCGCATCACCGCCGTCTCCTCCTGGCAGGACGCCCCGTACTTCACCGCCGCCGAGCGCGCCGCCCTCGCCTTGGTGGAGGCCACCCTCCAGCCCGCCCCGCACGGCAAGGAGCGCGTCTCCGACGAGCTGTACGCCGAGGTGGCGAAGCACTACGACGAGAAGGCGCTGGCCACCCTGACCATCGCGATCGGCCAGATCAACTTCTTCATCGCCCTTGCCGTCATCGGCAAGCCGCAGCCGGTCAGCTCCCTCGCGGACGAGCAGTGGGACTGACCTGTCCGGGAGCGGGGTGGCCCCATGCGGCGACGCGGGGCCACATGGCCGTCGAGAACACATGCCGTGCCGCCGAAGGGCGTTCAGGCCGGTAGCCACACACGAGCCAACGGACGCCCTTCGCCATGGCTGCGGCCGCCGCAGACATCGGACTCGTCGAGCACCCGCCCGGCGTCGCCGCCTCGGTCGCTCTGCAGCTACGAGCACTGCCCGAGGACTGGCCGCTACGCGACCTCCGGTCTTCCGGTGAAGCCTGCTGTGAGACGCGGGCGGGGGTTCTTGGTCGGCGCTGTCGGATCAGCGTCTTGGAGTGATCACAAGGAGCGCCTCTGTGCTGGTCGACATTCGGAAGTACGACGGCAACTTGAGCGCGCAGTGGACCGCTACCCGGCTCGGTGAAGACGAGCACGGCGTGTGGTTGGGCACGGCGCAGGGTGTCCCCGTCGGCTGTGGGCAGCGGCGTCCCCTCGGTCAGGCTTCCCGACCGCAACAGTTCTGAGCAACACCGCAATGGCTCGGAGGTTGAAGAACAAGCTCACGGCCGCACCCACTCGCCACGGCGGGCAACGATCCCCAGCCAGAGGCGAGAGTCCGGCCACGGTTCCCCACCGCCGTGGCGGGGTCGCAGGAGAGGCACCCCCGAGCGGAAGTCCTCACCACCGCTTCGCAGTCGCGGGCCATATCGCGGACCAGGTCCCCAACCTTCGGGGCATCGCTCACAGCTGCACCTTCAGCTCGGCCCGTACGCGCGTGCCCCAGCTCAGGAGGTCGGTGCCCCACTGTCTGCCGTGGCATCAACGAGGACCAGGCCGCGGCCCGACTCGGGGCTCCAGCCCGAGGTCAGGGGCACCGGCCGGCGGAGCGACGTCGGCCCGCGGTGGCCGTTTCCGGCTCGCTCGACAGCGTCACGTTGTATCCGGGGTGACCCGTGGGACGGGGCCGCACGGCGGTCATCGTCATACTCACGCCTGGGCCGATTCTTTCGGATCACCCTGCGAACCGGCAGGAGATGCCTGTCGGCGGTTGTTGCAGGTGCCCGCCGGCTGGGCCCGTGGTCGGGATTGTCAGTGCCGCACGGTTGAATGGAACTGCTGTCGTGCTGATCGGGGGAACATCGTTGAACACGTCTGAACTGCTGGCCATCGCCCAAAGCCCCACCATCGAGTGGCTGGAGTCCTGTTTCGGGCCCGGTACGTTGTGGCGCCCCGGCCCAGCTGCGCTGCCTGCCGGGTTGCAGGACAAGGAAACCCGCGCGTTCCTGACCGAGACAGGGATCCCGGCGGTGCAGCTCCACGCTCTTTCCTACGACTCGGCCGACCTGCCCGAGCGGGGCATGTGGGAGGCGGACCCGGACGAGCTGTTCGGCAACCGCTACCCGGACGACCACTCCCCTCCGACCCGGTACTCCTACTGCATAGGCAAGCTCAGCCAGTTGCACCTGATGGTGAGCGGCAACACCGGGGCGGTCGAGATCTACAACCCCGACGGCTGGGACCATGCGGCGGGATACGGCGGGTACGCGGCCCCGTCGGTGCCCGAGTTCATCGGCGCGCTCGGACTGTTCACGCTCTACCAGCAGCGATTCGACGATGCTGACGTGTCGGCCGCATTCGCCGCCTTGGACGAGTTCACCACTCTGCTCGAGCAGTTGGGCCAGGGCCCGGATGAATCGGGTTTCTGGGAAGACCTGCTGGAAGAGATACGGGAGGAATGCGAGTACCGGGACGACTAGTGACCTGAAGTCAGAGGCGCGGTGGCAGTAGGCGGCGATTCGGTCGAGGATTTCGTCGGCGGTCTTCGTCCAGAAGAACGGTAGGGGGTTGGTGTTCCAGTCGGCGGGACAGGGCCGGACGTCGCGTTCGAGAGCCTGGACGGATCGGTGGACGCCGCGCTTGAGCTTCTTCTGCGTGAGCTCGGGGAAACACCGCTGCACAAGGTTCAGCCAGGACGAGCTCGTAGGCGTGAAGTGCTGGTGGAAACGGGGATGCACCAACAGCCACTTCTTGACCGCGGGCGTCTTGTGGGTCGCGTAGTTGTCGATAATGAGACGGACCTCTAAGCCGCCCGGGTCCTGCCTGTCGAGCCGGCTGAAACCGGTCCAGGGCCTGGATCTGCGACTTCTCGTCCACCCACAGGACCAAGGCCTTCCCCGGCGGGTCGAGATAGAGCCCGACAACTTCACGAACCTTGTCGATGAACAACGCATCCGTTGATGTGGCGTTCGATCCGGCCGCTCATGGCCCGCATCACCGCGACAGCCGACCTCGTGACCTGGGACGCCTTCGAGCAACCGCACCGCAAGACCCGCGACTATGCGGCATTCGGTCCGTTCCCGTTTGACCGTCTCCAATACGATAATGCCTTGCGGGTCCTGAGCTCGGTGACCGGCTCCGCCGTCGACGACACGTGCGCATGAGCGCTACCGGGCGCGGCCTGCTGGACTAGAGGATGGGGAAGCGGTTCATGGAAAGGTTCGAGACAGAGAGTCTGGCGCTTATGCCTGGTCAGAAGGTTCGGGCCAGGGTCCTCAGCCATCACCCATGGGGTGTGGTCGTTGAGATCATCGGTTACGAGAACGCCGGTCTGTCGGCCTCTATCGACATGATCCAGCAGTTCTCCCAGACCACAAGCAGCCATGACGAACTACTCGCGCTCTTTCCACCGATCGGTTCGCAGATCGATGCAGTGATCGAGCAAATCCACCGCTGGCATCCGCCGGTATCAGTGCGGCTCAGCATCCGACCTGCCGACCTGGAGTCGCTGGCCTGGCGCTGCAACTTCTGTGGTGAACGGATCACGTTGAGCCCAGGTGGAGACGCCCTCGTCCTGGACTCGCGGAGCAACGACGGTCCAGGAAGCCACACCATCATCTCCCACCGGCAGTGCCTGGCCGAGCGAATCCGCCCAGAGGACGCCGGAGAGCGGGCGCGAGCATTGACGATCGGGAAGATGTGCTGAGGGTCGCAAGGCGCGTGCCTGACCGCGTCAGCCTCGCTGACGCGGATGAAAAGCGCGACCGACTTGCCCGGCAACCGTTCTGACCGCGGTGTAGTCAACCTCGGCATCCGACGATCACAAGCCCTGGTTCCGTCCCGCCAACCCCATGGAGAGGATCCGTTCGGCCTCCGTTCGGCCTTCGTGCTGGAGCAACGAGGCCGTTCGCATCGGAAGTTCAGACAGGTCGAGGATGCCCGACGGCGGCAGGCCGTCGACCTCGGTATGCCCGACCGCCGTCGGCACCGGCACAACCGGCCGACCATGAGGGTGTCGCCAAGCCAAGCCCTTAGTGACCGGCAACCCGCTTCCCCTCCAGGGATGTCGTGCTGACCGAGCCGGCCCCTCCGCCGTCCCGCGGTCGCTGCCCGGTGGTGAACACCGCGACGGCGGTGACGGCCAAACCGTCGAGGCAGAGGCACGCCCAGGGCAGGTGCGTGGCGTTGCTGAGGAGATGAGGACCTGTGGATGACCCAAGCTTGATCGTCAGGAGTCCTCCCAGGATGGCAACGCCCAGGGCATTGCCGAACTGGCGCGCGGTGGCGGCCACCGCCGAGGCGACCCCGGCCTGGCTTGCCGGCATGCCGCTGACGGCAGTGCTGGTGATCGGCGGATTGACCAGGCCGAATCCGGCGCCCAGCAGCACATAGGCGAACGCGATCTCGACGTAGGGGGTGGAGGGACTCAACCCGAGCAGCACCGCGCTGCCCGCCGTGATGAACAGGCCGGCGGCAATCAGCGGCGGGCGCGTCCCATAGCGGGCCACCAACCAGCCGCCCAACGGCCCTCCGGCAGCGATCGCCACCGTGGCCGGAAGCAGGGCCACTCCGGCGCTTCGGGCGGACAGTCCACGCTCCTGCTGCAGATACAGGGTGTTGACGAGCAGGAAACCGGCCAGCGCGATGAACGCCAGCAGAGCGATGACATTCGCGCCGGTGAACGGCATGTTCCGGAAGTACCGCAGGTCCAGCATCGGTTCGCGCTGCCGCAGTTCGGCCACGACGAACGCGATGAGTGCGACGGCAGCAAGCACAAAACCGCTCACGATCAGCGGCCTGCCCCATCCATCCCTGGGTCCCTGGACCAGCGTGTAGGTCAATGCGGCAAGAAACACCATGATCAAGCCCTGTCCGAGCGGATCCACTCGGCGGGGCCGGGGTGCGCGGGACTCGGGTACGAACCGGCGCGCGAGCACCAGCGCGGCCAGGCCAAGGGGGATGTTGACCCAGAACACCGAGCGCCACCCCGCAGCACTCACGAGCAGCCCGCCGGCAAGCGGCCCACACGCGGTGGCTACGCCGAAGATTCCACCCCACATCCCCAGCGCCTTGTCCCGCTCACCAGGGTCACGGAAGACATCGCGCACGATCGATAACGAAGTCGGTGTCAGCGCAGCCCCTCCCATGGCCTGAACCACTCGTGCGGCGACCAGTGTGCCCAGGTTCACCGCCACGCTGCAGAGCGCCGAGCCCACGGTGAAAACCAGCACCCCGAACAGGAACAGTCGACGTCGGCCCAACCGATCGCCGATGGAGCCGGCCAGCAGTAGCAAGCTGCCCAGCACCAACAGATAGCCATCCATCACCCACTGCAATGCGGTCAGATCGCAGGCCAGACTGGTCTGGATCGTGGGCAACGCGACGTTGAGGATTGTGTTGTCCAGATAGGTCATGAACAGGCTCAGACCGCAGATCCCCAGCACCGCCAGCCGGCGGCGCCGCCCCGAGGGCCCCGCCAGGGTAGCCCGGATTGCAGCAGTCGATGGTAAGTGAAGGTGTGCGGACATGGATCACAATCTCACCGATGCGCTGTCCGGCGGGCTACCGATAGACTGCCACGCTGTGCTCGTTGCCCGCCATCTGCCCAGGGCCGGGTGGATCTCTCACGACCTGACCCATGGCGATATCAGTCCCCCTCACCAGCATGAGCGCGGACACCTCGTCTATGCCGCCAGCGGCATCCTGTCCGTCACCACCCAGCGGGGCAGGTGGATCTGCCCCGCCAACCGGGCAGCCTGGACCCCGGCCCGGACCGAACACCACCACCAAGCCCATAGCCGCACCGACATGCGCATCGTGTTCATCGCGCCCTCCCTGGCCCGCGCCCTCCCCAACCGGCCCGCTGTGCTCGCCATTTCCGGCTTGGCCCGGGAAGTCCTGCTTGCACTCACCGGCAACCGTTCCTACCGCCCGGCCACCCGCACCCGGCTACGCAACATCCTCGTCGAGGAAGTCAGCGCGTCTTCAGAGCAACCTCTCCATTTGCCCGAACCTCAAGATGACCGCCTACGGGCCCTGGCCCACCTGCTCCATGACAACCCCGCCAACACCGCTTCGCTCGCCGCACTGGGCAAGGCCGTGGGCGCCAGCGAACGCACCCTCAGCCGGCTGTTCCACGACGAACTGGGCATGAGCTTTCAACAATGGCGCACCCAACTGCGCCTTCATCACGCCCTGGTTCTGCTCTCCGACGGACACACCGTCACCGCTACCGCTCACGCCTGCGGGTGGTCCAACCCCAGCACCTTCATTCACGCCTTCACCACGGTCATCGGTCAAACTCCCGGCCGTTACCAACACGGCCTGCACCACCGGGCCGAGGGCTGACCCGAAGCGAGCCCGAGACAGCAGGCAACAACGCCCCTCCCCACGTGATTCCGGCTTGACGGCCAACCCTGCAGAAGGGCTATACGACCTCTTGGTTCAGAGAAGCCTGTGTGAGGTGCTCGATGCTCCCGCCGGACATCAAGCAGCGGGCGAAAGACAGGGCGCGGCGAAGACAGCGAGGAGCGTGTCGAGGTCTTGTGGAGGGGCAGCGTAGGAAGAACTTCCGTCCTGGAAGACGACGTTGATCGAGGGCGACGGATGGCTCTTAGGGTGCGTATCGAGTCGTGATCAATTCGCGGGATTCGCCCTCGTAACACACACTGATCACGCAGCCAACGGGCAGTCGCATCGCACTGGATGCGCATGCCGGTCAGCCTGTGGGCAGGCCGATCTGGTCGCGTTCGAGCACGGAGCGCAGCTCCGAGAGGATCTGTACGGCGGCCAGTGCTGAGGGACCGCCGAGGACGTCTGTGGTCAGCTCGGCCAGTGTTTTGGTGAACGTCGCCTCCGCCGCCTCGACGAGTTGCAGGCCGCCGGCGGTCAGGTCCAGCAGTGATGAGCGACGATCCGATGGATTGGTTCGCCGTATGACCCATGCCTGCTTCTCCAGGCGGTCGATGCCCTTGCTGGTCGCGCCGATCCCGATGGCGAATTCGGTGGCGAGGTCCGCCACCCGGGACCCGGGGTGGTCGCGCAGGAAGCGCAGGAACTCGAACTGCGAGGTGACGATCCCGTGCCGCTCACGAAGGAGGTCGTTCAGCGCGTTGTCGTGGCGTTCTCCCCCGGACTCGACGGGACCCGGACAGGCGCGAGCATGGACACCAAGGCGAGCATCGACCCGTTCTTCACGCGTGAGGGCCTGGAACACACCGGAGCCATGTATCGCGCGGGACATGACCCCCACCAGCCCATGCTCAGCCCCGCCACCCTCGCCGACCTGACCGGCTTCCCCCCGATGCTTCTGCAGGTGGGTACCAACGAAATGCTCCTGGACGACTCGATACGCACCTCCACGCGCGCGAGGGACGCCGGAGTGGACGTCGTCCTGGACATCACCGCTGACGTTCCACATGTCTTCCAGGCGTTCGCCGGCGTCCTGGACGAGGCCGACGAGGCACTGGACCGCGCCGCTCTCTTTCTCAGCCAGCACATCCGCACCAGGGACACGGCACGCACGTCGGCAGACTGAAGCCTGCGGACGGTCTCATTTCGTCGATCCGTACCTGCCGATCGGCGAGTACGGCCCGTACCCCGAGCGGCTGCGCCAGCAGTTCGAGGGCGTGATCTGGCGGTTCAAGACGGGCGGGCAGTGGCGGGAGAGGCCGGCCGGGTTCGGCGCCTGATCGACCGTCCACAACCGCTTCCGGCAGTGGCGTGACGCAGGCGTCTTCGAAGCCCTGCCGGACGGACTGATCGCAGAGGCCGCGAAGCGGGGTGAGGTGGACCTGTCCCTGGTCGGCGTCGACTCCACCACCGCGCGCGCTAACCACGATGCTGCCGGGATACATCTGGGCCAGGATGTCATCACCGCGCTGGAGAATGCCGCCGAGGAGGAGAAGGTTAGGCAGCGGACAGCCCGCAGTTCATCCCCGTGCTCAAGAAGATACGGGCCCGCGGGCCCGAAGACCCCGGACAGCCACCTCGCCGGCCTTCACCTGTGCGCCTCAATGATCTGGATCAAAGACCTCACCCGGACCACCTGTTGATCACGACTCAATACACGCCCGAGTGGTGCCGTTGGGGTGCACCCAACGCGACAGATGTGTCGCAGGCGTGGGGCCCACTTGGATGTACCGAGGTAACGATCACTCCGCTGATCTGGGTTTTTTGCGCTGGTTGGCATTGAAGCGCGCTTTCTTCTGGCGATTCCCGCATGTGTTCATGTCACACCATTTGCGGGTGCGACTTTGGCTGGTGTCGAAGAAGGCGGCTTGGCAGGTTGGTGATGCGCACAAGGCCAATTTTCCGTCTCGTTCGCCTGCAACGATGCTGATCGCGTCGGCGGCGATCACGCTGAGCGCATCTTCCACGCAGGAAGTCGAGCCAAGTAGCCATCGCCGCTCGCCTTCGGGCGTCAGGATCGCTGCGGCCCGACCCTGCGTGCTGCAGTCATTGATGACTTGGACAGCAGACGCAGGGAGAGCGTCCTGGAGCGCGGCCGCTGTCGCGGCGGCGTGAATCGACTCCCTCAGTTCCCGAGCGCGGTCGAGCTGGGCAGTGGTGCAGGAGTCCACGGCGAGGCCGCTCACTGCCAGCCAGTCGACGAGTCGGTGCGGCGTGGGGATGCGCTCCACAGCGTCGCCATGACGCTCCGACAGAGTCCCCGTGAAGCTGGTCGCCAGCACGCTACCGAGACGGAATTCAGGGAAGCCAGCACGCATGGAACCACCTTAGCCGGTTGCACGCCGGCATGAAGGCGCGGTAGAACCGGTAGAACCGCCTTAGCCGGTTCGCGATGGCTCGCAGCCGGTTCCACGATGGCCAGGAGGTCTCATGCCCCGTCTCACCAGCGACGTACAAGCATTTGAAGCCCACGCATCGGACGCCGACCTCGACGATCTGCGCGCGCGACTGGCCGCGGCGCGGCTGCCGGAGGCCGAGACGGTCTACCGTGCCGCGCCCGACCCTCGCCGATGGGAACAGGGCGTTCCGCTCGCCGACCTCGTGGACGTCGTGAACTACTGGCGCACCGGGTACGACTGGCGGGCGTTCGAAGGGCGCCTCAACCGGATCGGCCAGTTCCGCACGATCATTGATGGTCTGGGAATCCACTTCCTGCACCGCCGATCCGCGCGCGCGGATGCCACTCCGCTGATCTTGACGCACGGCTGGCCGGGCAGCATTGCCGAGTTCGTCGACGTAGTGGACGAGCTGGCAGATCCGAAAGATGCGGACACGCCGGCATTCCACGTCGTGGTCCCCTCGCTACCAGGCTTTGGTTACAGCGACAGGCCGGCCACCACCGGGTGGGGAACCGAAAAGATCGCGGCCGCGTGGGTGGAACTGATGGGAAGGCTCGGCTACAGCAAGTTCGCGGCCTACGGCGGCGACTGGGGAGGTGTGATCACCACAATCCTCGCCGGCAGGTTCCCTGACCACGTACTCGGCATCCACTCAACGTTGGCGCAGGCACCGCCCGGGTTGACAACGGACGGGCTGACGGCGGTCGAGCGCAAGTGGACCGAGGAGACCCGCGATTTCTGGCGCCACCGCGCCGCGTACGCGAAGCAGCAGGCGACCCGACCGCAGACCATCGGGTACGCGCTCGTCGACTCACCGGTCGGGCTTCTTGCCTGGATCCTTGACAAGTTCGCCGAGTGGACAGATACGGAAGACAGCCCGTTCGAGGCGATTTCCGTAGACAGGATTCTTGACAATGTCACCCTGTATTGGCTGACACGGACCGGCGCATCGGCGGCCCGCATTTACTACGAAAGCCACGACTCGCTCGACCCCGAACTTCGGGTCGACGTCCCGTCAGCAATCAGTATGTATCCCCGCGACATCGAGAAGTGTCCGCGCACCTGGGCACAGGAGCGGTATCGGCAGATCGTCCGATGGAGGTCACCCGAAACCGGGGGGCATTTCCCGTCGCTGGAGGTTCCCGAGTATTTCGTCAAAGATCTGCAAGAGGGCCTCGCGGCAGTGCTGGCCGCTAATCGGTGAACGCGGCTGGATGCCGGCACCCGATCACGCCTGATCCGGCTCAAGGCGTTGCCCGACGGCTTACCAGACCGAGTTCCTCGAGACGGCAGAACGTGGTCAGGCAGGGCGCGGCGAAGACAGCGTGGAGCGTGTCGAGGTCTTTCGGAGGTAGTTCAGAGAAGGTGGTCAGGATCTTGAGCCGGGTGTAATGGCTCTGGTGGACAACGTGATCGATGCCGACGACAACGCCTGCCACTGCTGACCCGCAGACCCGCAGACCCGCAGCGCGGCACGTGCGGCGGTGGAGCTGCTGCAGCTCCTGAGTTCAGGAGGCGGCGAAGGAGCCTTCGCCGCCCGCCGCCTGGCAGGGAGCCTGGCCCGTCGGCTGCCGGCAGACGGCTGAACTGGCCCGGACCCGCGCGGTCAGGGCTCCTTCTCGAGGTCGACGAGGCGCCCAAAGGCTTCCCGGCCCCCGTGTTGTGGCAGTTCCGCCTCGCCTCGCTCGGCATCCAGGCGCTGTTGTGGGCCTCCTTCGGCGTGCTCTTCGGCTTCCTCGCCGAACGGGCCCTGCGGCCGGTCTCGCCGCGCGCCCGGCCGGGGTGTCGAAGGCGCCCACGGCCTGCTGAGGGCCGCATACGAGGGGCCCGTGCCGGGGGCGCGACCGGCACGGGCCTCATATGCGGCGTGGCCCGGGGAAACGCGCCGCGGACACAGGGACCGCCGCGTGCCCGCGCCGGCGGCGCGAAACGCTCTTGCGCCGGAGCGCCGGCCCATAGTCCGCTGATTCCATGAGGAGCATGAAGAAGTGGAGCATCGCCGCGCTGCTCGCCGCCCTGGTCGTGGGCTCCCTCGGTGCGGGCGCGGCGCATCCGCAGGCGGCGAGCGCCGGGCCCGGCGCGGGCGGTCCGCCGGGGAGCGGTGCGTCCCCGGGGCCGGGAGTCGCCCTCGACACCGTGACGATCCCGGAATTACAGGCCCGCATGGCGGACGGTTCGCTCACCTCGTCGGCGCTGACGGCCGCCTATCTGCGACGGATCGAGACCATCGGCCCCAGGATCAACGCGGTACTGAGGACCGACCCGACGGCGCTGCGCCAGGCGGCCGCCAGCGACGCCAGGCACCGGCGCGGTGCCGCCCGCGGCCCGCTCGACGGCATTCCCGTCCTGCTCAAGGACAATGTGGACACCCACGACATGCCGACGACGGCCGGATCGCTGGCGCTGGCCGGGAGCCCGCCGGATGCCGATGCCGCCCTGGTGACCCGGCTGCGGGACGCCGGGGCGGTGATCCTCGGCAAGACCAATCTGTCCGAATGGGCGAACTTCCGTGCGGAGAAGCCCACGTCGGGCTGGTCGGCGGTGGGCGGCCAGACTCGTAACCCCTACGTCCTGGACCGGAATCCGTGCGGGTCGTCTGCCGGTTCGGCCGCCGCGCTCGCCGCGTCGCTGGCGCAGGTGGCGATCGGCACCGAGACGGACGGCTCCATCGTGTGCCCGGCCGGAATGAACGGGGTGGTGGGCCATAAGCCCAGCCTCGGCCTCGTCAGCCGGGCCGGAGTGGTCCCGATCTCCGCCGAGCAGGACACCGCGGGGCCCATGGCACGCAATGTGACCGACACCGCGCTCACCCTTGCGGTGCTCAGCGGTGGCGACGCCTCGCTCGCCGGCGGCACCGCCGGCCTCCCGGACGGGCCGACGCACTCCGGGACCCTGCGCGGCAAACGGATCGGCCTGTGGCGGCTGCCCTCGCTGGGGCCGGAGGTGGATGCGCTGATGAGCCGTACCGCGAGGGAGCTGCGTCGCGCGGGAGCCGAGGTCGTCGAGGTGACACCGCCGTACCAGAAGCGGCTCGGCGCGCTCGAATTCCCCGCGCTGCTGAGCGAGTTCCATCGGGACATCGACGCCTACCTCGCCACCCGTCACGGTCCGCGGGACCTCCGCGAGCTGATCGCGTTCGACCGCACCCAACCGGCGGAACGGACCTGCTTCGCCGGCCAGGAGCTGTTCGAGCGGGCCCTCGCCGCGCCTCCCACCACCGACCCGGGATACCGGGCCATGCGCGCCGAGCTGAAGGACCTCTCCCGGCGCTCGATCGACGAGACCCTGTCCGCGCACCGGCTCGACGCCCTCGCCTCGCCCACGAACCCGCCCGCCTGGACGACCGACTGTGCGCGGGGCGACAACGACGTCATCCCGTCGTCGACCCCCGCTGCCGTGGCCGGATACCCGTCGTTGTCGGTGCCCGCCGGGTTCGTGCGCGAGCTCCCCGTGGGCCTGCTCCTGATGGCCGGTGACCGCCAGGACGCCCACCTCCTGTCGCTGGGCGCCGCGGTGGAACGCCGGCTGCACGCCTGGCGAGCGCCGCACTATCTGCCGACGGCGGGTCCCGGCACCGCCCGGTGACCCGGCCACGCGGTAGGCGGCGGCCCGGCGCGGCGTACCGCCGGGCCGCCGCCGTCGCCGCGTGCTCGCCGCCGCCTACCTGTCCGCCTGTACCCCCCTGGGCCCCGGCTCCGTCGCCCGCCGACACGTACGGCTCCGCCAGATCCACCCCAGCCGGTGCGGCCACCCGCCACCCCCAGCACGATCACCCGCACTGTCCTGTCGAAGTACATCTGTCAGGGGAAGTACATGTGTCAGAGGGGGAGCCGCTGAATTGTGGGGTTGTCAGGTGCTTTGAGATCGTCGGGAGCCAGCGTCTCCGACAGTCCGGATTCCGCGGAAGTCTCGTTCGCGAGGGAGGCAGAACTGCCTGCGGAGGGGGTCCCGCTGGAGGGCGGACGGTCGATCGCCCGTCACATGTCCCCGGTTTGCCGCGTGAGCTGAGTGTCCAGGGTGGAGCGCAGTTGGGTCAGGACGGTCTCGAGCTGCTGAAGCAGCTCGGGCGGGTGCTGCGACAAGACGGCGTCCTGGCGGGCGTTGACGGCGCCGAAGAATGCATCAGCGCGTTCCTTGACCTGGGGGGTGCTGCGCAGGGTGACGATCCGCCGGTCGGTGTGTTCGCGGGTGCGGATGACGTACCCGGCCCGTTCGAGGCGGTTGAGCAGTGCGGTCATGGCTCCCGATGACAGGGAGATGCGACCGCTGAGCAGAGCTGGGGACAGCGGGACACCCCTGGCTTCGGCCGAGGCGATCTCCAGCAGAGCGAAAGCATCGGTGGAGTGCACGTCCATCTGAGCGGCGAAGCGTCGGCCCAGTTCGGTGAAGCTCGCACCGTAGGCCCTGAGCTCTTCCGCCAGCCGCTCGCGCTGCGCCGCGACGCCGGTGGGCTCCGATTCGTCCACCGAGCCCCTCCCTTCCCTTTGCCGCCGACGATTCATGTCGCCGGCACGCGTTGACAACCTGTCACCGAACAGCATAGCTTCCTCGCGAAGTCACTTCATCGTGAAGTATTCTAGTCATGGAGTTGCTCTAACGTGGAGGCATAAAGGGGTTGCGGCACGCACCGGACCGCAATCGCTCGCCCCCATTCCCCTCCCCTACTCATGGAGCCCCACAGATGCTGAACGCGCCCTACCTGGACGGCGTCGACCCGTTCGCCGCAACCCTCCGCGGCCTCACCGAACCCGATCCGGTCCACGCCGCCTTGCGCGCCGCCGGCCCCATCGTCCAAGTGGACGCCCCGGCCGGAGGACGGGCATGGATCGTGACCGACAGCACCACGGCACGCGAGGTGCTCAACGACCCCCGGATCGCCAAGGACCCGGCGTTCGCACCTCCCGGCTGGGATCGTCGCACCGCCGGACTTGAGCAGACCGCCGCCGAGCAGCCATCCCTCACCACCCTCGACGGCCCCGACCACGCCGACCTGCGACGCGCCCACGCTCCGCTCCTCAACGCCCAACGGATCCGCGAGCAGTCCGACCGGATCCACGCGATTGCCCGGAAGTTACTCACTGAGCTCGCCGCCGACCGCACGGAGATCGACCTGATGGCCGGCTTCACCACCCGCTATCCGCTCACCGTCCTGCTCGACCTGCTCGGTATCCCCCTCGATTACGTCGATCAAGCCGCCGACGCCTGCAGACGGATGCTCAGCAACCAGCCCGGCGCACAGGGCAGCGCGATCGCTGCACTCACCGAACTCGCCGCTTCCGGGCTCGACAACGGCCAGGGACTCGCCGCCGAGCTGCGTGACCGAGTCCCCGCACACACCACCCAAGAGCAGCTGCAGTACCACCTGTTCGCGCTGATCTTCGCCGGACAGCTCACCACCGACGCCGCCCTCGGCACTCTGATGGCGCGCGCACTCGCGGGCGGGCTGCACCAAAACTCAGTGGACGAAGGAGGTGTGGGCCAAGGGGGTATCGACGAACTGGTCCGCGAGACGCTCAGGCAGCACCCGCCCGCCCCGTTCACCCTCTGGCGGTTCACCACCACCGAGATCGAACTCGCCGGAATACGGCTTCCCGCCCGGGCGCCCGTGCTCGTCGACATCCAGGGAATCAACACCGACCCCGCCCGCTCACCCGGACCGGACCTGGCCTTCGGCGCCGGCCCGCACTTCTGCGTCGGCGCCCAACTCGCACAGCTCGAACTGAGAGCGGCGACCACGGTGCTGCGAACCGACTTTCCCGACGCCCGCCTCACCGTCCCCTTCACCGAGCTCCGGCAGACCACCATCGGCGGTCTACAAGGAAGCCGACTGGCCACCCTCCCCGTCACGCTGCACAGCTGACGTGACGGTTTAACATGCCCCCGGCCTCCAGTGGTGCTCCGAGGCCGGGGGCACCACGGCCCACCTGATCGCGGCCAACGCGGGCGTCCTCCTGCGGTTCACGCGTGTGTCTTCCTTCCTTGGGTTCGGGACGCTACGTTCCGGCCCTCGCCGTCGAAGGAGAGGGACCATCGGATGAAGCTGCATACCAGAGCGGTCGTCGCGGCGGCCGTGACGCTGGCTGTTCTCGCGCCGGTCGCGCCCGCTGCTGCAGAGGGGCATGGGGCACCTTCGGCGATTGCTGGAGCGCATCCGCGCGCCGGTCGGGTCCTGGCGGTGCCGGGGCTCGTGAACGCTCGGGACATCGGCGGATACGCCACCTACGACGGGAAGTCGACCCGATGGGGCGTCGCGTATCGGACGGAGTCGCTCTCGAAGTTGACGGCGGATGGGGTCGCGGCGCTGGCCGGTTTGGGGCTGGATGAAGCCATCGACCTACGAACGGGACCGGAAGTCCAAGCCGACGGCGCGGACCAGCTTCCCGCCGGCGTCACGTCGGTTCCGCTGGCGGTGGATGACACGAGCCTGTTCGCGTTCATGGGTCAGGTGGTGCGCTCCAAGGATCCCGTCTACCAGGAACAGCAGCTTGGCGGCGGCAAGGCTGAGGAACGGATGGAGTCCCTGTACCGGGGGTTCGTGACGAACTCCGCCAACCGCGCGGCGCTGGGTGCGGCGGTGAAGCGGATCGCGTCGTCGTCGAAACCGGTGCTGTTTCACTGCTCGTCGGGGAAAGATCGGACCGGCGTCCTTGCGTTCTCCGTGCTGCGGGCGGTCGGAGTGCCGGAGTCCACGGCACAAGGCGACTATCTGCTGTCGAACGCGCTGCGCGCCGGAGTGGACAAGGCGCTGAGGGACCAGGTCAAGGCCGCGGGGTACATGGAGAATCCGGATCTGTTGATCCCGCTTCAGGAGGTGCGCAGGGAGTACCTGGCGGCATTCGTCGACGAGGCCACGGCCGACTACGGATCATTCGGCAAGTTCCTGACGGCTGGCCTGGGGCTCGATGCGGCGACGCTGGCGAAGCTGCGCGGGCGCCTCGTCGGCTGATCAGAGCCAGCGGCATCGGCATTGGCATCGGCTTTGGCTTTGGCTTTGGCTTTGAACGACAAGGTCAGGAGGGCACCGCCCGATCGCCACTGGATGAGGGCGGGGAGGCCAGCGCGGCCAGGTAGTCATCGAGGAGTTCGACCTGGCGATGGGGTGGGAACGCCGAGGGGTCGAACAGGGCCTGTACCACCAGGCCGAGCATGAAGGACTGGGCGCCGGCCGCGATGCGCGCCGGGTCTCCGGTGGGCAGTTCGCCGAGTTGTTGGGCTGCGGCGACCAGGTCGCGCAGCTTGTTGCGGCTCTGCCCGTACCTGCGGGCGTGATCGCCGCTCAGCTCGGGGTCGGCGAGCGCGGCGTCCCAGGAGGACACCCAGATCCGGTTCGCGTCGGCGGCCTCGGTAGTCAGCGGCAGGACGTCGAGGACGGCGGCCCTCACGGCGGACAGGCCTTCCCCGGCGGTGCGTCGGGGGCGGGAGGCGCTCCGCCGTTCGAGCAGGTCGAGGGCGTGCGCGACCAGGTCGCGTTTGGTGGGGAAGTAGTGGGTCAGCAGGCCGGTGGTCGCGTCGAGCTCGGTGGCGACGGCGCGCAGGGTCAGTCCGCCGAAGCCGTGCGCAGCCAGCACTCGCCAGACCGCCTCGGATACGTCGCGGCGGCGGGCCTCATGGTCGCCCTTGGTACGTGGCATGCTGCTACCGTACATAATCGTAACGCTTGTTATGTGAATGGGGTCATCATGTTCTCCCTCCCGCTGCGGGACAACGCCGGACTCCGGCCGCTCGAGACAGAGCATGCCGAGGAGTTCGCTGCCCACCTGGACCGGGCTCGCGAGCACATCCGGCCGTGGGTCGGGGCGGGCTTTGTCACCGACGACCTCGACGGGGCCCGGGGCACACTGCGCCGGTACGCCGAGCGCCAGGCGGCAGACGGCGCCCGGCTCTACGGCATCTGGCTCGACGGCACGCTGGTCGGCGGCGTGATGTTCACGGAATTCAGCACTGCCTTGGGATCATGCGAGATCGGCTGCTGGCTGGAGCCGGCCGCCGAGGGCCGGGGCCTGGTCACCCAGGCGTGTCGCGCTTTGCTGGACTGGGCGTTCACCACCCGGGGGCTGCACCGCGCCGAGTGGAACTGCCGAGCCGACAACGAGCGAAGCTCCGCGGTGGCCAAGCGGCTAGGTATGACGCTCGAGGGCGTGCGGCGCGAGGCCTGGCCGTACGGGGGCGCCCGCCATGACAAGCAGATCTGGGCGATCCTCGCCCCCGAATGGCGAACCCATCGCCAGTGACAGCGACAGCGACAGCGACAGCGACAGCGACAGCGACAGCGACAGCGACAGCGACAGCGACCAGGAACTCCGCCGTGCGACCACGGGGATGGCTGTCGCCGCCTGTTCCCACTCACGTGCAGAGCGGGAACAGGCGGGCCACGTCGTGATCCTGGAGGTCGCGTTCGCGCTGGTCGGCGGGCAGCGCGCACAACAACGCCCACCGGCATCCCGGCAGACCAGGCTCCGCGCCCCCTCGGATCAGGGGGTCGGGATCATGCGTTCCAGACGCAGCAGTCCGGGCACTGCGGCCAGACTGAGGAGCAGCAGGAACAGCCAGGGCCAGGCGGCGCCCCGGCCGAGCAGCAGGGTGAGCAGTGCGGGGGCGACCGCCTGGCCCACGTTCCAGGAGAGCTGGTACACGGCGAGGTAGCGGCCGCGCCGCTCGGGGGCGGCGAGCGAGACGCTGAGCTCCTCGACGAAGGGGGTGGCGACGGTCTCGGCGAGGTTGTAGAGGACCATCGCCGCGTACAGGCCGGCCAGGACGGCCCAGCCGGGGGCGGCGGCCAGCAGAGCGAACAGGCCGAAGGCGAGCGCGTTGAGCAGCGCTCCGGCCGCGGCCACCCGGGTCGGGCGGAACCGCTCCAGTCGGCGGGCGACGGCGCTCTGGGTGAGCACCACTTGGACGCCGTTCAGGACGAGCAGGGTGCCGGCCACCCAGGCCTCGCGGTGCAGGCCCTCGGTGAGGTAGACGGCGAGCAGCATGCTCATGATCATCGAGCCGAAGACGAAGGCGAGGTGGACGACGGCCAGCAGCACATAGCGCCGGTCGCGCAGGACGGCACGGTAGCCGCCGGGTTCCCTGCCGTCGCGCGCTGCCGTTGCGGGGGCCGGAGCCGGGCGCCAGGAAGCCAGCAGACCGGCCGCGACGGCGTAGCTGGCCGCGTTGAGCACCACAAGGGCCCGCAGCTCGCCCGTCCCCCCGCCGGCCACCAGCACGGCGCCGAGCGCCCCACCCAGGCCGATCCCGGTGTTGCGCAGCGTCTGCACCAGTGCGAACCAGCGGGTCCGCTCGCCGTCGACGGAGGCGAGCACCACCAGGCCGGTGCTGGAGGTCCAGTAAGCGACATGCCCGATCTGGGCGAGCAGGCACACCAGCACGACCTGCCAGGCCTGCCCGGCGAGCAGAAACCCTCCGTACGCGAGCGCAGAGAGCGCATTGCCACAGGCGGCCACCGCCCGGGGGCCGTACCGGTCGATCAGCGGGCCGACGGCGATCGAAGTGGGCAGGGCGAGCAGCCGGGCGGCCGAGATGGCGGCGCCGATCGCGGCGACGGTGAGGGTGGTGGAGCGCGCGAAATAGACGACGGTGAAGGCCAGGATCAGCCCCGTGCCGAGGCTGTCGATCAGGTGAGCGCCGACCAGGCGGGAGCGGCCGGTGGTATCCGGGAGGCCGAGGCGGTCCCGGAGCGGGGTGGGCGTGACAGCGGTCATGGACCGAGGCTGTCCGGGCTGAGCTCCCCTGCCCATAGATTCCATCCTGATCGAATCCTCGAAGGGGGTCACCGTGCACACCTGGGAGTTCTCGGCGCAGGACCTGGCCCGGACGAGGTTCGCCTGCTCGCCGCTCTGCGAAGTCACCACCAGCGTCGAGGTGCTCAAGGACCCGGGCCGACACGGAGTCCACCTGCCATGGGTGCGGCAGGCCCGGCAACGCCTGTCCGGCGTCGGCTGGGAGCTGCTTTCCCAGCTGGTCCGGCTCCCCACGGTGTACGTGGCGGACTTCCTCACCCCCGTCCCGGACGACTCCACGCGCACCATCGAGCAGGAGCTGGCCGGCCTCGCCGCAACCGATCCGGGCGCGGTCCGCCGCGACCTCGCCCGGATCGACGGTGAACTGCCGCCGCTGGTGGCCGCGCTGGAGGCCGACCCGGAGGCCGGCATGGCCCGGCTGGCGGCGGAGATACGGGCGTACTGGGACGCCGCGATCGCCCCGCACTGGCCGCGCATCCAGCGGCTGGCCGAGGGCGAGATCCTGCGGCAAGCCCGGAAGATGGCGACCGGCGGCCCGGCCGCGCTTTTCGCCGATCTGCACCCGCAGGTGAGTTGGCAGCGCGACACCCTGCGCATCGGCCACCGTCTCATCGACGGCCACCGCCGGCTGGAGGGCGAGCGCGGCCTCGTCCTGGTGCCCACGACGTTCGCCTGGCCCGGGGTGTTCTCGCAGATCAACCCGCCGTGGCAACCCGGCCTGGTCTACCCGCCGCGCGGCGTGGCGACGCTCTGGGAGAGCGCCGGCGCCGCGGTCCCGGACGGCCTCGCCCGGGTCATCGGCCGCACCCGCGCGCGGCTGCTGGCCGAGCTGGACTCCCCCGCCTCGACCACCGAACTCGCGGAACGCACCGGCCTGTCGGCCCCCAATGTCTCCCACCACCTGACCGCCCTGCGCGAGGCCGGCCTCCTCGCCCGCCACCGCACCGGCCGCACGGTCCTCTACCGGCGCACCAGGGCGGCCGAGCTGCTCTTGGGTACGTGAGCTGCTCCGGACGGCTTTGCACGGTGGCCGCCGCGTTCGGCGCCACGTTTCTGCCTGAGTCCGCTATCCCCTGCCTCGTCTGCTGCCCCTCGCGCTGGCTTCAAGGCCGCCTGGCAGGGGGGAGGCAGCGCCGCGACGGCGACGGGGACGGGGACGGGAACGGGGACAGAGACAGGGACGAAGAACAGACGCAGTTCGATCCAGGTGTGCACAATTGAGTACGCGTACCCACTCCTTGCCGGGTAGCCGCACCCATCCGCCGCGCTCCCCCGCCGACATACCGTCCCTCTATGCCCGAGGAGACCGCAGCTGCCACCACCCCCACGACGGGGTCCAGATCCCTCTCTTCCGTCCTGGGGAGACTCGGATGCGGCTGCGCCGCGCTCGTCGTCGTACTCATTGTGGTCGTCAAGCTCGCATGGGGGTCGACGGACATTCCCCGCATCGCGCCCGAGGACATGGCGAGCCGCGCCTTCCGGCAATCCCAGGAGGCGTACGACATCGTGGGGTTGAAGCGCACGGTGAAACCAGGAGTCGAGAACATCGGCGTCAGCACGGAGAACACATACGGCTCGAGCTTCTGCTACGACGGGGGCCTGCTGGGGCTGGAGGACAAGACCATCGACGGCGCCTATCGGATGAGCCACAGATGGGCGCTGGACCACGTGCCCGCGAGCCGAGCCGTCCCCGGTCTCCGACGACTGCACCAGCACCTCAAGGACAACGGCTGGGAGGTCACGTCCTACCGTGATGGCGCCAAGGACAACTGGGACCTGTTCGTCCAGCGGGACGACGGGGCCGAGCGGATGTCCTTCACCTGGTTCCCGGACCGGGAGTACTTCATCGGGAACGCCACCGTGCCCTGCGCCTATGACCCTCATTGGAAGGAAGGCGACGCCGGCCCCGCCGGGGACGACCAGATGCCACCCGTCTTCGGGCCCGCACAATAAGACCAGGGACTCGCCGTCCGCGACGACATGGCTCCATGAGCGCGGCCGGGGCCACCGTCAGCGGCACCGCCGGACGTGGGACACACATCGGTCCAAGCCGGCTCTTCAGGCGGCGGTCGCATCGCTGACCGGGTACCGCCGCATGACCGCAAAATGGACTGCGCTGTATGCGGGGCTCCGCGGGTTACAACCCGTCCTCGTCCTCGTCCTCGTCCTCGTCCTCGTCCTGGTAAAAACGATCCACCCAGCTTTCCAACTGAGCACCGAACTCGGCCACTGCGGCATACCGGAGCTCATTGGGATTGTCCGGTGGAACAAGACCGAAGTTCTCACTCAGCCATGCGAGATAATCCCCATGGCGTGGACTGGGCTTGTCGCCGATGTCGGGCTCTACGAACGGAGCTCCGTCCCAGGATGCCCACTGCCACCAGTCACATCCGAGTTGCCGAAACAGATCCCTGAGGTTGCGGGCGACGGCACAGATTCCGCCCTCGTCTCCGAAGACCACCACAGGCAAGGTGGCCAAGTCCTCGCGATCGTCGATGCGCCAGAGCGCATAGTCCGAACCAGAACGGTTGGCGCGGGCGAAGCACAAGAAGCTGACGATGAACTCTTGCTCGTCCGAGTACGTCTCGGCGCCGCAGGATCTGCCGAACTCTACGAGCTCGAACCCGTTGGCATAGAACTCGCGTCCGCATCGCTCGTCGAACTCCTTGAGCCTGTTGAGTTCCGGAACGGGAGAGTAAGCGTCACTCACGGGCTTTCCTCCGAAGCGAGTCGAAAGATTGTTTGAAATACCACGGACGCTATCACCCCTGACAGGAGAAGGCAGTCCAGATCTGCTCGTTCGCAGAGAACTCACCACCGACGCCTCTTGTGTGGGCGGTCGTCCACCCACCGGCCGGGTGGTCGTACTCCTCGCCGAGGGATACGGCGCAGCCTTCGCCGAGCGGCCTGAGGGGCGACCGGGGCACCACAACTTCAGCTTCCGAGCCTCTGGTCGGTCGGGCCGCATTTCGGAGGCACACCCGCGCTGTTCTGCCAGCGGTGAAAAACCAGTCCGACCGGGCTCGACGATCACTACGGTCAAGTCCCATGACAACGATGACAACACGCACGGTCGAGTACCCGGCCGACGGATTGACCATGATCGGGCACCTCGCGCTCCCGGCCGGTGTCGGCCGCCGGCCCGCGGTCCTGGTCGGGCCCGAGGGGACGGGGCTGAACGACTTCCAGCGCCGCCGGGCCGACGCCCTGGCCGAGCTGGGGTACGTGGCGCTGGCCTTCGACATCCACGGCGGGCGCTGGTTCACCGACCCCGAGGAGATGATGGCGCGCTGCATGCCGCTGCTCGCCGACCCCGACCGGATGCGGGGCATCGGCCACGCGGCGCTCGACGTATTGCGCGCCGAACCGCGGACCGACCCCGACCGGATCGCCGGCATCGGCTACGGCACCGGGGGCGCAATCTTGCTGGAACTCGGGCGCGACGGCGTCGACCTGCGCGCGATCGGGACGGTCAACGCACTGACCACAGGCCGACCGGGCGAGGCGGCGCGCATTCGCTGTCCGGTGTGGACCGGGGTCGGATCGGAAGACCCCATCATGCCGCCCGCGCAACGGGACGCGTTCGCCGCCGAGATGCAGGCCGCGGGCGTCGACTGGCGCCTCGTGGTCTACGGCGGCGCCTTGCACGCCTTCCACCACCCGCCGGTCGACCAGACCGTGCGCCCCGGCGTCGGCTACCACCCACGGCACGCGCAGCGAGCCTGGCACGACGTCGTCGACCTGCTCGCCGAGTGCCTGCCCGTAACGGAGTGATCTGACCGGCAACCTCAATTCCGGGCCGCGGACCGGGCCGGGTCGACCGCCACCGGCTCCGGTTTGCCGGCGCGTCCGGCCGGACGCGAGTTCTCCTTCGCCGGCCAGGACCCGCGACCGGGCTACCACCTTGTCGCTGAGGTGCGTAGACGCCGCCCGGCCCTCGGCGCTCGCTGCCCGCAGCTCGCGCACAGGGGTTGCATCACAGCTTTGAGGGATCGAGAACAAGCATCAGCTTGAGATTCCACCTTGCGCAAAGCGTCCGCCGGGCGACTCCACGGTTGGTGGCAGTGCCGCGCGGGCGGACAGGCGACGGGCGATGCAGGCTGTGATGGCAGGGGCGACCGCGGTCATTTCCGGGCGCCAGCCCGGGACGGCGTTCACCTCGCAGAGGGTGTAGGTGTCCTGGGGGGTGAACAGCAGATCCACCCCTGCGATGTCCAGCCCCAGGACTCGGGCCGCGCGCGCCGCCAGGTCTTCTGCCTGTGGATAGCGGCCCGTACACAGGGTGGCGCAGCCGCCTTTGGCGATGTTGGCGGCGAAAGCGCCGTTGCGGGAGGTGTGCAGCACTGCGCCCACCGGTTCGCCGTCGATCACGACCACACGCAGGGCACGACCGTGCGAATGGGCAACATGCTCCTGGAAGAGAAACGGCGCGTCCTGCGTGAGACTGCCCGCCACGTCGTGCAGCAGGCCCGGGTCGCGGGCGAGGAAGACCTGCCCGCCCTTGGCACCGGTGACGGACTTCACCACACAGGGCATGTCCTGGTGGAGGCTGCGGACGACGCCTTCCAAGGGGGCGGTGGCGTAGGAGAGGGTATCGGGCACCGGAAGCCCAGCCAGGGCGAGTTCCTGCAGCTGCCAGATTTTGTTACGGGACTTGAGCTGGGCATCGACTGTGTTGATGAGGCTGCTGCCCATGCGCTCCAAGTGCCGCAGCAACGTCACCTCGCGGTCGTCGCGCATGGGGCCAGGCACCTGGCGCACACACACCACTTCAGGGGCAGGCAGCTCCACTCCGCCCAAGGTGCGCAGCACCAGCCGTCCTCCTTGGACACCGAAGAGGAGCTCGTCGGTGTGCCAGACCGCGAATCGGGGGCCATGGGCGTCGGCAAGGGCTGCGGCCAACTCCCGGGTGGACCGGCGCAGCACGGCCGGATGCTGCCGTACCAGCATCCACACGTCAGCGGGTGCGGGAATCCCTGGCAGGGCACGGTCCTGTGTGACCACTCCGACTCCTCAGCTCTGCGCCGCCCGGGGCCCCGACGGCCGAAAGGACAAGTCTCGCAGCTCCGTAAACACAATGTCACCGACCGTAGAACGCAGCGTCCGTCCTTCTTGGCACGAACAACCGCAGTCTTACGGCAGCTGACCACTTCGCGTCCGACGTCGCGACGCCGGGACTCAAGCTCGGCGGGAATGCAGCACGTTCTCGCTTACGCTCCGCGCCAGTCGGCGCCGCCCAGTGGACCGCCGCCCGCCGCCCGGCGTACGCCAACAGCGCATGGCGGCGAGCGCGCTGACCCCACCCGACCCGCGCGGCGGCCCTCCTCGATGGCCGTCTCGCCTGCCCCTTATCGGGAGTTCATTTCTTCAAGAGCATCAGGAAAAGGGTGACCACCACGGCGCCGATGCCGATCGCGGCCCCCAGCTCCGGGTTGTAGTAGGCGATGTAGAGGGCAAGTCCGCCCAGTACGAGGGCGAAGGCAGTACGAAGGTCCATGCCTCCAGGGCCCGTGTGGAGCGCGGAGATTTTCATGCCCGGTCGATGAAAAAACCACGTCGGCGGCCGCGTCCTGTAGGTGAGCCCGGGGTTGGTGCCCGGTATGAGGAAAGGGACGACATGGGACAGCGCTCAGGGGGGAACTGCTCCGTGGATCCGCCCCCTCGGCTGTCGAAAGACAGGGAAGAGGAACTGAAGGAGGCGCTGCGGACCATCGAGCCGCGGTTGATCGCTTCAGTCACTCGGATCACCCATGACTATCACTTGGCGCAGGACATCACCCAGGAGGTGTGTCTCGCGGTCTTCCAAGAGTTCCGTAAGGGCACGAAGTTCGAGAAGCCGGTCATCGTCTTCGCGACGGTGGTGGCCCGCAACAGGATCTACAGCCATTACCGGCGCAAGCATGCCTGCCTGGAAAGGCCGTATGGCGATCTGCCGGAAGACTCACGCCCGTTGGGCATGGATCCGACTGCCGGGCTCGCGTACCTGGAGTTGCTGGAGTCGGTGAAGGCCGCGATCGCCAACGACCGTCAGGCCGCCGTCTGGGAGCTCAAGCACGTGTGGCGGCTGAAGGGTACCGAGATCGCCGAGCTGCTGGAGATCTCCTCGGCAACGGTGAGTAGGGAACTGGCCGAGGCCGAGGCGAAGGCCAAGCTCCAGCAGGGCGAGGAGGAAGCGGAACCTGTGTAGACCGAGACCGGGCTCCCGGCGGCTGTCTGTTGGCGGCCGCCGCGCCCCGGCCGTGGCGCAGGCGTGTCGAGCGGATGGAACCCGAGCTGAGGACATGAAGCCACAACACGACGGGCCGTGTCTTCAGCGCGGTGGCTACACCGCTATCCGACAGTGTTTGGAGCATCTATGAACGACCGTCACGCCTCTCCCCAGGAGAGGATGCTGGCCTACCTCCGAGAGGGGGACCAGCTCATTCCTCCAGTCCTGGGCAGCGAACACGATGGGGAGTCGCTGTACCGGGCACTTTCTGACAGCGCGGACAGTGCAGACAGTGCGGCCAGCCCAGATACAGATGAACTCGAAACCCACGGCACCTACGGCCCTCCCTACGAGTCGCCGATTGCCTGGTACGAGTCCGGGCAGGGGGCAGAGCGAGGTCAACCGGTGGTGCACCGGTGAGCGAACAACGCAGCCCGTTACGGCTGGAGATCTCGGCCATCGGGCGGCAGAACCTGATCACCTCATGGCTCATCGCTCTCTGCGCACATCCGCGTCAGGTGCTCTTGATCGGCGTCCGGATGCTTTGCGGCCCTGTACGGGGGGGGCCGCAAGGCGTCAGGCAGTGCGCAAAGGCGTAGGCAGAGGTGGGACCGAGCGGCGCAGCAGCCCAATGGGGAGGGCTGCTGCGCCGTCCGTGCCGTGCCGTGCCGTGTGAGGGGTGGATCGATCGAGGTGGCACCAACGCACCGACCGGGACGTACCGAGGCCCGGCGAGAATTTTTCTCGCCGGGCCTTTCGCCACCTCAAGGCCGGGTTCGGGCAATGACTGGGGATCCCGCCCGTTACCTCGCGCCACCTCGCGGCGCCGGCTGCGCCGCACCTGACCACACACCTCGGCGGCGTGCTCAGCCTGCGGCGGTCAGATCGGTCATGGCCGATGCGGCGCGTATCCCCTCGGCCCTCGTCCCTCGGCCCTCGTCCCTCAGTCATCGGCCACCAGTCACGAAGTCCCCGATGGCGGGAACGCCGACGGGGCGGCGTCCGCGACGTGGTGTCGGTGGACGCCGCCCCGGGTGGGACGAGGTGCGGGAGTGGCCCGCGTGTTCATGCCAGTTACTTCGGGTCGCGGTTGAACGAGGCGGTCGACCAGCGGTATCCGACTGCCGCAAGCACCAGGCACCAGGCGAGGGCGAGCCACCCGTTGTGGCCGATCTCGGTGCCGAGCAGGAGACCTCGCAGGGTCTCGATGGCCGGGGTGAAGGGCTGGTACTCGGCGATGGGCCGGAACCAGCCCGGCATCGCGTTGATCGGGGTGAAGGCGCTGGAGATCAGGGGCAGGAGGATCAGTGGCATCGCGCTGTTGCTGGCGGCTTCGGCGTTCGGGCTGGCCATGCCCATGCCGACCGCGATCCAGGTGAGGGCCAGGGCGAAGAGCACCAGCAGGCCGAACGCCGCGAGCCACTCCAGGGCGGTGGCGTCCGTGGAGCGGAAGCCGATGGCCACGGCGACGGCGCCGACGAGGACCACGCTGGCGACGGACTGCAGCACGCTGCCGACGACGTGTCCGACGAGCACGGACCCGCGGTGGATGGCCATGGTGCGGAAGCGGGCGATGATGCCCTCGGACATGTCGGTGGCGACGGACACCGCGGCCCCGATGACGGTGGAACCGATGGTCATCAGCAGGATGCCGGGCACGACGTAGGCGATGTAGTCGGATCGGTCGGCGCCGCCGCCGGCGATGCCTGCGCTCATCGTGTCGCCGAAGATGTAGACGAAGAGCAGCAGCAGCATGACCGGCGTGAGCAGCAGGTTCAGGGTCAGCGACGGGTAGCGGCGGGCGTGCAGGAGGTTGCGGCGCAGCATCGTGGACGAGTCGCGGACGGCAAGGGAGAGGGCGCTCATCGGACAGCCTCCTTGGGCTGGTTGTTCTGGGCGGGCACGGTGGAGCCGGTCAGGGCGAAGAACACGTCGTCGAGGTCGGGGGTGTGCACGGTCAGCTCGTCGGCCTCGATGCCGGCCGAGTCCAACCGGTCGAGGAGGGCACGCAGTTCGCGCTGGCTGCCGTCGCTGGGGATCTGCAGCGACAGCGCCTCGTCGTCCCGGGTCACCTCGCGCAGGGCGACGGTGGCGGACCGGTAGGCGGACGGGTCGGCGAAGCGAAGCCGCACATGCCCGCCGGGGATCAGCCGCTTCAGCTCGTCGGCGCTTCCCTCGGCGGCGATCCTGCCGTCGTTCAGTACCGCGATGCGGTCGGCGAGTTCGTCGGCCTCTTCGAGGTACTGGGTGGTGAGGAAGACGGTGACGCCGTCGGAGACCAGCTCGCGGATGATGCCCCACATGGAGTGCCGGGAGCGCGGGTCGAGGCCGGTGGTCGGCTCGTCGAGGAAGATGATCCGCGGGCTGCCGACCAGGGTCATGGCGATGTCCAGGCGACGCTTCATGCCGCCGGAGTAGCTGGCGGCGGGCTTCTTCGCCGCCTCCACCAGGTCGAATCGCTGGAGCAGTTCGGCGCTGACCCGCCGTCCCTCGCGCTTGGACAGACGGTGCAGGTCCGCCATGAGGAGCATGTTCTCCTCCCCGGTGATCAGCCCGTCGACCGCGGAGAACTGCCCGGTGACGCCGATCGCGGCCCGCACGGCCTGCGGGTCGGCGGCGAGGTCGTGGCCGGCGACGTGCAGGTCGCCGCCGTCGGCGCCGATGAGGGTGGAGAGGATCTTGACGGCGGTGGTCTTTCCGGCGCCGTTCGGGCCGAGCAGGGAGAAGATCGTTCCGGTCGGCACCGCCAGGTCGATGCCGTCGAGCACGACCTTGTCGCCGTACGACTTGCGCAGCCCGTGCGCCGCGATGGCCAAGCTGGTCATGAGGGGTGCTCCTTCTGGAAGCTGCGGGTCAGAGGCTGCGGGCGGTGATGTCGCCCTGGGAGGTGGTCGCGTGGATGTCGAGCTCGGCGGTGCCGTCGTTCTTGAGGTCGTTGCTGATGCGGCCGTAGGAGGTGCCGGCGTCCAGGGAGGCCGAGACGCCGGTGGCGGCGGTGACCGAGATGTCGCCCTGCTGGGTGCTCAGCACGACCTTGCCGCGCACGGCCTCGGCGATCCGGATGTCACCCCTCGCGGTGCTGATCTCCGCAGGTCCGCCCAGCCGGCCGACCTCGACGTCGCCGTCGGTCGCGGTGAGGCGGACGCTCGCGGCCTCATCGATCTTGATCTGGCGGTACGCCCCGTCGAAGACCACGTCGCCGAGGCGGCCGACGGCCCGGAATTCGGTGCTCGTTGCCTTCGCCTCGACGCGGGAGCCGGCGGGCAGTTGGACGGTCGCCTCGATGGATCCGGAGGCGCCGAGGTACTGGTTCTTCACCGGGACCTCGATCCGCAGGACTCCGTCGGCGTACTCGACCGTGGTCTGCTCCGCCGCCTTCACGTCGCGGCTCTTCGAGGCGTTCGTGGGCCGGACCTCGACGGTGGTGTCGGCGCGGTCGGCGGCGATGATCTGGACGCGTCCGGCGGGGATGTTCAGGACGGCGGCGATCGGGGCGGAGGTGTCGAACTTCTGCATCGTGCTCTCCTTGCGGCTTGTCGTTTCTGACATTGGAAAAGCTACGTTGCGTTCAAGAAGCTGGCAACAGACTCGTTGCGTAAAAACTACATAGATGCAGGTAGAAGCCCAGTAATCGTTGCGATAGCCCTGAGCGTAATGCAACTAAAGCTCATCGAATGTTGCAATGAATTGAGTGTGAACGCTATTCTGGAGGCATCGGACAACACAAAGGAGGACGCGATGCCGGGAGGCAGGCTCACCCAGAAGGACCGTCAGCAGATCGCGCTGGGGCTGGCCGACAACCTCCCCTACGCCGAGATCGCCCGACGCCTGGAGCGTCCGACCTCGACGATCACGCGTGAGGTGATGCGCAACGGCGGCCCCACCGGCTACCGCGCAGACCTTGCCCACCGCGCCACCGAGCGCCGCGCCCACCGGCGTAAGCCCGCCTCGTCCCGGGGAGCGGAGCCGGCCGCCCTGCCGCACGGACGCGACCCCGAAGCCGTGGCCGAGTACGAAGAGCAGTTCACCACCGTCATGATGCAATCGGGCCTGTCCAACAAGATGATGGCGCGGGTGATGGTCTGCCTCCTCACCACCGATTCCGGCAGCATGACCGCCGCCGAACTCGTCCAGCGCCTCCAGGTCAGCCCGGCGTCCATCTCCAAATCGATCACCTTCCTGGAGAGCCAGGCACTCGTCCGCAGGGAGCGCGACGAAGGCCGCCGGGAGCGCTACGTCATCGACGAGAACCTCTGGTACCAGTCGATGGTCGCCAGCGTCCGCGCCCTCACCCAGCAGGTCGAGGTCTCACGGCAGGGCGTCGGCATCCTCGGCCCCGGCACTCCGGCCGCCGTCCGCCTGGAGAACGTCGCCCGCTTCCTCGACTTCGTCAGCGAAAGCCTGGCCCGCGCCGCAGAACAGGCCCGCGACATCCTCTACACAAAAGCCGAAACGACCCCGGACAGCACTGCCACGCCAAACCCGGACCGCGGATAGACAGCCGCAGCGGCCACCGCCGGGACATCGGGGAGGTGAAGTGTTCGGTCAGCTGCCGCTGCGCCCCACTGTCGGATTCGAGTGCACAGGAGCGCCGGGCCTGCTCCAGCAGATGGTCGCCGGAGCCCCTGCCGGTTCCCGCATCTGCGTGGCGGGGATCAATGGGGACCCGGACACCATCGAGCCCGCGCAGGCGGCCCTGAAGGAGCTGGACATCCGCTTCAGCCTCTAGGTGGTGTCCGCAAAGTCCCGCCTGGCTCGCGGCGCCTGGCACGCACGCTCGCTGCGTTGTCAGGATCGTCCACGTAGCCCACTACGAGGACGACCCTCCGCCTTGCGATCGCACGCACCAGACGCCGCGAGCCCCGCCCTCCGGGCGGACGACGGGACTTTGCGGACACCACCTAGGGAACGGGCAGGGGACGGCGGGTGCGGCCGGGATCGCCGTTGGGGTGGGTCGTGGTGAAGCGGGACGGCGGCAGGCCGAAGGCGCGGGTGAAGGCGGCGGTGAACGCGGCGGGAGAGGCGTAGCCCAGGCGGCCGGCAACCTGGCTGACGGACGCGGTGCGCAGCAGGGGAACGGCCGCGAGGAGGCGAGCGCGGGCTCGCCAGACGGCGGGGCTCTCACCGGTCTCCGAGCGGAATCGGCGGGTGAAGGCCCGTTCGCTCATGGCCGTCCGGTCGGCCCATTCCGCGTTGGTGACGCCGACGTCCGGGGCGGCCAGGTACGCGCGACAGAGCGCCGCGAAGTCGCCGGAGGAAGGGATCGCGACGTGGAACGGGAGGGGGGTGCGCGCGGCGATCTCGTGCAGGAGGAGCGTCGCGATGCACCCCTCCCGTCCGGACAGGGAGTAGTCGGCGTCGAACTCCACGGCGCTCAGGAGCAGTTCGCGCAGCAGCGGAGGCACGTCCACGACAGTGCAGGTGGCGGGCCACCACGGGACCGCATCCGGCTCGATGTACAGGCTCCGGGTGCTCACCCCCAACATCCGGACCCGGTGCTGGGTGGCGGCCGGAATCAGCACGGCACGCTCGGGCGGAACGGTCCAGGCGCCCTCATCGGTGTCGACGACCATGACGCCGATGGCACCGTAGAGGAACTGCGCGCGTCGGTGCTGGTGCCAGTCCAGGAGATGGCCGGGCGGATAGTCGGTGCCGATCGGCAGGACTGCCCGGTCGGTGTGGTCGACGGTGTCCAAGGGGACGTTCTTCATCCGGTCACCGTACTGGCCGAGACGCGATGAATCCGTGCCGACCTTCGCATGTCGGAAGGGGGTGGAAGGTGGTGGGGTGGTCCCGTGGACGTTGTGGCATTGCTGGGGATCGGCCTCCTCACCGGGGTGACGACCGTGTTGTTCGGGTTCGGCGGCGGGTTCGTCGCCGTCCCTGTGGTGGTGTGGGCGGACGCAGCGCTCGGCGCGGACGCGATGCGGGTGGCCACCGCCACCTCGGCCCTGGTGATGGTGGTGAACGCGGGGTTCGCTACGGCCGTCACGCCACGGCGGACGCTGGCCGCCCTCCGCGGCAGTGCCCGGCTGCTCGTGCTGCTGGCGGCCGGCGCGACGATGGGCGCGCTTGCCACCCGTCTCGCCCCGGCCGCACTGGTGCGCTGGGCGTTCGTCGGATACGTGGCACTCACCATCGTCGACCTGCTCCTGCGCCCGGGCTTTCTGCGCCCGCGCACCCGCGACGAGGCGACCGTCGCCGCGCCGCGGCCGCTGTCGGCCTCGCTCGGCGCGCCCATCGGTGCGCTCGCGGCCTTCCTCGGCGTGGGCGGCAGCGTCATGACGGTGCCTGCGGTGCGGCGGGCCGGGCACACGATGCGGGTGGCGACCGCGCTGGCCAACCCCCTGACCCTGGCCATAGCGCTCCCGGCCACCGTGGTCTCCCTGGCGGGCGCCGCGCTCCCGACCGCCGGTGACGCGCAGGTGCACCTGGTGGGTCTCGTGGATACCGGCGCCGCCGCGGCGCTGCTCGCGGGGGGCTTGCCGGTCATCGCCGTGCTGCGGCGACGGCCGCCCCGGATCCCGGACCGGGTCTACGCCCGGGCGTACGTCGGGCTGCTCGCGCTGGTGGCGGTGGCGATGGTGCTGTCGGGACGACACGGCTAGTGCGGTGACGGGAAAGGTTCATCGGATTGCTGTTCGCTTCTGAGGCTCCGGACGGGTGGCTCTCAGCCGAGACGGCCGCCTGCTGTCGGCAGCACGGGATGTCGGCACCTGTCTGATGACTTCCGTGTTGCCAGGATCCGACGACGGATCCATGTTCCCGAAGCAGACATCGCACCACCTCACTCGATGACCATCGAGGCAGCCGACATCGTCGCCGTCGCGGGTCTCCTGGAGCCCCCTGTGCCACTCGTGGGGCATTCCTCGGGCGCCGTCGCCGCACGGGAAGCCGCATTGCTGGACCCGTCGGCGTTCTCCGGAGTATTCCTCAGCGAGGTGGCCCCACCGCGCGAAGGATCGTGGCCAGCGCACTAGGAGGCACCGCCCGTGGCGCCCACCGCTGTTCGCGCAGCCGCCACGAGTGCTGCGATCGCGGGGTGCGTGCCGCCGCCCGCGCGGAAGGCGACCTTCGAGCGACGGAAGAGGGGCAGCCGGGTCAGGACCACGCCCTCGGGGGCGTGTGCGGTGGCCATCTCCGGTACGAATCCCGCACCTTGCCCGATCGCGGCCAGTGCCAGGACCGTACGGAAGTCGTTGACCTGATGGCGGATGCGCGGCTGGAAACCGGCCGCCTGACAGGCGCGTACGGCCATCGCGTGACCCGTCGTACCGTCCCGGGCCGTGATCCATGGGGACGCGGCCCACGGTCCGAGCAGCTCCGCCAGCGTGTCGCCGCGGACGGCAGAACCGGTAGCGGGAGCGCTGCCCGTGGCCAGGTACATCGGCTCCTCCAACAGGGGCACCTGATCGACCGTGGTGTCCGGTGACGCGGGAACGAAGTCGTAGTCGTGGACGAGGGCCACGTCGAGTTCGCCGGCGCGCAGTCCGTCGGAGACTCGCGCCGAGTCGATCTCCTGCACCATCGGTTCCAGCGCGGGATGCCGCCGGGCCAGTTCGGCCAGCATGGCGGGCACGATCGCGGGGCCGCCGGAGGGAAACGTCCCGATCCGCAGCGGCCCGCCGATGCCCTCGCGTGCCCCGGCCAGCTCGGAGACCGCCAGTTCGAGGCGTTCGAGAACGGCGTCGGCATGGCTGACGAGGGTGCGGCCCGCAGGTGTGAGCACCACCCGTCTGCCACTGCGTTCCAGCAGGGGTACGCCGGCCTCGCGCTCAAGCACGCTCAGCTGCTGGGAGACGGCCGAGGCGGTGAAGGTCAGCGCCTCGGCCACGGCCGCGATGGTGCCGCGTCGGTCCAGTTCGCGCAGCAGGTGGAGACGTCGGACATCAAGCATAAGGTAATCTTATGCAGAACTGAAGAAACGTGAACTGGATCTACTGGTTTGTGTCGGTCAGGCTGAGCGTATGAAGCCCGAAGCGAACCTCACCGGCCTGTTTGTCCCCTTGGTGACTCCATTCACCGATGACCTGCACCTCGCCCCGGACGCGCTCGCCTGCCTCGCCAACGAGGCGCTGTCGGCCGGCGCTCGCGGACTCGTTGCCCTGGGCACCACCGCGGAGGCAGCCACGCTGACCACCGAGGAGAAGCGGGCCGTGGTCCGCATCTGCTCGGCCGCCTGCCGGGCACACGGAGCTCCTCTGATCGTCGGCGTCGGCACCAACGACACCGCCGCCGCCCTCATGACACTGCGGGAGCTCGCTCAGAGCGGTGACGTCACCGCGGCGCTGGTTCCCGCGCCGCCCTACACCCGGCCCGGTGAGGCGGGAACGCTGGCGCACTTCACGGCACTCGCCGAGCGCGGGGGCCTACCGCTGGTCGTCTACGACATCCCGTACCGCACCGGTCAGCCCCTCAGCACCAGCACCCTGAACGCGCTCGGGCACCTACCGGAAGTCGTCGGAGTCAAGTACGCGACCGGCGCGATCGACGCAGCCGCGATGGAGCTGCTCGGCTCGTCGGAACCAGGCTTCGCGGTGCTCGGCGGCGATGACGCCGTCATCTCGCCGCTGCTCGCGGCGGGCGCCCACGGCGGCATCCTGGCGTCGGCCAACGTCCGCACCGCTGACTTCGCCGAGCTGATCTCGCTGTGGCAGCGCGACGCTGCCGAACCGGCCCGCAGGCTGGGAGCCGCGCTGGCCCGGCTGTCCGCCGCGCTCTTCGCCGAGCCGAACCCGACCGTGATCAAAGGGGTGTTGCACGCCCAGGGCCGCATCCCCAGCCCGGCCGTCCGGCTGCCGCTGCTGGCCGCCTCCGCCGACTCGGTCCGGCGGGCGGCGGACCTGGCCACCGCCCGGACCCACCAAACCCACCAAGAGGCCGCGGCCTGATACGGGCATGTGGTCCCCCCGGGGGAACCTGGTGAGCTTCGATGCAAGCCGATTGCGCCCGCCCGCTCCCGTGCCACCACACGCCTCACGCAGGCGAGCTCTCCAGGCGGCCGAGGCGGGCGGGTCGTCGTCGCAGAACCGGTGTCACCGGTTCGGTATTACGCGCGGCTCGCAGATACGTCGTTGCCGGACTCCGCGCTGAACGTCGGGGTGCGTGCCCGCAGCGAGGAAACTGCCGCAGCCGGCCCCGCTGTTGTGGCTGAGCAGGCCCGGGCAGCGTGGGTGCGACTGTCCCAGCGGCTGGGCATGGAGTCGGCCGATCGGCGGGTGGCCGTCCTTCACCGGCAGGGAGAGGAGATGTTGCTCGACGGATACCTGCAGACTCGTTGTGTCGAGCTGGCGGTGCACCTCGAGGTCCGGATAGCCGGGGTCTTGTTCGCCGCAAGTTCTCCAGGATCACGTAAATGGGGGCCCCGTCGGGGCGGGCGGCCTGGATCGACTTCAGCGCCGTCAGGCTGTGGTCACCGCCCTTGCGGCGGCGGGACACACCCCACAGACGACCGTCGCCCCCCGGTTGTGTGCAAGGTAGTCGGCGAGTTTACGGACGCTCCAGTGCGTGAAGGGCGTCCCGGTTCGGCCGGGCGGGTTCTGGCCGTCGCGACGATGAACTTGCGCTCGTCATCGCTGATCAGGCGGGGACGGCCTCCCGCCCGTTGGGGTCCAGTGCGGCCAGGCCCTTCGTGCTGAACGCATGGATCACGTTCCGGACAGTGTCATCGTGCGCAGCCACCAACCGGGCGATCGCCGTCACGGTGGTACCCGACACCGACGCCATGATGATCAATGCCCGGCGGACCCGCACCGACTCGTATCCACCCCGCCGCACCATCTGCTGCAGCTTCTGTCCCTCTTCATCAGCCAACCGTCGTGCTCTGACTGGCCCTGCCATCCATGACCTCACCCAGCAGCGATCATGTTGCCATCGAGAGTGAGGCCGAAAGCCCCCGGTGCCGCGCACATCGACCGGCGTATCACTCGACCCGGTGAACGTTCCTGGCCAGCGCGCTAAGGGCTGTCCGGTGGGTCTGCGAACTCGGATCTCTGCGGCGGTAGCGGCCCA
Organism: Streptomyces sp. NPDC053427; assembly: GCF_044544985.1. Classification (NCBI taxonomy): domain Bacteria; kingdom Bacillati; phylum Actinomycetota; class Actinomycetes; order Kitasatosporales; family Streptomycetaceae; genus Streptomyces; species Streptomyces sp. NPDC053427. Next base: position 941,886 of record NZ_JBITYA010000001.1, on the reverse strand, counting down.
AAGAATCCGCGGGTTTCGTCCCGGCTGCGGGGCGCCGCTGTTTCTGTTCACCGTGGACCAGGTTTTCCATGCGATGCCCTGGAACGCACGTACGATGCGGCGTCGTTCGTGATACTGATCAGCATGACTTCACGTCCGCACTGGGACGATGACCTGTTCTCGTTCCCCACGCCGCCTGCCCTCGCCAAGCTGATCGACATTGCTTGGGAGCATGCGTTCACCGAGGACGACGAATACGACGAGGGCCTTCTGGAGACCTATTACGACTTCATGTTTGATCTCGAGGCGGTTCCCTCGGCGCCCGACGGCCGGGAGTACTGCTATCCGGGCCCTTCGCCACGCTTCCCGCGTTCCGCTCCGCCGTTCGCCACGCCCGAGTTGGTGCCGTTTGGCCACCTGGGTAACGGCACCCAGGTCGGGTGGGTGGTCCCGGCACCGGAACTGGGCGCAACCGATCATCCGGTCGCCGTTTTCGCTCAGGAACCCGGAGCGCGCATCATCGGCCGGGATACCCGGGCCGGTCTGGAGTTCATGCTCTCGCTCGGCCTGCGCAAGCAGAACCTCGATGACGCCGACCGCGCCCTGATCGTCCGCCTTGCGACCGAGCTCGATCTTCATCCCACTCCTGAGTTCGGCATCACCAGTGACGGTTTTGATGTCTTGGTGCCCCTGGACCTCGCCGTCCCGGACGGCTGGCGTCATGAACCGGGTGCGTACGGCATCGGAGTTCTGGCGCCCTCCCACGCATTTGCCGACAATTTCTTCTTCTCGGATCAAGTCGAGGAAATCCTTGCCGACGCCGCCGAGATGTTGGACGCGGGCTTTCCGGCAACCGCTCTGTCGGGTCTGACAGATGCCTTCCATGATGACTATGAGCGGTTCGTGGAACTGCACCCGTTGTGGGCACGCGCCTATCAGGAGCTCAACCGTCCGCAATACGCTGCCCGTTTGGACCTCATGCTCCCGACGTACCAGGGGCTCCGTTGACCGGCACTGGACCGCGACCGGTAGGAGAGCCGGCCGATCACCATTGCTTCGACCAGAAGGCCAGGTGGGCAGGGAGGCTCTGCTGAGCTGCTGCTAGCGGGCTTGCCCTACGGAGAGCAGACCGTTCAACTCGTCCCGGCAGGGCGTGACCCGGAGAGTGCCCACGCGCACGTCCAGGCGTGGGTGCAGTCGCTGCCGTCCCTGCGCTGAGGGCGGGCGACTTCACCAAGGTCCGTGGCGTATGGCACATGTATTGACCACGGTCAGCCGCGGTGGAGCCGGCCACTTCAGGACGTGGTCGGCCGGAGGTGCGGGTGAGCTGGGTGATGCCGAGGTGGCCGGGGCGGCATGAGGAACGTCTCGTAGGCGGCGTGATCGGCCACGGCGACGGCGACGGCGAAGCGGAGAAAGTAGTCGGGACGTCCGCACATCCGCCGGAACTCGGCGGCCTCCTCGTAGGGGGCCGCGGTGGCCTCGAACTCTTCGACGGTTTTACGGTCGTTGGCATAGGTCTCGACGTCGATCTGGGCTTCCGGCCCGCCTCCCAGAGTCGACCGTCCTGTGGGATCCACAGGACGGAGCGTCGGGCGGACCTGCCCTGCCCTGCCCGAAGGGCTGTCAGGGTCAGCTGGGGGGGCGGGACATAGCGATGCGCCGCAGGTTCCGGACCCTGCGGCGCACGTGTGGCCGGTGCTAACGGCCAGGTCTCACCCGTGATTCAGGGAAGATCAACGGCCGTGATGGCCCCCGTGACCGGGGTGGCCGTGACGTCCCCAGCTTTCGGAGTCGACGATCCTGCGGTGATCGTTGCGCAGGGTGGCGGTGTCACGGTCGTTGTCCCAGACGTAGGCGCGGCGGTCCTGGTAGACGTCCCAGCGGTTGTCGTGGCCTACACCGGTGTGGACGCGAACCTGGGAGTGGCCGGCCAGGCGGAAGTTGCCGAAGCGGTAAGTGCGCCCGCTGCGGTCGGAGAGGGCCCAGCCGCGGAGGTTGACCGCCCTGTGGCCGGTGTTCTTCACCGTGACGTACTCGGCGTTCAGGCTCCGGTTGGAACGGTCGTCCCGCCCGGGGCTGTCGTACTGGATCGCGCCGAGCACCACCGCCGAGCGGTGGGACGGAGAGCCGTGGCCGTGGCCGTGGCCGTGGCCGTGGCCTGCCGCTGCCGCCGGAAGGGCCACGGTGGCAGTGAGCGCGGCCGAGCCCAGGAGCGCGGCGGCGATGCGTGAAGCGGTAAGGAGCACGAAAACCCCCCTGCAAACGGCACCCACCTACGAGTGCCGGAAACCGGATGCCCGGCCGGTTTGGCTGGGCCCCCACACTGTGACGCCCGGTCATGCCTTGGCGGAAGAAATCCATTTTGGTGTTACAAAACACGGACATATACACGCCTTGGCCGCGCCAGGAGCGCACTCCCCCGCGCCCAACGGCCGCGACGCGACGTCCCGTACACCCATCCAGGCGCCCCAAGGAGTTACCCCCGGTGCAGACCGCTTCGGTTCGTGGCAGCGGACATCGCTGCGTCGCCTTGTTCGAGTTGGCGCGCTACGGGCCACCGGGCGTGGCGCCGGACTGTCCATGGCTGATGCGACGCGAGTTGACCATCGGCCACGATGCCGTAGCTCTGTACCCGACGGGGAGCGGCGTTGCGCATACCCCGCCCGTCGGCAAGCAGTCCCCGCAGCGGGGCCCGAGCGGCCACTCAGGTGACAGAGCAAGTGCACCACCGGTGGTGACTCCGGAAGGCGGTTCGATCTGGCACCCACCGATGCATCGGGGCGGATCAGGCAGCCGACGCCTTTTCGACAGGTTCCAGCTGCGTGTGCCAAGCGTGCTGGTGGCGTTGTGCCCAGCGGACAGCAAGTGGTGCTGCCAGGCCCGTCAGTGCGAACAGGGCTCCCACGACATACCACCCGGGGCGGCCCCAGGTGATGCAGAGCGAGATGAGTAGAGCCGGCCCGAGGGCTTCGGCCAGTCCGGCGCCCAAACCGAACACGCCCAGATACTGGCCGGTGGCGTGCCGTGGGGCCAGAGCGAAGGACACCTCGAAGCCGGCGGCGGAGTGCCAGAGCTCGCCGACCGTGTGGATCACCACTGCGGCAATGAGCAGAGTTGCTGCCGCCCACGCGGGTATCCCTGCGGACAGGGAGATCAGCGAGCAGGAGACGAGAAAGGCCACGCCGGCTCGGCGGTAGGCGTTTCCGCCGGCTGTGGGGGAGTCGACGCTTCGGCTGGCTCGCATCTGGAATGCGACGACGATGACGGTGCCGGTGAGCATGGTGCCCGAGATGAGCCAGTGCGGGGCGGTGGTGGCGCCGACCAGCCAGAGTGGGATGGCCACGGTGAGTACCTTGAACTGGATGGCCATGATGCCGTCGAGAGTGGTGAGCAGAAGGTAGGGGCGGTCTCGGAGGGCGATCCAGCGAGGGCCGCCGGTGGTGGGGACGGGCGTGACCGGCGGGAGGAAGACCAGGAGCGCCGCGGAGACCACGAAGGCGATCGCGTTGCCGATGACCATGAGCTGGTAGGCGGTGACCGTGCCCACCTGAACAACCCATCCCGCTCCCACGGCACCGAGGGAGACGCCGACGTTGGTCACCGAGCGGAGATAGGCCCGGAACTCCTGTGGCCGATCCCCTCCGTAGTGTCTGATGAGCGGGCTGCGGGCGGCTATTCCTGCCGCCTTCGCCCCGGCGGCCGCGCCGGCGGCAAGGACGAACGGCCAGAAGCTGTCCGTCAGTATGAAGCCGGCCGTGGCCAGCGCCTGGATCACGAGGGTGGTCGCGTAGACGCCGCGTGCCCCGCATCTGTCCGCCAGGTGGCCGACCGCGACGCCCAGGGCCAGCGCGACAAAGCCGGCGATGCCGAGCCCGAGGCCCACCTGGTCTGCCGGTAGGTGAACTGCCTGGGTGAAATAGAGCACCCCGGCGGTCAGGTAGAGGCCGCTGCCAACGGTGTAGACGAAGTTCGAGGCCGCAAGCACGCGCTGCGGTCCGGCATCCGGCATCAGGCGGGGCATGAGAAGGCTCCACGTTGCAGGCAAGAGGTAAGGACCCGCCAAGCTTGTTGCATATTACTTGCAAGAGCAAGAGTGTTGCCATTGCCATGGGATGCGGCGTTCGGCCCGGCAGCGGTCGCGTTCCTCGCACTCGGCCATCAACAGCTCGGCGAGGAAACCCGCGTACGAGAACCCTTCGCGTTCGGCGCGGGCGGATGGTGTCGGTGACCTGGGCGCGCATGGTGGGCAGCCTGAGCATGCGTCAGGCGGTATCGATCGCGGCGTCGGGCGCGCCTGGGCGGTGAGCGCGTGATGAGCGGCAGTCACGAGCGCAGTGCCACCTGCGCCGGATGTACTCGCCGGAGCTCCGTTAGGGTGCGGTCGTATGACCGACCGCGTTCTGGAACTCTTGCGCACCCGCCCTGACCTGGCCGAACTGGCCGCGTTTCCGTTCAACTTCGATGTGAGCCGAGCGGACCACGTCGAGGCGGTGCACCTGGCATCCGGCGCGTCGCTGGAGCCGATCGCCGGCGACGACACCGGCGGCACGTACTTCCTGTGCGGGGGGACGGCCGTGCTCCACGCGTCCTCCGAGGGGGACGCCGTCCTGCTCGCCGACAGCGTCGGCGAGGCGCTCGAGATCCTCGTCCGGCTGCCCGAGTGGTGCGAGCGCCTCTCCACCGAGCTGGACGAGGAGGAGCTGCTCGCCGAAGTGGCTGCGGCGGACGACGAGGCGCGGGAGGAATTCGCCCCCGAACTGGACATGCAGCGAGCGGCGTTGGTCAAGGGACTGGGTCTGCCGGACCGGCCGCTGGCCGAGCTCCTGGCCGTGTCGGAGTCGGCCGCCCGGCGTACCGAGCCGCACCACGTCCTGCTCAACTCCCGCGAGCTCTGCGCGTACCGGCTCGACGACTCCTTCCGGCAGCCCCTGCGCGACATCGTCCTCGACCCGGGCCGAAAGGCGCTGGAGCGGATGCGCTCCGGCGATCTCGGCGCGCGGGAGGAGGCCGCGGATCCGGTGCTGCGGGCGGGAGTGCTGCGGGCGGCGCAGTACGACCGCCGTGACGGCGACCTGCCGCTGCTGCGTGAGCTGACGCTCGCCGCGGTCGAGGCCGGTGACGCGCACCTCGCACGTACGACGATGGCACACGGCAGGCTCCTGCTGGACACGATCGGCAAGGAGTCGGCGAAGGCGCTCAGCCGGCTGTCCACGCAGGCGCAATGGGCGGTCGCCGGACTGCGCCCGCCCGGCACCTGACGGCCGGCAGCACCTTCCGGCAGCACTTCATTGGCTCAGCTGAGTGCGCAGAGCGGTGATGAACCAACGGAAGACCGGCGCGAGCGTAGGCGGTACCGGCCAGCCGTTGATGGTCGACAGAAGCTGCCAGTAGCGCTCCGCCCGAGGGTCCGCGCCGGCCTCCAACCGGGTGACGAGCCACCTCCGTAGGTCAGCGTCGTCGGAGCGTCCGAACGTCTCGGCATAGAGAGCGGTGAGGGAATCGAGGACGGGCGCCGCCCGGTCGGACGTCGGTCGGATTCCTGCTGCGAGAGCTTCGCCGACCTGCTCACTTACTGCTGTGGTCAGCTCATGGTGCAGTCCAGTCGTGTCGCCCTGAGTCCGCTCCGCTGCCTGGTGCTCGGCCATCCTTCGGACAGCGGCCCGGAAGTCTGTGTCCTGGCAGAGTTCGGCGAGTTCGATCCATGCCTCGACCTGCTCGGGGGTGGGATCGTCCGGGAGTTGGGGCATGGCCGAACGCATCATGGCCACGAACTCGGGGTTGGCGTCGATGCCGCCGAAGGTGTCATCGATGAAGTCGATGACGAGTCGCTGTCGTTCGGCGTCGGAGAGCTTGGCGAGTTTATGCATGAGATCCAATTCCTCGGTTGTGAAACCGCGCTTGGCTACCGCTCTCAGCACAGCTCGCCGCAGACGGAGCGTACGAATCTGCACGTCCAGGGCATCGGCATGCGCCGCCGCCACCTCGGGCACGGAAACTTCCCGGTCGAGAACCTTCCTGATGGCGGTAAGGTCCAGTCCGAGGTCGCGCAGGGTACGCACGAGATCGAGACGTGTGACGGCGTCGATGTCGTAGAGCCGGTAGCCGGCCGGGCTTCGGTCGGTCGGCGGCACGATCCCCGCGTCGGAGTAGAACCGGATGGTCTTCACCGTCAACCCGGTTCGCCGGGCAAGTTCACCAATCGCGTAGAGCGCGTCGCCGTTCATGTCCTCCACCTTGCTGTCTCCCCCTACTGGAGACTCAAGCAGGCATGCCCTCCGGCCGACCGAACCCTGCTCTCCAAGGTCCCGACAGGTGGCGCACTCGATCTCCCGAAGTGCCGTCATCTCCCATGAACACTCGCAGATTCCCTGATCACTGACCTTTGCCGTACGGTCGATGCGCCGATACACCGAAGCCTTCCGGGGATCAACGCGGCCGTTTCCTCGATGTTCACCGGTGGAACACCGCCCCCGTCCGTCCCGCGCGAAGGACCGCAGCCCCTGCGCGACCCGGACGCGGTCGAGCTGGACGATGACGACGGCGAGGGCGTGTAGTTGTCGTCCGTCCGCAGGTCATGTCGTCAGCGCCGCCCCGCGGTCGAGGGCGGCGACCTCGCGTACGGCTTCCGCGATGGCCGTGAAGTCCTTCTTGAGGATCGCGCCGTGGTTGCTGGCGACCTTCGCGCTGATCTGGATGTTCGGGTTGCGGGCGGTCACCGCATCGAGGCTGATGCGTATGCGCTCGTGCTCACCACGGCGGCTCCCGAAGGACGTCCCCGAAGCGACGGCGTACCGCACCGGGACGGTGATGTTGTCCAGCACGGGGCCCAGCTCGCGCTCGCGGGAGAGCCTGCCGAGCTCGATGTTGCTGTTCGCCTGCTGTTCGGCGGTCATCCGCGGGGCCAGGCCCGTCGGGCGCAGCAGAGGCAGGAACCAGCTCATCCGCCGGAACAGCTTCCGGATCCGCTGCTCCATGGCCTCGTCGAGCCAGTCGTGCGGGAACGCGCCGTCGACCAGGACCGCGCCCAGGGCGCGCTCCGGATTCCGGTTGGCCCAGTGCGCCCCGACGACCGCCCCGTAGGACCAGCCCACCAGTAGCGCCCGGTCCACACCTCTGGCCGCGAGAACGGCATCGACGTCCCGGACGGCCGCCTCGAAGGAATAGTCCGCCGAACGCTTCGATTTGCCGCGGGCCCGCTCGTCATAGGTGATGTGCCGCCAACCCGTTCCCAGTTCGGCGATGACCCGCCGCCAGTACCCCTGGGTGGCGAACTGAGGTAGACCACGGGGATACCGGGACCGCCGGTGTCGGTGACGGCCAGGGCCGTATCGTCGACCGGCACCGTGCCGGTCCACTGCGAACCGGTCGAGGAAATGCTGTTCTTCGTCAAGTGTTCCACCTGGTCGTGTGAGGCGTCTTGTACGGCTTGTTCAGGCCCTGCACGTGGATCGCAGCGCCTCGGGACGGACGGCCGCGCCCTCGGCGACGACCGAGAGGATCTCGATCGCGGTGGGCCCGGCCGGACCGTCCTGGTTCTGCTTCTTCAGAGGCTGCGGGCGGTGATGTCGCCCTGGGAGGTGGTCGCGTGGATGTCGAGTTCGGGGGTGCCGTCGTTCTTGAGGTCGTTGCTGATGCGGCCGTAGGAGGTGCCGGCGTCCAGGGAGGCCGAGACTGCGGCGGCGACCGAAATGTCACCGGACTGGGTCCGGAGCACGACCTTGCCGCGCACGGCCTCGGCGATCCGGATGTCACCCCTCGCGGTGCTGATCTCCGCAGGTCCGCCCAGCCGGCCGACCTCGACGTCGCCGTCGGTCGCGGTGAGGCGGACGCTCGCGGCCTCATCGATCTTGATCTGGCGGTACGCGCCGTCGAAGGCGACGTCGCCGAGGCGGCCGACGGCCCGGAGTTCGGCGCTGGCGGCCTTGGCCTCGATGCGGGAGCCGGCGGGCAGCTGAACGGTGATCTCCAGGGATCCGGAAGGGCCGACGAGCTGGTTCTTGGGCTCGGGGGCGTGGATCCGCAGGACGCCGTCGGCGTAGGCGACGGTGGTCTGCTCGGCGGCCTTGGTGTCGCGGCTCTTGGAGGGGTTGGCGGGCAGGACCTCGACGGTGGTGTCTGCGCGGTCTGCGGCGATGAACTGGACGCGTCCGGCGGGGATGTTCAGGACGGCGGCGATCGGGGCGGGGGTGTCGAACTTCTGCATCGTGCTCTCCTGTGCTCGCTCGTTGTTTCTGACTCCGGAAAAGCTACGTTGCTTTCCAAAGTTCGACAACACGTTCGTTGCACAGAATCAACATTCATGCAGGTGAAGCGCAGGAAACTGTTGCAACGGTCTCGGCGATAACGCAACGACAGCCGCTTTGGTCATTGCAATGGATAAGAGGTGAACGCTACAGCGGAGGGATCAGGGACCACCACGAAGGCTCGGCACGAAGGATCGCCGAGGCGATCGCGATGCCGGGAGGCGGGCTGTTCGGGCTCGGCATGACCCAGCCCAGGTTCCTGCGGCCCGCCCGGGGCGGCCCAGCCGGCGAACCTCCTCGCGATCGCCGGTGGCGCGGGTGATCGCGAGGCCCGGTCACGCGACCAGGCGCAGCCAGGCCGCCGCGAGTGCGGCGTGACCGGCCGGCGTCGGGTGTACGCCGTCCGCGGCCCAGTACTCCGGCCCGGTCGTCGCGGCGAGCTCGGCGAACATACCGTCGGCGGCGAGCAGTTGCGCGCCGTACTTGCGGGCGAGCTTGCGCACGACCTGGATCTTCGGGTCCAGGTCGGTGCGCCATTCCTTCCGCTCTTCCTCTCCGATGAGTGCGACACCGGCCTCGACGACGCCGTGGATCGGCAGGAGGAACGGCTCGATGAGGATCAGCTTCGTGCCCGCCTCGGCGAGGGGCGCAAGCAGGCGGTCGTAACCCGCTTCGAACTCCTCCATGGGGATCACGTGCCCCTCCGGGTCCAGCGTGTGCCAGCCCATGTCGTTGACCCCGACGAGGATCGACACCACGTCCGGGCGGGCGTCGAGTACGTCCGCCTGCCAGCGGGCTTCGAGGTCGCTCACCTTGTTGCCGCCGATCCCGGTGTTCAGCCAGGTCACGGGCCGGTCCGGGTGCCGGAGTCCCCATTCGCCCGCAACGCGCAGCGGGTAGCCGAACCCGAGGCCGTCTTCGCTCTCCAGCCGTTGGCAGTCGGTGATCGAATCGCCGGTGAACATCACGGTGCTTCCCGGTCGGACAGTGATCGTCATATGCGCTCCTTGAACTCGGGTGAGGAGAGGAAAGTGGCTGAGAACGTTGACATTCCTGCGGGCGCCAAACGGGCGCGAAGGGTAGCCGCCGAGGAGAACGGGGCGGCTGCTTCAGCTTTCCGGACCACCGAACCAATGGCCGGCGGCCCGCTCGAACGCTTCAGGATCGGGGGTGCGGTCATCTGCCCAGGCGACCACGCCGTCGGGGCGGACAAGCACGGCACCCAATCCGAGGTCGTTTCTCGCCGGACCGGCTGCATACCGCATCCGGCTCTCCCAGCCCCTCGCTGAACCGCGCAGGTATTCGTCGGTGCTGAAATCGAGCGCGACGCCCCGTCCGTCCCGCATCAGGTCGCCGAGGCGAGTGCCGTCTTCGAGGCGAAGGTCCGGGGCGTTGCGGCCGACCAGTGGATGCTCGCTGCCAAGTTCGTAACGGATCGACGATCCCGACATCCTCTCGAACACGTAGGTCGTTCCGTCACGGGTCTCGATCAGGTCGCGCATCACTCCTTGGACCGCCTGGCCATGCGGGTCCGGCCGCATGGCCGCCACCTGGGCGCGCGACCAGTCGAGCACCGCTGCGCCGATCGGATGGCGCTCGCGGGTGTAGGTGTCGAGCAGCCCGTCCGGCGCGTACCCGTGCACGGTCGCCGCGAGCTTCCAACCCAGGTTCATGGCGTCGCCGATGCCGGTGTTGAGCCCCTGCCCGCCAAGGGGCGAGTGGATGTGAGCGGCGTCGCCCGCGAGCAGGACGCGTCCGCGCCGGTAGGTCGTCGTCTGCATCGCCCGATCGGTGAAGCTCGAGGCGATGTGTACGTCGCTCAGTGTCACGTCGGTGCCGGATACATGGCGCAGAACCGCCTGGAGATGGTCGCGAGTCGGCTGCTGTGAGCGATCGAACGCGCCGCCGTCGAAGTCCATCATGCCGATGTGCCCTTGCGTGGGCATCTGGAGGTACATGCCCGTCGGCGTCAGGTTGAACCAAGGGCGCAGCTTCTCGGGATCGGCGACGGTGGCGTGCATGGTGTAGCCGGTGAACTGCGGCTGGGTGCCGATGAATTCGAAGCCCGCGAGCCGACGCACCGCACTGCGCCCGCCATCGCAGCCGACGACCCAGCGCGCGGCGAACTCGTGCTCGCCGGCGTGCGCGACCACGCTCTCGTCGTCTTGCGCGATGGCTGAGACCGTGACGCCGCGCCTGATCTCCACGCCGAGGTGGGAAGCCTGCTCGGACAGCACCGTCTCGACCGCTTCGAGGTACGTCAGCATGTGCTCCGTCGCCGGGCCGGGAAGCCGGAACGGCAGGGCGGCGACGTCGACCTTGGCCGGATCGAGCACCATGCCGGCGAAATGGCCCACGCCACGCGGGGGTGACGGCTCGTCCGCGTCGGGGTTCGGGCCGGGATTCCCGTCGAAATCGTCGTGGGCACCCGACGCCGTCCGCAGCGGGTGCAGCATCCCGCGGCGGTAGAACGCCTCGACCGACGCGACGGACAGGCCCCGCATTCCGAGCGGCTGCGCCTTGAACGGGGAGTGGGGCTCCGGCTCCCGCTCAAGCACCAGGACAGAGCAGCCCACGAGGCCAAGCTCGCAGGCAAGGAACAGACCAACCGGGCCGGCGCCCACGATCACTACGTCATGCATGAGAGATCCCCTTCTCCAACCCACAGCCGGATGGGCACCCGGCAGGACCTCTCGAAAGCTGCCAGACCCCGCCGACATCGGACCGACAGTCCTCGATCTGCCACCGACACCGGACCTACAGCCCCCGACATGCCGCCGACACCACACCTCCGCCGCCCGATCGCCCCTGGTCAAAGCGCCGATCAGCCAGGAGGAGGGCTCTACAGGTCTCAACCCCAGGGACCGTCTCGTTCGATTCCTGAGCCGGGCAAACACGAAGCAGAGTTCGGCAAGCAGGCACTACGGGGGTATCGCGATGTGGCCGTCGACGCCGTCGATGGCGACGGCGCTCACGAGGCGTCCTGGCCGTTGAAGTGGCTCACAGCACCGGCTGGCTGCGCTCGACGCGTTCAGCCTGCCAGGAGACCTTGCCGGAGAGCGGGGATGCGACGCAGCGTCTCCCGGCTGGAATGCTCGCGCACCCGCTCACCGATCGCCACCACCTCCCAGAGGGCAGGTCCTGGGGACAGTTTTGCTGACCGTCAGGCGGAACGTCGGCTGCCCACCCAACGATGCGAGACCAACCACTAGTTGCGCTCCGGCACCGCACCTGAGAAGTCGTACGCGGCGAAGTCGGTAACCGGGACGTATCCGATTCGCTGGTAGAGGGCGTTGCTGGTGGGGTTGGCAGGGTTCGCGAACAGCACGACCTCCGTTGCGCCCGCGGCCAGCGCGGCCCTGCTCACCTCGACCGTCACGGCGCCCCCGTAGCCACGGCCCCGGAGACGAGCCGGGGTGTAGACGGGGTCCACCCGGACCATGCCGGCGACCATCGACGTCGAGCCCGCCATGGAGACGGGAGTACCGTCCGGGGTCTCCCAGAACGTGAAGTGCTTGTCGGCGAAGCGCGAGCCGGCCCAGGAGCCGGCGTCCACGGCGGGGACCTCTCCGACGGTGTCGACGAACTCGCCGCACCAGCCAACGAGTTGTTCATGGTCCTGCTCGCCCACGAGACGACCCCGGCCCTCTGGGAGCGGCTCCGGTGGGGTGAGCGTGCCGAGACGGTACAGACGGATCCGCTTGCTGAGTGTCGGCACTGCGCCGGTGTGCCGCTGCCATGCCTCGGCGAAAGCAGTGGCGGTGCTGCGCTCCGCGCTGACGTACGGAAGGGAGTGCCCGAGGGCGGCCAGGTGGGCGGCGAGGTTGTCGGCATGCTCGGGGGTGAGGGGGGTGAGGCTCAGGCCACGGGACGGGAGGCGGTAGAAGATGGCGCGGACCTCGCCCGCTCGCTCCAGTCGGCCGAAGACGGGCGCTGGGGCGCCGTATGCGTCCGCCTCGCCTGTTCGCAGCTTCTCGGTCACCGTCAGCGGCATGGTGTGCAGGGTGGGGCGCGAGCGCAGGAAGTCTCCGGCTCGGGCGAGAAAGTCGTTGACGTCTTCGGAGAGGTGCCAGTCATCCGGTTGCATGCTTCATGGTGACTCATTCCTCGTGCTGCAGGTGTGGAGTTCCGTCACCAACGGGGGCACTTGCACGGGGTCGGTTCAGCAGCGTGGGCGGGGTGGTGAGTGGCGGCTTGGGTCGCCCGGTTTCGGCTGAGGCGATGGATGCCGAGCCGGGTTCAGCCCGGCCGCCGCACTCCTGCGTACTGCTGTCGACCGCGTCCCCCCGCCCTCAGGACCACCACCGAGTACCGGCTGCGCCGTGCCCACGTTCAGCGGAATACCGAAACGCGACGACAGGGCGTTGCAAGGCTTTGGCATATGAAGATCGCTGTTCTGTGCGGCGGGGCGAGCCCGGAGCGGGGCATCTCCCTGGAGTCCGGGGTGGCGGTGGCCGCAGCCATGGTGGAGCTCGGGCACGAGGTTCAGATGGTCGACCCGGCCGCCGAAGAACCCGTACTGGCCGGCCCGACCCGGACCACGAGCGCGCTGCCCCGCGACGCGGCGGGCCCTCGGGGCCGGCTCGACGAGGGGAAGAGGCGACAGCTGATGTGCCACTCCCTCACCGCCGGGACGGTGCTTCCGCTCCTGCGCGGCGTCGATCTGACATTCCCGGCACTGCACGGCGGATGGGGCGGCGACGGGCACCTCCAGGCGCTGCTGGAGATGGCGGAGATCCCCTTCGCAGGTGCGGCCAGCGCGCAGTGCAGCCTGGCGTGGGACAAGCACCGTACGCTGGCGCTCCTGCGGGAATCGGGTGTCACCGTCACGGACAGCGTCCGCTTCCCGGCAGCGTCGGACCAGCCGGTGCCGCAACCGGTGTCGCAGCTGCTGGGACAGGGCCCGGTGGTGGTCAAGTCCAACTGGGGCACCTCCCATCTGGAGCTCCGGCTGGCCGATGACGCCGACGAGCTTGCGCGCGTCTCCTCGAGCGCACCCGCGGGCGAGGTGCTGATCGCCACGCCATTCCTGGCCGGGCGGGAGTTCACCGTGAGCGTGATCGGCCGCACCGTGCTGCCGGTGGTCGAGATCCAATACAGGGGACGCCTCTTCGACTACGAAACCAAATCCCGCCCCGAATCCGTACGCTGCCACAGCCCTGCGGACATCCCACTCAAACTTGCCTCGTGCCTGCGCGATCAGGCATGGGGCGCGCACGAGGCACTGGGCCTGGGAGTGCAGGACTATTCCCGCATCGACTTCCGCTGCGATACGGATGGCGTCCCCCACTGCCTCGAGGTCAACGCCTGCCCCGGCCTGCGACCCCTCAGCGGCGTGGGCGCGGCGGCGACGGGGGCAGGCTGGTCCTACCGGGATCTGATCGGCCGGATCATCGCCCTTCGCACGGAAGCCGAGTCGCTTCGCGGGCTGGCTCTTGATGTGACCGCGTAGGTTCGCCGGGTTGGTCAGGTGGCGATCTGGAGAGACGGATGGCTGCCTACGCCCGCACTTCTTCGATGACCTCCTCGGCGCACCGACAACCGATGACCGTGGTCGCCTTCGGCCCGGAACCGGACTCAGCCGGATGTGCGCCGCGACGAGTCCGCCCTGGCCAGGAGCACAGAAGAGCACGTCGACGCACTGGGCTTGCCGCCTCCCGCGCCAAAAGTGATCTCTTCCCGCTGCCTGCCTGGAGCCTTTGACCGATCCGGGGCGTGCCTGCACAGGCGATCGACTTCTCGCCAGTGCCGAGAGCACCCGACGCCGCTCATGGTCGGCAGCCCGGCCATGCAGAGGGGGACGAGCACGGCGTCCGACGGCAGGTGCATGTGACGCGAGTCACGTCCGTTTTTCCCGATTACCGGGTCTCCCGGCCCCGCCATGATGCGCGGAAAGGATCAACACAGGACGGAGATCGCGCGTGGAAAGCAGTCAGAGCGTCGGGGCCTGGCGGGCACGTGACAGTCATTTCGGTACCGTCGTGGTGCTGGCCGGTGGCGTACTCGTCGGCGCCGTCAACATCTACCTGGCCGCGAGCCTGTTGCCGACGGCGGTCGCGGACATCGGCGGTGAACGCCTCTACTCGTGGAACATGACCGTGTTCCTGGTGGCCCAAGTCGCGGCGACCATGCTCGTGAGCCGGGTGCTGTCCCGGCGTGGCAACGTCGCCTCCTACCTGATCGGCTTCGGCGTCTTCGCCACAGGCTCGGTGGTCTGCGCGATAAGCCCGGCCATGCCGGTGCTGCTGCTCGGCCGTGGCGCGCAGGGGTTCGGGGCAGGCCTGCTGACGGGCCTGGGGTTCGCCCTGATTCGCTCCGTACTGCCGCGCCATCTGTGGGCACGTGGCAGCGCGTTGGTCTCCGCCATGTTCGGCCTGGGTAACTTCGTCGGACCAGCTCTGGGTGGATTCTTCGCGCAGTTCGGATCCTGGCGGCCGGCGTTCGTCGTGCTCGCCCTCGCCTCGGGGGCGATGGCGGCGTTCGTACCCCGAGTGCTGTCACGAGGCAGCCGGACGGAGGCGGAAGCGGCTCCGGTACCGATCGGCGCGTTGCTGCTCGTTGTCGGAGCCGCGGGTGCTGTGAGCATCGCCGGACTCCTCTCGAACCAGGCGGTGATGGCGGCGTTCATCGCTGTGGCGCTGGCGCTGATCGTGGCGTTTGCCAGGACGGAGAAGTACGCGAGGAGGGTGCGAGTCCTTCCCCGTGCGACCTACCAAGCCGGCTCCGCATTACGGTGGACTTACCTGACCATGGCGTTCCTCGCCTCCGGCGTTGCCGTGGAGACCTTCCTGCCACTGTTCAGCCAGCGCCTGAGCGGGCTGCCGCCGGTCGCTGCCGGGTTCTTCGGTGCGGCATTGTCCCTCGGCTGGTCGGCAAGTCAGGTCGTGAGCTCGTCGGCACGCCGGGAACGGACCTTGCGGTGGCTCCGAGTGGCCGGCCCCGGCCTCCTGGCCGCCGGGCTTGCTGCGCTCGCCCTGTTGCAGCATCGCGACGCATCGCTGCTCGGCGCCCTCACCTGGCTGCCGGTCCTCCTGCTCGGGGGCACGGGCATCGGTCTGGCCATGCCTCACCTGTCCGTGGCCGCGATGGCCGGCACGACAGACGAACAGGAAGGGGAGAAGGCCGCCGCGGCGATCGCGACCGTACTGACGATGTCCACCGCATTCGGTGCAGCCCTCGCCGGCCTCTTGGTCAACGTGGGTGGGCCGTCGACCGTTGACTCCGCGCGCTGGCTCCTGTTCGGCTTCGCTGCCGTCTCCGCCCTTGGGGTGCCCACCGCGTTACGCGCCAACCACCTCACCCGGTCCGCCGAAGTCCGTCGCGAGGACGAGGCCGAGCCGACCGCAGAAAGTGACGCGCCGCCGGCCTGATCACCACTTCGGCAGCACCGTCCCCACCGGCCCGTCTTCACGTCATCGCGTTGCCGGGAAGCCTTCACGGTCCCGGTGGTCGTGGTCACTTCGTGTGCTGGTGAGTGACCGCGGCCGGCAAGACGTTCAGGGTCTCTCTTGTGTGGCGCTGTCTTGTGTGGCGCTGTTCGGGTGAGCATCCGTGGGTGAGCGACAGGTGAAGGGACCGCGGGGAAGGGATGGACGGCACGACGGCGCCAGGCAGTCGCCCAGGGAGATGTGATGAGGGGACGACCCGGCTCGTTCTGGGATGCGGTGGAGGGGCGCTCGCCGCTGCCGCGTGCGGCGGCCACCCTGGGGTGGGAATTCCTCGACGCGGACGTCGAGAACGGCACGATGCGTCTGGCGTTCAACGCGACCGAGGACTTCACCAATCCGATGGGCAACGTGCTGGGGGCCTTTCTCGCGGCCATGCTCTACGACACGGTCGGCCCCGCTCTTCTCGCCACACTCCAGTCCGACCAGTTTCAGTCCACCCTGGAGTTGAAGACGTCGTTCCTCCGCCCGGCCCGTCCCGGGCGACTTTTCGGGAACGGTCGCGTAGTGCATCGAGTAGGCGATATCGCCTTCCTGGAAGCTTCGCTGACCGACGCGGACGACACCGTGATCGCCACCGCCAGCGCCACGGCTCGGGTCATCCCTCTGGACGACGCGGAAACCGCGGCGTGACACCGCTGCCCTTTCAGTGGCCCGCACGACCAGCGTGCCACCGCCCAACTCCCCTACGGACTCGACGTGGAAAGTAATCGACTTCGCCACGAGCGCACCACGGGGTGCTGAGCGGACGGGGAGCCCAGGACGGCGTCCCGACGAGCGGGGCGCCGTCCTGGCCGACCTACCTCCCCTGTCAGCCCGTGTGGACCTTCAATGCCGTCCGGACGGCGGATTCGAGGGCGCCTTCGATCCAGGCCGGCTTGATGGAGGTGTGGTCCCCCGCGAAATGCAGCGGCCCTTCGGAGCTGGGGATGTCGGGGAACAGCTCCGCGTGCTGGCCCGGGAAGAGCACCGAAGCCTCACCATAGGCATAGTGGTCGCGCATCCACGACTGGGTCTTGCACTTGTTGGTGAAGAAGACCTCGCAGCGGCGACCGTAGATGGCCTGCAGACCGGCGAGCGCGCGCAGATACCGCTCGCCGTCGGCGAACGCGTCCCACTTGAGGGCGTCGTCGGACCAGCTGTAGGAGGCGAGCGTGATGCCTCCGTCCCCGACTTCCGCACCCCCTGAGTGCTCGAAGTACACGAAACGGTTGGCGTTGTCGCTCACGGAGCCGCCTCCGCGGGTGTGGGCGGCATCGGGTTCGCCGCTCATGACGGGGCGGAAGGCGGCGAAGCACTTCTTGAGTTCGTCGGGGATCGTCACCCCCAGGCCCTTCACGGACTTGTGCGCGCCGAGGTACTTGCCGTCCTTGACCTGGCCCGACCGGTACTTGTCGTAGAGCTTGTCCTCGATGGAGTTCAGCGTCTCCTTCCACTGCTCCTCGGTGAACTCCCACCAGCGGCGGGAGAACTCCAGCAGCACCTTGGTCGCGGCGTCGTAGTGCAGTTCCGTGATGGCCCGGCGCTTGCCGTAGGTCAGGGGAGGGTCGAAGGGCACGTGGCGCAGTCCGGAGAAGGGGACGGTGATGATCGCCTCGTCACCCTCGAAGACCTCCGTGACACCCCCCTCGCCGGTCTGGCAGCCCTCGGAAACGGTGTGCACCCTGACCTTGCCGCCATGGCGTTCGATGTGTACGGCGCGCCTGTCGAGCCTCACCTTGCCCTTCACGGGCGCGTACAGCGCGTCAGCGAGCTTCCCGGTGCCGCCCTTGATCTCCCAGAACTTGGTCTTGGGGTCGATCAGCGCGCTGGACAGGAAGCTGTGCAGGAAGGAGAGATGCAGCCGTGAGGTCAGGTTCTGGACGGTGCCGATGAGATCGATGGTCCTGGTGTCGAGCTTGGCGACTTCGGTGAGGTACCGGTACATGGACCAGTGGCCGTACTTCTTGAGGACCTTGACCCACCCGTTGACGAGGGCCGTGCCCTCCTTGCCCCGGATGAGCCGGTGTGCGGGTTCGAGAGCCTGCGCGAGGATGGCGGAGGCGGTCTGCGTGCGGTGGGGGCCCGTGACACCGAAAGTGTCGTTGATCTTCTCGGGGTTCTTCTCGTAATCGGCTCGGCGCATGCGGACGCCGTTCACATGGATCCAGGTGCGGTTGGCCCGCTTCGTCGGGTCGCCGACCTCGACATCCACCAGGTAGAACTCCTGGAGCGTGAGGTCGAACTTCTTGGTCAGCGCCATGAGGAGCGGGTGACTGTCGGGCAGCCGCATGGCACCGGCCTCGGCGTACTGCTTGGGGTCGGCGAAGGGCTGCTCCCCGTTCTCGTGGCCGCCCTTGCGGAACGTCTTGATACGACCGCCGACGCGATTGCCGTTGGCCTCGATCACGACGACATCGTGGCCCGCCCGGTTGAGCAGGTCGGCGGCGAGCAGGCCGGCTGGCCCGGCCCCGACGATCAGGACCCGCTTCGTAGCCTTCGCCCGGCTGGCGGGCAGGCCGTTCTCGATGGCTTTCACGTAGGACGGGACGAGGGGTTTGTCGTGTTCGTCGTAGACGACGATGGCGCGGGCGACCGTGGTGAACGCCTTGCGGTCGACGCCGGGCGGCACCGCGGCCGGCGCCGTCGAGGGTGCGGTGGCGGGGCTCAACGCGGTCGCGGGCGCGGCGGATGCGGCGGTGAGCCCGGCAGCGAGCGCCGAGGCACCGGTCGCCGTGACCACGGAACGCCGCGAGGGCGCTGAACCGTGCGGCGTTGGTGAGGGGCGCGAGGTGTGTGAGGTGCGTGAGGTATCCGGAGCGACTTGCTCCTCGCTCGATACGTTCCTGTTCTCGGTGGCCGGAATGCTGACGTCTGAAGTGCTCATATCCTGTGTGCTCATCGCGCATCACTCTTGGCATACGAGCGACACAGCGGAAGTACATTCACACGGACGAGAACCGTAAACCACTCGACGGTGCCTAACGCGACTCTCCCCTTACGTATGTCCACTTGTGCCCCAGGAACGATCGACCCAATGTTCGGCACAACGCCCTGGCCCGGTCACCCCAGGAGGGCAACAACTCGCCTCCGTACACATGAGATACGGATCTGCGAGGCGGAACCCGGTAAAGCGACATGACCCGCGGGGGGCCACGGACCGTGCCGCGGCTTCGAAGGGTTTCCGAACCATCTGGTTCCTGCGACACGAAACAGGCCACGACCGACATCGGCTGCCCCACGAGCCTGCACTCCAGGGGCAGTTCGCCCTCTCCCCCGCACCATGATCCATCGGGGTCGACGCAGCTCCAACACCCGGTGGCGAGTCCAGGTCACCGAAGGACGCCGCACAACCAACGATCCCGCCCGATGAAGCCGTAGCCGCCGAAAGCAGTCTGAGCGCGCTTCGATAGGAAATCGCCACCATCGACGAACGGGATACGGTCGGTCGACCGAGCAGCCAAGGGAGAGAGGAAACCGCAGAAGATGGCAGAGGATTCCGGCCAGAACCAAAACCAGAGCCAAAGCCAGATCGGTGATGTCACCGTGGACGAGATTCGCCGCATCTGGGGGGATCGGCTCCGGCCCGTTCCGTCGGACCTGGTCAGCCCGCGCCTGTCGACGCCGACCCGCGAGTTCCTCACGACCGTGGGCCTGCCCACGGTCCAGGTGCGGGACATCGTCCCCCTCCACGACGAGCGCCTTCTCGATTCCACCTCTCAGCTAGGACACGAGTATGTCGCCGTGGCCGAAGGCGACGAGCCCGGATACCTCTTCGCCGTCGAGGTGGCCACCGATCGGGTGTTCTACCTGGACGACATTCCCCAGTACAACCGACTGATCAATTCCAATATCGCGCTCTTCGTGTTGTTCCTGGGGATCTTCCAGACCAGGGTGCTGGACCTGGATGTGGTGACCCAGGAAACACTCGAGGATGCCGTGGCAGACGTCTGGCGGCAGCTGTGTGCTCGCGACCACACGGTAACGACGGACGACCGGAATTGGTGGGGCGCGATGCTGGACCAGATCGCCGCCGAGTGCTAGGAACGTCTGCACAATTCACCACCCCTCACCACCCCGCAGCCGCGCACCATACAACTCAAGATCGGAGTGCCCATGATGCGCTCGGTGGTTCACTTACGTCTGGTCCCCTCACCGACCCAGGCCCTGCGTCGCGGGTTGGTCCTACTGCTGGCGCTGATCACGCTCCTGTTCGGTGCGCTCGTCGCGCCGCCTGCGTCTTACGCGGGGCCCTACAGCCACGGATACGTCCTCTGGCCGGCCGACGAGGGCGATCCCCAGCACCTACCGATCCTCATCTATCGCCAACGGCATACGTTCCTCACCCAGAACAGCGGTAATCCAGACGAATTCGTCAGCTGGGCCCGTAACGTGGCGGAGTTCGAGTGGGCCGAGCAACGCGGAGAGACCCAGGTGAACTGGGTCATCGTCACAGCCAATGTCAGTGGGTTCGCGCAGAACAGCCAAGTCGCGCTCATCGACCTCTACCAACGGGACCCGAGCGGGCAACTGCACCTCGTGGATCCCGAGGGAAAACCCCTCCTCGAAGCCGACGGAAAGACTCCCGTCGACTGGCGGACGTCGTCCACGCCGAGCTTTCGGTGGGACATGCGTACCGACCCGGACCTGAAGGCCGACCTCAAGAGCGGACGGATGCACTCCGAGCGGGTGGCCTATTGGTTCCTCAAGAAGCAGATGTCCGGCGCACACGACAAGGTGCCGAGCGGGCTGTCGGAGAAGATACCCTGCGACGTCTCCCCGAGCAGGTGCCAGCAGAACATGAAAAGCCGCTGGTTCCACGACATGAAGACCATGAAGTTCGTCACCGATCTGGAGAGCCGGGCAAAGCTCAAGAAAGAAGGCACCCCAGAGGCGAAGGACAAGCTGAGTAAGGGAGAAGACTCGGACAGCTTGCTCCAGAAGGGGTTCGAGAAATGGAAGAGCCTCGGCATGCCCACCGGTCCCGATGCCCCGGCGGTGATGGGCGGCCATCTCTTCCAGCCTCCCGGCAACCCCGCCCCCAAGGGCGCCGGTGCCACGGCACTCCATCAGGGTGCCGACCCCGGCGGGATCGACTTCTCCACCCTGGAACTGCGCTACCTGTCCGAGGACGAGAACGGCCAACTGCGCTATGCCCTCGACGCCGCTCCGGCAAAGGGAAATGACAAGGGCGATGACCGCAAGGTGACCGACGGAAAGGTCGCCGCGGCTCAGATGTCCGATGCGTTCTTCGTATGGCTGAGCCTGCCCCCGTCGACGTTCTGGGTCAATCTCAACCCCAGCGAGCCCAATCGCATTGTGGACGCCAAGCTCGGTGGGACGGATGTGGGCCGGATCCTCCTCGAGGCGGACTTCCGGATGAAGAAGGTCGTCGGCCGGCTGCTCCACCCTGACACGGCTACCGGCAAGAAATTCTGGGAATCGAGCGATGTAGTGGGCAGACGCTGCATCAACATGCGGCAGTGGATCGTGCCGAAGCCCGCATCCGTATACGAGGAGAACGGCGGACTGTACATCGTCGACGCGCCGCTGGAAGTGAAAATGGAGACCGAGTATCTGAAGCAACACGGCGGCGGCTCGGCCTCATGCGCCGTTCCCGACAAGCGCATGGAGTCGGCATTCCGCACAGTGATTCTGCCCAGGGTGGAAAATGCCGTCAACGACGCGCCCGAATTCGCCGAACTGCGCCGCGTATACCTGAGCCGCGTCGCGGCCGAATGGTACCGCCAGCGTCGTCCCGGCGCGCTGGCCTCGATGGTCGACAGCGGTGACGTCAGTCGATGGCCGGCCTTGAAGCAGTGGTCTCCGCGCAAGGTCTTCGACGATTACGTCGAGTCGTACAACAAGAAAGAGTTCAACATCAAGCGGCTGAAGACGATCAACGGCAAGACCTACCAGGTGACCTACACCCATGGTGGGGTGGACTTCAGCAATGTCCCACTCGACAAGATGGGTTCGTCGGCATTCCGCCGGCAGCACGCCGACCTGCCGAAGGCAGTGCAGGATTCCTTCCAGAACATCACCCGGGATCGGGACGGCAGGGTCGTACTCGGTTTGTCCGGCCGGCCCAAGGCGCGCACCATCAACTACTCGGGCGGCAATGAGCCCGAGGACTACTCCAACGGCATCGCGCCGGAATCGGAATCCGAACAATCTGCGTCCCCGGACACCACGGGTGGCTACTTCATCTGGGCCGTGGGTGCCGGTCTTCTGGCCGTCGCCGCGGTAATCATCTGGGTTTACACCCACCGGCGCAGGACCCCCCAGCCACTGCCTCCCAGAAACCAGGAACCGTCTGTAGACGACTATCTGTAGCTGCTGCGGGCCGGGGCGCACGCACGAACCGTCGCGCCCCGGGCCGCCCAGCGGCCCCTACCGGCCGGCGCAGCCGCAGCTGCAGTCGCGCGGCTTGCCGGCGGTTGCCACGAGGAGGACTGCGACATCGGGGACTCCCGAGGCGTCCTGATCGCCCAGACCCGACAACTCGCCGTGCTCTACCAGGGTCTGTCCCAGCGATCTTGGGTTCGCGCGCCTGTGCCACACTCGGCGGCATGGCGATTGATCATACGAATGTGACGTTGAGCGTCGGCCACCGTGACTCGGTACTCAACGAGCGGTTGTCCCAAGGGCTGGACGAGGTCAATTTCCCCGCCACAGGTACCACTGCCGCCGATCAAGGTGCGCTGTCGGTGAAGGTCGTCGACGACGCGCAAGCGCTCATCGGGGGTCTGTCCGCGTGGACTTGGGGAGGGCTGCTCGGCATCGAGATGCTCTGGGTCCGCGAGGAAAGCCGCAGGGATGGATGGGGCAGCAAGCTCCTTCTGGCCGCGGAGGAGGAGGCACGCCGCCGTGGCTGCGACCGTGCGTGCGTCTCGTCGTTCACGTTCCAGGCCCCTGCGTTCTATCAGCGCCACGGCTACGTCGAGACGGGCAGGACTCTGGGGATCCCCGGCGCAGCCGAGGATGTCCACATGTACAAGAAGCTGGCCTGACGTCCGTCCGGCCCGATCACGAGCGGAGCCGGATGACGACCGCTGCGGCGGTGACGTGATGGTGCCGCGGAAGACATGGCTGCGCCGATCGTTCACATCCCCTATCGCACCGGTCAGCATCTCGGCGCGTCCGACCTGCGCGCCCTGGGACGGCTCCCCGGCGTCGCGGGTGCCAAGCTGGCGCAGGGCAGCATCGATCGGGACACCGTGGACTTGCTCGGCGACCCTCCGCCCGACTTCGCGGTTCTGGCCGGCGAAGACGTGTCGCTGTCCCCCTGTTGGCACTGGGCGCGGCAGGCGGCATCCTCGCCTCAGCGCACCTGGCCACCCGTCGGTTCGCGGAACTGGCCGCCGCTAGGCAGGTCGACGGGTTGACAACCTCAAGTGCAGGACAGATCAGGACAGTCGGACCGCCGAGCGCTCTCAGCCGGAGTGGAGGACCCGAAAGCGATCGGGTTCCGCCGGGTCTCGATCGACGACTTGGATCGGCGCCCAAGCCCATTGCCACACGCTGATGCCTGGCGTGCGGGAGAACCGGATCTGCCCGCGGGTGCCTTCGACTGCAACGCGCGGCCAGGATTCGGCGATACGCGCCCGGTCCGCGCCGTGAGAACGCAGCACTTCGGCGAGGACGGTGACCGTGTCGTAGCCCTCGAAGGCGACGAAGGAGGGCGCTTCGGCGAGCCGCTCACGGAGGGCCGTCTCGACTCGTGCACCGAGTGGGCTGAGGCGCTCGGGCAGGTAGCGCAGGAACGGGATCGCGGCGCCGTCGTCGCCCAGCAACGTTGCCCATGCGGCGAACTCCGGTTGCCCGGCCGGAGCACCGATCATGATCTCGGCGAGACGCTGGTCGTGGCGGACAGACTTGACGATCGACACTGCCGGTTCCGGGTGGCCGACCAGAAGGAGAAGGGCTGTCGCGCGAGTGTCGACGAGTTCGTCGCACATCGCCGTGGGATCGAGCGCGTGCATGTCGAGTTCGATGACGGTGCCGCCGCGTGGAGCGAGGTAGTCCCGCAGAATGCGGGCCCCGGACGCCCAGTAGACACTCGGCTGGGCCGCTACGGCGATTCGGCTGTGGCCCGCGCTGAGGAGGAAGTCTGCGTAGATCTGCCAGCCGCGGGACTGCGCCGGGGCGAGGCGCGCGACCCAGTCCGTCGGCTGTTCGGTGAGCGCGTCGAGAACCGCTGACGAGCAGAGGAACGGCAGACCGACGGCGTCGGCCCTGGCAGCAGCGGCGCGCGCGACGACGCTGTGATACTCCCCCGCCAAGGCGGCCACGCCCAGGTGAGCCAGTTCCTCAACGTGCGCCGCGGCCCTCTGTGGATCGGCCGCGGTGTCCCGGACCACCAGCTCGAGCGGCCTTCCGACAATCCCGCCGGCGTCATTGACTTCGCGAACGGCCAACTCGAGTCCAGCGAGCAAGTGTTGGCCGGCCTCGACCCAGCCGGGCCGAGTCAGCGGAACGAGAGCGCCGATCCGGACGGATGTTCCGCCAGTCCGTTCCACTCCAGGTGACGTTGGTCGCGTATGCATGCGTTGGCATCTCCCGAGTGGCGATTCGGGTGCGGTTGCCCGGATCGCAGAGTGAACGTCATTGGCGTCGAGATTAGTTGAGCCGAGAATGGCCGGAGTCGGCGCCCCGTCCCGTAGCCGTCAGTCGACCCTCGCGCCGCCGATCAAGCCTGAGGGGGTTCGGGCAGCTCTGCCGTTCGGCGGCGCCGGCCCCTTCGGTCCGCTGCGGCGGCTGGTTGCCTTGCAGGCGGGTGATCATTCCACGGCTGGACCCGACTGCTGGAACGTCCGCCAGTACTGACGTCGCTTCTCGTCCCGCACGACGACGCCGAGACGGGCCAGTTCGTCGCGGAGCCCTCGCACATCGTCGTCGGATGGCCCTTTCTTCTCCAGGACCCTTTGGCGGGCCTTGAGGAGGGCGCTTGCGGCTGCCGGCAGTTCGGGAGTATCCGGGACCCAGCGGCGGAACTCGCCTTCGTACGGATCTGCGTCCGCCCACGCGTAGCCGTGCTCGCTGAAGGCGCCGGCAACGCGGCCGGCCTCCAGGTCGCACTCCTCCCGCGTGAGTTCCCCGCCGTTGTGGCCGAGCAGGACGAGATACTTGCCGTCCCGGCACGCCGTGGCGATGGCCTCGTGCGGGAACTCCCGGTCCCGGCCCTTGCGGCGGAGCACAACGCGCTCGTCCGTCAGGCGAATGACCAACTCCTCGTGCTGCGCGACGAGTCCGACCAGCAGCCCCGCCACCGAACCCGCAACGGGCAGCACGGGCCCTGGGATCGACGCAAGGAGCCGGGCAGGTCCCTGCCAAGGCGCCCAGGGCAGCGTCACCAGCCAGTCGGCAAGAATGCCGACGAGCCAGCCGACGCCCGCCCCCGCCAGCACGAACGCGACGTAGACGCACACGGTGCCCCACGTCGACCGACCGAGCACGGTGAACCGGTCCGCCTGCGGGTCCCCCTCAGGACTTTTGCTCATGCTCATGTTCCCCCTCGCTTCCTCGGTAACCGACGCCATCATAAACCGAGCGCTCGATCTATCATTAGGTGACGAGCCGACAGCCGACCAGAAGGAGCCCGCGATGAGAACCGTCGACCCGGCCAAGCACCGTGCTCGCCGCCGGCACATCATCAACGCCGCAACCGAGCTCTTCGCCGTCAAAGGCTTCGAGCGCACCACCACCGCGGAAATCTGCAAGGCCGCCGGCATGAGCGCGGGCAACCTGTTCCACTACTTCCCCAACAAGCGCGCGATCTTCCACGCCGTCTTCGAGGACGACGAGCACGACGGCGTCGGAAAGTCCGAGCGCCTCGCCGCCGCTCGCGCCTCCGACGACCCGTGGACCGCCCTTCTCGACACCGTCGACCTCCTCGCCGCCCCCGCCACGCAGCCGCTGGTCCCCGCCCTCGTCATGGAGGCGATGATCCAGGCCCACCGCGACGCCGACCTCGAAGCGCTGCTGAGCCGTGACAACGACGAGGAGCGGTCCACCCTCACCGCTCTGCTGAAGCGCGCGGCCGCGAGCGGCCGGATCGACTCCGCCCTGGACCCGGACGACGCCGCGGCCTGGGTCATGGCACTCATCGCCGCTCTCTACACCAGCGCCGCCACCGACCCGTCGTTCAGCCCGGCCGATCAACTCCCCACCCTGCGACTGATCCTGCAGCGCTTCCTACAGCCCAACGCCGACCCGGTGCCGCAGCGGCCAAGGCCGTAGGCGAGATGCCCGGAGGCCCGGAGTCAGGCGCTTGCGTATGGCGACCGGCGCCGGTCGTGCTTCCACGAGTGTCGGTGCCAGTTGGCTCTCCCCGCCCACGGCCGCCTGACGGAAGTCAAGTGGCCGTGGCTCGACTCGCTGTCAGTGACGAGCATGAGCCTCCTCATGGCGGAAGGCCCCCGTTCTTCAGTGGCCGCCGCACGGGTCGCCGTCCGCAGGCACCGGCTTGGTGTCAGCCGCCAGACAGGAGGAGTACACCCGCGGCGGCGTGGGCCGCGGCTCCGGTTCCGGTTCCGACGTGGCGCACACCGTGATGATCGCCCCGGCACTGACGACAGTCAGCCCGGCCATCGCGGCGAGCCAGGTACCCCGGCTCACCGATCGCCACGGAAGTGGTTGCGGAGATCGTCGCGGCAGTCGTCCTCGGCGCCGGCCTTGACTCGCGAGAAGGCCAGCGCTCCGTCTCCCTTGCCATCCTGCTCGGCCTTGGCCAGCTGCCTCTCGATGTTCGCGATGAACGCGGCGCACTCGGCGCTGACGGGCTTCTCGGGCTGCGGGTCCGGTGCCGAGGAGGCGTTCAGTTTGGCGGTGGCGGCGAGGGCGGCCGCGCACAGCACCGCCCACGCGGCAACCCACGTGCGGCTCATCCGTATCGGCTTGGGCATCCAGGCATCCTACGAGCACCGCAGCGGGCTGTCGCCGAATCGCCGCTTTCTCATCGAGGAGACCAACGACGGAGCCTGCTGGCATCGCCGTCGGCCTCGCCGCGGCTCGGTATCGCACCGTAAGAGGCGGCGCGAAGCCGGGGAGCGGGACGGGCCGTCAGTGGCAGGTAGCGGCAGGTGCCTGAGACTGTGTCCGTACTGCTGATCTGTCACTTACTGTGACTGATAGGAAGGTTCCTCCACGAGCGGGTCTGCGCGGGGCATGTGGCTGCAGCTCTGCTGGGCCGTCGGGAAGTTGTCTGAAGGTGCCAGTCGCCCCGGGCGCTACCCGACCCGGGCCCTCCGCCACTCCACTTCCTCGGCCGTCATCGGGGCATGGATGCGATACACATCGCCGACTCGTAGGTCGTCCGGCGTGCTGTATTCGCCGTACATACCGATGACGGATACAGCCACGTGGGAATCGGGCTGCCAAAACGTCCGGTAGTACGGTGCGTTCGCTGGCACTTCCGGGACCTCCAGTAGGGGGACGCCGCGCCGTTGCAGCAGGCGCTGCAGCTTCTCGAACCGAAGCCTGGGGGTGAACCGGCCGTACCGGGCGCGAAGCGCCTCGTTGGCGAGCGCGCCGCCCCGGCAGGCGAGCCTATGAACCTGCAAGGTGAAGTGGTGGCCCGACCAGGGGTGGTCGGCGCACGCGCGGTCCCAGTGGAACTCGGTCAGACCGTAGTCACGGCACATGCTGCGGTCGTCGAAGTTGTTCTCACCGAAGTTCGACCCCAGGACCTCGGTGACGCGGTCGGGAGAGTCCGTGGGCCGCACGCCGAGCACGGTGCCGGTGGCGACGACGTCCATGTAGAACGCCAGGGAGTACGGGGTCAACTGTCGTTCCTCGATGCGTGATCGAATGCGGTGCGCTGGGGCACCCCCACCGGAGGTGCGCACCACCCCGGGTACCGGGCGGCCCGCCGCGAATCCTACTCCGCCCGGCCGCCTCACACTCCCAGCACCTCCAAGATCCACACCTCGTACCTCGCGAGTTTGTTCTCGCCCATGCAGCGCGCCGCATCCGGCGAATGACAAGGCCCCGGAGGCCCTCTCAACTCACTCAGGGTGTGCGGTCCACGGTTGTTGAGCCAGAGCCACTACTGCTCGATAAAGCCAAGCGGGAACTGTGGAGACACAATGGTCGACAGTGACCCGCTCTGATCTCAGGGCGACGCAGCTACCAGAGGGGGCAAAATGGGGCGGATTGGGCTCTACTTTCCTTACGTTCACTTCCGTGACGACGCCTGGCTGAAGACCACCGCCCTGTACTGGCCCCAGATCGCCCGGGTGGTCTCACCCCAGTATCCGGTTCACGACGGCGCGACAGTGCGGGCCCTGGCAGACGGCCTCGACTTCCTGGTCCCTCTCGACCCCCGGGAAGCCGCCCAGGAAATCTCCCCTCGCTTCATCACCGTGATCCACAACCAACTGGATCAACTGCAGCACAACTTCGGCGTAACGCCGGAGGAGATCAACGACGAGGCCGCCAGCAACCCCGAGTGGCGCCTGGTCAATCGATACGTCGTGCCTCCGGAGCCCTGGCGACGAAGGCCGGAAGGAACGAGCCTGGTCGAAGTCCACTGGGACGAGATCGCCCCCGACCTGCGCCAAGCGATGCTCGATGCCGGACTCGGTCTGAACACATGGCGGCCCACCCTTGGATCCGGCAGTGTCGAAGCCCCCTGGATGTCCATGGACCCCAAACTGGCGTGGGTCTACAAGCTGGCGCTCACCGAAGAACTGGCGAAGCGCAACAATCTGACTCCCTTGACCGACCAGAGCGGCGTACAGCGGACGCTCCACGACTGGGATCCCCAACGCATCGCCGCGGAGCTCTTCGATTGGCATCCTTTCGGGGTGTCGCCGACCTCCACCCTCGGGATACTCGCGGCCGAACTGCCCGTCCCTGAAGCAATCGCGGATGCCCCGGTGGAGAAAATCATCGAGCTGCGGACGCGATATGCATCCGAGTTCGACAGATTCACCGACCTGCTGACGGAGGCAGCCACGGACCTACGCGAGGAACTGCTGCAGGTGAGCGACCCGGACATCCTCGCCGCCCACGTAAAGGACATCAGAAGGAAGCGGTTCGACCAGCCCCTGCGCGACCTCAAGGCCGCCATCAGGGGACTGAAGTTCGGCGCCGGCCTCGGTGTCATGAACGTCCAGGCGCAGCTGCCGGCCTGGGCGGCCATCGGCGGTGTGGCCGCCAACATGCCCTACGTCACCGCCGGTTCGCTTGCGCTCGGTTTGGTAACCCTGCGCCAGGTGACGGCGCAAAAGCGCGATCAGATCCTGGCCGACTCGCCGGTCTCCTACCTGATGAGGGCAGAGGGCCTGCAGCCGACCTCCTTCGTGCACCGCGCGACGGGAGCCCTCGGCCGGGTGAGCGGAATCGGCACCTGAGTTCCGGGCCGGCGCATGCGCCGAGGCTGATGACCCACAGCTCGTCTGGTGCTGTAAGCGGGGAACGGGCCCGCAGCGCACATCGTCTGAGACTGGAACGGCACGCTGTTCCACGACACCGACGCGGTGATCGGAGCAACCAACTCCGCCTTCGCGGAGGTCGGACTGGAGCCGATCACGCTGGATCGCTACCGCGAGCTGTCCTGCGTGCCCCTCCCGCGGTTCCACGAGCGGCTGATCGGGCGGCTGATCGTGCCGCTGCCGACGGGCACCTGGGCTGCGCGAGTCTGATCAGTGTCCGAGGCGTACCACTCGCGCATGGTGAAAACCGGCTCAGGTGGACACACGGCTCGCCCGGTGCTGGGTAGATCGCCTTGAGGAGCAGCGCCCTGGTCAGCGGCTCTTCCGCGGTGCGTGGTTGGGAGGTACCCGGCACCTCCGGCCTCCCAACTACGCGACATTTCCTCGCTGTTGCATGGTGAGGCATTGTCCAAAGAGTAGAAGCCCACGCGCCGCTTTTGTACACACACGGCTCATGACCAGCACCCCGTTGGACGCGCTAGCCTCGTTGCACGCGAAAGAGCCCGCATCGCTCCTGGCTCGCAACCTGCGGATCGATGGGGCTCTTTGCTGAAGATCACCCGCCATCCGAGACGAGGGAACTTCCATGAACGAGTCTACGGGCCGTCCGCAACACCCACCCGGTCCGGCCCGGCAAATCCACCTCTTGTTGGCAAGGCATGCTCGCGTTCTCGCGGCGCACGCCGCACGAGGTGCCGCATACGCCGCGGGAAGCGCAGGCTTCACAGTGCTGCTCGTGTGGTGGCAGAGCAGTCACTGAGCCACCCCGGCGGGCAGGTAGCGCCGTTCTGCAGGCACTACCTGCCCGCATCACATCGCATCGCATCGCATCGCATCGCATCGCATCGCCTCGAGGTTCTTCGGCGGCTGCGCGCCGGGCTCTCCGTCACCCTTCGGTCGTACCGCTCCATCGGCCGTACGGCGGAGCCGAGTTCGCCCGCAGAGCGATTTCTGACGCTCCCCTGACTGGGATCTTCAGTATCGAACGGGTCAGCCCGGCCCACGAAACCGAGGACCGAACATGCAGCCGCACCGGCACGCCGAAGAACCCACTGCCGCCCCGTCCCGACGATTCCGCGCCGCATGGCGGGCGGCCCACGATTCCGTCGCCGGAGTGTCCCGACGGGTGCAACTCGCCGCCTGTGCCGTGCCGTTCACCGTACTGCCCGCCGGTATCTGGCGGCTCCAGGCCGCATTCGACGAGGAGATCGGGCTCGGCGAGCGCGCGTACGTCATCTTCCTGTCGGTCCTGTCCGAAGCCCTTGCATTCACCGCGCTCGGTCTGATCGCCCGCTGGGGCGAGGTGTTCCCGCGCTGGATCCCGTTCCTGCGCGGCCGCCGGGTCCCGACGATGGCCGCGGTCATACCGGCCGCGATCGGGGCCACGATCCTCACACTCGTCTTCACCCTCCTGTTCGTGGCCTCCGAGATCAGGGGCACCACGATCCAGGGCGACGCCCTGCCGGCCGGCTCCCCGAGCCTGGCCACTGGCTGGGAAGCCGGCTGGTACTACTTCTGCTATGCGCCGCTGAGCTTGTGGGGACCTTTGCTGGCCGTGCTGACCGTCGCCTACTGGAAGCGCCGACGCGCGGCCGGGAACGCGCCTGCGGCTGCCCGAGTGCCGGAAGACGATCGTGCCACCGCCAACTCACTTGCACAGCCCAGCCAACTCAAGCGCACATCCGCCGAGTGAAGCACTCGGTCACAAAAACGGTGAGACTCAGGCCGTTTCCTTCGGGTCATCTGATCGCTGGTCCCGCTGCGTCGTCAACTGATGTGTAGTGGCCACGGATTGAGCCGCTGCTGCCTGACCGGACGCCTTCTGACGCAAGCCACCCCGGCCACGGCACAGGGTCCGCTGTCATCTCAACGGGCTCACGCCGCGGGGGCGCCTCACGGTCGCCGGCGGGCAGGGGTAGCCTGCGTCCGCTGACCTGCGGCGCGCCCGTCGCTCAACGTCCGGCGAGAACGCTCAACCTTCGCCGCGGGAGGTCACCTTGGCGGCGGGGTCCGGGGCGCCGTGTCGTGTGAACGCCCACAGCACGAGTCCGAGGCAGCTGAACGCGGCACCGAGTGCGCATACGGCGCCCCAGCCGACCGCCGTGTAGAGGGAGGTCGCGGCGATAGCGCCGGTGGCGCTGCCGATCGAGTAGAAGACCATGTATCCGCCGATCAGCCGGCTGCCCGCGTCCGGGTGCAGCGCGTAGATCAGGGTCTGGTTGGTGACATGGACCGCCTGCACGGCGAGGTCGAGAACGATCACCCCGACGACCAAAGCCCAGAGCGAGCTACGGGTGAAGGCCAAGGGCAGCCACGAGGCAGCGAGCAGTGCCAGGGCGATGCCGGTGGTCCGCCGGGAGAGTCCGCGGTCGTTCAGGCGGCCCGCCACGGTCGCGGCCAGGGCGCCGGCGACTCCGATCAGTCCCAGCGCCCCGATCGCACTGTGGGACAGGTAGTACGGGGCCTCGCTGAGCGGCAGCGCGACGCTGCTCCACAGGGTGCTGAAGGCGGCGAAGATCAGCAGGCCGAACAGGGCCCGGACCCGGAGCAGTCGTTCCCGTGCGAACAGGGTGATCGTGGAGCGCAGGAACTGTCCGTAGCGCAGGGTCGTCGGCGGAGCGTCACTGTGGCGCGGCAGCACTCGGCACAGGACCAGGGCGAGCAGGGCGGTGAGCGATGCCGAGGCGAGGTAGACGGAGCGCCAGCCCGCGAGATCGGCCATGAAGCCGGATGCGGTGCGGGCGAGCAGGATTCCGATGACCACGCCGCTGGTGACCAGGCCGACGACCCGTCCGCGTACGGCGGGAGGGGCCAGCGATGCCGCGAAGGCCACCAGCGTCTGCGTGACAACTGCGAGAAGACCCGTCGCGGCCATGCCCGCGAGCAGGATCGCCGCGGTGTGGGCGACGGCTACCACGGCCAGCGCCACCACCAGGAGCAGCAGTTGGGCCACGATGAGCCGTCTGCGGTCGACCACGTCCCCCAGCGGTACGAGGAAGAAGAGCCCGAGCCCGTATCCGACATGCGTGAGGGTGACCACGCTGCCGACAAGTGCCGGGCTCATGGCGAGGTCGTGGCCCATGGTCACCAGGAGCGGCTGGGAGAAGTAGACGTTGGCCACCGCGGCCCCGCAGGCGACGGCGAACAGTATGACGACGCCACGGGACAGGACGAACGCGGAACCCTCCCCTCTTCGGGTCTCGGTCCGTCGTGTCACAGCCTCACCATTGCCGAGCATCAGCACTCCCCTATGCATCTGGTTTCATCTTGCTACCAATAATGTCGGCGACGGTAACCTCTTTTGGTAGCATGTTGCAACCGCTGTGGGAGATGGTGAAAGCGAGGGACGCCATGGTGACCAGGACGCGCTTCGACGACAGTGAATGCCCCGTCGCCCGGTCGGTGGACGCGATCGGCGACTGGTGGTCCCTGCTGATCGTGCGGGACGCCTTCGACGGAAGCCGGCGCTTCGGGGAGTTCCAGCGCAGCCTCGGCGTGGCGAAGAACATCCTCGCCGCGCGTCTGCGCACCCTGGTCGCCGGCGGTGTCCTCGAATCCGTCCCCGCCTCGGACGGCAGCGCCTACCGCGAGTACGTACTGACTCCGAAGGGCAAGACGCTCTTCCCCGTCATCGTGGCACTGCGGCAGTGGGGCGAACAGAACTTCTTCGCCCCTGACGAACCGCACTCACAGCTGGTCGACCGCCGACAGGGACATCGCCTCCGCACACTGGAAGTGCTGTCCGCGGATGGGCGACGGCTGGACCCCGACGACACCACCGTCCACAAGATCTCGGCCCAGTGATCCGAGCCGGAGACCCGTTCCGACACGCCACGTCCCAGGTCACCGGCCAGTCGCTTCGTTCACTTGCCCTGTGCCGGCAGAGGTTTGGGCAGGTGCCGACCACTCGGGAGGGCTGACGGCTGACATGCCCTCAGCCGGTGCCTGATCGCCTGCGGTGCGCAGCCGGGCTCACCCGGCCTGGCCGTATTGACCTGGCCGCGCCCTCACATGGCGCAGACACATACACATACACATACACATACGCATAGACATACGCATCCGCGGACGCGACGGAGCCATCGGCAAGTCGCGCGGATGCGTGCCCGGACGGCACATCCCGTGTTGGCTGGTGCCTCACACAGGGATGTGCCGTGACAGGACGGGACCGGTCAGTCGACGAGGGCGAACTCCCGCTCGTCCGATGACTTCTCCGCCGATTCGTCCGCCGGGTTGTCGAGCTTGCGCCGTCCGAGCACTCCTGACAGTCCGATGAGCAGGCCGATGGCCGAGAGGACGGTGATCGTGAGCAGCGCCGGGGTGAAGCCTGCGAGCAGGGCGTCGGGGCCGGTCTTGCCTTCGCCTCCGGCGGTGAGGACCGCGGTGACGATGGCGAGTCCGATCGCGCCGCCTACCTGCGTCGAGGTGTTCAGCAGGCCGCCGGCCAGGCCCTGCTCGTGGTCCGGGATGCCTGCGGTGGCCTGGATGTTGAAGGACGCGAAGGCCAGGGTGAAGCCGATACCGAGCAGGATCATGCTGGGCAGCACGCCGACGACATACGGGGCGTCCCGGTCGATGACGAGGAAGAGCACGTAGCCGATGAGGTGAGCGGTGACGCCGCCCGCGATGGTGCGCGAGGTGCCGACGCGTGCGATGAGGGGCTCCATCTTCGGCGAACCGAAGGCGACGATCAGCGCGGCCGGAAGGAAGCCGAGCGCGGTCTGGAGCGCCGACCACTGGAGCACCGACTGGAAGTAGAGCATGACCACGAACTGGAAGCCGATGTAGCCACCGAAGAACACCGATATGCCCAGGTTGGCCCGTGCCAACGAACCCGAGCGGAGGATGCCGAGACGGACCAACGGATGTGCACTGCGGCGTTCGATCACGATGAAGGCGAGCAGCAGCACCGCGGCGATGGCGAACTGGATCAGCGTGTTCGGCGCGGCCCAGCCGGCCTCCGGCGCCTGAACGACGGTGTAGACGAGCAGCAGCATCGCGCCGACCGAGGTGATCGCGCCGGGGATGTCGTAGCCGCCGGAGGCGCGGGGGCCGTCCTTGGGGAGCAGGCGGTTGGCCGCGATCCATGCGATCACCGCGACCGGCACCGGCAGGAAGAACGTCCATCGCCAGCCGACCTGGGTCAGCAGACCGGAGAGCACCAAGCCGGCCGAGTAGCCGCTGGCCCCGAAGACGGAGAAGACGCCCAGCGCCTTGTTGCGCGCCGGCCCTTCGGCGAACGTGGTGGTGACGATGGACAGCGCGGCGGGCGCGGTGAACGCCGCCGCCATGCCCTTGAGTATGCGGGTGGCGATGAGCAGGGCTCCGTCGTCTACCAGGCCGCCGAGCACGGAGGCGGCGGCGAACACGGCTACCGCGGCCAGGAACACCCGGCGGCGTCCGAGCAGGTCGGCGGCGCGTCCGCCGAGCAGCAGCAGCCCGCCGTAGCTGAGGACATAGCCGCTGACGATCCACTGCAGCGCGCTGGTGGACAGGCCCAGGTCCGCCTGGATGGAGGGGAGCGCGACGCCCACCATCGAGACGTCGAGTGCGTCGAGGCCGATGACGAGGGAGACCGTGAGCAGAACTCCCCAGAGTTTGGCGTTCCAGGTGGGTGTGGAGGCGGACGGGGGTGCGGAGGAAGTCATGTCGTGACTCTCACATGCACGAGCATTGAATGCAAGTGCATTTAATCTCCGTGCATCAAATGCTGGCGCATGTTATGGTGGGCTCCATGATCGATGGCTCGGAGCAGGAATTGGTCGACGAGTGGCATGGGCTTCTCGCCCGACACGCCACCGTGCACAACGCTCTTGAGCACGAGTTGCAGGCGCAGCACGGCCTCAGCGTCAGCGAGTTCGAGGCGCTCGAACTCCTCGCCTCCTCCGACCACGGCAAGTGCCGGGGCCAGGACCTCACCAACGTGGTGCACCTGAGCCAGAGCGCCGGGTCCCGGCTGGTCGCCAGGCTGGAACGAGGCGGCCTCGTCGAGCGTGTCATGTGTGATCTCGACCGCCGCGGCATCTTCGTCGTCCTTACCG
Organism: Streptomyces sp. NPDC053427; assembly: GCF_044544985.1. NCBI lineage: Bacteria > Bacillati > Actinomycetota > Actinomycetes > Kitasatosporales > Streptomycetaceae > Streptomyces > Streptomyces sp. NPDC053427. The sequence goes on along the minus strand of NZ_JBITYA010000001.1, from coordinate 906,757 downwards.
ACGAAGGCCACAAGCGTTATGACCACGCGAAACCGACCCATCGCTCCGTACTCGCGCGGACCCTGCGCGGAGACGACTGACCGGCTCCCCGCAGCAAGTCGATTCCGGCAACCCCCTACGGCTGGGAGAGCGCAGGTCGGATCGGGGAGGTACGGACCTCGTGGTGTGCCCGTGCTCTGCTGCCCGACTGTCACCGACGCGGGCATCCTCCCGAGCACGTCTCACGGGCACCCTCCCGAGCACGTCTCAATGGAGCGCATCGCTGCCGCGGCGCCCGGCGTCAGGAAGGGCGCGGTCTTCCACCATTTCGGTAGCCGCGCGGGCCTGATGCGTGAGCTGATGCGAGAACGCGCCCACACCCTGCACGAATTGGTCACGGACGGCCCGCCGGGACCGATGACCTCACCGGCTCGGAAACAGACGCCTCATCTTCATATGGCCGAGCCGTCGAGCGATCCCGGGGAGCCGGCCGGGGCGGTTCGAGCAGGTTGATCGTCGCGGGTGACAATTGCTGCATGGTGATGGCACGGCACTGGTATTCCCTGTCCCCCGTCGTGGACGGTCATCCGCTCTTGGGCGAGCCCGGATTCTGGGCTGCACACCTGGCCGACCTTTGTGAGGGCTTCTCGGCAGAGGCCTTCGGAGTGGAGCCGTGGGAGGCCGGCGACATGCTGGAGCGGCTCCACGACAAGTCGGCCTGGCCGGTGTTCTCCGTGCCGCTGACCGGCGGTTTCGCCATCGTCGTGCACTACAACAGCGGCGAAGAGTTCACGACGACGGACTACTTCCTCACGCACCCGGACTGGTTCGGTGCCCTCGCCCTCGCCAGCGACGATCAGGACCGCATGGGACCAGGGCTGTGCTGGCCCGAACTCGCCGCGCTGCTCGAAGCCCCTGAAGACGCTGCCGGAGTCACCGATCCCCACGCTCGCCTGTTGCTTCTGCTGCCGGTTCTGGGCGACGCGGCGGCGCCTCCGGAGGCCCTTGCCGCGGTTGTCGCGGCTTTGGTTGCCGCCGGTGCCCCGGAGGACTGCGAGCCGCTGGCCCGATGCCTCCTGGAAGGCCATCCGATGTGGGGTGCCGAGGCATGGCGGTTCGATGCCGACGAGCGGAGCTGGATCTGCAACGGCGACCACAGCCCCAGGCGGACGCCGCTGGGTGACCACCTGCCCGCACAGCAACGGGCCGCGCTGGAGCGGTGCCTCACACCAGGCTGATCAGCTCGGTTCGCGACGGCCACCTCGTACTCGTCCCCGGTGCGCGGGCTGCCCTGCGCCTGACCGGGCACGGCGGGGACATCGTGGTGACGGCGGCCCTGACCGGTGCGGCGGCCGAGTGGCTAGGAATCGAGGACCGCGGCGACGGCCTCGATCTCGACGAGCTGGTCGGTGTAGCCGAGCACGGTGACGCCCATCAAAGTACTGGGGACATCGTGGTCGCCAAAGGCGTCTCGAACCACGTTCCAGGCGGTCACCAGGTCTTCCTGCCGAGTGGAGGCGACGAGAACCCGCGTGCTGATGACGTCCTGCAGCGTCGCACCGGCGGCGTCGAGTGCGGCTTGCAGGTTCTCGACGGCTTTCGCCGCCTGTCCCGCGTGGTCCCCGATCGCTGCTGTGGAACCGTCTTCGTTGAGCGGGCACGCACCGGCGAGGAAGATGAGTCGGGCCTCGGCGGGCGCCGTGGCCGCGTAGGCGTACTCGGCGACATCGGACAGGGAATCGGAGCGAATCAAGGTGATGGCACGGGGCATGGACGTACGGTCCCTTCTCATCGTCATGGAGCCCGGCCATCGTGTCAGGGACGCATTGGCTCCCGCCTCCTGTTTTCGCGTCCCTACGGTCCGAGCGAGCTCCTAGGTTTCTTGGGCGTCGGGACCACCTGGCAGCGGCGTCCCCGCCTGGCAGTGGTGCCCCGGGCCGGGATTCGGCCGCTCCCCGCACAGACGGGGATTCCGATGGTGGGTGGGGACCAGCGGGGGGGGCGTTCGTGCCCCCGAATCGGAAGCGCGAAGGCAACCAGATGGCTCCCCTCTCTCCCGCCCGCCCTGGTCTGGGAGAGCGACGTCTTCGCGTGCACAGCCGGCACGGACTTCACGCGGGCCGGCGGCAGCACATCCGCGAAGACCGGCAGCGCAGGAAGCAGGTGCGGTCAACCGCCCGTGCCTCTGCCGGGTCCGGCTCCCGGATCGCTGCCGGTCGAGCGCCATCCGGGCCGCCGGGTCGCCGGGCCCGGTCGCGGGCGCGGGCGCCGGGTCAGCCCGCGGGCGCCGGGTCAGCCACCCAGCCGCCGGTGAGGCCGAGCACAGCGGAGCCGTCCAGGTCGGTGAGCTTGGTTCCGGTGAAACCGCGTGCCCAGTCGGAGGTCTGGATCCGGAACGCGGGCCGGTCGGCCGTGAGGGCCTCTAGTACGGCCATGGCCGCCTCGTGCGGAGTCTGCGCACTGCTGCCGAGGAATTGCGCGACGGTGCGGTCCAGATAGGCCCGCAGGGTGTCCGCGTACGGACCCGCCGCGGCGATCTCGGCCTCCAGGTCGACGCCGAGGTTGTTGACGAATTCGGTCGCCACGGCGCCGGGCTCGACGACGGACACGCTCACCCCGAGCCGGGCCGCCACCGGGGCCAGACTCTCCATGAAGCCTTCCACGGCGAACTTGGCCGCGCAGTAGGCCTCGTTGAAGGGCTGCCCGACGACGCCGCCGACGCTGGTGACGGTGATCAGACGGCCTCCGGTCGCGCGCAGGTGGGGCAGCGCCGCCTTCGAGACGTTGAGCACGCCGAAGAAGTTGACCTCCATCACCTTGCGCACCTCGGCGACGCTCTCGTTCTCCAGCGTGCCGAGGTGGCCGGCACCGGCGTTGTTGATCACGGCGTCGAGCCGACCGTGATCGGCGATCACGGCCTCGATCGCCGCCGAGACGGACGCCTCGTCGACGACGTCGAGCCGGCGGATGTCCAGCTCCACCCCCGCCTCGGCAGCCGCGGTGCGCAGCGCGTGAGCCCGCGCCGGGTCGCGCAGCGTCGCGACGACCTGCCAGCCGGCCTGACCTGCCGCGACGGCGGCCGCGAGGCCGATGCCGGAGGACGTACCGGTGATCAGAACGACCTTGGAGGGCCCGGAAGGCTGATGAGCGACCTGAGAAGACATGGTGATCCTTTCGGCCCCGCAGACGGAGCAAATTAAGTGCGTGTACACACACCATAAGCATTATGTGCGTGCACACGCAACCGGGTAGGCTGGCGGCATGGCGAAGAGAAAGCTCACCGAGGCCGAGATGCCGGCGGCCGACTACGCCTTCTACGGGCTGGTCTGGGCCGGAACCGTGCTCACCGAACGCGTCGACCGCGCCCTCACCAAGGCGCACGACCTGCCGGTCTCCTGGTTCGAGGTGATGCTCTGGCTCGCCTCCAGCCCGGACCCGGTTCCCGCCTCCGTCCTGGGCAACAGCACGATGCTCAGTCGCAGCCAGGTCTCCCGGGTCGTCGACGCCCTGCAGAACCGCGGACTGGTCACCCGCACCCCGTCCGCCCGCGACGCACGTTCCGTCGAGGCGGCCCTCACCCCACAAGGCCGCCGGCTCTTCGAGGAAGCCGACGCCACCCGCCGCGCCTGCCTGGCTCCGGTCTTCACCGATCTCCTCGACGAGGCGGACCTCACCGCGCTCAGCACCGTGTGGCAAAAGCTCAAAGCCCACAAGGAAGCGATGTGACGCCACACATCTCATGACGCCACACATCTCATGACGCCACACATACCGTGACACCGCGCCTCCCGCAGCGCTCGGCGTCCCGTCATACCGGGAACCGGGCACCGGATGCGCCACCACCGCACACCGGCCGCGGCCGACCCGTGACCGCCTCACATCCCACCCCACCCCGAGAGAATGTGTTCCAGCACGGCCCGCTCAGCGTCGTTCCGCGGACGGGGCACGACAGGCGAGGAAGGCGCGCACGCATCCTCCCCCTCCGCACCCCGCTCCCCTCGCCGGCTGCACCGCTCGGCACCACCCGCTCACGGTTCTCCACCCGTGGGTGCAGACCTCGGACTCAGCCCGTGGGTGGTGGTGCCCCACTCAACACGCGGAGCAGTCTTGGGCCATGGGCTCTCTCCACTCAGCACTTACCACCCTCACCGGCATCTGTGTCCTGATCTTTGTCCTGGCCTGGATCGTGGGTGCCGTCTACTTCGGCCTGAAGAGCCAGGCAGGTCTGGCCAGTTGGCTGTGTGGATGGCGTAGCGCCTTGCCCCGCCGGGTGCTGATGATCGCGGGCGTCTGTGTGCTCTCCCTGCCGATCAGATACGCGCCGCATTCCCTCTGGCACCCTCTCCAGTACTGGCAGCCAGAGCTGGCGCTCCTGGGCGCCCTGCTCACCGTCGCCTCCACCGCATTGCTGCTGTGGGCCCGCTGGATTCTGGGCACGATGTGGGCCAGCGTCCCAACAGTCCAGGAACACCACGAACTACGCACCGACGGCCCCTACAGGCTGGTCCGCCATCCCATCTACACCGGCCTCCTCGGCCTGATCACCGGCGGCATGCTGGCCTGCGGCTTCGGCGTCTGGATCGTCTTCCTGGCAGCCGCCGCCCCCTGGCTGCTCCGCCGGGTCCGGATCGAGGACGACCTGATGGCCCGCAAGTTCGGCGCCGCCTACGACACCTACCGCGCTCGCGTCCCGGCACTGATCCCATGGACCCGTTCCCTCCGGACCCGCGCTCACCACACCGGCAAGAAGCCGGAATAAGGCATGGTCTGTCTCGATCGGCGTATCAACTGACGCTTCGATCTGCGTCTCGATTTGCGCCTCAATGTGGCTTCTCGATCGGGTTGCCGCCGGCCCCTTCGGCTCGTCCAGGACCAGGCGGTGCAGCCGAGTCGCTGGAACAACTCCCCTCTCCGCCCGGAACCAGGTGCCCGACGTGGCCGGACCGGTCGGCCGGCCCCGCAGACGCCCCGACGCCCTGCTGGCCGACCGCGGCTACGACCACGACAAGTACCGGCGCCTGCTCTGGGCCAGGGCATCAAACCGCTGATCGCCCGCCGCGGCACGGCGCACGGCTCCGGCCTGAATCACCCACCGCCACGTCCAACGTCTCTGTTCAGAACCTCGATGATCTCGTTCGGTGCATGGTTCGGTTCCTCCTTCTCAGCGCAGTTGCTCGGCCAGTCCGACGATGATGCCCTCCGGGCCGCGGAGGTAGCAGAGCAGATAGCTGTCCTCGAACCGGGCGATCTCGCCGACGAGTTCGGCGCCGTGCGGGCGCAGGCGGGCAACGGTGTCCTCGATGTCGTCGACGGCGAACATGACGCGGTGCGTGCCCAGAATGTTGTGCGGCCGGTTGCGCGGCCCGGCGCTGATCACCGCGGGGCTGCGGTACTTCGCCAGCTCGAGTCGGCTGTGGCCGTCCGGGGTCCGGACCATCGCGATGTCACAGCGGACGCCGTCGAGTCCGGTGCACCGGTCGGCGACGAGGCCCTCGACCTCCGCCCTGCCCTCCAGCTCCATACCGAGTTCCACGAAGAACGCGATGGCGGCATCCAGGTCCTCGACGACGATGCCGACGTTGTCCATCCGCTGAATCGCCATGCTGGTTTCTCCTTCTTCCTCGTGCGGCCGGTGGTGGCCGCTGATGTCCCTGGGACGGAGCCGGTGGCACGTTCTCGACATCCTCGGACCGCCGAACTCCAAAAAATCTGGAGCGCGCCTCAGCACCGCTACAGCAGACCCGCGAGCCAGGCGCCACCACCGAGGGTGAGTGCGGCGCAGGTGGCCGCTCGCGTGAAGACGATCAGCCGCATCGTGCCGTCCCCGCTTTTCCATGTGCTTGTCCATGCTTCCTCGACGATTCACAGCGTGCGCTTGAGCATCGCGCCTCATTCGCCGACAATCCGCACCACAGACATGAAGATCCGATCTACAGCCGGAGCACCAAGACGCCGTCTCTGATGGCGGCACCTCTCGCCCTCGGACAACAAGTTCGTTCCGTAAGAGGGCGGGTGAGCGGGGCGTCGCGCATCGGAGTGGCCGGAAGCGCCTCGGTCCGCAACGCTGTTGTGGTGACCGCGTCCGTCCACTAAGGGTCTTACGGCGCCCGTGCCGCCGAGTTCGGAGTTCCGGCAGTGCTTTTCGACGTCACCCGCAGCGAACTCGCCGACATCTTCGGCGAGGAGATCGCCGCGGGCCAGCGCTTCAAGGACAACAGCCCGGGAGCCCGCTCGCTCAGGTGAGCAGTTCGCGCATCACGGTCAGGGGCAGCGCTGGGTTGGCGGCGGCGTGCTCGGCCAGTTCCTCGTCGCTGAGGAGGGACAGCAGTCGTCGGCGCGGCAGGCGGGGGTGGCGTGCCGCCCCCGAGCGGACGGTCAGGTCCGGGTCGCGGGTGAGCCGGTCGGCGGTGCCGGGCTGGAGTCCGGGGTCGAGGACGGCGAGGCGCCGTTCGTCGGGTGCGTCGGCGTCCGCGAAGCGTGTGCCCAGTCCCGCCACGGGGAAGCGGGGATGCTCGGTGAGCAGGTCGCGGGCCGGGGCCCGGTGCTCGAGGTAGGCGCGCAGCAGCAGCTCCGGCGGCGGCGCCGGGTGGTTGTGGGCGAGCAGCACCCGTACGCCCAGGTCGTCGTCGCGCGCGAGCGCTGCGACGAGGCCGGCGGGCAGCGCGGGGTCCCGGGCGGCCCGGCGGCGCAGCAGCGGGTGGCGTGAGCGGGCGTACGCGGCGGTCGCGGCCGGGTCGGGGGCCGGATGGGCATGGTGTTCGACCGGCCCGAAGTCCTCGCCGGTGTCCACCGTGTAGTCGATCGCCGTCCGCTCGTCCTCGCTCAGCTCGGGCCGCACGGAGATCGCGGTACGCACCTCCGGGTCGGCGTCGCGCGCGAGGGCCGCCACGAGCGCGGGGTCGAGGTCGCGGCGGCGGGCCAGTTCCAGCCTGACCTTCGGATCGGGGTGCTCGACGAGCCCGGCGACGACGTCCGGCGGAGTGCTGTAGTTGTGGGCGAGGACCCAGGGGCTGTCGGGGTGGAGGTCGCGCAGCAGCCAGTCGACGACGGTCCGGGAGAGGCGGTAGTTCACCAGGATGAGCCCGGTGCCGTGATTGCGCGGGGGCGGCAGCGGCCCCAGCCTGCGCTCCATCGCCTCCGCGTCGTCGGTCTCCCGCATGTTCTCCGCGCTCGCCCGTACCTGCGGGTGCGGGTCCGTCAGCAGCGCCGCCCGTTCGTCCTCGGACATCAGGGTCCATACGTTGGTGGCCATCCGCCGGATCGAGGCCATGGGGTGGTTGCCGTACGAGCGCTGGACGCGGAAGGGGATCTGCTGGGAGAAGAACAGCTCTTGCAGGCACTCGTTGTCGTACGTCGTGAGCATCCGGTCGATCACCCAGTCGGGGAGCGGGCGGACGGGCCGCGTCCTGTCCGGGCGGGCGGCGAGGCGGGTCCGGACGAACCAGTCGGGATCGTCCACGAGCAGCCCGCGCACCTCGGGGTCCACGAACGGGTTGCAGGCCAGGGCCCTGCGGACACGGGGGTGCGGGTGGGTGACGATCGCGGTGGTCACCTCCGCCGGGAAGGAGGCGCGCCGGGAGGCCAGCGCGCGCCAGGCGCTCGCGTACTGCGGTTCCAGGAGCCGCAGCAGGAGGTCGGCCAGGGCGGCCGGGTTGACGGCGAGGCCGTCGAGCAGCGCTGTCATGCCATGTCCCCCGTGTGCGCTGTGCCCCCGCTGCGGCAGGCCGCGGTCTGCACGCCGTCCGGGCCATGCCGTTCGCGCCGGCCGTGCATGTCGCCCTCGTCGGCGTACGTGACGTCGTACTCGCGGCCCTTGGGGAGGGCGGGTTCGGCCACCGAACCCGCCGTCAGGACCAGGCGCGCAACGCGGTGGACGGCCAGGAAGCCGAAGGGGCGGTCGAAGACCGCTTCGATGCGGCGGACCGTGTGTCGCGGCGGCGGGGGCAGTTGTGGCCGGAGTAGCCGGTGAACGGCAGCTTGGGCGAAGGCGCGGAAGAGGGAGGCAGCGTCGCGTAGTGCGCGGCCGTCGATTCGCAGGACCGGACCGTTCTGCCGCACAAGGGTGGCTGTTTCCGAAGCCGGCCAAGGGTCCGTGGAAGAGGTGAACACGCCCCAGGGGGAGCGGCGTTCCGTCAGAGTGGGCGTCGGCGGCATGGGCGTGATCCTTGCACGGCCTCGTTCGGCGCCGGTGCTGCCGCACAACGCGGCGGCAGCACAACCGGCGCAGGCGGAAATCTGAAGTGAATGCGCTGACGGGGCAACCCGGCATCGACGGTTGCAATCAAAGAAGGTGCAGCAACAGAACTCGACATTGCACAGCAGAGGAAGTCATCCGTGAAGTCATCTCGCGTCGGCCGGCGTGTTGCCGGTACCGCCGTCACCGCCCTCATGCTCACCGCGGGCGCGGTCGCCATGGCCTCCCCGGCCGCCGCCAAGGCCAACTCCATCGCCCTGGGCAAGGTCGCCCTCGACACGCGGCAGGCGTCCGTCATCAAGGCCGATGTCACCTACTCCTGCGACCCCGGTTCGGACGTGCATGTGGCGGCCACCGTGACGAAGCTGGACAAGGCGGACGGCAAGCACCCGTCCATAGCCACCGGCACCCTTCCCAACAGCAAGCTCGTCTGTGACGCGGACAAGCACGTCGCGCGGCTGACCCTGCGGCCCAAGCCGCACTCCTCGTTCCGCAAGGGCGATGACGTCAAGGCCGCGGCCGCCATCGTGACCCCGGCCGGCGCCCACTACGCCGACGCGGAGAAGGCCGCCACGCTCTGACGGTCGCGCCGCAGGGACCGGTCCGGGCGCAGTATGCAGCGGGCCGGTCTCCGGTGGCGGATGGGTACGGTACGGAACACGCTGCGCATCGCCTTTGAGGTGCGGCCGTGAGATCCACACGACGCCCGCTGCGCCGGCCCTGGCGAGTGGTCCGGATGATGGCGGTCAAGGCGATGACGGTCCGTTCGGCGCCGGGGTGCTCGGGCACCGGGTTCACCGCGGCGGGCCCGCGCCGCGGCGGGCGGCGGCGTCGGCCTCAGCGCCAAGGACGCGCGAACGTGATGCCCAGATGCCGATGGAGCCCTTCCCGCTGCTCGGCCGTGGCCAGGAGCATTCTGTCGTCGCTGAACTCCGGGCCTTCGCGCTCGACGCGGCGGAAGTCCCGGGGGTCGTCGTCGGGGTTGAGCGCTTCGATGGCTTCCTGCGCCGCTCCCACGTCGAGGTAGTCGTTCGACTCCTGCTCGACGGAGATGGAGAGCGGCTTGCCGTTGCGGTCGAAGTGCATCGTCCCCAGGCCGCACTCCTCGTCGTCCGGGTTGGCCTTCTCGAAGCGGTAGTTGGAGACGGTGACCTTGCCGCCGGTGAGGGCCGCGGCCTCGTCCAGGAGCCATGCGTAGTACTCATCGGCGAAGTCGACGTCGTCGCAGTGGATGGACACGGCCACGCCGAATGCTTCGAGGGCGCCCGGGATTTCGCAGCGCCGCTTGATCGGCTCGGTCGCGTACGCGGCGGCCTCTTCCAGGACGCTCCGGGCTTTCTCCTCGGTGATCATTCCGAGGTCGGTGAGGACTTCGGCCACCCGCACATAGGAAATCGGCTGAACGTTCGACATACGGGCATCCTTTCAGTCGGCCGCGTCCGCGCGCTCGATGTTTCCGGGAAAGGGATGGGGCGGTCGGTTTTTGACGGCAGCCGGTCCCGGTAAGCCGCCCGCCCGTTTCTTGCGTGAGCGTGGTGTACGGCGTCGCCGCCGCCTTCGCGGCTCTTGAACAATCCGTTGAGCAGGTGTCACGTATGCCCATAGGCTCTTGGCGCCCTGCATCCCAGGGCAGTTGGGGCGGGTCACCTCAGGGGGCGGCATGGGAATCGCGCTGTTCGAGGCGAGGAAGGCGAACCGAGAGCGTCGGGCGGAGCTCGTGGCGCGGCACGAGGAACTCAGGCAGTGGGCGGATGCCGAGGCCGTGGCGCAGGAGAAGGCACGGCGCTCGTTGTACGACGAGGCGTTGGTGCCGTTCGGGGAGCTCTTTGCGCGGATCGTGCCTGTCCGCCTGGCCGACCTGGCGGCGGTCGATGCGGTAGCGGCCGTCGCCTCGGCGGATCTTGAGCACCGTACGCCCGGGTCGGGTGCGGCCCGGGCGGCGCGTGCGGCCGCCGCGCTGACCGGTGGGGCACTCGCCGGCGCAGGCACCGGTGCGGCGGTGTACACGGCCGTGGGTGTCTTCGCGACCGCCTCCACCGGCACGGCACTCTCGGGCCTGTCCGGCGCCGCCGCCACCAGTGGGACGCTGGCCTGGCTCGGCGGCGGATCACTGGCGGCGGGAGGAGGCGGGGTGGCTGCCGGTACGGCCGTCCTGACCGGCATCGTCGCCGCACCGGTCGTGCTCTCCCTAACCGGCTTCCTGGTGTGGGAGGCCCGCAGGGTCAAGCGAAGCCAGCGGGAGGAGGCCGAGTATCTGGACCGTGCCGAGGCGGAACTGACGATCGTGGAGCGGCGGACGAGTGCCCTGTGCGAGCGCAGCCTTCGGATACGGAGGGCCCTGCGGGATCTGCGCTCCGCCATAGCGGACCGCCTGCCCTCCTTGCGACAGCTGGTCGACGAGTACGGCGAGTACGGCGACTTCGCCACGTACCCGCCCGCACAGCAGGCAGCGGTGACCGGGGCCGTGGGCCTGGTCGTCGCCGCGATCGAGGTCATGCGGCACCCGATCGAGGACGGGAAGGGCCGCCCGGACGAGGCGGGCAGGCGCGCCGTGGAACGAGCCGAGGCGCTGCTGCGGGATCTGGCGGTCGCTGCGTGAGCGACCGCGACCCCAGTGCCCCCGTAGGAACGGCAGCCGGGCCGGCGCCCTGCAGTCCAAAACCCTGAGTGGCCTGAGCGGCACCGTCCGCAGTGCGGCGAAGGCCGGACCGCTGCCCAAGGCCCTCGGCGGCGGGCAGCTGCCCTTCGCGACCGCGCAGGCGGCCTACTCCGTCGCCGAGGCGGGCCTCGACCTGGCCCGCGGCCGCCTCGACGGCACGGGCGGCGAGGTGGGCGCGGGCGCGCAGGCTGAGGCGGAGGCGCAGGCGCACCGCGCACGGACCGGCGCTTCGGCGGCGCCCGCCTCGGGCCCCTCGGCCTCCGCCGACCCGTCCCAGCCGCCGCACCACCGCTCGCTCATCCTCCGCTCGCTCATCCTCCGCTCGCTCATCCTCCGCTCGCTCATCCTCCGCACCACCGCTCGCGCTCGCGCCGACACACACGGCGACCTTGACCTGTGGCGATTCCGTTCCCGTCGGCAGGCATCGACGGCAGCGCCGGCCCGCGTTCGTCAGCCGCCCGGAGACGGCGCATGGTGGAGGGGTGGGGCCGTGGCCACGCATTGCGGGTCCGCGGCAGCCGTGGCAGTCGAGCCATGCGCTGGTCGCGATCCCCATCATGCTCATCGTCGTGATCACGATCGTGGACCTTTTCGTCCCGGAGGACGTACACCTCGGTCCGCTGCTGGTGATCGCGCCCGCGCTCACCGCCTCCTTCGCCGGCCCGCGCATGACCGGGGCCATCGCGCTCATGGCGATGGCGGCCCAGGCGTTCATCGGCTGGCACTTCGGCGTGCTGTTCTCGCGGAACGTGATGGTCCAGCTCCTCTCCATCGCGGTGCTCTCGTGTCTGATCGTCTTCTTCTGCGTGGTGCGCGAACGTCACCGTCAGCAGCTGGCGCAGGTGCGATCGGTCGCCGAGGCCGCGCAGCACGTCCTGCTGTGGCCGCTCCCGGAGCAGATCGGCCCCCTGCGGATCGCCTGCATGTATCTGGCGGCGGAGGACGAAGCCCAGATCGGCGGTGACCTGTACGCCGCGACCCGCACCGAGGGCGGAGTGCGCCTGATGATCGGCGACGTCAGAGGCAAGGGCCTGGCGGCCATCGGAGAAGCGGCCCTCCTGCTCGGCGCCTTCCGCGAGGCCGCCCACCAGCACACCAGCCTGCCCTCTCTGGCCGGCGCGCTGGAGCGGAGCGTCGGCCGCTACCTGGACGACTTCGAACCGGAGGAGGAGGCCGGAGAACGCTTCGTCACGGCCCTGCTCATGGAGGTCCCCGACCACGACCCGGTCACCCGGATGACCAGCTGCGGCCACCTGGCGCCGCTGCTCCTGAGCCCCGGGCACTCCGTCACCGTCCCGAGCCTGCACCCCGCACCGCCACTGGGTATCGGCATGAGCCCCGACGGCTACACCCTCGACGTGTTCACCTTCGAAGTCGGCGACACCCTGCTGCTCTTCACCGACGGGATCATCGAGGCCCGCAATCACAAGGGCGAGTTCTATCCCTTCGCGGAACGCGCCGCCCAGTGGACCGGAGCCTCTCCCGACAACCTTCTCCAGCACATCCGGCGCGACCTGCTCGCCCACGCCGGCGGAGCCCTCGCCGACGACGCGGCCCTCGTCGCCATTCGCCGCACACCCCCGACCCGCCCGGGACATCCCCGTACAAAGATCATCCACGCCGACGGGTTCCGCCACCGTGCCGGCAGCGCCGACTGAGGACCCGGATACGCCAGAAGCCGGCCACGCAAGGATCTTGGACGTCTGACGGGTCGGCGGGTCAGCCCTTACGTCGCCGAGGCGGGATCAGGCCGCCGAGCCGATGGTCCGGGTCAACGGACGCATCATGCCCCGCAAGCTCGGATAGGCCGCGCATTGGCCGCGTAGCGGCTGTCGTGCACCCCCGTCGTGCCACAGTGCGCCCCGTCGTCGGCGGACGACACAGCATTCACAGGGGTACCTCACCAGAATTGCCCGACGAGGAAGGACGCAGCCATGAGGACCCGAGCTGTCCGGCACGGTCGCAAGTGGGGGAAGGCCGTTGTCATCGGAGGAGGGTACGCCGGTCTCGTGACGGCTCGCGTACTGGCCGACCATTTCTCCGAGGTGGTCGTCCTGGAACAGGACCCGCTGGACGAACACCGGGGTACCCACCCGCATGTGCCCCAGGGGTACCACGCCCACGCCATGTTGGCGAAGGGCGCAGAGGTCCTGGAGAAGTTCTTTCCGGGGCTCCGGACGGAAATGCAGGAGATCGGAGCACCGGTTTTCGACTACGGAGAACACATCAGCTTCCTCCTGCCCGCCGGGTTCGCACCGCGTCACCGGACGGGCGTAAAGATCCAGACGTTCACCCGCGATGAGCTGGAGCGGCGTCTGCGCGACAAGGTACTCGCCCTGCCCGAGGTGACATTCCTTCCGTCCACGCGATGCGACGGCCTGAAAATGTCCGGGCCCGGCAAGGTGAATCGGGTGCTGTACCGGACGGAGGGTGCCGAGCAACTCACGGAACTCGAAGCGGATCTGGTGGTCAACACCTCGGGGCGCGCCAGCGCTTTGGACAACTGGCTCTCGGAGATGGGGCTTTCCGTTCCCGAGAAACGCCTCGTCAAGGCGAAGATCACGTATACGTCGGTGAACATCGCCCGATCGGAGAAGAGCCGCCCGGAATTCAATATCGCCTACCAAATGACATTCGCGCCTCACGTGCCCCGGGGCGGTGTTGTGCTGGCGGTGGAGCGGAACCGCTGGATGTGCTCGTTGTTCGGGTTCGAAGAGCATGTGCCGCCCACCGAGAACGGCGCCTACCTGGATTTCGCGAAGAGTCTGAAGAACCCTCGTCTGGCCGAGCAGATCGAAGGCCGCACCGGCCAGGAGCCAACCCATCGCTACACCAATGTCAATAATCAGTGGCGCCTGTACCACAAAATGAAGGAGTGGCCGGACCGTCTCATCGCCCTCGGCGACGCGGTATGCGTGTTCAACCCCGTTTACGGGCAGGGCCTGACCGTTGCCGCGATGGAAGCCGATCTTCTCCACCGCAAGTTGACCGAACACCGGACGCTCGGGGCCGGCCTGGACGGTATGAGCAGGGGATTTCAGCGGGCGGTGGCGCGCATTGTCCTGACACCGTGGACCCTGTCGAGCAATTCGGATCTCATGTGGAACCCGGACCACCAACCTGTCACGGCCAGGTTCGCCCACTGGTACAACAAGCACCTCTTCGCGGTATCTGTTCGCGACGCACGGGTGTGGTCCCGATTCGTACGGGTGGCCAACATGGTGGCCCCGCCCACCGTGCTGTTCCACCCCACCGTGGTCGCAAAAGTCATGAGCCAAGCCCTGTCCCGGCGCAATCGCAGCGCCCCCTCGAACGGCACCGGGGACCGGCGAGTTGAGGATCCACATCCACCCCAGGACCGCGACCTGCAACGGTGAATCCTTGCGATCCGGGGGCACGCGAGTGCCGGCTATCGCCTCCGGCGGGGCTGTTCGCCGCAATCCTGCGTGCGCCTCCGGAGGCGGGGCCAGCCCCCGGCCCTCCTCACTGGCCGACCCTTCCGTCGATGCACTCGCGCAACAGATCGGCGTGCCCGCAGTGACGGGCATACTCCTCGATCCTGTGCACCATCAGTTCCCGAACGGCGATCCCGTCCTTGCCCAGACGCTCGCCCAGATCCGGGTGCTCGGCCAGCGCGGCGTCGGTCGCGGCCTGCTCGCGCGCCAGAGCGGAGTACGCGGCGTCGACCTCGGCCTGCTCAGCGACGGCTCCGTCGAAGTCGGCGTCACGCTTGCCGTACAGCTTCGGCAGCGGATCGCCATCGCTGATCCAGTTGTGCCAGTCCCGTTCCACCTCGACGAGGTGCCGAAGCAGGCCGAGCAGCGACATCGACGACGGCGGAACCGACCGACGGGCCATTTGCTCCGCATCCAGGCCCTCGCACTTCATCCGCAGGGTCTTGCGGTAGTTCGCCAGGAAGTCCTGCAGCGTCGCCAGCTCGCCTTCCGGACTGACTCCTTCGTTGTCGCGAGGGTCGTCGTCCGGGTCAGCCCACATGTCGGGGTAGATGGTTGCCCGGGTCCATCGTGCGGGTTGCTCACTCATGCGTTCCATTTTCCTCGGTGAGGGCCCGCGCTCGCTAGTGCCCCGCGTCCGAAGTGGTCATGAAAGTTGGCGTTCTTGAGGATCCGATCGGCAGTCTTGGACCAGTACGACCACCGAGCACCGACCAGACGTACGGGTGGGCGCGGGCGTTCCAGCTGTCGATGAACGTGCGGAGCTTGGCGTTCAGGTCGCGTCGGAGTACTCGGGTGCCACCTACGATGACCGGCGTGAAACCGTGCCCGCCCTCGTCCACCTCCGCCGTGGCCGCGGTGCGGCTACGGCGCCGGGCTGGTCTCCGGGCCCGGACGCGTCAGGCAGCGGCGTACGGCCCAAGCCAGAGCGCCGAGAGCGAATCCGTACACGGCAACCAGCCCATGGCCGTTGTCCTGGAGGACCCACATCAGTAGCCCGAGCACCGGAACGGCGACCGCGAGGAGCCGCTGCTTCGGGACGAGGGCGCGGGTCAGCAGGGCGAGGGCGAGGGTCGCGCCGAGGAAGTAGGTGGCACCGGAGCTGCCCGCGAAGTTGCGGGGGTCGGTGCTGGGGCCGTCGCCGAACCCGAGCAGGGCGTCGATCCGCCCCGGCAGGACGATGCCGGCGAGGAAGAAGCCGACCGTCAGCGGGCCGCCCCAGAACCACTGCGCAAGTGCGGCCACGACGGCGAGGGTGCCCAGGTTCCAGGCGGCGCCGGAGATCCCGCCGTTCTGCATGAATACCGAGGTGAACTCCCGCCACCAGCCCGCCTTCGCGGGATCGCCGTCGAGCGCGTCCATCGCGCCCGACCAGCAGAGCTGGAGCACCACGCCGGCCACCGCCAGGGCGGTGAGGCCGACCGCCGCCCACGGCACCCGGCGCTCGCGCAGCGAGTCGCGCCCGACCACGCCGAACCCACAGTTGATCATCATGACCATCAGCGCGGCCGTGGTCGCGAAGAACAGTAGTCCCCCCATGCCCGCCCCCCTTTTTTCCAACGGTGTTCAAAACTGATGAAGGTGAGGCTAGCACAGATTTCAAACGGTGTTTGAATCCCGTGTACGGTGGACAGCATGAAGCTCACCAAGGAGCGCATCGTCGATGCAGGCATGGCCGCCTTCGCCGAGGTCGGATTCCACGGCCTGTCCATGCGTCAGGTGGCCGAACGGCTCGGCGTGCACGCGGGCAGCCTCTACTACCACGTGCGCGGCAAGGATGAGTTGCTCGGGCTGATGGCCGACCGCGTCTGCCGTCAGGCCTACGATGCCGGCACCGCCGCCCTGGCCGCGCTACCGCCCGAAGCGACCTGGCAGGACGAGGTGGAAGCCCAGGCCGAGGCGCTGCGCCGCAGTATCCAGCAGCACTCAGGTGGCGCGATGCTGCTGGCCGACAGCCCCGGAATGCTGAGTCCCGGCGCACTGTCCCTGATGGAGCGCCTTCTTCAGACCCTCCTCAACGCCGGTGTGCCCGATGCCCACTGCGGAATCGCGGCCGACACCCTGCTCAGCCACATCACAGGCTTCGTACTCCAGGAACGCAGCAGCTCCCCGGCCCCGGCTGTCACCGCCGAGGTCCATGCCGACCTTCGCGCGCGCTTCCCGCTGGTCATCGAGCGGATGCCCCGGCTGAGCCAGGACGAGAAGTTCCAGCGAAGCATCCGACTGCTGTGCGCAGCCTTCACCACCCTCACCGAGTAGCGAACCACCCCGCGGTACCGCCGTGGCAGGGGTGACCGGGCATGCCCGGCATGACGACGTGATGAGCACCGGCCCCGGCGGATCGGCACGCGTGCGAGCGATGAGGTCGACGCGGGTGTCGACCAGCAGGGAACGGCGTTACTTGGCCAGCTTCTTGGCCAGCTGCTCGGCCCGGGCCGCGCGCCGGACGAAAATCTCGTCCTTGGACGCCGCCATCTCGCGGAGGGCCGTCTTCCGTTCCCGCTGGGCGAGCCGGTCCAGGTACAGGTGTCCGTGAAGATGGTCCGTCTCGTGCTGCAGGCACCGGGCGAAGTACCCCCTGCCCTCGATCACCAGCGGCTCGCCGTTCTTGTCGCGGCCCCGTACGACGGCACGGTCGAGGCGGGGCACCACCCGGTAAGGGCCCGGAACCGACAGACACCCTTCGGGCTCTTCGACCAGCCTGCGCCGCTCGGTCGACACCTCCTCCAGGACGGGGTTGGCGATGTGCCCGACGTGACGCACCCCCCACTCGTCCGTGAGGTCCCACACGAACAACTGCAGGTCCACGTCGACCTGGTTGGCGGCAAGCCCCGCGCCCTCGGCCACCTGGTTCGTCGCAAACATGTCGTCGACCAACTGCGACAGCTCCGGCGTACCGAACTGCGTGACCTCCTGGCACCGGCGCCGAAGAATCTCCTCCCCGACGACGGTGATGCGGCGCACCGAACCCCGTTCGACCTCCGGCGCGAGCCGCGGGTAGGAATCGACGGGTTCGCCCAGCACGCGCACCCGCCGGTCCTGCGAGGTGTCATCGAACCGAACCGTCATGGAATATCAACGCCTTTCGCGCATGCCTCGGACGGCCGGGGCAGAAGACCCCGGCCGGTCCGCAGCCGGGCTTGACCGAATGCTTTGCAAAGTAGCACCCTTTGCAAAATGAGCGATGAAAACCGTCCAGCCTCGTCCACGGACCCACTGCCGCCTCGCGCCCGGCAGCCCCTCCCCGACCATCCCGTGCGCATCGCCTTGCTGGACCTGCTCGCCGAGGTCGGCACCGTCACCTCCACCCAGGCCGCCGCCCGCCTCGGCCACAGCTCCGGCCTCTGCTCCTTCCATCTGCGCCAACTCGCCCGGCACGGCCTCATCGAAGAGGCGCCACACAACGGCGGCCGGGCACGGCCGTGGCGGCTCCGCTGGACGCCGGCCGACCACCGGTCGGAACGGGAAACGCCGGACGAGTTCGCCACGCTTGCACGTGGGCTGGAGGACGAGAGCTATCAACAGTGGCTGGCCCAACGGGAACAGGCGCCGAGCGCATGGCAGCACGACGAGTCGTTCAGCGCCGTCGTCCACCTCACTCCATCGGAAATGGCCGAACTCGCCGAGTCCATCCGCCGCCTACTGACCGATTACCGCGAACGGGACCAACGCCCCGCCCTCCGTCCCGCGGGCACCGTCCCCGTGGCTGCGGTCACGCGGCTGTTCCCCCTCCTCGGCCGGTGAGCCTGTCGGCACTCGTACGGTTCCGCCCCCCGATGAGTTGGTCGGCACCGTATCCAGCCGAGGAGGTCGTCTCCCTTCATGAGTCGGCGTCAGCAGATAAGGACGGGAGGCGAGAAGGCGCTCATGCTCAGGCCGCACCAACCGGTGGTGAGGCCTGTGCGGCCCTCTCACGCATGCGTGCCGTCGCGACGCGGATCTTGTAGGCGCACGGAACCCGCCCGTCCGGCGTCGTCATCTCCCTCACCTCGGCAAAGAAGGCCTTACGCAAGCGCTCCACGGTGGTCCGATCGAGCGGGCCGAGGTCGTACAGTCCCGAAAGGGCGGCCCATACCTGCTCCACCGGACCACTCAGATCGATGGGAATCGTCTCCCAGTCCGCCGCGCCGAAGCCTGCCGGTACAAGGATTTCGTCGAGCCCGTCGCGGCTACGTGTCCTGCTGTCCCCCAGTGGCGGAATGCGCCGCGAGGCGGGCATCTCCTCAACGGTGCGGCGCAGTAGTCCGAGGAAACGCTCGTACGCCTCGCCGCCGACCGCCCCGCCTCCCACCACGTATGCCAGCACCCCTCCGGGAGACAGCACTCGGGCAACCTCCGCCACGACGTGTTCGATCTCGCCCATCAGCATCAGCGCCAGGTGGGAAACGCAGGCGTCGAAGCTGTCGTCGGGGAAGGGAAGTTCCTGAGCGCGGCCCTCCTCGAGTCGCACCCCCGCCAGCGCCGGTCGACGTCGCGCCAGCGCCAGTGACTGCGGAGACAGGTCCACCCCCGCGAGCTGTCTCCCGTCGCTCCGGGCCAGATATTCCAGCAGCAGGCCGTCACCACAACCGAGGTCCAGCACGCGCCTGCTTCCCTGCACCCGGCCGCACAAGATCTCATAACTGGACCGGCCGTCCGGAGCGCGGCCACCACCGAACGCCTCTGAGGTCACCGCCGGATGCTCGGCGTGGAAGTCCTGCAGGAATGCTTCCTGCGCTGCAGTCGTCGTCATTCACCAAATCTACGGCGGTGCCTTTCGCAACACCGTCCCCAGCGCGAAAGGCGCGGCGCCTGTCCGGTCGGCGGCTGGTTGGAGACCGGTCGGAGGCCGGCACGCCGGGCGGGCGGCGGTCAGTGCCTCGGCAGTGTTTCCTGCAGCCAGTCGAAGACGACGTCGGAGTGTTGTTGGGGCGCCATCGGGGAGCAGTGCAGCTGCGCGCCGGTGGCCGCGGTGAGCTTCACGTAGTCCTTGGGTGAGGTCAGCTTGTCGAACATCCGGCGCGGCTGTCCGGGATAGAACTGCTCGTACTCGTAGTCGAGGACCAGGGTGGGCATGGTGATGCGGTCCACGATGTCCGTGATGGTCAGTGCCTCGATGCGCTTGGCGGGGGTGTAGAAGTCGGTGAAGACCTTGCCCTCGCGGGCGGCGAGCATCGCGGGGACGGAGAAGGGCTCGAAGCGCTTCTTCATGGTCGCGGCGGCGGCCGCGGGGAGCTCCGGGACGACCTTCTTGTTCCAGATGGTGTTGGTTTCCGCCTTGTCCGGGGTGAGGACCTTTCGGATCTCCGACGGGAAGCCCAGCCAGGGCTCCAGGCATCCCGGCATCGCCACCAGCGCGGCGATCCGCTTCTCGAAGGCTGCGGCCCGGGGGGCCAGGTCGCCCGCCATGCTCAGGCCGGTCAGGGCGATGCGGTCGGCGTCCACGTCGGGACGGGCGACCAGCCAGTCGACGAGCGGCGTGACCACCGTTTCCCAGCGCGGTGTGAAGACCACGCGGTTCACGAAGAGCAACTGCCCCTGGCCCGGCCCGTCGTACACGAGGGCGTTCCAGCCGCGCTCCAATGCGGCCGAGACGCCGTAGGCCCACATGTCGACGTTCTGTCCGTCGCTGCCGTTCGTGAGGATCACGGTGGGGCGCCGCTCACCGGAGTCGTCCGGGCGGAAGAGCCACACCGGCAGCGGGGTCGTCCCGTACGGGACGCTCGTCGTCACCGGTGCCGGGTCGCAGAGCTTGCAGAACGTGTCCCAGGCGCCGCGCCCCGCCCGGTAGAGCTGCTCCTCACTGTCGGGGCTGTCGGAGCCGAGGACGAAGAACAGCGCCTGGGCGTAGTACTGGGCGGCCCGCAGCGCGCGAAAGCGCCTGGTCTGCCGGTCGGGCCTGCTGTCCTCGGGCGCTTCCAGCAGCTGGTCGCCGAGCTTCCTGAACGTCTCGACGTACGTCTGCGCGGACAGGCCGGCCTTGTTGATCGTGTTCACGGCGGTGAGCACCTCGCCCACCTCGCTGCCGCTGAATCCGGCGGCGCCGAGGGCCCACAGGCCGCTGAAGTTGAACGACGGGTCCTTGAAGAGCGTCATCACGCCGGGTGTCGCGCCGGGTGTGGCGGCGCCCGTGGAGCCGGTGGCCGAGTCCGAAGGACGAGGGGCGGGGCCTTGTGCGGTGGTGGTGCCCGAGGCCGTGCAGCCGGCCGCCAGCATGAGCCCGGCTCCACCGACGAGCCCGGTGAGCGCGGTGCGGCGGGTCGGGTGGGATGCGTCCTGCGCTACGTGCGTCATATCAGCCGACCGTAGGAGCCGTGCCACCCAGGCTTTCCCGCACCACACAGGCGGTTCCCCCGAACGGCCCGGGGCCCGGTCGCCGGCCGCGTCGCGCGATCCGGTCAACCGGCAGGGAGAGCGGGACGGTGACGGCCCGGCTGTAGATCACTGCGTGGGGTGGTCGGCAGAGTCATCGGGGCAGGGGCCGGGTGGCGTGCCATGGACGACGGGGGCCCTTCTACTGGTCGGCGCCCGTCTAGTGGTTGGCGCCCTTCTGCTGGTCGTCGCCCTTCTGCTGGTCGTCGCCGAAGCAGCCTTCTTCGCGCTTCGCGACACCGAGAAGGATCGTGGTGTCGGTGCTGGTCCGCCCGAACGCCCCGGGCATCTGCGTGCAGACCTTCCAGTTCCGGTCGGAAGACGGTGTGCGGCCACGGTCTCGCATGTCGTACGTGCGGATCGACCGGAAGCCGGCGGCTCGCGCTTCGTCCCGGGCAGCCCGCAGCCCTTGGCCCGCGAGAGGGGGAACGGGCGCGTTGCCATGGCCGCTGCCGCTGCCGCTGCCGAGGGTGAATCGCGCGTCGGGGCCGAGCGGGGCTGCCGTGCCGGGTGCGGAGGGGGCGGGCGTCGGGGAGAAGGTGCGCCGTGCGGAGGCTTCGGGGCCGGAGGACTCCGCGGTGCAGGCCGCGAGCGCGAGGCAGACGGCGGTGATGACGACAGCAGCGGCAGTACGGCGCATGGTTCCTCCGGGGGCGATCTCAGGGCTGGACGGGAGACCACCCGCCGGAACGGAAGGTTGTACGGCGGCCGCCGCCGTTCTGAAGGTCGCTTACCGCGAGGGCGCAGCGTCGCGGTAGGCACGCGTCGAGGTTTCGATGTTGTGGGTCATGCGTTCCAGGACGCGGACGGCGGTGTGGTACTCGTCCGGGGAGATACCGGTCGTGGCCAGCGCGCGGAAGGCGTCGACGCGCTCGGCGACGTCGGCCAGGCGCTCACGGCCGTCGCGAGTGACGGCGAGCCTGTCCGGTGCGGGACGGGTTGCCCAGCCATCGGCGAGCACCGTGTCGAGGGCAGCGGTCAGCGTGGGTGCGTCGGCGTTGGCGGAGAGGGTCGAGAGGACTTCGGCGTCGGTGGTCTCGGGGGTGTCGTGGAGGACGTTGAGAACCTGCCAGGCGATCCGGGTGAGGCCGAACCCCTCCAGCATGTCGTCCATGTGGCCGGTGAGGGCTTTGTCGGTGCGGTTGAGCCAGTAGCCGATGGGCTTCACGACGATGCTCCTTGGGGTTGTCACTGCTCGACGGACACAGGGGACTCGATGGACAGAGGGGACAGGAGTGCGGGCCAGTTCTGGTCGGCCGCCCAGTCCGTGAAGCTGTGCCAGCCGACTTCGGGGTAGTCACGACGCAGCTGGGCGACGTCGACGTCGAGGCCGTCAGCGGTGAAGTACGCGAACATGGCTGCCAGGTCGGCCGAACGGGTCCGGACGTGGGCCAGGGACACCTCCTGATGAGCGATCG
The DNA here is from genome assembly GCF_044544985.1 of Streptomyces sp. NPDC053427. NCBI lineage: Bacteria > Bacillati > Actinomycetota > Actinomycetes > Kitasatosporales > Streptomycetaceae > Streptomyces > Streptomyces sp. NPDC053427. The sequence continues at coordinate 884,701 of NZ_JBITYA010000001.1, read as the reverse complement.
GGCGACCGATGGCCGCCGCGAGGATCTCCGCCATCTGACCGGGGGTGCGCTCGTCGGAGGCGATGTCGATGCGGCGGCCGGTGAACTCGTCGCGGCGCTGGAAGACCAGCGCGGCGAAGGCGCCGATGTCGGCGGCGGGGATGAGAGTGAGCGGCCGGTCGGCAGGCATGGGCCAAGCGAAGGTCCCGTCGCGCAGCCCGTCGAGGGTCCAGCCGCTGGCGTAGTTGTCCATGAATGCCGCGGGGGCGATCACGGTCCAGGGCACCCCGGCCGCGCGCAGGTGCTGTTCGACCAGGTGCTTGCTCTCGTAGTGCGGAACGCCGGTGCCGCGGTCGGCGTGAGCGGCGGAGGTGAGCACGAGGTGCCCGAGGCGGGCGGCAGCCGCGGCGTCGACGAGGGCCTTGCCCTGCCGGGTTTCCGTGGCGGTGTCGGCGCCGAACGGGGTGGTGACCGCGAACAGGGAGTCCGCTCCGGCGAGGGCGGCGTCGAGGGAGGCGCGGTCGTCGAAGTCGGCGTGGCGCAGTTCGGCTCCGAGGCTGCGCAGGGTGTGGGCCGCGGGCGAGTCCGGGTGGCGCGTGAGCGCGCGCACCTGGTGGCCGGCAGACAGCAGGGCGCGGGCGGTGGCTCCGCCCTGGGCGCCGGTGGCCCCGGTGACGGCGATGGTGAGCATGATTCCCCCAAGGAGTAAGATAGCTGCGTGACGCATTGACTGCGTCACGCAGAAGAGTACAAGGAATATTGCTGCGCCGCGCAGCATTTTGAGGATTCTGAGGTGGGACCCAGATGACAGATTCGCGTCGGGCCCGGCTGTACGAGGAGTTGTCGACGGAGTCCCGCCGCTACCTGGCGGCGTATGTCCTGTTCAACCAGGCCGTGGCCGATCACCTCGGGCTGCACCCGACCGACGTGCAGTGCCTGAGTCTGCTGACCGCCGAGCCCGGGCCGCTGACGGTCAAGCAGATCGCCGACATGACGGGCCTGACCACAGGCTCGGCCACCCGGCTGGTGGACCGTCTCGAACGAGGGGGCTACGTCAGGCGTGCACCCGACCAGCAGGACCGTCGCCGGGTGCTGGTCACCCCGGTACCGGAGCGCATCGCCCGCGTCACCGCGGTATGGGACGAGCTCGGCGAAGCCTGGCAGACGCTGCTCGAAGGGCACACCGAGGACGAGCTCGAAGTGATCACCCGCCACATGCGACGGGCGCACGACCTCAGCCACGCCCAGATGCGGCACCTGCGATCCCGGCCGAAGCCGGACTGAGGACCGGACATCCCGTCTCCCGCCGGGGGTCGACCTGTTACGCCGGGATCCGGATACGCCGCGAGCCGGTTACGCGCTATCCGGTCCGCCTCATCGAACGCGGTCGAGAAAGACGCCGCGGGCGCCCGAAGATCTACGTGGGGAATGCGATGACATATGGAATGCGATGACCTGCTGGTAGGCCACTGGAGCAGCCTCCCGTTCTCCTACGGCGTCATGGAACTCTCCGAACTCGGGTTTCTCGGTGACGGACGGGGATGGAGCGTATTGCTCGACGTCGGCGCGATGTGGGTCACGCGCTTTACCTGGCGGTGCCCGGAAGCGGGGGTCGTGGAACTGCATGCGCAGTGGATGGTGCAGGGCACGCCCGGCCAGGACGTCGGCCCCTCGTTGTTCTCCTCGAGCAAACCGCCTGAGCGGGTGGATGAGGTCACACGGCATCGGTACGGCATCGGCCCCGCCGTACCGATGCCGGGAGCGGAGGCCTTGACAACGGTCACCTTCGAGGAGCCGGTGGAGTTCTGCCATGAATTCGCCAGGGGGTCGACGCAGATCCGGCCGGCGGACGATCCCACCTCGGGGCAGACGATGCCGCCGTGGGGAGTCCGGCCGTAGTTGCTCGTTCGCGGCGTGTGCGTACGCGCGCGCGGTGGCACGACCCTGCGCGGTCGAGCCGTAGGTGTCACCACCCGCCTCTCGCCGGCTCGGATCGGGGCGGGGACGGCCTTGGGGACGATCTCTCCTGTGAAGGCCAACTCCCCGGCACCGAGCGGGACTTGGCGCGGTCACACGTGGTCCAGCGTGGACGCCGCTTCGGGCATCGTGCCCGGAGCGGCGTTGCGCCGTTGGGGAAGGCCGGGTGCGCATGGGCAAGGGGAAGGACCGGTTCGTGTCCTCGTACGAGCCGCTGGGCGAGCAGGCGGCACATACCGGGGGGCGGGATGCGGGAGCCGGACCGGAACTCGCCGCCGCCGTGCCCCGTCGGCCGAAGCGCACGCGGGAACCGGCCGACCGCTGCCTGGCGCCATTGCCCGGCGCCCGGTCACCGGTGCACTCTCAAGGTCTTATGAAGACGGATATGTTGACCGATATGTTGACCGTTCCCGGTGCCGAGATCTACTACGAGGTGCGCGGATCGGGCCCGCCGCTTCTGCTCATCAACGGTGGCGACGGTGACGCGGCCGTGTTCGGACCGCTGGCCGGTCTGCTGGCCGAGCACTACACCGTCATCACCTACGACCCGCGCGGCAACTCCCGCAGCCGCCTCACCGGCCCGCCCGAGGAGCAGTGGATCGCGAACCACGGCCATGACGCCCACCTGCTGCTGAACGCGGTCGCCGCCGATGAGCCGGCGTACGTCTTCGGCACCAGTTACGGCGGCATGGTCGGCATGGACCTCCTGGCCCGGCACCCCGGCCAGGTGCGGGCGCTGGTGGCGCACGAGCCGTTCGTGATCGATCTGCTGCCCGATGCGGATCGTTGGCATGCCCTGTTCCAGGAGGTGTACGAGCTGTACGAGCGCGAGGGTGCCGCCCTCGCGTTGCGGGAGTTCAGCGAAGCGATCGGCGTGGACGGGCCGCCGGAACCGGCCGAGAGCCTGCCCGCTCCGATCCAGGGGATGCTGGCACGCATCCGCGCCAATATGGAGACGTGCCTGGCGTACGAGCTGCGCACGTTCGTCCGCTTCAGGCCGGACGTCGACGCGTTGCGCAGGGCGCGTTTCCGTCTGGTGATCGGCGGCGAGGGACCGAAGTCGCTCCTGCACCGTACGACGGAGGCTCTGGCGGAGCATGTCGGCACCGGAATCGTGGAGTTCCCGGGCGGACACGTGGGTTTCCTGTCGCATGCGGCGGCCTTCGCCGTGGCGCTGCGCGCGATCCTCGAGGGCTGAGCCGCGGGGCGGATGTGACGACTGCGGCTCCGGCAGCGGCCGTTCGAGGCTCCGCTGCATCGGATGCGTCACGCCGCCCCGCAGGCCGAGGACGTGCCGCGAGCCGTCACCGACCCGTCGGACACGCCTTGGGGTGTTGGGTCAGCGCCGCGTCGGCAGCGTCGAGGATGTTGCGGAAGGTGCGGGTGATGATCGGCCGCGCGAGGCGCCGGGTGAGGACGGCACCGACCAGCGGGACGGGGATCTCGGCGCGGGTGATCCAGCGCACCTGGGTGCCGCCGTCGACCGCGGTGAACGTCATACGGCCGAGTTCGTGCCGGGACGGCGGCAGGCTGCGGTCGACGACGTACTCGGTGGCGTACGGCGGGTCGTAGAGGGTGATGCGCTCCCGGAACCAGCCGATCAGCCAGAGATGGTTGCGTACGGCACCGACACCGTAGGGCGCGGTCTCGCCGTGCCGGGCCAGGCGGCAGCGCACCACCAGGGGCGAGCGCGTGTAGTTGGTGGTCGTGGTGAGCCAGGCGAACACGTCGGCGATCGGAGCGGCGATGACGCGTTCAACGGTCATGGTTTCCACGGCTGGTGATCTCCTCTGTCGAGTGGACGCACCGCATCGGCGCGGTGCAGCTTGTCCGGGTTGCGGATGCCGTAGAGGCCGGTGATCCGTCCGTCGTGGATCTCGAACGCGACCAGCCAGTCGAGTTCGCCGTCGGTGACGAACCGGGCGGCGGGCATGCCGTTGTAGGTGGCGGGCTCGACGCGGGTCGTCGCGCTGCTGGTGCGGATCACGCCGAGGACGAACCGGGCCACGTCGGCGCGGCCGATGATCGGGCGGCGGGCGGCGACCACTTTGCCGCCACCGTCGGAGATCTGCACGACATCCGGCGCCAACAGGTCCATCAGCGCCTGGACTTCGCCGGTCGCCGCCGCGTGCAGGAACCGCTGGACGATCTCCCGGCCGGCATCGGAGTCGGGCTCGAACCGGCGACGCCGCGCATGGACGTGCCGGCGGGCGCGGTGGGCGATCTGCCGGACGGTGACCTCGGTCCTGCCGACCGAGGCGGCGATCTCGCCGTGGGTGTAGCCGAACACGTCGTGCAGCACGAACACCGCGCGTTCCGTCGGGTTCAGCGTCTCCAGGACGAGCATCATGGCCATCGACACCGACTCGGCGAGGATCACGTCCTCGCTCACCTCGGGTGCGGTGCGGATCGGCTCGGGCAGCCATGAGCCGACGTAATCCTCGCGCCGTGCTTTGACCGCGCGCAGGTGGTTGAGGGCCTGCCGGGTCACCATACGGACCAGGTAGGCGCGCGGATGCTCGACCGTGACCGGATCGACCGCGCTCCACCGCAGGTAGCTCTCCTGCAGCACGTCCTCGGCGTCGGCGGCGCTGCCCAGTATTTCGTAGGCGATGGTGAACAGCAGCGGACGGTGCTCGGTGAAGGCGTCCTCAACCACGGCCCACCCCCACCACGTGCACCCGTCGGCACCTCGGCATCACACCCGGCTCCTCTCCTCGGTTGCCCATCGAGACACCCCGCACCGGCAAACCGTGACAGCCCCTCGCTGTGATTCGCTTCACAAAGCGGGTTCGCCGTCGAGGCGTGTACGGCGGCGCACGCCCGGGACGGGGATCACGGTGCCGGACTGGGCCGACAGCCGGGCGAGTGCCAGGTGCGCCGGTGTGCAGCCGATGCGCGCGGAGAGCGCTCGTAGGCGCTGGACCGGGCGGAGGCCGGCGGAGAGGTGCAGGCCTGGGAAGCGGGCGGCGCTTCGGCGTTCGGCGCTCGCGCTAACGGCTCCATCGGGCGGCGGTGGCGCTGCTCGTCTTGATGACACGGTCCTCGGCCGGGGGTGCGGGCCAGATCTGGACCAGGTACTCCTCCAACGGATCGCGGCCGTCGCGTGGGTCGCCGTCGTCGCGGTGGCGGCCGTGCACGCGCAGCCGGTAGTGCCCCGGGCCGGGGAGGGGGATCCGCTGCGCCGGGTCTTCGTCGATGGCGGTGGTGCCGAAGTCGATGAACGCCGAGCGCCAGGCGGCGGAGATTTCGGCGATGTCCTGCCAGGCGTCGATGTCGTCGGACAGTGGTGGCTGTCCGTCCCACAGTTGGGCGCTGACACGGATGTGGCCGATCTCCTGGCCGGTCAGGATGCGGGCTCCGTCGCCGTCGGGGTCGGCCTCGGCCAGGCCGTTGCCGGTCCAATGCGGCTCGAACTCCACGACCAGGTCCTCCCCGCACAGGTCGACGGTGGTGGCGTCCACGTGGACGGTGCTGCTGGTCCGGTGTATCAGTGCGGGCACGGGGTGGATCCTTCCGTCGTACGGGGCGAGCCCCCATGGCGTACGGGGCTCGCGGGCGCGCCCGTGGGACGTGCCGTGGCGACTGAGCGGCGTCGCGGCCGCGCCTGTGGGGGAAGTATGCGTTGCCGCAGAAAGATTCCGTTCGAAGACCGACAGCTGCCTGCGCGCTTCCGGACGCGCTGTCCGCGGGTCCCGGCTGGCTGCGGGGTGCCCGGGAGCGCGACGCGCATCCGCTGCGCCGGGTCGTGCGTGCCATGGCAGGTCTCACTCCGGGCAGCCACCGGCCCGAACTGCCTTCCCTGCGGAGCGCGTGACCGGAACGAGGCCGCCGAACTCGTCCGGCCGCACCACGTCAGCGAACTACGTGAGCGGGCAACGTGACGGAGCCGAGCGAGCGTGCCGGCCAGGTGAGGGGCAGTGCGTTCGGCTCGGGGGCCGTGCTGCGGCGGCCCGCCACCTGAAGTGACGGGCCGCCATGGGAGGTTCAGGTCCGACGGTTCTCGGGGCCGCCGGTCACCCACCCACCCGGTTGTAGACGTAGAGGAACCACTTCATCTTGCCGTCATTGCCCTGTTCCCTGTTGCAGCTGTAGGCGGACCACCAGCCCTTGGCCTTGCCCCTCTTGCCCTCCGACACGCAGGCGGACTTGGTCCAGTAGGCGCGGTAGAAGCTCCACCCCGTCCTGGCGACGGTGGCGGTGCTGGTGGTGGCGTGGCCTGCCGCGAGCTGGGTGTGAGCCGATGGCCGCGGTGCGGCTTCGGCCGTTGCGGCGAGGCCCGTCAGGCCGATGCCGAGCAGGGCCGTCGTCACGGCCGCGGTCGCCAGGCTCCTGCGCAGCAGCGGGCTCTTCCGGCTGTTGGCGGATTTCATGAATCTTCCCCCTTTGGTCAGGTGTTGCGCCACGATGACGACCGGGTGGTCTTGTCCGGCCGCCGTGGATACTCACATGCTGCTGTCTCCGCCTCCGCGCGTCGTTAGCGGTGAGCGCCACGTTGTTGGCGTACAGCGCCGTATGGGTGCGTGTGGCGCGGTGGGAGGCCGGGGCGGCAGTCTCACCGCGTACGGGGGTTGTTGTGGAGACGGTGTTCGACAGTGCTTGGTTACCTGCCGATGAGCGTGCCGCGGCGTGGAGGGAGACGACCGCGCTGGCACTGGTGACCACGAAGCTCAAGCTTGTGGATCCGGCCACCTTCGGCGCGCGGCTGCGGGCCATGTCTTTGGGGCTTCCCCAGGTCACGGCGATGTCCTACGGGCCGTTGGTGTCGCGGCGGACGCCTGCCATGATCCGGCAGTCGGATCCCGAGCAGTACCAGATCGCCCTTGTCCGCAGTGGGAGCCAGGCGATCGAGCAGGTCAGGAACTGCGCCCGTCTCGGGCCGGGTGAGCTGGTCCTCTACGACAGCTCACGCCCTTTCGACGCTGTCGTGGACGCCGGTTGCCGGTCGGGATCCGAGTCGTTGCTGTTGCAGTTCCCCAAGCGGCTGCTGCCGCTGCCGGAGGCGAAGGTGGCCCGGCTGCTGGCGGTGCCGCTTTCGGGGACGGAGGGGGTCGGCCGTCTCTTCGCGCAGTTCATGGCCACCTTGGCCGAGGAGCATGTGGCCTACACCCCGGGCGACTTGGCGCGTCTGGGGAATACGGCACTCGATCTGGCCACGGCCGTGCTGGCCCACCACCTCGACGAGGAGGCAACCGCGCCGCTGCAGTCGCCGCAGCAGGTCCTGTTCCTGCGCATCACCTCGTTCATCGACCGGCATCTGCGCGCCCCGGACCTGGGGCCCGCCGCGGTCGCGTCGGCCCACGGGCTGTCGCTGCGGTCGCTGCACCGGCTCTTCCAGCAGCACAACACCTCCGTCGGTGCCTATATCAAAGGCCGGCGCGTGGACCGGTGCCGACGCGATCTGGCCGACCCCGGCCTCCAGCACCTCACCGTCCACGCCATCGCCGCGCGGTGGGGATTTCCCCGGCCCGCCGACTTCAGCCGCGCCTTCCGCGGTGTGGTGGGGATGTCCCCCAGCGCATACCGCGCCCTGACGCGGTCGGCGGTCGCCGCTCAAGGGCCCGACTCCTGGACGAGACCGCCCGCGCCGACCGGCCGGATGCCGTGACCGGAGCCCGGACGAGCCCCAAGTGGGCTGGTCAACCAGTGCTCCCGGGTGGCCTGTTGCCCTAGGGTGACGCTGTCGGTGATGTTGACTGGAGGGGGACGGTCGTGGGTGGGCGGATCGCGACATCGGCGGGCGATACGGGGACAACGCGCCCCGGGCAGGCCGGTGTCTGCCCGGTGGGAAGCGCTGGAATCGCTCCGTGGATCGACGGGACGGCGGGGTCGTGAGCGAGGACGGTGCGCCGCTGGCCGCGGCCTACGGGCAGGGCCGGATCTTCCAGTCCGAGCGGGACATCCAGATCACCGAACACCACCACCACGGCGCGTCGACGGCGGTGCCGGCCGGGCCCGCCTCGGTGCGGGTGCCGCTGTCGGCACCGCTGCGTACGGCGCTGCGTGACAGGGAGGAGCTGCGCGAGGAACTCGCGGCCTCGCTGGGCGTCGGTGGCGCGGTGCATGTGCTGCACGGCTTCGGAGGCTGCGGAAAGACCGCGGTGGCACGGTGGTTGTTCGACCAGGCGGCTCCCTCGGGGGCGGCGCTGTGGGTGGACGCCTCCACCGAGTCGCAGCTCCGCGCGGGCATGCTTGCCGTGGCGGCGGACCGGGGAGCGGCACCGGAGGAGGTCCGGGCCGCGCAGGAGGGGCGGCGGGCCGCAGCCGACCTGGCGTGGCAGCGGCTGGACGCGTCTGCGGAGCCGTGGCTCCTGGTACTGGACAACGCGGACGACCCGCGGCCGCTGCGGGACGGCTGGCTGCGCGCCTCGGCGCAAGGAACGGTGCTGGTGACGTCCCGTCAGGCCGATGACCCGGCCTGGAGCGCCGTGCGGGCCCGGATGCACCGGGTGGCCGAGCTGCCGGAGATGGAGGCGGCGCAGCTGCTCCACGACCTGGCTCCCGGAGACCACCAGCCGGAAGCGACCTTGCGGCTGGCGCAGCGGCTGGGGTGTCATCCGCTGGCTCTGACCCTGGCCGGCGGGTTTCTGGCGCAGCAGCTGCTCGAAAGCTGGACCGTCGAGGAGTACCTGGTGCAGCTGGGCAAGGACCCCGTCGGCCTGCTCGATCGCGGTGCGGGGCTGGAGAGCGGCGCGCGGGAGAGGCTCAGCCGCACCTGGCAGCTGTCGCTGGATGCGCTGGCGCAGCGCGGTCTTCCCGAAGCCCTGGGCGTGCTGCGGTTGTTGGCGTGCTGGGGGCATGCGCCGGTGCCCGTGGGCCTGCTCGCGCCCTCCGCGGTGCTGGCCGTGGGCGTGCCGGCGGTTGCGGCGGAGCGGATCGAAGCGGGGCTGCGCGGGCTGCTGTCGGCATCGCTGGTGGATCTGATCGAGGTGCCCGGCGGCGCGGGCGGTCGGCCCGTACGGTGCGTGACCGCGCATGGTCTGCTGTTGGAGACGGTCGCGGCGGGAGTGCCGCCCGAGCGGCGCGCGCAGCTCTACGAGGCGGCCGCCAAGCTCGTGGACAGGGCCGTGCCCGAGAACGGCGACACCGGCATGGCGCGGCTGGTGGAACCGCATCTCCTCGCGCTGCTGGAGTACGGCGCCGGCGGAGTGCTGGATGCGGCGCGCCGCCTGAGGGACGTACACGACGCGGCGGGCCGCTGGGCCGATGCGCTGGGCTTCGCCGCGGGCATTGTGAAGGCCGGTGCCGCGCAGGGGGCCCGCAGGGATGTCGTCGCCGTCGCCGACGCGATCGCTCTGGGGAAGATCACCGACCTGAGCGGAGACCTGTCGGGGGCGGTGCCCCTGCTCACAGGAGCGTTGGACGCCGCGACGGCGTCGGCGGACGAGGCGCCGCTGCTCCTGGCCGACGCCTCCATGCGCCTGTCGGCGGTCTACGGCAGGCTCGGGCGATACGCGGAGGCCATCCGGCTGGCCCGTGACGCCCGTGAGATCACGCGACGCGTTCTGGGGCCGGCCCATGCCGAGACCGCCGACACGCTCTGGCTGGAGCTGGATCACCATTCCTTGCTGGGGCACTTCGGGGTCGCGCTCCGCCTCGGCCGGGAGCTGACGGATCTGCTGCCGCACCTTCACGGGAAGGGAAGCGAAGACGTCGCCGTGCGTTCCGCCCTGATGACGGCGGCCACGATGCGGGCGGCTCTGGTGGCCGCGCAGGCCCCCGACGCCACGGTGGAGGACGAGGTCCGCGCGCTCAGCTGGGACCAGGTCCGGCAGGCGTCCCACGAGGCCCTCCAGGCTCATATCGCCTACTACGGACCCGATCATCCGCGTACCGCGTCGGCCCGGCACAACGTCGCGCTGACGTCCTGGGAATGCGGTGACCAGGAGACGGCGATCGCCTCGATCCGCCGGGCACTCGACACGCGTCGGGCGGAGCTGGGCGACGAGCACCCCTTCACCATCGAGGCGATCGCGGACCTGGCCCGGATGCTGGCGCTCGACGGCGACACCCAGGAGGCAGCCCGCCTCGCGGAGGGCGCCCACGCCGATGCGCTGCGCACTCTCGGTCCCGAACACCGCATCACGGTGCTGTGTGCCGAGGCGCGGGAGACCGCCGCGCCCTGAACCGTCCCCCGCATCCGGCGCCCGACGTCCCGCGCAACCTCTCCGGTCCTCGCCCGGCGCCGTTCACCGCTCGCCGGCATCCTCCAGAATCGCGCGGAGGCGCGTCAGACATTCGGCGACGAAGGCGGGATAGGTAGCCCAGTAGTACGACAGCCCGCTGACTCCGACGGCGATGGCCCACGCCCGGGCACGCAGCCACGTCATGTCGCCGAGGCTCATGGCGTCCCAGTACGCCTGGCGGGCCTCGGGGGGAAAGTCCCACAGGGGCGCGTGCTCGGCGTCGGGAAGGCCGACCGAGAGGGCTCCGAAGTCGATGACCGCGTGCAGCTTTCCCCGCTCGACCAGAAGGTTGGTGGGCTTGAGGTCTCCGTGCAGCCACACCTGCCGGCCGGACGGCTCGGGCAGCGCGAGCGCGCTCTGCCACAGGTGTCGTAGGTGTGCGAGGTCGAGGTCGAGTCCCTGGAGCGTCCGGCAGTCGTCGAAGCATCCGCTGACCCACCGGTCACAAGCGTGCAGGTCGCCTCCGCGGTACCAGCTGAGTTCGCCCTGCCGGGCGGCTCCCATGAGGGGAGTCGCGTGCAGCCGCTGCACGATCGCCGCCAAGTCAGCCCCGAAGGCGGGCCAATCGGTGACCGATCCCCCGCCGGCTTCTTCGCCGTCGATCCAGCGGTACACCGACCAGGCGAGCGGAAAGGCGGAACTCGGGGTACCGGCGTGTACCGGCTCCGGGATGCGACAGGGAAGAGCGGGCGCCAGCCGCGGCAGCCACGTCTGCTCCTTCCGCAGGGCCTGGGCATTGTCCGGGGTGCGCGGCAGCCGCATCAGCAGCCGTTCGCCGAGCCGGTACATCGTGTTGTCCGTGCCCGCACCGGCCGGCGAGACGGGGAGGGCGGACCATTCCGGTCGCTGCTCCCGCAGCAGCGACCGGACGACCGCCTCATCCACGCGGATCTCGTTCTCATGAAGTTTCACGGTGCGAGCCTTCTGCCCGCGCTCCGCCGCCGCCACTGATTTTCCCGATGCGGTCGCCGCTCGGCGCACGAGCGGCGGAGCACGGGTCGGACAGGGCTCGAGGCCATAGGGCTGCGTCAGGCGGAGAAATCGGTGGGATAGCCGATCACTACGGCCGCATCTGCGACGGCCTTCAGGGACGCGGTGCCGTTCAGAGCCCGGACCGTCTCCCGGTCGAGTGGGCGGAGGTCGTACACACGGCGCACGGCGTCGATGTCCACCGGCATCTCGTAGTAGTCCTCGGCGAACTCCTTGAACGCCTCCGGCGTGGGGGTGGTCAGCAACGCGAACAGCCAGTCGGCACCGTCCGGATCCTGAGGTCCCTCGGGGAATTCGATCTCGCCCGCCGTCCACCGATCGCTCCCGGCCTCCCGCCACAGGCAAACGGTCACGCTGGGGATGCCCTCGTCCGTGAGAGCCGGCTCCAGGACGTGCTGCCGGAACACCTCGGGAACCGCGTCCACGACACCCGGCCAGGGACCGTCGTTGACATAGGGACTCATCGGCGACTCGTGGTCGAACCCCCGGACATACGCACCCGCCGTGGAGAAGACGATGTCGAACTCGTCGCCGGAGCCGTTGCGCATCGACGCGATCTCCTCCGTCTCCGACCACGTCGCGCTGAAGGAGTGGTACCGCTCCCCCTCCGGATCGAGCACCGCCTCGACCATGGCCAGCGACCGGCAGAGGTCCCGAAGGACTGGGATGCCGGGAAGCGAGCGGGCAACGTCATGAACAGTCATGAGGACATCCAAGCCGACGCCACTGACACTCCGCGCGCATGGCTCAACCACCCGGGCAGGCATCGGTGACGACGGGCCTGCTCAGGTGACAACCCTCGTGCTTCGGCCCAACGGACCGGCGGACGGCCGGCGGCGAAGCCCGGTTTCGGGAAGACGTCAGAAAGAGACATCGAAATAGTCGATGTCGCTGAATTCCACGTCCAGGTTCTGCGCCCGGCGTCCGCCGTCCTTGAAATACACCTCCTGCAGCCCCTCGGCGACGATTTCGCGGAGCTGCCGGTCGCCGACGCCCTGCCGCTGGGCCTGGAAGAGGCGGTCGGCGTACTGCGGCGGGAGATGTACGGTCAGCCGCCGCAGCCGCGGGTCGTCGGTCGTGCCGATGGGGGCCGTATAGCCGAAGCGGGCGCGGGTCTCGACGGTGATCCCGGTGCGGGTGGCGGCCTGCCGGCGGCGGCGCAGCCGGACGCGGGGCTGCCATCGGCGGCGGACCTCGGCATCGATACGGTCGGCGATCGCCTGCGGCGGCTTCTTGCGCTGGCCCTTGAGGTAGCGCTCGACGGAACGCTGGCTGACCGAGAGGAGGTCCGCCACGGCCCGGGTCGTCTTCAGCTTGTCCAGCAGGAACTCGACGCGTTTCTGGGTGGATTTGGGCGGCTCGCGGGTGAACACCTCGTGGTCGGCGCGTTCGAGGGCGTCATCGATGTCGTTCACCGGTCACTCGCCTTCCTGGACGGCGTCGTGACCGTCGCCCTTGATGTGGCGGGCGGGGTTGAAACCCCGCTCCATCAGGTCCACCACCCATGGCATCTCCTGCGTGCCCTCGTGCTTGGCCAGGCCGGGGGTGGCGCCGAGGCGGAACGTTCCGTTGGGCCTGCCGCCTTCGGTGCGCGGCAGAACGTCCAGCGGAGTGGGACCGGCCGATGCGTAGACGACGCAGTCCGACAGCACCCCGAGCGGGTACCGGCCCGTGAGTTCGGCGAGCTTGAGCATCTTGCGGTGCATGTTCACGCGCGCCTTGGCGATGACCGCCGCCCGGATGTCCGGCCGCCAGGTCGGGCGCTCCAGGGCCGGCCAGCGTTCGCCGTCGCGGTAGCCGCGGCCCTGCGGGCGTTCACGGAGTTTGCCGATGCCGCCCTTGACCGTCGACTTGACGGCGGACAGGACGCACGCCAGCCCGGGGTCGGTGCTCTTGAGGTGCTCCATCGCGGTGAGGAAGGCCCTCTCGTCCAGGTCCTTGGCGACCGGGACACCCAGGTCGGCCATGGTCGCCACGTAGGCGTCCTTGAGGCGGTCGTGCCACGGGTCCAGGTACGGACCGGTCTCATCGCGCAGATACGCCTCGATCGGCGCGACGTCGTGGCCGAGTTGGGTGGCGTAGGCGACGGTGGGAGTGGCGTACCAGGCCGGGCCTGTGGGGCGCTCGCCGGACGGTGTGAACGGGGACGGCAGGCGGGGATCCAGCGCGATGTGGGAGAGGTCCACCAGCCAGCTGCCGGGGATCTTCTGGTCGAACCCGGGCGCCCGTACGTGCACCGGCTCGCCCAGGCCGACGGGCAGACGGGCCACGGCCGCAAGGAAGGCGGTGTTGATGTCGATGCCGACCGCCCACGGCAGCAGACACTCCTCATCGGTCAGCAGCTGCGGGTCACGCACCCACTGGTAGGCCTCCTCGTCCAGGAACCCGCCGTCCCAGCCTTGGGCCACGGGGTGCTCGGGCGGGGCCTCCGGCGGCGCCGGGTCCACGGGCCGGGTCAGTGCACCCGGATTCGGGCCGGAGACGTACGCGCCGGTCGCCGCTTCCTTCACGGCCCGGGTCGGCGGCCGCAGCGCGGTCATCAGCTCGAGACCGCAGACGGCCGTGGAGCCGCGCGGGGTCAGGACGCGGTCGGCGTAGATGCCCAGGACGCGGGCGAGTTCCCAGGGCGGCAGCTCGGCGGCGTTGCCCCAGGCGCGAGAGTCGAGCGCGTCCCAGGACAGGATCGCGAGCTGCACGCACTGGCGTCGCCCTGCCGCGGCCGGCCGGTAGACACGCGCCCACGGGCCGAAGCCACGCCGCGTCAACTTCCATTTGGCGCGGGTCAGTTGCTTGACGACACGGTGGTCCTCCGGAAGCCGCAGCGACCGGCGGGCCTCCGGGCCCTCCAGCTTCGCCGGCAGTCCGAACCGCTCGGCCGCGGCCTCGGTGAGCACGATGAGCGGATCGGAGTCCTTGCCGTTGCGGTGCAGCCGGGGGCCGCCGATCCCGGATTCCTTGAGCGTCCACTCCACCAGCGCCGGCAGGGTCGTCGCCGGGCACTCCAGCACCACACCGCCCACGCAATAGGCCGTCGCCGGCCCGTTCACGGCATCGGCATCCCCCTCGTCATCGGCAGCGACATCGACGACGGCCAAGGGGCCGTTCATGAACCGGGGATCGACGGGGGCGGACTGCGGGGCGCGCCGCGGCGCGGGCCTCTTCGCGGCCGGACGGCTCGGCGGAGGCGACGGGGGCGATGCAGGGGGCGGAGGCGACGCGGGCCTTGAAGGCGACGGGGGCGTCGGAGGCGTCGGAGGCGACGGCCTCGTGGCGGCGGCCGGCTTCGCCTGCGGGGCAGCCGGAGCGGGCGCCGGGACGACCGGATCAGGGGCGGCGGCGGGGGTGCCGTCGGGGGGGTAGAACTTGGCCAGTTCGGCCAGGAGGTGCGCGTAGGCGTCACGCTGCGGCGGACGCGGCTCCGTCCGCCCCTTCTCCCAACTCACCAGCGTGGCCTTGCGAATGCCCACCGCCTCGGCGGTCTGCTCCAGCGTCAGCCCATGAGCCTTGCGCAGACGTTCGCGCTCGCCGGGCGGCGGCAGCACGGACTGGCTCGCGATCAGGGCGTTGATCGCGTCGATCCGGTCGGACATGACACACCTCCTGAGAGCGCCAACCTATCAGCGAACCTGACCTTGGACGTTCCATGAACGTACTTTTTGCGTACCAAATGGTGGCCGACGCCACCGGGTGCGATCACGGTCGGCTCGTTGTCGCGGGACCGGTCCTGTCCGGCGCAACCACTTTCCCCACAAGGCGGGAGGGATTCCGGCCGGAACGCCCCGAGTCGCCCTTTCCTCGGCGCCCTCCACCGGCCACGATGGAACGGCAGAAGAGCGGTGGGCGGCGGCTGCGGCCCGGGGCCATGGCACGCCCCTCGCTCGTCGCCCCCGCCCGCCCTCACCCTCCCGGGAGCAACCATGACAGCGGACCGTCACGGGCACCGCATGAGCGACACCGGCGCCGAGGCCGCCGCTCACTACGAACAGGCCCTGGACGACCTGCTGTTCTTCCGGCCGGAGGTCGTCCAGAGCGTGCGGGCGGCGCTCGCCTCGTCGCCGAACTCGGCCATGGGGCAGGCCTTCGGCGCGTACTTGGGCGTGCTGGGAACCGAGGAGAAGGACGCGGCCGCCGCACGGGAGGTGTTCGTTCGCTTCCGCTCCGGGCGTCACGAGGACGACCTGACGCGACGCGAGCGGATGCATCTTGCCGCCGTAACCGCCTGGCTCGACGGGGACATCCACGGCGCCGGCCGCCTCCTGGAGGATCTCACCGTCGCCTACCCCCGCGATGCGCTGGCGCTCTTCGCCGGACATCAGATCGACTTCCTCACCGGCAACGCCCCGCGCCTGCGCGACCGCGTCGGCGGCGCACTGGGCGCCTGGAACAAGGACGACCGCCACCACGGTCCGCTGCTGAGCATGTACGCGTTCGGCCTGGAGGAGAGCGGGCACTACGAACGCGCCGAGGATGCCGCGCTGGCAGCGCTCGCCCGGCACCCGCACGATGTGTGGGGAATCCATGCCGCGGCGCACACCTACGAGATGCGGGACCGCTTCACGGACGGGATCCGTTTCCTCGACGCCCGGACCGACAACTGGGCAGCGGGCACCCTGCTCACCGTCCACACCTGGTGGCATTACGCCCTGTACGCCCTGGAGCGGGGCGACACCGCCCGCGTCCTGGAAATCTACGACCGCGCCATCCACCACGACGCCGCACCGGGTGTGGCGATGCAGCTGCTGGACGCCGCCGCCCTGCTGTGGCGGCTCCACCTGGCGCAGGACGACCAGAGCACACGGTGGGCGCGGCTCGCCGACGCCTGGGAGAGCCGCGATGACGGCGCCCACTACGCCTTCAACGATGTGCATGCCGTCATGGCGTACGTGGGGGCGGGCCGCCTCGCCCAGGCCGAGCAACTGGTGCACGACCGTCAGCAGTGGGTGGCCGGGGCGGCACCCACCGTGACCAATCGCGCCATGACCACGGACATCGGCCTGCCGGTCTGCCGCGCGCTGATCGCGTACGGGCGGCAGGAGTGGGGCCGGGCCATGGATCTGCTGCTGCCGGTGCGCCATCGCCTCCACACCTTCGGCGGCAGCCACGCCCAGCGGGACGCCGTCCAGCGCACCCTGGTCGAGGCGGCCCTCCGCGCCGGCCACACCGACCTCGCGCGGACACTGCTGAGCGAACGCATCCAGCTCCGTCCGCTCTGCCCCTACAACCGGTCGGCGCAGGCCCGCCTCGAAGAGCACCTCGGCAACCCTCCGCACGCCGCATGCGCGCGCGAACGCGTCGTCGCACCGGCATCTCCCTGACACGCCACCCCTCGGGCACCCCCGCGCCCCATCCGTCACCCGTCGCCATCCCGCCCCCGGAGGTACGCTGAATCCAGCGCTCTGCCCCCACGCCGGGGAGGTCACATGACCGCCTGCGAAAGCGTCCGCCCCCGTAAGGCGGACGCCCCCCGCTACACCCCCATCGCCGAGCACGGGCTGATCGGGGACATGCGGACGGCCGCTCTGGTCGGCACGAACGGCACCATCGACTGGTACTGCTGCACCCGCTTCGACGCCCCCAGCGTCTTCGCGGCCCTCCTCGACGCCGACCGCGGCGGCGCCTTCGAGCTGGCCCCGGACGTGCCCGCCCGCACCAAGCAGTTCTACTTCCCCGACACCAATATCCTGATCACCCGTTTCTTCGCCGACAACGGCGTGGGCGAGGTGCAGGACTTCATGCCGATCGTCGACGACTCGCGTGAGGCGGACCGGCACCGGCTGATCCGGCGGGTGTTGTGCGTACGCGGTTCGCTGCCGTTCAGCGCCCGCGTGGCCCCCCGCTTCGACTACGGCCGGCACACCCACACGGTCAGCACCCAGCCCGGGCAGGCCCTCTTCCGCTCCCCCGACCTCTCCCTCGCGCTGACCTCCAGCGTCCCGCTCGAAACCGACGGCACGGACGCCCGGGCCTCGTTCACCCTGGCCGAGGGCGAAGCCGCCGTCTTCGCGCTGGACCGGATCGGCGACGGCATCCGGCCGCGCTCCTGCGCGGTGCTGGAGGCGGAAGAACTGTTCGGTGCCACGGTGCGGTACTGGCGCAACTGGCTGTCGCGCTCGCGCTACCGGGGACGTTGGCGGGAGATGGTGCACCGCTCCGCGCTCACCCTCAAACTCCTCACCTACGCACCGACCGGCGCCATCGTGGCGGCTCCCACGACCAGCCTCCCCGAACAGATCGGCGGCGAACGCAACTGGGACTACCGCTATGTGTGGGTGCGAGACGCCGCCTTTTGTCTCTACGCCCTTCTCCGCCTCGGTTTCACGGACGAGGCCAAGTCCTTTGTGCAGTTCCTGTCCGCGCACCTCTGCCGGAGCCCCGGCAGGGAAGGCCCGCTGCAGATCATGTACGGCATCGACGGCCGCAGCGAACTGCCGGAGGAAGAACTGACCCATCTTGAAGGGCATCTCGGTTCCGCGCCGGTCCGGATCGGCAACGACGCCGTCAATCAGCTCCAGCTCGATATCTACGGTGCACTGATCGACTCCCTCTATCTCTACGACAAATTGGGCGAGCCGCTCTCCAGCGAGCATTGGGACACCGTCGGGGAGCTGGTCGACTGGGTGTGCGTCAATTGGGACCAGCCCGACGAAGGGATATGGGAGACCCGGGGGAAGATCCAGCACTTCCTCTACTCGCAGCTGATGTGCTGGGTGGCGATCGAACGGGCGATTCGGGTCGCGAACCACCGCGGTCTGCCGGCGGACACGGTCCGCTGGGCGCAGGCCCGCGACGCCATCTACCGCCGGATCATGGAACGCGGCTGGTCCGCCGAACGGAAGGCTTTCGTCCAGCACGAGGGCGACGATGTCCTGGACGCCTCGGTGCTGATGATGCCGCTGGCCAAATTCATCTCCCCCACCGACCCGAAATGGCTCTCCACTCTGGAAGCGCTGGGCGAGGAGCTGGTGTCCGACTCACTGGTCCACCGCTACGACCCGCAACTCAGCCCCGACGGACTGCGCGGAGAAGACGGCACGTTCTCCATCTGCTCCTTCTGGTACGTCGAGGCCCTTTCCCGGGCCGGCCGCATCGACGAGGCCCGCCTCGCCTTCGAGAAGATGCTCACCTACGCCAATCACCTCGGGCTCTACGCCGAAGAGATCGGCCGCACCGGCGAGCAAATAGGCAACTTCCCCCAGGCGTTCACCCATCTCGGACTCATCAGCGCCGCATTCAACCTCGACCGGGCCCTGGGGTGAAAGCCGTATCGCGCCGGTGCCGTGCCCCCTGGGGCGGCACCCTTCGGCACCGGGGTGGCGCCACGGGGTGCCGTAGTGGTGCCACGTCGGCACGACGGGGCGCGAATCCCACATCACCGCAGCTCACAGCCCTGCGGCCGACAATCAGCAGCTCACTTGGCACCACGCATGCGCCATCTAGGCTTGCCATGGCGCCATAGTGGTGCCACTATGTAGCCATGGACCTGACCCCCTACGTCGACAACCTCCGCCACGAGCTCGCGGTCGCCGCGGACGCGGGCGGAGACGAAGCCCGCGCCCTGGCCGATCGGCTCACCGCACCGCTCGAGTCGGCCGCCCGGCTCACCCTGCTGAACGCGCTGTCGGCCGCCATGGACGAGATCACCCGTGAGCTGGCGCCGGGCTCGGTCGACGTAAGGCTGCGGGGGCTCGACCCCGAGTTCGTGGTGGTGCCGCCGGCGGGGCCCGAGGCGCACGAGGAGCGCGAGAGCGCCCCGAGCGGACCCCCGGCCCCCCTGCCGCCCCTGCCGCCGGTGGCGTCGGAGGGCGACGAGGGCGGCACGGCGCGCATCAACCTCCGGCTGCCCGCCCACCTCAAGACCCGGGCCGAGGAGGCCGCGGCCCAGGAAGGCCTCTCGGTCAACGCCTGGCTGGTACGGGCCCTCGCCGCCGCCGTGGAACCGGGCGACCGCGGTCGCCCCACCGGCCGCAGCAGCCGACGTGGCGGGCAGAGCTTCACGGGCTGGGTCCGCTAGCGACGGACCGCCGCACACCCTTCTCACCACCCGCCCGACCAGCGGGAATCCACACCTACGTCACCATCTACGCCAAGAGGACGAGACAGCCATGCCTGAATTCGACACACCCGATCCGATCTCCGCCACCCTGGAGTTCGACATCGGAACCGTCCGGATCACCGCCGGCAAGCGCACGCAGACCGTCGTCGAGGTACTGCCGAGGAGCAGTACCGAGGAGGCGGACGTACGGACCGTGCAGCAGACCCAGGTCACGTACTCCAACGGCAAGTTGCTGGTCAAGGGACCCAGGAAGCGCTCCCTGTTCGGCACGCCGGGGGCGCTCGAGGTGAGCATCGAGCTGCCGGCCGGCTCGGACGTCCGGGGCAGCTCGCCGCTGGGCAATTTCGTCTGCGAAGGGCCGCTCGGGGACTGCCGGATCAAGACCTCGGTGGGCGACATCCAGGTCGACGAGGCGGACACCGTTTCCCTCAAGACCAGCCACGGCGACATCCTCCTGGACCACGCGAAGGGGAACGCCGAGGTCGTCGGCGCGGGCCGCGTCGACATCGGGAAGCTCGCGGGCGCGGCGTCGGTCGGAAACGTCAACGGCGAGACCACGATCGCCGAGGTCGCGGGCGAGCTGCGGGCGAGTTCGTCCAACGGCCCGATCTCCGTCGGCGTCGCGCACGCCGGAGTCGAAGCCAAGTCCGCCAACGGCGGCATCCGGATCGGCGAAGTGGCGCGCGGCCGGGTCACGCTCCAGAGCGCCGCCGGAAACCTCGAGGTCGGCATCCGCGAGGCCACCGCCGCCTGGCTCGACGTGAACACCCGCCTCGGCAACGTACGCAACTCCCTCGGCGCCTCCGAAGGCCCCGCGCAGTCCGACGAGACGGTCGAGGTGCGCGCCCGCACCGGGCTCGGCGACATCGTGATCCGCCGGTCCTGACCGCCGCGGCGCACAGCGGCGCCGTGACCCTCCACAACAGAAAAGAGACAACGAGACATGGCTGCCCTGAACCCCTCGTCCACCACCGCCCCCGCGTCGGCGATATCCGCCACCGGGCTGCGGAAGTCCTACGGTGACAAGCTGGTGCTCGACGGCATCGACCTGCACATCCCCGCGGGGACGGTCTTCGCGCTGCTCGGGCCCAATGGTGCCGGCAAGACCACCACCGTGCAGATCCTGTCCACGCTCATCCCCGCGGACGCCGACGCCGGCGAGGCGTACGTCGCGGGCCACGATCTGGCCCGGCAGCCCGATGCCGTACGCGCCGCGATCGGCGTGACCGGCCAGTTCGCGGCGTTGGACAACCTGCTCACCGCCGAGGAGAACCTGCTCCTGATGGCGGATCTGCTCCATCTGGCCCGCCGCGAAGGCAGGCGGCGCTCCGCCGAGCTGCTGCGCCGCTTCGAACTGACCGAGGCGGCCAAGAAGCCGGTCGCCACCTTCTCGGGCGGTATGCGGCGCAAGCTCGACCTCGCGATGACCCTGGTCGGCAAGCCGCGCATCATCTTCCTCGACGAGCCGACCACCGGCCTCGACCCGCGCAGCCGCCGCACCATGTGGGAGATCATCCGAAGCCTCGTCGCCGAGGACGGCACGACCATCTTCCTGACCACGCAGTACCTGGAAGAGGCCGACCAACTCGCGGACCGGATCGCCGTGTTGGACCACGGCAAGCTGGTCGCCGAGGGCACCGCGGAAGAGCTCAAGCGCCTGATCCCCGGCGGCCACATCCGCCTCCGGTTCGCCGACACGGACGGACTCGAATCGGCTGCCGCCCTCTTCGGTTCCACCTCGTACGACACCGACTCCCTCACCCTGCACCTCCCCAGCGACGGAGGCATCCCCGCCCTGCGCGCCGTCCTCGACGGTCTCGACCGCGCGTCGGTCAAGGCCGAAGGCCTCACGGTGCACACCCCCGATCTCGACGACGTCTTCCTCACCCTCACCGGCCAGACCCGGACCGGCGCTGCGGCCGGCCTCCCCAAGGAGAACGCCCGATGACCACCCTGTCCTACGCCGCCAGAGACTCGATGACGATGCTGCGGCGCAACCTCAAGCATGCGCTGCGCTACCCGTCCATGACGGTCTCGGTCGTCGCCATGCCCGTCATGATGCTGCTGCTGTTCAACTACGTCTTCGGCGGCGCCCTGGGCAGCGGCATCGGCGGCACGTCCACGGGCGGCGGCAACTACATCGACTATGTCGCGCCCGGCATCATCCTGATGGCCGCGACCTCCGGGGCGCTGGCCGTGGCCGTCAGCGTCTGTTCCGATATGACCGAAGGCATCGTCAACCGGTTCCGCACCATGTCGATCTCCCGCGCCTCGTTCCTGACCGGGCATGTCCTCGGCAGCGTCATCCAGACGCTGTTCAGCATCGCCCTCGTCACCGGCGTCGCGCTCCTGATGGGCTTCCGGCCCAGCGCCACCCCCGTGGAGTGGATCGCCGTCGTCGGCGTGCTCGCCCTGCTCGTCCTGGCGCTCACCTGGGTGGCGGCCGCGATGGGGCTGGTGGCCAAGAACGTCGAGACGGCCAGCAACATGCCCATGCCGCTGACGTTTCTGCCCTTCCTCGGCAGCGCGATCGTCCCGCCGGAGTCGATGCCCACCGGGCTGCGCTGGTTCGCCGAGTACCAGCCCTTCACGCCCGTCATCGAGACGCTGCGCGGCCTGCTGATGGGCACGGAGATCGGCAACAGCGGGCTCATCGCGGTCGGCTGGTGCCTCGGCCTCACGCTGGCCGGCTACCTGTGGGCCCGTACGGCCTTCGCCCGCGGCACCAAGCGCTGAGCCGCCCGCCGCACAAGCCGCTCCGCCCCGTCCCGCGCCGCATCTTTCACCCGCAGCACCGCCACGCACGTCACCGTTCACGCACGTCACTTCACACCGGAGGACACCATGCACAACGAACCGCTGACACCCGCCCCCGGACACGAGGCCCAGGAGGCGGCACCGCTCTCCGAGCTGCCGGTCACCCGCCCCGAGGGCTGTCCCTTCGACCCGCCCGCCGAGCTGGCACGGCTGCGCGAGGAGCAGCCGCTGCGCCGGATGACCTACCCCGACGGGCACATCGGCTGGCTGGCCACCGGTCACTCCGTGGTCCGCGCGATATTGGCCGACTCCCGCTTCAGTTCCCGGTACGAGCTGATGCACCTCCCGATGGAGGGGGCGCCCGCTCAGCTGCCTCCCGCGCCGGTCGGCGACATGAGCGGGATCGATGCGCCCGAGCACACCCGCTACCGGCGGCTGCTCATGGGCAAGTTCACGGTCCGCCGGATGCGCGAACTGACCGCACGCGTCGAGCAGATCAGCGCCGAGTACCTCGACGCTATGGAGCGCCGAGGAGGCCCGCTGGACCTGGTGGAGGCGTACGCACAGCCCGTTCCCGCGCTGATGATCTGCGAGCTGCTGGGTGTGCCCGCCGACGACCGGGAGGTCTTCCAGCGTCATACGTTCACGGTGACCGACCGGAGCGTCGGTCTGGAGGACCAGATGGCCGCCTACACCGCGATCCAGGAGATCCTCCACGCGCTCGTACTGGCGAAGCGGGCCGAGCCCACCGACGATCTGCTCAGCGACCTGACCAGCAGCGATCTCACCGACGAGGAGCTCGCCGGCATCGGGACCTTCCTGCTGGGCGCCGGACTCGACACCACCGCCAACATGCTCGCGCTCGGCACCTTCGCGCTGCTGAGCAACCCGGAACAGCTCGCCGCGCTGCGCGACGATCCCGGCCTCGCCGACCAGGCCGTCGATGAGCTGATGCGCTATCTGACCATCGCCGACACCGGGATCCGGGCGGCACTGGAAGACGTCGAGCTGGACGGCCATCTGATCAAGGCCGGCGAGTCGGTCGTCCTCTCGTTCCAGGCCGCCAACCGCGACCCGGAGCGGTTCCCCCACCCCGACGTCCTCGACGTGCACCGCAAGGCCACCGGGCATCTGGGCTTCGGCCACGGCGTGCACCAGTGCCTGGGCCAGCAACTGGCCCGCGTCGAGATGCGCGTCGCCCTGCCGGCGCTCCTCACCCGGTTCCCGACGCTGCGGCTGGCCGTGCCGCCCGAGGAGGTGCCGCTGCGCACCCAGTCGAGCATCTACGGCGTGCACGGGCTGCCGGTCACCTGGGACGAGGAGGCGAGCGATGGAACTCCGCGTCGACCGTGAGCGCTGCTGCGGCGCCGGGATGTGCGCGCTGACCGCTCCCGAGGTCTTCGACCAGGACGCCGAGGACGGCCGGGTTCTGCTGCTGCTCCCCCGGCCGCCGCACGAGCACCGTGCGGCCGTCCGCGAGGCCGCCGGGCTCTGCCCCGCCGGGGCGATCTCCCTCGTGGAGCGGGAAGACGCCGGCTCCTCGGCACCGTAGCCGGTCCGGCCGACCCGGCCACGACACGTGAACAGAACGCCATCACAGGACAGCCGCCCGCTGCTCGGGCGGCTGTCCGCCGTGCGTCGGACACCGGCGTCCGGGCGACAGCGGCTTCCTGACCGGTCGGCGGGGCGGACGGAGCCGGGGCGCCGGGCGCTCGAAGGGCGTTGTCAGTGACGGACCGTAAGGTGAACCGTGACGGTCGATAGGGGGAGGCACGGCATCGTGGGACACCGGATCGAGGCGGACGGCTACACCGCTGAGCTGGACGACGACCTGGACTTCGTCTTCCGCAACCGCCGCGGCCGGCTGCTGAAGCAGATTCCCCGGCAGCTCGCCGCGGACGCGGGCATGGACCGGTTGCGCGCGGTGCGCCGGCTGTTGCTCCGGCAGGCCGGGGACGTACCGCCGCAGGCGCGGCGATGGTCCGCGGCCGGCCGGCAGGCACCCGAGGCGCTGGCCGCATGCGACCCCCTGTGGCGCCGTGCCCTCGATGCCGCGGGGGTCACGCTGGTGCCGGAGCCGGTGCGGGGTGGGCTGACGGCCCGTACGTACGCGCATCCGGACGACCACCGCACGGTGACGCATGTCGTCGAGGAGCGGCTGGCGCCCCTGCGCGACCTCGTCATGGCCCGGTACGGCTGGGCGTTGGCCGGGACGTTCGAGACGGGGATCCCGGAGGACGAGCAGGCCGCGCTGCCGTACCCCGAGCGCCTCATGGCCGCGTATCCCGGCCGGGAGGAGGAGGTCCTGGACATTGCCCTGGATCTCGACGGCGCCACGTGGGAATGGCAGACACTGCCGAAGAAGGACATCGACGCGGTCCTCGAGCAGCACGGTTCGGCCCCGCCCGCGCTCCTTGTCTCCTTCCTGGACGAGGTGGCCGACCGCTGTCTGAAGGCCGGGGAGACGCCGTACGCCAAGGCCTACTTCGGCCGGGCCCGCAAGACGGAGCGGGAAGCGGGGCTGAAGACCGATCAGCGGTGGCTGGCGGACCGGTACGCCGCCTATGCGGACGCCGACGCCCTCTCTGCCGCAGCGGTGCGGGCGCGGGGCCGCGAGCTGGGCGTCCGGGGCGGCGTCACCGCGCAGGGGGCCCGGGAGTTCCTGGACCTCCTGACGCGGCAGGCGACGGCCTACGGGGAGGTGTATGCGCAGATGGCCGCCGATGCGCGCAGGGTCGCCAAGGCGGCCGGTCTCGATCCCGAGGCGGAGTTGGCCGGGCTGCTCGGGCGCATCGGCTCGCATCTCACCCTCCACGACCACACCTTCTGGACCGACGTGCTGAAGGGCCGTGCGCTGGAGCTGCTGCTGGCGCGCGAACCAGGCTTCGTCCGGCGCATCGTGGCGCTGCGGCCCGTCCCGCACAACGGTCCCGAACTGTGGCTGACGTTGCTGGAGCGGTCCGGTGCCCTCGCCCAGCTGGCGGGTGAACAGCCGGGCCTGCCGGACGGAGAGGCGGCGCGCTGGCTCAGCGGCTGCCTGTGGCCGACCGCCCACCGGCGCGACGGTCGGCTCGGCGTGCTCTACGAGCTGACCGAGCGGCTCCTGCCGCGGCTGGCCGCCGACGGCGTCCCCGTGGAGCTGCCCTACTCGGCAAGGAAGGGGCGTCACGATACGCACGTCCCGCTCGATCTGGCCGACCTGCTGCTGGAACACGGCGTCCCCCTGGCCGATCCGCAGGAACGGCTGGGCTGCTTCGCCCCACGTCATCACCTGTATCTGCACAGCGAGCGCCGCCCGCAGCTGCGCCACCTCCTCGCCGAGCCCCGCTTCGCCGCAGAACTGCGCGCGACGCTGCGCGCCGAGCTGGACATGACCGACGAGTTCGCCCACAACAACTGGTACCAGCCGCACGAGGACAAGGGGTGGCGGGAGCCGCCCGGGCTCTTCGCGACCCGTCTCGGGCGGGACGTCGCGCGCACTTGGCTGGCCGACGAGCTGGCGCGGCTGCGCGCCGGAGTGGACCTCGAAGCCCTGGCGCTGCTGCTCGGCCGCTTGATGCTGGCGGGCGCCGTGGTGGACACGTACCTCAAGAGCGCCGAGGCCGCCGCGCGGTTCGCGTCCGTGGACATCACCGGTCTGTTGCTGGACGAGCTTCCCGAGGGGCTGGACCGTGCGGCGGCCGAGGAGCTGCTGGCCGCGACCCAGCCCCGGCACGTGTACCGGCATTCCACCTTCGCCGAGGCGACGGCCGTACGCGAACGCCTCGCCCGCGCCTACCCGTACGCCGTCGAGCTGCCCCGCGACGCCGCCTGGGCCCTGACCTGCGCCGCCAACTGCCGCGCCGGCCTGCCGCGCATCATCGCCCGACTCACCCCCGGGGCGACCGACGGTACGTCAGCCACCGCGGAACAGCAGCGCCCGGGCCCGTGACACGCGGCCGCGCGGCACCATGCGGTCCGCTGAAGCTTTCATCGGTGGCGCCCCGGGTGAGCCCGACCGCGTTCGGCGGGCTGAGTCCGTGTCAGCGCGTGCCGGGGCGGCCGTGGAGCCCATGGAACCCCGGCCGGAAGGCCGGTCCCTCGTGTCACGGCATACTGACGTGGCAACGTGACGTCACGCCAACTTTCCCTGTGCTTCGCCCTCTCGCATGCCGGCCGGTCCGTCCGCCGCCGTCGCAGCAGTCGCCGCCGACCACCGCATCCGAGAACCACGCCCCCGTCCACCCCGCGGCCCCGCACCCCTCAGAAGGACAGCCCCACCCGTGAAAAAGAGCGCGATAGCCGGCATCTGCCTCCTCACCCTTCTCCTGGCCGTCGGCATATACGAAGCCAGCGCCCTTACCAGCGACCCCCTGACCCTCGCCGAATTCAACGAGATCAAGGCAGGCAGCAGCCAGAAGGCCCTGCTCCACTACGCCAGCACCTGCCAGCAGGAATCCGAAGCCGGACATACCGATGGCTATCCCGTCACCTGGACCTGCTACGGCGCCGACGGCAGCAGCAATGCGGTGTTCTTCTACTCCGAGGGCGAACTGTTCAGCAAGACGCAGACGGGACTGCAATAGAGTCCGCGCCGCCGCGGCACAGCCGTGCGCCGCACCCTCGTGGAGCCGCGGTCAGTCGTCCGGCATCTCCGAGAGCCGGAAGGGCCCCGCGGCGCCGGGGCCGAACATCACGGGCAAGTTGCGGCCCAGCGGCACGACGACGAGCGGCTCGTCACGGTACTCGCGAAGGAATTTCTCCAGTGGCTCCCAGATGAGGGCCCGGTACCCGGACTCGGTCCGCTGCCGGTCGAAGGAGAGAGTGAGCGCGGACTCCCCCACCGTGACGCTCACAGCGTCCACCTCGAGCCACTCTCCACCGATCCAGGCTTCCAGCCTTACGTGCGACATGACGCAAGGGTGCCTCCCACCACGCGAAACCCGCAATCGGCCACGACCGGCAGCCGCCGTCTCAGTGGGTGGATTCCCTCCGTCTGGGAAGATCGCACGATGCTGCGAACCGTCGAGATCACCGCCGAGCTGACGAGCCCGCCGCGGAGCGAGCAGTCCCACAACCTCCACTGGCAGCGCACGCTCCAACTGAGCCTGGACTGTTTTATCTGCGGGCGCACCGGGCGCACCACTCGCTTCGAGCACGGCGAGGAACATGCAGTCTGCACGGGAGACCGGAGCGCGGAGCACCCCGCCGCGGCCCGCATCGCCGGCTTCGATGTCACCTCTGGACGGGACCGGCTGATGCTCCGGACCGTCGTCGACTACTGGTGGGCACCGTTCCACGACGCCAAGCGGGACCGGCCGGCACAAGCGCTGACGCGCGCCCCGTGGGTGCGTCTCCCTCTGGGATACCACTGTCCCCGGTCGCAGCGGACGGGATCCTTCAGCATCCAGAGCAACGTCGTCCGCCCGGTGAGCGAGGCCTGTGCGCACTGCGCCGACCCGCTCGCCACCGACACGCGGTCTCCCGGCATCCGGCTGCTGCCCTGACAGGCGTCCGGGGACGTCATAGGACATGACGCGACGGGGCGCGGCGGTGGGCGCAGCGACGTGAAATGGGACATACCGGGATGGATCGGGGATCTTCGAGGGCGGCTCGGGAACGCCGGCCGGCCGCGCGATCGACCCTGGTCGGGAGCGTGCGGGGAGGCGTCGGGCCCTTCCGGCCGCGGATGGCGTCAGGGCGGTCCGTCGTGGCGGCGTTCCGCTCAGGCTTGACGAAACGGCCATCTCCGATCTTGACTGCCGGGGTCCCCTCCACGGGTAGTGTCCCCTTACCAAAGGTCTCGCGAACATGACGGTTGACGCCTCCGCCGCCACTGAAGTCGGGCAGTTTCTTCTCGGCGACTCCTTTCCTTGCCTGGCCGGCCGCTCGGCTTGGCGGCAGGGCGGGATCACTCACCATCACTACACCTGGTTCGGGGATGATGATTCGGCCCGGCTGATGGCGTCCGACCTGCAGGCCTATGTAGAGGCGGTGGACTGGGACGCCAAGCCCTTCACGAGCTTCGTGGCCACCTTCTCGGGCCCCCTGATGGTGTCGGAGGTCGAGTTCGAGCGGCTGATGTGGCAGCAGCTGCAGGCCGTACATGATCACGACAGCCTTACGCACGGGTGGGCCGACGGCTACGACCCCGACCCGTCGTCCGGCGCCTTCGCCTACAGCGTCGCCGGGCACCCGTTCTTCGTGATCGGGCTGCACGAGACGCACAGCCGCATCGGCCGCCGCCCGCCCTTCCCGATGCTCGCCTTCAACTCTCACGCCCAGTTCGACCGGATAAAGGCCGCCGGACTGTGGGACCGGTTGCAGGAGAAGATCCGCAAGCAGGACATCGAGCTGCAGGGCAATATCAACCCCAATCTCGTGGAGTACGAGAAGCTGTCCGAGGCCCGGCGCTACTCGGGTCGGCGCAAGCCCGCCGACTGGGCCTGCCCCTTCTCGGCCCGGGTCTGAGCCCGGACGGCTCGCGCCTCAGGAACGGTCCCGGCCGGGGGCCGTGCCGGATTCCGGGGGTCCGCCGCCCCGGAATGCCCCGCCTTCCCTGCCGGGCCGCCGCACGGGTCGCCGCACCGGTTCCCTGCCGGGCCGCCGCAGGGATTCCCGGCCGGGTCGCCGCGCGGGCGGCGTCCGGGCGGCGTCGCCACCCACCAGGTCCTCTCTCGCCGGTTCCTCGACGGTCCGAACCGACAGGTGCGGGGCGTGCCGCATTCCGGCCCCGTTCAGTTTCCGGTCACGCTCACCGCACACGCTGTCGGAAGGAGATGTTCCGCTTGGTGACACCGCTGTGGCCGGAATGCCGGCCACAGCACGGAGGGCCCCATGGCCGGCAGCGAAACCACCAACCGTCGTCGATTCCTCTTCACCTCCGGTGCCGCAGTCGCCGGAGCCGGGGCCGGGTGGGCGCTGCCCGGTCAGCGCAGCGGCAGTGCGGCCGCGGACGCCCCGCCCCCACAGGCCGCCCCCGGCCCGCTCCCGGCCCGCTCAGGTGGCGGGCGAGCGGCACCGTACGGGGCCACGACCCTGGAGACAACGGCGCGCCCGGCCGGTGGCAGCGGCTACCGGCGCCTCGCCTCCGGCCCCGGCTGGCCGCTGGTCGTCCGGCCCGAGCTGGCAGCCGCGCGCCGCGGGCGTCAGGACCGGCGCACCGCGCTGGCATGTTTCGTGCAGTTCACCGACCTGCATGTGGCCGATGTCCAGAGCCCGCTGCGTACGGAGTTCCTGCGGGCACGGTCGGCGGGGTCGTGGCGGGCGCAGGAGGCGCTGTCGGTGGCCGGGGCGGTCTCGCTGGTGGAGCAGGTCAACGCGCTCGGCGGCGGCCCCCACACCGGTCGGCCGCCGGCGTTCGTGATGTCCACGGGGGACAACATCGACAACCACTCCGCGGTGGAGCTGGAGTGGTTCCTGACCCTCATGAGCGGCGGCCGCATCACGCCCAACACCGGCGACCCGGGCTCGTACGAAGGCGTGCAGAACTGCGGTCTCCCGCTGTACTGGCACCCTGACGCCGCGCTGCGCGACCAGGACAAGCGGCGTGGGCTGCCGCAGATACCCGGCTTTCTCGATGCCGCGCTCCGCCCGGTGGTCAGTCCCGGTCTGCGCGTTCCCTGGTACTCGACGCCCGGCAACCACGACGACCTGCCGGGCGGCTGTCTGGCGCCGCAGGATCCCGTGCTGCGGGATTACCTCACCGGGGCGCGGAAGCTGTTCTCCGTACCGGATACGGACGTGGCCGCTCTGGCCCAGGTGCTGAAGACCGGCGGCGACCCCAAGAGCACCGTGCTCAGGGACATCCTGCGCCGTAACGCCGCCGGGGCCCGGACCGTGACTCCCGACGAGCGCCGGCGCATGATCACCCCGCACGAGTACCTGCGCGCACACCTGGATCCGGCCTTCGCCGGAGCGGGGCCGGTGGGGCACGGGTACAGCGAGGACCATCTGGACGGCGAGCGGATGTACTACTCCTTCCCCGTGGCGGACGGAGTCCTTGGCATCAGCATCGACACCACGTATCGCAGCGGCCACTTCGAAGGCTCGCTTGGCAGTGACCAACTCGCCTGGCTGGAGCGGACGTTGGCGGCGCACAGCGCCCGGTATTACGACGCGGACGGGCGGCTGGTGCGCAATGCGGGGGCGGACGACGCGCACATCCTGGTCTTCAGCCACCACCACAGCCCCAGCATGACGCGGCGTCCGGACGCCGGACGTACGGAGGAGCGGCGGCACGACGGCGAGGAGGTGATCGCGCTGCTCGGCCGGTTCCCGAACGTCGTGGCATGGATCAACGGCCACAGCCACATCAACCGCATCACACCGCACGCCCACCCCACGGCCGCCCGGTCCTTCTGGGAGGTCAACACCGCCTCGCACGTGGACTATCCGCAGCACGCACGGCTCATCGAACTCGTCGACAACCACGACGGGACCCTCTCCCTGTTCGGCACCCTCATCGAATCCGCCGCCCCGCACCGCACGGACCTCGACGACCTGTCGGCCGTGGGCCTCGCGTCCCTCTACCGCGAGCTGTCCTTCAACGCGCCCGGTCTCGCCACCCAGATGTCCGGAGGCGTTCATGAGGCGATGGCGGGCGGTGCGGCGGACCGGAATGTGGAGCTTGTGGTGCGGGTGGCGTGACGCGGTCCCCGTGAGGCCCCTGCGACTCCAGTGGGACCCCGCGCGAAAGGGGGCTCGGCGCGCCGTGCGAAACAGGCTCAGTGCGGCGGTGCGGAAGCGGTGCGCTCGGGCGAACACCGGGTATCACCCTGGTAATCCGCCTTTGCGCCCTGGGAGCTGCTCATGAAGCACACCCATCCCCTGCCCGGCGACATCGGGCTCACCCAAATATCCGGCGTCACGGGCCAGTTGATCCGCTTCGGACAGTGGATCAACAAGGACGGCTTCGCCGACTACGAACACGCCTTCCTGGTCCTGCCCGACGACAGGCTGCTGGAGGCCGAGCCGGGCGGGGCCCGCATCGGCGCCCTCACCCGCTACAGCGGCGCCAACGTCCTCTACGTCTGCCCCTCAGGGCTCACCGAGCGGCAACGCACCGCCCTCTGCGAGGCGGCCACCGCGTACGTCGGGGTGCCGTACAGCTTCCTCGACTACTTCGCGATCGCCGCGCACCGCTTCCATCTGCCCGTTCCGGGACTGCGACGCTATGTCGCCAGCACCCGCCACATGATCTGCTCCCAACTCGTCGACCAGTGCTACCAGGACGCCGGTGTGCATCTCTTCGACGACCACCGGTGGCCCGGTTACGTGACACCGATGGCGCTGTACAACCTGCTCGCCCGCTGACCCGGCACGTGCCTGCGCGGCGGGACCGGCCCGCGCCGCCGCGCAGGCGTCCCGGTCCGGCCGCCGCGCGGGCCGTTGTCCGGCCCGGACGCCGTCGCGGTAGCGTTTCGTGCGGTGGTGTCGGCATGGGCAAGGGGGACGCGCAGATGGGGAAGCAACCGGTACTCGTCTATGACGGAGACTGCGCTTTCTGCACGTCCGCGGTGCGGTTCGCCGAGCGGCGCCTCCGCCCGCGCTGTACGGCCACACCCTGGCAGTTCGCCGATCTGACGGAGCTCGGCGTGAGCCAGCGGCGCGCCGAGCACGAAGTGCTGTGGGTGACGCCGACCGGATCGGTGTACGGCGGCGCCCAGGCCGTCGCCAAGCTGCTGCTGAGCGCGCGCGGCGGATGGCCGCTCGTGGGGGCGTTGCTCACCCTCCCGCCCGTGCGCTGGGTCGCCCACGGCGTGTACCGGCTCGTAGCGGTCAACCGCCACCGGATGCCGGGAGGTACGGCGGCCTGTGCGCTGCCCGCCGCCGCCCGCGCGCCACGGCGGGGCGCCTGACGGCGGCCGGAGGCGCCCGGTGACAGCCCTGCCACCGGGCGCCGCACGCCCCCCGTCGCCTCGCCTCCCCCGTCCCCCGTCAGTCCCGCTCAGGTGCCGGGCTTGCGGCCGTAGACGTGGACGTCATCACCGTTCCTGAGCAGGGACCAGTACTTCTTGGCGTCCTTGCTGCGCATGTTGACGCAGCCGTGCGAGCCCGGCGCCGACCAGACGCTGCCGCTGATGGAGTGGAACGCCTGGCCGCCGTCGAAGAACTGGCTGTACGGCATGGCGACGTGATACAGCGTCGACACATGGTGAAGGTGGCGCCAGTAGATCCTCTTGGCGCCGGTGCGGGTCTCGTAACCGTTCCGGCCGGTGCGGATCGGTACGGGGCCGAACACCAGCTTTGAGCCGTCCTGGATCCAGCTGATCTGGCGGGTCAGGTCGACGCAGGCTATTCGCCCTTTGCCGGTGGGGCACTTGTGGGCGCTGTTCGGGTGGTGCCCGGCCGCCTTCTGCTGTGCGACCACGCGCATCACGCCCCAGGTGACGGGGCCCGCGTAGCCGTAGTTCGGTGTGATGCCGTGGCTCGTCTGGAAGGCGCGGATCGCCCGGCAGTCGGACGCCGATTGCCGGCCGTCCACCCGAAGCCCGAGGAACTTCTCGGCCTGCTTCTGATACGGGCCGCGGAGCCCGTGGCACGGGGACGCGGAGGCGGCCGAGGCGGTGGAGCCGAGGGCCACCGTCAGTGGCACGGTCAACGCCGTGAGGGCGAGCGCCGCGCCCGCTCTGCGGCCGGTGCGGCCGGTGCCGGACCGCCGCATGCGGAGGTTCAGTAGTCGTTTCATACCGGGTAGGACCAATTGCCCCACCCGCCGGTTGCAGGCGGGCGCACCCGGAATATTTGCTACGTCATGCTTCGGCCACGCGGCCGGGCGTCGGCCGCGGCGCTGCCGCCGTGCCCGGGGGCCGTCGAGGCGCCGACGCGGGCCTGCGGGCGGCAAGAGACGGGCCGCCCGGCCACCTCTCGGGTACGGCCGGGCGGCCCTTTGCGGTGCGGCGGAATCACCAGGAGTGCGCGACGTCCACTATCAGCTCATGGCCGGACTGGGACACGCGGAACGGCAGCTTGGCCCGGGTTCCCAGGCCGACCTGGGTCTGTCCCTCGAAGCTCGCCCCGAACTTGGTGTCCTTGAACGTCTTGTAGCCCGTGATGTCCACGCCCGGCAGCGACTTGCCCGCCTTCCCGGCGTAGCTCTGCTTGCCCGTCGCCGGGTCGAAGCTGGGCGCGGACACGAAGATCTGCAGGATGGCGCCGCCCTTGACCGGGATCAGGTCACCGGAGCCGTCCTGATGGAACGCATCGACGTACCCGACGTGGTAGCCGATCTTGCCGTCGGCACCGCTGATGTCGAAGACCATGCGGTCGTAGCACGCGCTCCGGCTGGTCGTGATGTTCTTCAGCGGCTTGGCGTTCGCGTCCGTGGCCGACTTGGCGCCGCTGCCCCAGGCCGTCGAGCAGGCCTTGGCCGACGTGGCCGTGCCCACCGGTGCGGACGCCGCGCCGGCCGACCCGGCCGCCGTCATCAGGCCGGCCGCCGCCAGCACGAGCGCCGTGGCCGCTGTTCCCAACCGTCGCAAGATGTACCTCCAGGAGAAGAAGTGCGTACAGGTGCATGCGAGAGGAGTCCGCAGGGGCCGAGGGCGTTGCGCACCGGTCGGGTTTTGGCCAACGGTGCGACGAAGTTGTCGCGAATTCGGAGCCGGCGACGGTCCGCGCACCGCCTCGGCCTCGGACCGGCTCCCGCCGAGGCCGAGCGGCGTCGGGCGTCAGGCGCCGACGGCCCCGGTGTGACCAATGGTGGCAGATCTTCCCGTCGCGGACCGGAAAGGGCAGGTCACAGCCGGTTTCCGGAGGGCGCGGAGTGGCGCAATACTGCGGCAACACCACTGGCCGGAACACGTCGGTATGGTCCGGCACATGCCCGCCGAACGCACCCGTCGGCACACCCGTCCCGTAGCGGCCGGCCGCCGCGGTGCAGCGGGCATCTCAGCCCCCGCCCCGCCCCCGCTCGCCCCGCCCCGCGTCCCTCCCGGGAGACCGCCATGCCTCTTGCGCCCCAACGGGCCGATGTGCCCGTGACCATCGACGAGTCCAAGTGCATCGACGGCTGCACGCTGTGCGTCGACATGTGCCCGCTCGACTCCCTCGCCATCGATCCGGCCAGCAACAAGGCGTATATGCACGTCGACGAGTGCTGGTACTGCGGCCCGTGCGCCGCCCGCTGTCCCACCGGCGCGGTCACGGTCAACATGCCCTACTTGTTGCGATGAGAGGCACGTCCCCATGCAGCACATCTCCATGAAGGGCGCGGCCCCCCTCGCGGCCGCCGCCCTGCTCGTCCCCTTCGCGCTCACCGGCTGCGGCAGCGACGCGGCGGCGGACGACGGCAGGACCGTCACCGTGACCGTCGGCTACCAGTCCAAGACCATCAACACCGTCACCGCCGGTACCCTCCTGCGCTCGCTCGGCTCCTTCGAACGCGAGCTGCGCGCTCAGGGCGAGCGGGACGGCAAGACGTACAAGGTGGTGTGGCAGGACTACGCAACCGGGGCGCCGATCACCGCGCAGATGGTCGCCGGGAAGGTCGACATCGGCTCGATGGGCGACTTCCCGCTGCTGATCAACGCCGCCCGCGGCAAGCAGCTGCGCGCCCCGACGCGGCTGGTCTCGGTCACCGGCTACAACCTGCGCGGCGCCCTCAACACCATTGTCACCAGGCCTGGTTCACCGCTGCGCACGCTAACCGACCTGCGCGGCAAGAACGTCTCCAGCAGCGTCGGATCGGCCTCCGACGGCACTCTCGTGCGGGCCCTGCGGCGGGCCGGGATCGACCCGGAGCGGAACATCCACAAGCTCAACCAGCAGCCGGCCGTGGGCGCCTCGGCGCTGCAGTCGGGCAGCGTGGACGCGCTGTCGCAGTTCGTCGCCTGGCCGGGGCTGCTCGCCTTCCAGGGGAAGGCGCGGGCGCTGTACGACGGGGGCGCGCTCGGGCTGCCCACCTTCCACGGCGTGACCGTACGGGACGCCTTCGCCGATCGGCGTCCGGCCGTGGTCCGGGCGTTCCTCGCCGCGCAGCGGGACGCGACCCGCTCTCTGCAGACGCATCCGGTCGACGCCGCCCAGCAGGTCGCGAAGGCCACCGGGCTGCCGCCCGAGGTGGTCTACCTCTACAACGGCGCGGGCGGCCTCGCCACCTTCGACCCCACCCTCAAGCCGCGGCTGATCGCCGCGCTGAAGAAGGACGTCGCGGTGCTGCGGGCGGCCAGGCTGACCGGGCCGGTGGACGTGGACTCGTTCGTCGACGACCGCTACCTCAAGGAGAGTTACGGGGCCGGGTACGGCAAGGCCCTGCGGTCGACCTCCCATCCGACGGCCGATGAGGTCTGGCTGCGGGGCGAGGACCGTACGCACTCCTTCCGTGACCCGGCGGCGCTGCTGCGGTTCGTCGCGGTGCACCGCAGGACGGTACGCGCGGCATATGTGGCGGACGCGACGACCGGGACGCGGTGGTTCGCGGACAAGGCGGTCTGGGTGCGCGACGGCGCGCGGCTGCTGCCGTTCGCGACCCGGGCCACCGCCGACGCCTGGCTGCGGCACCACGCGGGGGCCCGCACCCTCGGCTACGCCGCCGCGCTGGAGCGGGCCCGGTGAGCGCGGCCCGCGTTGCCCGGCGTACCGGGGCGGTGCTCGTGGCGCTGGGCGCCTGGCAGCTGCTCGCGCAGTTCCGGGTGAATGCCTGGCTGCGGTTCTCGCAGTTCCCCACGGTCGCGGAGACGGCCCGCGAGTTCGGCCGGCGGCTGGGCGGGGCCACGTACTGGCAGGACCTCGGTGAGAGCCTGAGCCGGATCGTGGGCGGGTTCACCCTCGCGGCCGCGCTCGGCGTCGCCGTCGGAACCGCCGTCGCCCGCTCCCCCGTCGCCTGGGACCTGCTGGGCCCGTTGCTGGAAGTCGTGCGCCCCATCCCGGCGATCGCGCTGGTGCCGGTGGCGATCCTGCTCTTCCCCCGCAACGAACAGGGCATCGTCTTCATCACCTTCGCCGCGGCCTTCTTCCCGGTCCTGGTCGCCACCCGGCACGCCGTACGGGCGGTGCCCCCCGTCTGGGAGGAGGCGGTGCGGACCATGGGCGGCGGCCGGTGGCGGGTGCTGGGGTCGGTGGTGCTGCCGGGGGCGCTGCCGGGGATCTTCGGCGGGCTGTCGGTGGGGCTGGGGGTCTCGTGGATCTGTGTGATCTCGGCCGAGATGATCTCCGGCGAGTACGGCGTGGGCTACCGGACCTGGCAGGACTACACGATCGTCGACTATCCGGGCGTGTTCGTCGGGATGGCCACGATCGGGCTGCTCGGTTGGATGACCTCCACCGCTGTGGAGGTGCTGGGCCGGCGGGTGACCCGGTGGTTGCCGCGTACGGCGCGCGTGCCGGGTCCCCACAAGGCCGCCGGGCAGGACGGGGCCCGCCGCGGTCGGCGGGCGGCCCCGACAACGATCGGAGAAACCGCATGAGCAGCACCGGCACCACCACGGCGGCGCCCACCGAAGCGTCCGGGAACGGCCTGCGGCTCACCCTCTCCGGCGCCGTCCTCGGTCACCCCGGCGCGCCCGTCCTGCACGGCCTGGACCTCGATGTCGCACCGGGTGAACTCCTCGCCGTCGTCGGTCCGTCCGGCTGCGGCAAGTCCACCCTGCTGCGCAGCCTGGCCGGTCTGCTGCCGCTGCTCGGCGGGCGGCTGAGCCAGGACGGCGGGCCCGTCGAGGGACCCGCCGCCGACCGTGCGCTGGTCTTCCAGGAGGATGCGCTGCTGCCCTGGCGCAGCCTGCGGGCGAACGTGGAACTCCCGCTGGCCGTCCGGGGCGTGGCGCGCGGGGAGCGCCGCGCGCGGGCCGAGGACTGGCTGGCCCGGGTGGGCCTCACCGAGCACGCCGCACGGCTGCCGCACCAGGTCTCGGGCGGTCAGCGGCAGCGCGCCCAGCTGGCCCGGGCGCTGGCCGGCCGGCCGCGGGCGGTCCTGATGGACGAGCCGTTCGGCGCGCTCGACGCCCGGACCCGGGCCGGGATGCAGCAGCTGCTGGTGACGGCGCTGCGCGGGACCCGGGCCACGGTCGTCTTCGTCACCCACGACGTGGACGAGGCCCTCTTCCTGGGCGACCGGGTCGCGCTGCTGGGCACCGGGCGGGTACTGCCCGTGCCCCGGCCGCGGGTGCGCGCCGCACACGCCGACCCGGCGACGGTCGCGCTGCGCCGCGAGGTCCTGGCGTCCCTGGACGACCGGCCGGACGCGCCGCCCGACGCCTGATCCGCGCCGCACCCGGCACCCGACGTGTCGCCCGCCCCCGTACCCCATCGACGCGCCCCACCACGGAAAGGCACTCCCCTCCCATGGAGATCCCCGCCCCCGACGCTCCCGAGGAACTCTCCTGCGACGTCCTGGTCATCGGCGGCGGCACCGCCGGCACGATGGCCGCGCTGACCGCCGCCGAGCACGGCGCGAACGTGCTGCTCCTGGAGAAGGCACACGTCCGCCACTCCGGTGCGCTCGCCATGGGCATGGACGGCGTCAACAACGCCGTCGTCCCCGGCCGCGCCGAACCCGACGACTACGTCGCCGAGATCACCCGCGCCAACGACGGCATCGTCGACCAGTCCACCGTCCGCCAGACGGCGACCCGCGGCTTCGCGATGGTGCAGCGGCTGGAGTCGTACGGTGTGAAGTTCGAGAAGGACGAGCACGGCGAGTACGCGGTCCGTCAGGTGCACCGGTCCGGCTCGTACGTGCTGCCGATGCCGGAGGGCAAGGACGTCAAGAAGGTCCTCTACCGGCAGCTGCGCCGGCGCGAGATGCGCGAGCGGATCCGTATCGAGAACCGTGTGATGCCGGTCCGGGTACTGACCGGCGACGACGGCCGGGCGATCGGGGCCGTCGGCCTCCACACCCGCACCGGCGCCTTCGTCGCGGTCCGCGCGGGCGCGGTGATCCTCGCCACCGGCGCCTGCGGCCGCCTCGGCCTGCCCGCCTCCGGCTATCTCTACGGCACCTACGAGAACCCCACCAACGCGGGTGACGGCTACGCGATGGCGTACCACGCGGGCGCCGAGCTGACCGGCATCGAGTGCTTCCAGATCAATCCGCTGATCAAGGACTACAACGGTCCGGCCTGCGCGTACGTCGCCAACCCCTTCGGCGGCTACCAGGTCAACCGGCACGGCGAGCGGTTCGTCGAATCCGACTACTGGTCGGGGCAGATGATGGCGGAGTTCGCGGCCGAGGTGGCCTCCGAACGGGGGCCGGTCTATCTGAAGCTGAGCCACCTCCCCGAGGAGTCCGTCTCCGCCCTGGAGACGATCCTGCACACCACGGAGCGCCCCACCCGCGGCACCTTCCATGCCGGGCGCGGCCACGACTACCGCACCCATGACATCGAGATGCACATCTCGGAGATCGGGCTGTGCGGCGGGCATTCGGCGTCGGGCGTGCGCGTCGACGACCATGCGCGGACCACGGTGCCGCGCCTGTACGCGGCCGGGGACCTGGCCTGCGTGCCGCACAACTACATGATCGGCGCGTTCGTCTTCGGCGATCTGGCGGGCGCCGATGCCGCCCGATTCGCTTCGTACAAGGGCGAGTTGCCCGACGACCAGCTGCGCGCCGCGCACGACCTGATCTACCGGCCGCTGCGCCATCCCGACGGCCCGCCCCAGCCCCAGGTCGAATACAAGCTCCGCCGCTTCGTCAACGACTATGTCGCCCCGCCCAAGAGCGGTGCCCGGTTGTCGCTGGCCGTCGAGCACTTCGCGCGGATGCACGCCGACATCGCCGCCATGGGCGCTCGCACGCCCCACGAGCTGATGCGCTGCGCCGAGGTCACCTTCATCCGCGACTGCGCCGAGATGGCGGCCCGGTCGTCGCTGGCCCGGACCGAGTCCCGCTGGGGGCTCTATCACGCGCGTACGGACCATCCGGAGCGCGACGACGACGCCTGGCTGCACCACCTCGACCTGCGCAAATCCGCCACGGGGGCGATGGAGTTCACGGCCCGGCCGGTGGCGCCGTACCTCGTGCCGGTGGACGCGTACGCGCCGGCCGGCGGCCCGTCCCGTTTCCTCGGGGAGGTGCATCCCGAGCAGGTGGCGACGGCGGGCCCGCGCAATGCGCCGCCGGTGGACGCGGCGGCGGGTGCCACGGCCGGGGACGCGACGGCCGCGGGGGCGGCGGGCGACGGCGCGGCCGGTACGGGGCCGCTGGCCGCCCCCTCCCTGCGCATCCTCGAACTCCTGGCCCTCGCCGAGGACCAGCCGGACCTCCCCACCCTGCGCCCCTATCTCGCCGACCCCGATCCGGCCGTCCGCCGCGCCGCCGTCGAGGCGCTCACCGAAAGCGTCCCGTCCGGCACCGGCCGGGCCCTGGCCGCCCTGCTCGCCGATGCCGACCCGGCGGTGCGGGCGGCCGCCGGCGCCTCGCTGCGCGAACTGGTCGAGGTGCTGCCCCCGGAACCCGGGCTGCGCGAACCGCTGGACACGGCCGCCCTGCGCGGCGCCGATCCCTTCGTACGGTCGGCGGCGCTGAACGTCCTGTACGTACGGGGCCTGGGCGACCGCGCGCTGTTCGCCGCCGCGCTCGCCGACCCCGCGGTGGACGTCCGCATCCAAGCCGTCCGCGCCCTGGTCTCCGTCGACGCCGCCGACGACCTCCGGCGCGCCGCCACGGACCCCTCCCGCGAGGTCCGGGTCGCCGCCGCGCACGGACTGGGCACCGTCGGAGCCCCGGAGCACCTGGCGACGCCGCTGGGCGACGAGGACCTCCTCGTACGGGCCGCGGCGCTCGCGGCGCTGGCGGACACCGGGTGCCCGCCGCCGTACGACGCGATCGCCGTCGCCGCCCTGGGCGACGAGGCCTGGCAGGTCCGCTCCGGCGCGGCCCGGGCGCTGGCCGCCGCCGCCCCCGAACCGGCCGTCCCCGCACTGCGGTCGGCGCTCGGCGACGGCCATGCGGACGTGCGCAAGGCAGCGGTCCTGGCGCTGGGCCGCCACACCGCGAGCCCGGACGCCCTGCGGGCCCTGGCCACGGTCGCGGACGACCCTGACGCCGATGTCCGCGCCTATGCCCGGCTGGCGTCCACGGGCCGGGACCGCGCATCCGGGCGCGCGGGCGCCAGGGAGGAGTGAGCCCGCCGTCGGCACCGGCGGCATCTCGATGACGCCTCGGCGCGCGACGGGCGTGCGGGAGCGGCCGGTCCGCGGGGTCGGCTCCTACCGTTGTCGCCATGGTCCTTCACGCAGGTCGGAAGCGGAAACGACGCCCCGGGTATGCGGTGGCCGCGGGCGTGTTCGCCATCGGCATGGCCGGCACCACGCTGCCCACCCCGCTGTACGGTCTCTACCGCCAGGAGCTCGGGTTCTCCGAACTGATGGTCACGGTGGTCTTCGCCGCGTACGCGCTCGGGGTGATCGCCGTGCTGCTGCTCGCGGGCAACGTGTCCGACGAGGTCGGCCGGCGCCCGGTGCTGCTGTGCGCGCTGGGGCTGTCCGCGGCCAGCGCGCTGTGCTTCCTCTTCGAGGGCGGGCTGCCGGCGCTGTTCGCCGGGCGGGTGCTCTCCGGATTCGCCGCGGGGCTGTTGAGCGGCGCCGCCACCGCCACCGTGCTGGAGCTGGCGAAGCCCGGTCAGGAGGGGCGGGCGGGATTCGCCGCGACGGCCGCGAACATGGGCGGCCTGGGCTGCGGTCCGCTGCTCGCCGGCCTCCTCGCGCAGTACACGCCCTGGCCGCTGGCGCTGCCGTTCCTGGCGCATCTGCTGCTGGTGGCGGTGGCGGCGCTGCTCACCTGGCTGCTGCCGGAGACCGTCCGCACTCCGCGGCGGCCCGCGCGGCTGCGGGCGCAGGGGCTACGGGTGCCGCCGGAGGTACGGGGGGTCTTCACGCCCTCCGCGGTCGCGGCGTTCGCCGGGTTCTCGCTGCTGGGACTGTTCACCGCCGTCGCCCCCAGCTTCGTCGGCCAGACGCTGCACGTGCACAACCTGGCCGTCTCCGGGGCGATCGTGTGCACCGTGTTCGTCGGGTCCACCCTCGGCCAGCTGCTGGCGGGCCGGCTCGGGGTGCGGCGGGCGCTGCCGGGCGGCTGTCTGGTGCTGGTGGTGGGACTGGTGCTGGTCGGCGCGTCGTTGGCGGTGCAGTCGCTGCCGGTACTGGTCATCGGCGCGGTGTGCGGCGGCACCGGGCAGGGCCTCGCCTTCCGCGCCGGTCTGACCGCCGTCGGCGGCGCGGCGCCGGCCGAGCACCGGGGCGGCACCATCTCGTCCTTCTTCCTCGTCGCCTACCTGGGCATCTCACTGCCGGTCGTCGGCGTCGGTGCGCTCACCCAGGTCCTGGGCCTGCGCGGCGCGGGCCTGACGTTCGCCGGCTGCGTCATCGTGCTGGTGGTGTGCGTCGGCCTGTACGTGCTGCGCCGGCCGCCGGCGGACGGGTGAGGGCGGCCGCTGGGACATGGCCGGGTCGGGGCCGGGGCGTCAGTGGGGCGAAATGGTAGAAAGAAGGTGAAAGCGTCATCATCGAGAAAGGAGCCGGCATGTCCTCGAAGCGACGCCGCAAGAAGAAGTCCCGCCGCAAGCACGCGGCCAACCACGGGAAGCGGCCCCAGTCCTGAGAGCCGAGCCGGGCCGGACCACGACGTCGGACTCCCCGCACCACCGGATGCGGGG
Organism: Streptomyces sp. NPDC053427; assembly: GCF_044544985.1. Classification (NCBI taxonomy): domain Bacteria; kingdom Bacillati; phylum Actinomycetota; class Actinomycetes; order Kitasatosporales; family Streptomycetaceae; genus Streptomyces; species Streptomyces sp. NPDC053427. Next base: position 843,185 of record NZ_JBITYA010000001.1, on the reverse strand, counting down.
AGCCCGACGGGTCAGGCCGTCCCTTGGCCCGCACCTCCGGTGATCTTCTCGATGGCCTGCCGGGCCTGTTCCCCCGGGGAACGGGCGGGCAGCGACGACACGGACGCCGGAGCGACGGCGGGCTGCGGCGCCCGCCCCTGCGGCATGGGCTGGGCGGGGGCCCCGGACGGACGGCCGCGCAACCGGTGACTGGCCGCTTCATCGAGCGTCACCGGCCGCTTCATCTGCACGGCGAGCCGCCCGGCCTCCTGGCCGAGCGCGGCGACGTCCTCCCACCGCAGCCGGAGCACGACACGGAGTTCGGCTTCTCCGTCGGGCAGGGCGGTGAGCGGCGGGGTGATGGGCTCGGACATGTGCCCCTCCTCAGACGATGAGTGATGAGGAGTAATACGGCCGCGGCCGCGCCGGCGTTCAGCGGCGAGGGTACGGGCTTCCCGACGCTCATCAACCGCCCAGCCGCCGAACCGGGCCCCGTCACATGAGCCTGCCGCCCCCGTCAGCCCCCGGCCAGCACCCGCCGCAGCACGGCGAGCACGGCCTCGTCCGGGAAGCGCTCGCGGGCGGCCGCTTCGGCGCCGGCCAGGGTGTCGGCGAGGCGGTCGGGCGGGGCGTCGGCCAGGAGGGAACGGATCCAGGAGGCGAGGTCGTCGATGCGGTCCGGGACGCCGGGCGGCAACGGGCCCTCGTAGGGGGCCAGTTCATGGCGGGTGGATCGTTTCGTCGGCCTCGCCCGTCGCTCCGGCAGCGCCCGTACGGGTGCCGTAGCGGGCTCGCGGGGCGGTGCGGCGGCGGCGACCGGGGAGGGCGCCGCCGCGTCGGCCTCGGGCGGCTCCGGCATCCGGCCCTCGGAGCAGTACTTGCCCGCCTCCAGACCGACCCGCTCGGGGTGCACGCACGCCGGCACCCGCGTCACCCGGTGGTAGCGGAACCCGTCCGCGGCGTCGAAGGGATAGTCGACGCTGGGCCTCTCCAGCACATCGAAGCCGCCCGCGGGCAGACGCAGGGAGGGGCAGTACCAGCAGGCACGGTGGTCGGTGGCGTCATCGATGAACGGATCGGTGCGGTGCATAGCGCCGGACGATAGCGGTCGACCGGGGTGCGCGCAGGTCAAACGGTGTGCGCAGGGCGTCAGTTGAACGCTGCGCGCTCACCCGGCCGTCGATCCGCTCGCGCAGCAGGTCGGCCGGGCCGAGGCCGGCGCACCTGCGTTCCGGCGTCAGGCGCTGGGTGTGCAGATACCTGGTGAGGGTGGCCCGCTCATCGCCCGGGGACGGGCGGTGCCTGCGCGGGTCCTGGTCGAACTCCACGAACATCTCGGCTCGTCCGCCCGGTCGGCTCAACCCTCGAGGATCGCGGTGGCGGGCCGGACCCGCCACCGCAGGTGGCCCGCGGGGTCACCACGCCGCGGGCGCGTAGTCCTTCAGGAAGCAGCCGTGGAGGTCCTCGCCGAGTTCGCCGCGGACGATCGGGTCGTAGACGCGGGCCGCGCCGTCGACCAGGTCGAGGGGGGCGTGGAAGCCCTCGTCGGCGAGGCGCATCTTGTCGGGGTGCGGGCGCTCGTCGGTGATCCAGCCGGTGTCGACGGCGGTCATCAGGATGCCGTCGGTCTCCAGCATTTCGCGGGCGCTGGTGCGGGTGAGCATGTTCAGGGCCGCCTTGGCCATATTGGTGTGCGGGTGGCCGGCTCCCTTGTAGCCGCGGCTGAACTGGCCCTCCATGGCGGAGACGTTGACCACGTACTTGCGGCGTGCGGGCGAGGCCGCCATGGCCGGGCGGAGCCTGCTCACCAGCAGGAACGGCGCCGTCATGTTGCACAGCTGGACCTCGAGCAGCTCGACCGGGTCGACCTCGTCCACCTTCTGGATCCAGCTGTTGCTGGCGTGGAGGTCGGGTACGAGGCCGCCCGCGTCGATGGCGGTGCCCGCCTCGATCCGGGCGGGCGAGGCGGAGCCGCTGGTGAGGGCGAGGGCGGTGAGGCGCTCGGCGGTCAGCCCGCCGTTCTCGCCCGCGGCGGCGGGGAGGGCCGCGGGGGCGCCGCTGCCGAAGTGGCCGAGCACGACGGAGGCGGGCAGCTCACCGGCGGGCAGCGGGGCGGATTCGGCGGTGACCAGCTGCGCGTAGGCCTCGGGGGAACGGCGGACGGTCTGCGCGGCGTTGTTGATCAGGATGTCGAGGGGGCCTTCGGCGCTCACCGAGTCGGCGAGGGCGAGGACCTGGGCCGGGTCGCGCAGATCGATTCCGACGATCTTCAGCCGGTGCAGCCACTCCGCGCTGTCCGGCATGGCCGTGAAGCGCCGGATCGCGTCGTTGGGGAAGCGGGTGGTGATGGTGGTGTGCGCGCCGTCGCGCAGCAGGCGGAGCGCGATGTACATGCCGATCTTCGCGCGGCCGCCGGTGAGCAGCGCGCGCCGGCCGGTGAGGTCCGTACGGGCATCGCGGCGCGCCCGGTTCTCCGCGGCGCAGGTGCGGCACAGCTGGTGGTAGAAGGCGTCGACCTCGACGTAGCGGCTCTTGCAGACGTAACAGGACCGGGGCCGCTCGAGGATCCCGGCTATCTCGGACGTCACGGAGCTGGCCAGGGCCAGGCCCTGGGTCTCGTCGTCGATACGGTCGGGCGCCCCGGTGGCGGTGGCCGCGGTGACCGCGTTGTCGTTGGCGGTCTTGGCGGCCCGGCGCTCCTGGCGGCGGCGCTGCTTGACCTTGCGGAAGATCCCGGCGGTGGCGCGCCGTATGGTGATCGCGTCGGGGTGGTCGAGCGGCAACGCGTCGAGCTCCTCGAGCACGCTCAGGCAGATCGCCATCCGCTCCACGTCGACGGCCGCGCCCTCGACCCGGCCTTCTTCGGTCACCGTCATCGCCGCTGCGCCGCTTTCCTGGGATTGTGTGTTGTCTGCAAAGTGCCTGTTCACACTTCGGCGGAACTGTACGTAGGCAGGGGCGGCTCCGCCAAACCCGGCAGTACCCGGCGCAGTCCGACAGGGCCCCGCTGTGCGGCGGAGCACCGGGCGGCCAATAGTGGAAGGGTGGAGCCTGGCGGACCTGGTCTGCATGGACACCGGGCCGTGGTGGGCAATGCGGCGCGGGTGACGGTGGCCGCCTGTGCCGCCTTCTTTCTCTGCCTTTACGGGCTCGATGCGCTGGTGGCGTCCCTGTATTCGACCTTCGCGGTGGTCTCGCTCGGCGCGCTCGCGCGGATCCCGGGGTCGGGGCGGCAGCGCGCCGCCACCACCCTCATGGCGATCCCCGCGGGAACGGCGCTCGTCGTGCTGGGCACACTGCTCGCGGTGCACACCTGGGCGGCCGTCCTCGGCATGCTCGTCATCGGCTTCATGGTCGCCTATGCCGGGATCGCGGGGCCGCGGATCGCCGGGGCGGCGCCGGGAATGCAGCTGCTGTACATCCTGCCGTGCTTCCCGCCGTATGCGCCCCAGACGCTGGACCAGCGGGTCTCCGGGTTCCTGCTGGGGACGCTGCTGCTGGCCGCGGCGCAGGTCCTGGTCCTGCCGGAGCCGGCGACGCCGTCGTTCCGCGCGCTGCTCGCCGATGCCGCGCAGGCGGCCGCGGACCTGGCGGATCACCATGGCGGTCCCGCGCCGCAGGCCGCGCTGGCGCGGGCGCGTACGGCCGGTGACCGGCTGCGGCCGTCCCGCGTGCCGCCCGCCGATCTGCCCGCCTCCCCCACCCTGAAGCACAAGGCCATGGGGCATGCCGCCGAGGCGGTCCGCACGCTGCTGACCCAGCTGGCGGCGCTGCACGGCAAGGCCGGGGGGAACGGCTCGTACCGGGCGGAGACGCTGGCGTTGCTGCGGGGGATCGGCGATGCCGCGCGGCAGGCGGCGCACGCGCTGCGCGACGGGCGGCCGCAGCCCTCCGCGGCGGCGTTGCAGGCCGAGCTGGATCCGGTGCGCGCGCGCCGTGCGGTGGCCGCGCTGGGGCGGCTCGGCGCCGACGACCGGCTGGTCTCACTGCGCCGCCGGGTGCTGGCGGTGCAGGCGGCGGACTCCGCGGTGGTACTGGTGCTGGCGACCCGGCTGCTGGGCGGGGACCGTACGGTCGGCGAGGACCGCGCCGGGCACGCCTTCACGTACGCGCGGGCGCGCGGCCCCGAGCTGTGGTGGCGGCGGCTGTCCACGCACTTCACCCCGCGCTCGGTGATCTTCCAGAACGCCTGCCGGTTCGCGCTCGGCCTGGCCGCCGCGCGGGCGATCGCCGGGGTGCTCGATCTGTCGCACGGCTTCTGGGTCCTGCTGGCGACGCTGACGCTCACCCGCACGACCAGTCTGGAGACCCGCTCGGTGGTCCGGCGGGCGCTCGTCGGCACGCTGGTCGGGGCGGTGGCGGCCGGGGTGCTGCTGGCGCTCGTCCAGGACCGCAACACGGTGTACGCGGTCGTGCTGCCGATCGTGATGTTCACGGCGTTCACCGTGGGGCCGTTGCGCGGCCCGGCCTGGGCGCAGGGCGGCTTCACGCTGGTCGTCGCGACGCTGTTCGCGCAGGTCGCCCCCGTGACGTGGCAGCTGGCCCCGACCCGCTTCGCGGATGTGCTCACCGGAAGCCTGATCGGCCTGGCCTGCGGGCTGCTGGCCTGGCCCCGGGGTGCGGGCAGCGAGCTGCGCCGGAGCATGGCGGGGGTGTGCGCGGCCGTCGCCGAGGGCGTCGGGCGGACCGCTGCACGCGTCGTGGAGCGGACCGCCGGCGGCCCCGAGGACGCCGGTATCGCCGCCCTCAATCGCGCCCTGACCCTCGCCGAGGAGAGCCTGGCCCAGTATCAGAGCGAGCCTCGGGAGGAGACCGCCCGGCAGCCGGACTGGCCTGCGGTGCTGGCCGCCGGGGCGCACGCCCGGCGCGGCGAGCGGCTGCTGCCCGGCCGCCCCGGACGGATCACCGACCGGGCGGTCGGCGACTGGCTGCGGCACGCGGCCGGGCGGACGGCGGAGGGCTATCGCGCCCTCGCCGAGCACCTGTGTACGGGCGACACCGGCGATGCGCGCCGGGGCACCGGCCCCTTCCAGGACACCCGTCCGCTTCAGGAGACCCAACCGCTCGACATCCGCGGTCTGTTGGCCGCTGCCCCGCCCGACGACGGCACGGACCGGGACGCCGCGCACGCCGCCTCCACGGCGCTGCTCGTCGACGCCGTCGTCTGGCTGGACACGCTCACCGCCCACCTGCGGCGGATCCATGAGGAGCTCGGCCGTCGGGCACCGCGGGCCCACTGATCAACCTCCCTGCCGGGTCCGGCGTCTTTCCCGCCACACGGACCCGACCGGAGGAATGCCATGGAGCAGCGAGCCGCCCGCGCCGTCTTACTCGCCCTGACGACCGCCGTCGCGGTCGGGGCGAGCACCCTGACCGTCCCCGCCCAGGCCGCCGGACGCGGCCACGACGCCACGAGGACCGCGCTGCGGGCAGTGGTGGAGCGGGGCGGGCTGCCCGGTGTCGCGGCAACTGTCCATGACGGCAAAGGCAGTTGGTTCGGAACAGCGGGGTCGGCCGATACCGCTACGGGGCGCAAGTGGGCGGCCGGTGACCACTTCCGGGCAGCCAGCAACACCAAGATGTTCGTCGCGACCGTGCTGCTCCAGCTGGAGGCCGAGGGGCGGCTGAGCCTGACCGACACCGTCGAGAAGTGGCTGCCCGGCGTCGTGCGGGGCAACGGGAACGACGGCCGCCGGATCACGCTGCGGCAGCTGCTCAACCACACCAGCGGCCTGTTCGACTACGCCAACGACGCCGAATTCGGGCGGAAGTCCTCCGGCAAGGGATTCCCCGAGCACCGGTACGACAGCTACCGGCCGCAGGACCTGGTGGCGGTGGCGATGCAGCATCCGCCGGTGTCCGGTCCGGGCAAGGCCCCCTCGTATGCGAACACCAATTACGTCCTGGCCGGGATGGTGATCGGCGAGGTCACCGGCCATCCGTACGCCGAGGAGGTCACGCGGCGCATCATCAGGCCGCTCAAGCTGCACCGGACCTCGTTCCCGGGGACCGATCCGCGGCTGCCGGCGCCGCATCCGGTCGCCTACTCCCGGCTTCATGACACGGCGCCGGACGCCCCCGTCCATGAGGCGACGGAACAGAACATGACGTGGCTGGGCGCGGCGGGCGAGATGACATCCACCGGCGATGACCTCAATCGCTTTCAACGCGCGCTGGTGACCGGCGCGTTGCTGCCCGCCGCCCAGATGAAGGAGATGTTCGACGGCGCGGTGCCCGCGGACGAGGGCTATGCGTTCGGGCTCGGGATCGACTCGGTCGAGCTGTCGTGCGGGGTGACGGTGTGGGGGCACACCGGCCGCACCAACGGATCGGTGTCCGCGGTGGCCGGGACGCGGGACGGCAGGCATCAGCTGACGTTCGACATCAACGGCGACTGGCTGGTGGACGGCGAGCTCTACGGGAAGGTGATCGAGGCGGAATTCTGCGGCTGACCCGGCCCCTGCGGAGGACGACCCTGCGCAGGCCCCTCCGCGGGCCGCTCCGGCAGACCCTCCAGCAGTGCGCTCAGGGCGTCACCGGCCAGCGCGCATATCGTGTCCGGATCGGCGCTCGCCAGGGGTTCCTTTCCGACAACCACACGCATCAAGCCAATTCCGAGCAGCCAGGAGAGCGCCAGATCGGCCCGCAGATCGCCGTTGTCGGCGTTCGAGAGGGTCGCCAGCACGTCCGCGTACTCCTCTCCCAGCCCCCGTAGCGCCTCCGCGATCTCGTCGCTGCCGCCGATGGAGCGCAGGCAGACCTCCAGCGAGCGGTCCTTCGCCGCGCCGTCGCCCACCGTGCCGTCGCCCGCCTCGCCGGCGAGCATGCCGCGGAGGGCGACCTCGAAGAGCCGCTCCGGCGGGGTGGTCCGCAGCTGCTCCTGGCCGCCGCGCGCCATCACCTCTCCGAACAGGGCTTTCTTCGAGCCGAAGTAGCGGAAGAGCAGGGCCTGGTTGGCGCCGGCGCGGGCGGCGATGTCCCGTACGGTCGCGCGTTCGTAGCCGCGTTCGGCGAACAGCTGCGACGCGGCGTCGAGCAGCCGCAGCCGGGTGCCCTGGGCGTCCCGGCGGTGCTCCCTCGCCGGGCCGACGGGGGCGTCGGCGGTGCCGTCGACGATGTCCCGGGCGTTGTCGTGCGGGGTCTCCCCCATTGCCACGCTCCTTTCCGACGGCACGTCACCATGACGGCCGTAATGCGTCGTTGACCGCTCCCGAGGGAGCGGCCTACCTTGTGTAAGCAGGTGCTTACATGAGGGAGGTCCTGATGACCACGGCCGACACAGCACCACTTTCCTACCCCTTCAATACGCCCGAGAGCCTTGACCTCGCCGAAGAGTACGAGCGGGCGCGCAACCGTCCCGGGCTGCTCAGAGTACGGATGGCCTACGGGGAGCCGGCGTGGCTCGTCACGCGGTACGCCGAGGCCCGGCTGGTCCTGGGCGATCAGCGGTTCAGCCGGGCCGAGGGGGCGCTGCACGACGAGCCCCGGCAGTCCGAGGCCCAGCGCACCAGCGGCATCCTGGGCATGGACCCGCCCGACCACACCCGGCTGCGTTCCCTGGTCGCCAAGGCCTTCACGGTCCGCCAGGTCGAAAAGCTGCGGCCGGGCGTCAAGGAGCTGACGAACGAGCTGCTGGACGAGCTGGAAGCGGCCGGACCGCCGGCCGATCTGGTGGACCGGTACGCGCTGCCGATCCCGGTGGCGGTGATCTGCCGGCTGCTCGGCGTACCGACCGAGGACCGGCCCCGGTTCCGGGTGTGGAGCGATGCCGCGCTGTCCACCAGCTCGCTCACCGCGGAGGAATTCGACGCCAACCTCGAGGAACTGCGCGCCTACATGGGCCAGTTGATCGAGGAGCACCGACGGGCGCCCCGCGACGACCTGATGACGGCGCTGATCGACGCCCGCGATGTCGACGACCGGCTGTCCGAGCTGGAACTCGTCGATCTGTGCGTCGGGATCCTCGTCGCGGGCCATGAGACGACCGCCACCCAGATCCCCAACTTCGTTCTCGCGCTGCTGGACCATCCCGAGCAGCTCGCCCTGCTCCGCGACCGGCCGGAGCTGATCGGCGGCGCCGTCGAGGAGTTGCTGCGGTTCGTGCCGCTGGGCAGCGGGGCGAGCCAGCCGCGCTATGCCAAGGAAGACATCGATGTCGGCGGCACGCTCGTGCGGGCCGGATCGCCCGTACTGGTCGCGGTGGGAGCCGCCAACCGGGACGCGCTGCGCTTCGGTTCGCCGGGGACGCTGGACATCGCCCGCGGCGGCAATCAGCACCTGGGTTTCGGGCACGGGGTGCATCACTGCCTGGGTGCGCCGCTCGCAAGACTGGAGCTCCAGGAAGCGATCGGTGCTCTCATCGCCCGGTTCCCGGGCCTCCACCTGGCCGGCGATGTGGTGTGGAAGAGCCAGATGCTGGTGCGTGGCCCCCGGGTCATGCCGGTGGGGTGGTGAGCGCGGATGACGTGGAAAGCGGCGGTCGATTCCCGGCAGTGCATGGCGTCGGGGATGTGCGCGAATATCGCGCCGGACCTGTTCGTCCTCGGTGAGAGCCACTCCCGCCCGGTGAAGGAGGAGTTCGAGGCGGACGAGCGGGCGCTGGACGCGGCCGACCTCTGTCCGGCCATGGCCATCAGCGTGTACGACGACGAGGGCGAGGCCATCGGCCCCCGCCCGTAGGACGGGCGCCCCACGCCGGGCCGGAACCGGCGTGGGGCGCTCGGCATCAGCGCGAACGGATCGTCTCGGCGAGGTGGTTGACCGCCGACCAGCTGAACGTCATGGCCGGCCCGATCGTCGCCCCCGGTCCCGGATAGGTCTCCCCCATCGGCGCCGCGGAGACATTGCCGGACGCGTACAGCCCCTCGATCGGGCTGCCGTCCTCCCGGAGCACCCGGGCCGCGGCGTCGGTGACCAGACCGCCCTTGGTGCCGATGTCCCCGGGGTGTACGGGGACGGCGTAGTAGGGCGGCTTGGACAAGGGGGCGAGGTTGGGGTTGGGCAGGGTCGGGTCGCCGTAGTAGCGGTCGTAGACGCTTTCGCCGCGGTGGAAGTCGGCGTCGCGGCCCGCGTGGGCGAAGGCGTTGAAGCGGTCGACGGTGGCGGTCAGCCGCTGGGGAGCGATGCCCGTGCGGCCGGCCAGTTCGGTGAGCGAGTCCGCCTTCTTGATGAAGCCGTCGGCCAGCCACTTCTTGGGGAACGGCTGGCCGGGGAAGAGGCCCATGAAGAGATAGCGGGACTTGGCGCGGGCGTCGAGGATCAGCCAGGAGGGGACGGTGGACGCCTCGGGGGTGTGGTGCGCGTACATCGCGTCGACGAAATCGCTGTACGGCGCGGCCTCGTTGGCGTAGCGGTCGCCCGCCTGGTCGACGATGACCATGCCGGGGATACCGCGGTCGGCGACGAGGAAGAAGGGGCGTTCGCCGGGGGGTACGACGGAGGGGGCGCCCCAGACCTTGTCGAGCAGGTCGGTGGCGGCACCGGCCTCGATGCCCAGTTCCAGTGCGTCGCCGGTCTGCCCCTCCGACGCCGAGGACCAGACCGTCGAGGTGGGGGCCGGGAGGTGCTTCTCGCGCAGCCGCTGGTTGTGGGAGAAGCCGCCCGAGGCGAGGACCACGCCGCCGGTGGCGCCGACGGTGACCTCCTTGCCGTCGGAGCGGACGCGTACGCCGGTGATCCGGCCGTTCTCCTCGACCAGGGCGGTCAGCGGCGCGGACAGCCACAGGTCGCCGCCGAGGCCGTCGAGGGAGTGCCGCATCCGGGCGATCAGCGCCTCGCCCAGCGACAGCGGTTTGCTGCGGGTGGCCAGCGCCTTGGCGGCGCGCAGCCCGACCTTGACGGAGGTGCGGCGGCCGGCCCAGGTGCGGGCGACCATGTTGAGAGAGCGGAAGTCGTGGCTGGTGATGGTCAGCCCGTACGTGGGCAGGCCGGCCCGGCGCATGGTGCGGCGCGCTTCGGGCCCGAGCCGGTTGAAGTCGAAGATGGCCGGCTCGATGGACCGGCCCTGGGGGCAGCCGCCCAGCCGCTCGGGGAAGTAGTCGCAGTAGCCGGGGGTGTAGACGAATGTCACGTGCGTACGGTCGTGGAACTCGCGGACCATGCGCGGCCCGTTGTCGAGGTAGGCGTCCTTGAGGGCGTCCGGTACGCGGTCCCCGACGGTGGCGTCGAGGTAGGCGCGGGCCTTCTCCCGGGTGTCGCCCAGGCCCGCCGCATCCAGATGGAAGTTGGTCGGCACCCAGAGGGCGCCGCCGGACAGGGCGGTGGACCCGCCGTAGAAGCCGGTCTTCTCGACCACCAGGACGCTCAGGCCGCGTAGCCGGGCGGTGAGGGCGGCGGCGAGACCGGCCGCGCCGGATCCGACGACCACCACGTCGTAGGTGTGGTCCCAGCTCTTGCTCATCGGGGCTCCGTTCGGTGCGGCGGGCGGCGGAGGGCGACGCTCGCTTCGGTCAGTACCGGCGCCTCGTCGCGGTCGGCCGAGGTCGCCCGGAACACCAGGCCGTCGGCGTCCCGCCAGATGTGCAGCCGCAGGGTCTCGCCGGGGTAGAAGACCCCGGCGAAGCGGGTGCGGCAGGCGGTGATCCGGGTGGGGTCGCAGTGCAGCAGGCGGTCGGTGAGGGCCTTGACGGCGATGCCGAAGGTGCACAGGCCGTGCAGGACGGGGCGGTCGTAGCCGGCCGCGCGGGCGGTGGCCGGGTCGGCGTGCAGCGGGTTCCAGTCGCCGGTCAGGCGGTAGAGCAAGGCCTGTTGGCGCAGCGTGGGCACGTCGAGGACATGGTCGGGGGCCCGGCTGGGGGCGGGGGCGCGGTGCGTGGGACCGCGGTCGCCGCCGAAGCCGCCGGCGCCGTGCACGAAGATCTGGTTGCGCTGGGTCAGCAGGGGGCGGTCCTCCTCGTCGTACAGGGTGGATTCCTGGACGATGACGGCGGCCTTGCCCTTGTCGTACACGGCGGGGACGCGGGTGACGGCGGTGGCGCGGGCGGCGGCGGGCAGCGGGCGGTGCACGGTGATCTCCTGGCCGCCGTGCAGCGCCCGGGCGAGGTCGATGTCGGCGCCGGGCAGGTCGAAGACCTGGAAGCCGATTCCGCCGGTGCCGCCCGCGACCGTGCCGAAGGTGGGCAGTACGGCGAGGCCGCGGGCGTGCCGCTCGTAGACATAGGCCAGTTCGCGCTCGTCGGTCTCGGGGACGCCCGCGCCGAGGGCGAGGTGATAGAGCCGCACATCGTGGTCGTCCCAGCTCACCTGGGTACGGACGGCCGGCGCGGCCGTGAGCTTCGTGGCGTCGAGGGGCATCAGAACGCTCCGGCGGCGTAGGCGCTGCGGAAGTACAGCAGCGGCGATCCGTCGTCGCGGGCGGCGAGTTCGGTGACCCGGCCGGTGACGACCAGGTGGTCGCCCGCCTCGTGGACGGCCTCCAGCGCGCAGTCCACGGTGGCCAGGGCGCCGTCGAGGTGCACGGTGCCGTGGGACGAGGCGCGCCAGTCGATGCCGGCGAACTTGTCCGGGCCGGATCTGCCGAGCGCGGCGCAGACGTCCCGCTGCTCCTCGGCGAGGACGGAGACGGCGAACCGTCCGGCGGCCTCGATCGTCGGCCAGCTCGTCGAGGACTTCCCGACGCAGAGCATGATCAGCGGCGGGTCGAGGGAGAGCGAGGCGAAGGACTGGCAGGCCAGACCGGCCGGGCGGCCGTCGTCGCCGAGGGTGGCGACGACGGTGATACCGCTGGCGAAGCGCCCGACGATGTCGCGGAAGGCCACCGGATCGATCACGCTTTCCATCGTCGGCCTCCGCAGCTGTCGTGGGTCGTCCCGCTCCTTGTCCCGGCCGCAGGGCGGAAGGCCGCGGGCTCGGTCAGCCGTTCCACTGGTGGCCCCAGAAGCTGTCGGAGGTGATCTCCTTCGTGGTCCAGGTGGCCGGGTCGACGATCAGGCCGTCCCAGCCGTATTCGACCTGGAAGCCGCCGGGTGCCTGGGCGTAGAACGACACCATGTGGTCGTTGGAGTGCCGGCCCAGCGAGGAGGCGATCGGGATGCCCGCCTCGTTCATCCGGTCCAGGCAGAAGCCGACGTCGTCGAGCCTCTCCAGCTCGACCATGAAGTGCACGATGCCGGGCGGGAGGGCTCCCGGGTAGAGGCCGAGGCTGTGGTGGCGGGCGTTGGGGCTGAGGAAGTTCATCCAGAACAAGTCGCGGCCCGGCTCGCCGGTCGGGACGGCGACGGGCGGCAGCTTCATCCGGTCGCGCAGCTGGAAGCCGAGCAGGTTCTCGTAGAAGTCGACGGCCGCGTCCATGTCGGGCGCGGGCAGGACGACATGGCCGAGGCCCAGGTGATCGCCGGTGACGAAGCGGTTGCCGTACGGGGTGCCGAGCGGGGTGTGGTCCTGGGCCTGGCCCCAGTAGATCTCCAGGGGGTTGCCGGCCGGGTCGTCGCAGTGGATCAGGCCCTGTACGCGGCGTTCGGCGAGGGTGGCCTCGTCGGCGTGCTTGACGGCGACACCGGCCGCTTCGAGTTCGGCGGCAGCCTCGGCCAGCGCCTTGGCGCCCGCGACCTCGAAGCCGGCGGCGACGAGCCGGTCCTGTGCGCCGGCGACGAAGGAGAAGCGGCGGATGCGGTCGTCGATACGGACGTGGAGCACCTCGTCCGTGGTGCCCTCGGCCTCGGCCATCCCGAGGATGTCGAGGACGTAGGTGCGCCACTCGGCGAGCTTGGCGGTCTCGATGCGCAGATATCCCAGGGAGCGAATGTCCATGATGAGGTCCTCGGAGTTCTCGTTTCCGGTGTGACTCAGTGCGAGAAGAAGTCGATGGCGAGGCGGTTGAACTCGTCGAACCGCTCCGTCTGTGCCCAGTGGCCGCAGTGCGGGAAGACGTGCAGGCGCGCATCGGGGATGGTCTTGAGGGCGACCAGCGCTCCGTCGAGCGGGTTGGTGCGGTCCTCGCGGCCCCAGGTGATCAGCGTGGGGTGGGTGATGCGGTGCGCCTCGCGCCACAGCATGGTGTCCTGGGGCCACTTGGCGAACGACGCGCCCATCCGGGCGGTGCCCAGGCGGGCGTCGGGGTCGACGGCCTGCGCGTAGCGCTCCTCGACGAAGGCGTCGGTGACGATCGCCGGGTCGTAGGCCATGGTCAGCAGGAAGTCCCGCATCTGCTCGCGGGTGGGCTCGCCGGAGCCGTCGGCGGCGTTGAAGGCGAAGAGCTTCTTGATGCCCTCGGTCGGGTCGGGCGAGAAGAGGTTGAGGGAGATGCCGCCGGGGCCCATCAGGAGGAGCTTGCCGACCTTGTCCGGATGGTCGAGGGCCATCCGGGTGGCGGTGCCGCCGCCGAGCGAGTTGCCGATGAAGTGGGCTTCTTTCAGGCCGAGTTGGTCCATCAGCGCCGCCACGGCATCGGCGGCGAAGGAGAAGAAGTCCTTGTCCGGCTCGGGCTTGTCGGAGGCGCCGTAACACGGCTGGTCGATCAGCAGCGTACGGAAGTGCTCCGCGAAGACGGGCATGTTGCGGCCGAAGTTGGACCAGCCGGAGGCTCCGGGGCCGCCGCCGTGCAGCATGATCACCACGGGCGCGTCCCGCGGCCCCGCTTCGTTGTAGTGCAGGCTCAGGCCGCCGGCCCTGGCGACCTTCACGGTCTTCGAGGTGCTCTCGTAGGTGATCACAGCATCGTGTCCTGGATGTCGATGCCGAGCGCACCCTGGCCGAAGTGGACCAGCGCCCGCTCGGGGTCGTTGGCGGCGTGGCCGCGGCCGGTGTGGACATCGCGCCAGGCGCGCTGGACGGCGTTCGGGCCGGCGCGCATGGCGCTGCCACCGGCGTTCTCCATCAGCAGGTCCACCGCGGCGACCGCCCGCTCGGTGGCGAGCACCTGGTCGCGGCGGGCGCGGGTACGCAGCCCCATCGGCAGCTCCTCACCCCGCACCGCCAGCTCGTACAACTCGCCGATGTTCCGCGTCAGTTGAAGCCATGCGGCGTCGATGTCGCTGGCGGCGCGGGCGATCCGCACCTGGGCGAACGGATCCTCGGCGACCTTCTGGCCGTACGAGACCCGGAACCGCTCCCGCGTGGCGGCGACATAGCCCTCGTACGCCCCCTCCGCGATGCCGACGATCGGCGTCGAGATGGTGGTGGTGAAGACGGATGCGTACGGCAGCCGGTAGAGGGGTTCGGGGTGGACCCGGTGGCCGGGGCAGTCGAGCGCGCTGACCGGGCCGAAGCCGAGGGCCCGGTGCTCGGGGACGAAGACGTCCTCCATGACGATGTCGTTGCTGCCGGTGCCGCGCAGGCCGACGGTGTCCCAGACATCGACGATGCGGTAGTCGGTGCGCGGCACCAGGAACGTGTAGACCTCGACCGGCTTGCCGTCGCTGTCGGTGACCAGGCCGCCGAGCAGCGCCCAGTCGGTGTGGTCGCAGCCGGAGGAGAAGTGCCAGCGGCCGGAGACCTTGAAACCCCCCGTGACCGGGGTGACGTCGCTGGTGGGGGCGTACGAAGAGGAGATCCGGGTGTGCGGGTCCTCGCCCCACACCTCGTCCTGGGCGCGGCGGTCGTAGAGCGCCACGTGCCAGGGGTGGACGCCGACGACGGAGGCGACCCAGCCGGTCGAACCGCAGGCCTTGGCTATGTCCTTGACGCAGCGGTAGAAGACCAGCGGGTCGGCGGCCAGTCCGCCGTAGGCCTGCGGCTGAAGCAGCCGGAAGAAGCCGGTCTCCTCCAGGTCCTTGATGGACGTCTCGGGCACCTTGCGGAGCGTCTCGGCCTCCGCGGCCCGCTCACGCAGGGCCGGGGCGAGTTCGCGGACCGCTGCGAGTACGTCGTCGTCGCGCATGCGCATCCCCTCTCGGGTCGTACGGGATGGGCCCCTGCCGCTCCGTCCCGCGGCAGGGGTAGGGGGAACCTACGCTTTACTATTCCGAAACGAAATACCCTCTTCCCACTCAGCGGGAGGGCTGGCAGTCTCCCCGCAACCCCGGAAAAACCTGGTCACGGCCCTGCTCCGGTCCGTACCAGGGGTGCAACGCCGGGGTGTTGCGCCGTTCCGGCCGTTCTGTGGGATTCCGTGGAGGTACACCGATGACGCAGCAGTCCCTCGAGGGCGACTGCCCGCCGCCGTCGCTGCTGGAGAAGGCCGCGCGGGTGATGAGCGCGTTCAGCAGCACGGATCCGCGCCTCACCCTGACCGAAGTGGTGGAGCGCTCGGGGGTGCCCAGATCCTCCGCGCACCGCATCCTCGACCAGCTGATGCAGCTGCGCTGGCTGGAGCGGGAGGGCCGCGGCTACCGCCTCGGCATGGGGATGCTGGAGCTGGGGGCGCTGGCCTCCCATCACCACCGGCTGCGCCGGGCGGCCCTGCCGCATCTGCACGAACTCCATGAGTCCACCGGGCATCTGGTGCATCTGGCGGTGCTGGACGATGCGGAGGTGGTCGTGGTGGAACGGATCGGCGGGGCGATGGACACCGCGGTGCCCTCGCGGGTCGGCGGCCGGCTGCCCGCCTACTGCACCGCGGCGGGCAAGGCGATCCTGGCGTTCAGCGACGATGCGCTGGTGGAGCAGGTGATCCGGCGCGGGCTGCGGGCCCGCACGCCGCGCACCCTCAGCCGCCCGCAGGCGCTGCACGGCGAGCTCATCTCGGCACGTCGGCGCGGCGTCGCCTTCGATCGTGAGGAGGCGTACCGGGGCGTGTCATGTGTGGCCGTACCGCTGCGCGGGGCGGGCCGGGCGATCGCCGCGATCTCCCTGTCCGGCAACGGGGCGCATCGCGAACTGGAGCGCCTGGTGCCTGCCGTGACGGACTGTGCGCGGTCGGTGTGGCAGTCACTGTTCGGGCCGGGGCGGCGGACGGGAAAACCACAGAAGCCGCCCCGTCCCGCCGCCCCGGCGGGGCCGAGGCTGTCGCCCGCCGCGATGGACAGCACGATGGCTTGGATCCGGGACAGCGAGTGGCTGTGACGGCGACAGCGAATGGCGGCGACGGCGACAGCGAGTGGCGGCGGCGGTCGCCGTGAGGGCCGGGGCGTCGAGCGGCCGACCGCCAGGACGTCGAGTGTGGCTGTGACGGCCGCCGTGACGGCCGGGGCGTCCGACTCGGGGCGCCTGGTCCCACCGCTTGGCCTTGCGCTGCCTCCTCATATTCCGGCAACGATTACGGAGAGTGATTGGTTCCCGGGTGGATACGGAGAGTAGTCACGGCTCGTTGGTGGGCGAGGGCTGTGTGTTGGTGGTGGGCGAGGGTCATGTGTAGGTGATTTTGGCTTGGTTGGTGAGGGGCAGGCTCTGGCAGGCCAGGATGTAGCCGTCCGCGAGGTCGGTCTCGTCGAGTACTTCATTGCGTGTCATCTTCACCTCGCCGTCCAGTAGTCGGCACGTACAGGCGGCGCAGGCGCCCTCCCGGCAGGAGTACGGGGCGTCGACCCCGGCGGCGAGCAGCGCGTCGAGGAGGGGGGTGCCCGACGACCAGTTGATCTCGTGGGTCTCGCCGTCGAGTTCGACCTGGGCGGTGCCGGTCGCCTCGGCCATGCCGGTCGTGTCGGCGGTGTCAGCCGTGCCGGTCGCCTCGGCCGTGTCGGCCGCAGCCGATACGGGCGGGCCGGCTGTGGACGAGGTCCCGAATGCGGCGCCGCTGAGGGAGAAGAACCGTTCGCGGTGCAGCTGGTCGCGGGTCGCGCCGAGGGCGCGCAGGGCTTCCTCGGCGGCGTCCATCAGGGGCTGCGGGCCGCACAGGTAGGCGGTTCGGCCCGCGTACGGGGCGAGCGCGGCGGCCAGCCGGTCCGCGGCGGGCAGGCCCTGGAGGCTCTCCAGCCAGTGGAACACCTGGAGCCGGTCCGGGTAGTCCTCGGCCAGCTCCCGCAGTTCGTCGCGGAAGATGACGGTGGATTCGGCGCGGTTGGCATAGAGGAGGGCGAGCCGGCCCCGGCCCTGGGTCAGCGAGGATTTGACGATCGATATCACCGGGGTGATGCCGCTGCCGCCGGCGATCAGCAGGAGGTCCGCATCCAGGCCGGACGGGGTGAACGTACCGGCGGGTGGCAGGACCTCCAGTTCGGTGCCGGGTGCGGCGTGGTCGCACAGCCAGTTGGAGCCGTGGCCGCCGGGGACCCGTTTGACCGTGACCTTCATCGGTTCGCCGGTGTGCGGGGAGCTGGCGAGGGAGTAGCAGCGGGCCGTCACCGCTTCCCCGTTCGCGCCGGGCAGATTGAATGTGAGGAACTGGCCCGGCCGGTAACGGAGTTGGGGTGCACTTTCGAAGACCAGGGAGCGGGCGTCGGCGGTCTCCTCGATCACCTCGGCGATCACCAGCCGGTGCGTACGCGGCTCAGCCATCGGTCACCGCCGACGCTTCGCAGGTATCGGCCACCGCCGCGTTCCCGTCCACTTTCCTGTCCACGTTCGCGTCCGCATTCCCGTCCCCGTCCCCGTGCGCATCCCCGTCCACGTTCCCGTCCTTGTCGGCGACCACCAGCGTCCCGTTCTCGACGGCGCGGGCGATGCTCTCGCGCAGCGCGTCGCAGGAACGCACCCGGGCGCTCAGTTCGCCCGCCGCCACCCGGGCGCGGATCCGCGGGCAGGTCCCGGCGGCGTCGGTGGTCCACTGCACCTGGGTGTGGGCGGGGCTGAATTTCTCGCACAGGACCTGATTTCCGCAGGTCCCGCAGGCCACGGGCCGCATCTCAGGCCCCGGCCGCGCGGCGGGCGAGGTTGTCCGCGACCTCGGCCTGCCAGGCCGCGTTGGCCCGGGTGGTGTCGATCTCGAACTCGAAGCGGCGCACCATTTCGTCCTTGACGTCGGCGACGTCCACATAGAACTGCTCGTACCAACGGCGGAGTTGGTAGACCGGGCCGTCTTCCTCGGTGAGGAGCGGATTATCGATCCGGGTCTTGTTCCGCCAGATCTCGACGTCCTGCTCGAAGCCGATCCTGAGGCCTTCGGAGGCGAGCCGGGCGGCCTCGGCGGCCTGTTCGTCGTTCATGCCGGGGAGCTTTTTGACGCTCGCGCCGTACATCAGCAGGAAGCTGTTCTCGTCGATCGGGTAATGGCAGTTGATCAGGACGGACTCCATCTCGCCCGCGTCGCCGGCGTCGGTCCAGAGTTTGTCGATCATGTAGGAGGGGCCGTAGTACGAGGCGTCGGAGCGCAGTTCACCGGTGGAGGAGAGGGTGCCGAGGTCGATGTCGCCGCGAGGGGTCGATTCCATGTACTGGGTGGCGACATGGCCGTCGAAGACGTTTTTGAAGTACGTGGGGAAGGAGTAGTGGATGTAGTAGAAGTGGGCCATGTCGACGACGTTGTCGACGATTTCGCGGCAGTTGGAGTTCTCGACGCGGAGGGAATTCCAGGACCAGCCGGACCAGTCGGCGGAGCCGATGCCCTCGATTTCGGGGATGGTGACCTCGGGGGGCGGCGGGTTGCCCTCGGGGTCGTGCCAGACGTAGAGCTGCTGGTTGCGTTCGAGGGAGGTCCAGGCGCGGGTGCGGGCGCGCGGCGGGACGCGGCGGGCGTACGGGATGCCGGCGCAGCGGCCGTTGCCGGACCAGCGCCAGTCGTGGAAGGGGCAGGCGACGGTGTCGCCCTTGACGGTGCCGCGGGCGAGGTTGCCGCCCATGTGCGGGCAGTAGGCGTTGAGGATGTGCAGTTCGCCGTCGTCGGCGCCCTGGAAGACGACGAGTCGGGTGCCGAACGCCTCGATCTCGTGCGGCGCCCCGTCCTTGAACGTGTCGGCGAGGCCGAGACAGTGCCAGCCCCGGGCGAACCGGGTGGGCGGCGCGGCCGCCTCGATGACACGGGCCTCTTCGTTGAGTGCGGTCATCGTCTCTCTCCCTCTACTTCCGTGCCGCGAGTTCGACGGCGATGTCGATGAGCTGGTCCTCCTGGCCGCCGACGAGGCGGCGTTCGCCCGCCCGCAGCAGGATGTCGGCGCCGGAGACGCCGTAGCGTTCGGCCTGCTGGTAGGCGTGTTTGAGGAAGCTGGAGTAGACGCCGGCGTGCCCCATCAGCAGGGCGAGCCGGTCGAGTCGGCACTCGTCGTCCATGACGGGGCGGACCGCGTCCTCGGCCGCGTCGATGATCTTGAGTACGTCGATGCCGGTGCGGATACCCATCTTGGCGCAGACCGCGACCAGTGCCTCGACGGCGGTGTTGCCGGCGCCCGCGCCGAGGCGGCGGGTGGAGCCGTCGATCTGGAGCGCTCCCGCCTTGATGGCCGCGAGGGAGTTGCCGGTTCCCAGGGCCAGGTTCTCGTGTCCGTGGAAGCCGACCTGGGCGTCGTCGCCGAGCTCGGCGACCAGTGCCGCGACGCGGTCGGTGACGTCGTCCATGACCATGGCGCCGGCCGAGTCGACGACGTAGACGCACTGGCAGCCCGCATCGGCCATGATGCGGCCCTGCCGGGCGAGCTTTTCGGGGGTGGTGGAGTGCGCCATCATCAGGAAGCCGACGGTCTCCAGGCCCATGTCGCGGGCGAGTCCGAAGTGCTGGAGGGAGATGTCGGCCTCGGTGCAGTGGGTGGCGATCCGGCAGATCTGCGCGCCGTTGCCGTGGGCGGTGCGGATGTCGTCCTTGACGCCGAGGCCGGGCAGCATGAGGAAGGCGATCTTCGCTTCCTGGGCGGTGTCCACGGCGATCTTGATGAGTTCTTGCTCGGGGGTCCTGGAGAAGCCGTAGGTGAAGGACGAGCCGCCGAGTCCGTCGCCGTGGGTGACCTCGATGACGGGGACGCCCGCGCCGTCGAGGGCCGCGACGATCGACCGTACGTCCTCGCCGGTGAACTGGTGCCGCTTGGCGTGCGAACCGTCGCGCAGGGAGGAGTCGGTGACGCGGATGTCGAGGGTGTCGGAGTAGGTCTTGGTGCCGGAGCCCGTGGGGGTGCCGGGGACGGTGCCCGTGCCGGAGTCGGTGGTGGTGCCGGAGTCGGTGTTCATGCCTGCATGCCCTTCGCGAACTCCTCGCCGACCTTGGTGGCGGCGGCGGTCATGATGTCGAGGTTGCCTGCGTACGGCGGCAGGAAGTCACCGGCGCCTTCGACCTCCAGGAAGATCGCGACCCGGGCCATGCCGCCGCTGACCGGCGAAGGATCGTCGAACTGCGGCTCGGTGCGCAGGCGGTAGCCGGGTACGTACGTGGCGACCTGCTCGGCGATCTCCTTGACGGACTGGGCGATGGCGGCCCGGTCGGCGTCCTCGGGGAGGGCGCAGAAGACGGTGTCGCGCATGATGACGGGTGGTTCGGCGGGGTTGAGGATGATGATCGCCTTGCCGCGGGCGGCGCCGCCGATGGTTTCGATGCCGCGCGAGGTGGTGCGGGTGAACTCGTCGATGTTGGCGCGGGTGCCGGGGCCGGCGGAGACGGAGGCGACCGAGGCGACGATCTCCGCGTACGGGACGGGGACCACCCGGGAGACCGCGTACACCATGGGGATGGTGGCCTGGCCGCCGCAGGTGATCATGTTGACGTTGGGGGCGTCGAGGTGCTCGCGGAGGTTGGCGGGCGGGACGACGGCGGGGCCGACGGCGGCCGGGGTGAGGTCGACGGCCTTGATGCCGCGCTCGGCGTAGCGCGGGGCGTTGGCCCGGTGGACGGAGGCGGAGGTGGCTTCGAAGACGAGGTCGGGCGTCTCGTCCTGGGCGAGCAGCCAGTCGACGCCCTCGTGGCTGGCTTCCAGGCCGGCGCTGCGGGCGCGGGCGAGTCCCTCGCTGTCCGGGTCGACGCCGATCATCCAGCGGGGTTCGATGAGTGGGGAGCGTTGCAGCTTGTGGAGCAGGTCGGTGCCGATGTTGCCGGATCCGACGATCGCGGCGGTGGCCTTGCGCCTGGTCCTGTCGGAGGGCGTGGTCTTGTCCGACGGCGTGGTGTTGTCCGACGGCGTGGTCTTGCTGGTCATCATCACCTCAGATGAACGAGAGGGAGACCGAGCCCAGCCCGGTGAACTCGGCGGTGAAGGTCGCTCCGGCCGTCACCGCGACGGCGCGGGTGCAGGAGCCGGGCAGGACCAGGTGGCCCTTCCTGAGGGGCACTGCGAAGCGGGCGACGGTGCGGGCGAGCCAGGCGACGGAGCGGGCCGGGTCGCCGAGTACGGCGTCGCTGCGGCCCGCGGCGAGCTCCTGCCGGTCGTCGCGCAGTACCGCGTCGATGGCCTTGAGGTCGAGCTCGCGCGGGTCGCGGCCGTCGCCGATGACATAGCCGGCGGAGGAGGCGTTGTCGGCGATGGTGTCGGGCAGCGCGATCTGCCAGTCGCGGATCCTGCTGTCGATCAACTCCAGGGCGGGTACGACCCGTTCGGTGGCGGCGAGCACATCGGCCACCGTGCATTCCTCGCCCGGCAGATCGTCGCCGAGGACGAAGCCGACCTCGACCTCGATGCGCGGGGCGCAGTAGCGGGCGGCAGGTACGGGCCGGTCCCGGTGCAGTGCCATGCCGTCGAGGAGGTGGCCGTAGTCGGGTTCGTCGACGCCCATCATCTGCTGCATGACCGGGGAGGACAGTCCGACCTTGTGGCCGGTGACGGTGGCGCCGGCGGCGCACCGCTGCCGGATGTTGATCAGCTGGATCTCGTAGGCGTCCTCGGCGTCGATGCCCGGGAAGGCGTCGACGAGGGGAGCGACGGGGGTGCCGCTGCGCTCGGCGTCCCGCAGCAGTTCTGCCGCGAGGTGCCGTTGGCGGTCACTGAGCATGGGGTGGTCCTCCGCGGGGCGGTCGGTTCGTCCGGGGAGGCTAAGCGGGGTGGCCTGCGGGCGGGGAGCGCGCGTTCCCGCTGAGCGGGATTTCGGCGACGTGAGGTGATGCCGATCAGTCGTGGCCCCTGGCGTCGGCCCGGCCGGGCGGGGTGGGACGAGGCCGACGGCCCGCCGGCGCCCCGGCCCCGCCCCGCCCGGCCGGCGCCGCTCAGCGCGCCCCGTACACCGGCTGCGGCGGCTCGGCGGCGGCGAGGAGCTTGCGGGCGGTCTCGCCGGCCTCGGCCGGGGTCCAGCGGGCGCCCTTGTCGGCGGTGGGGCCCGGCCGCCAGCCCTCCATCACGGTGATCCGGCCGGCCTCGGCCTCGAAGACCCGGCCGGTGACGCCGTCGCTGGCGGCGGAGGCCAGCCAGACGACCAGCGGGGAGACGTTCTCGGGGGCCATCGCGTCGAACTCCCCCTCGGCGGGCGCGGCCATGGTCTCGGCGAAGGTCTGCTCGGTCATCCGGGTGCGGGCGGCCGGGGCGAGGGCGTTGACCTGGACGCCGTAGCGGCCCATTTCGGCGGCGGCGACGAGGGTGAGGCCGATGATCCCGGCCTTGGCGGCGGCGTAGTTGCCCTGGCCGACGCTGCCGAGGAGTCCGGCGCCCGAGCTGGTGTTGACGACCCGGGCGTCGGGTGTCCGGCCGGCCTTGGCCTCGGCGCGCCAGTGTCCGGCGGCGTGCTTGAGCGGCAGGAAGTGGCCCTTGAGGTGGACCCGCATGACCGCGTCCCAGTCGTCCTCGTCGAGGTTGACGAGCATCCGGTCGCGCAGGAATCCGGCGTTGTTGACGAGGGTGTCGAGGCGGCCGAAGGAGTCGAGGGCGGTGGCGACGAGGGAGGCGGCGCCGTCGGTGGTGGTGATGTCGCCGGTGTGGGCGGCGGCCTGGCCGCCGAGGGCGCGGATCTCGTCGACGACGCGCTGGGCGGGTCCGGCGGAGGTGCCGGCTCCGTCGGCGGCCACGCCGAGGTCGTTGACGACTACGGAGGCTCCTTCGGCGGCGAGGGCGAGGGCGTGTGCGCGGCCCAGGCCCCGGCCGGCTCCGGTGACGGCGGCGACGCGTCCGGCGCAGATTCCGGTCATTGCTGGTTCTCCTTGGGGTGGTTGACGGTGGCGGCGTCGAGGAAGGCGGGGCGTTCGCCGCCGCCGTGGACGAGCAGGGAGGCGCCGCTGAGGTAGCCGGCGCGGTCGGAGGCGAGGAAGACGCAGGCGTCGCCGATCTCGGCGGGTTCGGCGAGCCGGCCGAGGGGCACGGTGGCGCCGACGGCGGCGATGCCCGCCTCGTCGCCGTAGTGCAGGGCGGAGAGTTCGGTGCGCACCATGCCCAGGACGAGGGTGTTGACGCGGACCGTCGGCGCCCATTCGACGGCCATGGAGCGGGCGAGGTTGTCCAGGCCGGCCTTGGCGGCGCCGTAGGCGGCGGTGCCGGGTGAGGGGCGGGTGCCGCTGACGCTGCCGATCATGATGATCGAACCGCCGTCGGGCTGGGTGCGCATCACCTCGTAGGCGGCGAGCGAGGCGGTCATCGGCGCGGTGAGGTTGAGTTCGAGGACCCGGGTGTGCCGTGCGGCGTCGGTTTCGCCGAGGAGGCGGTAGGGGGTGCCTCCGGCGTTGTTGACCAGGCAGTCCAGTCGGCCGTGGTCGGCCGCGACGCGGGGGAAGAAGTCCCGTACGGCGGCCGGGTCGCGCAGGTCGAGGGGGTGGAAGTGCGCGGTGCGGCCGCCGGCTTCGACGGGTGTGTCGGGTGGTCTGCGGGCGCAGATCACGACGGTGGCTCCGGCCTGGAGGAATGCGCGGGCGATTCCCGCGCCGACGCCCCTGGTGCCGCCGGTGACGACGGCCACCTGTCCGTCCAGATCGAGGGTCAGGCTCATGTGACACCCCTCCCGCAGCGCGCGATCCGCTGCTAACTTCGCTACCTAACAAACGCTTGGTGGAAAGGTAGCTGATCTGCTCATGGGTGTCTCCACCTCCAGGCCGGACGAGGGCATCGCGGTCGTCACCGTCGATTTCCCGCCGGTCAACGCCCTTCCCGTGCAGGGCTGGTACGACCTCGCGGACGCGGTCCGGGCGGCCGGCCGCGACCCCGACATCCGCTGTGTCGTGCTCGCCGCCCAGGGCCGCGGTTTCAACGCGGGCGTCGACATCAAGGAGATGCAGCGGGACACCGCGTCCGGCGGCCACGGCGCGCTGATCGGCGCCAACCGTGGCTGCGCGGAAGCGTTTTCGGCGGTCTACGAGTGCGAGGTGCCCGTGGTCGCCGCGGTGCACGGCTTCTGTCTGGGCGGCGGCATCGGCCTCGTCGGGAACGCGGACGCGATCGTGGCGAGCGAGGACGCCACCTTCGGCCTGCCGGAGCTGGACCGCGGCGCGCTCGGCGCGGCCACGCACCTGGCCCGGCTGGTCCCCCAGCATCTGATGCGCGCGCTCTACTACACCTCGCGCACCGCCACCGCCGCCGAACTGCACGCCCACGGCTCGGTCTGGAAGGTCGTACCGCGCGAGGAACTCACCGACACGGCAAGGGAGTTGGCGCGCGAAATCGCCCGCAAGGACGGCAGCCTCATCCGCCTCGCCAAGGCCGCCATCAACGGCATCGACCCCGTCGACGTACACCGCAGCTACCGCTTCGAGCAGGGCTTCACCTTCGAGGCGAACCTCAGCGGGGTCGCCGACCGCGTCCGCGACACCTTCGGCACCCGGAGCGCGGCAGAGAGCAAGGAGGACCGCTCATGACCGACAAGACCATGACGCCCGAGGACGTCGTCTCCCGCCTGCGCAGCGGAATGACCCTCGGCATCGGCGGCTGGGGTTCGCGCCGTAAACCGATGGCGCTGGTGCGGGCGCTGCTCCGTTCCGAGATCACCGATCTCACCGTCGTCTCGTACGGCGGTCCCGACGTCGGACTGCTCGCCGCCGCCGGGAAGATCCGCAAGCTGGTCGCCCCCTTCGCGACCCTCGACTCCATCCCCCTCGAACCGCACTTCCGGGCGGCCCGCCAGCGCGGCGCCTTCGCGCTGACGGAGGTCGACGAGGCGATGTTCATGTGGGGCCTGCACGCCGCCGCGAACCGTCTGCCCTTCCTCCCCGTACGCGCCGGCCTCGGCTCCGACGTCATGCGCGTCAACCCCGAGCTGAAGACGGTGACCTCACCGTACGAGGACGGCGAGACGTTCGTCGCGATGCCCGCCCTGCGCCTGGACGCGGCCCTGGTGCACGTCAACCGCGCCGACCGGCTCGGCAACGGCCAGTACCTGGGCCCCGACCCGTACTTCGACGACCTGTTCTGCGAGGCCGCCGACCGCGCCTACCTCTCCTGCGAGCGGCTGGTGGACTCCTTCGCCGGCGCCGTCCCGCAGACCCTGCTCGTCAAGCGGCACGCGGTCACCGGAGTCGTCGAGACCCCCAACGGCGCGCACTTCACCTCCTGCGTCCCCGACTACGGCCGCGACGAGCCCTTTCAGAAGCTGTACGCCACCACCCCCTGGCCCGAATTCGCCGAGCGGTTCCTGCACGGGGACGAGAAGACCTACCAGTCCGCGGTCCAGACCTGGCACGAGGAGCAGAAGTGAGCACGACGACCGATGCGTCGACACGCGCCGAGTACTGCGCGGTCGCCTGCGCCGACGCCTGGCGGGACAACGGTGAGGTGCTCGCCAGCCCCATGGGCCTGATCCCGTCCATCGGCGCCCGCCTGGCCAAACGGACCTTCTCCCCCGATCTTCTCCTCACCGACGGCGAGGCGATGATCGTCGGGCTCGACGGGGAACCCGAGGGCTGGCTGCCCTACCGCCAGCATCTGGCCATGGTCACCGGCGGCAGGCGCCACGTCATGATGGGAGCGAGCCAGATCGACCGCTTCGGCAACCAGAACATCTCCTGCATCGGCGACTGGCAGCGGCCCGCCCGGCAGCTCCTGGGCGTGCGCGGCGCCCCCGTCAACACCCTCAACAATCCGGTCAGTTACTGGGTTCCCAAGCACTCCACGCGGGTCTTCGTGGAGAAGGTCGACATGATCAGCGGCGTCGGCTACGACAGCGCGGCCGCCGCCGGTCCGTCGGCGACCCGCTACCACCGCATCCCGCGCGTCGTCACCGATCTCGGCGTCTTCGACTTCGAGACCCCGGACCGCGCCATGCGCCTGGCCTCCCTCCACCCCGGCGTGACGGCGGAGGAGGTCCAGGAGGCAACCGGCTTCCCGCTCACCCGGCCCGACGAGGTGCCCTGCACGCGCGAGCCCACCCCCGAGGAGCTGCGGCTGATCCGCGAGGTCATCGACCCGAAGGGGCTGCGCGACCGCGAGGTGCCCTCGTGAGCGAGGCGAACGGCGCGGAGGAGGCCGGCGGCACGGGCGAGGCGAACGGCGCGGCCGAGGCGAGCGGTGCGGGCATCGTGACGCCGCTGACGAAGCTGGTCGGGGTGCGGCATCCGATCGTGCAGACCGGCATGGGATGGGTGGCCGGGCCACGGCTGGTCTCGGCCGCCGCCCATGCGGGCGCGCTCGGCATCCTCGCCTCGGCCACCATGACGCCCGGTCAGCTGCGGGCCGCCGTGCGCGAGGTCGCCGCCCGCACGGACGCGCCGTTCGGCGTCAATCTGCGGGCGGATGCGGGCGATGCCGCCGAACGCGTGGCCGTCATCGTCGAGGAGGGCGTACGGGTTGCCTCGTTCGCGCTGGCCCCCTCGCGCGAGCTGATCGCCCGGCTCAAGGACGCGGGCGTCATCGTCGTCCCGTCCATCGGCGCCCGCCGGCACGCCGAGAAGGTCGCGGCCTGGGGCGCCGACGCGGTCATCGTCCAGGGCGGTGAGGGCGGCGGCCACACGGGGAACGTCGCCACCACGGTCCTGCTCCCCCAGGTCGTGGACGCCGTGGACATCCCGGTGATCGCCGCGGGCGGCTTCTTCGACGGCCGGGGGCTGGTCGCGGCCCTCTCCTACGGCGCGGCCGGCATCGCCATGGGCACCCGCTTCCTGCTGACCTCGGACAGCACCGTGCCGGGGGCCGTCCAGGCCCGCTATCTGGAAGCGTCCGTCAAGGACATCACCGTCACCACCAAGGTGGACGGCCTGCCGCACCGGATGCTGCGCAGCGAGCTGGTCGCGGCGCTGGAGAAGTCCGGGCGCGCCGCCGCGCTGCTCAAGGCGGTACGGCACGCCGCGTCGTTCAGGAAGCTGTCCGGGCTGAGCTGGGCGCAGATGATCAGCGACGGCTTGGCGATGAAGCACGGCAAGGACCTGACCTGGAGTCAGGTGCTGCTCGCGGCCAACACCCCGATGCTGATGAAGGCGTCGATGGTCGACGGCCGTACCGACCTCGGTGTGATGGCCTCCGGCCAGGTCGCCGGGCTGATCGACGATCTGCCGTCGTGCGCGGAGCTCGTCGACCGGATCATGACCGAGGCGCGGGCGACGCTGGCGTCCCTGCCCCGCTGATCCGGGCCTGCCGGACGACGTCCGGCCCCCTCGTCCCGGACCCGCGTCGGGGCCGCGGTCCGCCGACCGCCGCCGTGCCGCCGGTTCGGGACGGGACCCCTCCATCCCCTCTGCCCAGGAGCCGTCGCGTGTTCCCCACCCGTCGCCGCGCCACCACCCTCCTCTTCGGATCCGCCCTCACCCTCGGCGGGCTCACCGCCTGCGAGTCGGGGCCCGACGACACCCCTTCGGCCACGAAGCACACCCCGTCCGCCGCCCCGGTCCGCGTCCGCCGCATAGCGCTGCAGGGCGCGGTCAACGTCCGCGATCTCGGCGGCTACCGCACCGCCGACGGCCGCGAGGTCCGCTACGGCCGGCTGTTCCGCTCCGGCTCCCTCGCCGAGCTGACCCCGGCCGATCTGCGCACGCTGGCCGGTCTCCGTCTGCGCACGGTCGTGGATCTGCGCGTCCCGGCGGAGCTGCGGTTCGACGGCCGGGACCGGCTGCCGCACGGCCTGGAGGTGATCTCCCGGCCGGTCGGCGACACCGGGCTGTTCCAGGCGATGCAGTCGGCCGTCGCCACCAAGGACCCGGCCGAGCAGCGGAAACGGCTCGGCGGCGGCCGGGCCGAGCGGCGGATGCAGGAGATCTACCCGGGCTTCGTCAGCAACGCCCGCAACCGCGCCCGGTTCGCGGCGACCCTCGAGGACATCGCGCGCGACGGCCGGCTGCCGCTGCTCTTCCACTGCACCTCGGGCAAGGACCGCACCGGCTGGCTGAGCTACGTCCTGCTGCGCCTGCTCGGCGTCCCGCACGCCGCCGCCGAGCGGGACTATCTGCTCTCCAACGCCCTCCGGCGCCCGGCGGACGCCAAGGTCAACGCCGGGCTGAAGAAGGCCGGGATGATGCGGGACACGGATCTGCTGCGGCCGCTCCAGGAGGTCCGCAGAACCTATCTGGACGCGGGACTCGGCGAGCTGCGGCGGGAGTACGGCGGCATCCAGGGCTATGTCACCGAGGGCCTGGGGCTGGACGCGAAAACCGTGGGCCGGGTCCGCGCCCATCTGCTGCGCTGACCCGGCCGGTTTCGCCGCCGCCCGGTCAGCGGGCGGCGGCGTGGGCGCCGGCGCGGCGTCCGGAGAACACCGCGTCGGCGATCGACAGGCCGCTGACGTAGCTGTGCGAGCAGACTCCCACCGCGCTGCGGCCCGCGGCGTACAGCCCGTCGATGACCGAGCCGTCCGGGCGCTGCACCTGCCCGGAGTCGTCGTGCACCCGCAGGCCGCCGAGGGTGATCATCGGGCAGGGGTAGAACAGCGAGCTGCCGAGCGAGCAGTCCAGGACGTAGTACGGGCCGCCGGCCAGCGGCTGGACGTACTCCGCGGGCTTGCCCAGAGGGTCCGGGCGGCCCTCCCGCGCCGCCGCGTTGTAGGCCTCCAGCGTCCGCACCAGCCCGTCGGGGGAGATTCCGGCGCGGGCCGCGGCGGCCGCGGGGGTGGCGGCCTTGTCGTGGCCGAGGGCGAACAGATAGCCCATCTGTGCCTTCTGGAAGAAGACAGTCTGGGTGCGCAGCTCCTTCCTGGCCCGTTCCCAGATCGCCCGGTCGACGACCAGGTAGGCGTGTCCGTCGTGGCGGTTGACCATGTGGTCGCCGATGGCCGCGCCGTAGAGCAGTTCGTTGCAGATGCGCCGGCCCGTTCGGTCGACGAGCAGGCCGCGGCCGAGCGAGGTGGGCGGGGAGAAGAAGCGCCAGGCCGACACCCGGTCCAGATGCGCGGTCGCGCCGCCCGCGGAGGTGCCCAGCCGGATGCCGGATTCGTCGTCGCCGATGGTGCCGAGCGGCCGGCCCGGCAGGTACTGCGGGGCGTGTTCGGTCAGCATCCGGGGGTTGAAGGCGAAGCCGCCGGCGGCGAGGACCACTCCGCGCCGGGCCCGTACGGTGAAGGTCGCGGCGCGTGCCTCCAGCCGCCGCACCGCGCCGACGAGGGCGCCCACGCCCTGCGGGTAGTAGTTGCTGCCCTTGCCCAGGGGTGCGGACAGCGCCCGGTGCGCGCGGGCCGCGGCGCCGGTCAGCTGGGTGTATTCCACGCCGACGACCCGGTCCCCGTCGAGGATCAGGCGCCGTGCGCGGGCCCGGGGGACGAGGGTGACGCCGCGGGCGCGGGCCGCCGCGGCGAGGTGCCCGAAGAGCACCTTGCCCGAGGCGAGCCCCTTGGCCTTGGTGCGGTGGCCGCGGGGTGCGGGCGGTGCCGCGTCGCGGTAGGGCGGGAACTGCTCGTTGCCGGAGTGGTAGAGGAGGTAGTCGTCCGTGGGGTAGGAGGTCTTGAACGGGCAGAGGGTGCCCTCGAAGACCGCGCCCTTCTCCTCCAGCCAGGCCAGGTTCGCGGCGCTGTCCGCGCAGAATCTGCGCAGCAGCGCATCGCTCACCACGCCCTGGGTCTCGGCCTTGAGGTAGGCGTACATGGCGTCGGGGGTGTCGCGCGCCCCGGCGGCGCGCTGCTGCGCGGTGCCGCCGCCGGCGTAGACGACTCCCCCGCTCAGGGCGGTGGCGCCGCCGCCACCGAAGCGGTCCAGGGCGAGGACGTCGGCGCCCGCGTCGGTGGCTTCGAGGGCCGCGGACGCTCCGGCGGCGCCGAACCCCACGACGCACAGGTCGGTCTCGGCGTCCCAGTGGTTGTCCGGCGCGTGCATCAGAGGCGCTCGATGACGGTCACGTTGGCCTGGCCGCCGCCCTCGCACATGGTCTGCAGCCCGAACCGGCCGCCGGTGCGCTCGAGTTCGTGCAGCAGGGTCGTCATCAGCCGGACGCCGGTCGCGCCGAGCGGATGGCCCAGGGCGATGGCGCCGCCGTTGACGTTGACCTTCTCGGGGTCGGCTCCGGTCTCCTTGAGCCAGGCCAGGACCACGGGTGCGAACGCCTCGTTGATCTCGACCAGGTCGATGTCGTCCAGCGACATGCCGGCCTTCTTCAGCGCGTACGCGGTGGCGGGGATCGGCGCGGACAGCATCCGGATCGGGTCCTCGCCGCGCACCGAGAGGTGGTGGATGCGGGCGCGGGGGGTCAGGCCGTGCTCGGCCACCGCCCGTTCGGAGGCCAGCAGCATGGCGGCGGCACCGTCGGAGACCTGCGAGGAGACCGCCGCGGTCAGCCGGCCGCCCTCGACGACGGGCGCCAGCGCGGCCATCTTCTCCAGCGAAGTGGTGCGGCGCGGCCCCTCGTCGGTGGTGACGTCCCCGTACGGGACGATCTCGCGGTCGAAGCGGCCCTCGTCGATGGCGCGGAGGGCGCGCCGGTGCGAGCGGAGCGCGAACTCCTCCATGTCCGTGCGGCTGATGTCCCATTTGGTGGCGATGAGTTCGGCGCCGTGGAACTGGTTGACGGGGGCGTCGCCGTAGCGTGCCCGCCAGCCCGCGGAGCCGGCGTAGGGGCCGTCGGTCAGGCCGAGGGGTTCGGCGGCCTGACGGCTGGCGAAGGCGATCGGGATCTGCGACATGTTCTGTACGCCGCCGGCGACGACCAGGTCCTGAGTGCCGGAGAGCACGCCCTGGGCGGCGAAGTGGACGGCCTGCTGGGAGGAGCCGCACTGGCGGTCGACGGTGACGCCGGGGACCTCCTCGGGCAGCCCGGCGGCCAGCCAGCAGGTGCGGGCGATGTCGCCGGCCTGCGGCCCGACCGTGTCCAGGCAGCCGAAGACGACGTCCTCGACGGCGGCGGGGTCGGCGTCCGTGCGGTCCATCAGCGCCTTGAGCACATGGGCGCCGAGGTCGGCGGGGTGGACGGCGGCCAGTCCGCCGCCTTTTTTGCCGACGGGGGTGCGCAGTGCATCGACGATGTAGGCCTCGGCCATGAGGGTCTCCTTGGTGACGATTCTGCGGATGTGCCGGTCAGTTCCGCAAGGCGATGCCGTCCAGGACCATCGAGAGGTACTGGCGGGCGATCTCCTCGGGGCTGTGCTGTGCGCCGGGCCGGTACCAGGAGGCGGCGACCCAGACGGTGTCGCGGACGAACCGGTACGTGAGCCGGATGTCGAGATCGGCGCGGAAGACCTCGGCGGCCACGCCGCGCTCGAGGGTGCCCAGCCAGGCCTGCTCGAAGTTGCGCTGTGCGTCGGCGAGGTAGCCGAACCGCGGTTGCTGGGCGGCCAGGTGCTTGGCCTCCTTCTGGTAGATCGCGACGGCCGCGCGGTGCCGGTCGATCTCCCGGAAGGAGGCGGTGACCAGGGCTTCGATGGTCTCGCGGGGGCCGAGCCGGGCGGCCAGGACCGCGTCGTAGCCGGCCCACAGCTCGTCCAGGAAGGTGGCGAGGATCTCGTCGAGCATCGACTCCTTGGAGTCGAAGTGGTAGTAGAGGCTGCCCGCGAGCATGCCGACCGCGTCGGCGATCTGCCGGACGGTGGTGGCGTTGTAGCCCTGGGCGGCGAACACCTCGGCCGCGGTGGCGAGGAGTGCGCGGCGGCGCGTCTCAGGCATGCTGGGAGCTGACGGAGACGGTTTCGCCCGTCATGTACGAGGCGTAGTCGCTGGCCAGGAAGACGATGACGTTGGCGACCTCCCAGGGTTCGGCGTAGCGGCCGAACGCCTCCTTCTCGGTGAGTTCGGCCAGCAGCTCGGGCGTGGTGACCTTCACCAGGTGCGGGTGCATGGCGAGGCTGGGCGAGACGGCGTTGATCCGGACCCCGTACTCGGCGGCCTCCATGGCGGCGCAGCGGGTCAGGGCCATCACTCCGGCCTTGGCGGCGGCGTAGTGGGCCTGGCCGCGCTGGGCGCGCCAGCCGACGACGGAGGCGTTGTTGACGATCACGCCGCCGTTGCCGGTGGCCTTCATCCGGCGCAGTGCGGCCCGGGTGCAGCGGAAGGTGCCGTTCAAGGTCACGTCGAGGACCTTGGTCCACTGCGCGTCGGTCATGTCGACGAGGTCGGCGGTGCCGCCGAGACCGGCGTTGTTGACGAAGATGTCGAGGCGGCCGTGGCGTTCCTCGGCGAGGTCGAGGAGGGCGCTGACCTGGTCCTCGTCGGTGACGTCGCAGGGCAGGCCGGTGACCTTGTCGGGGCCGAACTCCTCGGCGAGGGCGTCCGCGCTCTCCTTCAGGCGTCGCGGATGGGCATCGCCGATGACGATGCGGGCGCCTTCTTCGAGGAACCGGCGGGCGGTGGCGCCGCCGATCCCGGCTCCGGCGGCGGCGGTGACGACGGCGGTGCGGCCGGCGAGCAGGTCGTGTCCGGGGACGTAGGGGGGCGGGGGTGCGGGGGTCATGCGCGAGCCTCCTTGGGCAGGCCGAGCACCCGCTCGGCGATGATGTTCCGCTGGATCTCGTTGGAGCCGGCGTAGAGGGTGTCGGCGCGGGAGAAGAGGAACAGCCGCTGCCGGTCGTCGAGGTCGTAGGGCTCCCCGGCGGCCAGCATGCCGCCCGCGCCGCAGATGTCCATGGCGAGTTCGCCCAGGTCGCGGTGCCAGGTGGCCCAGAAGATCTTTCCGATGGATGCCTCGGGGCCGGGGGCGCCGGCCGCGACGCCGTCGAGCATCCGCAGGGCGTTGAACCGGATGATCTCCAGGCCGGTCCAGGCCTGGGCGAGGCGGTCGCGGATGAGGGGGTCGTCGGCCGCGCCGTTGCGGCGGGCCAGGTCGATGAGCGTTTCGAGTTCGCGGCGGAAGCCGACCTGCTGGCCGAGGGTGGAGACCCCGCGCTCGAAGCCGAGGGTGGCCATGGCCACCTGCCAGCCGTCGCCGGGGGCGCCCACGAGGTGTTCGGCGCGGGTGCGGGCGCCGTCGAAGAACACCTCGTTGAATTCGGAGGTGCCGGTCAGTTGCACGATGGGCCGCACCTCGACGCCGTCCTGGTCCAGCGGGACCAGGAGGTAGGACAGTCCGCGGTAGCGTGCGGAGCCCGGCTCGGTGCGTGCGACGACGAAGCACCACTGCGACTCGTAGGCCAGTGACGTCCAGATCTTCTGCCCGTCGATGATCCAGTCGCCGCCGGTCTCGTCCCGTACCGCCCGGGTCCGTACGTTCGCCAGGTCGGAGCCCGCGTCCGGCTCGCTGTATCCCTGGCACCACAGTTCCTCGACGGCGACGATCGGCGGCAGGAACCGGGCCTGCTGCTCGGGTGTGCCGAAGGCGATCAGGGTGGGACCGAGGAGCTGTTCGCCGATGTGGTTGACGCGGGCGGGGGCGTCGGCGAGGGCGTACTCCTCGTGGAAGGCGACCTGCTGTTCCAGGGTGGCGCCGCGGCCGCCGTACTCCACGGGCCAGCCGACGCAGGTCCAGCCCGCGGCCGCCATGTGCCGTTCCCAGGCCAGGCGTTCGGCGAAGGCCTCGTGTTCCCGGCCGGGTCCGCCGCGGCCGCGCAGGGAGGCGAACTCGCCGGTGAGGTTGGCCCGCAGCCACTGGCGGATCTCGGTGCGGAAGCTCTCGACGTGAGTTGGGGCCTCGACGCTGCTCATGGCCGTACGTTAACCTACCAAACACTTGTTAGGGAAGTTGCTTGTGAGGGAAGGAGGGGCGCGGATGACCGCGGCCCACGACGACGAGCCCGTGCGCTATGAACGCCGGGGACCGATCGCGACCGTCACCATGAACCGGCCGGACTACCGCAACGCCCAGAATTCCGCGATGACCTACGCCCTGGACCGCGCCTTCTACCGCGCCGCGGACGACAGCGAGGTCAAGGTCGTGGTGCTGGCCGGCGCGGGCCGGCACTTCTCCGCCGGCCATGACATCGGCACCCCGGAGCGCGACGCCCACCTCCCCTTCGACCGCAAGGCGGGGCTGTGGTGGGACCACGCGGACAAGGCGGGCGCGGAGAGCCGGTTCGCCCGCGAGTCCGAGGTCTATCTGGGCATGTGCCGCCGCTGGCGGGAGCTGCCCAAGCCGGTCATCGCCTCCGTACAAGGGGCGTGTGTGGCCGGTGGGCTGATGCTCGCCTGGGTCTGCGATCTGATCGTCGCCGCCGACGACGCCTTCTTCGCCGACCCCGTCGTACGGATGGGCATCCCCGGCGTCGAGTACTTCGCCCACCCGTGGGTGATGCCGCCGCGGATCGCCAAGGAATTCCTCTACACCGGGGACCGGATGAGCGCCCGGCGGGCGTACGAGGTGGGCATGGTCAACCGCGTCGTGCCGCGCGCCGAACTCGCCGACCGGACACAGGAGTTGGCGCTGCGGATCGCGCAGATGCCGCGCCTCGGACTCGCCCTGACCAAGCGCGCCGTCAACCAGGCCGAGGACCTCCAGGGCCTGCACACCGGCCTGGACTCCGTCTTCGGCCTGCACCACCTCGCGCATGCGCACAACGCCGAGACGGCCGAGGACCCGCTCGGCGGCATGGACATCCACACGATGAAGGAGGCCGGTGCCTGATGGACCTCGATTTCACCGCCGCCGAGGACGCCTTCCGGGACGAGGCCCGCGCCTGGCTCGCCGAGCACACCCCCGCCACCCCCCTCCCCTCCCTCGAAACCGCCGAGGGCTTCGCCGCCCACCGCGCCTGGGAGCACCGACTCGCCGAGGACCGCTGGTCGGTGGTCTCCTGGCCCGAGCGGTACGGCGGCCGGGGCGCCTCGATCCTCCAGTGGCTGATCTTCGAGGAGGAGTACTACGCCGCGGGCGCACCCGGCCGGGTCAGCCAGAACGGCATCAATCTCCTCGCCCCCACCCTCTTCGAGCACGGCACCGACGAGCAGCGCGCCCGCGTCCTCGGTCCGATGGCGCGCGGTGAGGTCATCTGGGCCCAGGCATGGTCCGAGCCGGAGTCGGGCTCGGACCTGGCATCGTTGCGCTCCACCGCGGTACGGACCGAGGGCGGCTGGCTGCTCAGCGGCCAGAAGACCTGGTCGTCCCGGGCCGCCTTCGCCGACCGCGCCTTCGGCCTCTTCCGCAGCGACCCTGACGCACCCAAGCCGCACCAGGGGCTCACCTATCTGATGTTCCCGCTGGACGCACCGGGCGTGACCGTCCGCCCCATCGGCCGCCTCGACGGCAAGCCCGCCTTCGCCGAACTCTTCCTCGACGAGGTCTTCGTCCCCGACGCGGACGTCATCGGCGAGCCCGGACAGGGCTGGCGGGTCGCGATGAGCACCGCCGGCAACGAGCGCGGGCTGACCCTGCGCAGTCCGGGCCGCTTCACCGCGGCCGCCGACCGCCTGACCGCCCTGTGGCACGCGAGCGCGGCCCCGTCCGACACCGCACTGCGCGACCGGGTCGCCGACGCGGTGATCGGCGCCCGCGCCTACCAGCTCTTCACCTACGCCAACGCCTCCCGGCTCGCCGCCGGAAGCTCCATCGGCGCCGAGTCGAGCCTGAACAAGGTCTTCTGGTCCGAACTGGACATCGCCCTGCACGAGACCGCGCTCGACCTGCTCGGCCCCTGCGGCGCCCTCGCCGATGACGCCGACGACGCTCCCGCACACGGCGGCTGGGCGGAGGGCTACACCTTCTCCCTCGCCGGTCCGATCTATGCCGGCACCAATGAGATCCAGCGCGACATCATCGCCGAGCGGCTGCTCGGCCTGCCGAAGGGACGCCGGTGATGCGGTTCCTCCTGACCGATGAACAGCGGGAGTTCGGCCGGACGCTGGACGGCATGCTGACGGCGTCCGGCACCCCGGCCGCCGTACGGGCCTGGGCGGCCGGCGACCACAAGCCGGGGCGCGAGCTGTGGGCGCGGCTCGCGGAGGCGGGGGTCTTCGGCCTCGCGGTACCCGAGGCACACGGCGGCATGGGCCTGCTGCCCGTCGAACTCTGCGTCTCCTTCGTCGAGTTGGGTCGCCATGCGGTGCCGGGCCCGCTGGTCGAGACGGTCGCCGC
Organism: Streptomyces sp. NPDC053427; assembly: GCF_044544985.1. Taxonomy (NCBI): domain Bacteria; kingdom Bacillati; phylum Actinomycetota; class Actinomycetes; order Kitasatosporales; family Streptomycetaceae; genus Streptomyces; species Streptomyces sp. NPDC053427. Next base: position 807,297 of record NZ_JBITYA010000001.1, on the reverse strand, counting down.
GGCCGCCTTCCTGGACCGCCTCGGCGACGATGCGGCGACCGGCGACCGACTTGCCCGGACAGCCTCCGGCGAGGCGGTCGTCGGCCTCTGCGCCGGGACCCCCTACGCACTGGACGCGGACGCCGCCGACGCCGTGCTCGTCATCCAGGACGACGTCGTCCGTCTCACCACACGCCACGGCCCCGTCCAGCCCTCCCTCGACCCGGCCCGCCGGCTGTCCCGTCCCCTCGACGGCACCGTCCTCGCCCGGGGCCCGGCGGTGACCGCGGCCGCCGCGCACGCCCTCGGCATCGCCCGGCTGGCGACGGCGGCACAGTGCCTCGGCCTGGGGCGTGCGCTGCTGGCCGGGACCGTCTCCTACGTCAGGCACCGCACCCAGTTCGGCGTGCCCATCGGCTCCTTCCAGGCGGTCAAGCACCGGCTCGCGGACACCCTCGTCGCCCTCGAGTTCGCCCAGCCGCTGGTGCACGCGGCGGCGCTGGCCGTGGCGGCGAACGCCCCGTCGGCCGGCCGCGAGACCGCCGCGGCAAAGGTGGCGGCGGGCGAGGCGGCGTACGCCGCGGCCCGTACCGCCCTCCAGCTCCACGGCGCCCTCGGCTACACCGACGAACTGGACCTCTCCCTCTGGATCCGCAAGGCCCGCGCGCTACGGGACGCCTGGGGCACGCCGTCCGAGTGCCGGGCCCGCGTGCTGGCGGACTGACCGGCCGACCCCCTTGGCCCGCGGCGCCTTCCGGTAGAAGTCGTCGCGGGCCGGCCCCGACGCCGGCGGGGCACACGGGGATCCGGCGGGGCACACGGGGAGGGAGTTCGCCCTGGGAGAAGTCCGCCGCCCGCACCCGGGCGTGCGTACCGTCGTGGAGCCGTGCGGTGGCCTGGTGTGACTTTCGTCGAGGATCGTCATGCCGCCGGTGAGCCCGGCGCCCTCGCCCGCATCGGTGAACAACGCGTAGCGGAAGGTCATGACGGGGGATCCTGCCGAACGCCGCTGACATCGCGGCCCCGGGCCGGCCGGCCTCGTGCCGTACCCGCCCTCCCCGTCCGGGCCGCGCTCCAGGCCCGCTCCCCCAGCAGGGCCATCGCGGCGGGCAGCAGCACACCCCGCACCACGGTGGCATCCAGCAGCACCGCCAGCGCCATCCCGAGTCCCAGCATCTTGTACTCGATGGCCGACAGCGTCAGAAAGACCGTGAAGACGCCGGTCATGATGAGCGCGGCGCTGCTGACCACTCCCGCGCTGGCGGCGATGCCGGAGACGACGGCCTCGCGCGGTGGGGCGCCGCCGAGCCACCGTTCCTTGATCCGGCTGAGGATGAAGATGTGGTAGTCCATGCTCAGCCCGAACAGGATGAGGAACATGAACAGCGGCAGCCAGCTGACGACACCGCCGTAGGACGTGAACCCGAGGACCGAGCCGAGGTTGCCGTCCTGGAACACCCAGACCAGGACCCCGTACGCGGCCCCGATGGACAGCAGGTTCAGCAGGATTGAGACCAGCGGGAGGGTCCAGGACCGGAAGGTCACGGCGAGCAGGACGAACGCCAGGGCGAGGACGAAGCCGAAGACCAGCGGCGTTCGGGCGTTCACCCGCTGGGCGAAGTCGTGCGGCATGGCGGTCCTGCCCGCGACGGCGTAACCGACGTCCGGCATTGCGCCGAAGGTGGCGGGCAGGGCGCGGTCGCGCAGGGTGGCCAGGGCGCGGTCGGCGGCCGGGTCGGTGACGGCGCCGCCCAGCGGCACCCGGATCACCATGACGTCGCCGACCGGCACCGCGGTGACGGGCTCGCGGAGGGCTCCCGCACTGGCGGTCACCTGGCGGTGGAGTCCGTCGAGGGCCTTGCGCAGACGGGGCCCGTCGACCGGCTTTCCGTCCTTCCTCCCGACGACCACCCGCGCCGCCGTCGCCGCCCCGGGGAACGCCCGCTGCATCTCGCGTGCGGCGTCCACCGCGGCCGAGACGCCGGGCGGCAGGCTGGCGGTCACGGCCGCGTCCTGGAGGCGCAGTCCCAGCGCGGGCGTCGCCATGAGCAGCATGAGGACGGTCATCGATACGCCGGAGACCAGGGGCCGTTGCACGACGGCCCGCGCCACGCCGCGCCACATCCGGGACTCCCGGGGTACGGTCATCCGCCGGCCGAGCCACGGGATTGGCAGCCGGTCGACCCGGTCCCCGAGGGCGGCGAGCAGCGCCGGCAGCACCGTGACCGAGCCGAGCACCGCCAGGCCGACCACCAGGACGGTGCCCGCGGTCAGGCCCTTGAAGACGTCCACGCCGGTGAACAGCAGGCCGAGCATGCAGATCATCACGGTCAGCCCGGAGGCGACGACGGCATGTCCGGAGGTGGCCGCCGTGATCCGCAGTGCCTGCCGTACGTCGCGCCCGGCGGCGCGTTCCTCGCGCACCCTTCGCAGGTAGAAGAGCGAGTAGTCGATGCCGACCGCCATGCCGATCAGCAGCACGATGGCCGATGCCGCGCTGTTGAACGGCACCCAGTGGCCGATCAGTTGGAGCAGGCCGAAGGCGGCCGCCACGGTGGTCGCCGCGATCAGCAGGGGTATCCCGGCGGCGATCAGCGAGCCGAAGACGGCCAGCAGAATGAGCAGGGTGAGCGGGAGGGACGTGGTCTCGGCGTGCTGGAGGTCGCCCTTGATTCCGTCATCGACCGCGCCCGAGAGGCTGCTGTCCCCCGCCTGGAGGAGCCGTACGCCGGGGTGACGCGCCTGTACCGCCGTTACAGCCTTCCGGGCGGTGGCGTCATGGGCCTCGAACTGCTCGTCCGGGCCGCGGACTTCGAAGGTGACGAGGCCGGAGCGGCCGTCCCGGGAGTTCCAGCGCGCGCCGTGCGCGCCGAACGGTGACCCGACAGCGCTCACGGCCGCCGGGGTGCGGCGCAGCTCGGCCACCAGGTCCCGCGCGGCGGCGGTCAGTTGTGGATCGTCGGCGAACCGGCCGGGGGTGCGACCCCGTATCAGGACGTTCTCCCGGACGGAGTCGCCGCTGTGCTGGGCGTCCACCCACTGCTGGGCCCGCCCGGCCTCTCCGGGGTCGATCGCCTTCGCCTCGTCGCCGGTGGTCACCGTACCGGCGAGGACGGCGAGCACGACCAGTGCCAGCCATCCGCCGATCGCCGCCAGGCGATGCCGTGCGGACCATCCGGCGACGGCCGCGACCATGCCCGGCCGGGCACCCGGTCTTCTTTCGGGCAGCATGAACTACCCTCCTGTTCTTGGTGGATCGCTCCTGTGGAACTCGCCTGTCGGCGAGGTGGTGCGGCCGCCGTTCCGGGGCCGTCGAGTTGCCGCTCGACGGCCCTGCGGCCGTATATGGGGGGCTTGCCTGTACCCGTGTTCCCCTTGGGGGCTACTCGACGTCCTTGAGCACCCGCTCGATCGCCTCCAGTCGCCGCTCGATGCGCTCCTGCCCCGCCGCGCCGTCCTCGACCAGCTTCTTGTACGCGGCCTCCCTGGCCAGCTGCGCCTTGGCTCGTTGGCTGATGGCAACCTGCCGGATGATGGTGACGAGGGCGACGGTGAGCAGGACGAAGATCCCGATGGTCGCTATGACTTCCTGCCACTGGTGGTAGTTCATCGCGGCGATCCCTTCTCGATGGTCAGCGTCTCCACGGCAGTGGCGAGCCGTTCGGGTGTCAGATGAACCGAGAACGGGTTCACCTCGTAGAACTTCATGGCCTTGCCGTCGTCCGACACCTGGATCCGCGAGGAAACCAGGCCGGCCGCCTCCAGCTTCTTGAGATGGACCTGAAGCAGCGCACGGGCGATGCCCAGCTCGCGGGCCAGTCGGCTGACGTAGTTCGGCCCGTTGTGGAGGGCGGCGACGACGCGTACCCGATGGGGGTTGGACAGCGTCGCCATGATGCGGACGAGCTCGTCGCCGGTCGGCGTGGGGTCTCTCATGGCAGCTTCCAGCACATGCCAACTCACGTTAGCAGGTGCCTGGTTGTGATGGCAGGCAAAAGACACTGACAGCACTGGAGGGCAACTGGGCTGTCAGGGGCGGAAGTTAGGGTGCACGGCGTGACTGATGAGCGACTGATGGCCAGCCTCTTTGGCCATGCCCACGGCGGTCGGCACGGCACCTTGCCCTCATCGAGCTGGACGGCGTCCCCGTTGTGGTCGGCATCGACAGCGACGGCACCCTGTGGACCTGTGGTCTCCGCGGGGGCCCGTGCGCTCGGCGTCCCCTGGAACTCGGGGCGGCCGCACCAGCGGTCGACTGGTACCGCGAGATCGGTCTGTTGGACGACGACACCGAGGAGGGCGAGGACTGGCGGCCGGAGTTCGTGACCGACCCGCCGGGATCGCCTCCGTCTTCACGACGGCCCACCTCGAGGGCCGTCCCGTGATCGTCACCGGCGGTGGGCGCTTCGACCTCACCCGATTCGGGACGACATGACGGGTGGGGCCGTGCGGGTCCGGGATCTGCGCACCGGCCGCAAGTCGGCAAGACGCTGACCGGCCACGGTCTGGGCGTCTGCTCGCTCACCACCGTTGCGTACGAGGGCGGACTGCTCGCCGTCAGCAGCTGTGAGGAGGGGGTACTGCTCGCGTGGGATCTGACCACCGGTACGCGCGTCGCGGACCTCGAGGGCAGCTACAACGGAGGGCTGGGCGCCGCGCTCGTCGACGGCCGGCCGGTTGCCGCCACCGGAGGGCACGACTCCTTCGTCCAGGCCTGGGACCTCCTCAGCGGCGAACCGCTGGGAGAGTCGCTGACCGGCATCGAGCCCGTCGTCGGAGCCCTCGCGGTCACCGAGGTGAACGGACGCGCCGTGGTGGTGGCCGGCGGCGACGACGACAACGCACTGCACGTAGGGGACCTGGCCGGTCGGAAGCCGACCGGATCGCCGCCGACCGGCCACACGGACGGCATCCGGACGCTGGGCACCACAACCGTCGCCGGACGCACGATCGCCGTGACCGGCAGCGACGACGGCACCACCCGCGGAGGGGACCTGGCCCGCCACGAACAGATCGGGGAGCCGTTCACCGGCCACCGTCTCCGGAAGGTCACCGAGATGGCCGGTGCCCCGGTCGCGGTCACCGTCGGCCCCGACAAGGATCTCCAGGTGTGGGATCTGACCCGCGCCGCCCGCGCCCCGACCGGCGTACCCCCGTCTACCTGCCGCAACCCCGGCTCGCCGTCAGCCCCAGCTCGCCCGCGAGACGTTCGCGATGGCGAGTCGGGGACCCGAGGAGCTGCGCACCGCCGTGCGCCCGCTTGAAGTAGCGGTGGGCGTCGTGTTCCCAGGTGATCCCGATCCCGCCGTGCAGCTGGATGTTCTCCCCCGCCACCGCCGAGAACGCCTCCGAGCAGGCCGACTTGGCGACGGCCGCGTAACGGGGCAGCTCGGCCGCGTCCTCGGCGGCCGCGAAGGCGGCTCCCAGTGCCGCCGACCGTGCCGCCTCCACCCGTACGAACGCGTCCGCCAGCCGGTGCTTGACGGCCTGGAAGGAGCCGATGGGGCGGCCGAACTGGACCCGCTGCGCCGCGTACGCCACGGTCAGTTCGAGGCAGCGCTCCGCCGCCCCCACCTGTTCGGCGGCGAGCGCCACGCAGCCGAGGTCGAGGACCTTGCGCAGCGCGCGGGCGCCGTCGCCGTCCGTGCCGATCGGCCGTCCCTCGGCGCCGTCGAGGACGATCCGCGCCTGCGGGCGGGTGGAGTCCATCGGTACCAGCCGCTCGCGGCGCAGGCCGGGAGCGTCCACCGCCACCTGGAACAGGGAGATTCCGGCATCGGTGCGGGCGGCCACGATCAGGACGTCGGCGTCCGCACCGTCCAGGACATGCTCCTTGACGCCGGTGAGCCGCCAGGTCCCGGCTGCCGAGCGACGGGCTCCGGCCCGGACCGCATCCGGGTCCCAGGAGCCGTTCTCCGCCCAGGCCAGCGCGCCCACCGCGCTCCCCTCGGCCAGCCCCGGGAGCAGTTCCGTGTCGCCGCAGGCGAGCAGGGCCTGCGTGGTCAGCACCGCGGAGCCGAGGAAGGGTACGGGTGCCAGCGCGCGCCCCAACTCCTCCATGACGACGTGGACTTCGAGGGCGCCGCAGCCCGCGCCCCCGTACTCCTCGGGTATCGCCAGCCCCGCCACGCCGATCTGCTCGGTCAGCGGGCGCCATGCCGATCCGTCCGGATGGCGGGCGAGCGATGCCCGTACGGCGGAGCGCAGTTCCTGGTGTTCCTCGGTCAGCCTCATGCGCCGAGGTCTCCTTTCCGTGCCGTGCGGCGCAGCTCGCCCTTGAGGATCTTGCCGCCGGCGTTGCGGGGCAGTTCCGGCAGCAGGTGGTAACGGCGCGGCACCTTGAAGTTGGCGAGCCGTTCGCGGGTCCAGGCGGTGAGCTCGTCGGGGTCGGGGTCGGCATCGTCCACCGGCACGATGAAGGCGACGCCCACCTCGCCGAGCCGGTCGTCGGGGGCGCCGACGACGGCGATGTCGGCGACGGCGGGGTGGCGCCGCAGCACCTGTTCCACCTCCGCCGGATAGGCGTTGAAGCCGCCGACGACGTACATGTCCTTGAGCCGGTCGGTGAGGGCGAGGAAGCCCCGGTCGTCGAGGACGCCGACGTCGCCGGTGTGCAGCCAGCCGTCGGCGTCGATGGCCAGGGCGGTGGCCGACGGGTCGTCCAGGTAGCCGCGCATGACGTGGTAGCCGCGGACGACCACCTCGCCCGGCTCGCCGGTGGGCACCGGTTCGCCGGCCGGGTCGACGATGCGCAGCTCGGTACCCGGCAGCGGCAGGCCGACGGTGTGCGCGAGGGTCCAGGCGTCGGCGTCGGTGGGGCAGACGGTCACCACGCCGGCCGATTCGGTCAGTCCGTAGGCGGTGAAGACGTCCGGGGCGCCGAGCACGTCACGGATCTCCTGGACGAGTTCGGTGGGGACGGTGGCGGCTCCGGTGCCCGCCAGGCGGAGCGCGGTGAGCCGGTGGCGGTCGCGTTCGGGGTGGTGGATCAGGCCGTGGAAGACGGTGGGCGGGCCCATCAGCACGCTGACCGATTCGGCGGCCATGCGCCGCAGGATGCGGTCGGTGTCGTAGACCGGTTCGGGAAGCATGGTGACGCCGCGCAGCAGGCAGGCGAGGACGCCGGCCTTGTAGCCGAAGGTGTGGAAGAAGGGGTTGACCAGGAGATAGCGGTCGCCCTGGCGCAGGGTGACCAGGCGGGACCAGGCGGCGAAGACGCGGAGGGTCTGGCCGTGGGTGGTCATCACGCCCTTGGGGCGGCCGGTGGTGCCGGAGGTGAAGAGGATGTCGGCGAGGTCGTCGGGGCCGACGGCGTCGGTACGGGCGGCGAGTTCGGCGTCGGTGACGGCGCGGCCGGCCGCCAGGTACGCGTCGTAGGTCAGGGTGGGTCCGAGGGCGGGGGCGGGCCCATGGGCAGGCGACGGCTCGCCGTCCTCCCGCAGTACGACCGTGCCGCTCAACTGCCCCAGGTCCTCACCGGAGTCGAGCAGCATCGCCGCATGGTCGCGGCCCAGGAAGCCGCGTGCGGTGAAGAGCAGCCGCGCCCCGCTGCGGCGCACGATGTCGGCGGCCTCGGCGGCTTTGTAGCGGGTGTTGAGGGGGACGAGTACGGCGCCGACGGAGACGGCGCCGAGCACCGCGGTGATCCACTGGCGGCTGTTGGGGGCCCAGACGGCGACCCGGTCGCCGTGCCGTATGCCGTGTGCGACCGCGGCCCGTGCCGCGGCGGCTATCTCCTCCGCCAGCCGGGCGAAGGTCCAGCGGACCTCGCCGTCGACCAGCGCCTCCAGGTCGCCGTACGCCTCGGCGGCGTATGCGGCGAGCTGCCCGATGGTGGCCGGCTCCAACTGGCCAGGCGGCCCTTGCTGGTTGTCGTATGCGCTGGTCATGGCCTCCCGCTCCCTTGCTCGGAGGTGGCGGCCGCGGTCCCGCGCGGTGCCGCCTACTTGACGTGCGGACGTGGCCGGTATCCAATCACAGTGTTTCGGTTAGACATATACCTAGTAGAAACAACTTTGGGAGGCAGCGTGACCACCTTCGCCCCTGACACCCCGCCGCCGCCCGCCGCACCGGCCCCCTCGGTCGATGACGCGGCGATGCGCGACGTACTGAGCAGCTTCTGCACCGGCATCGCGGTGATCACGGCACTCCGGCCCGACGGGCGCCCGGCCGGCATGGCGGTGCAGTCCTTCGCCTCGGTGTCCCTCGACCCGCCCCTGGTGTGCTTCTGCCCGGCGAAGACCTCCACCACCTGGCCGAAGATCAGCGCCGCCGGACGGTTCGCGGTCAACCTCCTCGCGGCCGACCAGCAGGAACTGTGCCGTCAGTTCGCGGTCACCGGCGGCGACAAGTTCACCGGGGTCGACTGGCGGACCGGACGGAACGGCGCGCCGCTGCTGACCGCGGCGCTGGCGACGATCGAGTGCGATCTGGTGGACACCCTGCCGGGCGGCGACCATGCCATCGCGCTCGGCAGGGTCACCGCGCTCACGCCCGCGGACCGGGTCCGCGACACCGGTCCGCTGCTCTACTTCCGCCGCACCTACGGGCGCCTGCGGCCCCTGCCGCCCGCCTCGCCGGACGCGTCCGCCGCACCCATCTCGTCCAGGTCGGCCAGCATCGCGTCGGCCAGATCCCGTTCGGAGGCGTAGTACCGCTCCGACCACTTCAGGACGAGCGAGGGATAGGCCCACTCCTCCCTGTCCCGGGCGCCCGCCGCGTCCACCTCGGCGCGCTGCCGCATGGTCTCCGCGTACTCCCGGTGCCGGCCGAGCACTTCGCGCATCTGGTCGCCTTCGAGCAGATGGCCGAGCCAGAGCCGCAGCATCACGCCGTGCTTGAGGACCGGGGGTTCCACCGGCGCCTCGCGCGCCCAGTGACGGACCGCCTCCATGCCCTCGTCGGTGATCACATAGACCCGCTTGTCGCGGTTGCCGGTCTCCTGCGCGACCATCCGCGAGGTGACGTAGCCGCACTTCTCGAGCCGCTTGAGCTCGCCGTAGATCTGGCTGAAGGACGGGCTCCAGTAGAAGAAGCGCAGCGACCAGTCCGACCACTTCTTCAGGTCGTAGCCGGACAGCTCCTCGCCGAACGAGAGCAGTCCCAGCACCGCCCAACTCGTCGCCGGCAGCGCCGGACGCCCGCCGTCACCGGACTTCGCACCGCTGGCTCGCTTCTCCGTCACGTGCCGCAGTCTACGGTCCGCATCCGCCGGCCCCATGGGGGCACCTCCCCGACCCGGTCCGGGGACGGGTATCGCCGACTCCACTTCTCACCGACCCCACTTCCCTCGCTCTCGTATTCCTGCTAGACATATTTCTATTAGAAATAGCTTCTTGAGGGAACCGAAGTGTCCAGGAGGCAGTTCCGTGAAGTTCTCGATGATCTTCGAGGCTCAGCTCGCCAACCCCACTCCCGAACGCGAACGCCAGGTCATCCGCGACTGCGTGGAACAGGCCGTGTACGCCGAGGAGATGGGCTTCGACCGCATCTGGGCGGTGGAGCACCACGCGCTGACCCAGTACGCGCACATGAGCGCCTCGGAGATCTTCCTCACCTGGGTCGCCGCGCGGACCTCCCGGATCCGTATCGGGCACGGCGTGGTGACCATGCCGTTCGGCTACCAGCACCCCGTACGGGTCGCCGAGCGCGCCGCCATGCTGGACGTGCTCTCCGGCGGACGCGTCGACATCGGCGCCGGACGCGGCGCCACCAAGCAGGAGATGTCCATGTACGGGGTCGAGCCCGCGGACACCTACCCGCAGATGGAGGAGGCGCTGCGGATCTTCGCCAACGCCTGGCGCGAGGAGCGGTTCGAGTGGCACGGGTCGATCGACATCGGCCCCGGCGCGATCCTGCCCCGCCCCGTCCAGGACCCGCACCCGCCGCTGTTCATGGCGTGCAGCAAGCACGACACCCTCAAGCTCGCCGCCGAACTGGGTATCGGCGCGCTGGTGATGGGCTTCGCCGGGGCCGATGACGTCCGCGAGATGCGCAAGGTCTACGACGAGGCGGTCGCCACCCGCGGCACGGACCGGCTGGTCTCCTCCGAGGTCAACGACCACTTCTCGGCGCTGTGCCCGACCGTGGTGCTGGACGACGCGGCCGCGGCGTACCGGATCGGCACCCGCGGCCAGCGCTTCTTCGCCGAGTCCATCGCCCACTGGTACGGCAACGGCCCCGCGCCCACCGGCTACGACGAGGGCGAGGACCATGTGGCGGCGATGGAGCAGGGCCGCGAGCGGCTGGTCGCCAAGCTGCACGAGGCGAACATCCCGGCGCGCCCCAACGACACCGGCGCCTACAACGCCCAGCACGCGTACGGCAGCGCGCAGGACGCCCTCGCCTACGTCGAGCAGCTGCGCGAGATCGGCGTGGACGAGGTGATGTGTCTGATCCAGATGGGCACCGTGCCGCAGGAGGCGTGCATGGAGACCATCCGGCAGTGGGGCGAGACGGTGCTCCCGCACTTCCGCGCCCTCGAGGAGCGCGCATGAGCGCGCGAAGCAGGCGAATCATCACAAGGTGCGTGCCGTGCGCATGCCGGCGGGCCGAGCGGAACGAGGTCGACGTATGAGTGCCGACGGGCAGCGCCTGGACGGCAAGGTAGCCGTGATCACCGGTGCCGGACGGGGCCAGGGCGCGGTCGAGGCGCGGCTGTTCGCCGAGGCGGGCGCGCGCGTGGTGATCACCGACGTACGGGAAGAGGAGGGCCGCGCGGTCGCCTCCGGGCTGGGCGACGCGGCCGTCTTCGTCCGGCACGACGTGACGGACGCCGCCGGCTGGGAGGCCGTCGCCGACACCGCCGTAGCGTCCTTCGGCCGGCTCGACGTCCTCGTCAACAATGCGGCCCTGTGGCGCACCGCCCCCGTCGACGCCGAGACCGAGGAGAACTTCGCGCTGCTGCTCCGCGTCAATCTGCTCGGCCCGTTCCTCGGCATCAAGGCGGTGGTTCCGGCGCTGCGCGCGGCGGGCGGCGGCTCGATCGTGAACATCTCGTCGACGGCCGGGCTCAAGGGTCTGCCGCAGCACGCGGCCTACGGGGCGAGCAAGTTCGGGCTGCGCGGGCTGACCAGATCCGCCGCGATCGATCTGGCCGGCGACGGGATCCGGGTCAACTCGGTCCATCCGGGCATGGTCGACACCCCGATGGTGGCGGGCGTGCTGCGTCCCGAGAACGGCGCGGAGCTTCCCGTGCGGGCACCGCTGGGGCGCGTCGGGCGGCCGGACGAGGTGGCGGAGCTGGTGCGCTTCCTGGCCTCGGACGCGTCCGCGTACATCACCGGCGCGGAATTCGCCGTGGACGGAGGACTGACCACCTGATGACCGCCCCTACCGCATCACCGTCCCCCGACCCGCTCTCGCCCGCGGCCCGCCAGATGTGCGAGGCGATGGCGGCGCACTTCCCCGACCCCGCACGCGGCCCGCTGGACGCCGGTTCGCTGCGTCGCGCCTCGGGCGCGGGCGCCGGCCGGCCCGTCCGGGCGGGCGTCGCGGCAGTGGACCGCAGCATCCCCGGGCCGCCCGGAGCACCCGCCCTCCCGGTCCGCATCTACCGCCCCACCGCCGACACCCCCGGCCCCCGCCCCCTCCTCGTCTTCTTCCACGGCGGCGGATGGGTGATGTGCGACCTCGACACCCACGATGGCCTGTGCCGCGAACTCGCCCTGCGCAGCGGTGCGTCGGTGATGTCGGTGGACTACCGTCGAGCGCCGGAGGACCGCTTCCCGGCCGCCGCCGAGGATGCGTACGCGGCCACCGAGTGGGCCTTTGCGCGGGCGGCGGAGCTGGGCTGCGACCCGGGCCGGGTGGCCGTCGGCGGCGACTCGAGCGGGGGCGGGCTCGCCGCTGCGGTCGCCCTCATGGCCCGCGACCGCGGAAGCCGGCCGCCGGCCGCCCAACTCCTGCTCTATCCCGCCCTGGACCACCGTCTGGCCGGCGCCTCGGCGACCGACTACGCCACCGGCTTCTTCCACACCACGGCCCATATGCGCTGGTACTGGGAGCAGTATCTGGGCCCCGACGGCGATCCCGCCCACCCGTACGCCTCGCCCGGCCTCGCCCCGGACCTGACCGGTCTGCCGCCCGCCCTGCTGGTGCTGCCCGAGTGCGATCCGCTACGGGACGAGGGGCGCGCCTACGCCGGGGCGCTGCGTGCGGCGGGCGGCGAGGCCCGGGTCGACGAACACGGCGGCACCTTCCACGGGTTCCTGGGGGCGCTGGGGCATCTGCCGGCGGCGGACCTGGCCGTCGAGGCGGCGGGCGAGTGGCTTGCCGCGGTGCTGGGCGTGGCGGCGGCGTGAGCCGCGGCGAGGGCGGGGGCCCGGGCGCGGCACCGGGCCCCCGCCGCGCCTCGTCACCCGACCGTGCCGAGGAACTCCGCCACCCGCTCGGCGATCCGCTCCGGGAACTCCCCGTTGATCGCGTGCGAGGCATCGGGCCAGACCTCCACCGTGCCGCCCGGCACCGTACGCGCCCGCGCCGCGGCCTTCTCGGGGTCGTGCGCGATGCTCCGGCCCGCGATCAGCGCCAGTACGGGCACTCCGATGGCGCGCAGTTCGTCGTCGCCGGGCAGGGCCGGGGCCGGGAAGCGGGTCCTGAAGTCCCGCATCCCGGAGGCGATGAGCCGGCCCTCGACATGGTCCCCGACGTCGTCGATGCCGCCCGAGATCCACCCCAGGAGCCGATGGCGCAGCTTCTCCGGCATGCCCGGGATCACGCTGCCCAGCGAGACCACGAGCATCTTCCAGCCGAGCCGTGCAAAGGAGTTCGCCGGGTCCAGGACGGTCACCGAGGCGATGCGTGCGGGACGGTGGATGGCCACCTGGAGCGCCAGCCAGCCCCCGATGGAGACCCCCAGCAGATGCGCCGACGGCAGCCGCAGTCCCGCGAGCATCTCGTCGACCCAGGCCGCCTGGTCCGCGGCCGAGGTCAGCGGCGCCGACTGCGCGCTGCACCCCGGCTCCCCGAGCCCGTCGACCGCGTACACGGTGCGTCCGCCGCGCGTCAGCCCCGCCAGATTCGTCCGCCACAGCGGCGTGCACGAGCCCCGGCCCGGCATCAGCACCAGCGGCACGCCCTCCCCGGTGCCGAACCGGTGGACCCGTACCGTCCCGAACGCGGTCGGCACGGTCCGCTGCTCGTCCGGCTCGGGCAGTGCGCCCATCGCCTCCTCGTAGACCGCCGCGAACCGCTCGAACGCCGCCGCGTCACGGAACGCCCCGATCCGCCGCCGTCCCCACTCGGGTCCGATCCGCGCGTCCGGAAAACTCACCTTCCGCGATTCGCTCATCCCAGGCTCCTTCCCCGGTCGATGACGCATCCGCCCGGCATCCCGGCGGGCCGCTTCAGCGCGCGGTTTCCCGGAGCGCCTTGGTCACGATCGCCTCCAGGCGCGCATGGTGCGCCCCGCGCCAGTAGACCCGGCCGCAGGACGTGCACTGCGCGAAGACGTCATAGGTGCGCTGGGTGCCGTGCTCCAGCCGTTCCTGGACCGAGTCCTTGTCGGCGTCGGTCAGTTGGCCGTTGCAGGCGGTGCAGCGGGTCCAGGGGGCGAGCGCGGGGGCGAAGCGGCTCAGTACGTCGTGGAGCTGGTCTTCGGGGCGGTCGCTGTAGATGTATGCGCCGGCCCAGATCTCCCGGCGCCGGAGCAGTCCGCGGTCGCGGGAGAGCAGCACCCGCCGCTCCTTCGCCGAGAGCGCGGCGAGCGCGGCGTCGCCCGGGTCCTCGTTGGTGTACGAGGCGTCGACGCCGAGCAGCCGCAGCCGGCGCGCCAGCGTGCCGAGGTGCACATCGAGCAGGAAGCGCAGGGGCGCACCGGGGACCGGCTGGGGGCGCCGGACGGCGCACACCTCGACCTTCTCGTCCGCCTTGGGAACATGGGAGACGGGGACTTCCCGGCCGTCCACGAGGAACCGGCCGACTTCGGTGAGCGGGACGCCCAGGGACTCGATGACATGGCCGAGCGTCGACGCCCCGTCGGTGACGACGCGGGTGCCGGCGGGGGTGCGGCCCGTCGCGAGGAAGAGGTGCAGCTCGGGCGGGAATGTCACATGGATTTCGGGACCGTTCACGCGGCCAGCATGCCATCGGGCGCGGCGGCCCGGCCACGGGTTTCGGGTGCGGCCCGCGCGGTCGGGCGCTCGGGCGCCCGGCCCGATCGACTTGAATTGATCATGACAGGAAACTTCGTGTTCATCAACATGTTGACGCCCGAATCTGAGGGATCATCAGGTACGGGATCATCAGGTACACGGCATCGGGCATCCGAAGGGAGTCGCACCATGGGCAGGGCCACGGCAGTCGACGGCGTGCTGGAGGTACCCGTCATCGACATCTCCGCCTGGGACAACGGCGGCGAGGCCGACCGCGCCGCCATCGCGGCGGCGGTCGACGAGGCGGCACGTACGGTCGGATTCATGCAGATCCGCGGGCACGGCATCCCCGAGTCCACGGTGAACGCCTTCGCGGACGCGCTGGACGCCTTCTTCGGGCTCCCCCTGGAGGAGAAGAAGGCCCTGCGGTCGCCGTCCCCCGACATCAACCGCGGCTACACCCCGCCGCGTACCGAGAAGCTCAGCCTGAGCCTGGGCGTACCGGCGGCGGTCGAGGATCTCTTCGAGGCCTTCAATGTGGGAGCCGAGGCCGGGGCCTACCCGGAGCTGGATCTTCCGGAGGCCCACTATCCGGCCAATCTCTGGCCGTCCCTGCCGGGCTTCCGTGCGGCGGTGGAGGAGTGGTGCGCCCGGGCGGGCGGGCTCGCCGAGCGGCTGACGGACGTCTTCGCCCGCGCGCTGGGGCTCGAGGAGGGCTACTTCGGCCCGTTCACCGACCACTCCCTCGACGTCCTGCGGATGATCCACTACATGCTCCCGGAGGAGGAGACGGTGATCGACCGCGATCAGATGGGGATGGGTGCGCACACCGACTACGGCATCGTGACGGTGCTGTGGGCGGACCGCGTCCCCGGGCTGCAGATCCTCGACAGCGACGGCACCTGGCACGACGTCCTGCCGGAGCCGGGCTGTCTGCTGGTCAACCTCGGTGATCTGCTGGCCCGTTGGACCAACGACCGCTGGCTGTCGACGATGCACCGGGTCCTGCCGCCGACCGACGGGAACGGGCGGGTGGTACGGCGCCGCTCCGCCGCGTACTTCCACGACGGGAACTGGGACGCGGAGATCAGCACGCTGCCCGGCTGCGTACCGGCCGGCAGCGAGCCGCACTACCCGCCGACGACGGTCGGCCGGCACCTCGCCGACAAGCTGGCGGGGTCGCGGGCCGGCCGGCTCAACGAGAACTCGCCGCGCGAGGCCGCCCGCCTGCGAGCCGCCAGGAACGGCTGACACCCGCCCCGCCCCGCGTACGGCCGGGGCCCGTCCACCCGGCCCCGCCCGCGCCCCGAGAGGTCCGCCGTGCCCCTGAGATCGCGCCGCCCCGTCCCCCCGCCCGCCGGTGCCGGAGGCCCTTCCTCCCGCGCTGGTCGTGGCGTTCGCCTTGCATGCGCTCTTCCCGCGCGGCCGGCGGCACCTCAGGGAGCGGGCGGACTGAGCGAGGGCGCCCCCTGCTCCCCCGTCATCTCCCCCACCAGTGGCTGCTCCGTCCAGATGACCTTGCCGTCTCCGGTGTAGCGGGTGCCCCAGCGTTCGGCCAGCTGGGCGATGAGGAACAGGCCGCGGCCGCCCTCGTCGGTGGTGGCGGCCTGTTTGAGGTGCGGGGAGGTGCTGCTGTGGTCGGAGACCTCGCAGATCAGGGCGCGGTCGCGGATCAGGCGTACGTGGATGGGGCCGGAGGCGTAGCGGATGGCGTTGGTGACCAGTTCGCTGAGGATCAGCTCCGCGGTGAAGGCCTCATCGGCCAGGTCCCATTCGACGAGCTTGCGGACGGCCGCGGCGCGTACCTGGGCAACGGCCGAGGGGTCGGCGGGGACGTCCCAGTCCGCGACGTGGGAGGCGTCCAGGATGCGGGTCCGGGCGACGAGCAGCGCGATGTCGTCGCTGGGGCGCTCGGGCAGCAGCTCGCCCAGGGCGGCCTCGCAGGTCTCCTCCGGGGTCCGGTCGGCGTGGCCGGTCAGGACCCGGGCCAGCACGGCCATGCCGGCGTCGATGTCGCGGTCGCGGTCCTCGACGAGACCGTCGGTGTAGAGGACCAAGCGGCTGTTCTCGGGGAGCGGCAGTTCCCAGTTCTCGAACGGCATGCCGCCCAGGCCGAGCGGCGGGCCGCCGGGCACCTCGGCGAACTCGGCGGAGCCGTCGGGGCGCAGCACCAGCGGCTGGCAGTGGCCGGCACGGGCGATGGTGCAGCGGCCGGATGCCGGGTCGTAGATGGCGTACAGGCAGGTGGCGCCGGTGACTCCGGCGGAGCCGTCGGTCGCCTCGTCCTGGTCGATGCGGGTGACCAGCTCGTCCAGGTGCCACAGGAGCTCATCGGGCGGCAGATCGAGGTTGGCGAAGTTGTGGACCGCGGTGCGCAGCCGGCCCATGGTGGCGGCGGCGTGCAGACCATGGCCGACGACGTCCCCGACGACCAGGGCGACCCGGGCGCCGGGCAGCGGGATGATGTCGAACCAGTCGCCGCCGACCCCGCCGACGCCGCCGAGCCCGGCCTGCGCGGGGAGGTAGCGGTAGGCGGCCTGGACGGCATTCTGTTCGGGCAGGCCGCGCGGCAGCAGGCTGCGCTGCAGGGTGACGGCCATGGCGTGCTCACGGGTGTAGCGGCGGGCGTTGTCCACGCTGACCGCGGCGCGGGCGACCAGTTCCTCGGCGAGGGAGAGGTCCTCCTCGTCGAACGGCTTGGGCTCCTGGGCTCGCCAGAACATGGCCACGCCGAGGATGACACCGCGGGCGCGCAGCGGCACGGCGATCATGGAGTGGACGCCGTAATCGATGAGCCGGCGGGCCCGCTCGGGGTCCTGGCGCTGCCAGCCGGACAGAGCGGTCAGATCCGCTTCGCGTACGGGCTCGCCGTTGGCCAGGCCGGCGCCCAGGGTGGTGTCGGGATTGAAGCGGATCACCTTGCCGACCGGGTAGAGCGCGGTGTTCTCGGCGCCCGCGCCGCTGACCGCCGTACGCCGCATCTCCGGGCCGGAACCGGACGGGACGGGCTCCTCGCCGCGCAGCACGGCTCCGGCAAGGTCCACGGTGACGATGTCGGCGTACCGGGCGGCGGCGAATTCCGCCAGTTCCTCGCAGGTGCGCACGACGTCCAGGGTCGTGCCGATCTCGGTGCCGGCCTCGTAGAGGAGTTTGAGGCGGCCCCGGGCCACATCGGCCCGGCCGGAGAGCGCCTGGAGCTCGGTGGTGTCGCGCAGCGTGGTCACGCTGCCGGGCGGGCCGCCGGCCTGATCGGTGGAGCGCTGGTTGACGGCGAGCAGGCGGTCCCCGACCGGGTGCACCTCGTCGGTCACGGCCCTGCCGGAGGCGAGCAGCCCCGCGGTCCCCGGGTCCAGGCCGAGGTCGTCGATCTGGCGTCCTTCCACATCGGCGGGGAGGCCGAGCAGCCGGCGTGCCTCGTCGTTGGCGAGCAGCACCCGGCCGCTGCCGCTGACGATGATCACGCCCTCGCGGACGGCGTGCAGCACCGCGTCGTGATGCTCGTACATCCGGGTCATCTCGGCCGGGCCCAGGCCATGGGTCTGGCGGCGCACGCGTCTGCTGACGAGTGCCGTACCGCCGGTGGTGAGCAGCAGGACGCCCGCGGCGGAGCCGAAGAGGAGCGGGAACTGGTCGTCGACGACCCCGCTGACCTTGCTGATGGTGATGCCCGCGGACACCAGGCCGATGACCTTGCCGCTGCTGCGGCTGGTGACCGGGACGACGGCCTGGATGAGGGGTCCTATGGTGCCGGTGATCTTCTCGGTGACGACGCCGCCGGCCAGCGCGGGCGCGAGGTTGCCGACGAATTTCTTGCCGATGCGGTCGGGCAAGGGGTGGGTGTAGCGGATGCCCTGCGTGTTCATGACGACGATGAAGTCGACGCCGGAGCCTTTGCGGGCGGCTTCGGCGCGGGGTTGCAGGACGAGGGTGGGGTCGGCGCTCTTCAGCGCCTGCTCGATACCGGGGGCGTGTGCGAAGGCTTCGGCCACGGCGACCGAACGGTTGCGGGCTTCGCGCTCCGAGTCGGTTCTGGACTGCAGCACGAGTGCCGCTATGGCTGCGGCGACGAGCAGCACCACGATCGCCACCTGCAGGAGAAAGACCTGGCCTGCGACAGTTCGCATTCTCGGAACCGAACGCGGGCGGCCGTAGCGTCCGGCCATGTCCTCTTTCTACACCTCCCGCATACGGTGGGCGACCCGCGCGATGCGGAGCGCAGCCGCTCGGAGCCGCACCGCGACGGCCGAGTTCACAGGCATCCCGGAGTGGATCCGATGATCCCGCGCTCCCGGCTCGGGCACCAGAGGGCCAGTAAACCAGCGGGTATGTTTCACGGCTATCCGGTTGCGAAGTTCTTTATCCGTGACTGCGCATTGCCGTGACCGCGGGCGCCTTTGCACGGCGGCGCCCCGACGGCATTCGGGCCGCCTTCGGGAGGCCTTTGGGAGGCGTTCCGGCGGTATGGGCGGCCATGGACGAGGGCCGCTCCCGCGCAAAGAGGGCGTTTTGTCCGCCAGGGCGCCGGAATTGGAACGCATACGGCATTCGTGCCCCACGCGCTCTGCCGTCCGACGGGAATGCCATTGCGCGGATTCTCGCCCCCGCAGTGCCTCCCGCATGTAACTCTTGCCACAGGTTTGACCGCCGGAATTCCGGTTTTCGGCCGGTCGGGTGAGTGCGGGTCATTGCGCAATGTGCCTGGTCAGCCCCGATTGCCGGAAGATCGGGGACGGTTTGTGGGCGGGCGGGGCGGCCCGGGAGCGCTCCGGAGGGCCGGCGAGGGCGTATGAGACGTTCGTGGGCATGCATGTTGCCGAAGAGATCCGTGCCGAGGCGGTTGGGCTCATCGACCACCACGCGCTCGGTCTGTGGAAGCCCAGCGACGCCGACCGGCGAGCCGCCGTGGCGCTGTTCCGCTTCCTCGAGAGGGGCCTGCCGCTCACGGGCGAGCAGATCCGTTCCGCCCTCGCGGCCGCGGAGCCGTCGCCGGGCGCGAGCGAGCGCCTGCTCGGCCTGCTGCGGGCGACCGCCGGTCTGCTCGACGAAACGACAGCGGCCGACGGCCCCGCCGGGCGGGACGCCGTCGACCACGTGTGTCTGCTGCTGGACGCGCTGGCCCTGGCCCGGCCCGCCGGAAAGTAGCGGGCCGGGCCGGGGCGCCCGTCAGGCGGTCGCGGAGGGCTCCGCGCCCTCCGCGGCGGGCGCCTGCTCGTCCTCGGGGACGGAGATCACCCAGTGCGTCTCCTGCCGCGGGCGGAGGTAGACGGCCCAGTACACGGCGGCCGCCGCGACGATGAACCCCGTGATGAGCAGGCTCTCGGGGCTCTGCTGCCACAGCACCCAGGCCAGTACGAGCACGAGCAGCGCCGGAATCGCGGGCCACAGCGGCATCCGCCAGGCCATCCGGTGCTTGTGCGCCCCGCGGCGGGAGACCAGGGCGCCCAGCGCGACGAAGACGTACATGGCGGCGACGGCCACGCCGGTGACCTCGCTGAGCATGTCGAGGTTGACGAAGCACAGCGCCGCACCGGGGACACCGACCGCGAGGGTGGCCGCCCAGGGCGAGCCGAAGCGCTTGCCGACGTGCGAGAGGACGCGGTTGGCCGGGGTCGGCCAGGCGGCGTCGCGCGCCGAGGAGAACACCACCCGGGAGTTCTGGATCACCATCACGATGGCGGCGTTGACGATCGCCAGGGCGATGCAGAGGCTGACGAAGGTGCCGACGCCGGAGTTGCTCCAGGACTGCACCATGCCGGCCACGTCACCGGCGCCCAGGGTCTCCAGGTCGGGGGCGCCGAGGGTGATGGCGACGACCGGGATCAGGACGACCGCGGCGCCGATGGCCAGGGTCCACAGGACCGTACGGGAGACGTTGCGGCGCGGGTTCTCCATCTCCTCCGCGAGATACACGGCGGTGGAGAAGCCCTGGAGGATGAAGAGGGCGGTGGCCAGTCCCGCGATGATCAGGCCCCCGGTGACGGCCGTGCTGTGGCCGTGCCCGGCGTCCATGACCGGGTGGACGAGCACGGAGGCCGAACGGTGGGTGTGGGTGAAGCCGAGGAAGGCGACGACCGCGCAGGCCACGACCTCGAGGACCAGGAAGATGCCGGTGATCCAGGCGTTGGCGCGCAGGTCCAGCAGGCCCATGACGGTGGCCAGCAGCATCACGCCGGCCGCGGTCCACTGCGGATCCAGATGCATGATCGGGGCCAGATAGTCGGCGGTGCCCAGCGCGATGATGGGCGGGACGATCATGACCACGATCAGCGAGAGTATGAAAACCAGCCATCCCGCGAGCCGCCCCATCAGGGTGCCGACCATGGCGTACTCGCCGCCGGAGCTCGGGATGAGCGTGCCGAGCTCGGAGTAGGTGAAGGCGACTCCGATGCACAGCAGGGCCGCGACGGCGATGGTCAGGGCGGTGCCCGTACCCAGCGTCGCGAACGAGTCCGGCACGATCACGAAGAGCGAGGACGCCGGGGTCAGACAGGACAGGGTGAGCAGGGTGCCGCCGACGACGCCGATGGAGCGGGTGAGCTTGGGAGTGCCCGCCGTGCTGCTCTCGGTCGTACTGCGGTCGTCCCTGTCGGGGGCTGCGGAGGCAACGGTCGAGTTGGCCATATCTGTATCCGTGTCCCATCGGTGCTGGCGGCAGGAAGGGGGCACTCTTCGGCGGAGAGGGCCGCAAGGCGAGGGAAACCAGGAGAACTGCTGGCTCCGCTTCGGTGACCGAATACAACCCCCGTGGACGACTCCCGTCAAGGTTTTGTTAAGGCCGCCCGACAACGAAATCCGTTGCGTGACAGAGATCGTGAGCGCCGATCGACGCTCACGTAGCAATCTTCACGCGGATTCCGTGGCCTTGGCGGGGATGCGGAATCTTCCGTCCGGCGTCTCGGCTCGCGCGCCGGGGTCGGGGATCCGGCTCACTCCGTGGACCGTCAGAGGTCGTCGCACGCGCGGGCACGGGCGACGAGCAGCGCGACATCGTCGTGGTCGTGGCCGTGGCGCAGCTCGCCCAGCAGCCGGTCGCAGAGCTCCTCCAGCGGCCGCTCGGGCTCCGCGAGCAGTTCGAGGAGGGTGTCGAGACGGGCGTCGATGGGGTCCTCGCGGGTTTCGATCAGCCCGTCGGTGTAGAGGACGAGCTGATCGCCGTCGGCCACCGGGACGGTGGTCTGCTCGAACGTGACGCCGCCGACGCCGAGCGGGGCGCCGGTGGGCAGGTCCAGCAGCTCCGGCGGCTGTCCGGGGCGGACCAGGACCGGGGGCAGATGGCCCGCGACGGCGATGTGGCACTGCTTGGCGTGCGGGTCGTAGACGGCGTAGAGGCAGGTGGCGAAGGCCGGATCGAGCCCGGCGGCGATGTGGTCGAGATGGCGCAGCACCTCGGCGGGGTCGAGGTCCAGGTCGGCCAGGGCGCGGGTGGTGGTGCGCAGCTGGCCCATGGTCGCGGCGGCATTGATACCGCTGCCCATGACGTCACCGACCACCAGGGCGGTCTTGTCGCCGGCCACCGGGATGGCGTCGAACCAGTCGCCGCCGACCTCGCTGGCCGCCTGCGCGGGCTGGTAGCGGTAGGCGATCTCCATGCCCTTGGGCTGCAGGGGCCGGTGGTTCATCAGATGGCGCTGAAGGGTGAGCGCGGTGCGGCGTTCGCTCTGGTAGGAGCGGGCGTTGTCGATGCAGACCGCCGCGCGGGCGGCCAGCTCGACGGCAAGGACCGCATCGTCCTCGTCGAAGGGCAGCGGATTGCGCACGCGGTACAGCGACAGGGCGCCCAGCACCTCACCGCGGGCGATCAGCGGCACCGCCAGATAGGAGTGCAGTCCGGCCTTCCCCAGGAGTTCGGCGCCCTGCGGGTCGGCGGCGATGCGCGGCAGATCCTCCTCGGTCACCTGGGGGACGAGCACGGGGCGGGCGTCGGTGACGCACCGGGTGATCAGCCGGTCGGCGTCGTACGAGGCGATCTGTCCGGTGGGATCGGCGGCGCGGGCGGCGTCGGTCGGGTAGGCGGTGGCCACCGCGAGCGCCCGGAAGCGGGCCGCGGAGCCCGGGGGCAGGGAGGTCGGGCGGCGGCTGTTGAGGACGGCGTCGAGGACGTCCACCGCGGCCAGGTCGGCCAGCTCGGGCACGATGACTTCGGCCAGTTCATGGGCGGTCTGGTCGACGTCGAGGGTGGTGCCGACGGAGGCGGAGGCATCGGCGATGACGGCGAGACGGCGGCGGGCGCGGGCGGCTTCGGCGGCGGCACGGTGCTGTTCGGTGACGTCCACGACGGAGGTCGCAAGTCCCAGGACGCGGCCGTTGGGGTCCTCCAGCCGGTAGTAGGACACCGACCAGGCCTCTTCGGTCTCGGGGTCGGTGCCGGTGCCGGTGCGGCCGACGGTGAACTGGTCGAGCAGCGGGGTGCCGGTGGCGAGGACCTCGCGCATCCGGGAGGCGATGACGCCGGTGTCCAGGAACGACAGCGCTTCGTGGACACCGCGGCCGATGTGCTCCTCGGCGGGACGGTTGTTGATGCGCTCCAGGGCCGGGTTGACCATGACGAACCGCAGGTCCGTGTCGAGCACCGCCAGCCCGATCGGCGACTGGGCCACCAGGCGTACGGACAGCGCCAGGTCCCGCTCCACCCGGCGCAGTACGGCCTGGTCGGTGGCGATGCCCAGGGCGTAGGAGTGGCCGCGCTCGTCCAGCAGCCGCATGTTGCGGAATTCGACCAGCCGAGTGCCGCCGTCCTTGTGCCGGACCGGGAAGACCCCTGCCCAGCTCTCGCCGCCCGCCATCACCTGGGCGAAGAGGGAGAGAACCAGATCGAAGTGATCCGGGCCGACCAGCAGCTGTGCGGCGAGTTGCCCCAGCGCCTCCTCGGCGGTCCAGCCGAACAGATCCTCGGCCTGCGGGCTCCACAGCGTGATCCGGCCATCCGCGTCCAGCATCACCGCGGCCACGCCCAGAACATCGAGCAGGCCACCGGGCCGAGACGTGCCTGCCCCCGCCGGGGCCGCATCCTCGGGGAACGCGTCGGTCGCACCCATCAAGGCACTCCTTCCGCCGGTCGCCGAGGACCGACAGCCGTGGTGCTCTCCGCGCCCGGCCGTCTGCGCCGTGCGTTCGCTGCCCTCCATCATCTCTCCAGACGGGACGGCCCCGCAGGGAGAGCGAGATCTTCCAACAACGGTGTCCTGTGGGGAGCCAGCATTATGCGCCGTAGTAGTACACCTGGGCGACCGGACTGCCGAAATTCCCGGTGTGGCGGATAACAGCCGTGCGGGGCCACGCGACTTGGTGATGTCGATCTAGGGCGACTACCCTGGCATTAGTTGCCTCTGGCAACTAAAATTCCCGTACCCGCACTGCCGGAGCCGTGACCGCACTCCGGCCTCAGGAGAACCCGCATGTCCATGGATGACCAGCAATTCCGTACCTACGTGGAGGAGAACCTCGATGTTCTCGGCAACCACCCGGACCACGAAGCCCTGATCCATCAGGGCCGGCGCGTCACGGCGGGGGAATTCCGTGACCTGGTCCACCGCATGGCACGGGCCCTGCTCGCCCAGGGTGTCGGCCGCGGCGAAACCGTCACCCTGCTCAGCGGCAACCTCCCGGAGACCATCGCGGCTCGCTACGCGGCCAACCTGGTCGGCGCCCGCGTCAACCACCTCTACAACAAGCTCTCCGCCGACGCCCAGGCCGCCATCGTCCGCGACGTCGAGACCCGCGCGCTGATCGTCGACCCCCGCTACACCGAACGGGCCGCCGAGGTAACGGAGTTGGCCCCGGTTCCGAACGTCCTCGTCCTCGGCCCGGCGAAGCTGGGCACCGACCTGCTGGAGCTCGCGGCGGCGCAGTCCGCCGAGCCGCCGGCCGGCCGGGCCCGGCCCGACGACATCTGCACCATCCGCCACACCGGCGGCACCACCGGCCACCCCAAGGGCATCTGCACCACCTTCGAGCAGGCCCGCCGGTTCGGCGGGGTGCTGCCCGAGGAACCGGAGTCCGAGCGCCGTCAGCTGGTGGTCACCACCCTCGCGCACGCCGCCGGGTACCTTGCCGACAACACCCTGCACACCGGCGGCACCGTGGTGCTGCTCGACGACTTCGACCCCGCGGAGGCGCTCGCCGCGATCGAACGCGAGCGGATCACCGACATGTTCATGCTGCCGCCGCTGCTCTACCGGCTGATGGACCACCCGGACGCGCAGCACACCGACACCTCCAGCCTGCGGCGGCTGACGTACGGCGGCTGCCAGGCGTCACCGGCCCGGATAGCCGACGCGATACGCAGGTTCGGCCCGGTGCTGAGGCAGGGCTACGGGCAGAACGAGGCGGGCGGCATCGCCGTACTCTCCCCGCAGGACCACGACCTCGAGCGCCCCGAGCGGCTGCGCTCCGCCGGCAAGGTGCTGTCGGAGGTCGAGGTGGCGGTCCGGGACGAGTCCGGCCGTGACCTGCCCCACGGCGAGCACGGCGAGATCTGCGTCCGCTCCACCATGATCATGCAGGGTTACTGGAAGCAGCCCGAGCTGACCGCCCAGGTGCTCCGGGACGGCTGGCTGCACACCGGGGACATCGGATTCCTCGACGACGAGGGGTACGTGACCATCGTCGACCGCATCAAGGACATGATCGTCGTGGTCGGCGGCCATGTGTACACCACCGAGCTCGAAGACCTGCTCAACTCCCACCCGCAGGTCCTGCAGAGCGCCGTCTTCGGCGTCCGCGACGCGGACCGGATGGAGCGGGTGCACGCCGTGGTCGTGCCCGTACCCGGCAGTGACGTCGACGGGCAGCAGCTGCGCACGAGGGTGAACGAGCGGCGCGGCGCGATGTACGAGCCGGCGCACATCCGTTTCACCGACGCGCTGCCGCTGACCGACGCCGGCAAGCCGGACAAGAAGGAACTGCGCCGCCTGGCCGAGCGGGAACTCACCACCGCGGACCGGGCCGACGCATAGGCCCCTCCCGCGCCTATCCGGCGCGCGCGATCGAGCCGGAGCTGGTCTGCTGGAGAAGGGGACCGTCGCACCCGCTCCCGGAGAGATACAGATGAGCACGTATCGAGTTGCGCAGGTCACAGCCGCCCAAGGCCCGTTCGAGATCGTCGAGCGTGAGGTGCCGCTGCCGGGCCCCGGGCACGTACGGATCGCCGTGGAGGCCTGCGGGATCTGCCACAGCGACACCGTTTTCGTGAACGGCGCGGCGCCGGGCATCACGTTCCCGCTGGTCCCCGGGCACGAGATCGCCGGGCGTATCGACGCGCTCGGCGAGGGGGCGCGGGACAAGGGATGGTCGGTCGGTGACCGGGTGACGGTGGGCTGGTTCGGCGGCAGCTGCGGCCACTGCACGCCCTGCCGGCAGGGCGACTTCATGGTGTGCCCGAACCTGAAGGTCCCGGGATGGGCCTATGACGGGGGCTTCGCCGAGGCGGTGATCGTGCCGGCCGACGCGCCGGCCCGGATCCCCGACGCGTTGGCGGCGGTCGATGCGGGCCCCATGGCCTGCGCGGGCGTGACCACGTACAACGGGCTGCGGCGCAGCCCCGCCCGGGCGGGCGACCTGGTCGCCGTCCTCGGCATCGGCGGCCTCGGTCACCTGGGAGTGCAGTACGCGGCCGCGATGGGCTTCGAGACGGTGGCCATCGCGCGCGGGGCCGGCAAGGCCGACTTCGCCAAGCAGCTCGGCGCACACCACTACATCGACAGCACGGCGGACACCTCCGTCGCGGAGGCGCTGCTGGCCCTCGGCGGCGCCAAGGTCGTCCTGGCCACCGCCGCCAGCTCCAGCGCCATCACGGCGACCGTGGACGGGCTGGCGCACCGCGGCGAGCTGGTGGCCATCGGCGTGGAGACCGAGCCGCTGGGCATCAGCCCGTTCCAACTGCTCGAGTCCGGCAAGGTCGTTCGCGGCCATCCGTCCGGCACGGCGCAGGACGTGCAGGACACCATGGCGTTCAGCGCCCTGCACGGGATCCGCCCGATGGTGGAGCCCGTGCCGCTGGACGAGGCCGACGAGGCGTACCGGAAGATGGAATCCGGCGCCGCCCGCTTCCGGATGGTGCTCACCACCCACTGAGGCGCACACCCCGGGGACGGCCCTAAAGGGCGTCCCAGGACTCGGGGCCGCCGCCCTGCCAGTCGATGAGATCGGTCTCCTCGATCTCGATGTCGTCCAGGCCGATGTGCCGTAGGACCTTCACCAGGTCCTCGATGCGGTGGGCGACCCCCAGCTTCCGGTCGCCCGCCGTCACCCGCCGCGCCCCGTCCGGGCCCGGCGGGTGCACGGTCACCTGCGGTGGTGGGTTTGCTTCCATGGCACCAGGGTGCGGGCCGGGACGGCGGACCGCACGTTTCGGGGACGGGGACGGGGACGGGAATCGGGCGAGGCCCGAGCGGGGGACACGTGGCGGGAGCCGGTCAGAGGCGGATGATGACCAGCGCCGTGTCATCGGTGGTCCCGCCCGGCGGCAGCAGCTCCGCCAGGAGCGCGTCGGCGAGCGGTTCGACGTCGCTGTCCCGGTGCCGGGCGAGCGAATCGGCCAGGCGGGCCAGGCCCACGTCGATGTCCTCGCGGCGGCGCTCGATCAGGCCGTCGGTGTACAGGACGAGGACGGTGCCGTCGGTGAAGGGGGTGCGCGCCTCGGGCCGGGCCACATGCTCCGGCCGCGCTCCCAGCGGCGGGTCGGTGGCCTGATCGAGGAATTGCACCGTGCCGTCGGGGTGCAGCAGGGCGGGCGGCGGATGGCCGGCGCTGCTGTAGTGGACGGTGTGCGTGGTCCAGTCGATGACGACCTGCACCGCGGTGGTGGATTCCGCCCCGTCCACCGAACGGGCGTACAGGCCGAGCACCTCCAACGCCCTGGCGGGCCCGGGGGCGACCAGGACGGCGGCGCCCAGGGCGCTGCGCAACTGGCCCATGACACAGGCCGCTTCGAGCCCGTTGCCGACGACATCGCCGACGGCCACCGCCATCCGGTCCCCCGGCAGATCCGTCAGTTCGTACCAGTCGCCGCACACATTGAGCGTCCCGACGGCGGGCTGATAGCGCACCGCCGCCCGGTGATGCCCCACCAGCCGCGGGGCGGGCAGCATCGCGGCCTGGAGGGCCAGCCCCACTTCCCGCTCCCGGTCGTGGGACCGGCGCAGCCGGACGTTGACCTCCTGGAGTTCCCGGGCTCGGCCGTAGAGCTGGGCCGCCATCCGCTCCCGCTCCACGCCGAGCTCCGCGCCCCGCGCCCGCACCAGTTCGGTGACCTCCTCGACCCGGTGCACCAGCAGCTTCACCTCCCCCTCGGGGCCGAGTACGGGCGCGTTGACGGTGCTCCAGTACCGCTCCTCGTACACACCGGGCCGGCCGGGCACCTCCACGTCGTAGCGGTGCAGCGGCATGGCGTCGGGGGCGCGGGTGGCCATCGCGTGCCGCAGCGACGTCTCCAGGCCGCGGACGCCGGCGGAGTCGGGATCGGCGGGGTTGTCGGGGAAGACGTCGAAGAGGTAGCGGCCGATCTGATGGTCGCGCGGACGTCCCGAGAGCCGCAGATGGGCCTCGTTGACGTCGAGGATCACCAGCTCCGGGGTGAGCAGCACCGCCCCGCCCGGCAGTGCCTGGAAGACGGCCTCGTAGTCGATCGGGCCGGACACGACCGGTCACCCGTCCCGGCGCGGCGCCCGGGGCCCCCGGGTGCCCGGACACGGCTGTGCGCCCCGGCCCGCGGCGGACGCTCCGGACGGGCCCCGGAGGCGGCGGCCGGCCGGCGCATGCGGTGGTGTCCCGTCGTACTCCACGGCCGAAATGTTTCCTTCCCGGCGGTGTCCGCGCATGCCGGGCGGGGGTGCCCCGCGGGCCGTCGGGGCCCGTACCGCAGGAGGAGCCCGGTCCGACGCGTGCGGGGCGGATGCCGCCGTTCGGGTCAACCGGGGAGCCGACGGGGAGGGCTTGGCGCCGCATTCGGCGCGCCCGCGGCGCGGCACCCGGCCTCAGCGCTTCCGGGCCCGGCTCGGCTGCACCCGGGCCGGCTCCCCCGGCATCTTGGGATGGTCGGGCGGATACGGCATGTCGCCGACTCCCTCGTCCGCTTCCTGACGGTCCGCCAGCTCCAGTACGGACTCCAGGCCGAAGGCGTGCTCGCCCATGTCCGCGTGGACGTCGCCGAGTTCGGCGACGCGCGGCGGTACGGTCCGCAGGTCGAAGTCCTCGGGCGCGGCGTCGGCCAGCTCCTCCCAGCGCAGCGGGGTGGAGACCGTCGCCGTGGGCCGGGCGCGCAGGGAGTACGCCGAGGCGATGGTCCGGTCCCGGGCCATCTGGTTGTAGTCCACGAACACCTTCGCGCCGCGCTCCTCCTTCCACCAGGCGGACGTCACCTGGTCCGGCCGGCGGCGCTCGAGGGCCCGTGCCACGGCGATGGCGGCCCGTCTGACCTCGGTGAACGTCCAGTCGGGGCGGATGGGCACATAGACGTGCACGCCCCGGCCGCCAGACGTTTTCGGCCAGCCGCGCAGCCCGTGCTCCGCCAGCAGCTCCCGCAGGTCGTAGGCGACCCGCACGGCGTCGGCGAAGTCCGTGCCGGGCTGCGGGTCGAGGTCGATCCGCAGTTCGTCGGGGTGTTCGGTGTCGGCGCGGCGCACCGGCCAGGGGTGGAAGGTCAGACAGCCCAGATTGGCCGCCCAGACGACCGCGGCGGGCTCGGTCGGGCAGATCTCATCGGCGAACCTGCCGCTGGGGAAGGCGATCCGGGCGGTGGGCAGCCACTCCGGCAGCCCCTTGGGCGCCCGCTTCTGGTAGAAGAACTCGCCCTCGACGCCGTCCGGGAAGCGCTGCATGGTGGTGGGCCGGTCGCGCAGGCCGCGCAGCACGCCGTCCGCGACCGCGAGGTAGTACTGCGCGACGTCCAGCTTGGTGAAGCCACGCTCCGGGTAGTACGTCTTGTCCGGATGCGACACCCGCACGGTGCGCCCCCCGACATCCAGCTCCACAGCTCCTGCGGCCATGACTCAACGCTAGGTTCCGTCCGTCCCCGGCGCGCGCCGGAGGCGCCGGACCGGCACGATCGAAGGCATGGACCTGCCCGTCATGCCCCCGGTGTCCCCCATGCTCGCCAGGCTCGTGGCCGACATCCCCGCGGACATGCAGTACGAGGCCAAATGGGACGGATTCCGCGTCATCGTCTTCCGGGACGGCGACGAGGTCGAGATCGCCAGCCGTACGACGAAGCCGCTCACCCGCTATTTCCCGGAGGTGGTGGCCGCCGTACGGGCCGAGCTGCCGCCGCGCTGCGTCGTCGACGGCGAGATCGTCATCGCCCACGACGGGCGGCTGCACTTCGAGGAGCTGCTGGAGCGCATCCATCCGGCGGACTCCCGGGTCCGGACGCTCGCCGAGCGGACGCCCGCCTCCCTCGTCGCCTTCGACCTGCTGGCTCTCGGCTCCGATGCGCTGATGGAGGAGCCGCAGTCGGCGCGGCGGGAGGCGCTGGTGGCGGCGCTGGAGCCGGCCCGGGCGCCCGTGTACACCGCTCCCGCGACCACCGATCGGGAGCTGGCCCGCACCTGGTTCACCCAGTTCGAGGGGGCGGGCCTGGACGGGGTGGTCGCCAAGCCGCTGGGGCTGCCGTACCGGCCGGGCGACCGCGCGATGTTCAAGATCAAGCACGCCCGCACCGCCGACTGCGTCGTCGCGGGCTACCGGCTGCACAAGAGCGGGCCGGTGGTCGGCTCCCTGCTGCTGGGCCTGCACGACGACGCCGGGCGGCTGCAGCACGTCGGGGTGTGCGCCTCGTTCCCGATGGCGAAGCGGCGCGCGCTCGTCGAGGAGCTCGAACCGCTGCGGATGGACGATGCCGTGGGGCACCCCTGGGGCGAGTGGGCGGACGAGGCGGCGCACGCCTCCCGGCGGATGCCGGGCGGGCCCAGCCGGTGGAGCGGCGGCAAGGATCTGTCCTGGGTGCCGTTGCGCCCCGAGCGGGTGTGTGAGGTCGCGTACGACCACATGGAGGGCAGCCGGTTCCGGCACACGGCGCAGTTCCGCACCTGGCGCCCGGACCGTACGCCGGAGAGCTGCACCTATGCACAGCTGGAGGAGCCGGTCGGCTACGACCTGGGGGACCTGCTGACCGGCTGAGGACCGAGGTCAGCGGGTCCTGCCGTTCGGTGGCCAGCGGCGGCGGCGCTCGCCGGGCGCGAGGCGGTCCACCACTTCGGCCAGCTCCGAGCAGGCCAGCTCGATCTTGCGCCGGATGCCGTTCTGCTCGGTGATGATCGCCGACAGCAGCAGCGCGGTGAGCGCCGTGGACGCGTTGAGGGCCTGCAGATTGACCATCGCCTCGAGCAGGCTCTGCCCGCTGAACGGCCCGATGCGGCGGGTTGCCGACGTGATCGCCACCACGGACACCAGCAGTACGACCGGCGCGGCCCCCACCAGCTGGAAGCGCAGCGCTGCCCACACGATCAGCGGAAAGACCAGGAACAGCAGGGACAGCGGGCTCCTGACCGCGAGGACGGAGACGATGACCGAGCAGGCCAGCAGGGCCGCCACCTCGGCCCACCGGTATAGGGGGATGTCGCGGGGCCGCCGGATCGTGCGGAAGGCCAGCACCAGCGGCGTGACGACGAGGATGCCCATCGCGTCTCCCACCCACCAGGCCGCCCAGGTCCGCCAGAAGTCGCCGGGCGGCAGGGACCCGGTGAGCACCTGGACGCCGCTGCCGAACGTCGCACTGATCAGCATCCCCGTGAAGGCTCCGAGGAGCACCAGGGCGACCCCGTCGCGCAGCCGGTCCAGTGCGGGACGGAAGCCCACCCGCCGGAGCATCAGACACGCGCACACCGGGGCCAGGGTGTTGCCCGCCATGACGCCGAGGACGGTGACATCGAGCGGACTGAGCGTCCACACGACGACGAGGGTGCCGAGGGCGATGGCCGGCCAGGTCCACAGGCCCAGCAGGAGCAGGCCGCTCAGGGCGATGCCCGTGGGTGGCCACAGGGGCGTGACCACGGTGTCCGCGATCACGACCTGCTCCAGCAGCCCGATCTGGGCGGACCCGTAGTAGACGGCGGCGAGGACGACGATCGTCAGGGCAGGGGGAGCGAGCCGCCGGAACCGCTCGGTGCGCACCACAGCAGCCATCAGACAACGCCGGTGCCCCGGCGTCGGCCGCGACACGCGTGCCCGGTGCGGGCTTCACCCGGGTCTGTCCGCCGCCCCGTCGAAGCTCAGCACCATCACCGCCGCGTCGTCGGTATGGCCGGTGCACTCGGCCACGTTCATCACCTCGGCGGCCACGTCGGCCGGATCCTCGCCGGCCCTGGCGCCGACCAGCTCCCTCACCTGCGCCAGCCCCGTCTCGATCGCGAACGACGGCCCCTCGACGACGCCGTCGGTGAGCAGCACGTAGGTGCCGGCCGTGGTGAGCCGGCGGCGGGTGACCGGGTAGGTCTCGCCCGGCACGATGCCCAGCGGCAGCCCGCCGGGGTCCTCGGTGACGCCGTGGCTGCCGTCGATGGTGGCCCAGACGCCGGGCACATGGCCGGCGCGGGCGCTGGAGAGTTCCCAGGTGGCCGGGTCGAAGCGGAGGAAGGTGCAGGTGGCGAAGAGGCCGACGGCCACCGAGAGCAGCAGGTCGTTGGCGCGGCTGAGCACCTCGCCCGGGTCGGCGGCGTGCGGGGCGACGGCGCGCAGGCCTATCCGGATCTGCCCCATGAAGGCGGCCGCCTCGACGTCGTGGCCCTGCACATCGCCGATGCAGAACGCCAGGGATCCGTCGGGCAGCGGGAATCCGTCGTACCAGTCGCCGCCGATGTCCAGGCCGTGCCGGGCCGGCGCGTACGTCGCGGCGGCCCGCAGCCCCGGCACCTCCGGCAGGGTGGTCGGCAGCATCTCGCGCTGCAGCGCCTCGGCCAGCTCCACCCGGGCCTGCTGCAGCTCGGCCCCCTCCCGCGCCTGGGCGGTCAGCCGCCCGAGCGTGGTCAGCAGGTCGTCAGCGCTCGCCGACCGCGGGGGACG
This sequence comes from Streptomyces sp. NPDC053427, assembly GCF_044544985.1. Taxonomy (NCBI): domain Bacteria; kingdom Bacillati; phylum Actinomycetota; class Actinomycetes; order Kitasatosporales; family Streptomycetaceae; genus Streptomyces; species Streptomyces sp. NPDC053427. The sequence goes on along the minus strand of NZ_JBITYA010000001.1, from coordinate 775,231 downwards.
ACGCCGAAGCATGGACCGCTCCAAGGTGCATCGGTGGATGGGCCACTGCGGGGTGCGGTCCGCGCGGCTTGTCCGCCGCCCTCTCCTGACCTGGCGGTATCCACAACTCCCGGGTTCATCATATTTCTGCGGGTCGGCTTCCGCGCGGCCGGTGCCGTGGCCGCCCCCTCACGCCGCGGCCGCGGGGGACGCCGTCAGCTGCCCGACGCCGGACCGTACCGCCCAGCGGAAGACCCCCAGCGCGAGGACCGCCACGGCAAGGGAGTCGTACGGGGCGGGCAGCCGGCCGGAGCCCTCGAAGGTGCCCAGCGAGGAGAGCACGGTGAGGACGGCGAGGTAGGCCACCAGCCAGGCGCCGGTGCGCAGTTCCGCGCCGAGCGGGCGTACGGGAGCGGCGTGGGCTCCGGGGCGGCGCATGGCCAGGAAGATCAGCAGCCCGCCGAGCACCAGGGGCAGCGCCAGCCGCAGATCGTGCCAGCCCGACCAGTACACGAACTCGGTCGCCACCACGAAGCTGAGCGGTGCGATGTAGCGCAGGCCCGGTACCCAGCCGGCCGTGCGGCCGCCCGGCTCGGCGCGGAACACCGCGACCGCGACCGCCGAGGCCGCGTAGATCAGCAGATACATGTCGCCCATCACGCTGACGATGTCCTGCCAGCCGCCGAACGGCAGCAGAAAGACCAGGATCACCACGAGGTTGACCACCAACGCCCGGCGCGGGATGCCGAACCGCTCGTTGACCTTCATGAAGTAGCGCGGGATGGTGCCGTTCTTGGCGAGCGCGTAGGTGTGCCGGGCGTCGATGGCCACGCCCACGTAGGCCGAACCGCCCGGGGAGAGCACCGCGTCCGCGTACAGCAGGCTGGACAGCCAGTGCAGATTGAGGATCAGCGCGAGCTGGCCGAACGGCGACTCGAAGGAGATCCCTTTCCAGCCACCGCCGAGCAGGTGTTCCGGGACGGTGAAGAGGAACGCCACTTGCAGGGCGAGGTACATCAGGACGGCCAGGCCGATGCCGGTGAGGACCGCGGCCGGGATGGTCCGCCGGGGATTGCGGGTCTCGCCCGAGAAGTCCAGCGGCGCCTGGAAGCCGTTGACGGAGTAGACGATGCCGCCGCCGGCCAGCGCGGTCAGGCAGGCGACATAGCCGTACGGCGCGAAGCCCCCGTGGTCCGTCAGGCGCCCGGAGTGCCAGCCGGAGGCGATCAGCGCGAAGACCGTGACGACCGGGACCACGATCTTGAACACCGAGACGAGGTTGTTGAGCCGGGCGAACAACCGCACCGCGAACCAGTTCAGCGCGGTCAGCAGCACGCTGAGCCCGCCGGCCACCGCCAGGCCGGAGGCGGTGAGGGTGCTCCCCTGGTAGAGACCCGGGAGGTAGTGGGCGGCGTACTGCATGATCGCGCTGATCTCGGCCGCGGTGCCGCCGACCGAGAGCAGCACCGACCAGCCGATGAGGGTGCCGACCAGGGGGCCGCTGGCGTAGAGCGGCCAGCGGACGGTGCCGCCGCCCTCGGGCCGTGACGCGCCCAGCTCGATCATGACCAGGGCGACGAGGGTGCACAGCACCCCGGCCCCGATCCAGGAGAGCAGCGACGCCGGGCCCGCCGTCTGCGCCGCGTACATGGCGGCGAACAGCCAGCCGGAACCCACGATGTTGGAGAACCCGATCCCGGTCAGTCCCCAGAAGCCCAGATCGCGGCGCAATCGCCGTTCCTGCGCCTGGACTTCCGGCGCGCCGGCCTCGTCTCCCCCGTCTGACACCTGACGCTCCGTCACGAAATCGGCCTCCTTGCTTCCCGCCTTGCAGGTCGGAGCCTACGTGACGAGGCCGGATGTGGATCATGCCGCTCCGGTGCCCGGCCGCCATCGGGCACTGCCGTCGGGGCACAAAAAAGCCCCGCACCGAATTGACGGTCGGGGTATTTCCACGCGCATATTGGGAGCTTGCCTGCCTTGCGGCAAAAGCAAATAACTACCCATCCTTCACCGATAATGTATCCGAGCGGAGCTGAATTGTCAAACGTGTCGAACGAGGAATTGCAGAACGAGCAGGAATTCCTGGATCTGCTCCACGCGCGCCTCGCCGAAATGCGTGCCGGAGCGGAGACCGCGGTGAAGGCGGCCCTGCCGCTGGAGGGAAGCACCTTCCAGGCGCGGCTGGAGCGCGATGTGCTGGTGGCCGAGCAGTCCGGGCTGCTGGCCGCCTTCCATGCCGGGGAGAACGGCCTCTGCTTCGGCCGCCTCGTATTTCGCGACGGCCGCGATCACCACATCGGCCGGATCGGAATCCGGCGCGACGACCCGGAACGCACTCCGCTGGTCATCGACTGGCGGGCCGAGGTCGCCCGCCCCTTTTATCTCGCCACCGGGCACACCCCTATGGGATTGCGCCGCAGGCGGCACATCACGAGCCAGGGCCGCCGGGTCACCGCGCTGCACGACGAAATCCTGGACCTCGCCGACGCGGTACGCACCGGTCACGAGGGCACCGACGCGGACGCCGTCCTGCTCGCCGCGCTGGATGCGGCGCGCACCGGGCGGATGCACGACATCGTGCAGACCATCCAGGCAGACCAGGACCGGATCATCCGCGCCCCGCACCACGGCGTCCTCGTCGTGGAGGGCGGGCCCGGCACCGGCAAGACCGTGGTCGCGCTGCACCGCGCCGCGTATCTGCTGTACGCGCACCGCGAGCAGCTGGCCCGCCGGGCCGTGCTGATCGTCGGGCCCAACCCGGCGTTCATCGGCTACATCGGGGAGGTACTGCCCGCGCTCGGCGAGACGGGAGTCCTGCTCGCCACGCCCGCCGAGCTCTTCCCGGGCGTGACCGCGACCGGCACCGACACCGCCCGGGCCGCCGAGGTCAAGGGCGGTGCGGCGATGGCCCGGGCGCTGGCGCGCTTCGTGAGCGACCGGCAGGCCCTGCCCGACCCCGCGCTCGTGATCGCGCACGACGACGGCGAACTGGTACTGGACGCGGAACTGGCCGGCCGCGCCCGGCGCCTGGCGCGCGAGGCGCTGCTGCCGCACAACCTCGCCCGCCCGCACTTCGCGTTCCAGGTCATCGACGCGCTCACCGCGCAGCTGGCCGAACGGCTGGGCCATGACCCGTACGGCGGGCCGAACCTGCTCGGCCCCGACGACATCGCCCAGCTGGGGAAGGCTATCGCGGCCAGCGCCGACGTGCACGGTGCCATCGAGGAGTTGTGGCCGGTCCTCACCCCGCAGCGGCTGGTCGCCGACTTCCTCGCCGATCCCGTCCACCTTCCCGAGGCCGATGCGGCGGCGATCCGGCGCGTGGGCGGGGAGTGGACGCCCGCGGACGTGCCACTGCTGGACGAGGCCGCCGAGCTCCTCGGCGAGGACGACACGGCGGCCCGGGTCGCCGCGGAGGCCGAGCGCCAGGAGCTCATCGCCTACGCACAGGGTGTGCTCGACCTCTCCTACGGCTCGCGCACCCAGGAATTCGAGGACCGCGAGGACGAGGATTCGGAGGTGCTGGGCGTGCACGACCTGCTGGACGCGGAACGGCTCGCCGACCGGCACGAGGAGGCCGACCACCGCAGCGCCGCCGAACGCGCCGCGGCCGACCGCACCTGGGCCTTTGGACACATCATCGTCGATGAAGCGCAGGAGCTGTCCGCGATGGCCTGGCGGCTGCTGATGCGGCGCTGCCCCACCCGCTCGATGACCCTGGTGGGCGACCCGGCGCAGACCGCGGAGCCCGGCGGCTGCGGCGCGTGGGAGACGATCCTTGCGCCGTACGTCGACGACCGCTGGCAGCATGTCCGGCTCGGCGTCAACTACCGTACGCCGACCGAGATCATGGAGATCGCCGCCGAGGTGCCCCGGTCCGCGGACCCGTCCTTCGAGCCGCCGCGCTCGATCCGTTCCACGGGTATACGGCCGTGGGCGCGGCGCACCGACGACGTGGCCGGCGCGGTCGCCGAGGCGGTCGGGCGGGAGTCCCCTGCGGAGGGCCGTCTCGCGGTGATCGCCCCGCGCGCCCGTCACCGGGCCCTGTCCGCCGCCCTGCCGGCCGCCTCCGGCGGCGCCGCACCGGATCTGACCAGCCCGGTGGTGCTGCTCGACCCGCGGCAGGCCAAGGGCCTGGAGTTCGACACGGTGATCGTGGCGGCGCCGGAGGAGCTCGGGGCGAGCGACCTGTATGTCGCGCTGACCCGGGCGACCCAGCGGCTGGGCGTGGTCCACACGGGGGCGCTGCCGGCGGGGCTGGAGGCGCTGCCCTGGGGCCCTGAGGTGCCGTGACGATCCGGCAGGGCAGCGCCGGCGCGTCGTACCGGCGGCCGTGCCGGCACGTCGGCAGCAGCGGCGTCAGGCGCAGCACCAGCAGCCCGACCAGCAGGCACAGCGTGCCCCTTGGACGATGTGCTGCTGGGCGTCCTGCCTGCGGCGGTTGTTGTCCTCGATGAGGCGCAGGCCGGCGAGATGCGCGCCCAGGATGACGGTGAGGGCCGCGAGTTCCTCGGGCTCGGCCTTGCCACGGTCGATGCGCAGCGGCACCTCGGGGGGCTCGTTCGTAGTATCTATGCAGGTCACAGGCCCGACGTTAGGAGCGTCGGCGGGCACTGTCGTGCGGGGGCCCGGTCCGCGAGGGCCATTCGGGTGAAGGGTGCCGCGAAGGTGGCCGGCCGGTGCCGCGTGGTGCGGGCCGCGTGGCGCCGGCCGGCGCTCGGGCGTCCGTGGTCAGCCGCAGTTGCCGCTCGTCGGCCTGCCCGCGAAGCGGTCGGCGAGCCAGTCGGCGGCCGGGACGGCGCCCGCGATCGCACCGAGGACGTGCTCACCGAGCGGGATGGGGGTCCACTGGACGGTGGCGCCCCTGCCGCACCAGTCGGCCCTGAGCTGTTTGCCGACGCCGTACGGGATCAGTTCGTCGGCGGTCCCGTGGTAGAGGTACACCGGGGCGTCCGGCTCCCGGGTTCCGAGGTCGGAGGCGCGCATCCGCCGCTGCCAGTCCGGCTCGTACAGCGGGTTCTTGACGGTGACGTCGGAGATCTTCTTGAAGAGGCCGGCGACGGTCCCGACGGCCACGCAGTTCTTCTTCAGGAAATCGACGTAGTACCGGCCCTTGTCGTTGAGGTAGGTGTCCAGGCGCAGTTCGGGGAAGGCGGCGTCCTGGCCGACGGCGGCCATCAGGATCAGGCCGGCGCCGATGTTGCCGTCGTTGTGGTCGGCGGCCTTCAGCAGGTCGGCGGGCACGCCGCCGCTCGCGGTGCCCTCGACCCGGAGCTCGGGCGCGTAGGACCGGTGCAGTTCGGCGGCCCAGCCGCTGGCCTGGCCGCCCTGGGAGTAGCCCATGATGCCGACGGGTGAGTTCCGGTCGACTCCGGCCGCGGCCGCTTCGGGCAGCCGTTGGGCGGCGCGGGCCGCGTCGAGGACGGCCTGCCCTTCGGCGCGTCCGACGGTATAGGTGTGGTCGCCGGGGGTGCCCAGGCCCTCGTAGTCGGTGACCGCGACCGCCCAGCCGCGGGCGACGAGCCGCTGGATGAGACTGGCCTCCATGGTGGTGCCCTGGGGGAAGCCGGCCGAGGGCGCGCAGGAGTCGGCGAGGCCGACCGTGCCGACGGCGTAGGTGATCAGGGGACGGGTGCCCGTCCGGCCGTCCTTGGGGACGATGACCGTTCCGGAGACGGTGTTGGGGGTGCCCTTGGCGGTGGTGGAGCGGTAGGTGATGTGCCAGGCGCGGGTGTTGGTCGGCTGGCCGGGCAGCAGGCGGAAGGACGTGGGGGACGACGAGACGAGGTCGCCGGGGCTGTCGGCGGCCGTCCGGTCGGCGGCGGCGCCGCTGCCGGTGAGGCCGAGCGAGAGCGACAGGGCGGCCACGGCGGTGAGTGCGGCGGAGCGGAGGTGCATACGGCTCTCCCAACTGACGTCGATGCCAGGGTGGTTGGGGCGACCGTAATGACTCGCGGGTGAGGAGCGCGCTGACCGGGACGCTCAGCTTCGTTGACCCGGTGTCTCATGGCGGTGGACGGGAGGGGTCGCCGGGTGGGCAGGACGGGGACGGTCGGGGCGTGGAACGCGGGGAGGGTCGAGGCGGTGGACGAGGCTGTGCGTGGTCGCCGGTGGTGGTGTCCAGATCGTATGCACCCGTCGCGTGGCAGGCACCCTGCGTGCCTCCGTTCAGGCGGTAGGCACCGGGGGTGGTTCCCGTCCACCGCCGGAAAGCCCGGTGGAAGGCGGTGTCCTCCGAGAAGCCGATCCGCGCGGCGAGTTCGGCGAGGGGCTCCTGCCCCGCGGCCAGCGAGCTGATCGCCGCGTCCCGGCGCACCGCGTCCTTCAGTCGCTGGAAGGAGGTGCCCTCGGCCTGGAGGCGGCGCCGCAGCGTGGCCGGGCTGACCGCGAGCCGGGCCGCGACCTGACGGACCTCCGGCAGCCGCGCCGGGGGCCCGGCCCGCAGCGCCTGGGCGAGGCTGCGCCGCACCTGCTCGGACACGCTCGTGCCGTAGTCGCGGCGGGTCAGCAGATCGGCCGGCGCCCGCCGCAGCATCGCGGCCAGCGCGGTCTCGTCCCGTACGACGGGCGCGGCGAGCCAGTGCGCGTCCCAGCCCGCGGCGGTGCGCCGGGCGCCGAAGCGCACCGGACAGCCGAACAGGACGTCGTACTCGGGGGCGTGGACCGGCGCCGGGTAGGCGAACTGCGCCCAGCGCAGCGGGATGCGCCGCCCGATCAGCCAGCTGGAGAGCCGGTGCCAGATGATCAGCACGCATTCGGCGAGGAAGTTGCCCTGGTCGTAGGGGCGGAGGTCGCTGCGGACGGCGAAGACGGCCTCGTCGGGGCCTCCCCCGCTGTCGGCTTCGCTCGCCCGCCGCGGCCCTGCGCCGGTCTCCACCGCCATCCGGGGCCCGCCGGGGAACAGCCCGTAGAACCGCGCGGCCCGCTCCAGGGCCGAGCCGAGGTCGCGGCAGCCCAGGCAGGCGTGGCACATCATCGCGAAGGTGCCGCGGCGGCTGGGGACCGGGCCCAGGCCCAGGAATTCGTCGTCGGTGGCCCGGTGCAGGGCCTTGACCAGGCGGGTGAACTGTTCCGGGGTGACCCGGGCGCGGTCGTCGGCCAACAGCAACGGCGGAATCCGTGCGGTCTGCAGGAGCGGCACGGTGTCGATGCCGTGCCGCTCGGCGCCGCTCAGCGCGGCCCGCACATGGTGCATCGCGATCGTCGGGCGGTCGCTCATGGCCCGACACGGTAGCCGCAGTGCGCGAAGAGGTCAGCAGGCGTGACGGTTCGTTTCGTCCCCGCCGCTCCCCCGGCACTGCGGGCAACCGGGCGATGCCGTACGGGCGGTGAGGACCGGCGGCCGCCGCCCGTACCCGTGACGCCGCCTCAGCAGATCCGCGGCAGCTGCTCGCCCATGGGCAGATCGACGACCCGGGTGCCGCCGAGCGGGGTGTGCGCCACCACCATCCCCGGGTGTGCCGCGACGGCCTCACCGATGACCGTGGCGCCGGCACCCAGGGGGTGCGCGCGCATCGCGTCCAGCACGGCATCGGCATGCTCGCGCGGGACGAACGCCACGAGCTTGCCCTCGTTGGCGACGTACATCGGGTCGAGGCCGAGGATGGCGCAGGCGTTGGCGACGGTGGGCGGGACGGGGACGGCGCGTTCCTGGAGGGCGATGCCGGTGCCGGAGGCGGCGGCGATCTCGTTGAGGGCGGCGGCCAGGCCGCCGCGGGTGGGGTCGCGCAGCGCGTGCAGGTCCGGGGTGACCGCGAGCATCGTCTCGACCAGGCCGCCGAGGGCCGCGCAGTCGCTCTCGATCTCGACGCCGAATTCCAGGCCTTCGCGGACGCTCATGATGGCCACGCCGTGGACGCCGATGTCGCCGCTGACGATCACCACGTCGCCGGGCACCACCCGCTGCGGCCGCAGGTCGACGTCCGCCGGAATCAGCCCGATGCCCGCGGTGTTGAGGTACATCCCGTCGCCGTGGCCGGCCTCGACGACCTTGGTGTCGCCGGTGGCGACCTCGACCCCGGCGGTGCGTGCGGCGGCGCCCATCGCCTCGGCGACGCGGGCGACCACGGGCATTTCGACGCCCTCTTCGAGGATGAATCCGCAGGAGAGGTAGGCGGCCCGGGCGCCGCTCATGGCGAGGTCGTTGACGGTGCCGTTGACGGCGAGGTCGCCGATGCTGCCGCCGGGGAAGAACAGCGGACGGACGACGTAGGAGTCGGTGGAGAAGGCGAGGCGCAGACCGCCGAGCGTGACGGCCGCGGAGTCGCCGAGCTGGGCGAGGATGTCGCCGCCGAAGGCGGGAGCGAAGATCTCCTGGACGAGTTCGGCGGAGAGTGCGCCGCCTCCGCCGTGTCCCATGACGATGCGCGGCTGGTCCCGCAGGGGCATCGGGCAGGTCCAGCCGGAGATGTCCAGGGCAGGCAGGGAGGTGTCAGGCAACGGGGCTCGCCTCCAGCTTGGTGGGTGTGACGCCGAGTCGGCGGTAGAGGTAGTAGGCGGCGCAGGCTCCCTCGCTGGAGACCATGGTGGCGCCGAGTGGGGTGCGGGGGGTGCAGGTGGTGCCGAAGGCCTCGCACTCGTGGGGCTTGATCAGGCCCTGGAGGACCTCGCCGCTGCGGCAGGCGGCGGGCTCGCGGGTGGCGATGTCCGTGACCGAGAAGCGGTGTTCGGCGTCGAAGTCGCGGTAGCGGGCGGACAGCCGCCAGCCGCTGGCGGGGATGGTGCCGATGCCGCGCCAGGCGCGGTCGGTGACCTCGAAGACGTCGGCGAGCATGGCCTGGGCGGCCGGGTTGCCTTCGGTGCGGACGGCGCGCGGGTAGGCGTTGTCGACGGTGTGTTCGCCGCGCTCCAGTTGGCGGACGGTGCGGCGGATGCCCTCCAGGATGTCCAGCGGTTCGAAGCCGGTGACGACGATGGGGACCCGGAACCGTTCGGCCAGGGCCGGGTATTCGCCCATGCCCATGACGCTGCAGACGTGTCCCGCGGCGAGGAACGCCTGGACCCGGCAGCTCGGCGAGGTCATGATCGCCTCGATGGCGGGCGGTACCCGGACGTGCGAGACCAGCAGGCTGAAGTTGGGGATGCGGTGCCTGCGGGCCTGATACACCGTCATGGCGTTGGGCGGGGCGGTGGTCTCGAAGCCGATGCCGAAGAAGACCACCTCGCGGTCGGGGTTCTGCCGGGCGATCTTCAGGGCGTCGAGCGGCGAGTAGACGACCCGTACGTCGCCGCCCTCGCTGCGTACCCGGAACAGATCGCGGTCGGTTCCCGGCACCCGCAGCATGTCGCCGAAGGAGCAGAAGATCACCTCGGGGCGGGCGGCGATCTTCAGGGCCTTGTCGATGACCTCGAGCGGGGTCACACAGACGGGGCAGCCCGGCCCATGGATCAACTCGACGTTCTCCGGGAGGAGTTGGTCGATGCCATGGCGGATGATGGTGTGGGTCTGGCCGCCGCAGACCTCCATCAGCGCCCAGGGCCGGGTCACCGTGGCGCGGATGTCGTCGAGCAGCCGCCGGGCCAGCTCGGGGTCCTGGAACTCGTCCATGTACTTCACCGCTGCGCCTCCCGCGCTCCGTCGTTCACGGCGGGTCCCGGCAGGACGCCCGCCTCGGCGGCCGCCGCTTCCCAGGGGTCGCCGAACTCCTCCTGCAGCAGCCCGAGTTCCTCGAAGAGGGCGAGGGTCTGCCGGGCCGATTCCTCGTCCAGGCGCTGGAGCGCGAAGCCCACGTGGACGATCGCGTATTCGCCCACCGCGAGGTCCGGTACGTACTCCAGGCAGACCTCCTTGACCACGCCGCCGAAGTCGACGGTGGCCATCCGGGTGCCGTCCCGTTCCTCGATCTCCATCACCTTGCCGGGTACCGCCAGGCACATGGGTTTCTCCTCGTCGTGGGTGCGGTCGTGGGTACGGTGTCCGGCGCCTTCACCGGAATCCGCCGGCCGCGCGCGCCGCCACGACGAGCTGGCCGAGCGCCAGTCCCCCGTCGTTGGGCGGGACGCGGCGGTGGCGCAGGACGGTGAGGCCGTCCTGTCGCAGCAGGCGGGCGGTGGTGCCGGCCAGCAGGGTGTTGGCGAAGACGCCGCCGGTCAGGGCGACGGTCTCCAGGCCGGTGCGCTCGCGGGCCAGGGCGCAGCAGCGGCGGACGAGGGCGGCGACCGCGGTGTGGAAGCGGGCCGCGATCAGCGCCGGGGCGGTGCCGGCGCGGAGGTCGTCGACGACGGCGGCGAGTACGGGTGCGGGGTCGGCGAGGGCGGGCGCGGCGGGATCGGTGGCATCGAGCGCGAAGGTGTAGCCGGGGCCGTGGGCGGGCTGTGCGGTCAGCGCGGCGGCCTCGAGTTCGATCGCGGCCTGGGCCTCGTATCCGGCGTGGTGGCACACCCCGGCCAGCGAGGAGACCGCGTCGAAGAGGCGGCCCATGCTGGAGGTGGGGGTGCAGTGGAGGCCGCGTTCGAGCTGCCGCTCCAGCAGTCGTCGTTCGTCCGGCGGGCAGGCCGCGACCGGCGGCAGGTCGCCGGTCCAGTCGATGTCCGCGGCGCGCAGCTGGGCCAGCGCCATCCGGTACGGGCGCCGGACGGCGGCGTCGCCGCCGGGGAGCGGGACGTAGCGCAGCTGCCCGAAGCGGCGGTATCCGTCGTAGTCGGCGAGCAGGATCTCGCCGCCCCAGACGGCTCCGTCGTCGCCGTATCCGGTGCCGTCGAAGGCGACGCCGATGACGGGCCGGCCGCCGTCGAGGCCGTGTTCGGCCATGGCGGCCGCGATGTGTGCGTGGTGGTGCTGGACGTGGACCAGTGGCCGGCCGGCCGTGTGGCGCTCGGCCCAGCGGGTGGACCGGTAGCCGGGGTGGCGGTCGGCGGCGAGGAGTTCGGGCCGTACGCCGGTGACCGTCTCGAGGTGTTCCCCGGCCCTGCCGAAGGCCTCCTGCGTCGCGAGGTCGTCCATGTCGCCGATGTGCGCGGACAGCCATGCGCGGCGGCCCTCGCCGAGGCAGAGCACGTTCTTGAGGTCGCCGCCGACGGCGAGCGCGGGCGGTACGGGGAGGGGCAGCGGGACGGGGAGTGGCGCATAGCCGCGGGAGCGGCGTACGAACAGCGGCTCGCCGTCGCAGATCCGCACCACCGAGTCGTCGCAGGGGACCTGGATCGGGCGGTCGTGGGTGAGCCAGGCGTCGGCGAGGTGGGCGAGGCGGTGCAGGGCCTCGTCGTCGTCCGTGACGATCGGTTCGCCCGCGACATTTCCGCTGGTCATGACGAGCAGACGGGGGCCGGGGGGGTCGCCGGGCAGGCCGAACAGCAGGTGGTGCAGGGGGGTGTACGGGAGCATCACGCCGAGGTCGGGGCTGCCCGGGGCGACCGCGGGCGAGAGGTCCGGCGCGGGGTCCGGGGTGCGGCGGCGCAGCAGGACGATGGGCCGCACGGGGCCGGTGAGCAGGGCGTGTTCCTCGGCCGAGACGTGCACCAGGGTGTCGATGTCCGCAAGATGACGGGCCATCAGGGCGAAGGGTTTGTCGCCGCGGGCCTTGCGGCGGCGCAGCAGGGAGACGGCGGCGTCGTCGGCCGCGTTGCAGACGAGGTGGTAGCCGCCGAGGCCCTTGACGGCGACGATCGCGCCGTCGGCGAGGAGCCGGCGGGCGCCGGCCAGCGGATCGCCGCCGCGCGCGTGCGGTTGCCCGCCGACCAGGCGCAGGCGGGGTCCGCAGTCGTGGCAGGCGAGGGGCTGGGCGTGGAAGCGCCGGTCGGTCGGGTCGGCGTACTCGCGTGCGCAGCGGGGGCACATCGGGAAGCGGGCCATGGTCGTCTTGGCGCGGTCGTAGGGCAGCGCGGTGACGATGGTGAAGCGGGGGCCGCAGTGCGTGCAGGTGAGGAAGGGGTGCCGGTGGCGGCGGTCGGCCGGGTCGCGCAGTTCGGCCAGGCAGGCGTCGCAGGTGGCGACGTCCGGGGAGACCTGGGTGCGGGAGGGGCCGCCGGTGCGGGAGGGGAGGATGACGAAGCCGGTGCCGCCGGTGGCGGCGATGTCCTCACCGTCGACGGCCTCGACCACGGCGAGCGGTGGCGCGTCGCCGCGGATCCGGGCGGTGAAGCGGGCGACCGCGGCGGGTTCGCCCTCCACCTCGGCCAGGACGCCGTCGCCGGTGTTGGTCACCTGCCCGGTCAGTCCCAGTTCGGTGGCGAGGGTGTGGACGAACGGCCGGAACCCCACGCCCTGGACGACTCCGCGGACGGTGATCCGGCGGCGTACGGCGGCCGTCGCGGGGGCGGCGTCGACCTGCCGGACCGTCATGATCCGCTCTGTGCCAGGGAGTCGGGGGCGACGACGGAGGCGCGCTCGTGGGAGTGCGGGCGGCGGGCCATCACGGGGGTGTGGACCGGGGCGCCGTCGCGGGCCGCCAGCGCCCGGTCGAGCAGGGCGCCGTCGCCCTCGCCGCGCCGGGCCGAGGTGAACACGATCTCCACGCCGGGATTGACCCGTTCGACATGGGTGCGGAACGCCGTCTCGTCGAAGCCGACCGCCTCGGCGATATCGGCCTTGGTCACCACCACCAGGTGGGCGAGGCCGAAAGCGGTGGGGTACTTGAGCGGCTTGTCCTCGCCCTCGGTCACCGACGCCAGCACGATGCGCAGCGTCTCCCCCAGGTCGTAGGAGGCCGGGCAGACCAGGTTCCCGACGTTCTCGATGAACAGCAGCCGGGTGTCCGGCGGGAGCCAGCCGTCGAGGTGCCCGCTCAGCATTCCGGCTTCCAGGTGGCACAGCCCGTCGGTGAGGATCTGCTTGACGGGCACGCCGGACCGGGCCAGCCGCACGGCGTCGTGCTCGGTGGCCAGGTCGGCGGTGAGCGCCGCCACCGGCACTCCGCGCCGCCGGGCGAGGGTGAGTTCCCGCTCCAGCAGGGCCGTCTTGCCGCTGCCGGGGCTGGAGAGCAGGTTGACGACCGCGGTGCCCCGGGCCGCCAGCTCCTCGCGCAGCGTGCGGGCGCAGGCGTCGTTCTTGGCGAGGACGGCCTGTTGCAGGTCGACGACACGGCACATGGTTTCAGCGCTCCTGGTGGGTCGGTACGGGCAGCGGGGCGTCCTGCCAGCTGACGCTGACGATCCCCAGTTCACGGCCGGACAACAGCTCGGCGCTCGCCCCGCCGCACGTCGGGCAGCTCAGCTGCGGTGGCATGCCCACCGCCCAGGTGTCCGCGCAGGGGGCGCAGCGGGCGCGGGCCGGCACCAGCTCGGTGAGCAGTTCCGCGCCCTCGAGAACGGTTCCGGTGCAGGCGAGTTCGAAGGAGAAGGCGAGGGCGTCCGGGACCACTCCGGCCAGTTCGCCGACCTGGAGCCGGACGCTGCTGACCGAGGTGGCCCCGGCGGGCCGGGCCGCGCTTTCGACCTGGTCGACGACCGCCAGCGCGATGGACATCTCGTGCATCGGTCTCTCTCTGGTACGGGGCTCTCTCCGGTACGGGGACGCCCGGGTGCCGCTTGGCCCATTAGACGGCGCGGCCGCCGGGCGGCCGGGATGCCCCGCCGGGGCGGGCCGGAGGCGTCCGCCGTTCGGTGCAGCGCCGCCGGGTCACATGGCGCGCATACGGAGGTAGCGCTTGATGTCGGGCAGCTGGGAGACGAGGGCGGCGAGGACGACGGCGAGTGCCGCGCCGAGGACGAACTTGGGCATGGTGTCGGGTTCCTCTCACGGGTGGGTGGCGCTGGTGGACGGCCGGTCGTCGGCCGCGGTCGGTTCCGGGCCGCCGACCAGCCGCAGGATCAGCGCTACGGCCTCGTCGACCGCGGCGGCCACCGGCTCGCTCAGCCCGATGCCCTCCTCGACGTCGGCGGGTTCGCAGCCGACGACCAGGACGCGTTGCGGGCGGCGGCCGTCGGTGCCGTCGGCGAGCGTGCCGAGCAGGGCGAGCACGCTGTCCGGGGTCATGTGGTGGCCGTCGACCGCGGGGGGCCGCGGGCCGGCGGGGGCGGGGTCGGTGGCGTCGAGGAGGTAGACGGTGCCGGGCGCGCCGCCGCGTGCGGAGGCGTCGACGAGGAGCACCGTGTGGTAGCCGTCCAGCATCTGGTAGGCCAGATGCACCCCGCGGACGCCGACGTCGACGGCCTCGACATGGTCCGGCAGCCGGTGTTCGCCGAGCCGGCGGACGGCCTCGACGCCGAAGCCGTCGTCGCCGAGGAAGATGTTGCCGACACCGGCGATCAGCATGCGCGGCGGCTGCTCGGCGGGCGGGGTGCCGGCGCTCACGCATCCTCCAGGGGAGCGACCTCGTCGGGCTGGAAGTACAGGAACCGGCCCTGCTCGCGCCGGATGTCGGCGCCCGGGTCGCCCTCGACGGTCACCGCGAGGTGCACTCCGCCGTCCACGTCGTGGAGTACGGCCTCGATCTGCGCGCTGCGGCCGTGCAGAAAGAGGTCCTGGGCGTCGGTACGGCGCTTGCCGGGGCACAGCCGCACCCGGCTGCCGGCGCCGATCGAGCGGCCCTCGACGGTGACGCGGTCGCGGACGGGGTCGACGCTCCGGTCGCTCTCGGGGTCCCACCAGGGGGTTTCGGGGTGCAGGCCGGGCACGTCGGGGGTCAGGTCGTCCGGTGCGGCGGGTCCGGGCGGCCCGGTGACCTCGCGCAGCGCCCGGACGGCGCCGTGCAGCCGCTCCAGTACTTCGGGGGGCATCGTGTCGGCGAGGTCGATGACTTCGGCGGCCCGGGGGTCGGTGCCGCGCGCCTCGCGTTTCTCCTGGTCGGTGAGGGCGGCCGTGCGGAGGGCGAGGATCTCGTCGATCTCCAGGGCGTCGTAGAGCGCGCCGGGGCTTTCGGGGGCGATGGCCGGGTGGTCCTCCAGGATGATCGGGGAGGAGAGGACCACATCGGCGCGGCCGGGCTCGCCGGCCAGGACGGGCCAGGTGTGCTGGTTGCGGCAGGCCGCGGCGGCGCCCTTGGCCCACTCGGGCGGGTCGGTCAGGGACAGGAAGGAGCCGGTGTCGATGCCGAGCAGGAGATGGGCCGCGACGAGCGCGCGGGGCAGCGCCGCGTCCCGGTCGGCGGCGGCGCCGTCGGGGGTCCAGGTGCTGGTGTTCTCGACGGTGGCGGTCAGCCGCAACGCCGCGTAGGGGCCGTCGAGTTCCGTCGCGGTGAGCCGCAGCAGGCCCTCGATCTCCTCGCAGCGGCGCACCAGCCGTCCGACCTGTTCCCCGTCCGCGCCGTACACCGGCTCGGTCTCCTCCCGGGCGGGGCGGGAGAAGGGGATGGTGCATCCCGCGCCGTGGAGTGCGGCGACGTCGACGACGGCGGTGATGCTCTCCTCCACGCCTTCGTCCCAGGGGACCAGCACCCGGTCGGGGAGTTCGAGTTCCTGGACGGTCCCGAACGCGCCGTCGGGGCCGAGTCGTTGGACCGTGCGGCGCTGGGCCTGCAGAAAGCGCAGTTCGGCGGAGAGCCGGGCGCCGGACCGGGGCTCCATCAGGCATTCGGTGCGCTGGAAGGAGTGCTCTTCGCGCTCGGCGCCCCAGTGGGGCGGGACCAGGACGCCGAACTGCCAGCGCAGTCGGTTCTTGGCGGCGGAGGCGCGGTAGGGGTAGAGCACATAGCCCTCGAACAGCACCGCGTCCGCCACCTGGCGGGCGGCGGTGAAACGGGCCGCCATCTCGTCGGGCAGAACGCTGGTGGTCACGGCGCGGTCCTTTCGGCGGCGGGCCGGGCGGCGGTGAAGGGGCGCCGGGACGGCAGGGGTGTCTGCGCCGGCCTTGCGGCGGCGGGGGACGGTTCGGCGGCTCGGGCGCCGTCGAGCAGCGCCTCGACGGTCGCCTCCCAGGAGGGCAGGGCGTGCCGGGAGCGGAAGGCGAGCAGCGCGTCGAGGGTCTCGCGCCGCAGCCGGAGCCAGCCGCAGCCCGGGAAGTGCTGCTCGGTCATCTCCTGCCAGACCGCCACCGGCATCCGGTACGGCGCCTCCTTGTCCCAGGGGACGGGAACGACGCTGAAGCCGCCGGGGCCGGCGAACACCGTTCCGGAGAACAGCAGCAGGAGGGGGACTTCTCCGTCGCGCAGCGCGTGGAAGTAGCGGGCCGCGGCGATGTCCATGTCGTAGGTGCAGGGGACGGGCAGGTCGACCTCGGTCGTGCCGGTGAAGCCGGGGACGACGAGGGAGACCTGCGCGAAGCGGAGGGGGTTGAGGGTGCTGCCCCAGCGGGAGCGCTCGCCGAAGAGGTCGGTCAGCGCCTCCGCCTCGTCGGACGCATAGCCGCGGCGGGCGGGCTCGATGCGGATCTGGCAGCGCAGCGCGATGGCGTGCACCCGGGCGGGGTCGGCGGCGGTGATACGCAGCCGGAAGACGAGGGTGGGTCCGGCGGCGTAGGGGTCGGCGCGGACGCCGGTGCAGACGAAGGAGAGGTCGGTCACGGCCGGTCGGCCTCCCTCAGCGGGCGGGCGCGGCTCGCGACGCGGGCGAAGAAGTCGGTGAGGGCGGCACGTGCTTCGGCGCCGCCGTCGAAGCCCTGCCAGAGCAGCCGCATCCGGCCGACGAGTTCGTAGCAGATGTCGACGGGGACCAGGAAGCAGTCGATCGATCCCTCCGCGCGGCGCACCAGCAGGGCCTCCACATCGGGTGCGAGGAGGCGGGCCAGGGTGGTGGCGCCCAGGACGGTTTCCCAGGTACCGGGGTCGAGTTCGCTCTCGGTGGCGCCGGCCGGGCTGGGGTAGAGCGCAACCAGCCGGTCCAGGTCGGTGTTCTTCAGGAAGAAGGCGACGCCGACGGGGATCTGGAGGAGGTCCCAGGTCGCGGCGTCGAGGGTGTGGCCCGGGTCGACGAGACAGCGGTCCGGGACGGTCCGGAACTGTCCGGCGCCGGGCCGGTCGAAGAGCAGGGCACAGGGGGTGCAGGCACATGCCAGCGCGCGGCGTTCGGTGTCGACCAGGTGGCGGTGGTTGTGGTCGGCGAGCTGCTCGCCGCACAGCTCGCAGCGTTCGGGGGTGGGTGGCTGGGGTGCACGGAATCTGCGCAGGCCCCGGTGGGCGGTGGGTGCTCCGGGGCGCGCGGGCGCGGTGGGCGGGGCGCTCACGAGGCCGTGGCGGCGGTCGGCGGGCGGCGCGAGATCTGCAGCAGCGTCGGCTCCGGCCCGGCCCCGGCCGTCTCCAGCCGCACCGAGGTCACCTCGGGCGCGAAGCAGGACAGGGCGCTTTCGAAGGCCTGCTGGGCCGCCTGCGCCGTGCTCGGGCAGCCGCAGCCGCCCGAGGTGCGGGGCCGCAGACGCAGCACGCCGCTGTCCGTGTCGAAGCCCACGGTCTCGGCGGGGTGCTGCGACCGGACGGTCTCCAGGGCGCGGCCGATCCGGGTCGTGACGTTCTCCGGGTGCAGCTCGTGCAGTACGAGCAGGGAGGCCACGAGTTCATCGCCCAGCAGGGCCGGTTGCCGGTCCTCGCCGAGGAGCTCGAGGATCCGGGCGAGTCCGGCGCCGTAGAAGTCCATCAGGGCGCGGACGAGTTCCTCGGCGGCCGCGCCGGCATCGGTGTTGCCGTCGGCGGCGAGCCGGTCGAGGATCTCCTCGACCCGTCGGCCGGTGGTCTCGACGGCCGGCGCGGTGGCCGGGGCCGTGGCCGTGGCGCTCATCCGGCCAGTCCGCTCAGGCCGGTGGGCACATGCATCTTCTCCACGGTCTTGCCGTTGCCGACGTACATATGGACGCCGCAGGGCAGACAGGGGTCGAAGCTGCGCACCGCGCGCATGATGTCGATGCCCTTGAAGTTCTCCGGGGTGTTCTCCTCGAAGATCGGGGTGTTCTGAACGGCGTCCTCGTAGGGGCCCGGCGTGCCGTAGGTGTCGCGGGTGCTGGCGTTCCAGGGGGTCGGCGGATACGGGTGATAGTTGGCGATCTTCCCGTCCCTGATGACCATGTGGTGCGAGAGCACACCGCGCACGGCCTCGGTGAATCCGCAGCCGATCGATTCGTCGGGAACCTCGAACTTCTCCCAGGTCTGGGTGCGTCCGGCGCGGACCTCCTCCAGCCCCTGCTCCGCGAAGTGCAGTGCCATGGCCGCCGCGTAGGCCTGGAAGTACGTCCGGGCGCGGTTGCGCTCCAGCGCGTTGCTCCACTTCGGGATCTTCCACTCGAAGCGGGTCTCGGGCTTGGTCATGCTGCGCGGCAGGTCGATGACGACGCTCTGGCCGGTGGCCTTGACGTAGGGGGTGTCGACGAGTCCGGAGAGCGCGGTGGACCACAGCCGGGCGATCGGGCCGCCGCCGGTGTCCAGCGCCAGATGCTCCTTGCCGTCGAACCAGCGGGGCGACATCACCCAGCTGTATTTGTCGTTGAAGTCGCGCTTCTGCGGGGCGGGGATGGTGTGCTGGTTCCACGGGTGGCGCGGGTCGACGGGGTTGCCGAGCGGGTCGTGGGTGACGAACTGCTCCTGGCCTTCCCAGTCCTGGTAGTAGGAGCTGCCGAGCAGGATCCGGATGCCCAGGTTGATCTGGGTGAGGTCGTTGGTGACCAGCTTGCCGTCGACGATGATGCCCGGGGTGACGAACATCTTCCGTCCCCAGTCCGTCATGTTGCGGTAGGTGAAGTCGCAGTGCTCGGGGTCGTTGAGCGCGCCCCAGCAGCCGAGCAGTACCCGCCGCTGACCGACCTGTTCGTAGCCGGGCAGCGCCTCGTAGAAGAAGTCGAACAGGTCGTCATGAAGGGGCACGACGCGCTTCATGAACTCGACGTAGCGCATCAGCCGGCTCATGTAGTCGGTGAACAGCTGCACGCTGGCGACCGTGCCGACGCCGCCCGGGTAGAGCGTGGAGGGGTGCACATGGCGGCCCTCCATGAGGCAGAACATCTCGCGCGTATAGCGGCTGACCTGGAGTGCCTCGCGGTAGAACTCGCCCTCGATGGGGTTGAGGGAGGTCATGATGTCGGCGATGGTGCGGAAGCCGTGGTCGCCGGCGTGCGGGGCCTCGGTGCGCTGGGCCAGCTCCCAGACCCCGGGGTTGGTCTCCCGGACCATCTTCTCGCAGTAGTCGACGCCGACCAGGTTCTCCTGGAAGATGTTGTGGTCGAACATGTACTCGGCGGACTCGCCGAGGTTGATGATCCACTCCCCCAGGTGCGGCGGCTTCACGCCGTAGGCCATGTTCTGCGTGTACACCGAGCAGGTGGCGTGATTGTCGCCGCAGATACCGCAGATCCGGCTGGTGATGAAGTGTGCGTCGCGCGGGTCCTTGCCGCGCATGAAGACGCTGTAGCCGCGGAAGACGGACGAGGTGCTGTAGCACTCCGCCACCCGCTTCTGCTTGAAGTCGATCTTGGTGTGGATGCCGAGGCTGCCCACGATCCGGGTGATCGGATCCCAGGACATCTCCGTCAGACCGCTGCCGTCACCGGCCGCCTTCGTCTTCGGTGCCATCGTGTGTGCCGTGCCCTTCTTTAGCGCGCGGGAGGAGAGGTGGTCTGACGCCATGGGTCTGGCTGTGCGGATCTGAACTGTGCGGGTCCGGCCGTGCCACGTCCGGCAGGAGCGTCCGGGCACCGGCCCCTGACGGGAGATCAGGGGCCGGGCGCGCGTCGGCCGGGCGATCGGTGGTGCGGCGATCGGGCCCGGCCGGTTTCGGGGCGTACGGTCACCAAGGCGACCGGTAGCCGGTGGTCAGTTTGCCGCCGCGGTGGCGCCACTTGGGCTCGTGGTCGACGGTCCTGGCGGTGATGTCGCGCAGTCGGCGGACGAGACTGCCGTAGGTGGCGCTCGCGGTGCTGGAGACCTTGCTGCCGGGCGGCTCGTCCATGAACGGCATGAATTTGTCGGGGAAGCCGGGCATGGTGCAGGCGATGCAGATACCACCGACGTTCGGGCAGCCGCCGATGCCATCCATCCAGCCCCGCTTGGGCACGTTGCATTTCACCACGGGACCCCAGCATCCGAGCTTCACCAGGCACTTGGGCGAGTCGTAGGTGGTGGCGAACTGGCCCTGCTCGTAGTAGCCGGCCCGGTCGCAGCCCTCGTGCACGGTGGCACCGAACAGCCAGGACGGCCGCAGCTGGTCGTCCAGCGGAATCATCGGGGCCGAGCCCGCCGCCTGGTAGAGCAGATAGGTCAGCGTCTCCGAGAAGTTGTCGGGCTGGATCGGGCAGCCGGGCACGCACACGATCGGGATGCCGGCCTTGGACTTCCAGTCCCAGCCCAGATAGTCGGGCACACCCATCGCGCCGGTCGGGTTGCCGGCCATCGCGTGGATTCCGCCGTAGGTGGCACAGGTGCCGATCGCGACGACGGCCAGCGCCTTGGGGGCGAGCCGGTCGATCCACTCGCTGGTGGTGATCGGCTGGCCGGTCTCGGGGTTGTCGCCGAAGCCGCACCAGTACCCCTCCGGCTTGATCGACTCGTTCGGGATGGAACCCTCGACGACCAGCACGAACGGGTCGATCTCGCCGCGTTCCCCCTTGAAGAACCACTCGATGAAGGTGTCCGCGCCCTGCGTCGGACCGCATTCGAAGTCGATCAGCGGCCAGTGCACCTGGACCTTGGGCAGGCCGGGCAGCACGCTGAGCGCGATCTCCTCGATGCTCGGCTGGGTCGCCGCGGTCAGCGACACAGAGTCGCCGTCGCAGCTGAGACCCGCGTTGATCCACAACACATGAATCGGGGCCTCGTCCTCACCGGACGGGCTCCCGTTCGCTTGCGCGCGGTCGGCGGCGGTCGGCGGTGCTGCATCCATGGGGATGCCTCCTCGCAGGGGCGCATTGCAGGGGTATGCGACAAAAGCACGGATTACGGCTTCCGTCCCTTTGGTAGCACCGATCGCCTCGCCCCGGGCAGTCACGCGGTCCATTCCGGTGAGGGGGCGTGGCGCGCGTCCCGCGGCCCGCTCGGCAGGCGACGGCGGGCAGTCGCCCTGCGGCGGAGGTGGCTCTGGGGCGTAGGTGGCCCTGGGGCATAGGCGGCCGGGGGCACCCGCATCACCGGCGTCACCCGCGTCTCCCGCATCACCCGGCGGAACTCCGCGATCATCTGCGACCGGCCGCGGTACCCCGCCTCCCCGACCGGCCGCGCCCAGGAGGCGCCCCGGAGGCGCCCCGCGCTCCGGCCAGGTCCGCGCTCCGGCCAGGTCCGTACGCGCCCCGCTCAGCCGCGCGTATCGCGTCGGCCCACTCCGACGGCGGCGCGAAGACGTTGCGCAGCCGACGCTCGCCGGCACCCATCTGGCGGGCCGCCTCGTCCGCCGTACGGCGGGGCGCCCAGGGCGCACCGAGAGCACGGCCCTCGCCGTTCGGACCACCCGCCGCGGGCGGCCTCCCCCGCCACCCGGTCCGGCAGCAATCCCTCGATCAGCTCATCGGCCCGTACTCCGGCAGCGCGGGCGCGGCACGCGGGCCCGAGCCGGATCCGCGACGGCCCGGCGGCAGCTCTCGGGTGCCGGGCCGGACCCGTCCGTCCTGTGTGTGGCGCTGCGCGGCGACCGTCTCGTACGGGGCCGGCGGCAACGCAGGGGTGACCGACCAAGCGGCACGGACCCCGGGCCGCTTTCCCCCGGCCACCCGGCCCGCGGCCTCCCCATCCGGGTGCGCGAGCAGCGTCAGGCGTTCACGGCCGTCCGGCCGCGGGGGCCGTCAGCCCAGGGATCCGGCCTCCACCGTCGTCACATCGAAGCGTCCGCCGCACACCCGCAGCCCGCCGCTGTTGGTGGTCATCGAGTCCTTGGAGCCGGGCGGGTAGGTGTAGACCAGCTGCGACTTGTTCCAGCACGGGGTGTCGGAGACGCCGTCGTTGACGGTGTGCAGCACGGCATGCGCGCTCTGACCGGGCTGGAGGCGGACGGCACCGCCCGCGGCGCCCGACCGGGTGGCGGGCTTGCCGACCGTGGAGCCGTCGCGCAGGATCAGCGAGACTCCGGGGAAGCCCCGCAGCGAACAGGCCGTCTTGCCCTTGTTGGTGAACACCAGCGGGATGTGGATGTTGCCCGCGCCGATGTCGGTGCGGCCCAGGCGCAGCGACATGTTGTCCGCGGTGCAGCGGTCCGAGGCCGTCATGGCCGAGGTGTGGGATCCGGAGGCGCTCGGGGCGTTGGCCTCCGGCTTGCCGCTGGGAGCCTTGGCCCCGGCGCCGGACGAGGGGCCGGCGGCCTCGGTGGAGCGCTCCTGACCGCCGGACGGTCGCGTGTTGTTGCCCGTCGACTGCGAGCTGTGACCACCGTGGGTGCTGCCGGCCGTGGCGGACGCGGCGGCCGACGAGGAGTGGGCGCCGGAGTCCGTCCCGTTCTGGCAGGCGGAGAGTGCGAGCGTCGCGACGGCGATCAGTGATCCGGCGGCGACCCGACGGCCGCGGCCGAGGGTTTTGGTGGTGAGCGACATCAGTCTCCCCCTCGTCTGGTGGTTGCGTACCCTCGCAAGTGGGGTGCGCACGGTCGGTCCGTTGTACTTCCAGCGTGACCCCGGGCACTGCCAGTCCGCTAACGAGGCGCTAACGCACCACTAACGGGCCGGAGCGCCCGGCCTGGCGGCGGCTCCGGCGACCCGCCCGACCAGCCGGAACTCCGGGTGCGCCGCTCAGGCTCGCAGAAATTCCCCGGTATCGAACGCGACCCTCACCGGTTCGGCCGTGCCTCCCTCGGGCCCCGCTGGTACCACCCCACCCCACCGGCCCCAGGTGACCGACGACGACCAGCGGTCGCACTGCACCGCATGGTGTCCGTGTGACTCCCGGGACGGTTGCGTATCGCGCGGCCGCCGTCCGCATCCGGCGCGGGAACAACGATGGCCGTACGGAGACCGATCCCGTGCCGGTGACATCGGCGGGAACGCGGATGACATTGACGAGAAACGGGCGGCCCGCACGGGCACGGGGCGCGGGGCGGGACGCGCGGGGAAGGCCCGGCCTTCCCCGCGAAGGGCGGCGGCGAGAGCGGGACGCCCTCCGGCAGCGGTCGGCCGGAGAGCATCCCGGGTCAGCCGGCGCCGCCCCGTCAGACGGCGCCGGTGGCCGCTTCCCCGGCCCCTTGCGCCCGGTTGACGGCCGAGAGCACGGCCCGTACCGAGGCCATCAGGACGGAGGTGTCCTGGCCCGCTCCCCAGTAGGTGGCACCGTCGATCCGGCACTGGACGTAGGCGACGGCGGCGCTGTCCGGCCCGCTGGCGGTGGCGTGTTCGGCGTAGCTGACGATGTCGACGGGGTACCCGGCGGCGGCCAGCGCGGCGCAGAACGCGGCGAGCGGCCCGTTGCCGGTGCCTTCGTGAACGGCGCCACCCAGTTCACAGGTGACCCGGTGCTCCCCCGGTGCGGGCTCGGCGGCGCTCCACGATCCGAGCGTCAGCGGGCCCTCCGTCCCCGGGGCGAGATAGGTGCTCCAAAACAGCTCCCACAGGGCCTTGGGCGTGGCTTCCCGGCCGCTGGCGTCCGTGGCGCTCTGCACCGTACGGGAGAAGTCCGGCCGCATCTCCCGCGGCAGGTCCAGCCCGTGGTCGCGCCTCAGGAGATGCGCGATCCCGCCCTTGCCCGACTGGCTGTTGACCCTGATGACGGCCTCGTAGCTGCACCCGAGATCGGCGGGGTCGACCGGCAGGTACGGCACGCTCCAGGGCGCCTCGGGCTCCGGTACGCCCAACTCGGCGGCGCGCTCGGCGTGGTGGGTCAGGCCCTTGCTGATGGCGTCCTGGTGGGTGCCGGAGAAGGCGGTGTGGACGAGTTCTCCGGCGTAGGGGTGGCGGGGGTGGACCGGGATGCGGATGCAGTCCTCGACCGTGCGGCGGACGGTGGCGATGTCCGAGAAGTCGATCATCGGGTCGACGCCCTGGGTGTGCAGATTGAGGGCGAGGGTCACCAGGTCGACATTGCCGGTGCGCTCCCCGTTGCCGAACAGGCAGCCCTCCACGCGCTGGGCCCCGGCCAGGACGGCGAGTTCCGCGCAGGCCACACCGGTTCCCCGGTCGTTGTGCGGGTGCACGGAGAGGATGACCCCGTCGCGGCGCTCCAGGTGGCGGTGCATGTACTCGATCTGGTCGGCGTACACATTGGGCGTGGCGACCTCGACGGTGGCCGGCAGGTTGTGGGTCACCGGACGGTCCGGCGAGGCGTCCCACAGCCGTGTCAGCCCGTTGCAGATCTCCAGGACGAGGTCGGGCTCGGTGAGATTGAAGACCTCCGGTGAGAACTGGAAGCGGATGTCCGACCGGGGCCGGGCGGCGGCCAGTTGGGCCATATAGCCGGCGGCGTCGCGCACCAGGGCGTGCACCTCGTCGCGGCTGCGGCCGAGGACGACCTCGCGCCAGGTGGGAGCGGTGGCGGTGTAGAGGTGCACCACGGTGCGCGGCAGTCCCTCGATGGCGGCGAAGGTCCGCTCGATCAGCTCGCGCCGGGCCGGGGTGAAGACGACGACGGTGACGTCATCGGGTACGGCGTCGCTCTCGGCCAGGTGCCGTACGAAGTCGAAGTCCGTGCGGCTCGCGGACGGATAGGCGACCTCGATCTCCTTGAAGCCCATCGCGACCAGCAGGTCGAACATCCGGCGCTTGCGGGGCGTGTCCATCGGCTCCACCAGCGCCTGGTTTCCGTCCCGCAGATCGACCGGCACCCACAGCGGGGCCCGCTCGATCCGGGCGGCGGGCCAGACGCGTTCGGTGAGCGGTACCTCGACGCGCTCGTGGGCGGGCAGGTAGCGGTGGGCGGGCATCGCGCTGCCGCGCTGCGGGTTCCAGGCGGGTGCGGCGGCGGGGACGGGGCCGTCGGGCGTACGGAGCGTGGGGAAAGCCGGGGCGGCGGGCGGGGTGGAGCGGGTGCGGGTCATCGCTGTCCTTCTCACAGGCCGGAGGGAGACCGGCAGCACCGAACCCCGCGGCGGGGTGCCGGTCGCGTCAGGCCCCGCCGCGGCGGCCGAGAAGGAGACCACGCAGCTTCATGCCGGGTACACTAACCATGAATCAACTCCTCAGACAACCTACTCCTCAGACAAGTTGAGGGGCAGGCAGACACCGAGAGAGGCGGCAGGAAGCACCGGATGTCCCTCGAAGCGCTTCGCCCCAGCCCCCTGGTCGAACAGGCCGCCCAGCGGCTGCGCGACCAGATCACCGGCGGCGACTGGCCGGTGGGCACCAAGCTCCCCGGCGAAACCACCCTGGCCAAGACCCTCGGCGTCGGCCGCTCCACTGTCCGCGAGGCCGTACGGGCGCTGGCGGGCGCGGGGTTGGTGCAGCCGCGGCAGGGCTCCGGCGTCTTCGTGATCGCCACCGAGCCGACCGAGGACTGGCCCACCCGCCTGCGCAGCGCGGCCGTCGCCGATGTCTACGAGGTGCGCATGATGGTCGAGGTCCAGGCCGCCCGCCTGGCCGCCGACCGCCGCACGGACGCCGATGTCGCCTCCCTCCGCGCCGCCCTCGAAAACCGGCGCACCGCCTGGTCCGGCGGCGACAACGCCGCGTTTCTGGACGCGGACATCGCCCTGCACGCCACGGTCGTCGACGCCGCGCACAACCCCGTCCTGACCGATCTGTTCGCGGAGTTCGTCCCCGCGCTGCGCAAGGGCCTGGCCGACCTCGTCGCACTGCTCGATGTGCGCGAGCACGAAGTGGCGCACGGCGACGCCGGGCACGCGGAGCTGGTGGAGGCCGTGATCGGCGGCGACGGGGAGGCGGCGAGCCGCGTCCTGCAGGCCGAACTGGAGGAGACCCTGCGGGAGTTGTCGGCGCGCTGAGACCCTCCGGCTGCGGGGCGCGTCAGGCCGGGGGTGCGCCGAGGGGACGACGGGTCCGCCGTCCGGGACGCTGCGCCGCCGGAGACGGCCGCCGCCCGGCCTCCCGCAGCCGGGAGCTGCGGAACACCGGGCGGCCGGAGCGGCGAAGGCCCGTCAGCCGGCCGTCCCCGACGGCTGGGCGAGCTCCAGGTCGAGGATCTCGTCGGCGCCGCCGGAGAGGGATATCGGGGCGGCGTGCGGCGGGTAGCCGGCCGCCGCGAGGGTGTAGCAACTGCCCGTCAGCCCGGCGAACGCGAAAACGCCGTCGGGTCCGGTGACGGTGTGCCCGGTGACCGTGCCGTCCTCCAGGAGGGTCACCGCCGCATCGGCGAGCGGCTTGCCGCCGGGGCCCCGTACCGTGCCGCGGACGCTCGCGGTCGGCCGCAGCCGGACGTCCTGGCGCTCCGCCCCGGCGCCGGGGAGCTCGACGGTGCGGGCTTCGGGCCGGTGGCCGGAGGCGCTCAGGACCAGGGTGTAGCCGCCGGACGGCAGATGCGCGACCTCCCAGCTGCCGTCGGAGCCGGAGGACGTACGGGAGACCACCTCGCCACGGACATCGGTGACGACCACGCTCGCCCCGGCCAGCGGGGCGCCGTCCGGGCCCCCGAGCAGGCTCCCGCCCAGCCGGCCGGTGCCGGCGAGGACGAGGTCCAGCGGGGTCGGCGCGTCCTCACCGTGGTACGTGGCCGAGGCCGCGTGCGGGGTGCGGCCGGGTGCGGCGCCGGTGAGGACGTAGGTACCGGCGACGGGGGCGGCGAGGGCGTAACGGCCGTCGTCCCCGGCCGTGGTGACGCCGGCCTGCCGGCCCTGCCGGTCGATGAGGGTGACGGTGGCCCGGCGGACGGGCGCGCCGGACGGGTCCAGGACGCGGCCGCGGAAAGCCGGACGGCCGGTCGCGTCGTCGACGGCCGGCCGCGCCCGGGAGGGCGTGGGCTGCGCGGGCGGGGTGGGCCGCACCGTCTTCGCGGAGGGCGTCGGGTCGGCCTGCGCGGCGCCGTCGGCCGGACGGGCCGCGAGGGTCGAAGCGTCCGCGCGGGCCGCGCGGGCGGAAGCATCCGCGCCGTCCGTCCCCGCCGCCGCGTCCGCGCTCTGCGCGACCAGGGTCGGCGCCGTACGGGATGCCTTGTGCTGGGACGGCAGGAAAGCGGCCACCAGGACGCCGATCAGAACGGCGGCCGTGGCGATCAGGAACGAGACCCGGAAGCCGGTCATGGTGGGCACCGTCACCGGGCCCAGGTCCTGGGACAGATGGGCCAGCACCATGCCGATCACGGCGCTGGAGACGGACGTACCGATCGACCGCATGAGGGTGTTCAGGCCGTTCGCCGCGCCGGTCTCGGACGGGTCCACGGCACCGATGATCAGCGCGGGCAGCGAGGAGTAGGCCAGGCCGATGCCGGCACCGACGATCACCGCGATGATGACGGTCTGCCAGGGGGCGTTCATCAGGCCGATGCCCGCGCCGTAGCCGATCGCGATGATGAGCATGCCGAGCAGCAGCGAGACCTTGGGCCCGCGCCTGGCGGCGATCCGCGCGTACAGCGGGGCGACGAACATCATCGTCAGGCCGAGCGGCGCCACGCACAGTCCGGCCACCACCATCGACTGGCCGAGGCCGTAGCCCGTCGAGGTCGGCAGCTGCAGCAGCTGCGGCAGCACCAGGGATATCGCATAGAACGCCACGCCGACCGTGATGGAGGCGAGGTTGGTGAGCAGCACCTCGCGGCGGGCGCTGGTGCGCAGATCGACCAGCGGGTCGGTCATCCGCAGTTCCATCAGGCCCCAGAGGACGAGGATCACCGCGGCGATCCCGAAGAGCCCGAGGATGGTGGGCGAACCCCAGCCCCAGTCACTGCCCTTGGTGATGGGCAGCAGCAGAGCGACCAGCCCGGCGGTCAGCCCGATGGCGCCGGCCACGTCGAAGCGCCCCTGAGCGCGGACGGACGACTCCGGTACGACGAGGAGGGTCAGCAGCATCGACAGCACGCCGAGCCCGGCGGCGCCGAAGAACAGGCTGTGCCAGTCGGCGTGTTGGGCGACCAGGGCCGCGGCCGGCAGGGCGAGGCCGCCGCCGACACCTATGGACGAGCTCATCAGGGCCATCGCCGAGCCGAGCCGTTCGCGCGGCAACTCGTCGCGCATGATGCCGATGCCGAGCGGGATGGCGCCCATGGCGAAGCCCTGCAGCGCCCGGCCGACGATCATGGTGATCAGATCGCTGGTGAATCCGCAGATCAGCGAGCCGACGACCATCACGGCAAGGCTGGTGAGCAGCATCCGCCGCTTGCCGTACAGGTCGCCGAGGCGTCCCATGATGGGCGTCGAAACGGCACCGGCGAGGAGGGTGGCCGTCATGACCCAGGTGGCGTTGCTGGGCGCCGTGCCGAGCAGCGTCGGCAGGTCCTTGATGACCGGCACGAGCAGCGTCTGCATCACCGCGACGACGATGCCGGAGAAGGCGAGGACCGGGACGATGCCACGGCCGGCTCTGGGCCCGCCCTTGCCCGGGTCGGGCACCGCCGGCGCGGCGTCGGGGGTCTGCGTCCTCCCGGGGAGCGGGTCGGTCGTCGTCCGGGTCATGCGTGCGGCCTCCAGGGGCGGCAGAGGTGGGTGCGGTCGGGTGCGCGGTGCGCGGTGAGGCAAGGGCGGGGCAGGGAAGCGGCGTGCGGTGGGGGCGTCCGGGTGGATCGGTGCGAGTCGGTGTGTCGGCGGCGGGCCATCTGGCGTCGGCGGGGCGGAAGTTGCTCGGGCGGGCGGGCGGTGCTGCGGGCGGTCGGCGGCGCGGCCGGGCCGTGCGCAGCCCGGTACGTGCATACCGAACGCTTTGTCTCGGGGCGGTATTCCGGCGCGTCGGACGGAATCGCACAAGATGGGTGGTGATCTTGCTCACCGCCCGGCCGGGCCGCACCTCGACCGACTCCAGTGAACAGCACGGCACTGACAATCCCCGCCGCGCCCGCCGCCTCTCCCGGCGCCCCACAGGAGCCCGAGCAATCGAACAGGGGTGCCACGCATCCCGCGACACCCCTGAAATTCCCGCCATATAAAACCGACCATGCGGTATTGTATGAGTTCCCAAATCACCCGGAATCCGGAATTCGAGAGAAATACCAGCTATCGCAGCAAAAGCCTCACGGAGACATCGCCTCGACCGGCCCCCCGGCCTTGAGGGCGGCATCGAGTACCGCGCCGCGCTCCGGATCCAGATCGAGCTTGGCCAGGACCGCCGGCACCGCGATGCTGGGCAGGGCGTGCTGATGGAATATGGTGAGCCGGCGATTGAGATCGGCTCTGTTCGCAAGCGTCTGGGACATCATCTGGATCCCGGCGAAAGCGCCCACATACAACTCGGCCGTCTCACGGGCATCCATACTTTCCAGGACTTCACCGCGGTCTCTCGCCTCGCCCAGCATCCCTTCGACGAAAACGGTCCAAGAGATCATGGACCGCTTGCGGTCAAGGTGATTGGAACCCTGCTCGACGGCCAGCCGGGCCGCCCCGCGCTGGATCGGGTCGCTGCGCAGCCGGTACGCCAGCACCTGCGTCACATCGACGAATTCCTGCAATTTGATCTGCTGCGGCTCCACGGCAATGTCCAGAACATGCTCCTCCAGCACGGCCAGCGCGAGCTGCTCCTTGGAAGAGAAGTGGAAATACAGCGCCCCCTTCGTCACGCCGGCGCGTTCAAGAACTTCGGCAATGGTGGCCCGGTCGTACCCGCGGTCGTCGAAAACCGAGGCCGCTGCCTCCAAAATCAGTCGCCGGGTCCGGATCGCGCGATCCTGTTGCACCATCGGGACGCCTCCTGTCTATCGAAGTGTTCAAGGGGAGCAACACTTGGTTACGGCTCCCACTGCCTTCAGACCAGGTACTTACCATTTTTCGGCGCCCAGCATTGAAAAGAAAACCGGATGGTACGTATCTTAACAGCGTTCGCATTCGGCACCATCCGTCAGATGCCTGGGGGCAGTCATGAGCGAAACGATGCACGTCGGTGGCACAGTCCGGACCACGCCATTGCACACGGGACGATCGGCTTCCAGCCAACGAGCCGTGCCGCACCCCCGCCGCGATGTCGGCGTCCCCGGGGAGTTCGTGCACCGTCCCGCCACCGAGGACGTCCTGATCACCTCGTGGAACCGGCTGACCGACAGCCTCTTCTCACTGACCGCGCGGTGGCCCCACTATCACCGGTACTTCACTCCGGACAACGGTCACCACAACATCCTCCTCGTCGGCGAGACGATTCGGCAGGCGGCACTCGTGCTCTCGCACACGGAGCTCGGCGTTCCCGTCGGCCACCACTTCATCCTCACCGACCTGGTGTACACAACGCACCGGGAGCATTTGCTCGTTGACATCGGGCCCACACAGCTGACGATCGAGGCCACCGCCGATACCCGTATGCGGGCCGGCAAGTTGGTCAACGGCCGCGTCGACATGACCATCCGAGCAGCGGGACGGACCGTCGCCACGGGCTACACCCAATACACCGTCATCACACCCGCCGTCTATCGCCGGATCCGCGGCGAGCGCCTCTCGGCGCGCCGGGCCGGCTGCCCGGTCCCCACGCCCGTGCCGCACCGGCTGACCGGCAGCCTCAGGGACAGCGATGTCCTTCTCGCCCCGAGCGACCGGAGCGACCGCTGGGCGCTGCGCATCGCACCGGGCCATGCGGCGCTGGTGAACCCGGAGAACGACCACGTGCCGGGCATGGTGCTTCTCGACGCCGCCCTCCAGGCCGCCCGGGTCCTGACCGCGCCCGCGCCCTTCACGCCGTACGTCTTCAGCACCGAATTCAACCGTTACGGCGAGCACGACACCCCCTGCGTGATCGAGGCACGCCAGGTGCGGTCGACCGCGCCGGACACCACCACGGTGCAGGTCACCGGCTCCCAAGAGGGAGAGCCGGTGTTCGCCTCCACCCTCACGGCGTCGGCATCGCGCCGCTGACCGGCGCGGAACCCACCCGATGCCGGTACGAGAGAATCGTGCGCGCACATCAGTAACAGCCACGGTGACAGGAAGGCCGCATCCGCCCATGGGTGACCTGAACGGAAAGACAGCGCTGGTAACAGGATCCAGCCGGGGTATCGGCCGGGCCATCGCCCAGCGTCTCGCCCGGGACGGTGCGCTGGTCGCCGTCCATTACGGCAGCAACGACACCGCCGCCAAGGAAACGCTGGAGACCATCCGAGCCGCCGGCGGACAGGCATTCACCATAGGCGCGGAACTCGGGGGATCCGGTGACGCCGAAGCCCTGTTCGCCGCCTTCGACACCGAACTCGCCGCGTACGGCGCCGAACCGGGCCTCGACATCCTCGTCAACAACGCGGCGACCAGGTTCCGCGGGCGCATGGCCGAGGTCACGGAAGAGGAGTTCGACCGCACCATCGCGATCAACATCAAGGCGCCCTTCTTCCTCATCCAGCACGGTCTGCGCCGGATGCGGGACGGCGGACGCATCATCAACATCTCGTCGGCGGTGACGCGTACGGCGTACCCGCGGCAGATCGCCTACAGCGTTGCCAAGGGCGGCCTGGACACCCTCACGCTCACCCTCGCCAAGGACCTCGGCGAGCGCGGCATCACGGTGAACACCCTCGCCCCCGGCTGGGTCGAGACCCATGTGACCGCGGCGCGGACGGCGACGCCCGAGGAGCGTGCCGCGCTGGCGGCCTATTCGGTCTTCAACCGCGTCGGCCAGCCCGCCGACATCGCCGACGTCGCCGCCTTCCTCGCCTCCGACGACTCCCGCTGGATCACCGGACAGCGCATCGACGTCACGGGCGGCTCCACGCTCTGACCGGGCCGGCTCCTGCCGTCGACGCCTTCCGGCCGTCGGCCCTCCCCCGAGCGGCGCGGCCGCCGCCCGTCCAGCCCCTGGGCGGCCGCGCCGCCCGCGCGTCTCACGCCGACGGCATCGGCCATTCGTTGAGGTTGCCCCCGCGCCATTCGACGAGACGGGGGTCGTCGAGTTCGATCTCTCCGGCCGGTCCGGCCACCCCCGCGCGGCGGAGGAATTCGGCGACGTCGCCGCGGCCGTGGGCCAGGCCCACGATCTGCCCGCGCACGGTCACGCGCCGGCCACCTGAGGGGGTCGGCGGGTGCACGATGACGGGCGGGTGCTCGGTCATGCATACAGGGTGCGCCGGGGTCGGCGGCCCCGCACGTCGAGGCTCCGGCACACGGCTCACGGGGCGACTGCCTTCGATCCTGTCGGCGCCTCCCCCGTAGGCTGGCCCTGTGGTGACACCGACACCGGCAGAACTGACGCGGGAGCTGCTCCTCGCCGTCCGCGACGTCATCGGCGCGTCCCAGGCCCAGCTCCGGGAGACCCTGGACCGGCTGGGGCTGACGGTGCCGCTCGCGGATGCCCTGTGGGCGCTCGATCCCGCACTTCCCGCCCCGTCGATGAAGGTCCTGGCGAGCCTGCTGCACTGCGATCCGTCCACCGCCACGTTCCTGGTCACCCGCCTCGAACGGCAGGGGCTCACGGAGCGGGTGCCCGACCCGGCGGACCGGCGTTCCAAGACGGTCGAACTGACGGACAAGGGGGCGCTGGTGCGCGGCGAGCTGATCGAGGCGATGGTGGAGCAGTCGCCGCTGGCGGCGCTGAGCGCCGGGGACCAGGCCGCCACGCTGCGCCTGCTGCGCAAGGCGCTGGCCCTGGGCAGCAGGCCGTGAACGCTGCCCTGAACTCGACCGAGTTCTCCCAGGACCCGTACCCGGTGCTCGCCGCTCTCCGGGAGCGCGGCCCCGTACAGCGGATCCGGACCGGCAACGGCCGGACGACGTGGGTCGTGACCGGATGGGCCGCGGCGCGGGAGGCATTGGCCGACGGACGGCTGTCGAAGGACACCGCCCGGTATTTCGCCGACCGGCCGTCCACCCGGAATCTGGCGCCCGCCGTCAGCCGCACCATGCTCGCCACCGACCCGCCCGACCACGGCCGGCTGCGGCGGCTGGCGATGGCGGCGTTCACTCCGGCGGCCGTCGCCCGCCTGGAGCCCCGGATCCGCGAGATCGCGGAGGGGCTGGCCGATGCGCTGGCCGCCGGGCTGGCCACGCACGGGGTGGTGGACCTCGTCGAGGACTTCGCCGTACCGCTGCCCATCGCCGTGATCAGCGAACTGCTCGGCGTACCGGAGCGGGAGCGGGCGGCGGTGCGCCGGTGGTCCAACACGCTGTTCGCCGAGGGGGATCCCGCCGGTCGGGCGCCGTCGCGTCCGGAGGAGGATCCGGATGCCGTCGTCGACCGTGCCTCGCACGACCTCAGCGACTACATGACGGGGCTGATCGCTGCCCGGCGCCTCGCCCCCGGCGAGGACGTGCTCAGCGGTCTGATCGCCGCCCGGGACGAGGAGGACCGGCTGACGGAGCCCGAACTGGTCTCCTTGGCCGTGCTGTTGGTGGTCGCGGGCCATGAGACCACGGCCAACCTCATCGGCAACGGCATGCTCGCCCTGCTCCTCGACGACGCGCTGCGCGCCCGTCTCCGGGACGATCCCTCGCTGCTGCCGGGGGCGGTGGAGGAATTCCTGCGCTACGACGCGCCGGTCACCGTTGCCACCTTCCGTTACGCCACCGAACCGATGGAGCTGGGCGGCGCCCGGATCGGACCGGGGGACGTCGTCCTGGTCTCCCCCGGCGCCGCCAACCGCGATCCGGTGCAGTTCCCCGCACCGGACGCCGTACGCCTGGACCGGCCCGGCGGCCATCTCTCCTTCGGTCACGGGCCGCACCGCTGCCTCGGCGCGACGCTGGCCCGCCTCGAGGGGCGGATCGCGTTCGAGGTGCTGCTGACGCGCCTCCCGGAGCTGCGCCGTACGGAAGAGGGCACCGACGGGCTCGTCTGGCGGCGGACGCGGCTGATGCGCGGCCTGGCGGGCCTCCCCGTCACCTCGGCTTCCCTCTGAACGCAGGGACCGGCGCCGCGACTGCCGTAGGGCGGTCGCGGCGCCGGCTGGTTCCGGGCCGGCCGCGGCGCGTGACCGCGACCCGGCTCAGCCTTCGATGGTGTGGCCGGAGAGGCGTTCGACGCCGCGGAGGAGGGCGGAGTGGTCGAGGGAGCCGTCGCCCTGGGCGCGGAGGGAGGCGACGAGGTTGGCGACGACGGAGCCGACGGGCAGGGCGGCGCCGACGGTGCGGGCGGCGTCGGTGACGATGCCCATGTCCTTGTGGTGGAGGTCGATGCGGAAGCCGGGCTTGAAGTCGCGGTTTTTGAAGTTGTCCTTCTTGCGGGCCAGGACGGTGGAGCCGGCCAGGCCGCCGCCCAGGACGTCGAGGGCGGCGGGCAGGTCGACGCCGGACTTCTCGAGGAAGACGACGGCTTCGGCGCAGGCCTGGATGTTGATGGCGACGATGAGCTGGTTGGCGGCCTTGACGGTCTGGCCGGAGCCGTGCGGGCCGCAGAGCACGATGGTCTTGCCGAGGGCTTCGAGGATCGGGCGGGCGGCGTCGAAGTCGGCCTGGTCGCCGCCGACCATGATCGACAGGACGGCTTCGATGGCGCCGGCCTCGCCGCCGGAGACGGGGGCGTCCAGGACGCGGATGCCCTTGTCGCCGGCGGCCTTGGCCAGGTCGATGGAGGTCTGGGGGGTGATCGAGGACATGTCGATCAGCAGGGCGCCGGCCTTGGCGTTGTCCAGGATGCCGTCGGGTCCGTAGGCGATGGCCTCGACCTGGGGGGAGGCGGGGACCATGGTGATGACGACGTCGGCGTCCTTGACGGCTTCGGCGATCGAGGTGGCCGCGGTGCCGCCGGCCTTGGCCAGGCGCTCGAGCTTGTCGGCCTCGAGGGTGAAGCCGGAGACGGCGTAGCCGGCCTTGATCAGGTTCTCGGCCATGGGGGAGCCCATGATGCCCAGGCCGATCCACGCGATCTTGGGGAGGTTGCTCATCGAAAAGCCTCTTTCACACTCAAAAAATCAAGGGGGCGGTCGTGCGGACCGGTTACGGGGCGGCGCGCAGCGGGGCGGGCAGCCATGCGAAGGACGAGGCGCTGGGGGCGTCGCCGGGCTTGTACTCCAGGCCGATCCAGCCGTCGTAGCCGTTGTTCTTGAGCCGGTCGAGGAGGGCGGTGAAGTCCAGTGAGCCGGTGCCGGGGGCGCCGCGGCCGGGGTTGTCGGCGATCTGGACGTGCGCGGTCTTGGCGGTGTGGCGGTCGATGACCTCCTCGAGGTCCTCGCCGTTCATCGACAGGTGGTAGAGGTCCATCAGGAACCGCGTGTTGTCCAGGCCGGTCGCCGCGTTGACCGCGTCGACGATCTCGATGGCCTTGGGCGCGGAGACGAGGGGGCACTGGGGTGATTCGGGCGCGTTGAGCGCCTCGATGAGCAGGGTGCCCTCGATCTCGGCGACCGCGCGGGCGGCGAAGGCCAGGTTCTCAAGGGCCAGCGCGTCCTGCTCGGCCGCCTCGACGCCCTCGAGGCGGTTGCCGTAGAGGGCGTTGAAGGTGGTGCAGCCCAGCGACCGGGCGAACTCGACGGCCACCGGCACGTTCGCCCGGAACTTCTCCGACTCCTCGCCCGGGATCGACAGGGCGCCGCGGTCGGGGCCGGGCAGCTGCCCGGCGTAGAAGTTCAGTCCCACCAGCCGGGTCCCGGCGTCGACGAGCGCATCGCGCAGCGCATCCAGCTCCGACTGCTCGGGGACCGGGGCATCCACCCACGGCCACCACAGCTCCACCGCCGTGAAGCCCGCCGCACGGGCGGCCGCCGGCCGCTCCAGCAGCGGAAGCTCGGTGAACAGAATCGACAGGTTGACGTTGAAGCGCGTGTCCGTGAAACCCATGAAGGTCCGGCGCCCCTTCCGAATAGCGGATTTGTGTTTCTGTTGTACGGGATAGTGGCGACGCCGGGCGCGGGGGTCAAGCGCGCCCGGCACACCGTCCGGATCCGATCCGGCGTCAGCTCTTGAGCGGCTTGATCGCGGTGGGCGCGTGACCGGGCTCGGTCGCGAGCTCCTCCCACTCGTTGACGCTGGCGATGTCGCTGCCGCTCATCGAGATGTTGGTGATCCGCTCGAGGATCGCCTCGACGACGACCGGGACGCGGTGCTCGGCGGCCAGCTTCTTGGCCTCCTCGAAGGCGGCGCCCAGCTCGCTCGGGTCGGTCACCCGGATCGCCTTGCAGCCCAGGCCCTCGGCGACCTTGACGTGGTCCACGCCGTAGACACCCAGCTCGGGCGAGTTGATGTTCTCGAACTCCAGGTTGACCTGGAAGTTGATGTCGAGGTTGCGCTGCGCCTGGCGGATCAGGCCCAGGTAGGCGTTGTTCACCAGGACATGGACGTAGGGGATCCTGTGCTGGGCGCCGACGGCCAGCTCTTCGATCATGAACTGGAAGTCGTAGTCGCCGGAGAGCGCGACGACCGGCGTCTCCGGGTCGGCCTTCGCGACGCCGAGCGCGGCCGGGATGGTCCAGCCGAGCGGGCCGGCCTGACCGCAGTTGATCCAGTGGCGCGGCTTGTAGACGTGCAGCATCTGCGCGCCGGCGATCTGGGAGAGGCCGATGGTGGTGACGTAGCGGGTCTCCGGGCCGAAGGCCTTGTTCATCTCCTCGTAGACGCGCTGCGGCTTCATGGGGATGTCGTCGAAGTGCGTACGGCGCTGCAGCTGGGCCTTGCGCTCCTGGGTGGAGGCGGCCCACTCGCCGCGGTCCGGCAGCTTGCCCGCGGCCTTGAGCTCCTTGGCGACCTCGACGAACAGCTCCAGGGCGGCCTTGGCGTCCGAGGCGATGCCGTAGTCCGGGGCGAAGATCTTGCCGATCTGGGTCGGCTCGATGTCGACGTGGACGAACTTACGGCCCTTGGTGTAGAGGTCCAGCTTGCCGGTGTGGCGGTTGGCCCAGCGGTTGCCGATGCCCAGGACGAAGTCGGACTCGAGGAAGTTCGCGTTGCCGTAGCGGTGCGAGGTCTGCAGGCCGACCATGCCGGCGTTCAGCTCGTGGTCGTCGGCGATGATGCCCCAGCCCATCAGGGTGGGAACGACGGGGGTGCCGGTCAGCTCGGCGAACTCGACCAACAGGTCGGAGGCGTCGGCGTTGATGATGCCGCCACCGGCGACGATCAGCGGCCGCTCGGACTCGAGCAGGAACCCGATGGCCTTCTCGACCTGGGCGCGGGTCGCGGCCGGCTTGAAGGCGGGCAGCGGCTCGTACGTCTCGGGGTCGAACTCGATCTCGGTCAGCTGGACGTCGATGGGCAGGTCGATCAGGACCGGGCCCGGGCGGCCGGAACGCATCAGGTGGAAGGCCTGCTGGAAGACGCCGGGGACCTGTGCGGCCTCCATCACGGTGGTCGCGGCCTTGGCGACCGGCTTGGCGATCGAGGCGATGTCGACGGCCTGGAAGTCCTCCTTCTGGATCACCGCGGTCGGCGCCTGGCCGGTGATGCACAGGATCGGGATGGAGTCACCGATGGCGGAGTACAGACCGGTGATCATGTCGGTGCCGGCCGGGCCGGACGTGCCGATGCAGACACCGATGTTGCCCGGGTGGGTCCGGGTGTAGCCCTCGGCCATGTGCGAGGCGCCCTCGACGTGGCGGGCGAGGGTGTGGTCGATGCCGCCGCCCTCCTTCAGCGCCTTGTAGAAGGGGTTGATCGCCGCGCCCGGCACTCCGAAGGCGTTGGTCACGCCCTCGCGCTTGAGGATCTCCACTGCAGCGCGGGCGGCTGTCATTCGAGGCATCGAGTACTCCTGGCGTCGGCCTGTCAGGGGCAAGTTCCGGCGAGGAGCCGGAGGAACCGAAAAGCTCTTAATTCCGCATCATGGAATCAATGTTTTGCTTTATGGAAGAAACGTAGAGCGAGTCGATCCACTCGTCAAGGGCCGGATGTCCTGCCGGCACAAAAGAGCCGCGCCCCGGGCGACGGCCCGGGGCGCGGCTCAACGGTCGACGAGTGACCAGGTCAAGGCCCGGCGGCGGACGCGGGCACCGGCCGTGACGGAGCGCACCGGCTCCTGGGCGACGCGACGCGCGGTGGGCCGTGGACAATGATCGATACGGCGCCGCCGCCCAAGCGCAGTGCCACAACGGGGAGTCGACACATGCAGAGCACGAACGACGGGGCCACCCTTGTCGCAGCGGCGGCGGTCGTCGCCCTGGTGGTACGACGGCAGCTGCGCACCCGCCCCGTGCGGCGCAACGGCTCACTGATCGCCCCGGCCGTTTTCGGCGTCCTGGGCGCCGCGGGGATCGCTTTCGGCGTCGCCTCGGTCCTCACGTACCACCCGCTGACCACGCTGCCCGTCGTCCTCCTGGTGGCGAGCCTGGCCGTCGCGGCGGGCCTCGGCGCGGCCAGGGCGCGGACCGTACGGGTGTGGCACGGCCCCCAGGGCCAGGTGCTGCGCAAGGGGACGGCGGCCACGACCGGGCTGTGGCTGGTCTCGGCGGCCGTGCACTTCGGACTGGGCGTGTGGATCGACCACGTGGCCGCGGCCGGGGTGCTGGGCACCGCGTCGCTGTACGCGTATCTGGCGATCGGCCTGGGGACGCAGAACCTCCTGGTGCGCGGGCGGGCTGCCGGGGAGGGAACACCGGGCGGCGCGGAGGCATCGCCGGGCGCGGCAAGCTAGCCCCCTTTGAACGAAGTGGGGCTTCCCTCCAGCCGGGAGCCCAACTCTGCGCTTCCGCCTGCGAGTTACCGAACCGCCGCCCGTCAGGCCGCCGGCCCCCCCTGCGGACCCGTCGCCAGGCCTCGGTGAAGAGCTCGGGGAGCGTGCCGGGGAGCAGATCGAAGGCCCTCACCTCGCTCCCGTCGGCGCTCAGCTGCGCTCCGATCAGGGGTGCTTTCCAGGACTCCATCGGCGGCAGCGGTTTCTTGGCGGGTGCCCACGGGCCGGGCAGGAAGAACGTGCGGCCCGCGCGGGCCCGGCGGTCCGCCACCACCAGGCCGCGCGCCACCAGCTCCGCCGCGGCGGCCTTGTGGCGGACCGGTGTCCAGGAGTTCCAGCGCCGCACATTGCGGTCCGACGGCACGGGGAGCAGCAAGATCTGGAGGTAGAGGGTGGCGGCGTCCTCGGGCAGGTCGAGGGTGGTGGCGACGTCGGCGACCAGGTCGGGGGCGCAGGCGCGCGGGTCGGACTCGTAGCGGCCGGGGGGCAGGTCGTCGGCGGCGATGCGGGCCATGACGCGGTCGCAGGTGCCCTCCGTCAGCCAGTCCCGGCGCCGGCTCCCCCGGTTGCCGCGGCTCACGCCCGACCGCAGGACCCGGGCCGGTGAGTCACGGCCGGCCAGCACCTTGCGCAGGTGGCGGACGGCCTCCGGCGCCCCGGTGCGTACGGGGTCCCCGGCGGGGAGGTCCGCGTACGCCCACGGCAGGCCGGCGAAGACGGCGTCGGCGACGGTCTCGGCGTCGTAGTCGCCCATGACGTCCCATGCGGTGCGCAGGTGGCGGTGCTCGGGCGGGCAGGGCCAGACCCGCAGGTAGAAGCCCGGCGGCAGGGTGGCGTTCGCCGGGTCGAGGAACAAGTGGCACAGGTGGGTCGCCGGCATCCGGGTCTCCAGGGCGACCGCGGCCTGCCAGGTGCTCCACGGCGCGTGCGGACGGGCGCCGTGCTGCTCCGCCCAGGCCGCGGCAGTGCGCTCCGCGACGTGGGCGAGGCCGTCCGGCTCCCACAGGTCCACGGGGTCCGCGGGCAGCACGTCGGCGAGCAGGGCGAGCCGCTCGTCGTCGTGCAGCATCGACAGCTCGGCGCGCGCCGATTCGAGTTCGCCGGCCTTGAAGCCGAACACGGCGCGCTCGTGCTCGTCGAAGAAGGGCTGGTAGTAGCCGCCCGCACCCGGGTTACCGGCCAGGACGAGAGCCGCAGCGGGGCGACTCAGGCCGGTCGCCTCGCTCAGGGCGAGGGCCGCGTCCACGTCCCAGGCGACGGGGCCGCGCTCCCGGACGAGTTCCACCAGGCACAGCAGCTGCTCCTGGGTGCCCCAACCGCGGTGGCAGTCCACGGCGTAGAGCGGTTCCTCGGGGCGCGGGGCGGCCCCGCCGCCGGGGAGCACGGCCTCGAAGTAGCGGGTCTCCCGCGCGGCGGGCAGATGCAGGCCGAACGAGGCGCCCTGGTGGTCGCGGACGGTGAACGAGGTCGTTCCGGCGAGCCGGC
Organism: Streptomyces sp. NPDC053427; assembly: GCF_044544985.1. Classification (NCBI taxonomy): domain Bacteria; kingdom Bacillati; phylum Actinomycetota; class Actinomycetes; order Kitasatosporales; family Streptomycetaceae; genus Streptomyces; species Streptomyces sp. NPDC053427. The sequence goes on along the minus strand of NZ_JBITYA010000001.1, from coordinate 735,471 downwards.
CCAGGCGGAACCGGTAGGCCGGGTCGGCGAACGGCGTCCGCGCCCACATCTCCAGGAAGTCGAGCAGCACCTCGCGGCGCTCCGGCCGGGTCGCGGGGTTGGCCGCGCGCAACGCGAGTGCGCCCGTGCGCCCTATGAGTTCCGTCCAACTGCCCGCCGCGGGCGGGCGGACCTCCCGTTCGCCCGGCTCGGGCGCCCAACTGCCCTCGATGTAGGCGCCGATGCGCCTGATGTCGGCGAAGGAGTCGTCGTTCCAGCAGCCCGAGGCCCCGACGAGACCCTGCAGGGCGGCAGATGCGGCGAACCCGCTCCATGTTGCGGCCGCGTCGGTCTCGTTCATGCCTCCGATCATGACGGACGGCACTGACAACGGGTCGAAACGGGTCCGCGGCCCGCTTCGTCCCGACGCCTCGTACGCGGGCCGCTTCGGCGGCGAGGTGCAGCGGACCCCGCTCCTGCCCGGTCGCGGCCGTGTCGTCCGGGCGGCCGGGCGACGCCGGTCAGGAAGGCCGGGGCGCGCGCAGGTGCTTGCGCTGCTCCAGCTCGTCCTCGTCGACGAGGACGAGCATGGGCTTGTCGGGCAGGCACATCATCGTGGCGAGAAACCGGACCGGTACGTCCGAGCGATGGTTGCCGTCCTGGTAGTGGATCACGTCGCCGCCCGGCTCCCAGAACGCCTCCCCGGCCCGGATCACCCTCTCGGGCTCGCCCTCCAGCTCGAACAGCATCTCGCCCTCCAGCACATAGCCGAAGGCCGGCCCGAAATGCCGGTGGGGCGGTGTGCCAGGGTCTCCGGGAGGAAACTCGACCACCACGGTCATGGCGTGTGCACCCTCGGGCACGACGGGCGGTTTCGCCTCCTGGATCACGGTGAGGGCACTCTTCCAGGCCTCGGACCGCCGGCCTCGGTTCGCCGAAGGGCCCGTCGCCGGCTCGTCGTTCGCCATCGCGTCACCTCCGTCCCGTCGCCCACCTGGAGCGGGCAGGCGTAGTACCTACGCCACGCTACGCGGCCTCCGCAGCGGCCGCCTTTCGTCGCCGGTCCTCGGCCCGGGTGGGTGCCGCGGTGGACATATCCTCGCCGGAGGCATGCCGAGCGGAGGACGGTAGAGGTGGCGGAGAGGACGAGGGCCGGTGCGGCCGGCAAGGACGGTGCCGCTCGCGGGGCCACGTCGATGAGCGCGCGGGCGCGCGACGCCGTCCGGCAGCGCATTGTCGACCGCCGGTATGCGCAGGGCGTCCGCCTCGTCGAGCGCGAGGTGGCGGAGGAACTCGGCATGTCGCGCGTGCCTGTACGTGAGGCGCTGCGGTCGTTGGTCGCCGAGGGCCTGCTGGAGCTGCTGCCCCACAGCGGGGTGCGGGTGCGCACGCTGGCCAGAGCCGATGTGGTCCATCTCTACGAGGTGTGGGAGCCGCTCGCGGTGCAGGCGTCCCGGCTGGCGGCGCGGGCCGCGGCCGGTGATCCCGATCGCCTTGCCGCCCTGGAGATGACGCTCGACCAGGCCGAACGAGCGGCGGCGAAGGACGAGGACGCGCTGGAAGTGGCGGCGCACACGGCGTTCCACGAGGGCGTGGTGGCGTTGTCGGGCAACCCGCTCCTGGCCCGCACGATGGAGCAGCTGAGCTGGCAGCTCCAGCTTCTCTTCGGGCTGCGGGAGGAACCGGCGCATATGCGGGCCCAGCACGCGGAGATGTTCCGGCGCATCGCGGCGGGCGACGAGGAGGCCGCGGCGGCCGCGACTCTGCTCCATGTGCGGGACAGCCGGGCCGTGGCGATGCGTTCCCTGTTCGGGGACGCCTGAAGCGCCGATTTGTATACCAAGAGCGGATCGCCACGCTTTGCACGTGGACGATTCTCCTATCCATCTGCCCATTCGCCCATGACCCTTGCCACCTGAAACGGGGTTGGTATACAAAACTGCCTGGTCACGTACTTCCCCCTCAGAGGAGCGCCCATGTGTGTCGACGCCCTACCTCCCCCCTCCCGCAGGCTGACCCGCCGCGGCGTTCTCGCCGGCGCCGCGGCGCTGGCCGGCACCGCGGGCGCGGGCTCGGCCTTCGCCGCTCCGGCCCCGGCGGACACGCGGCAGGCCGCTGAGCACCGCATCACCGCGCCCCGTGGCGGCGATCTCGTCCTCCGGGGCGGCACGCTGCTCGACCCGGCGAGCGGGGACGTCATCGAGGACGCCGTCGTCGTCATGGAGGGCGGGATCGTGCGCGCGGTCGGCCCCCGGGGAGAGGTGGCCGCCCCGGCGGACGTCGAGACGCTCGACGCCCACGGGAAGTGGATCCTGCCCGGCCTGATCGACGCCCACATCCACCTCAGCACCGTTGCCGAGGCGCGCGACGCGGTACGCGGCGGCGCCACCACGGTCCGCAGCGGTTCGACCACCTTCTACCAGGACATCGCCCTGCGGGAGCTGGCCCGTCAGGTCCCGACGCAGGCCCCCCGCCTGAAGGCCGCGGGCGTGTTCGTGACACCCGACCTGGGCGACACCGTGCTGGCCGATCCCGATCTCACGCCGCTGGCCCGCCTCCGGGGCGGAGTCCGCTCGCCCGAAGCCCTGCGCCGGGTGGTCGAGGTGAACCTGGAACGGGGCGCCGACGTCATCAAGACGCGCGTCAATGAGCGCGCGGGGCTGCCCGAGCAGGACCCGCTCACCCAGGTGTATTCCTACGAGCAGCTGTCCGAGATCGTGGCCGCCGCGCGCCGCGGCGGCAAGGGCGTGCTGTGCCACAGCTACAGCGAGAAGGGCTGCCACGACGCCGTCATGGCGGGCATCCGCTCCCTGGAGCACGGCGTCTTCGTCGGCGAGCGCACCCTGCACGAAATGCGGCGCAGGGACACGTACTTCACCCCCACGCTCACGGCGATCGCGGGCCTGGTCGATTCCTCCGACCCGGTGCTGGCCGAGCGCGGCCGCACCTATCTCCCGGTGCTCAAGCGTGCGGTACGCGCAGCCCACGAGCTCGGAGTGCCGCTCGCGGCCGGCACGGACTCCTCGGGAGGGACCGTCGACCGGATCGGCCGCGAGGTGGAACTGATGCGGGAGGCCGGCCTGCCGGCCCTGGCCGCGATCCGCACGGCCACGACGCAAGCGGCACGGCTGCTCGGCCTGGACAAGCGGGCCGGCCGCCTCATGCGCGGGTACGCGGGAGACGCCGTCGTCGTGGACGGCAACCCGCTGGCGGACGTATCGGTGCTGAAGAAGCCGGTACGCGTCGTGCGCAGCGGCATCCCGGTCTGAGCGAGCGACCGCACCGGCGCACCGCTGCCGACCGCCCCACCTCTTTCCCCCTCCCTTCCTCACAGCCGAAGGAGCCTGTATGAGGTCGTCCTCCCCCTCCCCGCGCGGGGCATCCCGGCGCAGCGTCCTCGCCGGTACCGCCGCGGCCCTGACCGTCGCGGCCGCTCCGGCCCGGGCAGCGGCCGCCACCGGTTCTCGCGGACACGGCGACCGGCCCGCTCACGCCGTGGTCTTCCGCAATGTCCGCCCTTACGGTGCGAAGTCGCCCACGGACCTCACCGTCATCGACGGCCGGTTCACCCACCGCGCGGCGCCACCCGGTGCGGACGTCCTCGACGGCGACGGCCGCATCGCGCTCCCGGCGCTGGTGAACGCGCACATCCACCCCGACAAGACCACGTGGGGCGGCGCATGGGTGTCGCGCAAGCCTGCCGAGTCCATCGCCGATTACGCCGAGCAGGACGCCGAGCTCTTCCGCAGCCAGCACCGCTCCGTCACCGAGCGCGCCCACGGGCTGATGGCCCACGCCGTCACCCGGGGCACCCGCGCGATGCGCGCCCACGCCGATGTGGCCCCGGCCTACGACCTCGCCTGCGTCGAAGGGGTGGGCACGGCCCGCGAGCGGCTGCGGCACGCGCTCGACGTCCAGATAGTGGCGTTCCCGCAGCACGGCGTCATCCGCGCTCCCGGCACCGCCGAACTGCTGGAGGAGGCCGCCCGTACCGGCGCGGTCGACATGATCGGCGGGATCGACCCCATCGGCTTCGACCATGCCCTCGACGAACAGCTCGACCTGGTCTTCGGCCTGGCCGACCGCCATGGGCTGGGCGTCGACATCCACCTGCACGACCAGGGCAAGGACGGAACCACGGCGCTGCGCGCCATCATCGACCGCACCCGAGCGCTGTCCCTGCAGGGAAAGGTGACCGTCAGCCACATCTTCTGTCTGCCGGCCCTGTCCGATCGCGAACTCGGCGCGATCGCCCATGACTTGGGGCAGCTGGACATCTCCCTGACGACGGTGGCACCGTCCGACTCCCTCGTTCTGCCGATCGCGCGACTGCGCGAGCACGGCGTACGCGTCGGCCTCGGCACCGACGGAGTGCGCGACGCGTGGAGCCCCTTCGGCAACGCCGACATGCTGCACCGCACCCATCTGCTGGGCTGGGTCACCGATGTCCGCCTCGACGAGGAACTGACCGACTGCTACCGCGTGGGCACCGACGACGGCGCAGACGTCCTGCACCTTCCCCGAGTGGACTTCACGCCCGGCTCCCCCGCCGACTTCGTCCTCGTACGCGGCGAGTGCCTGCCCCAGATCGTGGTGGACACGCCGCAACGGGACATCGTCGTCCACGGCGGGCGCATCGTGGCCCGCAACGGGGAGCTGGCCCGCCAGGTGTAGGAAAAAATCTCCCTCCGGCAGGCCATCGTCAATGCCGAGCAGCGGGAAGCACAGCAGCAGGCATCGCTCCCCCGCCGCCGGACCGGGTGGTGCAGCTCGACGTCGGCCGAGACGCGCACCCCATCACGCACAAACACACGCCGAGCCGTTACGCACTACCGACACCTACGACAAGCCCCCTCCGAGCGTCAAAGTCTCAGCCGCGCCGGATCCAGCCGACCTGCCACTACCCACCGGAAGCCGACAGGCCCCCGGTGGGTAGCGGCGGTCATTCCGGGCCGCCCTGCCAGGTCGCGCGCATCGCCTCCGCCCCTCGGATGTGCGGCCGTTCCCTCCACGTGATGTCGCGGACGGTCAGCTCCGGGGTCCTGGTGAGCAGCACCCGCAGTCCCTCCTGGAGGTCGATGCGCCCGAGCTGGGCGCCGGGGCAGTGGTGCGCGCCATGACCGAAGGTGAGGTGTCCACCGGGGGGGCCGGGTGAAGTCGATCGCGTCGGGGTCCTCGAATCGGGCCGGATCGTGGTTGGCCGACTCGTTGATGACGGTTAGGGCTTCGCCCGCGCGCACCAGCGTGCCGCCGACGTTGACATCCTCCCGCGCATAGCGGACGAACATGCCGGCACCGGCGGAGGCGTTGTTGCGCAGCAGCTCCTCGACCGCCGCCGGCAGCTCGGCCGGATTCGCACGCAGCCGGTTCCAGAGCGCACGGTCGCCCCGCGTGAGAACGTAGACGCAGTTCGGAATCTGGGTGATGATCGTCTCGAAACCGGCCAGCAGCAGGGTGAAGACCAGGTCGATCAGCTCGGTGTCGGTGAGTCGGTCCTCCTCGTCCCGGGCCTGGATCATCGCCGACATCAGGTCGTCGCGGGGGCGGGCCCGACGCTCGGCGATGAGCTGTTCGGTGCAGGTGCGCAGGGCACCGAACCGCCGCATCCTGTCCTCGGGGCCGACGCCGCTGCCGGGGAGCAGCGCCGCGCAGGTCGACTCGACCGCCTCCCGGTCCGCGGCCGGCACGCCGAGCAGGTCGCAGAAGGACAGCACGCCGATCTGCCGCGCGTAGTCCACCACGATGTCCATGCCCGGCCCGGCGTTCATCGCCGACGACAGCGCATCGTCCGCCGCCGCGTGCACCGTCGGGCGCTGCGCTTCCATACGGGATCTGCTGAGGGCTTTGAACAACAGCTTGCGCAGCCGGGTGTGTTCGGGGGCATCCAGGGTCATCAGCCCGGCCACGTCCGTCGCCTCTTCCTGGCGCGGGAAGTCCCGGCCGACCGACATCGCGCGGCTGAACCGCGCATCGCCCAGCACCAGCCGGACGTCCGCGTAGCGGGTGACCAGCCAGGTGGGTTCACCGTAGGCGAGCCGCACCCGGAGCAGCCCTTTGCGCTGCCGCAGCTCCCGGAACCGCTCGTTGACCTCGATGCCGCGGCCGTCGTCGAAGGGGAAGTGCTCCAGTGCCTCTGCGGCGTCGGGAAGATCGGGAAGATCGGGAAAGGTCGTCATGCGGGCTGCACCTCCGTCAGCCAGTCGTGCAGGTTCGCTGAGATCAGGTCGGCGTGCTGGGACAGGAGGGTGAAGTGATCGCCGGGCAGCCTGCGCACGCGGTGCGCCAGTTCGGCCGGGAACGGGTGGTCCTCCGAGCTGGTGGGCATACCCGCGACGACCTCGCTGGCGAGCAGGTGCAGGATCGGCGCCTCCAGCGGGCCGGGCCGCCATCCGCTGAAGATCCGGCTGTAGCCGCCCATCGCCGCGATCTGGCCGCTGGTGGTCACTGTCCGGTCCGGACGGTCGAGCGACATGCCCATGAGGTCACGTCGTCGGATCTGCTCACGCATGAACTCGCTGCGGGTCTCGGTCTGATCCATCTCCTCCTCCGGCAGGTACGAGTCCAGCAACAGCAGCGCGGTGACGGGGACGCCGGTCTGCTCCAGGTGCGCGGCCAGGTCGTGCGCCAGCCAGCCGCCCGAGGAGTAGCCCGCGATGATCAACGGGGTGCCGGCCAGCTCACGGCGCAGCGGTTTCGCCAGCATCCGCATCAGGGCGGCACGGTCGGCGGGCAGCGGAGCCTCACCCGCGAATCCGGGCGACCACAGCGACCACACGTCGGACGCGGGGTCCAGCCCGGTGTGCAGGTAGGAGTAGGGCAGGTCCAGGTTGGGGAAGATCGGCGGGGTGAGGCCGACGATCGTGGGGCCACCCGCGCCCGCCCCCACCTGGCGCAGTTCGGCGAGATCGCGCGGATCGTCCCGGTCGAACGTGTCGCGGGTCTCGGAGGCCGCGCGGGCCAGGCGGAGGGCGACGTTGATCCGGCCGGTGCGGATCGCCCGGATGTAGAACGAGGCCAGGCTGCCGTCGCTTTCGTCGGCGTTCTCGGGCGCCGGGTCCACCGGCCCGGTGCCGGCTTCCGGGACCTCGTTCCCGGGCCGGGCGGTCCCCACGATCTCGTCGAGCGTGCCCTCCTCGGCGCGGACGGCCAGCTTTTCCAGCACGCGCTCGGTGAGATCGACCACCGTGGGATAGTTCAGCACGTCGGCGAGTTCGATCTCCACACCGGCACCGGTGGTGACGCGATCGCGCAGATCCTCCGCGCCCAGCGAGTCCAACCCGAGATCGCGGAACGTGGCCTCGGCGTCGACCTGGTCATCCGGTCCGTTGCCCAGCGCCCAGTCCAGGCACTCACGAACCAGCGTCTCGACGTGGCGCGTGCGCTCCTGCTCGTGCAGTGCCCACAGCAGAGCCGCGGGCGAGCGCCGATCGGGCTCGCGCGTCCCGGGGTCGTCGGAGATCAGCAGCGGCATGGTCCACTCCCGCTCGATCCAGTACCGGCTGCGCTGGAACGCGTAGCCGGGCAACGGGATACGCCGCGCACCGGCGCCGGCCAGGACGACACGCCAGTCCACCGCCGCGCCCCTCACGTGCGCGCGGCCCAGCGCGCGCACGAGCGCCGCTGAACCGGTCACCGCGCTCTCCGTCTCCTCCGGCACGGCCAGCACGGCGGGACCGTCGGACAGCGCGGCGGCCATGCCCGCGGTGTCCCCACCGAACACGAGCAGCAGTCGATGGCCGTCGGCCCGCAGCTCGCGGGCAGCCAGGTCGGATTCGGCAGCCGGCACCGTGCGGTAGTCGTCCTCGGCCGGACGGTCCCGCAGCCAACGGCCGGTGTCCCCGCACAGCACCGGCGCACCGGGCGCGGGGGGCGGGACATCCACGACGTCGGGTTCGACGCCCGCGGGACACCCGGCCGCGATCCGCAGCGCCGAGGACAGGGACAGCCATCCGACCGCCCAGGACGCGGCCAGCCGGCCGGATCCGTGTCCCGCCAACGCCGCCGGGCGCACCCCGGACGCGCACCACATGCGTGTCACGCCGGTCAGCACGGCCAGCGTGGCCGGGGCCAACACGTCGGGCCGGTCCAGTGGTGGCGCGTCCGGGTCGCCGCGAAGCACGTCCGTCAGAGACCAGCCGACCAGCCCGGCCAGCGTGGCCGCACATGCGGAGAGGTGCTCGGCGAACGGCTCGGCCTCGGCGTACTGCGTGGCCAACGCGCGCACCACGGCCGGGGTGCACTCGTGTGGGTACAGGAACGCGGTGGTGCCGTTCCGCACGGCGGTGCCGGTGACCACCGCCGTGGCGCTCGGGGTGTCGTTCCGGCCCGTGCTCAGCGCGGTCAGGCCCGCGGCGAGGTCGGCCGGGCTGGAGCCGAACACCACCGCGCGGTGCGGCAGGTGCGCCCGGGTGGTGGCCAGCGACCACGACAGGTCCAGCAGATCCGGGCGCGCCCGGTCGAGGTACTCGTGCAGCGCGGCCGCCTGCGCGGACAGCGCCTGTTCGGTCCTGCCCGACAGGGTCCAGGCCAGCAGTGGCGGGACGGCCCGGTCGCCGGGCTCGGTGTCCGGGTCGGGCCCTGGGTCCTCCAGGATCACGTGCGCATTGGTGCCGCCGACTCCGAACGCGGACACGCCCGCCCGCCGGGGACGCCCGTCGCGCTGCCACGGGACCGCGCTGGTGAGCAGTTCGACCCCGCCCTGCGCCCAGTCGACCCGGGGGGTCGCCGTGCCGATGTGCAGGGTCCTGGGCAGCGTGCTGTGCCGCATGGCCAGCACCATCTTCACCACGCCAGCGACTCCGGCGGCGGCCTGGGTGTGGGCGAGGTTCGACTTCACCGCGCCGACCAGCAGCGGCGGCCGGTCGCCGCGGTGGCGGCCGTATCCGGCCAACAGCGCCTGCGCCTCGATCGGGTCGCCGAGCGCGGTACCCGTGCCGTGCGCCTCCACCGCGTCGACGTCCGCGGGCGACAGGCCGGCCGAAGCGAGCGCGTCGGCGATCACCTGCTGCTGCGCGGTTCCGTTCGGGGCGGTCAGCCCGGAGGAGGTGCCATCGGAGTTGATCGCCGATCCGCGCAGCAGCGCGAGCACCGGGTGGTGGTTGCGACGTGCGTCGGAAAGCTTCTCCAGCACCAGCATCCCGGCACCCTCGCCCCACGCGGTGCCGTCGGCGGCCGAGGAGAAGGGCTTGCACCGTCCGTCCGGCGCCAAGGCGCGTTGCCGGGCGTAGTCGATGAACAGCAGCGGGCTGGACAGGATGGTCACCCCGCCCGCGAGCGCCAGGGTGCACTCGCCCGCGCGCAGCGACTGCACGGCCAGGTGGATCCCGACCAGGGACGAGGAACAGGCGGTGTCCACCGTGAGCACGGGCCCCTGCAGGCCGAACACATAGGCCAGCCGACCGGAGGTCACGCTGCCCGCGTTGCCGATGGAGAGCTGGCCCAGCATGTCCTCGGGCATCTCGCGGACCGCTGTGGCGTAGTCCGCGTTGGACAGTCCGAGGAACACGCCGGTGCGGCTGCCGCGCAGCCCGGCCGGATCGATACCGGCGGACTCCAGCGCCTGCCAGGTGACCTCCAGCGCGATCCGCTGCTGCGGGTCCATGCTGAGCGCCTCGCGCGGCGAAATGCCGAAGAACTCGGAATCGAAGTCGGCCGCGTCGTCGAGGAAGGCACCGTGCCGGACGTAGGAGCGGCCCGGCGTGCCCGGTTCCGGGTGGTAGATCTGGTCTTCGGTCCAGCCGCGGTCGGTCGGGAACCCGGTGATCACGTCCCGCTCCGCGGCGAGCAGTTCCCACAGCTCCTCCGGCGAGCCGACCCCACCGCCGAACCGGCAGCCCATGCCGACCACGGCCACCGGGTCGTCGACGGGGTTCTCCAGCTCCCGCAACCGCTCCCGGGTGCGCTGGAGTTCCGCGGTGACCCGCTGGAAGTACTTGACGAGCTTCGGATCCTCGCCCACAGCTTTCGATTCCTCTCCGGTCGGCCGGGCGGCCCCGGCTGCTGGTTCACGCATTGCCGAGCTCCCGGTCCACGAAGGCGTAGAGCTGGTCCACGGAGGCCGAGCTCAGCTCGTCCACCCCGAGCCCCGGCTCGCCGTCCAGCGCGCGCAGCGCCGCCCGCAGTTGTCCGCGCAGCGCGTCGCGCTGCGCGTGCTCGCCGGCCAGCGCCTCCTCGACCGCCTGCGCGAGTCCGGAGAGCTGATCCGGGCCGTGCTCGGCAGGGCCGTCCGCCGGTTCCTCCGCGCCGGCGGCATCCGGCGCGACCTCCGTACCGAGGTGCGCCGCGAGGATGGCCGGAGTGGGGTGGTCGAACACCAATGCGGCGGGCAGGTTCAGACCCGTGGCGGTGTTGAGCCGGTTGCGCAGCTCGACCGAACTCAGCGAGTCGAATCCGAGGTCTCCGAACGGACCGTCAGCGGGCACCTCGTCCGCGGACGGGTAGCCGAGCACGGCCGCGATCTGCCCGAGCACCAGGTTGAGGAGCTGCCGGTCCCGTTCGGTGGGGCTCAGCCCGCCCAGCCTGCGGGCCAGGTCCGCCGGGGACTCGGCGGGCGCGGCGGACCGCGCGGAGCGCCGGCGGCGGGCCGGGCGGACCAGATCGCGCAGCAACGGCGGAATGCCCTCCTCTCCCAGACCGGCCACGGTGACCAGATCCAGCCCGATGGGCACCAGGTGGACCCTGTCCGAGCCGGTCGCGGTGTCCCAGAGGGCCAGGCCCTGCGCGACGGTCAGCGCGCGGATCCCGGTGCGGTCCATGCGGGCCCGGTCCGCGGCGGCCAGCCCGCCGCCCATCCCGTCGGTCGTGCTGGTTCCGCTGTCCGGCGCCCACAGGCCCCAGCCCAGCGAGCGGGCCGGGAGCCCGGCGGCGGCCCGCTGGTTCATGAGCGCGTCCAGGAAGGCGTTCGCCGCGGCGTAGGCCCCCTGGCCCGCGGTGCCGAACACGCCGGCGGCGGAGGAGAAGCACGTGAACCCGACGAGATCGAGCTCCCGGGTCAACTCATGCAGGTGCCAGGCTCCGTCGACCTTCGGCGCCAGCACGTTCTCCACTTGCCCCTCGGTCAGCGACTCCACCAAGCCGTCGTCCAGCACACCGGCCGCATGGACCACGGCGGTGAGCGGGTGGGCCGCGGGCACCTCGGCCAGCACCCGGGCCACGTCGTCCCGCCGGGCGACGTCGCCGCGCGCCAGCTCGGCGTGCGCGCCGAGCTCGCCGAGTTCGGCGACCAGTTCCGCGGCGCCGGGGCTCTCCGCGCCACGGCGCGAGAGGAGCAGCAGCCTGCGGGCGCCCCGGCTTGCCAGATGCCGGGCCAGCGTGCGGCCCAGCGACCCGAGTCCACCGGTGATCAGCACGGTGCCGTCGGGATCGGGCGTGCGGGCGGCCGAGCCGCCGTCGCTCTCCGCCGGGCCGTCGTCGCGGTGCAGCCGGGGCACCAGCAGCTCGCCCGCGCGCAGCGCCACCTGGGGCTCACGGGCCGCGGACGCGACGGCGACCGCGTCGCGCAACGCGGTGTCGGTCGGCTCGTCGACGTCGACCAGCAGGAGGCGACCCGGGTACTCGTTCTGTGCCGAGCGAGCCAGCCCGTGGGCCGCGGAGAGTGCCAGGTCGGGTTCGTCGCCCGCACGCACGCCGAGCGCGCGCTCGGTGCAGACCACCAGCAGCGAACCGGCGAACCGCGGGTCGGTGAGCCACACTCGCAGGTGCCCGGTCAGCTCGGTGAGCGCGGCGCGGACCCGTCCGGTGACGTCGTCCCCGGCGGGACAGGACGGGCGTAGCACCACCACCGGCGGCACCGGGTCCTCCGCGTCCGCCAGCGCCGCGAGGTCGAGCCGACCGATCCCGGGGTCGTGCCACCCACCGGAATCGTCCACTGCGGAGGGCCGGCGCACGGGCACCCAGTCCTGTGCAAGCAGTTCCGCGCCGTCCTCGGCCGGTCCCCGCAGGTAGGACTCATCGGCGGGCAGCGGCCGGAACACCAGGGAGTCCGCCGTGGCCACGGTGGCACCGGTCTCGTCCGCCAGCGTGATCGCCACGTCACCGTTCCCGCCGGTGGCGTGCACCCGCACCATCGAGGCTCCGGCCCGGAACAGCGACAGCCCCGACCACGAGAACGGCATCGAGCCGCTGCCCTCGTCGATCCCGTCCAGCTGCGGGCCGAGACCGACCGCGTGCAGTGCCGCGTCCAGCAGCGCCGGATGCAGGCTGTAGCGCTTCGCGTCCCCCGCCGCTTCGGCGGGCAGGGCGACCTCGGCGAACATCTCCGAGCTCCCGTCGGGGTGGTCGCGTTGCCACAGGGTCCGCAGACCGCGGAACGCGCCCTCGTAGCGGAAGTGCCTGCCCTCCACCACCTCGTCATAGACGTCCGCGACCGGGATCTCCCGGGCATCCCGCGGCGGCCAGTGCGCGAGGGTCGTGTCCGGCGTCGCGGTGCGGATACCCAGGTAGCCGAAGGCGTGTGACCGCCATGGGCCCGGCTCGGCCTGGCCCACGCCCTCCGGCCGGGAGTACACCCGCACCGGGCGGCGGCCGGTCTCCTCGGTGTCGCCCACCACCACCTGCACCGATACCCCGCCGTGCTCCGGCAGGACCAGCGGTGCCTCGACGGTCAGCTGTTCGAGCAGGTCGCAGCCGACGTGCTCGCCCGCGGCCAGCGCCAGTTCCACGAAGCCGGTGCCGGCCAGCAGGGGGATGCCGCGCACCCGGTGGCCCCCCAGCCAGGAGTGCGACTGCAAGGACAGCCTGCCGGTGAGCAGTACGCGGTCGCCGTCGGCCGCGGACAGCATGGCGCCGAGCAGCGGGTGGCCCACCGGGAGCAGCCCGCTGGAACGCAGGTTCAGCCCGTTCCCGTCCGGCACCAGCCAGTACCTCTCGTGCTGGAACGCGTAGGCGGGCAGGTCCGCCGTCCTGGCGGGCGCGGCGGGCAGCACGGCGGGCCAGTCCACCTCCACGCCTTGCGTGTGCAGCGCGCCGAGGGCGAGCAGCACGTCCTTGGTCTCGTCACGATCGGCCCCGCGCAGGGTGGGCACCCTCGCCTCGTCCGGCCCGGCATCCCGCCCGGCCAGCGCGGAAAGCACCGCGCCCGGTCCCAGTTCGAGCAGGACGCGTGCACCGGCCTCGCGTGCGGTGCGCAGCCCGTCGTGGAACCGCACCGCCTGCCGGACGTGCGCGGTCCAGTACTCCGGCGAGCGCAACTGCTCCGCCGTGGCCATCTCGCCGGTGAGGTTGGAGATCACCGGGATTTCCGGTTCGTGCGCCGTCAACCCGGCCAGAACCGCGCCGAATTCGGCCAGCATCGGCTCCATCAGCGGCGAGTGGAACGCGTGGCTGACCCGCAGCCGCCGGGTCCGCCGTCCCCGGCCCGCCCAGTCGGCCTCCAGTTCCGTGATGTCTTCGTCCGCACCGGAGACGACCACCGTGTCCGAGGCGTTCACCGCCGCGACGGACACCCGCTGCGCGCGCCCCGCCAGCCAGGGGGCCACGTCCTGCTCGGTGCCCTGCACGGACAGCATCGCGCCGCCCTCGGGCAGCGCGGCCATCAGGCGGCCTCTGGCGGCCACCAGCCGGACCGCGTCCGGCAGCGACCACACCCCGGCCACGTGTGCCGCGCTGATCTCCCCGATCGAATGTCCCAGCAGCAGGTCCGGGCGCACACCCCAGGAGTGCATCAGCCGGAACAGCGCGACCTCCACCGCGAACAGGGCGGCCTGGGCGTAGTCGGTGCGGTCGAGCAGGTCCGGTTCGCCCTCCAGCACGGTCCGCAGCGGAGTCGGCAGCTCCCGGTCGAACAGCTCGCACACCTCGTCGAACGCCTCGGCGAACGCCGGAAAGGAGGCGGCGAGCTGCCGCCCCATGCCGGGCCGCTGGGCGCCCTGGCCGGTGAACAGCATGCACATCCCGCCGCCGGCCGCAGCGCCCACCGCCACATCGGGGACCAGGCCGGTGTCGAGGTGGCCGCGCAGCGCGGAGGTGAGTTCGGCCCGGTCCCGGCCGGGCACTGCCAGCCGGTGGCGGAAGTGGGTGCGGCGGGTGGCCAATGCGTGCGCCAGCCCCTCGGCGGAGGGAGCGTCGTCGGACTCGGCGAAGGCCAGCAGCCGGGTCGCCTGGGCCCGCAGCGCGTCCTCGGTCCGGCCCGACACCGTCCACACCAGACCGGCGGACGGCACGTCGGGCTCCGGCGCCTCCGGCTCGACGTGCTGTTCCAGCACGACATGGGCGTTGGTGCCGCTGATCCCGAAGGAGGAGACGGCGGCGCGGCGCGCTCGACCGGTCTCCGGCCAGGGCATCGCATCGGCGAGCACGCTGACCCCGTCCACTCCCCAGTCCACCTTCGGGGTGGGGCTGTCCACGTGCAGCGTCTGCGGCGCGAGACCGTGCCGCATCGCCATGATCATCTTGATGATGCCGGCCACGCCGGCCGCGGCCTGCGTATGGCCGATGTTGGACTTCAGCGAGCCCAGCAGCAGCGGTTGGCCGGGCGGCCGGTTTTGGCCATAGGTCGCTACCAGCGCGGTGCCCTCCACCGGGTCGCCGAGCGGGGTGCCGGTGCCGTGCGCCTCGACCACGTCGACGTCCTGGGTGGACAGTCCGGCGTCGGCGAGCGCGGTACGGATCACCTCCTGCTGGGCGGTGCCGTTGGGTGCGGAGAGCCCGTTGCTGGTGCCGTCGGAGTTGACCGCCGAGCCGCGCAGCACCGCGAGCACCTGATGGCCGTGCCGCCGCGCGTCGGACAGCCGCTCCAGTACCAGGAGACCCGCCCCTTCGGCCCAGATCGAGCCGTTCGCCCCGGCCGCGAACGCCTTGATCCGAGCGTCCCGGGAGGTGACGCCCTGGCCGCAGAACTCGACGAACGTCTCCGGAGTGCTCAGCACCGTCACACCGCCCGCCAGCGCGATCGGGCACTCGCCGGCGCGCAGGGCCCGTATCGCGAGGTGGGTGGCGACCAGGGAGGACGAGCAGGCGGTGTCCACGGTGAGGGCCGGGCCGTGGAAGCCCAAGGCGTAGCTGATCCGGCCCGAGATCACGCTCATGGTGTTGCCGGTGATGCCGTACTGGGAGAACTGGTCGGTGCCTTGCCAGAGCATCTCGTAGTCGTTGCTGGACGCGCCGACGAAAACCCCGGCCCGCTCGCCCACCAGCGAGTCCGGCAGGATGCCCGCGGACTCCAATGCCTCCCAGGCCAGCTCCAGCACCAACCGCTGCTGCGGGTCCATCACCAGCGCCTCGCGCGGGGAGATCCCGAAGAACGCGGGGTCGAAATCGCCCGCCCCGCTGAGGAAGCCGCCCTCGCGCACGTAGGACCGCCGCGCCTGCTGGGACTCCGGATCGGCGTCGTAGAGCTCCTCGATCGGCCAGTGCCGGTCCCCGGGGAAAGCCGATATGGCGTCCGTGCCCGCGGCCACCAGGTCCCACAGCTGGGCAGGCGAGGCCACGTCGCCGGGCAGCCGGCACGACATGCCGATCACCGCGATCGGCTCGGCGGACTGCTCGGTCGCGTCACGCAACTCCTCCCGGGTGCGTAACAGATCGGTGGTAACCCTTTTCAAATAGTGCCGGAGCGTGCTGACTTCATCGGGCATGAATGACTCCCTGCGAGGGATGGCCGGTCAGATTTGGAAGGTGATCCGTTCGGTGTCGAGGCCGCGGACGACCACGTGCCTGCGATAGCTCAGTGAGTCCTCGTGCACGTGGAAGCCGCGCAGCCGGCGAGCCAGCTCACCGAACACGATCTCCGCCTCCAGCCGGGCCAGGCTGCTGCCGAGGCAGAAGTGCGCGCCGGCGCCGAAGGCGAGGTTCATCACGGCCGGCTTCCGGTCCGCGATGAACTGACCCGCCCTCGGGTGCACCCGCTCGTCCCGGTTGCCGGACGCGAGGACCAGGGTGACCACCGAGCCCTCGGGGATGTCGAGGCCGTTGATCCGGTCGGACCGCAGCGCGACACGGCCGGTCAGCATGATCGGGCAGTCGTAGCGCAGCGCCTCGCTGACCACGTCGCCGACGAGCGCCGGGTCCTGCCGGAGCAGTTGGAACTGCTCCGGGTGGCGCGACATCGCGAGCAGGCCGTTGGTGATCAGGTTCGTGGTGGACTCGTGGGCCGCGGTGAACACGGTCACCACGACGTTCGTCACCTCACGTCGGCTCAGCCCGCGCCCGTCCTCCTGCGTGGAGAGCAGGCTGGAGATGAGGTCCTCGCCGGGGTTGCGGCGGCGCTTGTGGATGAGGTTCGCGAAGTAGCCGTGCAGTTCGGTGGTGGTGCGGATGATGCGGACGAGTTCCTCGCGGTCGAACATCGCGGCGGAGTGGAAGCTGGCCACCAACGTGGGCAGCTCCGTGGACAGCGCCATGTCGCTGGACCACTCCCGCAGCATCGGGATGTCCTCGCGCGGGATGCCCAGGAGAGTCGCGATGACCCGCAGCGAGAGCACCGAGGCCAGGTCCTGCACGCCGTCGAACTCGCCGTCGGCCAGGCAGTCGCGGAGCAGTTCGTCCACGATCTCGCGGATCCACGGCTCGAAGCGCGCGGTGATCCGTGGCGTGAACGCCTTGCTGACCAGGTTCCGCTGCCGCCCGTGTCCGGGATCGTCCATGAAGAAGATCGAGTTGAGCACCGGCTCGTCGCCGCGGTCGCCGAAGAGTTCCCGCATCCCCGGCGCGTTGAACGTGTCACTGCCCATGGTCGTGTGGCTCTTGAGCACCGCCAGACAGCTGTCGTGGTCGCTCAGCAGCAGGGAACCGTCCGACGTCCACATCGGACCTTGCTCTCGCCACCGCTCGAACAACGGGTAGGGGTTCGCGAGCACCTCCCGGTCGAGCAGGGCGTGCAGCGGGTTGTCAAGCACGGTGGCCGGTGGGCGGCTCGGCACTGACATGGGCTAGCTCCTCTCCGTGGCACGGCCGGCAGTGCGACCGGTGTCCGGTTTCTCGTCGTCGAGTACTCCGTCGATCAGCGTGAACATCTCGTCGTCCGTGGCGCCGCTCAGGTCGGGCACCGCGGCCCGCTCATCGGCGGTGCCGTCTTCCTGGCTGTGCAGCAGTCGCCGCAGTGTCGTAGTGATCACCTCGGGGACGGGCACGGACGGACGCCGCCGGAGCAGGGCCGCCTCCAGCTCCCTCAGGCGGTCCAGCACGACCCGCTCGGCCGGGTCGCCCTCGTCGACACCGAGCGCATCGCCGAGGTACCGGGCCAGCGCGGCGGCGGTGGGATGGTCGTAGACCGCGGAGGCCGCCAGCGGCACTCCGGTGTCCGCGCCGAGCAGGTTGCGCAGCCGGACCCCGGCCAGCGAGTCCAGGCCCAGCTCCTGGAACGGCCGGTGCGCGTCCAGGTCTCCGGCCGGCCGGCCCGAAACGACGGCGACCCGGGCGGTGACCAGCTCCAGCAGCACCGACGACCGCCGCTGCGGCGCGGTGGCCGCCAGCCGTTCCCGCAACGCGCTCGCGGGTTCGGGCCCGGTGTCCGCGCCCACACCTGGCAGTTGGGAGCACAGGCGTCCTGGCCGTGCGGCGGCGAACCGCGGCCAGTCCACGGCACCGACCACATACTGCGCCGCACCGCCGGACAGTGCCCGCTCCAGCGCGTCCAGCGCCCGGTCGGCGGGCATCGGCGTGGCGCCGCTGTCCGACTGCGGGCCGACAGGCCAGGACGTGGTCATCCCGGTGTCCAGCCAGGGGCCCCAGGCCAGGCTCGTCGCGGGCAGGCCGCCGGCCTGTCGATGGGCTGCCAGCGCTTCCACGACGGCGTTGGCCGCGGCGTAGTTGCCCTGCCCCGGCGAGCCTGCGGTGCCGGCCAGCGAGGAGCACAGCACGAAGAAGCGCAGCGGATGGCCGGCGGTCAGCTCGTGCAGCAACCGCGCGCCATCCGCCTTCGCCGCGAACACACGCGCCAGCCGGGCCTCGGACAGCGCCTCCAGCACCCCGTCGTCAAGTACCCCGGCGGCGTGCACCACACCGGTGAGCGACCGCCCGGCGAGCAGCCCGGCCAGCGCCTCGCGGTCCGCCACGTCGCAGCCGGCGATTTCGACCTCGGTACCCAGCGCGGTGAGTTCGGCGCGCAGTTCCGTCGCGCCAGGGGTGTCCACGCCCCGGCGGCCGACCAGCAGCAGGCGGTCCGCGCCCCGGGCCGCCAGCCGGCGGGCGACGTGCGCGCCGATGCCGCCCAGCCCCCCGGTGATCAGCACGGTGCCGATGGGCTCCGTCGTGGCGGGTTCGGTGCGGGGCACCGGGACCAGTCGCCTGGCGTACAGCAGCCCGTCCCGGATCGCGATCTCGTCTCTGGCGGCCAGCGCGGCGGGCAGTGCGGCCAGGTCCCCCACGGTCGGTCGCAGCGGCAGGTCCACCAGGCCGCCGTGCAGCCGGGGCGCTTCCATGCCCGCGACCCGGACCAACCCGCACACGGCGGCCTGCTCCGGATTCGGCACGGTGTCCGCCGTGTCGGCCCGCACGGCGCCGCTGGTGATCGACCACAGGGGCGTATCCGCGCCTCTGGACAGCAGCGCCCGCAGCAGCGCCAGGGTGGCGGCCAGGCCGGTCGGCACCCGCGGCGTGTCCGAGCCCTCGGCCATCGCCAGGAGGGACACGATGCCGCCGCCCGGCAGGTCGGGCAGCAGCCGGTCCCAGTGCTCGCCGTCCACGGCGTCGCCGCGCACGGTGCGGGTCCCTTCGCCCAGCACGCCCGCCACGTCCTCGGTGAGCCGGTCCCAGTCCGCGCCCGGCGGGGCCACCACCAGCCACGGCCCCGGCGCGTCGGCGACCGGGCCGGGGACGGGCAGCAGCGGCCACTCGACACCGTGCAGCAGAGGGTCGGCGGGGGCCCCGTCGTCGTCGGGCAGCCAGAACCGCTGCCGGGTGAACGCGTAGCCGGGCAGTGGCACCGCCCGCCCGCCCGCGCACCAGGCCGCCCAGTCCACGTCGACCCCCCGGGTGTGCGCGGTCGCCAACGCCGTCAGCAGGCCGTGCACCTCGTCGGCGTCCTGCCGTAGCACCGGCAGGAAACCGTCCCCGCCCAGCGCCTCCTGGCCGAGCGCGCTGAGCGTCGCGCCCGGTCCCAGCTCCAGGTAGGTGCTGGTGCCCGCCGCGTCCAGAGTGCGCAGGCAGTCGTGGAAGCGCACCGGTTCCCGCGCATGCCGGACCCAGTACTCCGGATCACAGAGCTCATCGGTGACATGTGCGCCCGTCACCGAGGACACGACCGGAATCACCGGTGTCCGGAAGTCCAGTCCGGCCAGCACCTCCCGGAAGGGGTCCAGAACCGGGTCCATGTGGTGGGAGTGGAACGCGTGCCGCACCGCCAGGGGGTGCACGTGGGCCACCCGCTGCGAGATCTCCCGCACCGCGTCCGCGTCCCCGGCGAGCACCACCGAGGCGGGCCCGTTCACCGCGGCCAGCGCCACCCGGTCCTCGCGGCCGCGGAGCAGTTCCGGCACATCGGCTTCCGGTACCTGGACCGCCACCATCGCGCCCTCGCCACCGAGTTCGCGCATCAGCCGCCCGCGCGCGGCCACCAGTGTGCAGGCGTCGGCCAGCGAGAACACGCCCGCGGCGTGCGCTGCGGCGAGTTCGCCGACCGAGTGCCCGGCCACCGCGTCCGGCCGCACCCCCATCGTGGTGAGCAGCCGGAACACCGCCACCTGAACCGCGAACACCGCGGCCTGCGCATGGTCGGTGCGTTCACCGGGTCCGTCCCGGAGGATCTCGGCGAGCGGCCGGTCCAGCAGCGGGTCCAGCTCGGCGGCGATCTCCTGGAGGGCCGCCGCGAACACCGGTACCCGGTCGCGGAGCGACGTGGCCATGTCCGCGTACTGCACGCCCTGGCCGGGGAACAGGAACGCGGTCGCGCCGTCGGCCGCCACTCCGGTACTGCCGGTCCCGGCTCGCAGCGCGGCGGTCAGCTCGCCGGTGTTCGTGCCGAGCACGACCGTGCGGGCAGGCAGCCGGGCCCGCGTGGTGGCCAGCGAGTACGCCACGTCCAGCGCGGACGGCGAGCCGTTCTTGTCCTCGTCGGTCAGTCGGCGGAGCAGGGCCTCGGCCTGCGCGGGCAGCGCCTCCGGGGTGGCCGCGGAGAGCACCCACGGGATCAGCGGCGGAGCCGCGGCGGTCGCCGGCTCCGGTTCGGGCCGGGGCTCGGGTTCCTCCAGGATCACGTGCGCGTTGGTGCCGCTGAGGCTGAACGAGGACACCGCCGCCCGGCGCGGACGGCCCGCGCGCGGCCAGTCCATCGGCTCGTCCAGCAACCGCACCGCGCCGTCGTCCCAGTTCACGTGCGGGCTCGGGACATTCAGGTGCAGGGTCGAGGGCAACCGGCCGTGCCGCATGGCCAGCGCCATCTTGAGCACACCCGCCACGCCCGCCGCGGCCTGGGTGTGCCCGAGGTTGGACTTCGCGGACCCGACCAGCACGGGCCGTGCCCGGTCCTGCCCGTAGGTCGCCAGCAGCGCGGTGGCCTCGATCGGGTCGCCGAGTGGGGTGCCGGTGCCGTGCGCCTCCACCGCGTCCACCTCGCCGGGCGCCAGGCCCGCGCCGGCCAACGCGTCCCGGATCACCCGCTGCTGGGCCGATCCGTTCGGCGCGGTCAGCCCGTTGGACGCGCCGTCGGAGTTGAGTGCCGAGCCGCGCAGCACGGCGAGCACCCGGTGGCCCCGTTCGCGCGCGGTGGAAAGCCGCTCCATCACCAGCAGGCCGGCGCCCTCGCTCCACGCGGTGCCCTCCGCGGCCGCGTCGAACGGTTTGCACCGGCCGTCCGGGGCGAGCACCCCCACCTGGGAGAACTCCACGAACAGCGTCGGCGTGGTGAGCACCGTGATGCCACCCGCCAGCGCGACCGTGCACTCACCGGCCCGCAGCGCCTGCGCGGCCTGGTGCATCGCCACCAGCGCGGAGGAACACGCCGTGTCCACCGTGATCGCCGGGCCGTGGAAGCCGAACGTGTAGGCCAGCCGCCCCGACGCGACGCTGCCCGCGTTGCCGATCGAAACGTCGCCGGTGAGGTCCTCGGGCGTCCGGTGCGCGCGGCGCGCGTAGTCGTTGCCCATCAGCCCGAGGTAGACACCGGTGCGGGTGCCCCGCAACGCGGTCGGGTCGATCCCGGCGTCCTCCAGCGCGTGCCAGGCCAGTTCCAGCAGGATGCGCTGCTGCGGGTCCATCGAGACCGCCTCGGCCGGGGCGACGCCGAAGAAGCCGTTGTCGAACTCGGCGATCCCGTCCAGGAAGCCGCCGTGCCGCACGTAGCTGCGCCCGCCACGGCCCGGCTCCGGGTGGTAGACCTCGCCCAGGTTCCAGCCGCGATCTGCCGGGAACTCGGTGATCGCGTCCCGCCCGGCGGCCAGCAGCTCCCACAGCTCGTCCATGGTGGACACCCCGCCGGGAAAGCGGCAGCTCGCGCCGACCAGCACCACCGGGTCGTCCATGTCCTGCGGGCCGGGCCCGGCGACCGGTATCCGGCCGCCGGGTACCGCGCCGGGGAGCTGCCCGGACAGGTACCCGGCCAGGGCTGTGGGGGTGGGGTGGTCGAACACCGCGGTCGCGGGGAGCCGCACCCCGGTCGCGGCGGTGAGCCGGTTACGCAGCTCCACCCCGGACAGCGAGTCGAAGCCGATGTCGCGGAACGCCCGCGCCGGGTCCACCCGGCGCTCCACGCCGAGCACGGAGCCCACCGTGGCCAGCACGAGATCGAGCACCGACCGCTCGCCACCGGAGACGAACACGGGCGCCGCGGCCACGGCGGCCGGCCGGGCCGCGCTCCGCCGGACGCCGAGCAGCCCGGCCCACACCGGAGCCCGCTCCGGGCCCACCGCACGCACGTTGGCCAGGTCGAAACGGGCGGGCACGGTGCACGCCAGGTCGGTGCCCAGTGCCGCGTCGAACAGTGCGAGCCCGTGTTCGCGGGACATCGGCACGAGCCCGGTTCGCCGCAGCCGGGCCCGGTCGGTGTCGCCCAGCCGCCCGGTCATGCCGGTGTCCTGCGCCCAAAGTCCCCACGCCATCGACGAAGCGGGCAGTCCCCGTGAGCGGCGGTGCTGCGCCAGACCGTCCAGCCACGCGTTGGCGGCCGCGTAATTCGCCTGCCCCGGCGTGCCGAGGACACCGGCTACGGAGGAGAACAGCACGAACGCGGCCAGGTCGAGGTGTTCGGTCAGTTCGTGCAGGTTGCGCGCACCCTCGACTTTCGGTCGCAGCACCGCGTCGAGCCGTTCGGCGGTGAGGGAGCGCACCGTGCCGTCGTCCAGCACCCCGGCGGCGTGGATCACCGCGGTCAGCGGCCGGTGCGCGGGGATCGCCGCCAGCAGCTCGGCGAGGGCGGCCCGGTCGGCGACGTCGCATGCCACGACGGTGATCTCGGCGGTGTCGGTCAGGTCCTCGAGACCGGACTCGAGCGCCGCCGCGCCGCGCCGCCCCGCCAACACCAGGTGCCGCACCCCGTGCTCGGTGACCAGGTGCCGGGCCAACTCCCGGCCGAGTACGCCGGTCCCGCCGGTGATCAACACCGTGCCTCCGGCGAGGTCGGGCCGGTCCCCCGTCCGCGTCACCCGAGCCAGCCGCGGCGCGAACGCCTGCCCGCCCCGGACGGCGATCTCCGGCTCACCGGTGCCCAACGCCAACTCCAGGGCGGAGTCGGCGTCCTCGGGGTCGCCAGGGCGGTCCAGATCGACCAGCACGAACCGGCCGGGATGTTCGGTGCGTGCCGTGCGGACCAAGCCCCAGACCGCCGCGGCGTCGGGGTCCTGGTCGTCCTCCGGGGCGATCGCGACCGCACCGCGGGTCCGCACGATCAGGGGCCCGTCCGTCGCCTTCTCGTCGTCGGTGTCCAAAAACTCGCGGACCCGCGCCAGTGCTTCCTCCGGCCCGGCCACGTCCACGATCGGCGCGTCCACGATCGCCGGGGTGGGCCGCCGCGCAACCGGCACCCAGTCCAGCCGGTGCAGCGCCCGGTCCACGCCCGCCGCCCCCGACCGCACAGGCCCCACGGGCCGGAGCGCGAGCGCGCTGATCGTGGCCACCGCTTCCCCCGCCGCGTCGGCGAGCGCCACGGCGAACGAGTCGTTGCCCTGCGGAGTCAGCCGCACCCGCAATGCCGTGGCCCCGACCGCATGGAGTGCGACCCCGCTCCAGGAGAACGGCAACCTCACCGGCGCGTCCCCCGCATCCAGCAGCAGCGGGTGCAATGCGGCGTCGAGCAGGGCCGGGTGCAGGCCGAACCGCCCGGGATCGACCGGCAGTTCGACCTCGGCCCAGCGTTCCGCACCGAGCCGCCAGGCCCGCCGCAACCCCTGGAAGGCCGGCCCGTACTCGTAACCCCGCTCGTCGAGCTGTGCGTACGCGCCGTCGAGGTCGATCTCCTCGGCACCGGCCGGCGGCCACTCCGTCAGGGTCGCGCCGCCGGGCCCCGCGGCCCGGAGCGTCCCCGTCGCGCACCGGGTCCACGGCGCGTCCGGCGCGGACCGGGCATACATCGCCAGCGTGCCCGGATCCGTCTCGCCGATTGCGATCTGCAACTCGGTCTCACCCCGCTCGGGCAGCACCAGCGGGCTCTCCAGCACCAACTCGTCCAGCACCGGCAGCCCTGCCCGCTCACCCGCGTGCAGCGCCAGTTCGACGAACGCGGCCCCGGGCAGCAGCACGGTGCCGCGCACCTCGTGCTCGGCCAGCCAGGGGTGCCGGGTGAGAGAGAGCCGACAGGTGGCGACCAGGCCACCGCCGGCGAGCTGGACCACCGAGTCCAGCATCGGATGCCCGGCGACGGGCCCGGAGGCGGCGGTGGGCAGCATCCAGTACCGCTGCCGGCGGAACGGGTAGGTCGGCAGCTCCACACTCCGGGCGTCGTCGAACAGCCCGTTCCAGTGCACGTCCACGCCGTGCACGGCTGCCTCGGCCACCGCCAGCAGGAAGCGGTCGGCACCACCGTCGTCCCGTTTCAGGGTCTCCAGCACCACGCCGCCCCCGTCGTGGTCCTCCTGGTGGTTACCGAGGATCTGCCGCACGCCGCCGGCGAGCACCGGATGCGGGCTCGACTCCAGGAACGTGGTGTGCCCGGCGGCGACCAGCCCGCGCACCGTCGCCTCGAACTCGACCGTGGCGCGCAGGTTGCGGTACCAGTAGTCGGCGTCCAGCCCGGTGGTGTCCACCGGACCGCCGGTCACGGTCGAGTGGAAGGGAACCTCGGCCGCCCTCGGAGTCACCGGCGCCAGCAGTTCGCGCAGCTCCGCACGCAGCAGTTCGACCTGCGCCGAATGCGAGGCGTAGTCCACCGGCAGCAGTCTCGCCCGTTTGCCCTCGGCGACCAGTGCGGCGGCGAACTGTTCGACCGCCTGGACGGCGCCCGAGACCACCGTCGCGCGCGGCCCGTTGACCGCGGCCACCGAGAGATCCTCGCCCCAGCGGGCCATCGCCTCTTCGACCGCCGCTCTCGGCAGCCCCACCGACAGCATCCGGCCCGTACCGGAGAGCGCCCGCAATGCCCGGCTGCGCAGCGTGACGATCCGCGCTCCGTCGTCCAGGGACAGCGCGCCGGCTACGGTCGCGGCCGCGATCTCGCCCTGGGAGTGGCCCACCACCGCGGCCGGCCGCACCCCGTGTGCCCGCCAGAGTTCGGCCAGCGACACCATGACCGCCCACAGCGCGGGCTGCACCACGTCCACCCGGAGCAGCGCGTCCGCGTCGGTGAGCACGTCGCCCAGATTCCAGTCCACGTACAGCGCCATCGCGTCCTGACAGGCCGCCATGTGCCCGGCGAAGACCGGGCTGGACTCCAGCAGTTCCGTGGCCATCCCGGTCCACTGCGTGCCCTGGCCGGGGAACAACAGCACCGGACTGGTGTCCCGGCAGGGTGACCCGACGACCGTGCCCGGTGCCGAACCGCCCTCGGCGAGCGCGTCCAGTCCGTGCACCAACGAGTCCCGGTCCCGGCCGAGGACGGCGGCCCGGTGTTCGAACCTGGCCCGGCCGGTCGCCAGCGTGAATCCGGCGTCCAGCAGGCCGACTTGGTCCGGGCGGAGCCGCTCGGCCAGCCGGCCGGCCTGCTCCCGCAGCGCCTCCGCCGACCGTGCGGACAGCAGCAGCGGCACCGCGGACGCCGGTCGCGGTGTCGCGGCGGGCGCGGGTTCCGGCGCCTGTTCCAGGATCACATGGGAATTGGTGCCGCTGATGCCGAACGAGGACACCCCGGCCCGGCGCGGGAGTCCGGTCTCCGGCCACGGCGTGTCCTGCGCGAGCGGGGTGACCCTGCCGGACTCCCAGTCCACGTGCGGGCTGGGCTCGGCCAGGTGCAGGATGCGCGGCAGCACGCCGTCGCGCATGGCGTGCACCATCTTCATGACGCCGGCCACCCCGGCAGCGGCCTGCGTGTGCCCGATGTTCGACTTGACCGACCCCACCAGCAGCGAGCGCGCCCGCTGCGGGCCGTGCACCGCCAGCAGCGCGCGTGCCTCGATCGGGTCGCCGAGCGTGGTGCCCGTGCCGTGCGCCTCCACCGCGTCGACGTCCGCCTCGGACAGTCCGGCGTCGGCCAGCGCCGCCCGCAGCACCCGTTCCTGAGCCGGCCCGCTGGGTGCGGAGAGCCCGTTGGAGGCGCCGTCCGAGTTGACCGCGGTGCCGCGCACCAGCGCGTGCACGGTGTGCCCATGGCGCAGGGCGTCGGAGAGCCGTTCCAGCACCAGCATTCCGACGCCCTCGGACCAGGCCGTACCGTCCGCCGTCACGGAGAACGGCTTGCACCGGCCGTCCGGGGCGAGGCCCCGCAGCCGCGAGAACTCCACGAACATCTCCGGGGTCGCCATCACCGTCACCCCGCCGGACAGGGCCAGGTCACATTCGCCGAGACGCAGCGACTGCACCGCGAGATGAGTGGTCACCAACGACGAGGAGCAGCCGGTGTCCACCGTGACCGCGGGGCCGGTGAGGCCGAGCACGTAGGCCACTCGGCCGGACACCACGCTGGAGGTGTTCCCGGTGATCAGGTACCCCTCCAGCCCGTCCGGGACGGTATGCACCCGGGGCGCGTAGTCGTGCATCATCGAGCCGGCGAACACGGCCGTGCGGCTGCCCCGCAGCGAGCTGGGATCGATGGCCGCGTTCTCCAGGGCCTCCCACGCCGTCGTGAGCAGGAGGCGCTGCTGCGGATCGGTGGTCAACGCCTCGCGGGCGGAGAGCCCGAAGAACTCGGCGTCGAAATGGCCGGCGTCGTAGAGGAAGCCGCCGTGCCGGACGTAGGAGGTACCGGGCCGGTCCGGGTCGGGATCGTAGAGGGCCGCCAGGTCCCAGCCCCGGTCGTCCGGTAACTCGCCGATCGCGTCGATCCCGTCCCTGGCCACCTGCCAGAGCCCTTCCGGGGCGACTATTCCGCCCGGATAGCGGCACGCCATTCCCACAATCGCAATCGGTTCGCCCGGCATCCGGTGCCCTCCCAGAGAAGTTTGGACTTTGTCGGCTACCATGGACGCAAAATTATTCACCGAACTCGCGACCATCTAACCAAACGCCGATAAATCGAGGTGCATCACCATGATGAGCACACAGACTCATTCCACACAACACATCCGACCGACTAAAATCCGGGTCTTTCGCCAGAAATTTCAGCCCGTTGTCAACAATTTCTACCACTATCGTGACGCGAAGCAGATCCAACCAAATTCCGCTACCCGCAAAAAGCGAGACGACCCTTCCGTCGCACCGACCATCCCCAGGCGAGAATTCCCTTTGACCATCGCCGGGCCAGCCGCGGAGAACGGCCAAAACCGCAGGTCACGAGTTCAACCAATGGCGCCACTCAATTACCGGGCAGCAGGACGATTCACCCCCACCCGGAACTCAAATCAAATTACACACCACGTCATGGAAATGCACCTGAACTAGCAGGCCGCCACATGAATTGCCATCACCGCAAGCTCTTTGTCCGGAAAACGCGGCGCGGGCCATACCCCTGCCCACATTTGACCGGCACGAAAAGAACGGCTTCTCCCGCAACTCGGTAAACGCATGGCTGACGGCCGGCGCTTTTTGTTTCCATCACCAAGTGACCGGAAGTGCCGCTACCGAGAAAGCGGAGCCGTTGACGTAGCGCAGTTCGTCGCGTGGCGTGGCCAGGCGGAGAGTGGGGATGCGCCGGAACAGAGTGTCGAGGACGATGCGCAGCTCCAGCCGGGCCAGATTCTTGCCGAGGCACTGGTGCGGTCCCCAGCCGAAAGCCAGGTGCCTGCGATTGTCCCTGGTGACATCGAACGTGTCCGGGTCGGCGAAGGCCGCGGGGTCGCGGTTGGCGGCGGCGGCCAGGGCGGCGACGCCCTCACCCGTCCGTACCAGAGTGCCGCCGATCTCGACGTCCGCCGTGGCACGGCGCATCAGGGCCAGCTCGGCGACGGAGAAGAACCTCAGCAGTTCCTCCACCGCCGCCGGGGTCAGGCCCGGGTCGGCGGTGAGGAGGGCGAGCTGGTCGGGGTGTTCGAGGAGAGCCAGCACCCCGAGTGCGGTCATCGTGGCGGTGGTCTCCAGGCCCGCGACGACCAGGAGTATGCACAGTTCGACCATGGCCCAGCGGCTCTCGTCACCGCTGAAGAGCTGGTGGCCCGCCAGCCTGCCCAGCAGGTCCTCGGGCCGCTCGGTCATCTTGGTGGCGCACAGCGCGTCGAAATACGCGGTCAGGGAGCGGAAGGACTCGGCGCGCTCCGCATCATCGGAGTCGTGGGCCGTCAGCACCGTGGTGTTGGTGGTGAACTCCTGCCGGTCACCGGTCGGGATGCCGAGCAGCTCACACAGCACCAGACCGGACATCGGCACGGCCAGCGCGGACACCAGGTCGGCGGGCTTGCCGCCGGCCAGCACATCGTCGAGCAGACCGTCGACGATGCACTGGACCTTGGGGCGCAGTTCTCGCATGCGGCGGATGGCGAACTCGCCGGCGACCGCACGACGAGCGGGGCCGTGCTCGGGTGGGTCCATCTCGATCAGCGAGGGCTTGAAGCCGGGGAACACGGTCTCGCCGACGCGCATCCACGGGAAGTCCGGGTGCGAGCGGTCGGAGCTGAACCGGGCGTCGCCGAGCACAGCGCGGACGTCTTCATGGCGTGCGGCAACGAACACGGTGCGTCCGCTCGGTCCTGTCAGCCTGGGCAGGCCGGGGTGCTCGCGCAGGCCGGCGTATTCCGGCGGCAGGGAGAACGGGCAGGCCCGAGACATCGGCCAAGTCTCGGCTCGCAGCGGGCTCTGGTCGTGCATGGTCACCACCTCGACTCTTTCGAAAATCAAGGACGACCGTATGACCGGCGTTACCCGAATTTCCGTAGAATCCCTTTGAGGTCGGCACTCAGCCGTCCGTCCGTATCACCCGGGGGAAGCCGCGACGGTGCCGACGCCGATCCTTCTGGGGGCGGCGGTCGGCTTCCAGCGGAGCTTCGAGGCGACCAAGTCGGCGGCACAGGTGCAGGTGCCGTCCCTGGCCGGCGGCATCCACGAAGCTGGTGAACGAGCTGGTCGAAGCCGCCGACGAGAAGCAGCTGAACATCCTTCATGGTCGTTCTCTGCGATGTCTGGATGCATTCGGTCGGTCGGGTCAGTTCTTGGCGTTCTGCTCGAGGAAATTGCTGATGAGCTTCAGCCAGTGCTCAGGCTGCTCAGCGAATGGCAGGTGCCCGGTGGGGATTTCGGCGATCTCGGCGGCGGGGATGGCGGCGGCCAGTTCACGCTGCAAAGACGGGGAGATGAGCGGGTCTGCGGTGGTGACGATGGCGAGGGTCGGCGCCGTGATGCGACCGAGGTCGCCGCGGACGTCGATCCTGCGCACCAGGTCCACCTGCTCGGAGGTGCCGGCGGGCAGGACAGGCGCGAGCTGCTCGGCGGCAGTGTGCACCTGAGCGCGGGTGAGAGCGTTCAGGGCCGGTTCGCCGAGCGCCATCAAATTCAGGTAGGCGGCCAGCACGGCGTGCTGGCCGGCTTCGTAGAGCTGCTGCCAGATGGAGGCGGCCAACTCGGTACGGGTGTCGGCGTACGCGAACGTCGCGCTCAGCACGAGTGCACTGACGCGCTCCGGGTATCGCACGGCGAGGCGAATCGCGACCGGCCCGCCGAGTGAGTACCCGCTGACCGCGAAGTTGTCGAGCCCTTCGGCGTCGGCCGCCGAGATGAGCTGATCCACCAGCGCATCGACCTCGAGGCGCCCCTGCACCGCCGGCGTGGTGCCGGAGCCGGGGTAGTCGATCCCGACGACGGTGTGCCGCGCGGCGAGCCCTTCCATGATCGGTCCGTAGTTGGCTTCGATGCCGCCTCCGGCGCCGTGTGCGAGGAGAAGGCCGGGGCCCTCGCCTCGGACGGTACGAGCGAAAGCGGAGGGGGTCAGCGTGGTCATCAGGGGTTCCTTTCAGGGCGTTGCTTGCCGCACCCAGCATCTTTAGCGATCGCTAAAGCTGGGTGGGCGATGACCGTACCAGGGCTTCTTTAGCGACCGCTACAGCTGGCCGGTAGGCTGTGGCCATGAGCCGTGCGAACACCCCGTCCAAGGCCGCCCAGCAGGGGGCCAGGCCGACCCGCCGCGCGTTCGACCGCGATGAGGCCCTGGCCGCCGCCCTGCGGCAGTTTTGGACGCACGGATACGACACGACGTCCATCGCCTCCTTGACCGAAGCCATGGGAATCAGGCCACCAAGCCTCTACGCCGCCTTCGGTGACAAGCGGCAGCTGTTCGAGGAGGCCGTTGAGCTCTACGCACGCACCTACGGCGCCTCACCGCCGCACGGCCCGGACGCCCACACGGCCATCGCCGCAATGCTGCGACACCTCGCGGCCGACTACACCGACCCGAATCATCCGCCCGGCTGTCTCATCATCAGCGCGGCGACCAACTGCGGCCCCGACTCCCAGGACATCAAGGCCAAGCTGCGCGCCTTGCGTGAGGACACCAAGGCTGCGCTTGCCTCCTGCATCCGCGCCGACATCGATGCGGGGAGACTCCCTGCCGACGCGGACGCCAACAGGCTGGCCGCCTTCTACGCTGCGGTCATCCAGGGAATGCATCAGCAAGCCTGCGACGGAGCCGATCGCACGACGCTGGAGCACATCGCCGACACCGCGATAGCGGCCTGGCCGGCAGCACCGCCCCGCGCCACCGCCGGCGCGAGCGGCTAGCTGGTGCCGCATCAGGCACTGTTCGCCCTGGTGCGGCCTGAGAAGTCGAGCGGTGGGCGGCGATCCGGGGTGGGCGCAAGCAGGCGCTGCACCCGCGCCACGTCGCCTTCGTCCAGGCCCTCCTCGAGTTCGCCCCGCGGCTCTGCCGTGACACACCGCCCGGCTCACGCCTCCGCACCCCGGCGCCCGTCCCGCGGCAGCCCCAGTGTCGCGCCAGCCGTCAGTACGAGCCCGGCCGCCGCGATCAGCATGCTCCACCGCATGCCGGCCAGGAACGTGTCCGCCCCTGACAGCAGCGCCCCGAAGACCGCCACCGCGATCGCTCCGCCGACCTGGCGGCCGGTGTTGAGCACGGCGGACGCGGTGCCTGCCCGATCTGCGGGTACCGCGTCGAGCAGCATGGCGGTCAGCGCCGGCACCGTCAGCGCCCCGCCGAGGCCGACCGGCACCATCAGCACCGTCACCACCCACACGCTGGTGTGCGGGCCGACAGTGAGCAGGGCCAGCAGTCCGGCTGTCCCGATCAGTTGTCCCGCCATCATCGGCACGCGCGGGCCGAACAGCGAGGCCAGTTTCGCCGAGGCCAGGTTCACCACGGCGACCAGTGCCGTCATCGGTATGAACATCAGGCCCGCGTGCAGGGCGGACTGCCCGCGCTCCTGCTGCAGATACAGGCTGAAGATGAACACCCCGCCGTAGTAGGCGGCGTTGAGCATGAAGCCGACCACCAAGGACACCGCCACCACCCGCGAGCGGAACAGCGGCAGCGGGAGCATCGGGTGCGCCCCCTTGGCCTGCGCGGCGAGGAAGGCGGCTGCCGCGGCCGCGGCCACCAGCAGCGATACCACCACCAACGGTCGGCTGAAGCCCTTGTCGCCGCCCTCGATCACGCCGTACGTCAGCGCGCCCATTGCGACTACCGCCGTCACCTGCCCGACCACGTCCAGTCGCGCGGGCCGCCGTGGGGAGGCGGGCACGCGGGTGAGCAGGGCGAGCGCCAGCAGGCCCGCCGGGAGGTTGACGAAGAAGATCCATCGCCAGCCCACGGATGCGGTGAGCGCCCCGCCGAGCACCGGTCCGGCCGCCACCGCGACCGCGCCGCCCACGGTCCAGACGGCGATCGCCCGGGCCCGCTGCGCCTGGTCGGGAAAGCCCTGCCGGACCAGCGCCAGTGAGGCCGGCATCATCACCGCTGCCGCACCCCCCTGCACCAGCCGCGCCGCCACCAGCACGCCGAGACCGGGCGCCAGTCCGCACGCGGCCGAGGCCAGCCCGAAGAGCACGAGGCCCCCGCCATACGCCTGCCGGGCCCCGATGCGGTCGGACAGGGCGCCTGCGGAGAGCATCAGGGCGGCGAAGATCAGCGTGTATCCGTCCACCACCCACTGCAGGCCGGACATGCCGCCGCCAAGACTGCGGCCGATGTCGGGCAGCGCGACGGTGACGATCAACGCGTCCAGCGAGATGAGGAAGAAGCCCAGCAGGGCGGCGCCGAGCACCGTGGAGGATCCGCCCCGGGCCGCCTCCGGAGCCGAACCCGCGGTGCGGGCGGCCAGGGAGGACTTGAGCAGCGATTTCAACAGAACACTCCTGAGACGTTGTTGAAGGTGTGCGACCGAGACCGGAAGCCAGGAGGCGACCACGGACAGGCCCGCCTGCAGCGGAGAGCCCCGTGCCGGGGGCGACAGGGCCCCGCCGCCCGGCGTAGCGGAGCGTGCGGACGGCCTGCTGCCTGTGCGGGCAGGTCCCTGTTGCCTTCACCCCGGGTAGCTGTCATCACGGGGGCGGAATGCGCTGGTCGGAGCGGTCGCGACGATCACAGCCGGACGCTGCGCGTCCCCGACCGTGGCGCCCTGTACGGGCAGCACACCGCCCGCAGCGCCCGCCGCCCGGGGCTCGCGCCTCGCCTGCGTGGCGACGGTGGGCGGGAAGAGGGGCGGAGGCGACCGGAGGTGTCAGTCGTCGAAGTCGGTGGAGCGGGTGAGCTTTTCCCACGAGCGGAGTTCGGTGCGGGCGCGGTCGAGGTGGTCGATGATCGCGTCGGCGGCGTCGTTGCCGAGCGGCAGGCGCAGCGGGGGCTCGTCGGCGTCCAGAGCCGTGAGAATGGCGGCCGCGGCCTTGGCCGGGTCCCCGACTTCCTGGCCACTGCCGCCCGGCAGCCCGGAGCGAACCGGGCCCACGGTGTCCTGGTAGGCGTCCAGGGCCGCGGACTGCTGCAGGGTTCCGGCACCCGCAAAGCCGGTACGGAACGCACCGGGCTCGACGATCAGCACCCGGATCCCGTGCGGGACGACCTCGGCGGCCAATGCCTCGGAGAGCCCCTCCAGGGCGAACTTGGTGGCGCAGTAGGCGCCGACTCCGGCGAAGGCGAACCGCCCACCCATGCTGGTCAGCTGCACGATGGCCCCCGAGCCCCGGCGGCGCATATGCGGCAGCGCAGCCCGGATGAGCGCGGCCGGGCCGAAGAAGTGCAGGTCCATCAGTTCCCGCAGCTCCGCGTCGGTGGTCTCCTCCACCGCACCGACCATGCCTCGTCCGGCATTGTTGACCAGGACGTCGATCCGGCCGTGCCGGGCCGCCACGCCGTCGACCGCGGCTTGGACGCCCGCGGTGTCGGTGACATCCAGCGGCAGCGCCTCGACCTGGTCCGGGTACGCGGCGACCAGGTCGTCGAGCGGCGCGGTGCGGCGGGCGGCGGCGACCACGATGTCGCCCGCGGTCACCGCCGCTTCGGTGATCGCCCGGCCGAACCCGCTGCTCGCCCCGGTGACCAGCCATACCTTGTTCATGCGCTTCTCCCTCTGCCAGGCGGTCCGCCGTTCTCGGCCGTCCGCGTGTGAACTACCTTGCAAGGCACACCGGTTGCCCGTCCAAGATCCGCTGTGATAGCCGATGGTTATGGACGTTCACGGACGGGATCTGAGGTACTTCGCCGCGGTGGCCGAGGAACTGCACTTCACGCGCGCAGCCGAGCGGCTGTACGTCTCGCAGCCCGCGCTGAGCAAGCAGATCAGAATGCTGGAGAAACAGGTGGGGGCTGCGTTGTTCGAGCGCGACCGGCGCGAAGTGCGCCTGAGCGCGGTCGGTGCGGCGCTGCTGCCGCATGCTCAGCGCATTCTCGCCGAGTGGGAGGCAGCCCAGCGGGCAGTCGCCCGGGTCGTGGCCGACCAGGCGGCCGTCCTCGTCGTGGGGATGAGTACCAGCCCGGGGCGAGGGGGCGTGCTGCCGGCGATCCGCTCCCGCTTCACCGCCGCGCACCCTGGTGCCCGCCTCAGACTTCGCCAGGTCCCCTGGCACGACTCGACCGCCGGGCTCGCCGACGGAACGTGCGACGCAGCGTTCGTCTGGCTACCGCTGCCCGATCCGGACCGCTACCGGTGGGTGGTGGTCGCCGAGGAACCCCGCCTGGTCGCCATGGCCGATACTCACCCGCTCGCCGACAGGGAGATCATCGACTTCACCGACCTGCTGGACGAGCCGTTCCTCGCGCTGCCCGACAGCGCCGGGCCGCTGCGGGACTACTGGCTTGCCACCGACGCCCGCGGCGGGAAGCCGGCACTCATCGGCGCGGAGGTGGCAAGCACCGAGGAGACGTACGAGGCGCTCGTCGCGGGTCTCGGCGTGGTCCTGCTGGCGGCCGGGAACACCCCGCTGATCACCCTCGGCGGAGTCGTCACCCGTGCGGTGAGGGGCATCTCGCCCAGCCGCTTCGCCTTGGCCTGGCTCGCCGATGACCGCCGCCCGCTGGTGCAGGCGTACGTGCGCGCGTGTGAGCTGGCGACCGAGACAACGGACTGAGGCGGGGCGCAGCCGCGAGAAGCGCTGGGATCCGCTCCCGACGACGGGAGAAGGACCGAAGCTCCCCCATGGCCGACTCCCGGGTTCGGGAAACACGATTGCCGATGCTCAGCGCATACGTCCCGTTCGACGACGCACCGCCCGCGAGCCCTGTGAGGGCTGCGCCTACCTCGTCGCCGCGGCCCTGGAGCCGGCGGGTCTCCTCGGCGCGGCGGCGCCCGGTACGGCGCGTCACCTCACCACAGCACAAACGTGGCCCGACGTCGGCACTGGCGAACCACTGCCGACGCAGCATCAGAGGATGACCATCCCGAGTGCCCCAACTCCGGCCGGAATTCACCACTCACACGGCGATTGACGACTTCAGAACAGAGGCTCGTCCGCATATGCCTCGGCGGGCGGTACCGGTTCCGCGTAGGCGGCAGCAAGGGCGCGCAGGGCCTTCTCCAGGCTGTCGATTGCCCCCACCGTCGCGTCGTCGGCCGCCTCGCCCTGCTCCCAGCGCTGCCGCAGACGCTCGTACTGGAGGAGTATCTGCTCCTTGGCGGCGATGTCCGCCAGGACGCGGCCCGGGGCGTGCCGCGCGATGTGCACTGCGGCACCGACGTCCACCAGCGCGTCCTGGACCACCAGGTGCCGAAGACAACCCCGTGAGGCCCGCTTCGCGTACCAGTTGAGGCTGCGCAGCCGCACCCGCCGCCGACCGTCCTCCGCCGCGCCGCCTTCGAAGCAGGAGTAGGCAAGGTCCCCCGACTCCTCGTCCAACGGCACCGGCTCATCGGTGTCCTCGTAGTGCCAGTGCCAGTACTCCGCAGCCTTCTTCCGGCCCAGCGGGGGTACCTCCCACCCCGGGTGGGACGCTTCCACCGCGACCCGCCGTTCCTCCGCCCACCGCGCCCGCAGGAACGCCACCGTCGTGCGTGGCGCCCAGGCCCGCATCGGCCTCCCGCCGGTACTCGGCGTGGAGGGGCTGACGCCGCACGGCCTGAGGCACTCTCACAAGGTGTGGCTCGACGAGGACGGGCATCCTGGAGTTGCCACGGAGGAGCGCATGGGTCTCCCCAAACCGGTTTTCGTGCTTCTGTAGCTCCCCGAAGGCCCCACTCGCGCAAGCGGTGGGGCCTTCAAAGCGATACGCATCTCTGCGCGTCCTCCTGCATGGATGCCTAGCGGATCGGCATCCCCGACAGCGTCCGGGCGATCACCAGCCGCTGGATCTCGCTGGTGCCCTCGAAGATGGTGTAGATCGCGGCGTCGCGGTGCATCCGCTCGACCGGGTACTCGCGGGTGAAGCCGTTGCCGCCGAGGATCTGTACGGCCTGGGCGGTGACCTTCTTGGCCACCTCGCTGGCGAAGAGCTTCGACATGGAGCCCTCGGCGGAGGTGAAGGGCTTGCCGGTCACCGCCATCCAGGAGGCGCGCCACACCAGGAGGCGGGCGGCGTCGATCTGGGTGCGCATATCGGCCAGCTGGAAGGCGACGCCCTGGTTGTCGATGATCGGGCGGCCGAACTGCTCGCGGGTCTTGGCGTACTCCAGGGCCTCTTCGTACGCGGCGCGGGCGGTGCCGACGGCCATCGCGCCGACCGCCGGGCGGGACGCCTCGAAGGTGGCCATCGCGGCGTTCTTCAGACGCTCGCCGCCGCTCCTGGCGCGCTCCCGGGCGCGGGCCAGGCGCTCGTCGAGCTTCTCCTTGCCGCCGAGCAGGCAGTGGCCGGGCACCCGGACGTCCTCCAGGACGACCTCGGCGGTGTGCGAGGCGCGGATGCCGTGCTTCTTGAACTTCTGCCCCTGGGAGAGGCCGGGGGTGTTCGGGGGGACGATGAAGGAGGCGTGGCCCTTGGAGCCCAGCTCGGGGTCGACGACCGCGACGACGACGTGGACGTTGGCGATGCCGCCGTTGGTGGCCCAGGTCTTGGTGCCGTTGAGCACCCACTCGTCCTTGGCCGCGTCGTAGACGGCGCGCGTCCGCATGGAGGCGACGTCCGAGCCCGCGTCCGGCTCGGAGGAGCAGAAGGCGGCGACCTTGACGTCATTGGCGTCGCCGTACATCTGCGGCACCCAGGTGCCTATCTGCTCCTCGGTGCCGTTGGCGAGCACGCCGACGGCGGCGAGGCCGGTGCCGACGATCGACAGGGCGATGCCGGCGTCGCCCCAGAACAGCTCCTCCATGGCCATCGGGATGCCCAGGCCCGTGGGGTCGAAGAACTGCTGGGCGTAGAAGTCCAGCGAGTACAGGCCGATCTTGGCGGCCTCCTGGATGACCGGCCAGGGAGTCTCCTCGCGCTCGTCCCACTCTGCGGCGGCGGGGCGCATGACGTCCGCGGCGAAGCCGTGAATCCAGTCGCGGACTTCCCTCTGTTCGTCGTTGAGCTCCATGGTGAACTCGGCCATGACCCCTCCTGCGCTTGCGGTCTTACACATGTTACTTGCGGTAACCAGAGTGTGTTACTCGTCAGTAAGGAATGTCAACTCCCCGGGCTTCGAATTCACCGTGGAGTTCGGGTGTTACGTTGCGCGAGCGCCACGGAGTCACGAGGGTGGGAGCACGACCATGGAAAACACACAGCACAGCGGCCGTCGGCAGACGGCGACCGAACGCAGACGACGGGAGCTACTGGAGGCCGCGGAGCGGATCGTGCTGCGCGACGGCCCGGAGGCGTCGATGAACGCCATCGCCGCCGAGGCCGGCATCACCAAGCCGATCCTCTACCGGCATTTCGGCGACAAGGGCGGGCTCTACCGCGCGCTGGCCGTACGGCACACCGATGCCCTGCTGGACAATCTGCGCACCGCACTGGACGCACCGGTACTGCGCCGCGACCGGGTCGAGGCCACCCTCGACGCCTATCTCGTCGCGATCGAGACCCGGCCGCAGGTGTACCGCTTCCTGATGCACCCCTCCGACGAGCACAGCCAGGGCGAGTCCGGCTTCGACGTGGGGCGGCACTCCGCCCCGCTGCTGCGCCGGCTCGGCGAGGAGCTGGCGAAGGTGATCGCCGACCGGCTCGAACTGGGACCCGAGGGCGAGGAGCGGGCGCGGGTGTGGGGCCACGGCATCGTCGGCATGATGCATGCGGCCGGCGACTGGTGGCTGCGCGAACGCCCCTGCTCCCGCGAGAAGTTGGTGCAGCATCTGACGGATCTGCTGTGGGGACAGCTGGCCACCGTCAAGGACCTGGCCGGCGGCCCGGGCTTCTGAGAGTCAGCGACCGGACTCCCCCGCGGGCCGGGCCCACGGCGCGCGGGCGGCCGCGCGCAGCGCCCGTCGGCGCCGCAGCCCGGTCAGATGGTCGACGTACAGACCGCCCTCGAGGTGGTCGCACTCATGCTGGAGACAGCGGGCGAAGAAGCCGGTACCGGTGACGGTCCTCGGCTCGCCGTCCGCGCCGAGCCCTTCCACAACGGCGTGGTCGTGGCGCGGCGTACCGGCCTCGATGCCGGGCAGGGACAGACAGCCCTCGGGGCCGCGGAAGACCGGCCCGTCCGCCTCGACGAGCCGGGGGTTGACGAGGTGCCCGAGATGACGGCGGTCCTCGTCGTCGGGGCAGTCGTAGACGAACACGCGCAGCGGGACGCCGATTTGATTTGCGGCGAGACCGACGCCGCGGGCCGCGTACATTGTCGCGTACATGTCCTCGATCAGCCGGGCGAGCTCGCCGTCGAAGGCCGTGACCTCCTCGCAGGGTGCATGGAGGACCGGGTCTCCGAGGAGGCGCACGGGGCGCGGGCGGCCGGTGCTGCCGGGGATCGTACGGGTACGCATGGGCTCCAGCGTACGGTTCACGGGAGACCGTCCCGGTCGTACCGGATGTCGCGCCACGGGTGGCGGGGTTCGGGCCCACGGCCGGATCTCGATAGGCTGATCCCCGACCGAAGCCTCCGGCCGGTCATCGGTTGCGGAGGAGGCGTTCCCCCGGCGGCCACGCGGCAGGCGGGCGCCGGATGCAAGGAGGATCAAGGACGATGGCAGGCAACACGGAGCCGCTGTCGCCGCGGGCCAAGCTGGCCGTGACGGCAGGCAAGGCCGCGGCGGCGGTATCGCGCGCGGCGGGCCGCGGCAGCGGATCGGTGATCGGTGGCCGGGTGGCGCTCAAGCTCGACCCCGACCTGCTGGCGCGGCTGGCCCGGCACCTGGATGTCATCCTGGTGTCGGCGACGAACGGCAAGACGACCACGACGCGGCTGATCGCCGAGGCGCTGCGGGCCAGCGGCCCGGTGGTCTCCAACGCGCTCGGCGCCAATATGCCGGCGGGCATCACCTCCGCGCTGGCCGGCGGCTCGGACGCCAAGTACGGCGTCATCGAGGTCGACGAGAAGTACCTCGCCGGGGTGGCGCGGGACGTCACTCCGAAGGCCATAGCGCTGCTGAACCTCTCGCGCGACCAGCTCGACCGCGCCGCCGAGACGCGGATGCTGGCCGAGCACTGGCGCGAGGGCCTGGCCGGTTCCAAGGCGCTGATCGTGGCCAACGCGGACGACCCGCTGATCGTCTGGGCGGCCTCGTCGTCCGCGAATGTGGTGTGGGTCGCGGCAGGGCAGGAATGGAAGGACGACGCCTGGTCCTGCCCCTCGTGCGGCGGCGTGATGCAGCGGCCGGGTGAGGACTGGTTCTGCGGCGAGTGCGGCTTCCGCCGCCCGACACCCAGCTGGGCGCTGTCCGGCGATCACGTACTGGACCCGCACGGCAGCGCCTGGCCGATCAAGCTCCAGCTGCCGGGGCGCGCCAACAAGGCGAACGCCACGACGTCGGCCGCGGTCGCGGCCGCCTTCGGGGTGCCGCCGCAGGTCGCCCTGGAGCGGATGTACGGCGTGCAGGCGGTGGCCGGCCGCTACGACGTGGTCACGTTCCTGGAGCGGGAGCTGCGGCTGCTGCTGGCGAAGAACCCGGCCGGCTGGCTGGAGACGTTCTCGCTGATCGACCCGCCGCCGACCCCGGTGATCATGTCGGTGAACGCCCGCGGCGCGGACGGCACCGACACGTCCTGGCTGTGGGATGTCGACTACACCCGGCTGGCCGGGCACCCGATCTTCGTGCTCGGGGACCGCAAGCTGGACCTGGCGGTACGTCTCGAGGTCGCCGGGCTCGACTTCCATGTGTGCGACAACATCGACGAGGCCGTGCAGATGGCGCCGCCCGGCCGGATCGAGGTCATCGCCAACTACACGGCCTTCCAGGACCTGCGCCGCCGCGTGGGCAACTGAGTGCGGTCCACCGACCTTACGGACAAGGACGAGCGAGCATGAGTGACAACAGCCTGCGTCTGGTGTGGATCTACCCGGACCTGCTGAGCACGTACGGCGACCAGGGCAATGCGCTGGTGGTGGAGCGGCGGGCGCGCCAGCGCCGACTGGACGTACAGCGCCTGGACGTACGCTCCGACCAGCCGATTCCCACCTCCGGGGACATCTATCTGATCGGCGGCGGCGAGGACCGGCCGCAGCGGCTGGCCGCCGAGCGGCTGATCCGCGACGGCGGTCTGCACCGCGCGGTCTCCAACGGCGCGATCGTCTTCTCGGTGTGCGCCGGCTACCAGATCCTGGGCCACGAGTTCATCAACGACCTCGGTGAGCGGCAGGAGGGCCTGGGGCTGCTGGACGTGGTGAGCACCCGCGGCGAGGGCGAGCGGTGCGTGGGCGACGTACTGGCCGACATCGACCCGAAGCTGGGCCTGCCGCCGCTGACCGGTTTCGAGAACCACCAGGGCGTGACGCATCTGGGCGAGACCGCCAAGCCGTTCGCCAAGGTGCGCTTCGGCAAGGGCAACGGCGTCGGCGACGGCTACGAGGGCGCGTACAACGACACCGTTTTCGGCACCTACATGCACGGCCCGGTGATGGCCCGCAATCCGCACATCGCCGACCTGCTGATCAAGCTGGCGCTGGACGTCAATGCGCTGCCCCCGGTGGAGGACCGCTGGTACGAGGCGCTGCGTCAGGAGCGGATCGCGGCGGCCACTCAGCCCGCCTAGCAGCTCGCACGGCCGTTTCGCCGGCTTTCCACCTTTTTCGTACGCCCGCAGTCCCGCACTGCGGGCGTACGTGTGCCCGGTGGCCCCGCGCTTGTAGGGTGAGCGGAATCCAACCGGACGACGGGGTCCGGGTCTCCGGTTGAGTTGCAGAGGGTTTTTCGAGCAATGCGTATTGGTGTCCTCACCTCCGGCGGCGACTGCCCCGGTCTCAACGCCGTCATCCGGTCCGTCGTCCACCGCGCCACCGCCGATCACGGCGACGAGGTCATCGGTTTCCGCGATGGCTGGAAGGGCCTGCTGGAGTGCGATTACCGCAAGCTCGACCTGGATGCCGTCGGCGGCATCCTGGCGCGCGGCGGCACCATCCTCGGGTCGTCGCGGGTGCAGCCCGCCCATCTGCGCGACGGCGTCGAGCGGGCCCGCGGCCACGTCGCCGAACTGGGCCTGGACGCGATCATCCCGATCGGCGGCGAGGGCACCCTGAAGGCGGCGCGGCTGCTGTCGGACGCCGGGCTGCCGATCGTCGGCGTACCCAAGACCATCGACAACGACATCGCCGTCACGGACCTGACCTTCGGCTTCGACACCGCGGTGGGTGTCGCCACCGAGGCGCTGGACCGGCTCAAGACCACCGCCGAATCGCACCAGCGGGTGATGATCGTCGAGGTCATGGGGCGGCACACCGGCTGGATCGCGCTGCACTCGGGCATGGCGGCCGGTGCGCACGCGATCGTGGTGCCGGAGCGGCCGTTCGACATCGAGGAGCTGACGGCGCGGGTCGCCGAGCGGTTCGAGGCCGGCAAGAAGTTCGCGATCGTGGTCGTCGCCGAGGGCGCCAAGCCGCGCGAGGGCAGCATGTCCTTCGACGTCGGCGGCAAGGACGTCTACGGCCACGAGCGGTTCGCCGGGGTCGCCCGGCAGCTGTCCGTCGAGCTGGAGAACCGCCTGGGCAAGGAGGCCCGCCCCGTCATCCTCGGTCATGTCCAGCGCGGCGGTACCCCGACCGCGTACGACCGGGTGCTGGCAACCCGCTTCGGCTGGCACGCCGTGGAGGCCGCGCACCGCGGCGACTTCGGGATGATGACCGCGCTGCGCGGCACGGACATCACGCTGGTGCCGCTGGCCGAGGCCGTGGAGAGCCTGAAGACGGTGCCCGCGCACCGCTACGACGAGGCGGAGTGCGTGCTCTAGCCCCTCGGTGGACGACCTTGTTCCGCCTTCTACGAACCGCCCCCGGCCGATGCGACGGCCGGGGGCGGCTCTAGTCTTGTCGCCGGAGCATTGGTACGAATCAGGAGCGAGCGGATGCATCACGGCGGGCACGGCATGGACGGCATGAACATGGATCTGCCGCCGTTCACGCTGGGGCGGGGGCTGGAGTTCGGCGGTGATCCGTTCTTTCTCGTTGGCTGCCTGCTGGGACTGCTGCTGTACGGCTGGGCGGTGATCCGGCTGCGGCGGCGGGGCGACGCGTGGCCGGTGAGCCGGGTCGTCGCCTGGGTCCTGGGCGTGCTGACGGTGGCCTTGGTGATGTGCACCGAGCTCAACGACTACGGCATGGCGATGTTCAGCGTGCACATGGTGCAGCACATGGTCATCAGCATGCTCTCGCCGATCCTGCTGCTGCTCGGGGCGCCGGTGACGCTGGCGCTGCGCGCCCTGCCGACCGCCGGGCGCGGCCGCAAGGGCCCGCGGGAACTCCTGGTGGCCCTGCTGCACAGCCGCTATATGCGGATCATCACGCACCCCGCGTTCACCATCCCCCTCTTCATCGCGAGCCTGTACGCGCTCTACTTCTCCCCGCTCTTCGACTTCCTGATGGAGTCCCGGGCCGGGCACATCGGGATGATGGTGCACTTCCTCGCCGTCGGCCTGGTCTTCTTCTGGCCCATCATGGGCATCGACC
Source organism: Streptomyces sp. NPDC053427 (assembly GCF_044544985.1). Taxonomy (NCBI): domain Bacteria; kingdom Bacillati; phylum Actinomycetota; class Actinomycetes; order Kitasatosporales; family Streptomycetaceae; genus Streptomyces; species Streptomyces sp. NPDC053427. The sequence goes on along the minus strand of NZ_JBITYA010000001.1, from coordinate 693,724 downwards.
CGGGCCCGCACCGGCCGGGCTATGTCATGCGGATGCTGGAGCTGTTCGCCGGCATGCCCTTCCATGCGTTCTTCGGGATCGCGCTGATGATGGCGTCGGAGCCGATGGTCGACACCTTTCTGCACCCGCCGGCCTCGCTGGGCATCGAGGCGCTCGCCGACCAGACCGCCGCGGGCGGCATCGCCTGGGCCTTCAGCGAGATCCCGTCCGTGGTGGTGCTGATCGCCCTGGTCTTCCAGTGGTACAAGTCCGAGGAGCGCCAGTCGCAGCGCTCGGACCGGGCCGCGGACCGCAACGGCGACAAGGATCTCGCCGACTACAACGCCTATCTCGCCTCGCTCGACGCACGCAGTCGGTAAGGCACACCAGCTAGCGGTACGGGCCGCGGCCGGGGACGATGGTCCCATGGCCGCGGCCTGTGGCATGAGTGCCCCGGGCTGCCGTGAGGAGGTTGCGGGTATGCCCGGATCTGCCAAGACGATGGCCGTGTGCACGGTGGGCGGGCTGGTGGTCGCGACCGCCTACACCGTGGCCCTGGGGGGCAACGGCTGGGTCTGGTTCCTGTGGATCGTGCTGGCGCTGGTGACGGCCGGGATGGTGGCGGGCCGGCGGGTCTGAGCGCGGACCGCCGGCCGGTGCCCCTCAGAAGCGGAAGACCGGCCCGGTGTCGGAGTCCATCACGCAGGCGTTGGGGAACGACTTCCGCCAGGCGACCGGGCGGTCGTGCCAGTCGCCGGTCGCCGCGACGGTGACCGGGTCGTACTGCTTGGTGCACGGACGCGGGTCGCCCGGCAGCGCATCGAGATCGCCGTCCGCCTCGGCCAGCGCCGCGCAGGCGGCCGCGCCGTGCGGATGGGTGCCGCGGGTGTCCGGGCAGTTGAGCTGCACCCCGCGGATCCAGGTGTCGCCGGCACCGGAAACCGTCAGGAACAGGCCACGGTCGCGCGGCGGCTCCCCCGCTCCCGCGGGGCGGCCCGGGGCGGCGGCCAGCATGCAGAGCGCGGCGGCGGTGAGCGCGGCGGCACGGGGTAGGCGGCGGGCCTTCGGCATGCGGTTCTCCTGAGGGTGCTCGGTGGGATCGAGCGAGGGTGCACGCATGCCAGCGCACCCCGGTACACGCCGGTGGGCAAGCGGACACGCCGCGAGGTCGCCCGTACGGGATCATGACGGCGCATCCGGTCCTCCTCGCGCCTCGTTCCTGCCGTGCCCGTGGGGCGCATCCCGGCCCCTGACCGGCCGCCCCGCCCGCCTACGCTGCCCGTATGTGGAGAGAAATCGCCGGCCGGACGTTCCCGGAGGCCGAGTTCCGCGCGCCCGTCGATCCGGCCGCGCTGTCCGCGGCGGAGCGGCGCCTAAGATCCGCGCTGCCGCCCGAACTCGTCGAGCTGCTGCGGGAGACCGACGGCATCGTGGGGCCGTACGGCGTGGACACGGTCTGGCCGCTGGAGCAACTGGTCCGGCACAACCTGCACGTTCGGTCGGACCGCTCCTTCGCCGACCTGTACATGCCGTTCGACGCGCTGCTCTTCTTCGGGGACAACGGCGGCGGTGACCGGTTCGCCTTCGTACGGACGCCGCCGCGCGCCGACATCTTCGTCTGGGAGCACGAGGACGACAGTCGGCGGTGGGTCGCGCGGGATCTGCCGGACTACCTGGGCCGGTCGCTCGCGGCCGACGGCGACGAGTGGTATCACTAGGCGGTGTCCGCAAAGTCCCGCCTGGCTGGCGGCGAGGATCTCGGTGAGGCGGCCACGGTGCGGAAGATCGTCTTGATGATGTCGGTGTCCCTCGACGGATACATCGAGGGGCCGGAGCGCCAGATCGACTGGCATCTGGTCGACGACGAGCTGCACCGCCACTTCAATGACCACCTCAGGGACATGGGCGCGTTCCTGAGCGGACGGGTCACCCATGAACTGATGGCGGGGTTCTGGCCGACCGCCGACGCCGATCCGGCGATTACCGGGCCCATGGCGGAGTTCGCCGGTATCTGGCGGGAGATGCCCAAGATCGTGTTCTCCCGGACCCTGGAGCGGGCCGCGTGGAACACGGTCGTCAGGCGGGAGGTCGACGCCGAGGAGATCAGGGCGCTCACCGCGCAGCCGGGCGGGGATCTCGCGCTCGGCGGCGCCGAACTCGCCGCGGCTTTCATGGCGCAGGGGCTGATCGACGAGTACCGCATCTACGTCCATCCGGTCCTCATCGGACGGGGCAAGCCCCTGTTCCCTGCCTCGGACAACCGAGCCGATCTCCGGCTCGCCGAGACCCGCTCCTTCGGCAACGGGGTCGTCCTGCTGCGCTACGAGGCGGCGGCCGGCGCCCGCTGATCGGGCCCCCTCGCGCCCTGTTCGGGCGGCGGCTACTCTGCCCCGGCACGGTAACTACGGGGAGGCCGCAAGGTGTTCTACCAGCTGCTGAAGTACATCGTTCTCGGGCCGTTGCTGCGGCTGCTGTTCCGGCCGCGGATCGAAGGGCTCGAGAACGTGCCGGAGGAGGGGGCGGCGATCATCGCGGGGAATCATCTGTCGTTCGCCGACCACTTCGTGATGCCCGCGATCGTGCCGCGCCGGGTGACGTTCCTGGCCAAGGCGGAGTACTTCACGGCGCCGGGGCTGAAGGGGCGGCTGACCGCGGCGTTCTTCCGGGGCGTGGGGCAGATTCCGATCGACCGGTCGGGGGGCCGGGCGTCGCAGGCGGCGATCTCGTCGGGGCTGGCGGTGCTGCGCAAGGGGCGGCTGCTGGGGATCTATCCCGAGGGCACGCGGTCGCACGACGGCCGGCTGTACAAGGGGCGTACCGGGGTCGCGGCGATGGCGATCAAGGCGGGGGTTCCGGTGGTGCCGTGCGCGATGATCGGGACGTTCGAGGCGCAGCCGACGGGGCGGCGGCTGCCGCGGGCGATGCGGATCACCATCCGCTTCGGGGCTCCGCTGGACTTCTCGCGGTACGCCGGGATGGCGGACGAGCGCATCGCGCTGCGGGCCGTCACGGACGAGATCATGTACGCGATTCTGACGCTGTCCGGCCAGGAATACGTGGACACCTACGCGGGTGAGGCGAAGGCCGCGGCGCAGGCGGAGGCCAGGGCGCGGGCGCAGGGGCGGAAGGGGCACGGCGCCGGGAGCTGAGGCTTCGGGCCGGGGCGGGTGCGGCGCAAACGCGGCAGGGGATATTCCGTCGCGGGGTGTGCGGCCGCCCCGTACCTTGATCGTCATGAGAAATCGGATACGGGGGTGCCGACGATGAGCGCCCGGCTGCGTGGCATGGCACAGGAGACGGAGCGGATCGTGGCGGCGGGTGCGTACCGCGCACCCAGCGGACGGCCGGTGGACATCGCGGCGGCGGTGGAACGGGCGCGGGCGGGCACCCGGCTGTACGGGCCGGAGCCGGTCGCCGTCGAGGGCTCGGGGGCGGGCGTGCGGACGGCTTTCGAGGTGACGGGGGAAGGCAGTCTCACGGCGGGCCGGCGGCTGGCCGAGGCCGGTGGCGGGCCGCTCGCGGTGCTGAACTTCGCCTCGGCGCGCAATCCCGGCGGCGGCTATCTCAACGGCGCCCAGGCGCAGGAGGAGGCGCTGTGCCGGGGGTCGGCGCTGTACGTGTGTGTGCGCGAGGCGCCGGACTTCTACGCCGCGCACCGTGCCGAGCCGAGCCCGTTCTACAGCGACCGGGTGATCCTCTCCCCCGGTGTGCCGGTGTTCCGCGACGACCGGGGGACGCTGCTCGAAGTCCCGTACCAGGCGGGGTTCTTGACGTCGGCGGCGCCGAACGCGGGGGTCATCGCGCGGCAGCGGCCCGCCGAGGCCGGCCGGGTGGCGGGCGCGCTGACGGCCCGCGCGGAGCGGGTGCTGGAGGTCGCGGCGGCGGGCGGGCACCGTCAGCTGGTGCTCGGTGCGTGGGGCTGCGGGGTGTTCCGTAATGAACCGGCGCAGGTGGCGGGGGCGTTCGCGGCGCATCTGCTGGGCGCGGGCCGTTTCGCCGACCGGTTCGACCGTGTCGTGTTCGCCGTGCTCGACCGCCGGGAGGACTCCCCCACCAGGGCCGCCTTCACCGAGGTGTTCCGCGCCGGGCAGGGCGGGCAGGTGGGGCGCGGATGACGGTGGGTGCGCGCGCGACCTGAGCGGCGACGGGCCGAAGATAGGGACGAGAAGGGGCGGCCGGAAGCGTATTCCGGCCGCCCCTTCATGCCGTCACTAGGGCGCGACCGGCAGGTCGGAGGCACCCTTGGCGGCGGCCGTGGCCGCCTGCTTGGCCGGCTGCGGCGTGGCGTGCGGGGCGCACGTCACGTCCTCGGCATCGATCTTGCCGTCGACGAGGTAGGCGTCGACCCGGTCGTTGATGCAGGGGTTGACCAGGCCGGTGACACCGTGCGATCCGGCGTCCCGCTCGGTGATCATGCGGGAGCCGGCGAACCGCTTGTGCAGCTCGACGGCGCCGTCGTAGGGCGTGGCCGCGTCACGGGTGCTCTGCACGATCAGCACGCTGGGCAGGCCCTTGCCGGTCTTGACGTTGACCGGGGTCTGCTGCTTGGCCGGCCAGGTGGCGCAGGGCAGGTTCATCCAGGCGTTGGACCAGGTCATGAACGGCGCCTGCTGGTGGATGCGGGTGTTGTCCCGGTCCCACTTCTTCCAGCTGGTGGGCCACTTGGCGTCCGTGCACTCGACGGCCGTGTAGACGGCGTTGCCGTTCTCGGACGCGATGTTGCCCGCGGTGTCCTTCAGGTCGGGACCGGCGTTCTCGACCAGCGGCTTCTCGTCGCCGGCGACGTAGGCGCTCCAGACCTGCGCGACCGTGGCCCACATGGAGTCGTAGTACGGCGCGTTCTGGAAGAAGCCGGTGAGCTCGGCGGGGCCGACGACGCCGCCGATCGGGTTCTTCTTGGCGGTGGCGCGCAGCTTCTCCCAGGCCGCCTGGACCTTCTCGGGAGTGTCGCCGAGGTGGTAGGTCGCGTCGTTCTTGGCGACCCACTTCTTCCAGTCGCCCCAGCGCGTCTCGAACGCCACGTCCTGGTCGAGGTTGGCCTGGTACCAGACCTTCTCGCGCGAGGGGCTGACGACGCTGTCGACGAGCATCCGGCGGACGTGGTCCGGGAAGAGCGTCCCGTAGACGGCGCCGAGGTACGTGCCGTAGGAGACGCCCAGGTAGTTGAGCTTCTTCTCACCGAGCGCGGCGCGGACCACGTCCAGGTCGCGGGCGGTGTTCGGCGTCGTCATGTGCGGCAGGAGGCCGCCGCTGCGCTCGGCGCAGCCATCGGCGTACTCCTTGGCGAGCTTGCGCTGGGCGCGCTTGTCCGCCTCGCTGTCGGGCACCGGGTCGGCCTTGGGGGCCTTGACGAACTCCTGCGGGTCCATGCAGGAGATCGCCGCGGAGTGGCCGACGCCGCGCGGGTCGAAGCCGACGAAGTCATAGGCCTTGGCCGTCTTCGCCCACAGCGGGTTCTTGGTGGTGATGCGGGCCGGGAACTTCATGCCCGAGCCGCCGGGGCCGCCCGGGTTGTAGACGAGGGCGCCCTGTCGCTCGTCCTTGGTGCCGGTGCTGACGGCCCGGTCGACGGCGATCTTGATGGTGCGGCCGTTGGGCTTGGCGTAGTCGACCGGGACGGTGACATAGCCACACTGGATGGGGGCCTTCAGCCCCCAGTCGGCGGGGCAGTCCTTCCAGTCGATGCCCGCCTTGGCGGCGCGCGCGGCGGCGGTCTTGACTCCGCGCGCCTCGGCCGATCCGGACCGGTGGTGCTCGCCCGCGCTGGCGGGCGTGGCGGCTATCGCGCCTGCTATGAGCGTGCCGGTCACCAGGGTGCCGGCAGCGCCGAGCGCTGCTGTTCGTCTCACGTGGTGGATCCCCCTGCATGGTGCGTCGCTTGTGGCGACGGTGATCACAGAGCTGCTACAGAGGGATCTTGTCGTCTCCTGTCCCCTCCTGAACAGGTTTGACCACGATTTCTTTACCAATCCGTAGGATTAACGCGGTTGTCGGCCGGCGAATCGGCGCCCTGCGCGGCGCCGCGCCGGACCCGTCCGGCCCCTGCCTCAAGGTGGCCGCCACCCACGACAGTTGGGGAGACGGCCGCGGGCCCCTGGCGGCGGGCCGCCTTGACGCCCCATGGCATGAATGTCGCGAATGTCGCAGATGCCGCTGTCGATGAGCGCCGATCCGGCCAAGCTGGGGGCGCGGTCGCAGCCAACAGCCCGCCGACAACGGGCCGCCGAGGGTCGATAACACGTCAATTGCCGTGCACATGCCCTTCAGGCATGTGCCGGACACACCGTCTTCAGTAACCTTCCGTGCAGGTTTCCCCACACGCTGCCACGAGGAGTCCAGAAGTGCCCGGTATCGATCAGGTGTTGGCCCAAGCGATGGGGATCCCCGGAGTTCTGGGGGCCGGGCTGATCGACTGGACCAGCGGGCTGACACTCGGTACGGCAGGGCGGGCACCGCACGACGACCACGAAGCGGCGGCCGCGGACACCGCCGAGGTGGTCCAGGCCGTGGTACGCAACGCCACCTTCGACACCGCGGGCGGCGACGGCCCGGGGCTGGAGGACCTCATCATCACGGCCGCGGGCAGCTACCACCTCATCCGCTTCGTGCACACGGCCTTCGACAGCCAGACCTATCTCCATCTCTGGCTGGACCGCGGGCAGGCCAATCTGGCCGTCGCCCGGTTACGGCTGCGCGATCTGGCGGCGGAGCTGGTCGCGGCCTGACGCGCCCCCATGACCTTGCCGATAACGCCCCGCCCGGCCGCGTCCGGCGGGCTGCTCGACCGGTTCGCAGCGGAACGCGTCACCGGCGCCCTGCGCGGCCCGAACGGCTGCATCTATCTGCGCGAGGGCGCCATTTACTGCGTCGAGGGCGCCACCGCACCCGGGCTCGACGCCCGGCTCAGCGCGGCCGGCCTGCTGCCCGCGGACCGCTGGCAACAGGCCCTCGAAACGGCGGGGCCGGCGCACCAAGGAGGCCGGTTCCTCGTCAACGCAGGGTGGTTGACCCAGAGCGAGCTGGAGATCTGCCATCTGGGCGCGCTCCTCGACGCCGCGTTCTTCGCGCTGCCGCTGCCGCCGGAGACCACCTCCTTCACGCCGGGCAGCGCGCACTGGCTGGGCGTCGTACGGCGGATCAGCGCCGCCACCCTCCAGCAGGCGACGGCCCGCCGCCGGGCGCTGCTCGACCGGCTGGACCCCTGGGCGGCGGTCGATGCCGCGCCCGTCGTCCCCGTCGCGCCGACCCGCCGGGGCCGCCACTCCCCCACCACCGGAAGGCAGCGCCGGCTGCTCGAACGCGCCGACGGCCGGCACACCCCGTACGAACTCGCCCGCGCGCTGGGCCAGTCCGCCTTTGTGACACTGCTCGACATCCGCCGCCTCGCCGCGGCCGGACTCGTCCGGGTTCCCACGGCGTCGGCGGCGCTGCCCCGGCGGCGCCCCGGCGCCCGCGGGGAAGGCCGGCCCCCGCGCACGGCGGACGCCCCCTCGCCGACCTGGCAACTACCGGTACCGGCCGTGCTCGAGACCGCCGATCCCGATATTGCCCTCCTTGTCCGACTGCGTACGGCGCTGGAGGAAAGCCTGTGAACCCCTGCCCACGCGAAATCCGGCCATGAGGCACGTACTCGGAAAGCGTGCCGCGAAACGAAGGAATCGAAGAACCAGGAGACTCATGACGATCGAACCCGATGTACGGGACGAATTACTCGCCCTGCGCGATCAAGTACGGCATCTGCAGGGCGGGATGGTGGCCAGTGCCGACGGCATGGTCATCGCCCACGATTTGCGGGACATCGAACCCGATGGCCTCGCCGCGCTCACCGCGGCGGCCATCGGGGTTGCCAAACGTCTCACCGAGGCGACCGGGCAGGGCACGTTCGAGGAATCCCTCACGCGGGGCACCGGCGGCTACATCGCGGCCTATTCGGCCGGCCGCCGTGCCGTTCTCACGGCCGTGGCCGGCCCGGACACCAATGTGGGCCGGCTGCATCTGCAGGCCCGCCGGGCGGCCGCCCGCATCGGCACCCTGATGGACAACTCCGCCCATGCGCCGGTCCGCGCGCCGAAGAACAACAGCTGACACACTCCGAAAGGTCTGTATTCCCCATGGCACAGATGGAAGCCGCCCTCACCGATGCGATGTCGACCATTGAGGGCGCCGTCGGCGTCGCCCTCGTCGACTACACCAGCGGAATGGCGCTCGCCACCCTCGGCGACAACAATGCGCTGGACCTCAATATCGCCGCGGCCGGCAACACCGATGTGGTGCGCGCCAAGCTGCGCACCATGGAAATGCTGGAACTCCAGGGCGCCATCGAGGACATGCTCATCACGCTGACCGCGCAATACCACCTGATCCGTCCGGTGACGGGAAAGAACGGCGCCGGGCTTTTCCTCTATCTGGTCCTGGACCGCAAGCGCGCCAATCTGGCGATGGCGCGCCATCGTCTCGCCCGGCTAGAGGCCGATCTGGAGGTGTGACCGGGCGGCCTCGTCCAGGAGGCGCCGCAGCCGCAGCGCGTCCGGGGCGACGGCCGTGACCAGGGCCGCGGGGCCGGCGAGCGGGGCGAGGACGCCCTGTCCGGCGCCGTCGGCGTCCCCCAGGAGCTGCACGTCGACCGGCTTGTCGTCCCACTCCGGCCGGACCACGAGGAGTTGGCCGATGGCCCGGTGGCCGTCCAGGACGGCCGCGGTGTCCCAGCCGGGGACGCCCGGCCCGTAGGCCGTCTCCTGGTCCAGCAGGGTACGGCCCGCGCGGCGGACCGTGAGGCGACTGCGGAGCGTCCCCGGCCGCTCGCCGCTGCGGCCCAGGGCCTGTTCCTCGCGCAGGACGAGGCGGGCGGTGGGGGCGAGTTCGACGGTGGTGGTCATCCGGAGATCACTGCTCTCGGCGGAGATCAGTGGTTCCGGGAGCCACTCCAGCCGGGCGCCGTCGGCCACCGTCAGCCGCACGTCGTAGGTGGCGTGTCCGGCGTTCCGGCCGGGCAGCGCGACCGTGGCCGCGGCGGCCGTGACCTGCAAGGCAGCGCCCTCCTCGGCCACCGCCTCGATGCCCAGCCGGTCGCCGCCCAGCGGGGCGCTCATGGCGCCGACGACGCAGACCCGGGCCTGGCCGCCGTGTGAGCGGATACGGCGCAGCGCGAGCGGGCCGTCGCCGTCGAGGACCGGGAGGCGGGTGGTGCCTCCCCCGTCGGCGCGGGCGGTGATCCGGGCGGTGGCCCGCAGGCCGGCCGCGGAGGGGACGGCCTGCGGGCGGGCGGGTGCGGGGACGGCGAGGGTCATGCGGCGCCCGCGGTCCAGTGCGCGAGCTGGTGACGGACCCAGTCGGCGACCGGCCGGACGCCGTTCTCCGACTTCAGGGCGGTGAAGGCGACCGGGAGTTCACCGCGCTGCGCCTTGGCGTCCCGGGCCATGCCCTCGAGGTCGACGCCCACGTACGGCGCGAGGTCGGTCTTGTTGATGACCAGGAGGTCGGATTTGGTGACGCCGGGGCCGCCCTTGCGGGGGATGTCGTCGCCGCCCGCGACGTCGATGACGAAGATCTGGGCGTCGACCAGGCCCTTGGAGAAGGTGGCGGTGAGGTTGTCGCCGCCGGATTCGACCAGCACCAGATCCAGTGGGCCGGCCCCCTCGGAAGAAAACGCGGCTTCCAGGTCCTCCACCGCCTCCAGGTTGGCGGAGATGTCGTCGCGGATGGCGGTGTGCGGGCAGGCCCCGGTCTCCACGGCCGCGATGCGCTCGGCGGGCAGCACGGCCTCGCGGAGCAGGAATTCGGCGTCCTCGCGGGTGTAGATGTCGTTGGTGACGACGGCGATGGACAACTCGTCGCGCAGCGCGCGGCACAGCGCGGCGACGGTGGCGGTCTTGCCGGTGCCGACCGGGCCGCCGAGGCCGATGCGCAGGGCGCGCCGCTTCCCGTCGGGGCGTACCGGGTCGGCCGCGCTGTAGGTGTGGCGTTCGGGGAAGGTGTCCTTGTGGTCGAGGTGCACGGGGGACTCCGGTGGTTCGGGGGCCGCAGGGGTGCGGCTCGAGGGTCGGGGGGTCAGGACGCGAAGAGGCGTACCGGCCAGGCGGCATGCTGCTGGGCGGTGATGTCGAGCAGCGGCGCGGAGGCGGCGGGCAGCGCGCCGGTCCCTTCGGTGGCGACCCGAGCCGCGGCCTCGGTGCCCTGCTGCGCGACCCGGTCGAGGTCGGCGGCGAGGCGGGCGAGGACGGCGGTGGCGTCGAAGGGATCCAGGCTCAGCAGGCGGACGGCGGCGGTCGCCGGGCCGCTGATGTTCTCGTATGCGACGGCATAGGCGGCATCGAGGGGATCCAGGCCCGCGGACCGGGCGGCGAGGCCGAGGACGACGGGCTGGTGGGCGCCGCGCGGGCGGGCCGCGGCGAGCGCGTCGAGTGCGGGGCCGGGCCAGGTGGCGCGGGCGGCCCGCATCATCTGCCGGCCGAGCCGCCGGGCGACCTGGCGCAGCGCCGGTACGGGCGTACGGGCGTCGGCGGCGTCGTCCAGGAGGAGCGGGTCGCAGCCGGCCGCGGCCGCGGCGGCGAGCCCGGCGGCGACCAGGCCGGCGGTGTGCAGCCGGCCCCGGCAGAAATTCTCCAGGGTGGCGGCGTCCTTGATGCGTCCCGCGGTGACGGCCGGTTCGGCGCCGCCCGAGTGGGCGTGCCCTCCGGCGGGGAACCGGCCGTCGGCGAGGACGAGCAGCGCTGCGCGGCTCATCGGTGGTGCTCCAGGGTGTTCACGGGCCGCATCAGAAGAGGAAGTACCGCTGGGCCATGGGGAGTTCGGCGGCGGGTTCGGGTTCGACCACCTCGCCGTCGATGGTCACCGTGAACGTGTCGGGGTCGACCTGGACACGGGGCAGCGCGTCGTTGTTGCGCATGTCCGCCTTGGTGACACCGCGGGTGCTGCGGATCGCCTCGTACCGCTTCGCCAGCGGGAGGCGCTCGGGGAGATCGTCCTCGAGGGCCTGCTGGGAGACGAAGTTGACGGAGTTGCTGCCCGGAGCTCTGCCGGTGGCGCCGAACATCGGGCGGGGCAGGACCGGCTGCGGGGTGGGGATGGAGGCGTTGGCGTCGCCCATCTGCGCATACGCGATCTGGCCGCCCTTGATGACCAGCTGCGGCTTGACGCCGAAGAACGCCGGGTCCCACAGGACGAGGTCGGCGAGCTTGCCCTCCTCGACCGAGCCGACGATGTGGTCGATGCCCTGGGCGACGGCCGCGTTGATGGTGTACTTCGCGACATAGCGGCGGGCGCGGTGGTTGTCGGCGCTGCCGTCACCGAGGAGGCTTCCGCGGCGCCGCTTCATGACGTGCGCGGTCTGCCACGTACGCATCACGACCTCGCCGATGCGGCCCATGGCCTGGGCGTCGGACGACATGATCGAGATGGCGCCGAGGTCGTGCAGGATGTCCTCGGCCGCGATGGTGGAGGGCCGGATCCGGGACTCGGCGAAGGCGAGGTCCTCGGGGACGGCGGGGTTGAGGTGGTGGCAGACCATCAGCATGTCGAGGTGTTCCTCGACGGTGTTGACGGTGTGCGGCCGCGTGGGGTTGGTGGACGCGGGCAGCACATTCGGCTCGGAGACCATGGCGATCATGTCGGGGGCGTGGCCGCCGCCGGCGCCTTCGACGTGGAAGGCGTGGATCGAGCGGCCGGCGATGGCGGCGAGGGTGTCGCCGAGGAATCCGGCCTCGTTCAGGGTGTCGGTGTGGATCGCGAGCTGGGCACCGCTCTCCTCGCAGACGCTCAGACAGGCGTCGAGGACGGCGGGCGTGGCGCCCCAGTCCTCGTGGATCTTGAAGCCGAGGATGCCGGCCCGCAGCTGGTCGCGCATCGAGGCGAGGGAGGTGGTGTTGCCCTTGCCGAGCAGTCCGACGTTGACCGGCAGGGAGTCCATCGACTCGAACATCCGGGCAACGTGCCAGGCGCCGGGGGTGATGGTGGTGGCCTTGCTGCCCTCGGCCGGTCCGGTGCCGCCGCCGACGAGGGTGGTGACGCCGGAGGCGAGCGCCTCGTCCACCTGCTGGGGGCAGATGAAGTGGACGTGGGTGTCGATGGCGCCGGCGGTGAGGATCTTGCCGTTGCCCGCGATGATCTCGGTCTCGGGGCCGATGACGAGGTCGGGGTGGACGCCGTCCATGGTGTCGGGGTTGCCGGCCTTGCCGAGCGCGGTGATCTTCCCGTCCCGTATGCCGACGTCGGCCTTGACGATGCCCCAGTGGTCGAGCACGACGGCGCCGGTGATGACGGTGTCGGGGGTGCCTTCGGCGCGGGTGGCACGGGACTGCCCCATGGACTCGCGGATCACCTTGCCGCCGCCGAAGACGGCCTCGTCGCCGGCCCGGCCGGGCCCTCCCGAGCGGTCCTCGGCGATCTCGATGACCAGGTCGGTGTCGGCGAGCCGGATCCGGTCGCCGGTGGTCGGGCCGAAGAGATCGGCGTACGCCTGGCGGGTCAGCTCAGCCATCGAGGGTGCCTCCGGTCTCGCCGCGCAGCCCGGCGACGATCCGCTTGCCCCCGATGGGGACGAGCTCGACCTCGGTGGGAATGCCGGGCTCGAAGCGCACGGCGGAGCCGGCCGCGACGTTCAGCCGCTTGCCGTGCGCGGCCGCGCGGTCGAAGTCGAGGCCGGGGTTGGCCTCGGCGAAGTGGTAGTGGGAGCCGACCTGGACGGGGCGGTCGGCGGCGTTGAGGACGGTCATGCGCGTGAGGGGGAGGCCTTCGTTGAGGCGCACCGGCTCGTCGGCGTAGAGGATCTGTCCCGGGATCATCTTCTGTTCTCCCGTGGTCAGTTGATGGGTTCGTGAACGGTGACGAGCTTGGTGCCGTCGGGGAAGGTGGCCTCGACCTGTACGTCGTGGATCATCTCGGGGACGCCTTCCATGACGTCGTCCCGGCCGAGCACCTTGCGCCCCGAGGACATCAGCTCGGCGACCGTGCGGCCGTCCCGGGCTCCTTCGAGGATGTGCACGGTGAGCAGCGCGAGGGATTCCGGGTGGTTGAGCTTCAGCCCCCTGGACCGACGTTTTTCGGCCACGTCTGCCGCCACATGAATCATCAAGCGTTCTTGTTCATGCGGGGTCAGTTGCATACCTTCCACCTCACAGTCTTCCCGCCCGGGCGCATTTCCCCAGGTCACAGGCGTGGGCACACCTGTGCATTTAGATGTACCACGCAGTATTTAAAGGCGGAGCAAACCGACTTCCAGCACTTGACCATCAAGAGCCCCACGGCCAGAGGCTAGTTCGGCGGGATTTCGGTGGCGTTACATGCGGCGTCACGTTCGCGCCGACTCCCGGGCCCGCCGTAACACGCCCGAATTGCCGCCCGTCACGGCGCCGCGGCCGGATTCTCGGCAGCCCCGCGGGCCCCGCGATTCCCGGGCGAGGGCGGCCGGGAGTGGCGAATTCCCCACCCCGGAGAGCGTCGTCCGGCGCCACCGGACCGGCGGCCATGCCGTCCCGAACAGCCATCAACTCCCGCAAAGCGCACGCGTCCCGCTCTTCGGACACGACTGTCCGGTATCCGCTCTTGACGGTTCGACGAGTGATCGCGATCCTCATGTGCGCGTCAAAACGCTCCGCACCAACCCCCCACACCAGGAGCCATACCGTGACTCGTTCCACACGAATACGCCGGGCCGCGCTGGCCACGGGCGCCGCCACCGCCCTCGCCGCCACGCTCTTCACCGCGGCCGGCGCCTACGCCGACCCCGCGCCGGCCGGCGCCCCGGACATCGACGTCAAGGCCGTCAAGGCCGACCTGGACCAGCTCCAGTCGATCGCCGATGCCAACGGCGGCAACCGCGCGCACGGACAGCCGGGCTACAAGGCGTCCGTCGACTACATCAAGGGCAAGCTGGACCAGGCCGGATTCACCACCCAGGTCCAGGAGTTCGACAACAACGGCGCCAAGGGCTACAACCTCGTCGCCGACTGGCCGGGCGGCGACGAGGGCAAGACCGTGATGGCGGGCGCCCATCTGGACTCGGTCGACGCGGGCCCCGGCATCAACGACAACGGCTCCGGTTCGGCCGGCATCCTCGAGGTCGCCCTCGCCGTCGCCAAGTCGGGCCTCAAGCCCACCAAGCACCTGCGGTTCGCCTGGTTCGGCGACGAAGAGGACGGCATGGTCGGCTCGCGGGCCTACGTCGACAAGCTTGGCGCCGGCACATCGAAGCTCGACGCGTATCTGAACTTCGACATGATCGGCTCGCCGAACCCGGGCTACTTCGTCTACGACGACGACGCGCGCCTGGAGAAGGTCTTCAAGGACTTCTTCGCGACCAAGAACATCGCCACCGAGAAGGAGACCGAGGGCGACGGCCGCTCCGACCACGCCTCCTTCAAGGACGCGGGCGTCCCGGTCGGCGGCCTCTTCTCGGGAGCCGACTACATCAAGACCGAGGAGCAGGCGAAGAACTGGGGCGGCGAGGCGGGCAAGGCGTTCGACGCCTGCTACCACCAGTCCTGCGACACGTCGAAGAACCTCGACGACAAGGCGCTGGACAACAACACCGACGCCATCGCCCACGCCATCTGGGAGCTCAGCTCCTGAGCCGCCCGTTCCCCCGTACGGTCAGCGTCGGCTGAACCGTCACTTCTCCCGACCCGGTCGCCGATCCCCGGCGGCCGGGTCGCGGTGTTCTGCCGCGATACCGAACCGCCGTCGTTCGCCCGGAGCGGACGGCAGGTGCCGCACGGAGGAGACCGTGCTGATCACCTGCTCCTCCTCGGCGCCCTCCTCCCGCCGCCCCAGCTCTTCGAGTAGCTGCAGGTCAGCGGCGGACACCAGCGCCACCAGGGGCTTTCCGTGGCGGGTGACGACCACCCGCTCACCGCCGTAGACGACGCGGTTGATCAGATCCGCGAGCTCGGCCCGGGCTTGCGTCACCGGAATTTCGTAGGCCATGCTGCCATTCTAACGGGATGTACGTCCTGTACATTTTTTACAGAGGGAGAGGAACAGTCATGCTGCGACCGACGGCCCGCTACGTCCTGCCGGAGTTCACCGAGCGCACCACCAACGGGGTGCGCACCCTGGACCCTTACTCCAAGCTGCTGAGCGAGCGCATCATCTTCCTGGGCACCGCGGTCGACGACACCTCCGCCAACGACGTCATGGCGCAGCTCATCCACCTCGAACACGCCGCCCCGGACCAGGACATCTCGCTCTACATCAACTCCCCCGGCGGCTCGTTCACCGCGATGACCGCGATCTACGACACGATGCGGTTCGTCTCCTGCGACATCGAGACGGTGTGCCTGGGGCAGGCCGCCTCGGCGGCCGCGGTACTGCTGGCCGCCGGCACACCGGGCAAGCGGCTGGCGCTGCCCAGCGCCCGCGTCCTCATCCACCAGCCGTCCCTGTCCGAGCCGATCCAGGGCCAGGCCACCGATCTCCAGATCCAGGCGACGGAACTGCTGCGCACCCGCGACAAACTGGAGGAGCTGCTGGCCCTGCACACCGGTCAGCCGCGCGAGCTGATCGCCACGGACATCGAGCGCGACAAGATCTTCGACGCCCGCGGCGCCCAGGAGTACGGCCTGATCGACGGCCTCACCCGCGGCCGCAAGCAGCCGTCCGCCCGGCTCGGCGCGCGGTGAACGAAGGTGCTGCCACCGGAGCTGCCGCCGCTGCCCGCACTGACGCGGGCCGAGGGCGACGTGATCGACCGGTACTTGGAGGTGCTGGATCTACTGGGCCGGATCAATCCGGCGCGCGGAAACGGCACTTACAGCGGCCTGCGCGCGGCCCAGGCGCTGGTCGGCAAGGCGGCCGAACTGCGCGACGCGCTGGCGCTGATGCACCAGCGCGGCGAGAGCGAGCTGCATTCCGGGACGCTGACCCGGGCACTGCGGGTCCTGGACGGCGAACGCCGGGCCGGACTCGTCGCGATACCGCCGCCGCCCGAGCCATGACCCGACACGCGCCCGGCCGACGAGCCCGTACGGCGTAGCAGGCACGCGCGCGACGAAGGGGCGACAACTTGCAGAGCGCACCCGGCCGTCATGCGGCACTTGCCGCGTCACCCCTGGTCGCGGCTTCGCCCACCCTCGCGTCACCCTCGCCAAAACCGGCATAAGTCACCATTCGGTGTAAATGTGACCAATGTCACGCAACGCATTTCTTACCGGATTTCCGGCGGTTGGGGCGTGAAGATCCCTCCACGACAAGGCCCCGCCACCGCGACGGGGCGGTCCGGACGGACGCCTAATCCTGCCGCCGTTCCGGATGTCAGGTCGAGCGGCTGGATCGGCAGGAGCGGAGGACCCGAGCAAGACGGGGCCCCGGCACTCGTGGCCGAGGGTTCCTTGGGGTGAAGCCGTACGCACGGCCGGGCATCTTCGCCTGCCCGAACCCGACAGGTCTCCCTTCGCAGGCGGCTGACGAAGGGTTGCGCATGAGCATGCGCGGACATCTGCCGCATCTGCTGGCACGCGCCGGCACCGTCTCCGCCCTCACGATGGTCACGATCACGGGCACCACTGTGGCGCCGGGAGCAACCCCGGACGCCGAGGCGGCCGCCGTCTCCTCCACGGCGCTGCGGATCGCGGCCTCCAAGCGGGGCTCCCCCTACCAGTGGGGCGCCCAGGGCCCGCACCGCTTCGACTGTTCGGGGCTGACGCGGTACTCGTTCAAGCACGCGGGCAAGGTCCTGCCCCGTACCGCGGCCGCGCAGTACAACGACACCAGCCATGTCTCCCGCGCGGCGCGCAGAAGCGGCGATCTGGTCTTCTTCCATGGCGGCGGCGGCGTGTACCACGTCGGCATCTACGCAGGCAGCGGCCGGATCTGGCATGCGCCGAAGAAGGGAGCGGTGGTACGGCTGGAACGGATCTGGAGCTCCGCCGTCTGGTACGGGCGGGTGGGCTGACCTGCGACGATCGGAGGTTTCAGGCAATCGTCGGGAGGCCTTGGGTGCGTTGGCCACGGGCCCGGTGGAGTGACCGGCGCGCCCAGGGAACCACTGACGGCGTCGGCGTGCGGGAGCTTCCCGTACGCCGACGGTCCGGTGCCGGGAAGGGGACGGCGGCTCAGGTGAGGACCAGCTCGGCGAGCAGGACGCCGCCCAGGGCCGTCAGCAGCACGCCGGTGGTGGCCTCCAGAGCGCGGGACACCCGCGGACGGCGCAGCCAGACGCCGAGCCGGTCGACGAGCAGCGCCACGGCGGGGAACCACACCGCCGCCATGCCGACGACGATCGTCGCCAGCAGCAGGGTCCGGGGCAGCGCGGGCTGCCCCGCCGGGACGAACTGCGGGAGCAGGCTGAGGAAGAGCACGGGGGCCTTGGGGTTGAGCGCGTTGGTGAAGAAGCCCTGGCGCAGGTACTGCGCGGTGCCGAGACGGACCGTCGGGCGAGGGCCGGGGACCTCGCCCCGCGCACCGGCCGACGGCGCGGTGGCGGCGGACCGATGGCGGGCAACCGCGATCAGCGCGCCGGCACCGAGGTACAACAGATAGGCGCCGCCCAGGAGTTGGACGGTCTCGAACACCACGGGCACCGCGACCAGCACCGCCGCCAGCCCGGCCACCGCCAGCGCGGTGTGCACCAGCAGTCCGCCCGCGACCCCGAAGGCGGTCGCCACCCCCGCCTTGCGCGTGTCGAGCGCATTGCGCACCACGACCGCGAAGTCCGCGCCCGGCATGGCGACCATGCCCGCGGCGACGCCGGTGAAAGCCATCAGCTGTCCGTCCATGACAGCAGCGTCGCCCCTCGCAGCCTTTAATGGGTATGGGCAATCTTCTGGGTCTGCCTGAAGAGGTTCTTAAGGCTGAGCGCCGAGGCCGAGCGGCTACGGCTGAGGCCGAGGCGCCGAGGCCGAGGTCCTCGAGGGGGGATCCTCAGAGGCCGGATGCTCCAGGAAGGGCGGGTTCCTGTGTACGACCCCACACGACTGGCCGCCCTGGTGGCGGTGGCGGAGGCCGGTTCGATCACCCGGGCCGCCGAGCGCCTCGGCTACACCGCGCCCGCGCTCTCCCAGCAGCTCGCCAAGCTCGAGCGGGAGGCGGGCGCGGCGCTGCTGGTGCGCCACCACCGGGGCGCCCGGCTGACGGCGGCCGGTGAACTGCTGCTCGTACGGGCGCGACGGGTGCTCGACGAGCTGGATCTGGCACGGCACGAGCTGTCCCGGCTGGCGGGGCTGTCCGGCGGCCGGCTGCGGGTGGGGACCTTCGAGACGGCCGGCACGCATCTGCTGCCGCCCGCGCTCAGCGCGTTCCGGCGGGCGCACCCGGACGTGGAGCTGAGCGTGACGGAGTTCGTACCGCCGCAGGAGACGACGGCGGTGGCGCTCGGCGAGGTGGACCTGGCGCTGACGCACGAGTATGTGCCGGGGGCGGCGGTGCCGGTGCCGGACGGGGTGCGGCTGGAGCCTCTGCTGACCGAGGAGCTGGTGCTGGTCACGGCCCCCGGCCACGCCCTGTCGGCGGGCACCGGGCGGCTGGCGCTGGCCGAGCTGGCCGGACAGCCGCTGGTCAGCATGGCCCCGGCCAACCCCAACCGGCGGGCGGTGGAGGCGGCGCTGGCGGCCGCGGGGGCGAGTGTGGCGGTGCGCTGCGAGTCACCGGGCTACGGGGTGGTGTGTGCCCTGGTGAGCGCCGGCCTGGGGGTGGCGGTGGTCCCGGAGATGATGGCGACCGGTTCGGTGACCCCGCTGGGCATCCGCCATCTGGACCCGCCCGAGCTGCGCCGCACCATCTCCGTGGCCTACCGCGCGGGGGGCGGCACCCCGGCCGCGGACACCCTGCGGGCCCTGCTGCACAGAGCGTTCACCCGGAAGTCCCCGGTGCCGTGACGGGAGGCGCGCTCAGCGGACGCCGGCCGTCCACGGCATCGCGATGCTGACGGTCTTGCCGCCGCATGCGGTGGGCACGACGGTCAGCCGGCCGCCGGATTCCGCGGCGAGCGAGCGGATGATGACCATGCCGCGGCCGTTGTCCTGCTGGACCGCGGCGGGCAGTCGGCGCGGCCGGCGCGGATGACTGTCGGTGACGCCGATCCGCAGCAGCTCGTCGTGGTCGAGGCGGAGGGCGACGGTGAAGGTCGGCGACTGGCCGAAGGTGTGCTGGACGGCGTTGGTGGCGAGTTCGGAGACGATCAGGCGGATCGCGTCGGCGTACTCCGTATCGGCGGGCAGGCCCCATCCGGCGAGCACGTCCAGCGCATGTCGGCGGGCGAGGGGAACCGAGGCCGGGGCGCTCGGCAGGGTGAGTGAGGATTCCTGGTGGTCTGCCATCGTGACGCCGTCCCTTTCCCGCCGGGGCGGTAGCGGAAATCCGCCACGGCCCCGGGCCGGTGCTGTGCGCGCCAGGGTGTCACCCTTGCTGACGGTGTTGCGGCCGATCCACCGAGATGTGCGGATATATGTCGCCCAATGCGGTGAACTCTGCGTCGGACGCCCGTATTTGGGCGGTCGGCGGGGCTCAGAACGGCGGCGCGGTGGTGGTGATCACGGCCACCGCCGTATCGACCTGCTCGCTCGTCAGGTCCGCGCGGGCGGTGAGCCGCAGCCGGGAGATCCCGTCCGGCACGGACGGCGGGCGGAAGCAGCCCACCGCCAGCCCGGCCTCCCGGCAATCGGCCGCCCAGCGGACGGCCCGCTCCGGGGAGGGCGCCCGTACCGAGACCACCGCGGCGTCCGGCCGCACCGCCACCAGACCGGCCGCGGTGAGCCGGGCGTGCAGTTCCCGGGCCACCTCGCGGGCCCGGGTCGCACGCTCCGGCTCGCGGCGCAGCAGCCGCAGCGCCGCGAGCGCGCCGCCGGCCGCCGCCGGGGCCAGCCCGGTGTCGAAGATGAACGACCGGGCGGTGTTGACCAGATGCTCGATGACCCGCGCCGGGCCGAGCACCGCGCCGCCCTGGGCGCCGAGCGCCTTGGAGAGGGTCACGGTGGTCACCACATCGGCGTCGCCGGCGAGTCCGGCGGCCGCCATCGCACCGCGGCCCCCCTCCCCCAGGATCCCCAGGCCGTGCGCGTCATCGACGAGCAGGGCCGCGCCATGAGCCCGGCAGGCCGCGGCCAGCGCGGGCAGCGGCGCGGCATCGCCGTCGACGGAGAACACCGAGTCGGTGACGGCGAGCGCCCGGCCGTGGTGACCGTTCAGCGCCGCACGTACGGCCTGCGGGTCGGCGTGCGGGACCACTTGCGCACGGGCCCGCGAGAGGCGGCAGCCGTCGATCAGGGAAGCGTGGTTGCCCGAGTCGGAGACGAGGAGGGTCGCGCCGTCGGTGAGCGCGGTGACGGCCGCGAGGTTGGCGGCGTATCCGGAGGACAGCACGAGGGCCGCCTCGAAGCCGCAGAACGCGGCGAGTTCGGCCTCCAGCCGGGCATGCAGCTCGGTGCTGCCCGTGACCAGCCGGGAACCGGTCGCGCCGGCGCCCCACTGCCGGGCGGCCCGGGCCGCGCCGTCGGTGACCTCGGGGTGCCGGGCCAGCCCCAGGTAGTCGTTGCCGGCGAGGTCCAGCAGCGGGGAGTCGGCGGGGCGCGGGCGCAGCGTACGGACCAGTCCGGCGCGCCGGCGTTCGGCGCGCGCCTCGTCGATCCAGTCGAAGGCCGCGCCGTACGCCCGCCGGGAAGGCTCGGCGAGGGTCGCGGGCGAGGCGTCGCGGAGCGGCGACGGGGCGGAGTCCTGAAGCATCGGCGTCCTTCGTCTCTCGGCCTCGTCCACCGGCCTCGATTGTGGGCTGTCGATAGACGTTAGCGGTCGTTCCGCACGGCCACAGTGTGGCGATACACACACCCCGAACGCGCCGTGTTGTGGGAATCCTCCTTGGCCGGGGGCGGTGACGTACGTCAGGATCAACGCCATGGACCTGCTGAACACACTGGTGGACAAGGGACTGCGGCGCGAGTTGCCGACCCGCGAAGAGGCGCTCGCCGTGCTGGCGACGTCCGATGACGAACTGCTCGATGTCGTGGCCGCGGCCGGAAAGGTACGCCGCCAGTGGTTCGGGCGGCGGGTCAAGCTCAACTATCTCGTCAACCTCAAGTCGGGCCTGTGCCCTGAGGACTGCTCATACTGCTCCCAGCGGCTGGGATCGAAGGCCGAGATCCTCAAGTACACCTGGCTCAAGCCCGATGACGCCTCCAAGGCGGCCGCCGCGGGAGTGGCCGGCGGCGCCAAGCGGGTCTGCCTGGTGGCCAGCGGCCGCGGGCCCACCGACAAGGACGTGGACCGCGTCTCGGAGACCATCTCCGCCATCAAGGACCAGAACGAGGGCGTCGAGGTGTGCGCCTGTCTCGGCCTGCTCTCCGACGGCCAGGCCGAACGGCTGCGCACGGCGGGCGCCGATGCGTACAACCACAACCTCAACACCTCGGAAGCCACATACGGCGACATCTGCACCACGCACGACTTCTCCGACCGGGTCTCCACCGTCCAGCAGGCCCAGGCGGCGGGCATGTCCGCCTGCTCCGGACTGATCGCCGGCATGGGCGAGAGCGACGCCGACCTGGTCGACGTGGTCTTCGCGCTGCGCGAGCTGGACCCGGACTCCGTACCGGTGAACTTCCTGATCCCCTTCGAGGGCACCCCCCTCGCCAAGGAGTGGAACCTCACCCCGCAGCGCGCGCTGCGCATCCTGGCGATGGTCCGGTTCGTCTGCCCGGACGTGGAGGTCCGGCTGGCCGGCGGCCGCGAGGTGCATCTGCGCAGCATGCAGCCGCTCGCCCTGCACCTGGTCAACTCCATCTTCCTCGGCGACTATCTGACCAGCGAGGGCCAGGCCGGCAAGGACGATCTCGCGATGATCGCGGACGCCGGGTTCGAGGTCGAGGGCACGGACACCACGACGCTCCCGGAGCACCGTACGGACGCGGAGCCCCGTACGGAAGCGGAGCACGGCGTGGACGGCGCGGCGCAGCCGGCCGCCGAGGCCCCCGCCGCCACGGTTGCCGCGCCCCCCGCCGACGAGACCCGCCGGGACCTGGTCGCGGTCCGCCGCCGCGGTGCCGGCACCGACCTCCCGCCCAATGCCTGAGCCGGCCCTCACCCCCGGCGAACTCCTCGCGCTCGACCGGCAGCACGTCTGGCATCCGTACGGGCCGATGCCCGGCCGGGAGGAGCCGCTGCTGGTGGAGTCGGCGTCGGGCGTACGGCTGCGGCTCGCCCGGCCCGTCGAGGGGCAGGACGAGCTGGTGGACGGCATGTCGTCCTGGTGGTCGGCGGTGCACGGCTACAACCACCCGGTGCTCAACGACGCCGCGCGCGGCCAGCTGGGGCGGATGAGCCATGTGATGTTCGGCGGGCTCACCCACGAGCCCGCCGTCCGTCTGGCGAAACGTCTCGTCGACATCACCCCCGAGCCGCTCCAGCACGTCTTCCTCGCCGACTCCGGCTCGGTGTCGGTCGAGGTCGCCGTCAAGATGTGCCTGCAGTACTGGCGCTCGGTCGGACGGCCGCGCAAACAGCGGCTGCTGACCTGGCGGGGCGGCTACCACGGGGACACCTGGCAGCCGATGTCCGTGTGCGACCCCAAGGGCGGGATGCATGAGCTGTGGCAGGGGGTGCTGCCGCGCCAGATCTTCGCGGACGCGCCGCCGACCGGTTTCGACGCCGCGCCCGACGAGGCGTATGCGACGCATCTGCGCGAGCTGATCGCCCGGCACGCCGACGAACTGGCCGCGGTGATCGTGGAGCCCGTGGTGCAGGGCGCGGGCGGCATGTCCTTCCACTCCCCCGCCTATCTCCGGGTACTGCGCGAGGCCTGCGACACCCACGGCGTCCTCCTCGTGTTCGACGAGATCGCCACCGGCTTCGGCCGTACGGGAGCCCTCTTCGCGGCCGAACACGCCGGCGTCTCACCGGACGTCATGTGCCTCGGCAAGTCCCTGACCGGGGGTTATCTGACCCTTTCGGCGACACTGTGCACGTCCGCGGTCGCCGACGGGATCTCCCAGGGCGAACTCCCGGTCCTGGCCCACGGCCCCACCTTCATGGGCAATCCCCTCGCCACCGCCGTCGCCGATGCCTCCATCGACCTCCTCCTCTCCCAGGACTGGGGTCAGGAGGTCAAACGGATCGAGGCCGGGCTACGGGCCGGCCTGGCGGCGGCCGAGGACATCGCCGGGGTGCGGGAGGTACGCGTCCTGGGCGCGATCGGCGTCGTCCAGCTCGACCATGCGGTGAACATGGCGGCCGCGACCCGGGCGGCGGTCCGCGAGGGCGTCTGGCTGCGGCCGTTCCGCGACCTGATCTACACCATGCCGCCGTACATCACCGGCGACGACGATGTGGCCCGCATCTGCGCCGCGGTGTGCGCGGCGGCGCGCGAGGGCTGAAGGGCGCGCGGGGCCCGTTCCACGGTGGAAAAGCCCACCGCGGAACGGGCCGTGGCCGAGAGGGCCCGACCGAGCCACAACTCGCATCAACCGAGCCACAACTCACATCAAAGGAAGAAGAGAGGCGAAGAGATGTCGGTGCTGTTCGTGACGGGCACG
This sequence comes from Streptomyces sp. NPDC053427, assembly GCF_044544985.1. Taxonomy (NCBI): domain Bacteria; kingdom Bacillati; phylum Actinomycetota; class Actinomycetes; order Kitasatosporales; family Streptomycetaceae; genus Streptomyces; species Streptomyces sp. NPDC053427. The sequence continues at coordinate 670,295 of NZ_JBITYA010000001.1, read as the reverse complement.
GGCACGGAGATCGGCAAGACCGTGACCACGGCCGCGATCGCCGCGGCGGCGCTCGCCGAGGGCCGTTCGGTGGCCGTACTCAAGCCCGCCCAGACGGGGGTCGCCGCCGACGAGCCGGGCGATGCGGCGGAGGTCGCGCGGCTGGCGGGCCCGGTCACCACGACCGAACTCGCCCGCTACCCGGACCCGTTGGCCCCCGCCACGGCCGCGCAACGGGCCGGTAGGCCCCCCGTCCCTCCGCACGAGATCGCCGAGGCCGCCGCCAAACTGGACGCCTCGCACGACCTGGTGCTGGTCGAGGGCGCCGGCGGTCTCCTCGTCCGCTTCGACGCCGACGGCAACACCCTCGCCGACGCGGCCCGCCTGGCCAACGCCCCCGTCCTGGTGGTCGCCCAGTCAGGCCTCGGCACCCTCAACACCACAGCCCTGACCGCCCTGGCCCTGCGTACGTACGGCCTCCACTGCCTCGGCGTCGTCATCGGCAGCTGGCCCGCCGAGCCCGACCTCGCCTCCCACTGCAACCTCGCCGACCTCCCCGAGGCGGCGGGCGCACCACTGCTCGGCCTGATCCCGGAGGGCTCCGGCGCCCTGCCACCGAGCGCCTTCCGGGCCGCGGCACGGGAGTGGCTGACACCCGAACTCGGGGGTTCGGGAGCGCTGCGCATCCCGTCCTGACCGCAAGACGGAAGGGCACCCTCAAGGTGCCCCCAGGCCTGCGGTGAAGGTCGCTCGCCCCGTCCCCTCTCACCGCGGCCCTCACCGTCGCCGAGCGCCAACAGGCGGCCGAACGGGTACCGCCGTCCCAACAAGTGCCGCCGCCCGTCACCCCGTCGTCCGCTCATGGAGTTTCCGACGGGGTGACGGGGGGCATGGGCGACCCAAGCGGGCACCGCAACAAATAATTACCCCGCAACAACTAATTACCCTCCGCTCACGCTCCACGGGAACATATCACTCTCCGTAATCGTTGCCGGAGTATGAGGAGGAGGCGAGGCGGCAAGGCAGGCGGCAAGGCAAGGCGTCCACGGCGCACCCGTGACGCCCAGCCAGCCCGTGAAAGCAGCAGGACATCCGCGGCCGAGCAAGCCCCCGTCGAGGCACGCGCACCTTTCGGGGCGCGCGGGCAGCAGCGGACGACAGCGAACAGGGTGCAAGCATCGGCCACAGTTCAGCGGCGAAGGGGGCCGTCATGTTGCGGCGCAGGAGCGTTCTTCCGCCAACCACCGTGCACCACCCCGTCTTCGCCCGGTTCTACGCGCGCTGCTGCGGGCCCGCTGCCGACCAGCGGCTGGGCTTTGCGGCGCTGCGGGACGAGCTGCTGACGGGGGCCGCCGGACGGGTCATCGAGGTCGGGGCGGGCAGCGGGCTGAACTTCGCGCACTACCCGGGGACGGTCTCGGAGGTGGTGGCGATCGAGCCGGAGGCCACGTTGCGGGCGGCGGCCCGGACGGCCGCGGCGCAGGCCGAGGTCCCGGTGGATCTGGTGCCGGGGACGGCGGAGGCGCTGCCGGTCAAGAGCGAGGCGTTCGATGTCGCGGTGGCGTCGCTGGTGCTGTGCTCCGTACGGGATGTGCGACGGGCACTGGCGGAGCTGCGGCGGGTGCTGCGGCCCGGAGCGGAATTGCGGTTCCTCGAGCACGGTCGGGCGCAGGGGCGGGGGCTGGCGGCGGTGCAGTGGTCGTTGGACCGTACGGTGTGGCCCCTGCTGATGGGCGGCTGTCACACCTGGCGGGATCCGCTCGGGGAGATCCGGGCGGCCGGGTTCGACGTGGTGCGCGTACGGCGGTTGAAGGTGCCGGAGCGGGGACCGGCGCTGCCGTCGTCCCCCGTGGTGCTGGGGACGGCCCGGCGGCCGATCGCTTGAGGCCGTTGCGTCTTGAGGCCGTTGCGTTGGGGGCGGGGCGTATACGGAGACGGGGCATCAACAGAGGCCGGGCACGTCACGTAGCCGGGCGCGGGCAGAGGCCGGGCGATCACGTAGCCGGGCGCGGGCAGAGGCCGGGCGTTTTCGGAGGCCGGCGTTTGGCGGAGGCCGGGCGCTCATGCCGTTCGTGTGCCGTTCATGCCGTCCAGGTGCGCAGGGCGTCGGCGATGGCGCGGACGTCCGCCGTGCCTTCCTTGACGAGGCGGGCGAGTTCGCGGACCTGCTCGGGTGAGGTGGCGATCTTCAGGCCGCTGGCGACGAGATAGCCGTAGGCGACGGCGGTCGCGAACATCGCGTTCGAGCGCTCCAGCGCCGGTACCTGGAGGAGGAGTTGGAGCAGGGCGGCGGCGCGGTCCTGGGGGTCGGTGTAGACGGGGACGCCGAATATCTCCGCCTCGTGGCGGCTGACGGCGGCCACCAGGGCGCCCCAGTCGGTGACTTCGGGGTCTCCGGGGGTGTGGTGTTCGGCGATCAGGAGCAGCCAGGCGAGGTCGATGCGCAGGGTGATGTCGGCTCCCGGTGGTGTCTCGTGGGACTCGTGGGGCTCGTGGGATTCGTGGTGGTACGGGTACGACAGACGGCTCCGGCGGGTCAGGCGGAGGCGGCCGGTTCGTGGGTCACGTGCTCAGTATCCCAACCACCGCCGAGGCGGAACCTGCGGGGATGAACCCTGCGGGGTGAGCAGGGCGGGGTGAGCGGGGCGGGGGTGGTGTGCCCGCCCGGTGTCGCGGGCGGGTCGGTGTGACGCGCAGCCGTTCGGCGTCGGGCGCGGAGGGCCGGAGCCCGTCGGTGCACTCGCCCATCCAGCAAGCCGCAGTGGCCGGCTGAGCCCCGCCGCACTCCCAGCCGTGGTCGTAGTCGTCCGGAAGTAGCCATTGGGGCGACCGTTCCCCGGCACGCGATGCAGCCGATGCGGCCCGCGCAGTCCTTGAACTCAGCCATCAGGCGTGAATTCTGTCGAACCGATCGCCTTCGAACCGATCGCCTTCGGACCGATCGCCTTCGGACCGATCGCCTTCGGACCGATCGCGTTGGCGATCACCTCATCGGGATCGTTGAGGCGAGTGTTCAGGTGGCCGGCCGACCTTCGCGGTCGGATTGCGCCGCGCGGCCCGTGCCCCCGCCGGGCTCGAGGCCGAATTCCTCGGTGAAGACCCGTTCGTACTGCTTCATGAAGTCGGCGGCGGCCTCGACGAAGGTCTGGCCGACCTCTCCGACGTCCCGGAGGACGAGTTCCTCGATGTAGCGGTTCATGCTCACTCCCCGCTGCAGGGCGCGCTCCCGCGCCGCGTCGGCGGTGGCCTCGTCCACTCGGACGTTCAATTGTGTCTTCGCCACGGTTTCAAGCTAGCGCGGAGGTGCTAGCACCGGCAAGCGTCCGCCTCCGGGCCCCTGTGTCCGGGCCGCCGCAGTCGGGGCCATCGGCATCCGGCCCACGGGCGGCGTCCGGGCGCTCGCCGTCCCCCGCCGAAGCCGGTCCTCCCCCACGCACCGGTCCCCCCACGCACCGGTCCCCCCTGCCACCGGTCACCCCCTGCCGGTCGGTCGTCCGCAGTCCCCGGCCAGCGGAGGCCGTGGGCCCGGACGGGAACGGGCGAAGCGGCCGTGGCGCCATGGGCGAAGCGGCTGCGGCGTTCGAACGTTCATGGTTTTCTGGCCGTGACCGATCGCGGCGGCCCTGCCGTCCGCACGCTCCCAAGGGGGTCTCATGCCACGCCCGTTCCGCTTCGGTATCAATATGTTGGCGCTCGAGGGCGGAAGTTCCTGGCGCCGGAAGTCCCGGCATGCCGAGGAGCTGGGCTATGACGTCCTGTTGGTCCCGGACCATCTGGGTGCGCCGGCGCCGTTTCCTGCGTTGATCGCCGCGGCGGAGGCGACCGAGCGCCCGCGGGTGGGGACCTTCGTACTGAACGTGGGTTTCTGGAACCCGACGCTGCTGGCGCGCGAAGTGGCCAGCGCGGATGTGCTCACCGATGGCCGGCTGGAGCTCGGGCTGGGGACGGGATACGTCCGTGCCGAGCACGACAAGGCCGGGCTGCCCTGGGGCTCACCCGGTCAGCGGGTGGCCCATCTCAGCCGCACCATCGAGGAGTTGGAGCGGCTGCTCGGCGATCCCGAGCAGGTGCCGCGGCCCGCGCAGCGGCCCCGTCCGCCGCTGCTGATCGGCGGCAACGGCCCCCGGATGCTGCGGCTGACGGCCCGGCATGCCGAGATCGCGGCGTTCACCGGTGGCCGGCAGTCGCCCGGCAAGCCCGAGGGCGTCCTGGAGCTGCTGCCTGCCGAGGAGCTGGCGGCCTCGGTGGCCCGGTACCAGGAGTACGCCGCCGAGCGCCCGGAGCCCGCCGAGCTGAACATCCTCGTACAGCAGGTGCTGCCCACCGACGACCGGCGGGCCGTCGCCCGGGAGATCGCCGCGCGCGGCATCGGGCTGGACGAGGACCAGGTGCTGGAGGCGCCGACCTTGCTGATCGGCACGTCCGCGCAGATGGCCGAGCAGCTGCGGGAGCGGCGGGAGCGCTTCGGCTTCTCGTACATCACCGTGCTGGACCCGTTCCTGGAGGCGTTCGCTCCGGTGATGGAGGAGTTGAAGGGCACCTGAGGGACGCGGCGGCGGGCAGTCTGCCGCGACCGTGTCGGGGACGTTCCGGGAGACGGGAACTGTTCGACGCCACCGGCCTCGGCGGGTGGTGGGTCACCGGCTCGGCGCCGAAGCCGGCGGAAGCCGGAGCCGATATGCCCCGGGTGTCCACGAGTGACACGGCGCGCTCGTCGCCGACGAGCGCGGCCACGTCGCACGTCTCCCGCAAGCGGCACTTTCCGTGGCATCACCCGGTGGTCGGGCGCATCCACGTCTTCAGGCGGTGGGTTCGTGCGGGGTGGAGTGGGTGGCTCCGAAGCGGCGGTCGCGGCGTGTGTAGGCATCGATGGCCCGCCACAGGTGGGTGCGGTCGAAGTCGGGCCAGAGGGTGTCCAGGAAGACGAATTCGGCGTAGGCGGACTGCCAGGGAAGGAAGTTGGAGGTTCGTTGTTCGCCTCCGGTGCGGATGAGGAGATCGACGTCCGGCAGGTCGGGCTGGTGCAGGTGGCGGGCGAGGTGCCGGGAGGTGATGTGCTCGGCGTCGATCTCGCCCCGTGCGACCTGTCGGGCGAGGGCGCGGGCGGCGTGGGTGAGTTCGCTGCGTCCGCCGTAGTTGAAGCAGACGTTCAGCGTCAGTCCGGTGCGGTCGTGGGTGGCGTCGACGGTTCGGGTGACGCCGGCCACCAGGTCTGCGGGGAGGCCGTCGGGGGATCCGGACCAGACCAGTCGGACGTCGCGTTGCCAGATCTCCTCGGTGTTGATGTCGGTGCCGTCCCGGACGATGGCGAGGATGGCGTCGATCTCGGCGGCGGGGCGCGTCCAGTTCTCGGTGGAGAGGGCGTACACGCTCAGGCAGGGCAGGCCGATCTCCAGGGCGCCATAGACGGTGTCGCGTAGCGCCCGCTGGCCGGAGTGGTGGCCGGCGGTGCGTGACTGGCCCCGGCGGGTGGCCCATCGACCGTTGCCGTCCATGATGACCGCGACGTGGCGGGGAAGCTGGTGGGCGGGTAGCGAGGGCGGGTGGGCTCCGCTGGGGTGTGCTGCGGGAGGCAGGAGGGCCTGTTCGGGGTCCGGGGTGCGGTCGGCGGGGGCCGGCCGTGGTGCGGGAAGGGTGAGGAGGGCGGCGGCCTTGTCGGGGGTGGGGCGTCGCCAGGCCCGGGCGACGCGTAGGCGGCCGAGGAGCAGTGTGCAGTGGAAGCGGACGGGGGTGGATGTACGGCGGTGGCTGAGGAGCCTGTGGGGGTTGCGTTCGATGCGGCGCAGTTCGAGCCGTTGCAGGTCGGTGGCGGTCCGCATGGCCGCTGCCGTGGGCGGGTGGCGGACACCGAGTTGCGCGGTCTGGACGGTCCACTGGCGGGCTTGGCGGGTGAGGGCGTGGATCATGGCGGTGAACTGGCTGCCGGGCCGGTGCTGCCTGAGGTCTTCGAGCGTCACCCCGTACGCGTCGAGCACGCTCTGCGGGAGTTTGACGGATCCGTCCGCGGCGTCCTGGCGCAGGTCCCGCAGGGTGTCGATGAGGTTGAAGACGTCGGTCCACCGGATGAGTGCCTCGGCGTCGTGCGGGGTGAGGGCGGGGCCGGGGTCGGTGAGCAGGTGCAGCATGTGGGTGGGGCTGAACGGGAAGGCCAGGGTGTGCCAGTAGGCGTGCCAGTCGTCCCACGTGGCGAGGTGGGTGTCGCCGGTGGCGTCCTGGTGGTAGACGGCCGCCGCTGCGGACAGGCCGTCGGTGGGCAGGTCCCACCGCCACACCGCGTCGACGAGGGCCGTTCGCACCGGGTCGTTGCTGCGGCCCAGCCGCAGTTCGGCCTCCAGCGCCTCGGTGTACGCGCGCACGCGTGCGGCGCGGTCCTGCCTGTTGCTCTGCGGGGTGTCGGAGAGGTCGTCGAGGGTGCGGCCGTAGCCGTAGATCGCCCAGACGAGGGGACGGAGCCGGGCGGGGAAGAGCTGGGTGATCGCGGTCTCCAGGCGGCCTGCTCGCCGTACCAGGCGGCGGCAGGTCTCGTAGCTGGAGACCACCGCGGGGTCGGTGATCCCGGCCCGGCGGTAGACGAGGGAGCGCACCGGGTGCCGTAGGCGGATCGGGGTGCGGCGGGCTGTCCGTTCGGCGTTGTGTGGGCGCCGTGTCGCTGCGCGGGCGCCGGCTCGTCGGCCGGTGCGGAGGGCGAAGACGGCCAGTCCGGCGAGCGCGAGGCCGGCTGCCCAGCACAGGCCGAGAAGGAGATGTCGCCAGGGAACGAGGTCCGTGTCCGCGGCGGCCACGGCGGACTGCATCGCGCCGTAGGCCGGCAGCCAGCGCAGTACCGGGCTGTCCGCGGAGGGGTTGGCGACCGGGTTCTGGAGGGTCAGGTCGATGAGGCTGACCATGATGACGACGAACATCCCGGCCAGTTCGCTGCGCAGCAAGGCGGCGAGGAGGATGCCTCCGCCGCCGTAGGTCAGCGCGCCCACGGTGAGCGCGGCGGCCATGACGTCGAGCCGCTCGGGCCGCCAGAAGAGGCATACTCCGGCCGTGGCGTATCCGGCGGCGAGTGTCGCGGTGAGCAGCAGTACGGCGTTCTTGGCCAGCAGCAGGCAGGTTCGCGGGTATCCGGCGGTGACCAGGCGGTGGTCGAATTCCGCGGCGCGGCGGGTGGCGAGGAACATCATGAATCCGACGATGAGGGTGATCGAGTGCAGGGCGCCGGAGAGCTGGGTGAGGGTGTTGGCGTCCAGGCTCAGCAGCCGGTCGGCCGCGCGCAGGTGGAACCGGACGGGGGCGTCGGGCAGGACCTGGTAGGCCAGCGTCAGCCACAGCGGTACGAAGAAGATCACCAGCACCAGGGCGAGGCGGTTGCGTGCCTGTTCGAGTACGGCGTGGTGCACGGCCGTGCGCAGGCTCCGCCACCACCGCTTCATCCGGCGCCCTCCATGGCGCCGGCGGCCGGTGCCGGGCGCAGCAGTCCGGCGTTCAGCTGGTACTCGGCGTCCAGTCGTTCGCGGTCGTATGCGAGGTGGGAGACGAGCACCACGGTGCGGCCGGCGTCGCGCAGCGCGGTGGCGATCTCCCAGAACTGCAGATAGGTCTCCCAGTCGAAGCCTTGGTAGGGCTCGTCCAGCAGCAGTACATCCGGCTGGTGCATGAGCGCCAGGGCCAGGTTGAGTTTCTGTTGTGTGCCCCCGCTGAGCGTGTGCAGGCGGCTTGTGCGGTTCTCGGTGAACCGCAGTTGTTCCAGCAGTTCCCATGCGTGCCGGCAGTCGGCGATCCCGTAGGCGGCCTGGAAGAACCGTACGTGTTCCGCGACGGTCAGTGCGGGGTGCAGTACGGGGGTCTGCGGGCAGTAGCCCATCACGGCGCGGCAGGCGAACGTGCCGCTGTCGGGGGCGAGTTGTCCTACGAGGATGCGCAGCAGGGTGCTCTTTCCGGCGCCGTTCTCCCCGACGATGCCGATCAGGCGGCCGGCCGGTACATCGAGGTCGACGCCCCGCAGCACGGGCCGCCGGCCGTATCCCTTGTGGATGTCCCGCAGCCAGAGAACGCTGTTGCCGGGTGTGGGGGAAGCGGGTGAGGTCAGCAGGTCGCACCTCCCCGGACGCGGGAGTGGTGGAGCGGGGCCGGCCCTCGACCGCAGGGCCCACCAGGTCCTGCTCGTGCGCGTCGGCGCCGTGAGCAGAAGGTGGTGGGGTGCTGAGGGTGCGTCCCCTCGAAGGGACCGGTCGCGCCGGTCCGTTCCATTGCAGCAAGGGGTAGCGGGGCTTGTCAGCGGCGCGTGGAGGTGCGCTGTGCCGGGGCGGCGCGTTCGGGGTGGGTTGTGTGCTGCGAAACTGCCCGAAAGGCGGGTTTCGGGCCGGGGTGGGGCCGGGGCTGCTGTCGCCCGCGGGGTGCGCCGTGTGGCCGGGCGCGGCCTGCCTACTGTCCCCCGTTGATGACTGCCCGCTTCACCGCGCCGCCTTCGACGTGCCATTTTTTGAGGATCGTTGTGTACTCGCCGCTGGCGATGAGGCGGTCGAGGGCTTCCCGTAGGGCGTCGCGCAGGGCCGTGTCGGTCTTGGCGACTGCGATGCCGTAGGGAAGGGGGTCGAGTTGTTCGCCGGTGAGTTGGAGGGCGCCGCCGCCTGTGTGGGTGGCCGCGGTGTGGGCCGCGACCGGGAAGTCGTCGAGGCAGGCCGCCGAGCGGTTCTTGGCGACGTCGTCGTAGATCTGGGCCGATGAGTCGAATGGCCGGAGCTTCACCTTCGCGGGGAGCTGCCGGTTGAGCTTGTCGAGGAAGTCGTGGGCGAGGGTGCCGCGCTGGACGGCGACGGTTCTGCCGGACAGGTCCTGGGGCTTCTCGATGCCCGCCGGGTTGCCCTTGCGGACGACGAGGGCGAGTCCGGCACTGAGGTAGTCGATCAGGTCGACGCCGTCGCCGGTGCGCGTGCCGTCCGACGTGCGCCCTTCCTGACGGTTCTTGTTGTCGATCATCGCGGACATGACCAGGTCGAAGCGGCCCGAGTTCAGGCCGGGGAGGAGGGCGTCGAAGGCGGCGTTCTCGAAGGTGAAGCGCACGCCCAGCGCGCGGCCCAGGGCGTTCGCGAGGTCGACGTCGACGCCGGTGGTCCTGCCGCTCGTGGCGAACTCCATGGGTGGGTAGCTGAGGTCGGAGCCGACGGTGACGGTGCCCTTGTCGCGGATGTCCTTCGGCAACCGGTCGGACGGTGTTCCCGGGGCCGATGGGTTTCCGCCGGGCTGGGCGCCGCCGGAGGGCTTCTTGGTGCCGCCGGGCTTGTCTCCGGTGTGCGCGGCGCCGCTGCCGCGGTCCCCGCCGTCGGGCCACAGTGTCCAGGCCAGTGCCCCGCCGCCGGCGACGGCACCGGCGGCGGACAGCGCGGCGAGCACGCGGCGTCGGCTCGGGCCCGGTGACGTGGGCCGCCCAGGGGGGTTGTGTGGCTGGGGCGGGGTGATGTCGTGCGGCCCGGCCGGCGGGGCGGGGTGGTGGTGGCCCTGCGGCGGGGCGGCGGGAGCCGTGCCGTACGGGCCCTGGGGCGGGGTGGCGGGCGGCGGGGGTGCCGGGAGGTCGGCCATGGTGCCGGTCGGCAGTCGGTCGAAGGCGACGGCGGCGGGCGCTTGGGCCGGGGGCCGTGGCGTGAACGTGTCCTGCGCTCTGGGGTCGCCGAGCTGTGCGGAGAGGCGGCGCAGCTCTTCGGCGACGGGTCCCGGCAGCCAGTTGCCGTACGGGCCCGGTGCGCCGACCCGCTCCATGAGGGCGGGCAGAGCGGGCCGCCGTTCCGGGTTTTTCGCCAGGCAGGCGGCCGCCAACTCCCGTAGGGGTTGCGGGAGTTCGTCGAGGCGGGGCTCTTCGTGCACGGTGCGGTACATGAGGATCTGCGGTTCGGCGTTCCCGTACGGGCCGCCGCCCGTGGCCGCGAACACGATCACCCCGCCGAGCGCGAAGACGTCCGCCGCGCCGGTGACGTCGGGGCCCGTCATGACGAGTTGTTCGGGCGCCATGAAGCCCGGGGTGCCGAGGGCGGTGCCGGTCATCGTCAGGGCGGTGTCCGCGGCGGAGTGCGCAATGCCGAAGTCGATGACGCGGGGGCCGCCGGCGGTGAGCAGGATGTTGGACGGTTTGAGGTCGCGGTGCACGAGGCCGTGCGCGTGCACCGCCGTCAGGGCGTGCAGCAGGCCGGCGGTCAGCAGCCGCACCGCGTGCTCGGGCAGTGGCCCGCAGTCCTGCACGGCGGCGGTCAGCGAGATGCCCGGCACATAGTCGGTCGCCATCCAGGGCATGTCGTCGTGCGGCGCGGCGTCGACCACGGGCGCCACGAACGGGCCGCCCACCTGTTGGGCGGCGGCCACCTCACGGGCGAAGCGGGTGCGGAAGTGCCGGTCGTCGGCGAGTTCGGAGCGGGCGGTCTTCACGGCCACCGTCCGGCCGTTCGCCGCGCGGCCGAGATAGACCCGTCCCATGCCGCCGCCGCCGAGCAGCCCGATGATCCGGAACGGACCGATCTGCTGCGGATCGTCCTTCGCCAGCGGTCGCACTCATACCCCCACCCGTGCCGAACAGTTGTGTGCGGCAGTATCCCGCACGGGCCGGGGCGTATGGCGGGGTGATGCGGTGGCGTGGCCGGGAATCCGACCGGCGGGCGCGGGACGGTGGGCGCGCCGAACCGGCTCGTTGCCCGGTTCGGAAACCGTTGGCCGAACGGGTCGGCGCTCTGCTTGGCTCGTCCCATGAGCGATCTCCATATCCGCTGCGCCACCCTCTCGGACATCGACACCGTGTTGCGGTTCTGGCGCGAAGCTGCGGAAGGTACGAGCATCAGCGACGACCACGACGGGGTGGCCCGGCTCGTCACAAGGGATCCCGAAGCCTTGCTCCTCGCAGAGCGCGACGGCCGTCTCGCCGGGACGGTGATAGCGGGCTTCGACGGGTGGCGGTGCTCGGCCTACCGGCTGGCCGTGCATCCGGACTGCCGTCGGCAGGGCATCGCCTCCGCCCTGATGGAGGCGGCGGAGCAACGTTTCGACGCCCTGGGTGGTCGGCGGGTCGACGCGATGGTCCTGGAGGTCAATGAGCGCGCGCATCACACCTGGGCCGCGGCCGGCTACCACCGCGAGGACCAGTGGCGACGCTGGGTCAAGTCACTGTGAGCGCGGGCGGGATTTCTGGACGTGGGCCGGGGTGCGCTCCCGGGCCGCGGTGGAGTGGCCGGGGCGGGTGCCTCGTCGGCTGATCCGGACCGGGCGACGGACCCGTCGCTGTGGAGGGGCGGGCTCTCACCACCCCCACCACTTTGCCGATCCTTTACCATGGGGGACTTCCCGTTCCTCAGTGAAACCCGTTCCTCAGTGAAACCCGTTCTCCAGTGAAAGGTGTGTGAGCGTCCAGTCATGGACGAGCCTCCCAGTTGCCGAGCCACCGTCCGGGCGCCCTCCCGACAGAGGGCGAACCTCCCGAACCTGTTCGATCATGGGACGGAGGTGACCCGATGACCGACCTGCTCCTGCTGGGCGTGGCGTTCCTCCTGACCCTCGCCTGTGGCGTCTTCGTCGCGGCCGAGTTCTCGCTGACGACCGTCGAGCGCAGCGATCTCGAACGCGCCGCCGAGCGCGGCGAGCGCGGTGCGGACAGCGCCCTCAGGGCCGTCCGCAGCCTCACCTTCCAGCTCTCCGGTGCGCAGCTCGGCATCACCGTGACCGGTCTGGTCATCGGCATGCTGTCCAAACCGGCCATCGCCACCTTGCTGGCCGGACCGCTCGCCGCGATCGGCCTGCCGCCCTCCGCCACGGAATCGGTGGCCCTGGTCCTCGGCACGGCGATCTCCACGGTCGTCCTGATGGTCGTGGGCGAGCTGGTCCCGAAGAATTGGGCCATCTCCAGCCCCCTGGCCATCGCCAAGAACGTCGCCACCGCCCAGCGCGGCTTCAGCGCCGCCTTCAAACCGTTCATCCGGCATCTCAACAACACCGCCAACCGCATGGTCCGCCGGATGGGTCTGGAGCCCGCCGAGGAGCTGGCCTCCGCCCGCGGCCCGCAGGAGCTGGTGGCGCTGGCCCGGCACTCCGCCAAGGAGGGCGCGCTGGAGCCGGACACCGCCGAGCTGTTCGTCCGTACCCTCAATCTCGCCGATCTGACCGCGGAGAACGTGATGACGCCGCGGGTGCAGGTGGTGGCCCTGGAGGTGCAGTCCACGGCCGAGGACGTCGCCAATGCGACCCGGGCGACGGGGCTGTCCCGCTTCCCCGTCTACCGCGGCACCCTGGACGACGTCGTCGGTGTCGCGCACATCAAGGACGTACTGACGGTTCCGGCCGAGCGCCGTCCCCGTCACCCCGTTTCCGACCTGCTGCGCGAGCCGCTGCTGGTTCCGGAGACCCTCACCGTGGACCGGCTGCTGGACCGGCTGTCCGGCAGGCGCACCATGGCCGTGGTCATCGACGAGTACGGCGGCACGGCCGGTGTCGCGACGCTGGAGGACATCGTCGAGGAGGTGGTCGGCGAGGTCCGCGACGAGCACGACCCGCTGGAGACCCCCGACCTCGCCCCCGCCGGTTCCGACGCGGACGGCCGCGGCCTCCATCAGGCCGACGGCGCCGCCCGCACCGACCAGCTGGAGCGGATCGGTCTGCGGGTGCCGGATGGTCCGTACGAGACGCTGGCCGGCCTGATCGCCACCGAGCTGGGCCGGATCCCGGTGCGCGGCGACACCCTGGAGGTGGCCGGCTGGACGATGGATGTGCTGGACGCGGCCGGGCACCGCGCCGCGCGGGTGCTGCTGCACGCCCCGCTGCCGGGCGACGCCGACGAGCCGGAGACGGGGGCCGGCCGATGACCGCGCTCCAGCTCTTCGTGGGCCTGCTGACGCTGGTCGTCAACGCGTTCTTCGTGGGCGCCGAGTTCGCCCTGATCTCGGTGCGCCGCAGCCAGATCGAACCGCACGCCGAGCGCGGTGACCGCCGCGCCGCCAGCGTGCTGTGGGGCCTGCAGCATGTCTCGGCGATGCTGGCCGCCGCCCAGCTGGGCATCACGCTGTGCACCCTGGTGCTGGGCGCGGTCGCCGAGCCCGCCATCGCCCATCTCCTGGAGCCGGTGTTCCATGCCGTGGGCATCCCGCACGGCCTGATCCACCCGATCTCGTTCGTGATCGCGCTGTCCCTGGCCACGTATCTGCACATGCTTTTCGGCGAAATGGTGCCGAAGAACGTCGCGCTGGCCGAGCCGGTGCGCAGCGCGCTGATGCTGGGCCCGCCGCTGGTCGCGCTGACCCGTGCACTGCGTCCGGTGATCTTCTCGATCAATGCCCTCGCCAATGCGCTGCTCAGGCTGCTGCGGGTGGAGACGAGGGACGAGGTGGCCGCGACGTTCTCGGACGATCAGCTCGCGAAGATGGTGGAGGACTCGCGGGCCGCCGGCCTGCTGGACGCGCGGGCGCAGGAGCGGCTGCGGGACGCGCTGGAGCTGGGCCGACGCCCGGTCCGGGACGTGGTGCTGCCCGCCGAGCGGGTCGTCGCGGCGCGCATGGGGGTCACCCCCGAGGACCTGGAGCGGCTGGCCGCCCGGTCCGGTTTCTCGCGCTTCCCGGTCGTCGACGACAACAGCCGCATCCTCGGCTATCTGCACGTCAAGGACGCGTTGGACGCCGCGCCGCGCGATCTGCCGTTCCCGGTCGGCGCGCTGCGTCCGATCGCCCGGGTCAAGGCGGCGACGCCGCTGGACGACGTGCTGTCGGCGATGCGTGGATCCCGTACGCATCTGGCGGCGACGATCGGCGACGACGGGACGCTGGCCGGGTTGGTGACCATGGAGGACGTCCTACGGGAGCTGGTGCTGCAGCAGCCGCCCGCGGCCTGATTCCGGCCCCCGCAACACCCTTGCCTAACCGATCGGTTAGATTGCTGACCGATCGGTTAGTGCGCTTGCGGGCGTGCGCCGGTCGCCATATCCGTATGCGTCCAGGGGGCGAGAACATGGACCGCACAACATGCTGCATCGTGGGCGGTGGACCGGCCGGAATGATGCTGGGGCTGCTGCTGGCCAGGGCCGGCGTGAAAGTGACCGTTCTGGAGAAGCACGGCGACTTCCTGCGCGACTTCCGCGGGGACACCGTTCATCCGTCGACGCTGCGCCTGCTGGACGAACTGGGCCTGGGCGAGGCGTTCGCGCGGCTGCCGTTCCCCAAGCTGGAGGAGATGCGGGCGCAGATCGGCGGCACGACCGTCGTGATGACCGATATGCGGCGGATCCCGGGCCGGCACAAGTACTTCGCGATGGTCCCGCAGTGGGACTTCCTCGACCTGCTCGCGGGCGCGGCCGCCGTCGAGCCGTCCTTCACCCTGCGGATGCGCACCGAGGTCACCGGGCTGCGCACCGAAGGGGGGCGGGTGACGGGGGTGCGGTACGTCGACGAGCACGGCGCCCCGGGTGAGCTCGCCGCGGATCTGACGGTGGCCTGCGACGGCCGGGACTCGGTGGTGCGCGGCGCGGCCGGGCTGCGGCAGGACCTGACCGAGGTGCCGATGGACGTGTGGCAGATACGTGTGGACGGTCCCTCCGATGCCCGCAAGGACGGCCGGGTCTTTGCGCGGTTCGGCGGCGGGCAGGCGGCGGTCACCATGGACCGGGGCACGTACTACCAGACCGCGTATCTGATCGAAAAGGGCCGGGACGCGGAGCTGCGCGCCGACGGCATCCAGCGGCTGCGCGACCGGCTCGGCGTGCTGTTCGACTGGGACGACAAGGTCACCGGCGGGATCGAGTGGGACGACGTGAAGCTGCTGGAGGTGACGTTCGGGCGGCTGCGGCGCTGGTACCGGCACGGTCTGCTGTGCATCGGGGACGCGGCGCACACCATGTCGCCGGTCGGCGGGGTGGGCGTCAATCTCGCGTTGCAGGACGCGGTGGCGGCGGCCCGGATCCTGGCGGGGCCGCTGCACCGCGGCACGGTGACCGTCGCCGACCTGGCGCGCGTACAGAAGCGGCGGCATCTGCCGATGGCCGTGACGCAGAAGGCGCAGCAGGCCGAGCACGGGATGATCCGGGCCGCCCTGGACGGCACGCTCGACGAGAAGCGGCTGCCGGTGCCGATGCGGCTGCTGCGGCGGGTGCCGGCGCTGCGGACCGTCTCCGGCGCGCTGGGCGGGTTCGGCATCCGTCCCGAGCGCACCCCTTCGTTCGCCCGGGTCAGTCCCGGCGTTCGATCGCGTTGAGGGTGAAGGTCTCCAGCTCGGCGGTCGCGGCGTCCAGGTCGAGTTCGGGGTGGACGAGCCAGTGCGCGATCACCCCGTCGATCGCCCCGCCGATCGCCAGGGCCATCGTCCGGCAGTCGAACTGCCGCAGCACGCCCGCCTCCTGACCTTCCGTCAGGAGCGCGGCGAGGGCCTGCCAGCGGCCTTGGGTGTCGTGCGAGCCCGGGGTCTTGAGCTTGGTGCCGCCGTCGTCGTCGAGCAGCATCTCGGTGATCACGCGGACGTGCCGCCGGTTGGCCTGCTGGTAGCCGATCATCGCCCGTACGTAGGCGATGATCGCCTCCCGGGGGCCGGCCGCGCGCGCGAGGCGCTCCGTGACGTACGCGCGGAACTGCTCCATGACCTGGTCGAGCGCGGCGCGGGTGAGGTTGTCCTTGGAGGCGAAGTGGTAGAGCACCGCTGCCTTGGAGAGCCCGGCCCGTTCGGCGATCGCCGACAGCGAGGTCGAGGGGTAGCCCCGGGTGGAGATCAGGTCGATGGTGCACTCGATGAGCTGCTGCCGGCGGGCCCGCTCGGTGAAGGTGGGGGCTTCGGGGCTGTCGCCTGCGCGGGGAGTCATGCGCGTTCACCTGTACCTTTCCTCGCCGTCCGGGCGACATCCGACCGTACACCGCGGCGGCCGCCGGTACACCGCGGGATAGGATCACCGCGCCATGAAGATGAATGCCCACTACACCAGTTTCGTCGCGGTCGGCGACAGCTTCACCGAGGGAATGTCCGACGGCCTGCCCGACGGCTCCTACCGCGGCTGGGCCGATCTGCTCGCCGCCCGCCTCGCGGCCGTCCCCCAGCCCTCGGCCGGGGGTACCCCCACCTCGCTCCTCCCCCAGCCTCCGGCCGGGGGTACCCCCACCTCGCTGCTCCCCCAGCCTTCGGCCGGGGGTACCCCCACCTCGCTTCGCTCGCCCGGCTTCCGCTATGCCAATCTCGCGGTGCGCGGCAAGCTCATCGGCCAGATCGTCGACGAACAGTGCGGCCCCGCGGCCGCGATGGGCGCGGATCTGGTGACGCTGGTGGGCGGGCTGAACGACGTGCTGCGGCCCAAGTGCGACGTGGACCGGGTGTGTGCGCAGCTGTCCGATGCCGCCGGGCAGCTGGCGAAGGGCGGCGGGCAGCTGGTGCTGATGCGCAGCCCGGGGCGCGAGGGGCCGGTGATGGAGCGGTTCCGGCCGCGGATGGAGCAGCTCTTCGCGCACCTCGACGCGGTGGCGGCGCGGCACGGCGCGGTGGTCGTGGACCTGTACGCGTCCCGGGCGCTGGCCGACCCCCGGATGTGGGCGGACGACCGGCTGCATCTGAACGCCGAGGGGCACCGGCGGGTGGCGGAGGCCGTCTGGCAGGCGCTCGGGCTGCCCGCCGCGTCGGACTGGGACGCGCCGCTGCCGGCCGCGGTGCCGCCGGGCTGGGGCGCGCGGCGGACCGCGGACCTGCGGTTCGCGCGGGAGCATCTGGTGCCGTGGATAGGCCGTCGGCTCACCGGCCGGTCCTCGGGCGACGGGCGGCCGGCCAAGCGGCCCGAACTGCTGCCGTACGAGGGCTGACTCCGCCTCCCGCACCCCGACCGGCGGCTTGGAGGAAAGCACGACCGGGGCCGGGGCTCTGGCCTGCGCGAATCGCCAGTAGACTCTGACCACGTGACTGCTGTGTCTGCGAAGCCTCGCATCCCCAATGTTCTGGCCGGCCGCTATGCCTCCACGGAGCTGGCCGTGCTCTGGTCCCCCGAGTACAAGGTGAAGCTGGAGCGGAAGCTGTGGCTTGCCGTGCTGCGTGCACAGAAGGACCTGGGGGTGGAGGTCCCCGAGCAGGCGCTCGCCGATTACGAGCGAGTCCTGGAGAACGTCGACCTGGCCTCCATCGCCGAGCGCGAGAAGGTCACCCGGCACGACGTCAAGGCCCGGATCGAGGAGTTCAACGCCCTCGCCGGTCATGAGCAGATCCACAAGGGCATGACCTCCCGCGACCTGACGGAGAACGTCGAGCAGCTGCAGGTGCGGCTGTCGCTGGAGCTGATGCGCGACCGCGCGGTCGCCGTCCTGGCGCGCCTGGGCTCGCTGGCCGCCCAGAACGCCGAGCTGGTGATGGCGGGCCGCTCGCACAACGTCGCCGCGCAGGCCACGACCCTGGGCAAGCGTTTCGCGACCGCGGCGGACGAGCTGCTGGTGGCGTACGCCCGGCTGGAGGACCTGCTCTCGCGTTACCCGCTGCGCGGCATCAAGGGCCCCGTCGGCACCGCCCAGGACATGCTGGACCTGCTGGGCGGCGACACCGCCAAGCTCGCCGATCTGGAGCAGCGGATCGCCGGGCACCTCGGCTTCGGGCAGGCCTTCACCTCCGTCGGCCAGGTCTACCCGCGCTCGCTGGACTACGACGTGGTCACCGCGCTGGTGCAGCTGGCCGCCGCGCCGTCGTCGATCGCCAAGACCATCCGGCTGATGGCCGGGCACGAGCTGGTGACCGAGGGCTTCAAGCCCGGCCAGGTCGGCTCGTCCGCGATGCCGCACAAGATGAACACCCGCTCCTGCGAGCGCGTCAACGGCCTGATGGTGATCCTGCGCGGCTACGCCTCGATGGCCGGCGAGCTCTCCGGCGACCAGTGGAACGAGGGCGACGTCTCCTGCTCCGTGGTCCGCCGGGTCGCCCTCCCCGATTCCTTCTTCGCGCTGGACGGGCTGCTGGAGACGTTCCTGACCGTGCTGGACGAGTTCGGCGCCTTCCCCGCCGTCGTCGCCCGCGAGCTGGACCGCTACCTGCCCTTCCTCGCCACGACGAAGGTGCTGATGGGTGCCGTACGGGCCGGGGTGGGCCGCGAGGAGGCGCACGAGGCGATCAAGGAGAACGCCGTCGCGTCGGCGCTGGCGATGCGCGAGCAGGGCGCGGAGCGCAACGAGCTCCTCGACAAGCTGGCCGCGGACGCCCGGATCCCGCTGGACAAGGCGCAGTTGGACGCCCTGATGGCGGACAAGCTCTCCTTCACGGGCGCCGCGGCCGACCAGGTGGCGTCCGTCGTCGCCCGGATCGAGGCGATTGCCAAGCAGCACCCCGAGGCCGCGGCGTACACCCCGGGCTCGATCCTCTGACGCTGGGCCGCTGACGTGCCTTTCACCCCCGAAGAGCTGCAGGCCGCTCGCGATCGCCTCGTCCCCGACGTGGCCGCGGGCGGTCTGCGGGTCCTTTTCTGCGGCATCAATCCCGGGCTGATGACGGCCGCGACCGGCCATCACTTCGCCCGCCCCGGCAACCGCTTCTGGCCCGTCCTGCATGCGTCCGGTTTCACCCCCCGGTTGTTGCGGCCGGACGAGCAGGAGGAACTGCTCGCGCACGGCCTGGGCATCACCAATGTCGTGGCTCGGCCGACCGCCAAGGCGGACGAGCTGAGCGCCGAGGAGTACCGCGAGGGCGGGCGGCTGCTGGCCGAGAAGGTGGCGCTGCTGCGGCCGCGCTGGCTGGCGGTCGCGGGCGTCACGGCCTATCGCGTCGCCTTCGGCGACAAGCACGCCGCCATCGGCCCGCAGGACCGCACCCTCGGCACCACCCGCATCTGGGCGCTGCCCAACCCCAGCGGCCTCAATGCCCACTGGACGCTGGCGACCATGGCGGAGGAGTACGGGCGGCTGCGCGCCGCGGCCTTCGACGCCGGCTGACCGCTGACGGCTGACGGCCTACGTCGGGTCCGGGAAGCCCCCGGCCGCGCCCTCCTGGGCTATCGCCGCCAGCAGCTGGCACGGTTGCTCCGGTCCGCCCTGCCCCGCGCCGACCGCCACCCAGCGGCCCGCTGCCCGCCAGGTGTGCAGCCGGGGCACCAGGCCGCACAGGATGTCCAGCGGCGGCCGGACGGGCAGGCCCATCGCCACCCGCTCCAGAGGCCCGGCGAGATCGAGGACGCCGGGCTCCCCCCACCGTAAGGACAGCACCGCGGTCAGGCCCGTCAGTGCGGCCGCGCAGTCCTCGCGCATCTCCTGGGCGTCCGCCGGGTCCGCGTCCCACAGCGGGGCGCTCGCCCACAGCCGCACCACATGGAACCCGGGCCCGCTCTCCCCGCGCGCGGACCGCTCCCGCCGGGCCGGGAAGGCGCGGCCGCGCAATGCGTCGATCACCGCCAGCTGCTCACCAGTCGTCATACCGTCAGTAAACCGCCAGGGTCTGACAATTGGCCGTCCGCCGGCCTCCCAGGGCGGCCGGCCCCTGGTGTTCACCGTCCCTTCCCCTCCCGCGCCCGGCGTCGGTCGGGTCTCGCCGCACACCCGCTGACCGGCTACGATCCGCCAGACACGCGACACGAGGGAGAGTGACGGTGGGGCGGCTCACGGGTGGGGATCCCTCCCTGCTGCGACGGATCAACTCCGCGGTGGTGCTGCACGCCCTGCGCGCCGCGGACTCCCCCACGCTCACCCATCTCGTGCAGGTGACGGGCCTGTCCCGGCCGACGGTCGAGGGCGTGGTCGAGGGGCTCATCGAGGCCGGGCTGGTGGCCGAGGCGGCAGCCGAGGAGGGCGGGGCCCGTCGGCAGGGGCGGCCGGCCCGCCGGTTCCGGTTCCGTACGGAGGCGGGCCATCTGCTGGGTATCGAGATCGGTCCGCACCGCATCGCGGCCCAGCTCTCCGACCTGGGCGGGCGGCTGCTGGACTCGGCGCAGCGCCCGGTGGCGGAGACCGCGCCGGCTGACGAGCGGCTGGAGCAGGTCCGTGGCGTGGTGGCCGAGCTGCTGCGCCGGGCGGGCGTGTCGCGCAGTTCGCTGCGGGCGGTCGGTGTGGGCAGCCCGGGCATCGTGGAAGCGGACGGCACGGTGCGGCTGGGGACGGCGCTGCCCGGCTGGACCGGCCTCCCCCTGGGCGAGCGGCTGCGGCGCTCCTTCCGCTGCCCGGTGCTGGTCGAGAACGACGCGAACGCCGCCGCGGTGGCCGAGCACTGGAAGGGCGCGGCGGCCGCGTCCGGCGATGTGGTGTTCGTGCTGGCGGGGCTGAGTCCGGGGGCCGGTTCGCTGATCGGGGGGCGGCTGCACCGGGGGTTCGGCGGGGCGGCCGGGGAGATCGGCGCGCTGCATCTGCTGGGGCGGGAGGCGACGCCGGAGACGCTGCTGTCGACGACCGGGGAGCCGCTGCATCCGCTGGACGAGGCGCAGGTCGCCGCGGTCTTCGCGCTGGCGCGGGAGGGCGATGTCCGGGCGCGGGAGGCGGTGGAGCGGTTCATCCGGCGGCTGGTGCACGATGTGGCGGCGCTGGTGCTGGCGCTGGACCCGGAGTTGGTGGTGATCGGCGGCTGGGCGGCGGGTCAGGCCGGTGTACTGGAGCCGTTGCGTGCGGAGTTGGCGCGCTACTGCCTGCGGCCGCCGCAGGTCGCCCTGTCGGAGCTGGGCGAGGCCGCGGTCGCCACGGGGGCGCTGCGGCTGGCGCTCGACCACGTGGAGGGCGAACTTTTCGCGGTGGAGGGTACGGTGACGGGCCGCCGGTAGCACACGGGGCCCGCGCCGGAGTGCGGCACGGGCCCGTGGCGGCACGTTGGATCAGCCCGCGAGGAGCGCCACCGCGTCGCTCTCGCCGAAGGTCAGGCGGCAGGTGTCGGCGCGGTACGTCGAGACCGCCACGGCGGTGGTGCGGCCCCCGGAGACGTAGCGGGTGGTGACGACGAGCACCGGCGCGCCGGGCAGTCGGTCCAGCTGTTTGGCGTCCTCCGCGCGGGCGGAGCCCAGCTCGACGGTGCGGTCCTGGCCCTCCAGCTCCCTCTCCCGCAGGGCGTTCAGGACGGCGCGGGCGCGGGCCGGGGCGCTGTGGGAGCCCGTCGCGGAGCAGCCGGGGACGACGGCCGACGCTACGTACAGCAGCTCGGCGGCGACCGGCTGGCCATGGGTGACTCGGCTGCGGCGGACGATGTGCACCCGGTCGCCGGGGGCCGTCTCCAGGAGGCGGGCGACGGCGGCGGGCACCGTCGTGGTCTCGGTGGCGTCCAGCGCCTGCCAGTCGTCGCCGGGGGCGCCGGGCCAGGTGTGCCGGGCGGGGTCGACGGCGATGCCGACGCGGGGCGGCGCGACGGTGGTGCCCACGCCGCGGCGGCGCTGCAGTCTGCCTTCCAGTTCGAGCTGTTCGAGCGCCTGCCGGAGCGTGGCGCGAGCGACGCCGAACCGCGCCGCCAGCTCACGCTCGTTGGGCAGAATCTCGCCGACCGCGAACTCCGAGTCCAGCGCCTCGCTGAGCACGGTCTTGAGGTGCCAGTATTTCGGCTCCGGAGCCGTTTCGAGCTGCGTGGTCCCCACCCTGTCCTCCGCACTGGCCGTTGCCCCGCGGGGCCCCATGGACCGGATCCGTCCACGGGACCGCATCCAGCCGGTCTTCGTGGGCGCGCCCGATTATGAGCGTTTCTTTATTAAAGGTTGTTGCAGTATCCCGACGATATGGCCGGCCCAAACCTTGGTCAAGACCAATCCGCGACCGGTTTCGGCGTGGCGTCCGCACGGCGGACGCGCCCGCCGCCCCCGCCGTACCGCTCGTTACCCTGCAGTCATGCTCACCCTGCTGCACACCTCTCCCGTCCATGTCCCGGTCTTCGATGCCCTGCGCGACGAGGAGGCCCCCGGCCTTGCGCTGCGGCACCTCGTACGGCCCGAACTCCTGGAGCGGGCGCGGGAGCAGGGGCCGGACGCGGTGGCGGAGGAGGTCGCGGCGGCGCTCTCCGGGGCGGCGCGGGCGGGGGCGCGGGCGGCGCTGTGCACCTGCTCGACGATCGGCTCGGTGGCCGAGGCGGCCGGTGCCGCGCTGGGCCTGCCCGTACTGCGGGTGGACCGGCCGATGGCCGCGGCGGCGGTCGCCGCGGGCCCGCGGATCGTGGTGCTCGCCGCGCTGGAGAGCACGCTCGGCCCGACGCGGGACCTGATCGCCGAGGAGGCGGAGCGGGCCGGACGCGAGGTGCGGGTGCGCACGGTGCTCGTACCGGGCGCCTGGGAGCGGTTCGAGGCGGGCGATACGGAGGGCTATCTGGAGGCGGTGGCCGCCGCGGCGCGGGAGGTGCCGGCCGCCGATGCGATCGTGCTGGCGCAGGCGTCGATGGCGCCCGCGGCCGGCCGTCTCACCGGCGGCGTGCCCGTGCTGTCGAGCCCGCGGCCCGGCCTGCGGGCCGCCGCTCAACTCGCCGCGAGCGACGCCAGCTTGTCGGGGTTGCGGACGATGTAGACCGTCCGGATCCGGCCGTCCTCGACATCGAGCTGGAGGACGGTGTCCGGCGTGCCGTCGCAGCGTCCGAGCAGCGCGATGCCGCCGTTGAGTTCGAGGAGGGTGAACTCCGTACCGGGAGCCGCGTTCTTGGCGACGCCGAGCATGAACCGGGCGATCTTGTCGGCGGACTCGATGATCCGCAGCGGGGCCTTGCTCTTGCCGCCGCTGTCCCCGACCAGCCGCGCGTCCGCCGCCAGCAGCTTCAGCAGGCCGTCCAGGTCGTCGCCGGCCGCGGCCGCGATGAACCGCTCCGTCAGATCGCGCTGCCGGTCCGGATCGACCTGGAAGCGCGGCCTGCCCTCGTCCACGTGCCGGCGGGCCCGCCCGGCCAGTTGGCGTACCGCCGCCTCGCTGCGGTCGAGGGTCTCGGCGATCTCCGCGTACGGATAGCCGAAGGCCTCGCGCAGCACGAACACGGCGCGCTCCAGAGGGGAGAGCGACTCCATGACGACGAGGACGGCGAGCGTCACGGACTCGGTGAACACCGCCCGCTCCGCGGTGTCGGGTGCGGTGCCGCCGAAGTCCGTGGCGAGGGGTTCGGGGAGCCAGGGCCCGACGTAGGACTCGCGGCGGGACTGCACCTGGCGGAGGCGGTCGATGGCCAGCCGGGTGGTGATGCGCACCAGATAGGCACGCGGTTCACGTACCTCGCTGCGGTCGGCGGACGACCAGCGCAGCCATGCGTCCTGGACGACGTCCTCGGCGTCGGCCACCCGGCCGAGCATGCGGTAGGCCACACCGTGCAGCACGGGGCGGTGCTCTTCGAAGACATCGGTGACATCGGTCGCGGGATCAATCGGCACCCTGCCATCCCAGCGGGCCGCCGCCGCGTTGTCCAGCGGAAACGGCAGGCCGCGGGCGGTGCCGGGCGTGGTGTGCGGCACACTGCCAGGCCGAGCGGGGCCGCGCACCGCCCGCTGCTGGCAGTGTGGGTTCCTACGCCCCGGCAACGCCGCACGCCCCATCACCCAGAGGAGTTCCCCTCATGGCCGCGCAGGTCTCCTTCGCCCATGTCCGCCCGGACGACGGGCCGCCGTCCACGGTCGCCTACGAGCGCAAGGGCGCGGGCGAACCCATCGTCCTGCTGCACGGCATCGGCCACCATCTCCAGGCCTGGCGGCCGGTGTGCGACATCCTCGCCGCCTCCCACGAGGTGATCGCCGTGGATCTGCCCGGCTTCGGCGCCTCGCCGGCGCTGCCCGGCGGCTCCTCGTACGACCTGGCGACGGTGGTCCCGCTGCTCACCGCGGCCTTCACGGAGCTGGGTCTCGACCGGCCGCATGTCGTGGGGAACTCGCTGGGCGGGCTGCTGGCCCTGGAGCTGGGCCGGGCGAAGGCCGCACGGTCGGTCACCGCGCTTTCGCCCGGGGGCTTTTGGACGCCGGCCGAGCGACGGTACGCCTTCGGGGTGCTGCGCGGCATGTACGCGGGGGCGCAGGCGCTGCCGGAGCCGGTGGTGGAATCGCTGGCCCGGTCCGTGATCGGGCGCGCCCTGCTGACGGGGTCCATCTACGCCCACCCCGGGCGCCGTTCGGCCGAGGCGGTGGTGGCGGAGACCCGGGCGTTGCGCGAGGCGCCGGGCTTCGCGCCGACGCTGGCGACCGGGCGCGCGGTGCGGTTCACCGCCGATGTGCCGGACGTCCCGGTGACCATCGGCTGGGGCAGCCGGGACCGGCTGCTGCTGCGCCGTCAGGGCGTACGCGCCAAGCACACGATTCCGGGCGCCCGGCTGGTACGGCTGCCGGGCTGCGGGCATGTGCCGATGAACGACGATCCGGCGCTGGTGGCGCGTGTCATTCTCGACACGGTGGGCTGAGGCCCGGCCGTTCGATGCCGCGCGGGGCACCCGCCGTTCGGGCCCCGGTCACCGTGCGTTCGGCCGCCGGGCATCGGGGCCCGGTACGAACAGCACATCGCCCAAGGCCGTTTCGACGATGGAGGTTTCAGATGGCGCAGGGATCCGGTGACGGCTTCGACCGGCGGTCGTTGTTGCGGGGCGCGGCGGCCGGTTCCGGGGCGCTGGCGTTGCCCGCGCTCGCCTGCGCCGCGCCCGCGCAGGCCCGCAGCGGGCGGCCGAGCGCCTCGTGGGGGGTGCAGGTCGGGGATGTGACCACGTCCTCGGGTCTGGTGTGGGTGCGGTCCGACCGGCCGGCCCGGATGGTGGTGCAGACCGCCGCGACGGAGTCGTTCCGGGGCGCCCGGACGTGGCACGGGCCGGTGGTCGGGGCCGGTACGGACTTCACCGGGGTCACCTCGCTGCACGGGCTGCCGTCCGGGGAGCAGATCCACTACCGGGTGCTGCTCGCCGATCCGGACGATCCCCGGCGCGGCGGCGAGCCGGTCACCGGGACCTTCCGTACGGCGCCGGAGCGGCGTGCCGAGCGGATCCGCTTCCACTGGTCGGGTGATCTGGCCGGGCAGGGCTGGGGCATCAATCCGGACCGGGGCGGCTACCGCATCTACGAGGACATGCGGCGCCGTGACCCGGATTTCTTTCTGTGCAGCGGCGACAACATCTACGCCGACAACCCGATCACGGAGCGGGTGACGCTGCCGGACGGGCGGATCTGGCGGAATGTGACGACCGAGGAGAAGGCGAAGGTCGCCGAGACGCTCGGGGAGTTCCGGGGGGCGTTCCGCTACAACCTGCTGGACGACAATCTGCGGCGGTTCAACGCGCAGGTGCCCACGATCACCCAGTGGGACGACCACGAGGTGCACAACAACTGGTATCCGGGGCAGCTGCTGGACGACGACCGGTACACGGTCAAGGACGCGGATGTGCTGTCGGCGCGGTCGCTGCGGGCGTTCAGCGAATACTTCCCGATCCGTACGCTGCGGGCCGACCGGGGAGGCCGGGTCTACCGGGTGGTGCGGCACGGTCCGCTGCTGGATGTGTTCGTCCTGGACATGCGGCGGTACCGCAACGCCAACTCGCCGGGTCGGCAGACGGACGACCGGCAGGGCATTCTCGGCGCCGAGCAGCTGCGCTGGCTCAAGCGAGAGCTGTCGCGCTCACGTGCGGTGTGGAAGGTGATCGCCTCCGATATGCCGCTGGGGCTGGTCGTCCCGGACGGCAAGACCGACTTCGAGGCGGTGGCGCAGGGCGATCCGGGCGCTCCGCTGGGGCGTGAGCTGCAGCTGGCGGAGCTGCTGCGGCACATCAAGCACGAGCGGGTGACCGGCACCGTATGGCTGACGACGGACGTCCACTACACGTCCGCGCAGCATTACGCGCCGGAGCGGGCGGCGTTCAAGGACTTCGAGCCGTTCTGGGAGTTCGTGTCCGGGCCGCTGAACGCGGGCGGATTCCAGTCGCTGAAACTGGATGGAACCTTCGGCCCCGAGCAGCCGTTCATCAAGGCGCCGGACCGTCCCAATACCTCCCCCGCGGAGAGTCCGCAGAACTTCGGCGAGATCGACATCGACGGGGGCAGCGGGGAGCTGACGGTGCGGCTGCGCCAGGAAGGCGGAGAGGTGTTGTTCAGTAAGGTGCTGCAACCGGGACGGGTAGGGCAGTAGGGACCAATGCGCCGATTGCGTCTTTTACCCGTCGGACACAAACTGTTGGTGATCAGGCAACACCGGTCGGCAAGGCTGTGTGCATGACTGATGCAACCTCCGCCCATTCCTCCCGCCGCCATCACTGGCGCCGGGAGATCGTCGAGCTCGCCGCCCTGTTCACGGCCGTGGCCGTGGCGGATGTCGTCGCCAACACCGTCGTACACGGCCCCTCGGGCCCGGTGATGCTGGGCGCCGCGGCGGTGGCCCTGGTGGCCACGTCCGGCTTCCACGTCTGGTGGTCACGACGGCACGAAAACGCCCCTCCGCCGACCGATACCGGCGCCGCAGCGCCGCCCTCCGCCGGCCGGGCCTCCGAGGCCGGCGGTCAGGAGACGACGCTGTGGCGGATGCGGACCACGGTCCGGGACGAGCCGGGCAGCCTGGCCTCGCTGTGCACGGCGCTGGCCGGGCTGGGGGCGCCGTCCGGCGGGAGCGGGGGGAAGGTGGACATCCTCAGCCTCCAGACCCACCCGCTGTCCGACGGCACGGTCGACGAGTTCCTGCTGCGCGCGCCGGCCGCGGTCACGCCCGAGGAGCTGACCCGCGCGGTGGCCGGGGGCGGCGGCGCGCGCACCTGGCTGGAGCGGGCGGACACCCACGATCTCGTCGATGCGCCGACGCGGATGCTGGGCCTGGCCACCCGTACGGCCCTGGATTCCGCCGAACTGCCGCTGTCGCTGCGCAAGTTGCTGGGGCGCTGCACGATCCACTCGGTGCCCGCGCGTTCGCTGCGCGGGCACCCGCTCGCCGAGAAGGTGCCCGCCGAGGGCGTGCTGACCGAGCACACCATGAAGTTCCGCGACCCCTCCGGGGGGTCCCTCACCATCGAAAGGCCGCAGTTGCCGTTCACGCCCACCGAGTTCGCCCGTGTGCGCGCCCTGGTCGACCTGGACACCAGGCTCGGTCAGCGGGTGCCGCCCCGGCGCGATGTGCTGACGCTGCCCGAGGGCAACGAGATCACCATCCGCCGCGCCGACACCGGCGACCAGGCCGCCGCCCGCGAGATGCACGACCGCTGCTCGTCGGCGACCCTCGCGCTGCGTTACCACGGCCCGGTCGCCGACGCGGACCGCTACCTGGGGCATCTGCTCAGCCCGCGGTTCGGCCGCACCCTCACGGTGGAGACCGCGTCCGGCCGGCTGGTGGCGCTCGGCCATCTGCTGTGGGACGGCGACGAGACCGAGGTCGCGCTGCTGGTCGAGGACGCCTGGCAGCAGCGCGGCATCGGCGCGGAGCTGCTGCGCCGACTGGTGGCGATGGCGGCCGAGGCGGGCTGCGAGAGCGTGTACGCCATCACCCAGGCCTCCAACACCGGCATGGTGGCGGCCATGCGCGGCCTGGGGCTGCCGCTGGACTACCAGATCGAGGAGGGCACGCTGGTGATCACCGCGCGCCCGTCGGGGCTGCCCGCCCAGAAGGCCGCCCCGTCGCCCGCCCTCGAGACCGTACGGACCAAGGACGGCTCCGGCCGCCGCTGACACGGGTCCCCGCAGGGGCCGGCCGGGCGTGGTGACGCCCGGCCGGCCCCTCGCCGTTGGGCGACCGGCCCGCCCCGTTTGCGCCATCGGCCCGCTCCATTGGCCGACCGGCCCGCCCCGTTGGGCAATGGCAGCGCAAAGTGACAGGAACGTCCGGCCTATTGTTGGTGACGCGGCGGGTGATCCGTACGAGGATGGCCCGCATGGCCAACACCACTTCTTCCGGCGGTGGCGCACTGCCCCGCCAGATCGCCGATGCCTATGTCGACGCGCTCGTCGACCTGGACCCCATCACCGGCACCTACCTCGGTATCACCGCGAGCTCCGGCAAGCTCCCCGACTTCTCACCCACCGGCCAGGAAGCGCTGGCCCAACTGGCCCGGACGACGCTGGAGAAACTCACCGAGGCGGAGGCCCGGCCGGGCGCGGACAGCGCCGCCGAGCAGGTCTGCGCGCGGCTGCTGCGGGAGCGGCTGACCGCGGAGCTGGCGGTGCACGAGGCGGGCGAGGGCCTGCGCACGGTCAGCAACCTCAGCTCGCCGCTGCACCACGTCCGCGAGGTCTTCACCATCACCCCCGTCGAGACGGACGAGGACTGGGCGGCGATCGCCCAGCGGCTGCGCGCGGTTCCGGCCGCGCTGGAGGGCTACCGCGCCGCGCTCGACGCCGGTCTCCGGCGGAACCTGCCCGGCGGCCCGCTCCAGGTCACCACCGTCCTCGGGCAGTTGGACGAGTGGATCGGGACGGACCGCAGCTGGTTCGCCGAGTTCACCGCACCGGGTCCCGAGGCGCTGCGCGCCGAGCTGACCGCCGCCGCCGAGGTCGCCACCGGCGCCCTGGTGGAGCTGCGCGACTGGTTCCGGGACAGCTACGCACCGGCCGTCGCGGGCGCACCGGACGTCGTGGGCCGGGAGCGTTACGCCCGCCTCGCCCGCTACTACAACGGCGCCGACCTCGACGCGGACGAGGCGTACGCCTACGGCTGGTCCGAGTTCCACCGGCTGCTGGCCGAGATGGAGACCGAGGCCGAGAAGGTCCTGCCCGGCGCGAAGACGCCGTGGGAGGCGCTGGCCTGGTGCGATGAGCACGGTGAGGCGGTCGAGGGCGTCGAGGAGACCCGGCAGTGGCTCCAGTCGCTGATGGACGAGGCCATCGAGGCGCTGGACGGCACCCACTTCGAGCTGGCCGAGCGGGTGCGCCGGGTGGAGTCGCGGATCGCCCCGGCGGGCAGCGCCGCGGCCCCGTACTACACCCAGCCCTCGCTGGACTTCTCCCGCCCCGGCCGCACCTGGCTGCCGACGATGGGCGAGACCCGCTTCCCTGCCTACGACCTGGTGTCCACCTGGTACCACGAAGGTGTGCCGGGCCATCACCTCCAGCTGGCGCAGTGGGCCCATGTCGCCGACCGGCTCTCCCGGTACCAGACGACGGTGGGCATCGTCAGCGCCAACGCCGAGGGCTGGGCGCTGTACGCCGAGCGTCTGATGGACGAGCTGGGCTTCCTGTCCAACGCCGAGCGGCGGCTGGGCTATCTGGACGCCCAGATGATGCGCGCCGTCCGGGTCATCATCGACATCGGCATGCATCTGGAGCTGGAGATCCCGGCGGACTCCCCCTTCCATCCGGGTGAGCGCTGGACGCCGCAGCTGGCCCACGAGTTCCTGGCGCGCCACTGCAGCCGCCCGGCCGACTTCGTCGAGAGCGAGATCATCCGCTACCAGGGCATGGCCGGCCAGGCCATCGGCTACAAGCTCGGCGAGCGGGTCTGGCTGCAGGGCCGGGAGGCGGCCCGCGCCCGGCACGGCGCGGACTTCGACCTCAAGGCCTGGCACATGGCGGCGCTCTCGCAGGGCTCGCTGGGGCTGGACGATCTGCTGGGCGAGTTGTCGGCGCTGTGACCGGGCTCGGGTGAACGGCGGCCGGCCACTGAGCAATTCCGTTGTGGCCGGCCGCCACTGCCCGTAGGGTCCGCCGGCATGACCATGGACCGCGCCTCCGCCGCACCGCTCTTCCTGCTCTCCGGCGATCCGCTGCGCCCCCGGCGCCCGGACCCGCACTTCGCGGCCGAGGCCGCCGCGGCGGGGGCGGCCGGTGCGGCGACCGCGGTTCTCGACCACGAGGCGCTGCTGGCCGGGGACGCCGAGGCGGCGGTGTCCCGGGTGCCGCGCGCGGCCGGGCCGGTCTGGTACCGCGGCTGGATGCTGCCCGCCGACCGCTACACCGATCTGGCGGCGGCCCTTGCCGCCCGCGGCTGCCGGCTGCTGACCTCCCCCGCCGCCTACCGCACCGCCCATGAACTCCCCGGCTGGTACGACGCCTTCCGGGCGCTGACCCCGGACAGCGCCTGGCTCCCCTGTGCTCCCGGCCGGGCCCCGCGGGAGGCGGAACTGGCCCGGCTCGCCGAGCGCTTCGGCGACCGCCCGCTCGTGGTCAAGGACTGGGTGAAGTCCCGTAAGCACGAATGGGCGGAGGCCGCGTACGTCCCGGACGCGGCCGACACCGCCCGCCTGGCCTCGGTCGTCGGCCGCTTCATCGCCCTCCAGGAGGAGTTTCTGACCGGCGGTGTGGTGCTGCGCGCCTTTGAGGACTTTGCGCGGGCGGCGGGCGAGGCACGGGTGTGGTGGGTGGACGGCGAGCCGGTGCTGACCGGCCCGCACCCCGACACCCCCGCGCTGCGCCCCGTTCCCGACCTCACGCAAGTGGCGCCTGTTGTACGGGAGTTGGGGCCGCGTTTCCTCACCACGGACCTGGCCCTGCGCACGGACGGCGTCTGGCGGGTGGTGGAGGTCGGCGACGGCCAGGTCAGCGGCCTGCCCGCGGGGGCGGACCACCGGCCGTTGTTCGAGGCGCTGGTCACCGCGGGCGCGGGCTGAGGCGCCGCGCCGCGCTCAGCAGCCGCAGTCCGCCGCCCCGATGGGCGCGGTCAGCGGGTCGGCCGGGCGCTGTTCCGTGCCCTGCCAGGTGTCCACCTCGTACCCCTCGCGGATCCAGTATTCGATGCCGCCGAGCATCTCCTTGACCTGGTAGCCGAGGCGGGCCAGCGCCAGGGCCGCGCGGGTGGCGCCGTCGCAGCCCGGGCCCCAGCAGTAGACGACGACGGGGACGGCGGGGTCCAGCAGCCTCCCCGCGTCCTGGGGAATACGCGCGGTGGGCAGATGCACGGCGCCGGGGACATGGCCCTGGTCCCAGGCCGCGGTACTGCGGGAGTCGACGACGGTGAAGTCGGTGGCGCCGGCCGCGAGCGCGGCGTGCACATCGGCGACATCGGTGTGGAAGGCGAGGCGCGCGGCGAAGTAGGCGGCGGCGTCGGCGGGCGCGGCGGGCGGTACGGCGAGGACGGGGCCGGCGGCGGGGGCGGGTCCCGGCGTCCGGGCCTCGGCGGTCGTCCGGGCCGTCTCGGTGTCTGCTGTGATCATGGCCGATAATCTATGGCTCGCTGCGCGGGCCGAGAAGTGATGATCACCGGCAAAACCCTTGATCCGCCGGGGATTCCCCTGCTAGACAGCGGGCATGACCGGCTATTCCCCCGACGCCACCGACTGGCGCATCCTCGACGTCCTGCAGCGCAACGGCCGCGCGGGCTACGCCGAGCTGGCGCGCGCCGTGAACATGTCCGCAAGTGCCGTCACCGACCGCGTGCGGCGCCTGGAGGAGGCCGGGGTCATCTCGGGCTATGCGGCGGTGATCGACCCGGAGCGGATCGGCCTGTCGGTGCTCGCCTTCGTCCGGCTGCGCTATCCGAACGGCAACTACAAGCCGTTCCACGATCTGCTGGAGACCACGCCGGAGATCCTGGAGGCCCATCACGTCACGGGCGACGACTGCTTCGTCATCAAGGTCGCCGCCCGTTCGATGCGGCATCTGGAGGAGGTCTCGGGCCGGATCGGGGCGCTCGGCGCGGTGACGACCAGCGTCGTCTACTCCTCGCCGCTCCCCCGCCGCCCCGTCGGCCACTGAAGCCCGCCGGTCCCGGCCGCCGTGGCCGCGGGGCGGGTACGGCTCACCCCGGCACCCGGTGCCGGACGGTCGAACCCGCCCGGTCCTTCACAACCTCCAGCTGGGCCGGGATGCGCGCGCGGAGGTCGGCGACTCGGCGGCCGTGCCTGCGGCCATGGCAGTGCGGACGGCGACGGCGGCAGCCCTCGTCGCGACCCCGTCCCCAGCCGCTGCGCGACGCCGACGCCTGGGGACCGACCTGACCTTCGGCGAGGGCGAGGCTCTCACCGAAGGCCTTCGGCAGGGGTCAGGACGGTGACTCGGTACCCATTCCGTGGCAGGTGCTGAGCATGTCCATGCCACTGGAGGCGCGTTCCAGCAGCACCTTGTTGAAGCTCTCCTCGTCACCGGAGCGGTAGGCCTTGAGGGCCTTGGTGGCGCCGGTCAGGTCCTTCTGCAGCCCCGCTTTGACCGCCGGTTTTTCCGCCTTGGCGATGTTTGCCTTGTCCAGGTCCTGTATCTCCCGGAGCAGGTCCTCGATCGGTGCCTGGCCGTTGCCGTAGCGGTTGGACGTGACAATCCTGTCCCACTTCCCGATGATCTCGGACTGGTTCTCGCAACCGGCCTCGGTGGTGATGCCGCCGCTGCCGCCAGATGAGGATCCCGGCTCGTCACCCCCTCCGGACCGGTCCAGGGCTGAGGAGGTCGGCGGGGTGCGGCTCGCGCCGGTGTCGGGGGCGTCACCGTTGCCGCTTGCCGTGATGGCGATGATGCCCCCGATGACGGCCGCGACGGCGACAGCGGCGCCCGCGAGGACGAGCGCGCGAGGGCGGGACGGGCTCGGCGCCGGCGGCGGGGAGAGAGGGAGGGTGGGTGCCGCTGAGGGGACGGGGCGAGTGGGCGCTTCGGAGGCCGCCAGAGAACTCGGTGCCACCTGGGGCTCCTGGGCCTCCTCAGACCCCCCGGGATCCACCGCCTCCCCCCGCTCCGCGGGTACCCCGGGGCGCTCCCCAGGCGACGGGGCCCCGTCGATCACGGCCTGGGCCTGCGCGACGGTTGGCCGGTTGGCGGGGTTCTTGTCCAGCAGCCCTGTGATCAACGGCTCCAAGCGGCCCGCACGTTGAGGGGCGGGCGCCTGTCCGAGTACCACGGCGGTCAGGGTCTCCGTGGGGGTGTCGCGGTGGAACGGGGACACCCCCTCCAGCGCCTGATACAGCGTCACCCCCAGGGAGTACAGGTCTCCCGCACCACCGGAGTCGACGCCGTCGAACCGCTCCGGCGCCATGTATTCCAGCGAGCCGATCAGCCCTCCGGTCGTGGTGACGGACGTATCGCCCTTGTGGACGGCGATACCGAAGTCGGCGAGCAGGGCCCGGCCGTCTCGGGTGAGCATCACATTGGTGGGCTTCACATCCCTGTGGACGATTCCCGCCTTGTGTGCAGCTCCGAGGCCATCCAGCAGTTCACCGGCGATCCGTGCGACGTCCGCCACCGGCATCGGCCCGTTCTCGGCGAGCCTGTCGGCCAGGTTGGCACCTTCGACGAGTTCCATGACGATCCACGGCGCCCCCTCCTCGATGACCACGTCGTGAACGGCGACGACATGGGGGTGGGAGCGCAGCTTGGCGGCGTTGCGGGCTTCCCGCTCCGCACGTACCAGTCGTTGCGCATGCTCCGTCTCGGATGACGCCGGGGGGAGCCAGACCTCTTTGACGGCGACGTCGACGTCGAGGGTCTGGTCATGGGCTCTCCAAACACGGCCGAACCCTCCGCCGCCCAGGGCCTCCTCCAGGCGGTAGCGCCCACCGACCAAGCGGCCCGGTCGTGTCTGCTCGGCCACTGCTCCCCCTATGTGTCTGTTGATGTTCTTCAACTGCTCTTGTTCATATGCGCATGAGCTTCAGTGAACTACCCGTTTCCGGGTGACCCCGCACGCCCTCTCCCACCCCACGGGCACAAGCACCACTATGACGTAGGGCACTCGCTCTCGCGGGCGGACCAGCGGAAGACGCCCGCGATGTGGAGGTGCCTCGGCATCGCGCCGCACCGTCCCCCCACCCGGGACCGCCAGACCAAGAGACGGACCTTTCCCCGACGCAACGTCGAGGACGGGGCCACCCTTTGACTGCGCGTTCGACTGCCGTCCCGGAATCGGACAGCAGACCTTGCAGGTGAAGAAATACTCGCGGCGCGGCGTTACCCGTGTCCTGTGGCTGGAGGCGGTTGCCGACCCGGGCCACGTCCCCACTCGTCCCGAGTTGATGGACGCTGTCGAAGCTCGAAAAGTAGCCCGGTCACCCCTCAACTGTCCGGCCGGGACCCCGTGATGTCGCGCCTACGCCTCCGTTCCGTTGCGGCGCTCGCCGGCGCTCGCCCCGCGACCCGGCCGGGCTCCCCCGCCCTGGTTCTTCTGCACATGTGGAGTCCGTCTTGTCCAGCACCACCCGACCGTCCCCGCTCCGCCTGCTGGGACTGCCGCTCGTGATGCCCATGCGTCGTCGTCGGCGCGAGGATCCACCCTGACGGGCCGCGGTGTACGGGCGGGCGGCAGGGCCGGTACGGCTCAGCCCGGCACCCGGTGCCGCACCGTCGAGCCCGACCGGTCCTTGACGACCTCCAGCTGGGCCGGGATGCGCGCGCGGAGGTCGGCGACATGGCTGACGATGCCGACGCTGCGGTCGCGTTCGCGCAGCCCGTCCAGGACGTCCAAAACCTCGTCGAGGGTCTGTTCGTCCAGGCTGCCGAAGCCCTCGTCGATGAAGAGGGTGTCCAGGCGGGTGCCGCCCGCCTCGTCGGTGACGACATCGGCGAGGCCGAGGGCGAGGGCGAGCGAGGCGAAGAAGGTCTCGCCGCCGGAGAGGCTGGAGGTGTCCCGTTCCTGGCCGGTCCAGGCGTCGATGACATGCAGGCCGAGGCCGGAGCGGCGGGTGCCGCCGGCCCGCTCGTCGGAGTGCACGAGCGTGTAGCGGCCCGACGACATCTTGCGCAGCCGCTCGCTGGCCGCGGCCGCGACCTGTTCGAGCCGGGCGGCGAGGACGTACGACTCCAGGCGCATCCGCCGTTCGTTCTCGCTGGAGGTGCCCGAGGCGAGCCCGGCCAGGCGCGCGATGCGGTCGTAGGCGGCGCGCAGCGGGGCCAGTTCGCGGGCGTCGGTCTCCGCGCGGGCGGAGAGCCGGTCGAGTTCGCCGCAGCGGTCGCGGGCCGCCGCCTGGGCCGCGGCGGCGAGGCGCAGCCGGTGTCCGGCCGCCTCGTGCGCGGTGCGTGCGGCGTCCGGATCGGCGGGCGGCAGCGCCGCCGCGGCGACCGCCTCGGCCTGCGCCAGCTCCGCCGCCACGGCGGCCGCTTCGGCCCCCCACTCGTCGAGGCGCTGTTGCAGCGCACGCCATTCGCGGTCCTGCAGCAGGGCCTCGGCGGCGGCCTGCGGGGTGTCGAATCCGGCGCGGTAGGCGGCGTCGGAGAGCCCGGCATCGGCGTCCTTGAACCGCTCGGCGCAGGCGTTCGCCGTACGGGATGCCTCCGCGGCGGCGGCGAGCAGCGTCACGTGCCGCTCCAGCCGCTCGGCGCGGTCGGCCACGCTGGCGCAGTCGCCGCGTGCCCGGCTCACCTCCTCCTCCAGCGCGGACCGTTCCCGGTCCAGCGCCTCGCGGTGCGACGTACGGGCGGCGACCCGGCGTTCGGCCTGCTGCCGCTCGGCGCGGCGGCGCTCGTGCTCGCGCTCGGCGCGATCGAACGCCTCGCGTGCGGCATGCAGATCGGCACCGGCCGCATGGTCGCGGGTGTGTTCCTTGCGCAACTCCGCGACCTGGGAAGCGAGTTCGGCGGTCGGGGCGTCGCCCGCCGTGGCGGCCGCGCCGGCCAGCGCCTCCTTGCGCGACTGGCAGCGGGCCTGGACCTCCTGACGGATCTCCTCGGCCCGGCGGTGGGCGGCCAGTGCGGCCTCCTCGGTCGCCCGGTCGACATGTCCGGCGCCCGCGCGGGCCGGGTGGGGATGGGCGAGGGCGCCGCACACCGCGCACGCCTCGCCGTCCCGCAGCCCCTGCGCGAGTTCGGCGGCGATCCCCCGCAGCCGCCGTTCCTTGAGGTCGAGCCAGCTCTCGTGGGCCGCCGCCGTGCGCTCCCGGGCATGCAGCAACTCCCCTTCGGCGGCGCGCACTTCCTCGTCGAGGGCATCGCGCCGACGGGCCGCCTCGAGGCGGTCGGCGGCGGGTCGGAGCTGCGCGGCGAGCTGTTCGGCGCGGGTCGCGGCCTCCTGCGCCGTCCCGATGCGCCGCTGGTGGGCCTCGCGGGCGGCGTCCCAGCCCGCCAGCCACTCCGCGGCGTCGAGGAGCGTCTGCTCGTCGGCGCGCGCCTCACGGTCCAGTCCGGCGCGCTCCCGGCCGAGGTCGGCGGCCCGTTGCTCGGCCCGCCGCGCCGCAGCCAGCGACCCCAGGTCGCCCCTCAACTCGCGTTCCAGCGCGGCGAGTCGGTCGCTCTCGGCCTCCGTGAGGTCCGTCGGCAGTGCGGCCCTGGCGCGGCGTTCGGCGCCCTGCGCGGCGTCCAGCTCGCGCCAGGCGGCGTCGCGCAGCGCGAGCGCGGGGGCGACCTCGGCGGCCGCGCGGGCCCGTTCCAGCCTGCGCCGGGTGGCGTCCCGCTCGGCGGCGCGGGCCTCGAGCTGGGCGGCCCGCCGGCGGGCGTCCGCGTACCGCCGCTGGAGGCGGTCCCGCTCGTGCGCCTCCTCCAGCCGCCCGGCGGCGGCCCGTTCCGCTGCCTCGGCGGTGCGCACCGCGGCTCGGGCGATCTCCAGCCGCTCGCGGGCGCCGACCCGGGCCACGGCGGCCCGGACCAGTACGGCCTCGGCGAATCCGGGTTCACCGGGGGCGGGGGCGGCGGGCCGCTCGGCGCCCCGGGCCTGCTTCGGCACGGCGGCCACCGCCCGGCCCTGTCCACGGCGCGGCGCCTCGCGGACCTCGCGCTCCAGCACCGGAACCGACGGATCGTCGAGTTCGGCGTCCTCCCCGGCCGCCTGCGCCATCCGGTGCGCCAGCGCCAGCAGCCGTTCGTCGCCCGCCGCGACCCGGTCGGCGGCGGCCTTGCGCCGCGCATTGAGCTGGTCCTCCAGGGCGGCGAACCGGCGGGTGTCGAAGAGCCGCCCGAGCAGCCGGGAACGGGCCTCCGCATCGGCCCGCAGAAAGCGCGCGAAGTCGCCCTGCGGCAGCAGCACCACCTGGCAGAACTGCTCCTTGCTCATCCCGAGCAGCTGGCCGATCTCCTCACCGATCTCCTGGTGCGACCGGCTCAGCGCCTTCCACTGCCCGCCGGCCGCGTCGAACTCCCGCAACCGGCTCTGCGCCTTCTCCCGGGTGGTCCCGCTGCCCCGCTTCTTGGGGCGCGACTGCTCGGGCAGCCGGGTGATCTCCAACCGCCGTTCGGCCACGGTCAGTTCGAGGACCACCTCGGTCAGCGTCAACGGCTCCGCCAGATCGCTGCGCAACGCCTGGCCACTGCCCCGCGCCCCGGGCACCGACCCGTACAGCGCGAAGCACACGGCATCCAGGACGGAGGTCTTGCCCGCCCCCGTAGGGCCGTGCAGCAGGAAGAGCCCGTCCCGCGACAGCCGGTCGAAGTCGATGACCTGAGTGCGGCCGAACGGGCCGAAGGCGGTGAGGGACAGCCGGTGCAGCCTCACCGCGCCACCTCGTGCACGGTGTCGTCGAGACGTACGTCGTCGATGGCCGACCGCAGTTCGGCCCGCTCGTCCGCATCGGCCGCGCGTCCGGCCCGTACATGTTCCACGAAGTCCTCGGCGATCTCCTGGTCGCTGCGCCCGCGCAACCGCTGGGCGTAGGAGGCGAGCGTGCGGGCGGGGCCCTCGTCGGGGTCGAAGACGAGGCTGATGATGCCCGGGAAGCGCGCGGCGAGGCGGGCCATCGGCTCGTGCGGGCGGGAGCTGTCGGTGAGCGTGGCTTCCACCCACGCCGCTTCGTGTTCCGCCAGCTGCGGATCGTCGAGCAGCCGCTCCAGCGGCCCCCGGATACGGGCCAGCGGCCGCGGCACCGGGCAGTCCACCCGCTCGGCGGTCACCGCGCCCGCCGCGTCGAGGTCGACGATCCACGACGACTTGCGGTGCGTGGCCTCGGAGAAGGAGTAGGCGAGCGGCGAACCGGAATAGCGGACCCGCTCGGTCAGCGTCTGGCAGCCGTGCAGATGCCCCAGCGCGGCGTAGTCGACGCCGTCGAACACGGCCGCGGGCACGGAGGCGACCCCGCCGACGGTGATGTCGCGCTCGCTGTCGCTCACGGCACCGCCCGTGACGAAGGCGTGTGCCAGCACCACGGAGCGGGTGCCCTCGGGGCGTCCGGCCAGGTCGGCGCGTACCCGGTCCATCGCCGCGCCCAGCACCTCGGCGTGATCGGCCCGCCGGGCGCCGAACGCCTCGCGGACCATGGCCGGTTCGAGATACGGCAGTCCGTAGAGCGCCACCGGGCCGTGCTCGTCCTCGAGCAGCACCGGGGTGGCGCATGTGGCGGGGTCGGTACGCAGATGGATACCGGCCTGCTGCATCAGGCCGGAGCCGACGCCGAGTCGGCGGGCGGAGTCATGGTTGCCGGAGATCATGACGGTCGGGACGCCGAGGTCGGCGAGGCGGTGCAGCGCCTCGTCGAAGAGCTCCACGGCGGCGAGCGGCGGCACCGCACGGTCGTAGACATCACCCGCGACCAGCACCGCCTCGATCCCCCGGTCCCGGACCGTCCCGACGAGGTGATCGAGGAACGCCCGCTGGGCGGCGAGCAGGCTCACGCGGTGAAACGACCGTCCCAGATGCCAGTCGGAGGTGTGCAAAAATCTCAACTTTCCGCTCCGACCTGCATGTTCTTCCCCTCCGTGGGCTTCGAGTCGAGTCAGCACCAAGTCAGCACGAGTCTACGAGTCAGCACAGCTGACGTTGGCCGCGGCAAGCGCCCCGTCCATCACGGACCTCATTCTCGCACCCGCGTCTGGAGTCAAGTGACCGTAGATGTCAGCAGTGATCTGAACGGTGGCGTGCCCCAGCCGGCGAGAGACCTCAAGCAATGACAATCCACCGGCGATGGCGCTGCCGGCGACGAAGCGTCGCAGTGTATGCGCCGTCCACGACTCATCCGCGAATCCCGCTTTGATAACCGCGCACCTGAACTCGGTCCGGTAATTCGAATCCAGAACATGGCCGCAGTGATGAGCATGGGGTAGATATCCGTTCCCAGTCTCGCTTCACTCGCACGAACTGACGCCGTAGCCGCCTCGCGCCATCCGCCAGGTCCGTGTCGCACAGAGCCAGCACTTCCCCGATCCGCAGACCGCAACCCGCCACGAGCCACGAGCCACACAGAGACGGCCCAGTCGCTCCGCATGGCACTGGCCAGCTCGCCGACCGCCTCACCATTGGGAAGTGACTTCTCGTCCACCCTCGCGTCCACCTCTACAAAATCAATCAACCAAACTGAATTTATTTCCACCCAGGCGACGCCAATCGG
This sequence comes from Streptomyces sp. NPDC053427, assembly GCF_044544985.1. Lineage (NCBI taxonomy): Bacteria > Bacillati > Actinomycetota > Actinomycetes > Kitasatosporales > Streptomycetaceae > Streptomyces > Streptomyces sp. NPDC053427. Next base: position 631,415 of record NZ_JBITYA010000001.1, on the reverse strand, counting down.
AATGCCGGATTTAACTCCGCGCACATGCACATGCACATGCACATGCTTCGGCGACCGGAGCGCCCGCCCTCCTGAGACGCTTTCGACGAATTCATCAAAGGTCATTCCTGAGCGAAATAGGGCAGGGGAAGTTGCGGATCGGCACATGAGCTGGGCGGCAGTCGCCGAGAGCCGCGCATTACCTCCTTGCGTCTTTGCGGCACCGACAACTGCATCCACCACAGCCCCACAGCCAAGTGCAGGCGAATGCGAACACCCTCAATGGTCGTCACGTTCGCCGGTTTGGCTAACCGGCGATCGTGGCCCATGTTCCGCTCGCGACCGGCCGTGGTCCGTGCTCGATTGCCAGCCCCGAGAGTGCCCCGTGGCTGGATTGGAGGCGTGCGGTCCACGTGGGGGCTCCACAGCGGCTCCGATGCCCCCAGACTCACCCGAATGACTTAGGGTGCCCTTTAAGTCCTACCGTGGCTGATATGACCGAATCGGCCGGCAATGAGCGCATGGGCGCGATGTCGATCTCCGATGCCGCCGAACGCACCGGACTCTCGACGCACACGCTGCGCTACCACGAGCGCGAAGGGCTCATGTTCACGCCGGTCGACCGGGCGTCGTCCACTGATAGCCGATACACCGAGGCCGCCCCCAACCGGATGACCTTGCTCACCAAGCTGCGCACGACCTCGATGCCCATCGCCAAGATGCGCCCATACGTCGAGCTCGCCCGCCGCGGCGGCGATTGCACCGCGGAACGGCTCGGACTGCCGCTCATCCACCGGATGAACGTCGAGCGCCAGCTCAAGGAGTCGACGGCGAGCCTCGCCGCCATCGACTACAAGATCGGTCTCTATCAAGAAGGGGTATCCGCATGAAGAAGATCACCCTGGGAGGAGAGGGGCTCGAGGTCTCGCGTCTGGGCCTCGGCTGCATGGGCATGTCCGGGGGCTACACCGGCGCCGGCACTGACGAGCCCGGGTCGATCGCCACGATCCATCGCGCCATGGAGCTGGGCGTCACCTATTTCGACACCGCCGAGATCTACGGTCCGTACACGAACGAGGAACTGCTCGCCAAGGCGTTCGCCGGCCACCGAGACGAGGTGGTCATCGCCACCAAGTTCGGTCAGATCAACCACCTCGTGCCTGAGGAGAACGGGCTGCCGGTCCTCGGGCTGAACGGCACCCCCGAGAATGTGCGGCGGTCGGTCGAGGGCTCGCTGCGACGCCTGAACACCGACTACATCGACCTCTACTACCAGCACCGGATAGACCCGGGGACGCCGATCGAGGACACGGTCGGGACGCTTTCCGAGCTGATCGAGGAAGGCAAGATCCGCCACTACGGGCTGTCGGAGGCGGCGCCCGCCACCATCCGGCGTGCGCACGCCGTGCACCCGGCGACCGCCATCCAGACCGAGTACTCGCTGTGGACGCGCGACCCCGAGGCCGAAGTGCTCCCCACCGTGCGCGAGCTCGGCATCGGCTTCGTGCCCTACTCGCCGCTCGGCCGCGGCTTCCTCACCGGCACGATCCGCTCGCTCGACCAGCTCGACGCCGACGACTGGCGCCGGTCCAACCCGCGCTTCGAGGGGGACAACCTGGAGGCGAACATCCGGATCGTGGAGCAGGTGGACGACGTCGCCAAGCAGCTCGGCGCGACGCCCGCTCAGGTTGCGCTCGCGTGGCTGCTCGCGCAAGGCAACGACATCGCACCCATTCCCGGCACGCGTCGGGTCGCCAACCTGGAGCAGAATGTGGTGGCGGACGAACTGGTGCTCTCGGCCGAGCAGCTGGAGCAGCTGTCCGAGGTGGCGGCGCCGGTCGGCGACCGGTATGCCGACATGAGCCGTATCGACCGGTAGTCCACACACGTTCGGAGGGGTCCCGGCTCACGCGAGCCGGGACCCCTCACAGGGCTGGTCTGGAATGCAGGCGTCCTTCTCGCCGACCAACTCTTCGACAACCTCTCAACTCAAACGAGGAACGCTGGGACGCCGAATACCGGATGATCACTGCATGCTTGCCGTTGCCATTCGCCGGTGAGTCCCAGTCGATCGCATATCCGAAGGGAACTGCATCGGTGGGAGCCACGAACCGCCGGTCCTTCAGCAAAAGGTTCCCGACCTTCAGGACGGACTAGTGCTGCAGCCGCAGTTGCGGGAGTGGGTGGTCGCGGCCATCGGCCACATGCCCAGTCGAAGGCCGGTGCGTGGGACGGCCCGGTCAGCGGTTCTCCTTCGCTGTCTCCGACGCCTTGCCCGGCCAGATGGTGATCGCTATCGGCCAGATGACGCTGTAGATAAGGACCTTGGTGAGCGGGTTGAGCCAGACAAGTAGCGGAGCGCCTTCGTCGAGGGTGCCGACCAGCATCACCAGGCCGAAGATCAGGCCGACGCTGATCGCATAGGCCAGCAGGAACCTGAGCCAGGACTTCCAGGCGTCCACGACGGCCGCGCGGCCATAGAGCTCAGGACGCCGCGCGGCAGCGGCTCCGCCGAAGCGGCGGGCGAACTTCGCGTCTGCCCAGCGGACGGTGCGGTGGCCGTAGACCACGGTGATTCCGAGGTAGGCCGCCGACAGGCCGTGCCAGACCGTTGGCTCAGCGCCGTCCTGGATGCTCAGGACGGTGGCCCCCAGCAGCACGACATCAATCAGCGGGACGCACAGCAGCAGCGCGCCGCCGAGGATCCGCCAGCCAGCGGCGTAGCGCGCGGCCAAACCGCCCACAAGGAAGATCCAAAAGAGCACATCGCAAGCGAGAATCAAGAAAAGGATGACGCAGCCCCCCAGTACACAATGCGATCACCATTGTCCCGGGCGGTTCTGATCCGGAGTCCGGATCCAGCCAGTGCTACGGGGGTCGTTGGCGTCGCCGACGGGAGTGGCTGAGACGGGCGCGGTGTTGATGGCGGCGACGCCAGCGAGACCAGTACAGGAAGTGACCGGCTTCGTGCCGGGCAGTGTGAGCGAACCTGCTCAGCAGGCGGCGGATCTCGTTCACGCTCAATCGGATCAGGTCACGGCTGTGTCCCCCCTTTTCATGAGTGGTGGCCCGGACCGCTGTCAGGTGGGCGGAAGCCGCCATGGCCAGGGTGATGTGCCGGTACCAGGCCGGGTATTGGCGTACTTGGTAGTGGTCCAGGCCGGGGGCATGTTCCGGCAGGACCGCCGAGACGGTGTGGGCGTTCCGTCCGTGTGGCGACCCGTCACACCAACTGCGGCTGCAGTACTAGGCGGGCGGTCCCACGATCGGCATGAGCTCCTCGGGCAGCTCGATCGTGAGGGTGCCGTCTCCGTTGTCGAAGGTGGTCAGCGCGGTCATGGCGCCGTCACACCACCAGTACAGGTAGGGGGATATGGGGCCGTTCTCGGCATCGTTCTCGTACGATTCGAGACCGAAGGATGCCAGGGCCTTGGCGGCCGTGCCCGCGTGGTGGTCCACGATCGGGTGGAACGCGAAATGGTGCCGGCCGGGGATGGCGAGCAGCACGCCCGCGGGCGGCGGCGGGTGTCCCCACGTGGCCCGCAGCACTTCCTCGAGCACCAGCACCTGGCTCGCCACGTAATGGGAGTCGCCGGCGACGAGGTGGATGACCGTGCCGTCCTCGAGCTCGGCCAGGTCGTAGTCGTACGGATCCTCCAGGAGGTTGGCCCGTCCGGCCGCCCGCAGCGCGTCGAGGCCGTACTCCGCCACGTCGCTGTCCCTGAACATCCTGACGGCATCACCCAGATCGAGCGAGAGGGCCTCGGCGAGCCCCTCCGCCACGGGCTGCACGTAGTCGTAGGCGTCGAAGATTTCCGGCGGCAGCATGTCATCGGCTATCAACCGGAGGTAGACGCGCTCTGACACGTTGTCAGGATTGCGGTCGGGGTGGCTGCCGGGGTTATGGAAGAAGTTCACAGCAGGAGCGTAGGACGCCCCACTGACAATCCCTCATGACCACTGCTGACGACCGCCGATGACGGCCGATGACGATCGCGGCCGCGCAGTGGTGAGGGCGGTGACATTTCGGGTAGCCGCAGATCAGCGTGGGCAGGGCCATGACGAACGGCGGGAAGGCCACAAGCGCGTGACGCAGGGGCGGGCAGACGCCCTTCCTCGCGGGCAGCAGCGGTGCGATGAGCCCCAGCGCGCTCCGGGACGCGGCTCCGACCGGCCGGGAGCACGACCTCACCGCTCGCTCGCGACCTCCCCCCGGACACCGGGCCCCACGCAAAAAACAGATGCCGCACACCGCACAAGGATGTAATGTACGCTCGCAGTTATTGACTATTACCTAATCTCTGGTCGGTACTCGATCTCTGGTCGGTACTCGATCTCTGATCAGTAGTCGATCTCTGGTCATTACTCGGCCGCTGATGCGGTCACTGCTTCGGGAGGGCTCGATGGTTGCGGACTTGGTCAGGACCTGGGTGGCGGGCTGGGCGGTGTCACGGCGCACTCCCCCGCCGGTCGAGAAGCCCTGGGGGTTCTACATCGAGGTGGCCGACAACCCCGCCGAGGTGGGGCGCCATGTCCTGCCGGAGGCCGATGAGTCGTTGGTCCGCAGCGCCGCCGCCTCGGTGACGGTGCCGCGGACGTGGATGAAGATGCCTGGAGAGCCGGAGGAGATCGAGCCCTGGCTGTCGCCCGGGTGGATAGCAGCCCGGGAAGAGACCGGGCATCTGATGGCAGTTGACCTGGTGGCCACGGACCCGGTCGTACCCGAGGGATACACCATGACCGTGGAGACCATCGGTGCCGTCATCCACGTCCGGGTGTGGGACGCGGCGGGCGGGCAGGCGGCCGCGGGGCAGTTGGCGGTCCTGGGGGACGCCGCGGTGGTGGACCGGGTGGTGACCGCGGAGACCCATCGGCGGCGCGGGTTGGGCCACTTCGTGATGGATACGCTCGCCAACCACGCCACGGCCCAGGGGGCGGCGCTGGGCGTGCTCGGCGCGACCGATGCCGGCCGGGCGCTGTACGAGACGCTGGGCTGGAAGAAGCACGCAACGCTGGCGGAGTGCATCTACCGGCCTTGACCGCGACGCGCCCGCAGCCCCCTCTCCTGCGGGCCGCAGGAGAAAGATCCTCCCTCTCAGGCATCACGACGGCGCAGCGTGAAGTGGCCGCCGACGAGGGCGGCGGCCGTCCATGCCCCCAGAATCATCAGTGCGCCCCAGGGGCCGTAGTCGTGGCCGAAGCGAGGGTCGTCCTGCGGGCCGCTGATGTGCATGAGCACCAGACCGGCCTGGTCGGGGAGGTACTGCAGGACGCTCTTGAGCGCCGGGACGTTGCCGAGCCCCTGGGATCCCAGAAGAAGCAGCGGAAGAAGGATGCCCAGCGAGATCGCGGAGCTGCGCAGCATGGTGGCCACTCCCATGGAGAACACGCAGATGAGCGTCAAGTAGACGCAGGCGCCGATGATCGCGGTCGGCACTCCGTCCGCGCCGATCGTGGTGCGGTACGACCCGAGTGCCGTCTGCGCGACGACGAAGGTGACGATCACCGTGGCCACCGAGACGACGAGGGCCACCAGTGCGCCCGACAGCACCTTCCCGGCGAAGAACACACCGCGTCGCGGCACCGCCGCCAGTGAGGTCCGGATCGTTCCCGAGGAGTACTCGGAACCGACCAGCAGCGTCCCGAACACCACGAGGCCGAGCTGTCCGATCGTCACGCTGTACAGCCCGGCGAAGACCGGGTCGAAATTCACGGCGTGGTCGATGTTGGCGCGGAGGCCCCGTGCGACCAGAGTGCCGAGACCGATACTGAGGACGAAGGTCAGCGCCAGGGTCCAGGCCGTCGACCGCACGGTTCGGATCTTGATCCATTCGGACGCCAGGACCGCCGGCGAGAGGGCCGTGTTCGTCATCGCTGCCACCCCGCGCTCCGGTAGGCCACGGAATCGGACTCCCCCGTGAGCCGCATGAATGCGTCCTCCAGAGAGGCCGCCTGCCGTGTCACCTCGTACACCGTCACCCCGTGCGCCGCGATCAGCTCGCCGATCCGCTCCACGCCGGCACCGGTGGCCTCCAGGCTGCCGTCGTCAGCGGCGTCGATCCTGATGCCCGCGTCGGAGAGCACGGCGCGCAGCCGTGCGGGCTCGGGAGTACGGAGGCGTACGCAGGGCCGGGTGTGGCGGTCGACGAACTCGGTGATGCCGGAGTCCGCGAGCAGCCGTCCGCGGCCGATGACGATGAGGTGGTCCACGGTCAGCGCCGCCTCGCTCATCAGGTGGCTGGAGAACAGGATCGTCCGGCCCTCGGCCGCCAGGTGCTTCATGAGGCGGCGGATCCAGACGATTCCCTCCGGGTCGAGCCCGTTGACCGGCTCGTCGAGCAGCAGCACCGGCGGGTCGCCCAGCAGCGCGGCGGCGATGCCGAGCCGCTGGCTCATGCCGAGGGAGAACGTCCCCGCCCGTTTGTCGGCCGCGCTCCCCAGACCGGTCAGGTCGATGACCTCGCGGACCCGGCGCTCCGGGATCCGGTTGCTGCGGGCCAGCCAGCGCAGATGGGCACGGGCCGTGCGGTTGCCGTGCACGGACCTGGCGTCCAGCAAGGCGCCCACGGTGTTCAGCGGTTCGCGCAGCCGCCGGTAGGGCAGTCCGTGGATGCGGACGTCGCCGCTGGTCGGCCGGTCCAGGTCCAGCATCATGCGCATCGTGGTGGATTTGCCCGCGCCGTTCGGCCCGAGGAAGCCGGTCACGCGGCCCGGACGCACCTGGAACGACAGCGTGTCGACGGCGGTTTTCCGGCCGTAGCGTTTGGTCAGTTCGCGAACTTCGATCATGCCGGTGACTGTGCCGCGGGGCGGGGGCCGGGCACATCGGGCCCGGGTGGGAGCGGACCGGGTCCCCCCGCGGGTGGAGCGGCCCTGCGCATACGGTCCGCGGATCCGCCCGGAGGATGAGACGCGGGGACGGCCCGGGGGCGGAGGTGGCGCTGCGCCCGCTGCGGATACGGTCATGCCGTGGACATACCTCGAACGGCTGCCGCGGAGGACCAACATCCTTTCCTCGCCCGGCGGTTGAGCCGCCGCGGGCTGATCGCGCTGGACTGCGCGGCCGTGCTCGCCTATACGGCCGTGCTGCTGCTGGCGGGCTCGGCGGGCTCCGCGGGATCCGCGCCGGCGCCACCACCACCGTCCGACGGACCGTCGCCGTGGGAGCAGTGGGAACAGTGGGAACAACTGGCGCTGATGGCCACAGCCACCGTGCCGCTCGCGGTACGACGGATCTGGCCACTGCCGGTGTTCGGCGTCGTGACGGTCGTGACCGCGGTGGCGGTGGCCCGGGACGCGGTGTGGGACCCGCTGCTCCCGGCGGCCTTCGCGCTCTACCCGGTCGCGCTCACCAGCCCGCTGCGGCGCTGGTGGGAGCGGTGGCTGCCCTACCTCACGCTCGCCCTGCTCTGCGTGGCGGGCGCCTTGGGCGTGGTCCGCGCCGAGCAGCCGTACTGGCGGACGGGCGGGCCAGGCCTGCTTCTGCTCGGCTTCGCGGCGCTGCTGGGGGCATGGGAGCTGGGCGGCGCCGTCCGGCAGCGGCGCGCCTACGCGGCCCGGGTGGCCGAGCACCTTGCGCAACAGGCCGTCGCCGGGGAGCGGCTGCGGATCGCGCGTGAGCTGCATGACGTGGTCACCCACAGCATGGGCCTGATCGCGGTCAAGGCGGGCGTCGCCAACCACGTGGTGCGCACCCGCCCCGAGGAGGCCCACGACGCGCTGCGCATCATCGAGAGCACCAGCCGCGACGCGCTCACCGACATGCGGCGGATGCTCGGTGTGCTGCGCTCCGACACGGACGGCGAACGCCTGCCCCCACCCGCACGAGGCCCCGTTCCGGGCCCCGGCGACCTGGCCGGACTCGCGGAACGGGCAGGAGCCGAGCTGTCGGTGCGGGGCGTGGAAGGGCTGCCGGACGGTGTGGGGCTCACCGTCTACCGGATCGTGCAGGAGGCACTCACCAATGTGATCAGACATGCCCCCGCGGGAACCCCTTGCCGTGTCGTGGTCGAAGCGACCCGGCACGAGGTACGCATCGAAGTGGCGGACGACGGAAGCCGTGTGGCGGACGACAGAAGCCGCGTCACACACGACAGGGGCCGCATGACGGACACCGGAAGCCGTCGCGCAGAGCCCGCGCCTCCCGGGCCCGGCGGCCACGGCATCATCGGCATGCGGGAACGCGTCGCGCTGTACGGCGGGACCTTCGACGCGGGACCGCGCCCGGAGGGCGGTTTCGCCGTGACCGCCACCGTGCCGTACGGGGAGGCCCGGTGAGCACCGTGGACACGCCGCACCGCCCGACCACCCATCCCGTCCGCGTCCTGCTCGCCGACGACCAGGTGCTGCTGCGCGGCAGCCTCCGTGTCCTGGTGGACGCCGAACCCGGACTGGTGGTCACCGGAGAGGCGGCGACCGGTGCGGAGGCGGTGCGGCTGGCCCGCCAGGACCCGCCGGACGTGGTCCTGATGGACATCCGGATGCCCGACATGGACGGCATCGAGGCGACCCGGGAGATCTGCAGCTCGCCCGAGACGGCGGAGGTGCGGGTGCTCGTCCTGACCATGTTCGACCTCGACGACTACGTCTACGCGGCGCTGCGGGCCGGCGCCAGCGGCTTCCTCCTCAAGGACACTCCGCCGGGTGAGCTGCTGGCCGGCCTCCGCATCATCGCCGCGGGCCAGGCGCTACTGGCCCCGGCCGTGACCCGGCGCCTGATCGCGGAGTTCGCCCGCCGCCCCGAACCCTCCCCTCCGCTCGCCCGGACGCTGAACGGGGTGACCGAGCGGGAGCAGGAGGTGCTGCTGCTCGTCGCCCGAGGGCTCACCAACACCGAGATCGCCGAGCGGCTCCATCTGGGCGTGGCCACCGTGAAGACGCATGTGAGCCACCTGCTCACCAAGCTCGGCGCCCGCGATCGCGCGCAGTTGGTGATCGTCGCCTACGAAACCGGCCTCGTCGAGGCGGCACGGACGGGGCCCCGGGCTGATTCACCGCCATATTCACCGCCGTACCGGCGGCGCTGATCCGGCCCGCGCCACCTCCACCTCCCACCTGCTCGCGAGGGGCTCGACTTCCCTCAACCGGGCGGCATGCCGGCTCCACAACGGTGAACGGCCGCTCCCGAGGATCAGCATTCCGCGGCGAGCCCAGCGCACCTCCCGACCGCGCCCTCCCCGCGCCTCATCGGTGGTTCCCGGACGGCACCCGGCGCCAAGGCCGTGTGTACGGTCCGCCGCACCTCCGGCACACGGCCGTGTAGAGCGCGGCGGCCGGGCCCCAATCCTCGGCAGGCTCCGCCGGGTGCTCGGACCGCGAGATCCTCGCCACCAACTGCGGCTGGGGACAGATGCATTCCTCCGTCGTACGGGGACGGCGGCCCTTGCCCCCGGACCGGGCCGGGGCGGGGGCCGAGGCAGGAGGGGCATCGATGAAGTCCGTGTGCCACCCGTCCATCGGGACTCTTCTGCGGCGCCGGGTGTTGCGCTCGAACCGTTCCTTGCGGGCCTTGGTCGGGAAGAGCAGGAGCAGTCCGGCCAGCAGCCGGAACGCGTCGAAGCTGAGCTGTCCGGGATCCGGATCCAGGACGGCGGCGGGGACCCACTCATCGGTCCTGATCAGCGGCACGCCGCCCGCCCAGTGCCCTTCGGACGAGCTCCAGCCCGCGGTCACGGGGATGTTGTACGCGCCGCCCGCCAGGAAGGCCACCGCCTGCTGCACATCCGCCCGCTCCATGAGCTCGCCGTGCAGTTCCGATGCCGCGCGGCGGTGCCGCTGCCGCACCTTCTCTTCGACGATCGTGGCCTTGGCGATGGCCCGCGCGCGGGACGCGGCGTTGCGGGCGCGGCTCTCGGCGAGCTCCTTCTCCCGTTTCTCCCGGTAGGCGGCGTGCCGTTCGTCCTGGAGGCGCTGCCGTTCCTCCTCTTCGACCAGATAGGCGTCCTCGGCGGTGACGTACTGCGGTGCCGTCCACACCTGCGTCAGCTGGCGCAGCGGGTACCGGAGCCTCGTACGCGGGGTGTGCGGGACGGCCCGGCGGGTGAAGACCCAGCGCAAGAAGTCGGTGAGGGTCGCCTCCGGCGGCGTCACCCAGCCACTGCCGGTGAACTTCACCAGGCCCTCGACGACCGTGACGCCTCCGTCGGCGTCGGCGGCCAGCCGTATGGAGGGAACCGTGCCGAGCCAGGGCGGACAGGGCCGGTCGCTGAACCAGCACGAGGTGACGCCGTGCTCGCGCATCCGGTCGGTGCGGGCGGTGATGTCCGCGGCCGTGATCGGCGAAAGCTGGGCCTCCAACGCCATCGCCCAACCGCCGCCCGGATCGGTGGCCAGCACGTCGGCCCGCCACGAACCGTCCGGCGCCCTCACCTCCAGTTCGGCGTGGGCGCCGGCGTCCCGGGCCGCACTGGCGAGCTCCAGTTTGAGAAGGTGGTGGGCCTCGGACTCGCCCTGCCGGGCGATCTCGCAGTCGGGGGCGTGCGGGGCATGGGCGAAGAACCGTAAGCCGCTGCGAGAGGCCTTCGCGTACATCGGATGCGAGCACTCGGGGCAGGCGAGCGGCGCGGGCGGCTTCACCTTCCACACCGCTTCCCACGACCGCTCGCATCCGAGATCCGTCAGGTGTGAAAAGACGGTCCCCCACGTCGCATGCACGGCGCGAAACGCCATCGGCCCCCCTCTGCATGACAGTCAGCTCACAGTGTCCCCCCGACCACTGACAGTCCGGCCCGGCCCGAGCCGCCGCAGCAGCGCGGCCCGGCCGCCGATCCGCACCACGGCTACGGCCGGCCGGTTCAGCGTACGAAGGCGATCTCCGGGTAGTGGCGGGAGGGACCGTCGAGAAGCGGGCTGGGCTGGTGGCGCAGTTCCTTGTCGAAGAAGGCCGCGAGGTAGGTGCGTTGAATCTCGATGGCGCGGTCGGGGGCGATCGTGCCGAACATTTGGACGAGTTGGGTGGGGGACAGGCCGAGCGGGCCGGCCATCTGGGGCCAGAGAGCCGCGTAGTCCATGAAGGAGAGGTGCTCGGAACCGCGCAGCTTCAGGTCGAAGCGCTCGCCGTGCAGGTGTTTCCAGAAGGTGGCCCAGCTCCCGTCACTGTTGCGGTTGTGGTTTTGGGAGCTGAACAGCAGGAAGGGCCGGTTGAGATCGCGGGTCTTCGCCGGGCCGAAGAACTGGCCGTCCAGGTTCGCACCGGCGTGGATCCTGTGGTCCACGTGCATGGCCTCCGGCACGACCGCTCCGCCAAGGGAAGCGCCGAACATTCCTATGCGGTTCATGTCCACCGAGTGGGACAGCCCGTGAGGGAGCGGCGCGTGGTCCACGTCCGGGTTGTGGCCACGGTTGATGGCGGCCAGCTGGTCGATGACGAAGCGGGTGTCCGCGGCCCGCGCGGCGATCACGCGCGACGCAGGGACGCCTGGCGGCATCGTGGCCACTTCCAGCCGGCCCCCGGGGAACTGCACTTCGCTGTCATCGTGGGTGTCATCGAGGGTGACGACCAGGTAGCCGCGGCTGGCCAGGTCCTGGGCGAGCGCGGTACCCGTCGCACGGTCCGATCCCCGCCCGGTCGAGTACAGCACTACCGGCAGCTTGCCGGCCTTGGGGTCCACCTGGGCGCCGGTGTGGCCGGCGGTGGTGGGCAGGGTGACTGCGTTCGGCGGCAGCCCTCGGACGGCCAGGAAGTGCGCGGCGGCGGCGGGCTCCAAGTAAGGCGCGGCGGGGTGACCGGCGGTGTGCGTGGCCGGGTACCACAGCGAGACCATCAGCTCGCGCGGCCGGCGGTCCGGCGTCCACGGGTCCGTGCGCTTCGTATCGAGCAGATGGAGGTTGACCGTCCCGACCCGGTAGTGCCCGCTAGGGGCGGGGAGGGTCAGCGCACCCGGGGCGTCCGCCGTGTCCAGGGGCGCCTCCTTGGCAGTGGGCGCCGCGGCGGGCTTCCCGGCGGCGGCGGCCTGCCCGATCCCGGCGCCCAGGACGACGGCCAGTGCTCCTGTGGTGCCGGCGACCCGGTCGCGGAACCGGCTGCGGGGTTTTCTCCGTGCGTGTTTCATGGGCAGCCCTCTCCACGATGGCGATCGCAAATGTGACCGGCGAATAGCCGCACATCGTAGCGGTGTTCGGTACCGGTTTTCGCCGCGGCCGCCACAACGCCCGTTGCGTATGCGGGCAGTTGTCGCCCGCGAGCAATCGGTGATGTGGGCGGTGTCCTGGCCCCACGCTCCACGCCCCATGCCCTGCCTCCGGATGAGGCGGGAGGGGTCCAAGCGGCCGCGCTCCGGCGCGGGTTGGGCGCAGCGGTTGCACCTGCACCCGTACCCGGGAACGAGACACGAACGATTTTGTGATTTTATCGTGAGAGGACTTGCTCGTACCGCGAGTTTCTCCATGGATTCCCCTGTGCCGAGAGGACGCCTGCCCTGCACCCGGTTGCCCGCGCGCCCCGTCGACACCGCACCCGACGCCGCGCCGACATGCCCCTCCTCGGAGGCGTCCGCCCACCGATCGCCGCACTGCTCTGCACGCTGCTGGCGGTCGCCGCGTTCTCCGCGCTCGGTCTCGGCACCGTTCGCGAACGGGACGTACCCCAGGCGTTGAGCGACACGGAACGCCAGATCGCCGCCGACACCGCCCTCTCGGTTGCCACCTCCGTCAACGCCAGGGCCACTGCACTGCGCCACTCCGCAGCGTCGGTCACGCCCCCCGCCGGCAGCACTGCGGCACAGGTGATGAAGTCCCTTGTGGCGCCCCGGGCTTCGGCCGGACGTTCCGTGCAGGGCGGTGTGCTGCTCGCCCCGAACACCGGCAAGCGGATCGCGGCCGACGGCGAACCGGTGCCGCTGACCGATGTGGACGTGACCGCCCTGGCACGGTCCAAAGACGTCGCGCCCCGGCTGGTCACGTCGGGGAGCGCCGGTCCCCGGCTCCTGTTCTTCGCCCGGGTTGCCGTGCCCGCTCCGAGGCACGACCAGGACGAGAATGCCGACCAGGCGCGGGACCTGGACGGGAGCCAGGGAAGTGACGCGCGCACACTCCTGCTGGTCGTCTCCGAAAAGCTCGTCGCGCCCCACGTGTACGGGGGCGGGCGCACCGGTCAACTGGTCGGCCGGAACGGCAAAGTGCTCGCCACCGCTACCGCCGGTGGCCCGGTCCGGGCGTCCGGCACCGGCGACCGTGCCTTGCTTGCCGCGGTGGAGCGCGCGGCGAACGCCGTTCCACGCACCACGGACGCTGCCGGAAGCCTGCTCGGTGACGGCCACGGCGGGTTGCGCCGGGTCGCGGGTTGGGCAGCGGTCGCCGCGGCGGACGGGAAGGACGTGGCCTCCGGCCTGGGGCTGACGATCCTCACGTTCAGGGACGTGCCTCCGGCGAAGGGCGGCCCCGACTACACCCGGTTCGCCATCGTGGCCGCCGGCGCGCTGCTGGTGATCACCGCGCTGGTCACCGTGGCGCTGTGGGGCACCGTGCAGCGTCCGCTGCTGCGGCTCCACCTGTCCGCCGCGCGGTTGGCCAAGGGCGCATCGGAGACCCCCGGGGCGCGGGAGGAGTTGGCACGGCCGGTGCCAGTTGCCGCCTTCGGCGAGCTGGGCAGGACCGGCCGGGCACTGGAGTCGATACGTCGCCAACTGCTGGGTGAGACGGGACCGGAGCCCGCGCCGCCGGTGCGCCGACGCCCCGGTGTCCGGTCCGTGGCTCTCGCCGGCGTGCTGCTGATCGCCACATGGGGGGTGCCGATGCTGTTCCTGATACACCGTGTGCAGGCCGGCAAGGCCGTACCGGCCGCCGTCGTCGCCGACCAGCAGTCACGCACCGAGGCCGCCGCTGATCGGGTGCGGCAGATCCTGGACCAGAGTTACACCGACCTCCGGGAGGTGGCGTCGGCCGCCTCCGGGCAGTCACGGGAGCGGACGACGGACGCGCTGCGGCGTGCGCTCGCCGGCCATCCCAAGTACCGCTCGCTGTACGTACTGGACCGCACCGGCGCCATCCTGACGCGGGTGGGCCAGGAGCCGCTGCGCACGCTCGTCCATGCGCCGACCGGCAGCGGAATCACCCGGGTCAACACCGAGGGCAGGATCCCCGCGATCGCCGCCTACGCCCAGATCCCGTCGGCCAAGACCGCCAAGACCGCCAAGAACGCGGCCCCGGCCGTACTCTTCGCCGAGATCGATGTGAACGCGCTGAACAGCCCGTTGTCCCGGCCGGGTCTCGGCAGGCTCTGGCTCACCGACGAACGCTGCAGGGTGCTCGCGGCAAGCGTCGGCTTCCAGGCCTTCGAGCCGCTGCCCAGCCAGGGCTTCACCCGCCTGGTGGCCCGGACCGAGGCGGCGCCCGGGAGTGTGGGCAGCCCGGTGTCGGCCGTACTGCGTGCGGAAACCACGCCGGGCGCCGGCCCGTCCGTCGCGGCCGCCGCTCCACTGGCACGGACGGGGCCCGCCGCCGGACTCGGCTGGCGGGTGGTCTCGGCGGAGCCCGCCGCGGCGCTCAAACTGACGGTTTATCAAGTCCAGGCGCGCACCACGCTCTCCGGGCTGCTCGCCCTGGCCGCGGGCATCGCCTGCCTGGGCTGGCTGCACATCGTGGTCGTCAGGCCGCTACGTGCCCTTGCCGGATGCGCGGAGCGGCTGGCCGGTGGCGATCGTCGCACGGTGCTGTACCCGGTCCACCACGACGAGTGCGGCTCGGTGACCCGCAGCCTGGAACTGCTCCGGCAGGCGCTCGCGGACCGGGGCCGTGGCGGTGGAACCGACCCGGCCTCTGTCCCTGCCCAGTCGTCCCGATGCGGAAGTGTCCCGGGGTCGTAAAGGATCAACTGACGTGCTTTTCCTCTATGTTGTACTGCTGCTGAGTTGCGCGGCACTGTTGGTCGCCGGCGTCCTGGAACAGCGGCGCCACTACGCGGCGCTGGCGCAGATCCCCACCCGTGTGCTGGTCAACGGCATTCGCGGCAAGAGCTCCATCACCCGGCTGTGCGCGGGGGCGCTGCGCGGCGGTGACCTGGTCACCGTGGCCAAGACGACCGGCACCGCGGCCCGCTTCATCCACCCGGACGCCACCGAGGAGCCGGTGTACCGCAAGTTCGGCATCGCCAATGTCGTGGAGCAGATCGGCATCGTCCGGCGGGCGGCGGCGTACCGGCCGGATGCGCTGGTGATCGAGTGCATGGCGGTGATGCCCGCACTCCAGGAGGTCAACCAGGAGAAGCTGATCCGCTCCACCATCGGTGTGCTGTGCAACGTCCGCGAGGACCACCTCGAGGAGATGGGACCCACCCTGGACGACGTGGCCCGCTCGCTCTGCCGGTCGATGCCGGTCGGCGGGGTCTGCGTCACCGCCGAGCGGGAGCGACTGCACATCCTCGAGGAGGAGGCGGACAAGCGGAGTTGCCATCTGATCGCGGTCGATCCCGAGTCGGTCACCGACGAGGAGCTGCGCGGGTTCAGCTGGTTCACCTTCAAGGAGAACGTCGCCATCGCGCTGGCGGTGGCGGAGCTGCTCGGCGTGGACCGGGACACCGCGCTGCGCGGTATGTGGGACGCGCCGCCGGACCCCGGCGTGCTCTCCGTGGAGCGCTACCGCACCCCCGACGGCAAACGGCTGCGCTTCGCCAATGTCTTCGCGGCCAACGACCCCGAGTCGACCTTGATGAACGTCCGTCAGCTGGAGGAACTCGGCGCGATCCGCCGCCCGCTCAACGTGGTCATCAACTGCCGCCCGGACCGGGTGGAACGCAACGGGCAGATGGGGGCGATCGTCCCCGATCTGAACCCGGAGACCGTCTTCCTGATCGGGCACCCCACCAAGAGCGCCCGCGACGGCATCCCACCGGGCTGGTCGTCCGGGCGCGTGGTGGACCTGGGCGGCGACCGGCGGGACGCGGCCGAGCTGACCCGCACCCTCCTCGCCGAACTGGGCCCGGACTCCTCGCTGGTGGCCATCGGCAACATCCACGGCCAGGGCGAACTGTTCCTGGAGCACCTCGGTGAACTGGCCGCGGACGGCACCGGCGAACCCCTCGCGGTCGCGCACCCGCCCGAGCCGGAGCCGTACAGCTGGGTGGCACCACTGAACGGTCCGGAGCCCGGCCCGCATCCCCCGATTCCCGCCCCCGTCGGCCACCACGCCCCGTACGACCCGACAAGGAAGCAGCCATGATCCCCGTCACCGTCACTCCGGAGACAGCCGCGCTGGGGATCGCCCTCGGACTGGTCTTCTCGCTGGTGTGCTATCTGACCACGAACCTCTCTCCCGGTGGCATGATCACGCCCGGCTGGCTGGCGCTGACCCTGGTCACCGACGCGGGCCGGGCCGCACTGATGATCGGCGTCACGGCACTCACCTTCTTCGCAACCAAGGTCCTGCAGCGCCAGGTGATCCTGTACGGGAAGCGGCTGTTCGCCGCCGTGGTGCTGTGTGCGGTGGTGCTGCAGGCCACGGTGATGCTCGCGCTCCAGCACGAGTTCCCGCTGCTCTACACCACACAGACCCTGGGCTTCATCGTGCCCGGCCTGATCGCCTATCAGCTGGTCCGCCAGCCCATGGCGGCCACCGCGATCTCCACCACCGCGGTGACCCTCGGCACCTATGTGGTGCTCGTCTCCGGGCTCCTGCTGGGGGCGCTGCCCACCGCCTGACCGAGCCGGACCCGCCTTGTCCGCCGCCCATCCGCACGTCGAGGAGGTCACCATGGGAACCGTCCCCACCCCGCGCCGCGGCCCCAGCCGCCGTCAGGTCCTGAGCGGTGTCGCCGGTCTGGCCGCCACCGCCGCGGCGGTCAGCGTCTACGCACGGCACCACTTCGCACCGGGCGATGCCGGCGACCCGCACGGTGACTTCCGGGCGCCGACCGGCGGCTACCGCTTCGAGCGCCACCGGACGCCCGCCCGTACGGTGGTCCGCGCCGCCGACGGCCGCGTGCTGGCCACCTTCACCGACGGCGCGCGCACCGCACTGCTGACCGGCCCGGCCCGTACCTGGAGCGAGCCGCGCACCACCAGCGCGGTGGTGCGCGGCAACGCCTGGGTGCGGCTGCTGCCCGACGGATGGCGGCCGGGCCACGCGCGCACGCGGTGGTTCCGCGAGTGGTTCCCGAAGGCCCTCGCCGACCGCAGCCCGGACGTCCTCGGCGTGGCCTTCCAGTACGGCGACGGGGCACCCGACCGCCGCACCGCCGCCGGCCTGCGCTACGCGGGCAAGGCCCACTTCGGACCCCGCGTCCCCGGACAGTCGCTGGATTCGTTCCACTACCGCGACGAGAAGTCGGACTTCTACGACTACCTCGGCACCCCCTGGACCTTCCCGGACGGCACCCGCAAGGACCCGGAGAAGGCACGCTACGGCGACGTGGACTGCTCCGGCTTCATGCGCCTGATCTGGGGCTACCGCATGGGGTACCCCATGCACGCCACCAACACCGCGGGGATCGGCCTGCCCCGCCGGGCCTACGCCATCGCCACCCGGGCCCCCGGCGTACTGCTGATCCCGAACACCGGCCGACCGCCCGCCGACATCAGCCTGCTGCAACCCGGCGACCTGGTCTTCTTCGCCATCGACATCGGCAGACCGCACGGTATCGACCACTGCGGCATCTACCTGGGGACGGACGACGACGGGCATCCGCGCTTCTACTCCAGCCGCTCGCGGGCCAACGGACCCACGATGGGCGATCTCGCAGGCCGCGCGCGGCTCGACGGCGACGGCTTCTACGCCCAGGGGTGGCGCATGGCCCGCCGTCTGTGAAGCCGCCGCCCCGCTGACCGTCCCCCGCCGGCCGCTCCCTGATCGCCCCAGTCCGACGCCCCCTGAGAGGCCCCGCCATGGCCCCCACACCCCTCACCCGGGACTCCACCGACCGCCGCCCCGAAGGCGCCCACCCCACCGGAGGAGGTTGGCGAGCCGCCTGGCTCCAACGCGTCCCCGGCGACTGGGAGTTGTGGACTCTCCTGCTGATCCTGGCCATGGCCGCGGTGCTCTACGCCTGGGGCATCGACCGTGCCGGGGTGCACCCCTACTACGGCGCGGCCGTCCGGTCCATGGCCGCGGACTGGCACACCTTCGTCTTCGGCGGCCTGGACCCGAGCGGCTCGATCACCCTGGACAAGATCCCCGGTGCGCTGTGGCCGCAGGCCCTTTCCGTGAAGCTCTTCGGGCCGTACGACTGGGCGGCGGCGCTGCCGCAGGCGCTGGAGGGCGTAGCGGCCGTCTGGGCGCTGCACCGGATCGTCCGAGCCTGGGCCGGCGCGCCGGCCGGGCTGCTCGCCGCGCTGGCACTCACCCTCACCCCGATCACCGTCGCACTGAACCGGCACACCATCCCGGACACCCTGCTCGTCCTGCTGCTGGTCCTCGCGGCGGGAGCGCTGCAGAAGGCGGTCAGGACCGGGAAGCTGCTGCCGCTGCTCGTCTGCGGCATATGGGTGGGGCTCGCCTTCCAGGCCAAGATGCTCCAGGCCTGGCTGGTCCTTCCCGTCTTCGCCGCGGTGTACCAACTGGCCGCCCCCGGCTCCCGGTGGGACCGGGCCCGGCGGCTGCTGGCCGCCGGAGCCACCGCACTCGCCGTCTCCTGTTCCTGGGTGCTGCTGCTGTGGGCGACACCCGCCGAGAGCCGCCCCTACGCCGACGGGACCACCAACAACAACCCCTTCACGCTCGTCTTCGGCTACAACGGGCTGAGCCGCTTCGGCCATGACCCCCACGCACTGGGCGCCGTCGCCGGCACCGCCGCAAGCCGCACCTCCGGCAACACCGGTTGGACCATGCTGGTCAACCACATCGTCGGTCCGCAGATAGCCTGGCTGCTGCCGCTCGCCGTACTGGCCCTGGTGCTCGGCCTGTTGTGGCGCGCGGGGCAGCCGCGCACCGACGGGCCGCGCGCCGGGTTCCTGCTGTGGGGCGGCTGGCTGGCGGTGCACGTCGCGGTGTTCAGCACTTCCAACGGCAACCACGGCTACTACACCGCCGTACTCGCACCGGCCCTGGCCGCGCTGACCGGTGGCGGAGCGGCCCTCTTCTGGGCCGCATACCGCGCCGGCGGCCCGCGCCGGGCGGCGCTGCCCGCCGTGGTCGGACTGACCGCACTATGGGCCGTGGTCATTGACGGTCCGCATGGCCGCTTCGCGCCCTGGCTGCTGCCGGTGGTGCTGATGCTCGGCCTGTGCGGGACCGTGGGCCTGTGGTCCTGCGGGCCACGCAGCACGCGGCGAGCGGTGCACAGCGCCCTGGCGGCAGGCCTGGCATCCACGCTGCTCGCCCCGGCTGTCTGGGCCACCGCCTGCTTGGATCCGCGGTACGCCGGCTCGCCGATGTCGCCGCTGGCCGGACCGGTCGGAGCCGGCTACCTCGACATGCGCCACCACCGGACCAAGATCCGGGCCGGCGCCTTGAACACCCCGTCCGTACGGGACACCGCACTGCTGAACTACCTCACCGCGCACCGTTCCCGGGAGAAGTACCTCCTCGCCACCCAAGCCGCGTACGGCGCCGAGCCGCTGCTTCGCGCCACCTCCCAACCGGTGCTGGTCATGGGCGGATTCACCGGCCTCACCCCGTTTCCGACCGCCCCGCGGCTGAGTGCATTGGTCTCCACCCACCAACTCCGCTACGCCCTGCTGACCACACGCCGCCCGTCCACACCGGCAACGCTCTGGGTGAAGAAGAACTGCACGCGCATCCCGCCGCGCGCCTACGGCCGAATCTCGGACGGAAGCTTCACCCTCTACGACTGCGCCCCGTGAAACCGACCTGCTGAACACGACGGGTTCCGCGGACGGCTGCGCGGCGGCCACTCCAGGAATCCGCGGCTGCACCCCTCTCGACGCCTGCCGCACGGGACGAGACCGCGCACCGGCTCGTCGGCCATGCGCTCGGGCGGAGAAGTACGCGAGAGCCGCCGGTTGACCGCGATCGCCATAGCCGGATCATGCACATTCTTCCGGCAGACTCCGGCATACCCACCGGCGAGGCCGCCGTCATGTCATCGCCATTTCATCGGCAGTGGTTAGCGTCGACGCCGTCCGGCGCAGGCAGACCGCGCAGCGTCGGTCGTTTCCCACCGAAGGGCTCGCGCACGGTGGACGGAAGGAAGGTGGCATATGCGAAATTCACGTACTAGCTTGCTGCAGGCCCCGCAGTGCCCGACTGACGGCGACGGGCGGAGTGGCTGCGGTTGCGGCTGCCGAGCCGAATGCCGGGAAGAATCCTTCACCGCGCCAGTTGCCTGATCAACCTCCGGAGAACGTCCGAACGCGGCCCCTCGGTACGGAATCGCCGGGGCGAACTCGCCTGTCGTCGGTGGCCTTCGGGCTCGCTGTTGGTCCCCACGGAAAGATGTGTTCATGGCCAAGCTGATAGTCCTGCTCATCGGCATCTCGGTGATCTTCTCGGTGATCGCCTTCAAGGGCGGAAACCCGCCGGTCGGCGTCCTGTTCGCCGTGACGGCGGCCGCCCCGGTCCTTTACCTCGGATACCACCTGGCAAACAGGCGCAGGGCCGGCGGGGTCTCCGGCCAGGACCTGCGGCCGGAACGGCACAGGCGGCGGACGCTGTTTCTCCGGGCGACCGCGGTGGTCATGGTGGCAGCGGTCGGCTACGGCGCCTACTGGGTGATGTTCGAGCCGAAGGCCAGCGACAAGGCGCTGAGCCGCGTCTCCGACTTCGAGTCCGGCTGCGGCGACGGCATGGCCCGCAAGTACTTCCCGCAGGCGGCCGCCCACACGGGCGCGGACCCGCACCCGATTGCGATGTTCACCCTCAGCGAGTCCGGCTCCCCCCGCCTGGCCTTCCCGGCCTCCGGCACGGCGGACCACTGGAGCGGAATCAAGCTCGACCCGCGCCGGGTCCAGCTCATCGCCTGCCTGGACTCCCCCGACGAGGGCGAGTTCCTGACCGACTGCAAGTTCACGACGGACACCATCAAGCTGTACCGCGGCGTGTACGACGTCACCGTGTACGAGGCCAGGACGGGCAAGGAGGTCGGCAGCGAGCGGCTGCAGGGCACCACGAAGCCCGACTGCCCGGGGTTGGTCTACCTCAAGAAGAACACCGACGTGCTCCACACCGAGCCCGAATTCGCCGACTACCAGGCCGTGTTGCGCAAATACGTCGACAACTGACCCGGGTGAGGCCGGACTGGTCGGCGAGGCCGACTTCGTCGCCGTGCAGCACATGCGAAAAAGTCAGTAGCCGGCGGAGCTTGAGGACACGGCGTCGGCCGTGCCCGCTCGCGCCCGCGCCACCGCAGCCGCGTCCTCCTTGAACGCCCAGGACAGTTTCGGCTCCATCACATACCGGAACACCCGCCGCACCGGCCTCGTGCACAGCAGCGTGATCAGCGTGGCAGCCAGCACCGTCACCACGATCTCGCCGACCGGCGTGCGCACCCAGGGGACGTCGTCGTACCAGCCGAACCAGCGCGACATCTTGATCACGAAACCGTGCAGCAGATAGCCGTACAGCGTGCCCGCGCCCAGCTTCGTGAACCATGCCTGCCGCCGTGGCACCAGGGCCAGGAAGCACACCGCGAGCACCATGGAGCAGCCGAACAGCGCGAGTTCCATGACCGGGGAGATCCACGCCGGCACGCCCAGATCCTGTACGGCGTTGTTGTGCCGGAACCATGCGACGTTGATGCGCGGCGCGGCCCAGTACGCGAAGACAACGGCGCCCAGCATGACCGGCGCTGCCGCGACGCGGATCGCGCGCCGCCGCAGCAGGTCGAAGTGGGCCGGCGTCAGGTGCAGTCCGAGGACGAAGAACGGCAGGAACTGCAAAACGCGCATCATGGCGAAGTCGTTGCCGACCTGGGGTGAGGTCGCCGCGAGCACGGCGATCACCAGAGCCAGCGGGACGGGCCAACGCACCAGCTTCCAGATCGGGGTGCTCAGCCGCCAGACGAAGAGGGCTGCCAGGAACCAATCCAGGTAGTACGGGTTGGTGAGGCTGATCGGCTCATTCGGGTCGTCCTGCACCCATCGCTGGAAGCAGGTGTAGAGGACCTCGAACACCACGTACGGCACGGCGACACTGGTGATGAGCCGCTTGAGCTTGGCCGGGCTGAGGTCGAACCCGCGGGATAAAAAGCCGGAGATGAGGATGAAAACTGGCATATGAAAGGTGTAGACGGTCATGTAGAGCGCCATCGCCGCCCGGCCGCCGTGTGTGAGCGGCTCCCACGTGTGCCCGATGGCGACGAGGACGACCGCCAGGTACTTCGCGTTGTCGAAGAACGGATCTCTCCCACCGGATTTGGGCTCGACGCGTGGGACGGGGGCGTGGGGGACGGGAGCCTGCTGCCCTTCGGGCGCCGGGTCCACAGTACGTACGAAGGGTATGGCCGCGAACATTTGAGGCACCCTAAGCCCCGCAGTGGGAATGGGTAAAACCGCCCTGCGAAGTTCTGAGGAAAGCCGTATCGGCCGGGCTGACGTTGGGTATGCGTCTGCGTTCGGGACGGTGCAGAGGGACGGGCGGCGCCGTCGAAACTCGGGCATGACGGTGGCTGCCCGGACCTGTCGCGGCGGGTGGCTCACTCGTCCATGGAAACGGCGTGAAACGGCCCCTTTCCTGGTGCAACTTGGCTCGACTCTCGTGGTGGCGGTGTGATGTCGTCGGCAGCGGGGAGCCGTTGGGAGCGCGGGCGTTGAGGTCCTGGGAAGCAGCGCTGCGCTGCAGCCGTGAACCGAAGGTCATGCCCGTGGCGCGGCCGCGTCACCGGAGTTCTCCATCGCCCAGGTCGCGCAGACTCTCAACACCACCACAGTCGCTCATCTCTGCGGGACTGTCAGATTCCCGCTTGGTCTCGGACGGTGAAGAAGTTGATCACGTCCTGGGGTGTGGGGTGGTGGGCGACTTCGGCGGCGGCCGCGGCGCTGCGGGGGAACAGCGCTTGTTCGTATGAGGTGAGGGCGGTCTCGATGTCGTCGGGGTGTGCGGCGAGGGCCTTTCCGAGTTCGGCACCGTCCTGCATGGCCAGGTTGGCGCCTTCACCGTTGGGGGTTGAGAGGTGGGCGGCGTCGCCGAGCAGGGTCACTCCCGGCACCCGGTCCCAGCGGTGCCCGACCGGCAGGGCGTGGAGGGGGCGCAGGACCGGCGCGGTCCGGCCGGCGGTGATCAGTGCGGTGAGTTGCGGTGCCCAGCCGTCGTACTCCTCCGCGATCCGCTCGGCGGCCGCGGCGGCATCGGTGAAATCGATGGTGGCGAACCAGTCCTGCGGCTTGGCCAGGGTGAGGTAAGTGCGGAGGACCCCGCTCTTCTCCCGGTGAGCCACGAGCCACTTCCCGTTCCGGTCCGGGTCGAGCGCGACGAGTGTCCCGCCGCCGACCGCTTTCGCGGTGGCCGGGTGCCGGGTGTCGGCGTCGTGCAGGGAGGTCTCGACGAAGGACCGGCCGACGTATTCGGGTGTGGCGCCGGAGAGCAGCGGTCGGACTCGTGACCATGCGCCGTCCGCGCCGACCAGCAGGTTCGTGACGACGGCGGCGCCGCCTGCGAAGGTCACCTCGTGGCGGCCCTCGGTGAGGGCGCGGACGCCAGTGGCCTTGTGGCCCCATCGGACGGTGCCGTCGGGGAGTGCGTCCAGCAAGATCTGCCGCAGCTCGCCGCGCTGTACCTCGGGGCTTTCGCCCGTGCCGTCGTCGGCCTTGTCGAGCAGGACGGTTCCGTTACGGTCCAGGATTCGTATCGCTTGGCGACCCTCCAGGATGAGGCTGCGGAATGCGTCCATCAGTCCGGCGGCCTTGAGGGCGAGTTGGCCGTTGTAGTCGTGGATGTCGAGCATCCCGCCCTGCGAACGCGCCGTTGGGGAGGACTCCGCCTCGTAGACCGTGACCGGGATGCCGTGGAGGTGCAGGACGCGGGCCAGGACGAGGCCGCCGAGTCCGGCGCCGATGATCGTGACAGGAGTGTGCATGGGGCTCCTTGCGTGTCGCACACCTGCCGGGTGGGCCCGGCAGGATCACTGGAAGGAAGGCAGGTCGTCGGGCCGTGCGACCGGGCGGTGAACGGCTCAGACGACGATGACCCGGCGCCCGCGCGTGTGACCGGCCCGGCTGTCGATGTGTGCCGCCGGGGCCTCGGCGAGCGGGTACGACTTCTCGACCGGGATGTGGAGCTTTCCCCGCGTGATGAGGCGGACGGCCTCGGCGAGGGCTTGCGGAACGCTCCCGGTCACGCCGGAGTACCGGGCACCGAGCTCCGGCGCACCGCGATCGGCGATGGAGACCACCCTCCGCGGATCCCCGGTCAGCTCGACGAGCTCGCGGATCACGCCCGACCCGGCCAGATCGAGCGCCGCGTCGACCTGTCCGAGTTGCCGCACCCGCTCGACCCAGCCCTCGCCGTACGTCGTGGCGAGGGCGCCCAGGCTCCGCAGATACTCCTGGTTCGCGGCTCCGGCCGTGCCGATCACCGTGATGCCGCGCTCGCGGGCGATCTGGAGGACCGCCGATCCAACTCCCCCGGACGCGCCGCTGACCAGCAGCGTCTGCCCGGACCGCACACCGGCCTGACCGATGATGCGCAGCGCGGTCTCCACCACGGAGGGATACCCGGCCGCCTCTTCGAAGGTCAGGCCCTCGGGCATACGGGCCCAGGCCGCGAGGACGGCGAACTCGGCATACGTACTCGAGCCCCGCCCGAACACGCGGTCACCGACCTCGACCCCTTCGACGTGCTCGCCGATCTGGTCCACCACCCCGGCGGCGTCCTGCCCGACTCCGGCAGGCAACTCGACCGGGCGGAGCTTCTGGAACTGGCCTTCACGGATCCGCCAGTCGACCGGGTTCACGCCCGCCGCCCGCACGGCGACGCGTATCTGGCCGGGGCCCGCATGGGGCTCCTCGGCATCGGTGAGGTGCAGAACATCGGGACCGCCGAACTCGGCGAAGCTCACTCTCTTCATGCCGCCGACCGTAACACTAACGGTTAGCGTTTTGGAACTGTTACAGCTATGCACCTGATAGCGTCAGGGCATGACCGTGCCGACGACCGGACGCCGTGAACGCAAGAAGGCCGCGACCCGCCAGAAGATCGCCGACACCGCCCTGCGGCTCTTCCTGGAGCGCGGGTACGACGCGGTGGGCATCCGTGACGTGGCCGCCGAGGCCGACGTGGCCGTCACCACGCTCTTCTCCCACTTCGCCTCGAAAGAGGCCCTGGTGTTCGAGCAGGACGAGAACTTCGAGCAGCGCCTCACGCAGGCGGTCACCGGCCGGGGGCCGCACGAGCCACTCATCCCCGCACTGCGCCGCGAGATCCAGGCCATGGTCCGGCACTGCACGGGGGACGGCACCGCCCCGATCTACCACATGATCGACGCGTCACGTGCCCTGCGGGAGTACGAGGAGTCGATGCGGCTACGCCACGCGGAGTCGCTGGCCACGGCCCTCGTCGCCGATCCCGACCTGTCACAGAGCGCAACGGCCTGCCGGACGATCGCGAGGTTCGTGATCGACGCCTATGCGCTGGCC
Organism: Streptomyces sp. NPDC053427; assembly: GCF_044544985.1. NCBI lineage: Bacteria > Bacillati > Actinomycetota > Actinomycetes > Kitasatosporales > Streptomycetaceae > Streptomyces > Streptomyces sp. NPDC053427. The sequence continues at coordinate 605,979 of NZ_JBITYA010000001.1, read as the reverse complement.
CGCGAGGCGGCCGACCCGGACGCCGCGCTGGACGAGATCTTTCGGATGATCGAGGCGGCGTGGGACGTCACCTGATCCTCCAGGGGCTGCTGGCGAACAGTGCATCCAGAGCCGGACGGGGCCGCAGCATGAACTCTGCAACGGAGTAGCCCCGGGCCTGGGGATACTCCCCGTTCCCCTTCAGATGCCGTTGCCGAGGCCGTTGACGCGGTTCCCGTACTCGCGGCGGGCCTTGTGCTGGCCGGGATCGCCGGGACGCCCTGGGCGCCGTAGAGGGGCCGGCAGCGAGCAAGGAGCTGTTGGTCGGTGCCCCGTACGTATGCGTTACGCGCCGGGCTTGCGGACGAACTCCCACTTCCGCGCCGCATCGCCCATGGACAGGATGCCGGAGCCGGCGAGGGTGTACCCACGGGCGCCGGTGGGAGCCATGCCGCAGCGATCCGCCGATCCGCGCCGGTAGACCGGCCTGGAGATGAGACCGGTGTCGTTCACGAACACCAGGACCTCTTTCCAAGCGCAGCGCTTCTGAGGGGAGTTGTCCCAGCCCCGGACGAAAAAATTCCCGGTCTTCGCCTGCTCGATGGTGACCTGGGCCGTCGGGTCCTTCCCGTCGCCCTTGGGCACCCACTGCCCCACGTACTTCTCGGGCACGGGCGCCTCGCCGGCCCTGGCCTTGAAAAGGACGGCCTTGTACTGGCCGTTGTCGGTGGCGAAGTTGAGGTTGCCGTCCTTACGGGTCTTCAGGGTGTACGACGGCAGGAACGTGCACGTGCCGCCGCTGAAGGCGTTCTCGCTACGGGCGTCCCCCAGGGAAACCGAGCCCTTGGACGCCTTCTTCGGTTCCTTGTTCACCACGCAGAGCGACGTGCCGGTCAGGAAGAAGGACCTGGCGACCGTGCGGTGCTGCTCGTCCTTCTTGAACTCGACACGTACGCGCGTGTCGCTCAACGGCACGCCCTCCCACGCCCCGAGGAAATTCTTCGGCACGGCAACCGCCGCCGGGGTGGGCTCCTCGCTGCCGCCCGCACCACCGTTCGTACCGCCGCTTCCACCGGGGTCCGCGCCGTTGCCGTCCCAGGAATGCGCCGCGATCGACACGCCGACCGCGAGAACCAGCACTCCGACGACAGCGCCGAGGAATCGGGCCCGTTTGAACCGTGACCGCGCGGGCGGGGCACTCGGCTGCGTCGGGCGGCCGCCGGACGTCGAGGTGCCCACCCAATCAACCGCCGACACGTCGGGCTGCACCTCCCGATACGCCTCCACCGGAATGTCCGGCTGCATGTCCGCCCGCGCATCCGGTGCAGCCTCCACCGGCACGTCCGGCTGCGTATCCACAGGCACAACCGACGTACGTCCCTGTGGATCCAGATCCAGCAACCACGCCGCATGCCGTCCCAGTTGCTCAAGCACCTCTCCCGGCAGCCACGGCCGCACCTGCCCGGCGGCGGTGCGGGCCACAAGCTCCGTAGGCGTGGGCCGTTCCTCGGGCGCCTTCTCCAGGCACTGGCGTACGAGCCCGAGCACGTCCTCCGGCACGCCCTCCAGGTCCGGCTCCTCCTCGGCCACCCGGAACAACTGCGCGTGCAGCCCGATGGCGTGGCTGCCGAACGGGGGCCGCCCGGTCGCCGCGTACGCGAGGACGGCGCCGAGGCTGAACACGTCGCTCTGCGGGCCGACTTCGAGCCCCCGCGCCTGCTCGGGCGACATGAAGCCGGGCGAGCCGATCTCCTCTCACTGTGCGTGCTCGTCGCGGCCCTGGCCGTCCTCGTCCCACAACTTGCCGAACAGCTCACCAAGTCCGCGGGCATCGCCCGGCACACCGGGACCTTCACCTCGCCCCTCGACGTGCCGAAGTGCGGCAACATCGCGATCGGCGTCGCCACCTTGGCGGCCAGCACAGAACGGGCACTGCGACTGCGCCACAGCCACCTGTTGGACGGCGCAGCGGACTGATCCGCCCAACCACTATTCAGCGAAATTCAGCGACGCGGGGCGCTAGCTCGCGAGCACGATCCCTCCTTCTTGAGGAGCGCGAAGCGAGTGGTCGTGAATTCCTCGGAAAGACAGAGGGCGCCTCCTCCTCAATGAGGAGGTCAGGCTCAATGAGGAGGTCAGGCTTGTCGACGAGGGCCGTTGCCCGGGTCCGCCATTTCCGCGGCCCAGCGGCCCGGATGATCAGTAGTAGAGAACGACGACGTATGCGGAGGGGCCGTAGCCGACTCCGTAGCCGTTGCCATAGAAATCGGGAGGGCCGTAGCCGTCGTAGCAGTACCCGCCGCGACCCCAGTCGTCGCAGCCCGAGGGGTAGAAATGGGAAGGTGCGGCTGCCGGTCGGGCGGTGGGAGCCGCGCTGGCGGCGCCGGCCCCGACCAGCACGAGGAAAGGCACCGCGCACAGTGCCGCGGAAATGCGGTGGATCCTGGTTTTCGTGCGCATGATCGTCCCCTCTCGGGGGAGGTGCGTTGCCGAAACTTCGGCGTGTCAATGTGGAGTTCTCCTGGCCTCACCGCCGTGCGCCGGGAACGCACGAGCCCTGGCACACCGGGCGGGGGCGACTTCGCGGGACTCCGACCTGCTTCGCTGAGATCGCTGAGATCGCTCAGATCGTTGCAACCTCAATGAGACATCAAATTGAGCGTAGGCGCGGCGCCTCGAGAAGGTCAATGATCTGCCTGCCTCACCGGCTCGGCCCGTTCGGCGACCTGGGCGGGCACCACTGCACCGAACCGCAGGTGGCCGTAGGGGGTCCGCCCACGTCAGCGGGTCCGGTGGCGGTGCGGGAGATCCGGGAGGTCCGGCCGGAAATGCGGTCCGATGCCCCGCTCATCCATCCGCGCGGAATAACGGAACGTGACCGGGGTAGATGGCCGCTGCGACCGGGACGGACGGAGCGCGGCAGGTCAGCGCCCGCGGCCGGGCGCCGGCCCGGCAGTGATCGTGAGAAGGGATTGACGCTTCGTGAACACCATGGCGGCGAACCTGATGAGCAGCACCGCGGCCCTTCGCCCGGACCCGTCACCGCGGGCGCATGCGGTGACATTGGAGAGCTGCCCGCAGGCGGCGGCCACCGCACGCGACGTCGCCACGCGGTTTCTGGCGGGTCTGCGGCCCCCGGTGTGCGAGGAGGCCGCCGACACCGTGGTGCTCGTCGTCTCCGAGCTGGTCACCAACTCCGTGCGGCATGCGGGCGACGCCTCGTGTTCCCTGCGGCTGGCGGTCTGCGGGGACACGGTGGCGGTGTCCGTGTCGGACGCCAGTCCCGTCCCGCCGGTGGGACGCCGACCCGACGTCGATGGGGACGGGGGCGGATTCGGCTGGCCGATGGTCCGCCGGCTGGCGGTCGCCACCTCCGTGTGTGTCACACCGTCCGGCAAGACCGTGCATGCGCTCATGCCCTGCCGTGCCCTGGGCAGGCAGGAGCGGTCGGCCCGCCCGGGGACGGGGTGAGGCGGGTCCCGGCGCGCGGGGTGCGGCGGCGCCGGAGGACCGGGGTGGTTCATCGGGGCGTCGGTCCGTCCTTGCCGCGGGCCCGCTGGCGGCGGGCCCGGCCGCCGGGCCGGGTGGCGGTGGCTGCGGTGGCGGCCTGCGCGATGTTGCGGGCCATGCCGCGGAAGACGAAGGCGTGGAACGGTGAAACGCTCCACCAGTACAGGTGGCCGAGCAGTCCGTGCGGATGGAACAGCGCCCGCTGCCGGTAGCGGGCACCGCCCGACGCACCGTGCTCGACCCGCATCTCCAGCCAGGCCGGCCCCGGCAGCCGCATCTCGGCGCGCAGCCGCAGCAGGCGGCCGGGTTCGATCTCCTCGACGCGCCAGAAGTCCAGCGAGTCCCCGACCCGCAGCCGTTCCGCGTCGCGCCGGCCGCGGCGCAGCCCGACGCCGCCGACCAGCCGGTCGAGCCACCCGCGCACCGCCCAGGCCAGCGGGAAGGAGTACCAGCCGTTGTCACCGCCGATGGCTTCGATGACCCGCCACAGCGCATCCGGCGAGGCGTCGACGGCGAGTTCGCGGCGATCGGTGTAGAGGCTGCCGCCGGCCCACTCGGGGTCGGTGGGCAGCGGGTCGCTCGGCGCGCCGGGCACGGCCGCGGAGGACCAGCGGGTGGTCACCTTCGCCTCCCGCACCCGTTGCAGGGCCAACGCCAGCGCGCTGGGGAACGGGATCGGGCGCCCCGGCCCATCGGGGACGTACCGCGCGATGTCGTGTTCCTGGCAGACGACCTCATGCCGCAGCGATTCGGTCAGCGGCCGGGCGATGCCCGGCGGTACGGGCGTCACCAGGCCGACCCAGTAGCTGGACAGCCGCGGCGTGAGCACCGGCACCGGCAGGATCAGCCGTCGCGGCAGTCCGGAGAGCGCCGCGTACTGCCGCATCATGTCCAGATACGTGACGACGTCGGGGCCGCCGATGTCGAAGGCGCGGCTGACCTCGTCCGGCATCCGGGCGGCACCGACGAGGTAGCGCAGCACATCGCGGACGGCGATCGGCTGGATCCTGGTCCGTACCCAGCTCGGGGTGACCATGACCGGCAGCCGCTCGGTGAGATAGCGCAGCATCTCGAAGGACGCCGAACCGGAGCCGATGATCACCGCCGCGCGCAGTGCCGTGGTCGGCACGCCCGAAGCGAGGAGAATGCGCCCCACCTCCGCGCGCGAGCGCAAATGCGGCGACAGCTCCCGCTCCGGTACGCCCGAGGGGGTCAGGCCGCCCAGATAGACGAGGCGGCGCACGCCTGCCGCGCGGGCCTGCGCACCGAAGATCCGGGCCGCCGTGCGGTCGGTCTCCTCGAAGCCGGAGCCGGTGCCGAGGGCATGCACCAGGTAGTACGCGACGTCGATGCCCGCCATCGCCGCACCCACCGACGCGGCGTCGCCGACATCGCCGCGCACCACCTCCACGCGGCCGGCCCACGGGTGGTCACGCAGCTTCTCGGGAGAGCGGGCCAGGCACCGCACCCGGTACCCGGCGTCCAGCAGCTCCGGCACCAGCCGCCCGCCGATGTAGCCGGTGGCCCCGGTCACCAGGCACCGGTCCCCCGGTTCCACGCCGTTCGTCGCCATTCCGCGCCTCCGCCGGGCTCAGGCGGTACGCACGCTCGCTCGTGCCGTCCGCCGCGTCCCCGTACAGCTGCCGCTGCCTTCCTGCTTCTGACTTCCTCCCCCTGTTTCCCTCCCTCTGCCTCCTCCTTCTACATTCTCCGGGCGGCCGCTTCCCCGTACTGGCGCGTACGGTGCGGCGCGGCGTCGGAATGCCGCCGGGCCGGCCGAGGGACGTCGGCCTGTGCCGGTCCCCCGGCGGCTACTGCACCGGCTCGATGCCCGGATCAGCCCGCTCCGCATCCCCTGCGCTCTTCCCGTTCTCCGCGTGCGCCGCCTGCTCCGCCTGCTCCGCCAGATACTCCTCGCTGATCCGCTTCGGGCCGAACGGCCATTCCTTCTCGTAGCGCGCCCACAGCACGAAGGCCACAATGCCCGCCGCGACCCACGCCAGCGACCAGGCAATGGGGTGCCGACCGGGCGCGTTCCGGTCCGCATAGCCGTAGATCACCAGCCAGCCGACCAGCGCCACGATGCTCGGCAGCGGGTAGAGCCACATGCGGTACGGGCGGCGCAGCGTCGGCTGCCGGCGCCGCAGCACGGTGACCGCGGCGACCTGGGCCAGCGCCTGCACGATCACCATGACGGTGGTCAGCAGCTGGATGATGGTGGCCAGGTCGGTGTGCCGGCCCAGGAGGAAGCCCGCGGCCATGAGGAGCCCCATGGTCAGCAGTCCCAGTACCGGGAAGCGGTGGCGCGGGTGGAGGGTGCCGTACGGGCGGAAGAAGACCCGGTCGCGGGCGGCGTCGTAGGGGATACGGGAGCCGCCGAGCAGTCCGGCGAGGACGGAGGCGACGGCGGTGACGAGGATGAGCACCGTGACGGCTTCGGCGGGGCCCTTGCCCCAGGCGGCTTCCAGGACGGCGGAGGCGACGGACGAGGAGGCCGGGTTGTGCGGGTCGAGCATGTCCTTCCAGTGGATGACGCCGAGGGTGCCGATCTGCAGGAGCAGATAGATCGTCATGATGCCGAGGATGGAGCAGATGATGGCCCGCGGGATGGTCCGCCCGGGCTCTTTGATCTCCGCGCCCATGTAGGCGATGGTGTTGTAGCCGAGGTAGTCGTAGATGCCGATGGTCAGGCCCGCCGCGAAGCCGATCCAGAAGTGACTCGACGTCAGCTCGAAGGCCTGCGCGGGATAGGTGAAGGCGCGTTCCGGGCTGAAGTGGGTGAAGGCCGCGGTGATGACGAGGACGACAGAGGCGATCATCACCGTCCACAGCACGACGGTGAGCTTGGCGATGCTCTCCACCCGCCGCCACAGCAGGACGACGATCCCCACGGTGACGACGAGGCCGACGGCATCGCCCTGGCCCTGGCTCATGTCCGGCCAGAGGTAACCCAGGTACTGCACAAAGCCGATGACCCCGGTGGACATACCGAGCGGGACGAAGAGCATGGCCGTCCAGACGAACAGAAACGGCATCAGCTTTCCGGTGCGGTACTGGAACGCCTGCCGCAGATAGACATAGCTGCCGCCCGCGCCCGGCAGGGAGGCGCCCAGTTCGGCCCAGATCAGCCCGTCGGCGAGTGCCAGGACCGCGCCGGCGAGGAATCCGATGACGGCCTGCGGCCCGCCGAACGCCGCCACCATCAAGGGGATGGTCACGAAGGGACCGATGCCGCACATCTGGCTCATGTTGAGGGCGGTGGCCTGGAACAGTCCGATGCGGCGGACGAATCCCACGCGCTCGTTGAGGAGTTCAGGCATGGGGCTGCCCCTTCTCGTGCCGGCCGTGCTGCCGGATCGCGGCTGTGCTCGCCGCGCCACAGGCTGGCACGATCGGGGCCCGCGCGCACCGGTCGGGGCAGGAATTTCCGGTGCCTGCTCCGCCGTGCCGTCATGGCGCCCCCGGCGCCTGCATGCAGCACCCCGCCGTCACGGCATTCCCGTCACGACGTGCCCGTCACAGCTCCCCGTACGCCTCGCCGCCGACCTCCAGCACCGCCGTCCCGGCCGTCGCGTCGGCCAGCCACGCGCGAAAGCCGTCCAGGTCGGCCTCCGGCAGCCCGACCTCGATGCGCACATCGGCCCCGTACGTGACCTCCCGCACCGCGCGCCCCGTCGTCCGCAGGTCGTTCTCCACCCGGCCGGCCCGCTGATGGTCGACGCTGACGGTGACCAGCCGGAAGCGCTGCCGGGTGACCGTGCCCAGCGTGTCCAGCGCCTCGCCGACGACGCCCCCGTAGGCGCGGATCAGGCCGCCGGCGCCGAGCTTGACGCCGCCGAAGTACCGCGTGACGACGGCGACCACATAGCGCATCTCACGCCGCACCAGCATCTGGAGCATCGGCACGCCCGCCGTGCCGCCCGGCTCGCCGTCGTCGCTCGCCTTCTGGACGTTGCCGTCGGCGCCGAGGACATACGCCCAGCAGTTGTGCCGTGCCCCCGGGTGCTCCTTGCGGATACGCGCGATGAAGTCCTGGGCCTCGGTCTCGCTCGCCACGGGTGCGAGCGCGCAGAGGAAGCGGGACTTGTTGATCTCGATCTCATGGACACCCTCGCGGGCGAGCGTCCGGTACTGCTCCTGCATCCGACCAGCCTATGCGGCCCCTGTGACACGCGGACACCGGCCGGTCCCGGTGCCCCTCGCCGCGCTGCGGCGTCCGCCGTACGGGCGCAGGGCGCACGGCCAGGCGGCGTACCCGGGCCCTCCGCACGGTGCGTCGCGAAGACGTCCGCGCCGCCCGTGGGCAGGGTGAGCCAGGGCGAAGGCCTTGGCGTTTGCGGGGCCCGCTCGTGCACTCAGGAACGGATCGGCGGGTTGGCGGAGGGCTTCATGGACGAAAGCACACAGTCGGCGATGACGGCGGGCGTTCCCGTGACGGGCGAGGACATGCCCGAGCCGCCGCCGGAGGTCATCGAGGCGGCACGCAGCGCCCCCGACCACTGGCTGGCCATGGTCGATCTGACCTGGCAGGGCGAGGGGGCGCCACCGCTGTGGGCACTGATCGGGCAGTGGCGGTCCGGCCCGACCGGCGAGATCGAGGAGTGGCGGGACAACCCCGAGTACCGGCCGTCGCCGCAGGCGCTGGACTGGGCGGAGCCGGCCGACGCCGTCGACGGCGCGGTACAGCTCGCCGCCACCGGCTACGGCCCGGCCGAGGACGTCCATGCGACGCTGGCCCGTGCGGAGGTCTCGGTCCTGGTCACCGCGACCGGTACGCCGCTGGCCGCGGCCTCGCCGGAGGGCACTCCGGTGATCCCCGTCTACACCTCCCCCGGCTATCTCGAGCCGGTGGGACGGCTGCTGTACGACCGGCGGCCGGTGGCCGAGCTCGTCGAGCAGCTGCCGCCGGGGCATGCGCTGTACCTGAACCCGACCGGGCCGGTGAGCATGCTGGTGGAGACCGAGCCGCTGCGGGCGGCGATCGCGGCGGCCGGGACCGGGGCCACACAGCAGGCGGACGAGGCGCGCGAGCCGGTCGCGGGTGCGCTGCGCCCGGGTACGGCGGCCGCCGGGATCGAGCCGGTGGCCGGCGGCGCGGCGATCGGCAAGCCGGCCCGAACCACGGCCGGCAGCACGGTCGTCGGTGCCGGGGTGATCGGCGGCGCCGGCTGACCCCACCCAAGAACTCGCCCCGCCCGCCTTCCCCTTCGGGCGGGGCGACTGCGTGGTGCACGCATGCGGGCCGTGCCCGTCGGCCGGTGCCGGCGAGTGCGGCCCCGGGGCGGGAATGAGCGCGGCCGACCAGCTGTTGTGGCGCAGAAGGGCCATGGACTTCAGGAGGCGGCCGTGTACGACGACCCGGAAACGATGCGCAGGATCCTTACCCAGCTCGGGGACACCTGGGCCGTGGTGGGGCTGTCCTCGAACCGGCAGCGCGCCGCGTACGGCGTCGCGGAGGTGCTGCGGCGCTACGGCAAGCGGATCGTCCCCGTACATCCGAAAGCGGAGACCGTGCACGGGGAGGTGGGCTATCCGTCCCTCGACGCCGTCCCGTTCAAGATCGACGTCGTCGACACGTTCGTCAACAGCGACCTCGCCGGATCCGTCGCCGACGAAGCGGTTGCCATCGGCGCCGACGCCGTCTGGTTCCAGCTCGGCGTCATCGACGAGGCCGCCTACGCCCGCACCCGTGCCGCCGGCCTCGCCATGGTCATGGACCGCTGCCCCGCCATCGAAATCCCGCGACTGGGCTGACCCCTCCCCCCTCCGCCTTCAGGGGGCCGCGGGGAGTTGCGGTGTGTCATGGGTGGCTGCGGCGCCGTTCTCGCTGTGCGGGGGCGCGTCACGGTGCCGGGGAAGCAGGAGCGGGGTGGTCAGAACGACGAGGCCGGCGATCGCGATCGCGGTGCGGGGGCCGGTGAGGCCGGCCAGCAGCCCCCACAGCGCGGTCAGGGCCGCGGTGGCGAGCTTGCTGGTGACCGACCACGCGGACAGGGTGCGGGCGACCCGGTCGGCGTCGGTCCGTTCGAGCCGGTAGGTGGCGGAGACCGGGGCGAACACGGCACAGCATGTGATCAGGCCCAGCTCGACGGCCATCACGAGTACCAGGCCGGCGGTCCCGGGGCGGATGAAGGCCAGCCCGAGCAGCCAGCACGCACGCAGCGTCCCCGCGGTCAGCAGGATCCTGTGCTGCCCGAACCGCGCGACCAGTCGGCGGGCCAGCCGCGAGCCGACCAGGCCGCCGAGGCTCGGCACGGCGAAGGCGAGGCCGTACTGCCAGGGCGTGAACCCGAGGTGGCCGACCATCAGGACGGCGAGCAGCGGCGCCACCGCGATGATCAGGGCGTTGAACAGGACCGTGTGGAAGAACAACGGGCGCAGCGCCGGGTGGGCCAGGATGTATCGCCAGCCCTCGAGCAGGCTTCCGGCCGGTGCCGGCCCCGTTGGCACAGGAGGTGTCTCCTTGCCGCCGATGGCGCGGATCCCGACGGCCGACAGCAGGAAGCTGACCGCGTTCGCCACCACGGTCATCACCGGGCCGAGCACCCCGATCGCGGCCCCGCCGAGCGGCGGCCCGAGCACGGTCGCGGTCCAGGACGTCGCCTCGAACCGTGCGTTGGCCACGAGCAGGTCGTCCCGCGGGACGAGCGCCTTGAGAAACGCCCCGCTCGCCGCGGTGAAGCCGATGTCGGCCGCCGAGACGACGATCGACACAACCAGAAGTTGTACGAAGGTGAGCGCTCCCAGTGCGAAGGCGGCCGGGACCGTCAGCAGCGCCGCGCACCGGACCAGGTCCATCGCGATCATCACCGGTCGCTTGCGGCGGAACTCCACCCACGGCCCGAGCGGCACCGCCACCACCGCCCCCACCGCCAGCCCTGCGGCCGCCAGGGCCGCCACCTCCGTCGCCCCGGCATGCAGGACGATCACCGCGATCAACGGGAACGCGTCGAAGGCGAGCCAGGTGCCGAGCACGCTCACCGCGTACGCCGCCCACAGCCACCCGAACTGCCGCCCCAGCGGCCGTCTGGCCCACATGCCCGTCTCCCTGCCACGCCCCGATGCCGACCGGCGCCATCAAAGCGGGTGCCGAGGCGGCGGAGCAAACAACCGACCCGCCCGGCAAAGTACAACCGGACGTTGTAGAACTGTGGTCGTGGATCTCGACGCAGTGCGCACCTTCGTGGCCGTCGCGGACGCCGGACAGTTCCGGGAGGCCGCCCTCACCCTGTCGATCAGCCAGCAGGCCGTCTCCAAACGCATCGCCGCGCTGGAGAAGGACCTCGGTGTGCGGCTGTTCACCCGCACCGCGCGCGGCGCCCGGCCGACCATCGACGGGCAGGCGTTCCTGCCCCACGCCCGCGACCTCCTGCGGGCCGAAGAGCGGGCGGCCGCCTCCGTGCGGCCCGGCACGCGCGCGCTGCGCGTCGACGTGATCGGCCGGCGGCTCGCGCCGGCCGGTCTGCTGCGCGGCTTCCACCGTGCGCATCCCGACACCGCACTCGATGTCGTGACCCTCTTCGACGCCGACGCGGCCATCGCCGCCGTCCGGTCCGGCACGATCGACGCGTCGTTCCGCGCCCTCACCTTTCCCGCGCGGCAGCTCCCCGAAGGCATCGAGGCCGCCCGGGTCCGCGACGAGCCCCTCCAGCTCCTGACCGGACCGGCCCACGAGTTCGCCGCCGCCCGCGCGGTCACGCCGGCCCAGCTCGTCGGGCACCGGATCTGGATGCCCGGCCTCGTCGCCGGTACCGAGTGGGCCGCCTACTACGACGATCTCGCCGCCGCGTTCGGGCTCACCATCGAGGCGACCGGCCCCGACTTCGGCACCGAGCCGCTCCTCGACACGATCGCCGAGTCCTCGGTGCTGGCGACCTTCGTCGGCGAGCAGACCCGTCTCGTCTGGCCCGCCGACGACGACTTGCGGCGCATTGCCGTGCACGACCCGACACCGGTCTACCCGCACTCGCTGATCTGGCGCAGGGACAACCCGCACCCCGCGCTCGGCACACTCCGCGACTACCTCGGCTCGCCGGGGCCCGACCGCCGGGACGCCCCCACGTGGACCCCGAAATGGGCGCAATGATCAATCGGTGATCGACGAGTGGTCCATGAGTGGTCCATGAGTGGTCGATCCTCGTCGGGCCCTTCGGAGCACCGCACGGCGGATCCCCCGCACCGCCGTGCGGGCCGGGGCGGCACCTGCCGGGACACGGTGCCGGACCGCTGTCCGGCCCTTGAGATATCCCGTTTCGGCCGCGTCCCGGGTGCGTTAGCGTCCGCGCATGATCGCGACCCGTGCCGCCGTCCCCGAAGACGCCGCCGAGCTCGTCCGGCTGCGTCGGCTGATGTTCCTGGCCATGAACGGGCGTGATGAGCCCGGGAGTTGGGAGCGGGAGGCGGAGGCGATGGCGCGTCGGCAGCTGGCCGCTCCGGAGGCACCGCTGGTCGCGTTCGTGGTGGACGGCGAGCCGGCCGGGGCGCCGCATCTGGCGGCCTGCGCGGTCGGGCGGATCGAGGAGCGGCTGCCCGCGCCGGGGCATCCTTCGGGGCGCTTCGGGTTCGTTTTCAGTGTCTGTACGGACCCCCGCTATCGCGGACGCGGCTATGCGCGGGCCACCACGGAGGCGCTGCTGGGCCGCCTCGCCGAGCGGGGCGTCACCCGCGTCGATCTGCATGCCACGGACGAGGCCGAGCCGCTGTACCGGAGCCTGGGCTTCACCGAGCACTCCACGCCGCTGTCGCTGAATCTGCGGTCGCGCGCACGGACCGGGCGGGCGGAGCGGGCCGAATAGCGGTCGCGGGGCCGGGGAGCGGGGCCGGAGTCATCCGACGCCCAGCCCGTCCAGGACCGTGGCGCCGGGCAGTTCGGCGAGCGCCTTGCCGGGCACGATGAGCTTGCCGCGGCGGCCGCCGCTGCCGATGAGCGCGTACGGGATATCCGCGACGGCGGCGTCCACCAGCACCGGCCAGTCGGCGGGCAGGCCGATCGGGGTGATGCCGCCGTACTCCATCCCGCTCTCGCCGACGGCGGTGTCCATCGGCGCGAACGAGGCCTTGCGGGCGCCCAGTTGGCGGCGGACCGTGCCGTTGACGTCGACCCGGGTGTGCGAGAGGACCAGACACGCGGCGAGGGTGACCTCGCCGCCGCGCTTGCCCGCCACCACGACGCAGTTCGCCGACTGCTCCAGCAGCCAGGCGCCGTAGTGCTCGACGAGGAGGTCGGTGTCAGCGATGGCCGGATCGGTGTCCACGTAGCGGAGCTCCTGCACGGGTACGGATCCGCTCCAGTCCCGGATCGCCGCTGCCACCGGCTCCACCAGCAGGTCCAGGCACTCGGCGGCGGGGCGGACATCGTCGAAGGCATCCATCGGCACGCGCATGACCGCCAAGCTAACAGGTGCGAACCCTCCGGGACGGCCCGTCTCAGGGGGCGGTCAGCGCCCGAGCGGGATGATCACCGACATGGTCATTTCGACCGGATCCGAGCCGTCGTTGCGGTATTCGTGCGCCACCTTGGCCTCGAAGGTCGCCGAGGCGCCGGCGGCCACCTCGTACTCCTCGCCGTCCACGACGAGCGTCAGCGTGCCGGACCGGACGTGCATCAGCTCGACGGTGCCCGGGGGATGCGGATCCGAGGTGCTGCGGTCGCCGGGCATCAGCCGCCAGTCCCACATCTCGAAGGGGCCGGGCGCCTCGGCTCCCACCAGGAGCATGGTGGAGCTGCCGGCTTCGGTGGACCACAGCCGCACGGCCTCGCCTCGCGCCACGATCCGTACCTGCGGGCCCTGTTCGTAGTCCAGGAGCGTGGTGATGCTGACGCCGAGCGCGTCGGCGATCTTGACGGTGGTGCCCACGCTCGGGTTCGTACGGGCCTGCTCGATCTGGATGATCATGCCGCGGCTGACCCCGGCCCGCGCCGCCAAGGCGTCGAGGGTGTAGCCGCGTTCGGTGCGCCAGTGCTTGAGGTTGCGGGCGAGCGACTGGGTGAGCTGATCGAGGTCCGTCACGGTCCGTCCAGGTCGAAGTCCATCGAGGTTCAATATATTCAATTTTGCAGTTCAGTTTAATGAACTACTCTGTGCTGCACTTCAGCGTTCACGTCACTGTACTGCGAGGTTTCACCATGACTGCGGTCTTCGCCCTGGCCACCAGCCTGCTCTTCGGGCTCGCCGACTTCGGCGGCGGACTGCTCACCCGACGCCTGAACCCGCTGACCGTCGTGGTCGTCTCGCAGACCCTGGCCTCCCTCGTACTGGGCGCCGTCGTGCTGGCCACCGGCGGCTGGCAGGAGGCCGGCCCGCAGCTGTGGTTCGCGGTCGCGGCCGGCGTCGTGGGCCCGGCCGCGATGCTCTGCTTCTACCGCGCCCTGGCACTCGGCCCGATGGGCGTGGTCTCCCCGCTCGGCTCCCTGGGCACCGTCATGGTCCCCCTGGGTGTCGGCATCGTGGCGGGCGAACGGCCGGGACTCGTCCAGGTCGCGGGCATGATCGTGGCCGTGATCGGCGTGCTGCTGGCCGGCGGACCGCGGCTCAGCGGGGCATCGGTGGCCCGCCAGACCATTGCGCTCACCCTGATTGCGGCCTTCGGCTTCGGCGCGGTGATGACCCTGATCGCGCAGGCGTCCACGACCGTGACCGGCCTGTTCCTCGCCCTGTTCGTCCAGCGCGTGTGCAATGTCGCGGTGGGCGGCGCCGCGCTGTACGCCACGACGCGGCGCGGCACTCCCGCGCTGCCCGAGGGCGGGTTCACCGCGCTGCGCGGCTCGCTCCCCGCGCTCGCCTTCATAGGCATCGCCGATGTCGCCGGCAACGGCACCTACGCCCTCGCCGCCCAGAGCGGCCCGGTCACCATCGCGGCCGTCCTCGCCTCGCTCTACCCCGTCGTGACCGCCCTCGCCGCGCTCGGCCTGCTCAAGGAGCGGATGCGCGCCGTCCAGACGGCGGGCGCCTCGCTCGCCCTGGTCGGCACGGTCCTGCTCGCCTCGGGCGGCTGAGGGACGCGGGCCGACGCGGCCGACGGCGGCTCGGGAAGCCTCGTCCGGTACGCGCCTCAGGAGACCTCGTACGCCCCGTCGGCCGCCGTCGCCCCGTCCTCCTCCGGCTCCCAGCCCTCCAGCGCGAGCAGCTGCTCCGGCGTGACGCCTTCGGGGATCGGCACGGGCGTCGGCGTACGCAGCGGCGGCTGCCAGCCCGCCTCGGGGTCCCAGCTGCGGACGACCTTGGCGGGCGCGCCCGCGACCACCGCATGGTCGGGCACCTCGCCGCGCACCACCGCACCGGCCGCGACCACCACGTTCCTGCCCAGCCGCGCGCCGGGCAGGATGACCGCCCCGGTGCCGATCCAGCTGCCGGAGCCGATGCTGACGGGGTCGGTGCGCGGCCACTGCTTCCCGACCGGCGTCTCGGGATCGTCGTAGCTGTGGTTGGTGGTGGTGACATACACCCCGGGGCCGAAGAAGCAGTCGTCGCCGATCGTCAGCCGGACATCCGCGATCACATGGCTGCCGCGGCCCAGGACGACGCCGTTGCCCAGGGTCAGGATGGGGTCCGCGCCGAGATCGAGGTCCGGCATCATGCCCGCCGTCAGGGTCACGTCCTGGGCGATGATGCAGTGGTCGCCGATCTCGATCCACGGGTCGCCGAAGACCGTGCCCTGCGGGAAGGCGAGCCGGGCGCCGGCGCCGATCCGGCGGAAGCGGTACGGGCCGGGCCGCTCGGCCGTGACGGCCGCGGCCCGCCTCACCCAGCGCACGCCCCGGTGGACGGCGCGCGATGCGGCCCGGCGCCGCCAGGCCGCAAGAGATGAGAACACGTTCTGGTTTGACGGCACCCGCACACCGTACTCAGCGCACCGGCCGGCCGACCGCGCCGCGCGCTGTGATCTTCGCCCCACCGGCGGCCGCCCCCGCCCGCCGGTCCGGCCGTCGTCTACGGTGCTGTTGGCGCGGCACAGTACTGGCAAGGAGATACGGACATGGCGGGACGGGCGTTGATTTCAGGGGTGGCCGGCGAGGAGCCGGCGATCGATCCGGCGGCCTTCACCGCGCCCACATCCGTCGTGCTCGGCGACGTCACGATGGCGTCCGGTGCGAGCGTCTGGTACCACGCGGTGCTGCGCGCCGACTGCGGCCCGATCGTGCTCGGCGCCGACAGCAACATCCAGGACAACTGCACGGTGCATGTGGACCCCGGCTTCCCGGTGACCGTCGGCGAACGGGTCTCCGTCGGACACAACGCGGTGCTGCACGGCTGCACCGTCGAGGACGATGTCCTGATCGGCATGGGCGCCACGGTCCTCAACGGCGCGCACATCGGCGCCGGCTCGCTGGTCGCCGCGCAGGCGCTGGTCCCGCAGGGCATGCGGGTGCCGCCCGGTTCGCTGGTCGCCGGCGTGCCGGCGAAGGTCAAGCGGGAGCTGACCGACGAGGAGCGCGAGACGATCAAGCTCAATGCCGCGATGTACCTCGAACTGGTGGCGCGGCACCGGGAATCGGTCCAGGCCTCGGAAGACTGAGCGGCCCGCGGCCCGGCGCCGGTCTGCCGTCCCGTCAAGCGTTCCCGCCGCGTTTCCCCCGATAGATAAGGGGACTTGCCTGTTTGCCGAGCGGTCGGTTCTGGCATCGTTGGTCGTTCACAGGACGGCGCGGGGCTGTGCCGCGGACGGGATGACAGATGAGCGCGTGGGCCGATCGCCGGCCACCTCCCGAGGTGGTGGGACGGGCCGTTGAGCGCGAGCAGGTGTCCGGGCTGCTGGACGGCTCTCCGCTGGTGACGCTCACCGGGGCCGCGGGAGTGGGCAAGAGCGTGCTGGCCGGCGCCGTACTGGACGAACACCTCGCACGGCACGGCGGCACGGTCGTCCGGGTCGGCTGCTGGGACGGCCCGGCCGAGGGCGCCCTGACGGACGCTCTGCTCCGGGCCGTCGTCCTGCCCGCCGCCGCGCAGGCCGTCGCCCCGGGCGCCCCGTGCCCGTACGCAAGGCCGCACGGCCGGCCCGAGCGGGCGGACCCCGTCGCCGGCCCCACCGTCGCGGCGCTGGCGGCGCACTGCGTCCGGCACCGGGCGATCCTGCTGCTCGACGACTGCGACCCGGTGATCGAGGAGTGCGCGCAGCTGGTGCGGCGGCTGCTGCGGGCCGAGCCGTCGCTGCGGATCGTGGCGACGTCCCGCCGGACGCTGGGGCTGCCCGGGGAGCGGGTCGTCGAGGTCGGGCCGCTGCCGGTGACGTTGGGCGAGGGGATCGCGGGGGCGGCCGTCGAGCTGCTGGCCGCGCGGGCCGGGGCGGCCGCGCCGGAGTTGCTCGTCGCCGTGTGCGAGGCGCTGGAGGGCTCACCGCTGGCGATCGAGCTGGCCGCCGGGCAGCTCGACCGGATGTCGCTGCCGCAGCTGGCGGCGCAGGTGGACGCGGACGGCCCGCTGTTCTACTCGGGCCCGGCGCCGACCGCGCGGCACACCTCTCTCTACGCCGCGCACGCCGCCGGCTACGCCCTCTGCACGCCCACCGAGCGGCGGGTGTGGGCCCGGCTCTCGGTGCTCCCCGGCGATTTCGACCCCTGGCTGGCGGGATGTGTCTGTGCCAGCAGTGACGTTCCTGCGCCGGAGATCGACGCCGCACTGGAACGGCTCCGGCTGGGCTCCGTACTGGAACGCGTACGGGACGGCGGCGGCGCCCCGCACGGCACCCGGGCCACGCTGCCGCCGCGCTACCGACTCCCGCGCGGCGCCCGGGACTTCGGGCGGACCCAGCTGCGCGAGGCGGGCGAGGAGTCCGCGGCGCTGCGCCGGTTCCGGCAGGCGTGTGCGGCGCTCGCGGCCGAGGCCCAGATCGCCTGGCAGGGACCCGACCAGCAGATCGCCGTCCGGCTGGTGGAGGACGAGCAGCACCATCTCGACGCGGCGCTGACCCGGCCGCCGCAGGACGTGGACGATGCGCTCAGCGCCCTGGAGATCGCGGTCTCGCTGTGGTTCCAGTGGGGCGCGTGCGGCTACCGTCGCGAGGGCCGGGCGCATCTGGACCGGCTGCTGCTGCTCTCCCGGGACGACACCCCGCTGCGCGCGCGGGCGCTGTGGCTGGCCGGCTGGCTCGCCGCGCAGGAGCATGCGCCGGCCACCGCGGAGGCGCTGCTGGACCAGGCGTGGACGGCAGCCGTGATGCACGCGGACTCCGACGGGCTGGCCCGGATCGCCCATGCACACGGTGTGCTGGCGCTGTACCGGGAGGACACCGGGGCGGCGGTGGCCTGCCTGGAGGAGGCGGCCGGGCACCGGTCCAAGGACCCGTGGTTCGGCCCCGGGCCCGCCCACAGCTGGGCGCTGCTGGCGATCGCGCTGTCGGCGGTGGACGCGGAGGGGGCGACGGCCGCCGCCCGCCGCGCCTGGGAGTTGCGCCACTCCGACGGCGACTTCTGGCTGCACTCCACCGTCCTGTACGCCCGCGCCCTCACCGAACGGACCCATGGCCGCCCGGAGGTGGCGCTGCGGGCCTGCCGTAAGGCGCTGGCGGCCAAGAAGCTCGTCGGGGATCCGCTGTTCATCGCGGGGGCCCGCAATATGCTCGCCGCTCTGCGGCGCGAGGTGCGCCAGGGTGTCTCCGCGCCGGAGGCCGACGGGGGTACCCGGTGGTGGCGGCGCCCCGGCGGGGTCCGGGCGGCCCCGTTCTTCTCCCGGCTGCGGACGGGTTCCTGAGGTGCCGGCCCCGGTACGGCGGCCGGCCTTGCCACCCGGCGATGGCCACCCTGTGTGACCGGGCGGCCCCGTTCGGGATGCGGATGCGGCGGGTCGGCCGCACCCTGGAGGGCATGAAGCGTGCTCCCGTGATCGTGCACCCGCCCTGCACCGGCGGCCGCCGCGTCACGCTCTACGGACAGGACCTGGGCCGCGCGCTGCGCCCCGGCGACGTGGCCGCGTATCTGCGCCGGGCCGGATTCCCGACCGCGGAGTTCACCTGGGACGACACCCACCTCATCGAATGGCGCGACGGCGGCCCCGACGTCTGGTCGACCCCCTGACCGGCCGGGCCCGGCCGCCCCTCACCTCCGGCCCCGCACAGCCCGCACGCCGCACACGACACACCACCGGCCCGGTAGCGGGTGCTACCGGGCCGGTGATCACATGACGGCGTGTGCCTGACGGATCGTCAGTCGACGGACGCCGGAACCTGGGCGCGGACCTTCGCCTCCCGCTCGGCCGCCGCCTTCTTCGCGCGGCGCTTCATCACGAGGAAGGAGCCGAGGCCGAAGAGAAGGGCGGCGACCAGACCGAGCCACTGGAAGCGGCGCAGCCACGATTCGGCGACGATGCCGACGCTGTAGATGAGGGCCGTGGTGCCACCGGCCCAGACGATGCCGCCGAGGACGTTGGCGATCAGGAACTTCCAGTACGGCATCTTCAGCACGCCGGCGAGCGGCCCGGCGAAGATGCGCAGCAGGGCGATGAAGCGGCCGAAGAACACCGCCCACATGCCCCACTTCTCGAACTTCTCCTCGGCCATGGCGACATGATCGGGGCCGAAGTGCTTGGGGAACTTCCGGCCGGCCCAGTTGAGCAGCGGCTGGCCCCCCTTGCGCCCGATCACGTACCCGATGGAGTCGCCGACGATCGCGCCGACGGACGCGCAGGCGCCCAGTACGAACGGATTGATGTGATCCGTGGTCGCGGCGAGGATCGCCGCACTGACGAGGACGATCTCACCGGGCAGCGGAATGCCCAGGCTTTCCACCCCGATGACCACCCCCACCAGGAGGTAGACGCTCACGGCCGGTACCGTCTCGAGCCACTCCTGGATGTGCAAAGCCGCTTCCTCCACTTGGTGTAGGGCCCCCGTGGGCCGCTGCCCGGCCGCCTGCGGCGCCGGGCCGGTCGATACCCTGGCGCGCCGTGACAGCGCGCCAGGGAAGCGTACTCGATCGCCCGGCCCGGACGCGGATCGACGACGGCCCGCCGTGCAGGGCACGACGGGCCGGGGAGCGGTCTTCGCCTACTGGCTCACCTATCGCTCACTTATTGGGACGCAGCGTCCACACAATGGTCATCTCGCCGGTGATCGCGCCGTCCTCGCGGGTGATCGTGACCTTCACCGGGAACTCCGGGCGCTCACCGGCATCCAGGTCGGCGACCACCTCGGCCACCGCCCGGCCGAGCTCGGCGGTCGCGGTGACCGGGCCCATGGCGAGCTTCTTGTAGCCGATCTCCGCGCGTACGGCCAGCGGCACCGCGCGGCCGAGCTGGTCACCGAAGGCCGTCATCACGATCGCGCCGCTCGCCGACTCGGCGAGGGTGAACATCGCGCCGGCGTGCGGTCCGCCGACGTGGTTGTGGAAGTCGGACTGATCCGGCATGCGGACCACGGCGCGCTCTGCGGTGGTCTCGGTGAACTCGAGGTTCAGGGTGCGCACCATCGGCACGGAGGCCGACATCATTTCGCCGATCGACGGCAGGGTCTCGGAGGACATGGCGACATGTTACCTAGCGGTAGCTTAGGTTGGGAAGAGCCCGCCCCGTTCCCGGTCCGGCAGCCCTCGCGCGCACCCCGGCAAACGGCGTGCCGGGCGCCTCCGGTCCCGCATATCGTTGACGCCCATGTGGCCAGGACGACACCGACGCACCGCGCACCAGCCGATCCCGATACGACGCCGCCCGGCGCGATCGTGGTGACGGCCCGCCCCACGTGGGCCGGGCGCAACTTCCTGCTGCTCACCGGCGCCACCGTGATCTCGGGCCTCGGCAACTCCGGGGCGCACATCGCGACCGCCTTCGCGGTGCTCACCACCGGCGGCTCGGCCACCGACGTCGGCCTGGTCGCCGCCGCCCGCACGCTCCCGCTCGTCCTGTTCCTGCTGATCGGCGGCGCGCTCGCCGACCGGGTCCCCCGGCATCGCGTGATGGTCGCCGCGAACACCCTCAACTGCGTCTCCCAGGGCCTCTTCGCGCTTCTCGTACTGACCGGGCAGCCGCAGCTGTGGCAGATGGCGGTGCTGGCCGCGCTCGGCGGCACCGGGCAGGCGTTCTTCGCTCCGGCCTCCGAGGGCATGGTGCTCGCCAGCGTTTCCGGTGAGCACTCGGGGCGGGCCTTCGCCGTGTTCCGGATGGGCATGAACGGCGCGAACATCGGCGGCGCGGCACTCGGCGGAGCCCTGGTCGCCGCCGTCGGCCCCGGCTGGGTGCTGGCCGTCGACTCCGCCTGCTTCGCCCTCGCCGGAGCGCTACGGGCGTTCCTCGACGTCAGCGAGGTCGCCGCGCGCACCCCGGGCGGAGGGATGCTGCACGACCTGAGGGACGGCTGGCGCGAGGTCGCCTCGCGGCGCTGGCTGTGGGCGGTGGTGGTGCAGTTCTCGATCGTCAACGCGCTGATCGTGGCGGCCGAGGCGGTCTACGGTCCGATGGTCGCCGAGGAGCATCTGGGCGGCGCGGGGCCATGGGGACTGGCGATGGCCGCGTTCGGTGCGGGAACGGTCGGCGGCGCGCTGCTGATGACCCGCATCAAGCCGCGCCGCATCCTGCTCACCGGCGCGCTCTGCGTCTTCCCCCTCGCCCTGCCCTCCGCCGCACTGGCCGTGCCCCTGCCCACCGCCGGACTGACCGCGATCATGTTCGGTACCGGTGTGAGCGTCGAGATCTTCGCGGTGACCTGGATGATGGCGCTCCACCAGGAGATTCCGGAGGAGAAGTTCTCCCGGGTCTCCTCCTACGACTGGTTCGGCTCCTTGGTCGGAGTCCCGGTGGCCACCGCGCTGGCCGGCCCCGTACAGGACCTCATCGGCCGCTCGGCCGCGCTGTGGGGCTGCTCCGCGCTGATCGCGCTGCTGACGGCCGCGGTGCTGTGCGTGCGGGACGTACGGACACTGGTCCGGCGGGAGGCACCGGCAAGCGCTCCGTCGACCGCTCCGCCGCCCGGCGCACCCGCCACGCCCACCACCGCCCCGCTGCAATAGGGAAGGCGGCGGGATCCGGGCGGGTCGGGGGCCGGCCACGCGAGAACCCGGGGCAGCGGGAACGGCGCCCGACCATCGGCCGGGGCCCGCATCAGCCGAGGCTGAAGGTTCCCGAGGGCGGTTCCGGTGACGGCACCGCCTCGGCATCCCGTATGGGAAGCGCGTCCGCGATCAGCCGTCGCAGCGCCGCGCCGTGCTCGACCCGGGCCGGGAAGGCGTCACCGGCCACCCGCCGGGCCAGCGCGGCGAGCGGCAGCTCCGTACGCGAGGCGAGCAGGATCGCATTGCCGAAGCGGCGGCCGCGCAGCACCGACGGCTCGGCGATCAGCGCCAGATGCTCGAAGACCGCGGCGAAATTGGCGAGTTGACCGCGCAGAAAGCCGAACGGCGCGCTGTCGGCGAGGTTGGCGGCGTACAGACCGTGCGGGCGCAGCACCCTCGCCGCGGCCTGCGCGTACTCGATCGAGGTGAGCTGGGCGGGCACCCGCGAGCCGCCGAAGACGTCCGCCACGATGACATCGGCGCTGCGTTCCGGCGCCGCCTCCAGCGCCGTGCGGGCGTCCTGTGCGTGTATCTCGATGCCGGAGCCCTCGGGCAGCGGCAGGTGTTCCGTCACCAGGGAGAGCAGCCCGCGGTCGGCGTCGATCACGTCCTGCCGGGAGTGCGGGCGGGTGGCGGCCAGATAGCGGGGCAGGGTCAGCGCGCCACCGCCCAGGTGCAGCGTGTCGAGGGGCTGTCCCGGGGCCGCGGCCTCGTCCAGGACGTGAGCCAGCCTGCGGACGTACTCGAATTCGAGGTGGGTGGGCGCATCGAGGTTGACGTACGACTGCGGCGCACCGTCGACCGTCAGCAGCCATGCGCGAGGGTGGTCGACGTCCGGCATCAGCTTGGCGGTGCCGTGGTCCACGGTCCGGGTGACGGGTATCGGATCCGGATCGGGCTCCTCGGCCGCCGGTGCGGAGGGCGCGTCCGCCGGTCCGGCGGGATCGGTCGCCGGCCCGCTGCCGTCGTTCGCCGGCCCGGTGCGTTCGTTCGTCGGCCTGCCGCGGTCGCCTGTCGATCCGATGCGGTCGCCCGTTGGTCCGATGTGCTCGTTCACCGTCCCATTGTGCCGGGCGGGGCGGTGGTCAGTCCGGCCAGATCCGACGGATCTCCTCGGCGTGGTCGGCCGACTGCCGGCGCCCGGCACGGGCCGCGTCCGCGCGCTTGGTGGGGTCCAGCACATTGCGCCCGAACGCCGTCCTGGCCGCCCGGTCGGGCGTGATCACCCGGACCTGGGCGCCCTGGCGGGCCAGCCTCTCGCCCTGGGTCCGCGGGGCGGCGATCGGTCCGCCGCTGACGGCCATCGGTGCGATGACCACGACGCGGCTGTATCCGGCGGCCAGATCGGCATTGGCGCTGGAATGCACCCCGCCGTCGATCCACCGCTTGCCCTCGAAGCTGACCGGCGGAAACACGCCGGGGACCGCGCAGCTGGCGGTCACCGCGTCGACCAGCGACACACCACAGGTGTCGTCGAACGCGGTCCGCTCCCCCGTCGCCGCATCCACCGCCGTGATCACCAGCCGTCGCGCGGGCCAGTCGGTGCTGCCCAGGGTCCGGGCGATCACCGCGCGCTGTTCCGCCTCCGGGACGGTACGGGCCGCCAGCGCGAGCCGTCCCATCCTCACGCCGAAGGACGTCGCGTCCCGCGAGCGCAGCGCGATGGCGGCGAACCGCGCCATGGCCGCCGGACCCATGCGCGCGCCCGACCGGACCTCGGGCGCGGCCAGCTGGCGCTCGTACATCTCCGCCGGCGTGAGCCGAGCGGAGGTGACATGGGCGCCGACGATCGAGCCGGCGGAGGTGCCGATGACGACCTCGGCGGCGCTCAGGTCGATCCCCACGTCGGCGAGACCGGCCAGCATCCCGATCTCCCAGCCGATTCCGGTGAGCCCTCCGCCGCCCAGGACCAGTGCCGTACCCGCCATCAGACGCCCTCCCTGTCCCGTTCGCCCGTTGTCCGTTCGCCCGTTGTCCGTTCGACCGGGCGAGCAGTCTCGCATTCGGCGCGCGCCCGGGACAGCGGGCGGCTGCGCCCCGCACCGAAGAAGGTGCGGGGCGCAGCGTCAGGCCCTGGGGTGTCTCACTCCGCCACGGAGCGCACCGTGCCCGCGCCGACGGTCCGGCCGCCCTCGCGGATGGCGAAGCCGAGGCCGCGCTCCAGCGGTACCGCACGGCCCAGTTCGACGGAGACGGTCACCGTCTCGCCGGGGCGGGCCACGCCGCGCTCGCCGAGGTCGAGGTCGCCGACCACATCCGCCGTCCGGATGTAGAACTGCGGCCGGTAGCCGGTGGAAAGCGGCGTACGGCGGCCGCCCTCCTCCGTCGACAGCACATAGACCTCGGCGGTGAAGCGGCGTCGTGGCGTGACGCTGTCCGGCGCCGCGACCACATGGCCGCGGCGCACCTGGTCGCGGTGGAGTCCGCGCAGCAGCAGCGCGACATTGTCGCCGGCCTCGGCCGACTCCATCGGCTTGCCGAACGTCTCCAGCCCGGTGACCGTCGTCTCGGCGTCGGCGCCCAGCACAGCCACCCGGTCGCCGACCCGCACCGTGCCACGCTCGACGGCGCCGGTGACGACCGTGCCGCGCCCGGTGATGGTCAGGACGTTCTCCACCGGCAGCAGGAACGGCGCGTCGACATAGCGCTCGGGCATCGGGACGTAGGTGTCCACGGCGTCCAGCAGCGCGCCGATCGCCCCCGTCCAGCGTGGGTCGCCCTCCAGGGCGCGCAGCCCCGAGACCCGTACGACGGGTACGTGCTCCCCGTCGTAGCCGTGCGCGCTCAGCAGTTCGCGCACCTCCAGCTCGACCAGGTCGGTGAGCTCCGGGTCGCCGGCGTCGGCCTTGTTGAGGGCGACGACGATGTGCCGTACGCCGACCTGTTTGGCGAGCAGTACGTGCTCGGCGGTCTGCGGCATGATCCCGTCGAGCGCGGAGACGACGAGGATCGCGCCGTCGAGCTGCGCCGCGCCGGTGACCATGTTCTTGATGAAGTCGGCGTGGCCCGGCATGTCGACATGGGCGTAGTGACGGGTGTCGGTCTCGTACTCGACGTGCGAGATGTTGATGGTGATGCCGCGGGCGGCCTCCTCCGGGGCCCGGTCGATCCGGTCGAACGGGACGAAGGTGCCGCTGCCCCGCTCGCTGAGGACTTTGGTGATGGCCGCGGTCAGGGTCGTCTTGCCGTGGTCGACATGGCCCATCGTGCCGATGTTCAGATGCGGCTTGGTGCGTACGTATGCCGTCTTGGGCATGGTGTTCTTCCTCGCAACACTGCGGTGAGAACGGCGAGTTGGCGCCGTGGGGACCCCTGAGCCACTCCGACCCTCCCCCTGTGGGGTCCGCCGGACGATCCGGAGAGGGTCAGCTTCGTGCGCCGTCAGTGGCTGCGGCCGCGGCCGGGAAGAAATCGACGGCAGCCTTCGGCGCGTCCGCGACTGCGGACGGCAGGGAGAGGAAGGCGTGCCGGAACATGCGTCATATGGTGCCGGGCGAGGGGCCCGGCGTCGAACGGTTTTCCTGCGGCGGGCCGTTGGCGGACGGGGTGGCTGCTCGGGGCTGCGTACGGCGGACGGAGACCGCCGACGAGCCGGTCGGCGTGCACGGCCGCCCTCGATGTGGGTGGATGTTCGGCGGCCTTGTGCGGTGGCTCAGCGGCCGAGGCGTCCGCGGACCATGCCGAACAGGGCGTTGAGTTCCGGCAGCCGCATGAGGCGGGCGAGGGCGAGGAAGACGCCGAGCAGGACGGCCCCGCCGACGAGCAGGGTCGCCAGCGCGCCCCAGGCGTTGCTGCCCACGACCCTGGTCAGCGCAAAGGCGGTCCCACCGCCGGCGAGTGCGGCCGGGGCCGCCGCGACGGTCAGTCGGGCGTAGGTGCGCAGGACGCGCGGGCCGTCCAGATCTCCGCCCAGCCGCATGCGCAGCCGGCGCCAGGCGACGCCGACGCCGACGGCGAAGGCCAGCCCGTAGGAGGCGGCCATACCGGCGACGGCCCAGCGCGGCGGGAGGAACACAAAGCTCAGTCCGGAGGCGGTGGCGTTCACCAGGGCGACGATGACGGTGTTGTAGAACGGCGTGCGCGTGTCCTCGAACGCATAGAAGCCGCGTAGGACCACGTACTGCACCGAGTAGGGGATGAGACCCGGCCCGAACGCCATGAGGACGTATCCGATGCCCCTGGCGCCCTCGGTGCCGGAGCCGGCGTAGAGCAACATCGCCATCGGCACCCCCAGCGCCAGGAAGGCGAAGGCGCAGGGCACGATGGCGACGGCCGAGGTCCGCAGGCCGTGGGAGAGGTCGTCGCGGACGGCGGTCGCGTCGCCGTCCTGGGCGGAGCGGGAGATCCGCGGGAGCACGGCGGTCATCACCGACACGGTGATGATGGCCTGCGGCATCTGCCACAGCAGCAGCGCGTAGTTGTAGGCCGTGATGCCGGAGCCCGTGTAGCCGGACCGTTCGGCGACGGCCCCCGCCTTGGTCGCGAGCTGGGTGACGACGATCATGCCGATCTGGTTGGCGAGGACGAAGAAGAGCGTCCACTTGGCCAGGCCCATGGCCTTGCCGAGGCCATGGCCTCGGAAGTCGAAGCGCGCGCGGAGTGTGAAGCCGGCGTCACGCAGGTACGGCAGCATGGCCAGGGCCTGGACGCCGAGACCGAGCAAGGTGCCCAGGCCGAGGAGCCGGACTCCCTGCGGAGTGATGGTCGAGGGGCCGATGCCGGAATCGGTGAAGCCGCCGAACGCCCAGATGAAACCACCGAATGCGGCGATGATCACGATGTTGTTGAGGACCGGGGTCCACATCATCGCGCCGAAGCGTCCGCGGGCGTTGAGGATCTGCCCGAGCACCACGTGAACCCCCATGAAGAACATGGTGGGCAGGCAGTACCGGGCGAAGGCCACCGTGACGGCCATCCGCCGCGGGTCGGAGGCGATGTCCGGCGACATCATGTGGACCAGCAGCGGCGCCGCCAGCACGCAGATCACCGTGACGCCCGCCAGCGCTACCACGACCAGGGTGAGCAGCCGGTTGGCGTACGCCTCGCCACCGTCGTCGTCCTTCTTCATGGCCCGCACGAGCTGGGGGACGAACACCGCATTCAGCGCGCCGCCGCCCACCAGCACATAGATCATCGTGGGCAGGACGTTGGCGACCTGGTAGGAGTCGTTGAGCGTGCCGACGCCGATCGCGGCGGCCATCACGAGGGTGCGCAGGAATCCGGTGATACGCGACACGATCGTGCCCGCCGCCATGACGGCGCTGGACTTCAGCAGGCTCGATGCGCCGCGGGCACGCGGCGGTGCGGCAGCCGTGGGCGGGACGGTGTCGTTCTGCCCGCCGGCGTGGGTCCCGGCCTCCTTGGGGGGAAGAGCGGACGGAGAGGGGTTTCCGCCGGAGAGGCGCAGCGGGAGGGTGTCCTCCGTCAGGAAGCCACCCGCCGGCCCTCCGCCGCCGTTCCGGTCGTCCGGCGTACTCATTGCCCGCTCCACCTCGTCGGTTCGGACCATCCCTGGCCCCGTCGTCGATCGACGGGACACTCTTTCACCAGAATTGACGAGCCAACAACGCGCCGGGGTTCATGCGGCAGTGACCGCGGCGCGGACCGCGGCGGCGATCGGAGCCGGACCGCGGTGCGCCGAGCGAGCGGGCGGGGGCAGGCGCCCCTTGAGGTGGGCGGATATCCGCTCGGCCCGCCGTCTCCGTTACGCTCCCGGAATGCTCGAACCCGGTGCGCCCCCCGGTGGCCTCGCCGTGCGCTGCGCGCGTGTGCTGTTCTCCCCGTGGGCCCGGCTGGGCCTGCTGCTCGTCCTGCTGGCCTGTGCCGCGGCAGGGATGCTGGTGTGGCGGCCGCAGCGTCTGCTGGCGGACGGCTGGCTCGGGCAGCTGTCCGGACCGACCGCCCTGGTGGTCTTCGCCCTGGCATACGGCGTGTGCACGACCGCGTTCGTACCGCGCCCGCTCCTCAACGTCGCCGCGGGCGTCGCCCTCGGTAGTCAGGCCGGTCTCGTCGCCGCGCTTGCCGGTACGGTGCTGGGCGCGGGGGCGACCTTCGGGCTCGGCCGGCTGCTCGGCCAGGAGGCGTTGCGCCCGTTGCTGCGCGCCCGTTGGCTGGCCGCCGCCGACCGGCAGTTGAGCGAGCACGGATTCCGTTCGGTGCTGGCGGTCCGGCTCTTTCCCGGCCTGCCGTTCTGCGCGACGAACTACTGCGCGGCGGTCTCCCGTGTGCGCTGGTTGCCTTATCTGCTCGCGACCGCGCTCGGGAGCGTCCCGAACACCGCTGCATACGTCATCGCGGGCGCGCGGGCGGGGGCGCCCGATTCCCCCGCGTTTCTGCTGTCCATGGGCTTCATCGTGCTCACGGGAGGCGGCGCGCTGATGGTGGCCTGGCACAAGCGCGAGGCGCTGCGCGGGCGCTGAGCAGGAGCGGTCCGGGACGAGGCTCTTGGTGGCCCGGCCATGTTCGGGCGTTACGCTGCCTGCGGCGCCGGTGATCCGTATCCGCCGCCACCGTCCCTCTTGTCCCCGCGCGCAGGCAAGCGCTCGATCACCCCTGGATATGTCGTCCCCATGACTTGGTTTGAATCTTTCGTCCTCGGACTCGTCCAAGGGTTGACGGAGTTTCTCCCCATCTCCTCCAGCGCGCATCTGCGTCTGACCGCGGCGTTCGCCGGCTGGCACGACCCTGGTGCGGCCTTCACCGCGATCACCCAGATAGGCACCGAAGCGGCCGTCATCATCTATTTCCGCAAGGACATCGCGCGGATCATCTCGACGTGGGCGCGCTCGCTCTTCAACCGGGAGCTGCGGCACGACCACGATGCCCAGATGGGCTGGCTGGTGATCGTCGGTTCGATCCCGATCGGCGTGCTGGGCATCACGCTCAAGGACGCCATCGAGGGCCCGTTCCGCGATCTGCGGCTGATCGCCACCACCCTGATCGTGATGGGCGTCGTTCTCGGCATCGCCGACCGGCTGGCCGCCCGCGACGAGGTCGGCGGCCGGCACCGCGCCGCCAAGCAGCGCAAGCAACTCGCCGATCTGACCGTCAAGGACGGCCTGTTGTACGGCGTCTGCCAGGCGATGGCGCTGATTCCCGGCGTATCCCGCTCCGGCGCGACGATCAGCGGCGGCCTCCTGATGGGCTACACCCGCGAATCCGCCGCGCGCTATTCCTTTCTGCTGGCCATCCCGGCCGTCCTCGCCTCGGGCGTCTTCGAGCTGAAGGACGCCGGCGAGGGCCATACGGCCTGGGGCCCCACCATCTTCGCGACGGTCATCGCCTTCGTCGTCGGATATGCCGTCATCGCGTGGTTCATGAAATTCATTTCCAACAAGAGCTTCATGCCCTTCGTCGTCTACCGGATCCTGCTGGGCATTGCACTGTTCGCCCTGATCGGGGCCGGAGTGCTGGCGCCGCACGCGGGAGAGACGGCGGGCTGAGGCTTCTCCCGCCTCCGCCGCGCCCCGGACAAGACCTCGATCGGCCCCGGGTTTCCTCACCTTCCAGGTGGGGTCACCCGGGGCCGATCGAAAACGGTCGCCGCTACCGCCCTTCCTCGTTCCTCCCCCGCAGGGTCGACAAAGCCCCGCCGGTCGGGCACCGAGGCGGGGCGGGGGTACGTAGCGAGCAGGGACCCGTCAGGAGCTGAGGTGGTACTGGGTCCAGGGCTGATGGGACGGCTCGGGTTCCTCGTGCGGCTGCGTGATGGTGCCCCACGGGGCGAGGGCGCTGTCCCAGTCGGGAGCGAGGGTCGCCATGTCCGCCACGGTGTCGGCAACTTGCGTCGTTCCCGGGTGCCAGGCGGATCCCATCGCGTTGCCGGAAGGGGCGGCGTTCCAGGCCGCGGTCTGCTGCGCGGGAATGGTGCACTCGGCCTCGTGCAGGTCGCCGGGGCCGCGACGGTGGCGCCCGGCCTGGGTCTCACCGGCGTGCCCGGATCCATGATGGAACCGTCCTTGGGCCGCCAATTGCTGGGCCCGGGAAAGCAGCCGGCTGAAATCGAGGCCGAATTCATTGGCCAGTTCCCGCAGATCCACGCCGGTCTGCCAGCTGCCGACGAGTACGGCGTCCAGGGCGGCCGACCATGATGGCTCCGGGGGCGCGCCCGAACTCTCCCGGCCCTCGCGCGGCGTGGCGGTCGGCCGGGTTCCGGATGCGGACGGGCCGGCGTCGGAGGAGTGAAGCGAGGAGGAATCGGCTCCGGTGACCGTCGTATCGGGGTCCCGGGCGAGGGCGTTGGGAGCCGCGGAAAGCAGCTGCTCGGCAACCGCACGGGCGTCGTCCTTGCCCACCGTGCGCCGGGCGATCCGCACTTCCCGCTCGTTGAGGCCGAACAGGCCGGCCACCGCACCCGTGCTGCCCACGGTCACCGCAAATGCCGCCAGGACCCGCGACCGGTCGGCCTGCGCCTCATCCAGTCTGGCCTGCGCCTCGCGCACTCGCTCGTCCCCAAGACAAAACGCTTCTGCCAGTACGGCGTTGCGGTCCCACAGCTCTCTAGGCTCCATACCCTGACAACGCCGCACCTCCACAGGTGATCCGATCTTGTCTTGCAAAGCACCCCAAAGCACGCATCCACACACCAACTGAAAATATCCTTGCAAGCACCTTGAGCGTGCGTGAAGAGCGTCGCATGACCGGGGTGTGCCCCCTGAGCTGCATCACTGTCCGCCCGGTCGGGACGGTGGACACACGGAGTGTCAGAGCCGTCGGTTACTGTCTCCGTCAGACAGGCATTCGAATGTTCACCGATCCGCGGTTCCCGGTCCGTGGTGCATGCGCCGCGCTTCATATCCGCGCTTCTTGGGGGGCCATGGCTCAACGTTCTTCGCTCGCACTTTCCCGTTCCTCGGTCCGTACCGTGGGGACGGTGCTCGCCGGTGTGATGCTGTGCGGCACGGCGGCATGTACGTCGCCCGGCGGCGGGACGCGCGAGCGGTCGGCCGAGCCGGAGAAGTTCCATGCCGCGCCGGTCGCCGCGGTGCGCAAGGCCGTCGAAAAGGGCGCCAAGCTCACCTCGATGTCGTACCGCATCAACGGCAAGGTCGCCGGTCAGGGGACCGTCGAGGGCAAGGTATCGGTCAGTCTCCGGCCGCGCGCGATCGACATGCGGATGACGGCGTCCGGCGGTGCGAAGCGGGGCGAGTTCCTGGTCCGGCTCATCGGCGACACGGCGTATATCGGTGGGGGCGAGCGCGCGACCGCCGCCTTGCACGGCAAGCACTGGCTGAAGTTCCGGATGAACGGGAAGGGCCCCGGCGGCGCGGGCGGCTTCGGGGGAATGCGGCAGCAGGCCGACCAGGACCCGGCGGCGCAGGCGTCGTTGCTGTCGCAGTCCGGTGACGTCAAGAAGATCGGCGAAGAGACCGTCGACGGCGTGAAGACGACGCACTACGCCGGAACGGTCGCGGTGGAAAAGCTGCTGAAGCGGCGGAACGCCAAGGGCGCGCTGGGTGCCGAGCGGCGTGAGAAGGCGGTCGAGCGGTACCGGGCGCTCGGTGTGCACGCCCTGAAGCTCGACCTGTGGGTCGGGCCCGACGACCGTACGGTGAAGTTCCGCGAGCGCGCGCGGACCGTCCGGGGACCGCTGGACCTCACGATCCACTTCTTCGACATCAACAAGCCGGTTACCGTCAAGGCGCCGCCCGCGTCCGACACGATGGACCTGGCGCAGTGGTTCAAGGGCCGCGGGGGCGCCCGAATATGACCCCTTGAGAGGGCCGGCCCACAGGGTCGGCCCTCTGCTGGGCCGCTGCAACGGCCGCACCGCCTGCACGGACTCCCGGTCGGCGCAGGTCAGAGGGTGGCCAGCAAGAAATCTTCTCCACTGGACGGGCGGAGGCCATCGGTGCGATCAGCGAAGTAGCGCTCGGCAAGCACGGCTCCCGATACATGCCGCGCGTCCCCGAGGCCGGATGCGCGAGCCAGCTCCAGCATGTCCTGCGGGGCGTAGAAGCTGACGAACGGCGTTCCGGATGCTCGCGCTCCTTCCTTGCTCGCCTGGAGGCCGGGCCGGTCGGCTTCGTCGACGAAGTCGGCCGGCAGCAAGAAGGACATGGCGAGCGTCGATCCGGGCGCGAGGGCAGCGACCTGGCGCAGGGTGGCCGCGGTTGCGTCCTCGGTGAGGTACATGCTGACGCCGGTGGAGACGATGATCGCCGGACTGTGCGGGTCGAATCCGGCAGCGCCCAGCCGCTCCCACCACGACTCGCCCGCCTCGAAGTCGACCGGGACCAAGTGCAGCCGGTCGGGAATGCCGTAGCCGAGTTCCACCAGGCGTCGGCGCTTCCAGGCCTGGGTGGTGGGCTGGTCGACCTCGAAGAGCCGCAGGCGGGAGGCGATCTCCGGCCTGCGCTGGGCGAAGGTGTCCAGGCCGGCCCCGAGGATGACGTACTGGGTGACGCCGTGCTCGACCTGCTCGGTGACCAGGTCGTCGACAAAACGAGCGCGGGCCACCATGGCCGCCCGGATTGCGCTGGTGGCCTCGGGGGCCATGTCCGGGCGGCGTGGCCAGTCAGCGTCGGGGGCCACGAGCTGGAGGCCGATCTCGTCCTCCAGTACGTGGGGCGGTGCATCGACCCGGAGGTGCAGCGCCCGCCACAGCGCGCAGCGTAATGCGGTGTTGTCCGGTGTCCCGGTGACCTCGTTCTTCATGGCTTCGCCTTTCCTTGCCTTGCGGTCAGTTCCCGGCGGGGGCCTGGAGGTTCCACAGGCGCCCGTCGGGGTCACGGACGATCGATTGCCTGGTCCCGAAGTGGGTGTCCTCGAACGACGCGACCACCTCGACGTCCGGGCCTGGACGGAACGCCTCCGCGTCCGGCACCTTCAGCACGATCTGCATCTCGGGCTTGCGGTCCTCCGGCACCTCGGCGATGAAGACGTACGGGCCCTCGCCGTTGCGAAGCCGGCCGGAGTTGTGGTCGGTCGAGAACTCCAGGTCGAACCCCAGGCCCTGGAAGAACCTCGCCGTCCTTCCCCAGTTGTGCGTCTCCACGAAGACGGCTTCGATTCCTTCGGTCGCCATCTCACTTCTCCTTTTCGGTCGAACTCTGATCTTGCTCACCGGGATCGTCGAGGTAGGCGCGCAGCGCTTCTGCGACCAATGCCGACAAGGACATGCCCGAGTCGATGGCGTGGTACTTGACCTGCTTGATCAGTGCGATCGGCAGATACACGTTGAATTGCTTGACTTCCTCATCACCCACGACCCGAGGCTAACATGCTAGCAAGCTAGATGACGGGTTACGAGGAAACCTCAGGCGCGCCCTCGGGGACG
The DNA here is from genome assembly GCF_044544985.1 of Streptomyces sp. NPDC053427. Lineage (NCBI taxonomy): Bacteria > Bacillati > Actinomycetota > Actinomycetes > Kitasatosporales > Streptomycetaceae > Streptomyces > Streptomyces sp. NPDC053427. The sequence continues at coordinate 573,238 of NZ_JBITYA010000001.1, read as the reverse complement.
AACGGTCCGAACGGAACCGCCTATCCCCAGGACTCGCCCTCGGCGGGATGCGGCAGGCCGATCGGATTGGGGAACGGCAGTACGTCCGCGGCCAGGATGCGGCGTACGACGCCTTCCAGCCCCTCCAGGAGCCGGTCGGTCTCCGGGGCGGGGAGCGGGCGCAGCAGGCGTGCGGCCAGGCGGTCGGTCTCCTCCTCGATGCGGGTCCGCTCCTGCCGTCCGCGGTCGGTCGCCGCGCCGCGCTCGTTCAGCAGACCGCGGGAGCGCAACCGGTCGGCGGCGGCCGCCCATTCCTCCTCGGTCCAGCCTCGATCCTGCCGGATGGTGCCCTTGGGGACCCGGCCGGAGGCGGCGGCCAGGACCAGCGCCTCGCAGCCGTCGAGTCCTTCGTCGGCAAGTACGGCGAGGTGTGCATCGCCCCTGAACTCGCGCAGGGCGGTGCTCAGTTGCCACAGGCGCTCGACCGGGTCGGCGTGGTCGCACAGCGCACGGTTCGCGGCGAAGAGCGGTCGCGCGAGGGTGGGGGCGTCCTCGACGAGCGTCAGGAGCGGGCCCGACAGCTCGGTTGCCGTCTCGTCGAGGCCGGGATGGATCCTGCGCAGGGCGTCGGCGGCGCGGTGGGCGCGCTCGTCGAGGACATGCGCCGGGCTCACGGTCCCCCAGGCCGCGGGCAGCGCGCGGGCGATCATGCCGGGCGCGAACACCCCGAGTACGGCGGTGGCGAGCGCGGGTTCCACGGCGCCCAGCGGCGCGGTGCGGGAGGCGAAGTAGCCCATCCAAAAGCCCTTGAGGCCAAGGGCTTTACCGAGGCCGCGGCACTCCTCGTCGAAGTACATGACGGCATGCAGCGGTTCGGTCAGCAGCCAAAGTGATCGTGCGCGCAGCTCCATGCGCCGCACGCTACCGCTCCGCACTCGCCCGATTTGTCCACCAACGCGCGCACATTCGGGCCGCTGCGGCAGATTCAGGGGGTGGTACGACCCCGGCCGCCCGCTCCGAAGCCCGATTGCCAGGCCCACAGGTGGGTGCAGCTGGGGCACTGGAGGTGGAGCAGGCTGCCCTGGTTCGACAGGAGGTAGCGCCAGTGGTCGGCGCAGGTCCGGCCGTCGAGACAGGTGGCGCAGTCCCGGTCGTCCTGGCATCGGGGGCACGGCACCCAGGCCCGGCGGCCGATGTCGGCGGTGGGGTCGAGCGGCAACATGCTCACGCCTGCCCGGACGCCGGGAGGACGTTCGCGGCGACCAGCATGTCGTAGGTGGCCTGCTGCTCGGCGTCCAGGCCCGAGTAGAGGAGCCGCTCGGCCTCCGCCTCGGCCTCCATCACCTCGAGGGGGTTCCAGGTGTCACCCAGCGCCGCGAGGACTTCGGCCCGGCGCCGCGTTTCGTGCTCGGCAAGGTCGAACGCGAATATGTGGTGGTCCGAGGTGTTGCGGTCGATCATGGTGCGCGTCCCATGCCACTTGGGGATGATTCGGACGTGTTTACCAAGAGGGACGAGGTTGAGGAAGCGTCAGGTGGCGGTGGTGCGGTTCGCGGGACGGCGCACCCCCACAACAAGGCATGGTCGAATACCTCACCGCTTTACATATCGGACATTTCAAAATTGCCTTCTGTGCGCTTATGTCCGATATTCGGGGGCGGAGTGAGCGTGACGCATCTCATCGCTTCCGGCGCGAGCGCCACCGCGCGACGACGGCCGGACGGCACCCGGTATCCGTAACACCCGCCCGGTGAAGCCCAGTTGACGCCCTCGGCCCGTCGGGCCACGCTCGGATCCTCGCCCTTCCTTCAGGAGGTATCCATGCTCCGACGTACGGCCGCGACCGGCATCGGTGTTGTCATGCTCGCGGCGGGAGCCCTGGTGGGCGGCGCCGCCACCACGTACGCCGCCACTTCCGCCCCGCTCGCCAAGCTCAGCCATGCGCAGGCCACCGGAAAGTTCCGCGCGGCCGGTATCAGCTGGTCCTCCAGCGGCGGCTGCGCGGACCGCAACAACGCCACCTGCACCTCGTTCGACCAGATCAACTCCGCCACCGTGGACGGCGTGATCACGCTCAGGGGCGCCAGCGGCTGCGCGATCAACCTCACCGGCGGCACCGAGACCGGCCACGCCGACGGCACCTACAGCCACTGGAACGGCTACAAGGTCGACTTCGGCCTCTCCTCCTGCCTGAGCAACTACATCACCGGAACCTTCGCCTCCATCGGCGGCTCCAAGTGGAAGTCCGGCAGCGGGAACGTCTACTACAAGGAGGGCAATCACTGGGACGTGACGTACTACAACTGCGGTGGTTGCCTGGCCGCTCCGCGTCAGTAGGCCCTGGCACGTGGCGGGTGGCTGGGCAGGCGCCGTACGGCAACCGCGGCGGCGTCGTCGCCCAGTCGGCCGTCCGTATGCGTCAGCAGCTCCTCGCGCAGGCACCTCAGCAGCTGCTGCGGGCTTCTCGTGCTCCAGGAGGCGGCGCGCTCGACGAGCGGATAGAACGCGCCTCTGCTGTCACGAGCCTCGGTCACCCCGTCCGTGTACAGCAACAGCACGTCACCGGGCTCGAAGGGAAAGGTCTCCACCTCGTAATCGGGATCGCCGGCCAGCACTCCGAGCCCGATGGGCAGGGCGGTCCGCTTGGCGTGCAGGATGACGGGCTCGCCATCGCGCAGCAGGAGCGGGGGCGGGTGACCGCAGGTGATGGTGCGGAGTACCGGCGACTGGTCGGGGATGTCGAAGAGCGAGGCGGTCGCGAAGGTCTCGTCGGTGTCGGGGGTGTCGGCGGCGTTGCCCGCGCCCCCGTCCCGCGCCCTCGCCGCGCTCCCGGGACCGGGGTCGGCGCGCCACTGACCGCTGTCCCAGCTGACGGCGCCGTCGAGGTGGATGGCCAGGTTCGGCAGCGTGGCCTGACGGTGAGCGGCGGCGCGGAAGGCCCCCAGAATGAGGGCGGCGTGGCTGTACGCCGGCAGTCCCTTGCCGCGCACATCGCCGATGATCAGCCGGGTGCTGCGCGCGGTGCGCACCGCCGCGAACAGGTCGCCCCCCATCTCCGCCTCTTCCTCGGCCGGCAGGTAGAGCGAGGCGATCTCCAGGGCGCCGCTGCGCGGGGGCAGCGGCCGTAGCAGCACCTGCTGGGCGACACCGGCCACCGAACGGCTCTGGATGAGCCGCCGCTCGTTGCGGTCCCGGACGACGGTGAAGAGGACGACGAGTGCGGAGACGACCACCAGCGCGGCGATCTGGGCCTGGAGGTTCTCGGTCAGCAGGACGCCCCGTGCGATGCCGATGAACACCTGGGCGGCGACCGCCAGCGCGCCGATCAATGCGGTGAGGCGGGGGCCCGCGAATGCCGCGGTGATGGCGGGGGCGGCGACGAGCAGCGGCCCGAGGTGGACGTTGGGCGGCGACAGTACGTCGATCAGGACGACCGCGATGATGAGGCCGATCGGGACCAGGGTCAGGACCGGGCTCAGGTCTCGCCGTCCTGGCAGTTGTCCAGGCATATGCACCAGCCGTCGAAGGGACATGCACCATATTTGCACCGGTGCGGCATAAATGCCCGATTGGATAGCGCATTCACCGGTAGAGGGCGTATGGGCCGATTGGCTTCTTCATCGGTGAGCTCTCAGGCAGCGCCCCCACACGCCACATGACGGACAGCCCTCAGCGCGTCGCCCGCAGCGCCGCGATCAGCAGATCCAGCGCCGCCTCGACCGCCGTGCCCGACATGAGAGGAAGGCAGTCCCGTACGCGGTGGATGCTCGGATACGCCTCCTCGGAGAGGCTGCCGTACGCCGCCTGCCAGGCCTCCTCGTCCGCGGCGCGCTGCGCGGGCGCCAGCCGCAGGAATGCGGCGTCGAGGGCCGCATGCCCGAGGACGGTGTCGACGAGGGCGTGGTAGTGGCGCACGGCGGCGGCCTCGTCGAAGCCCGCCTGCAGGAGCAGCCCGATGCCGGTGTCGACGGCGCGCTGCTCATGCGGGCGGCCCGTGACGCGGACGGTGCTGAACACCGCGATCTGCGGGTGGCGCAGCGCCGAGCGGTAGGCGCGCAGACCGAAGTCGCGCAGGTCGGCGCCCCAGTCGCCGCTGGGCGCGAACCCGGCCATGGACTCGCCGATCAGCCGGTCGGCGAGCGCCAGCAGCAGGTCCTCGGTGTTGCGGAAGTAGCGGTAGACGGCGGAGGGGTCGGCGCCGAGGGCCGCGCCCAGTTTCCGTACCGTGAAGGCCCCCGCGCCCTGCGCATCGATCAGTTGGCACGCCGTGTCGACGATGAGGTCGGCGGACAGCACCACACCCGTGCTCGTCGGCCGGCGCCGTTTGCGCTCGACCGGAACGCGCTCGCTCTCCGTCACTCCGCCCCCTCCGCTCCGCCCCCAGCCGCCCGGCCCTCGCCGGTCCAGTTAATCACCAGGTTACGTCAACACCGTTGACACAAGGGAGAACGGGCTGTTTCATCGGCGGTCACACGGCCCCGCCGGAAGCGGCCCGGCCCACCCGTCCAAGGAGCGCGTGCCATGCCCCCCTCCGAAGTGCAGCAGGTGCAGCAGGTGCCACAAGAACCCGGACCGGCGACGATGCGCCGCTCGCTGGGGGTGAAGGACGGCGTGGCGATCGCCGCGTCGAGTACCGCCGCGACCACGAGCATCGGCATCGGGATGGGCAGCCTGGCCGCGTACGCGGGCCGCCAGACCCCCGCCCTGCTCCTGCTCGCCTTCCTCCCGATCCTCGGCATCGCGCTGTCGTACGCCCGCCTCAACCGCACCGAACCGAACTGCGGCAGCGGCTACACCTGGGTGGGCCGGTCCATAGGCCCCTGGCCGGGCTTCCTGACCGGGTGGGTGGTGCTGGTCGGCAACGTGATCTTCATGGCGTACACGGGCGCGGTCACCGGCTCGGTCATGCTGCAGTTCCTGAACAAGCTCGGCGTACACAGCGTGCTCGGGCTGCGGATGGACCCGTCCTCCACCGGCATCAGCACCGCGGTCGGCCTGGTGGCGCTGGTCGCCGTGACGATCACCGCCATCACGGGTCTCCGGTCCGCGACCCGGATGCAGCTCGGACTGCTGATCTTCGAGTACGTGGTGCTGCTGGGCTTCTGCGGCTACGCACTCGTCGTCGGCGACCAGCCGTTCTCGCTCTCCTGGCTCAATCCCTTCGAGATCGGTTCGCCGCAGGCCCTGGCGCAGGGGATGGTGATCGCGGTGTTCATCTACTGGGGGTGGGACGCCGCGTTCAGCGTGAACGAGGAGACGCGCAGCGCGTCCGATGCCGCTCGTGGCGGTCTGATCGCGCTGGTGGCGATGCTCGGCCTGTTCCTGCTCGGAGCGTTCGCCTTCCAGCGGGTGATGAGCACCGGCGAACTGATCCACAACGGACCGCAGGCGCTCACCTTCCTCGGCACCCGGCTGGCGCCGGAGCCCTGGGCGTCCCTGCCGCTGGCCGCCCTGATGTGCTCCGCGTTCGCCTCGCTCCAGTCCAGCGTCATCCCCACCGCCCGAGGTGCGCTGGCCATGGCACGGGACCGCACGCTCGGTGCGGTGTGGCAGCGGGTGCATCCGCGGTACGGCTCCCCCGCCGTGGGCACGCTCCTGATCATGGGCATGGCCGCGCTGCTCGCCGTACTCGCGGTCGGCATCCCCAAGCTCAGCGACATGATCCTCACCGCGGTCAACTCGATCGGCCTGACGGTGGCCCTCTATTACGGGCTCACCGCGCTCGCCTGTGCGGTGCGCTTCCGCTCGAGCTGGCGGGCGGGGCCGGCCCGCGCGCTGCGGGATGTGGTCGTCCCGGCGGCCAGCGCGCTGGCGCTGTTCGGGCTCGGCGGCTACCTCGTCTGGGACTACGCGACGATGAGCGATCACTTCGAGGCGAGCCCGGACAACGGCTGGTTCATGCTGCTGCTGCCCGCACTCTTCGTGATGTCGGGGCTCGCGGTCGCCGCCTGGGCCAAGTGGAAACGCCACGCCCCGTACTTCCGTACCGGCCGCGGGACGGACGCCGACACGCTCACACTGCCGATGGACGGGCAGGGCGGGCAGGTACCCGGCCCCTCCGGGGGATGATCACCTCGTCCCATCCCTCCGTTCCGTCACGAACCGCCAGGCGCCCCGCCGGCACTCCTCACCCCGCAACCGCCACTCCGCAATCCGCAATCCGCAATCCGCAATCCGCAATCCGCAGCCAACGTCCCAGGAGCAGCCCCCAGATGGACACCACCACCCCCGCCGACCTCGTCTTCCTCTCCGGCCCCGTGCACACCGTCGACCCCGCACGAAGCCGGGCGAGCGCGGTGGCCGTGCGCGGGGACCGCATCGTCGCCGTCGGGCACGACGGGGAGAAGGAGGCGATACATGGCCTGATCGGGCCCGGTACGGAGGTCGTCGACCTGCGGGGCAAGCTGCTCATCCCGGGGTTCCAGGATGCCCATGTCCATCCGGTGGGCGGCGGGGTGGAGTTGGGCCAGTGCGATCTCAGCTTGGCGGAGACCGCCGAGGCGTACCGGGAGCTGATCCACGCCTACGCCACCGCGCACCCGGACGCGCCGTGGATCACCGGCGGCGGCTGGTCGCTCGAGGCGTTCCCCGGCGGCATGCCGACCCGGGATTTCCTGGACGCCATCGTTCCGGACCGCCCGGTGTTCCTGGTCAACCGCGACCACCACGGCGGCTGGGCCAACTCCCGCGCCCTGGAACGGGCCGGGCTCACCGCCCGTACGCCCGACCCGGCGGACGGGCGCATCGAGCGCGACGCCGCCGGCGAGCCGACCGGCATGCTGCAGGAGGGCGCCATGCGGCTGGTCGGCGACCTCGTCCCCGAGCCGACCCTCGCCGAGCGGACCGAAGGGCTGCTCCGGGCGCAGCGTCTCCTCCACGGGTACGGGGTGACCGCCTGGCAGGACGCGATGCTGGGTCGCGGCCCCGGTGTGGCCGACGCCGCCCCCGCGTATCTGGCGGCCCGGGACGAGGGGAAGCTGACCGCTCGGGTCACCGGCGCCCTGTGGTGGGACCGGTCCCGCGGGGCCGAGCAGATTCCCGAACTGATGGCGCGCCGGGCGGAGTTGAGCGGTGGGCGGCTGCGCGCGACCAGCGTGAAGATCATGCAGGACGGGATCGCGGAGAACCACACGGCGGCCCTGCTCGGCCCGTATCTGACCGCGTGCGGCTGCGCGTCCGACAACAGCGGGATCTCGTTCATCGACCCCGAGGCGCTGCGGGCGTACGTCACCGAGCTGGACGCCGAAGGGTTCCAGGTGCACTTCCACGCGCTCGGTGACCGCGCCGTCCGGGAGGCGCTGGACGCCGTCGAGGCCGCACGGGCGGCCAACGGGCGGCGGGACACCCGGCCCCACCTCGCCCACCTCCAGGTCGTCCACCCCGATGACGTCCCGCGCTTCCGCAGGCTCGGCGCGACGGCGAACATCCAGGCGCTGTGGGCGGCCCACGAGCCACAGATGGACGAGCTGACCATTCCCTTCCTGGGTGCCGAACGGGCCTCCTGGCAGTACCCGTTCGGCGATCTGCTCCGGTCCGGGGCCACCCTCGCGGCGGGCAGCGACTGGCCGGTCAGCTCCCCCGATCCGATCGCCGCCCTGCATGTCGCGGTCAACCGCCGGGCGCCGGAGGCCCCGCCGTCGACGCCGGTCTTCCTGCCCGAGCAGCGGATCGACCTGGGCTCGGCTCTCGCCGCGTACACGGCGGGCAGCGCCTACGCCAACCACCTCGACGACACCGGCAGCATCCAGCCCGGCAAGCTGGCGGATCTGGTGGTCCTGGACCGCGATCCGTTCGACGGCCCGAGCGAGGCCATCGCCGAGACCCGGGTGCTGCAGACATTCGTGGGCGGGGAGCGGGTCTATGCGGCCGGTGATGCCTGAGGGGCTCGGCGCACGTCCATCCGCCGCCCCTCCGGGCGCGCCCGCCGTCCAGGCGGTGCCACCGGTTCCCCACGAACCGCTGCGCTCCGCCTGGATCGGCCACCCGGAGGGCCACACCACGCCGGGCGTCGCGGACGTCACGCCGACGCCGCGGCCGCGCACCGGAGGGACGGGCACACCCACCGCCGGTGGCTCGATCCCGTGTGCGGCCGCGGCTTCCCGGCGGGCATGCGCGAGGTGTACGGCGTCGGCCTGCCCGAGCGCGACGGCGGCCAGGCGGTCATCGCGCAGCCGCTGGACCGGCTCGGCCTGAACCACTCCTTCCCGTCCGTGGTCACCGCCGACCCGGACGGCCCGCCGCCGTACGCCCGCCCTACTCGATGACGAGCTCGACGTCGATGTTGCCGCGGGTGGCCTTGGAGTACGGGCAGTACTGGTGGGTGGCCTCGACCAGCTGACGTCCGGTTTCGCCGGCGAGGGTGTCCGGCAGCTCCACCCGCATGACGACTGCGAGGCCGAAGCCGGTGTCGTCCTTGCCGATGGAGACCTCGGCGGTCACCGAGACGTCCTTGGTGTCGATCTTCATCTGGCGGCCGACATTGGCCATGGCGCTGGCGAAGCAGGCCGCGTACCCGGCGGCGAAGAGCTGCTCGGGGTTGGTGCCCGCGCCACTGCCCCCGAGCGCCGGCGGCATCGCCAGGGCGAGGTCGATCTGCCCGTCGGAGCTGACGGCCCGGCCCTCGCGCCCATTGGCGGTGGCGACAGCGGTGTACAGCGCGTCCATCGGATTCTCCCTGCGTTTCGTGGGTCCGGCGGCCGTTTCCCGGCCGCCCGATGACCGCAACGATTGCACACATTCAAATTGGACGCAACTAAGTTGTGCACAATCAAATGAGGGGCGAGCTAACCTGAACCCATGACCACGCTCCCGGTACCCGACTCCGACCTGCTCCGCCTCGACCACCAGGTCTGCTTCCAGCTGCATGCCGCCTCGCGCGCGTTCGGCGGCGTCTACCGGGACGCCCTCAAGGACCTGGGCCTGACCTATCCCCAATACCTGGCGATGCTGGTCCTGTGGGAGCACGGGCCGCAGCCCGTCAAGTCCATCGGCGAGCGGCTCCGGCTGGACTCCGGCACCCTCTCCCCCCTCCTCAAGCGCCTGGAGACCGCCAGCCTGGTACGCCGCGAGCGCAGCGCCGAGGACGAGCGGTCGGTCACCATCCACCTGACGACGGCGGGCGAGGACCTGCGCACCCGGGCCCTGCCGGTCCCCCGCCGGATGCTTTCCGCCACGGGCCTGACCGTGGCGGAACTCCGTACGCTGCGGGGCCTGTTGGCAAGGGTCACGGAGGCGCTCGACGAGGCCTGAGGGGTCGCTCGGGGACCGTTCCGGCGGCAGCCGCGGCCGAGTCCGGCGCGCTTCTCCCCGTACCCTCCGTCGGCCCGCGCCGTTAGGACAGGAAGGTGCCGACCACGGCGCGCGCGCCCTTCCCCACACAGCCCGAAACGCCCATCACTCCATTGAGCTACCGAGGTTGGGGGGACTTTGGGACCAAGGCGTATAAAGATGGCCAAACCAGCCGGAGCCGCCGGCGAGCACCCGCCAGGACGCGGTTGGCAGCACGCCTACGAACAGCGGAGGAGCGCCACGTGAATGCGGCAGAAGTTGTCAACGACCTGCTGGTCCAACGATTCGGGGTCATCAGGGCCGACATCAGCCACGAGATCTCGCTGCGCGATCTGAAGATGGACTCACTGGCACTGGAAGAGCTCCGCGTGCTCATCGAGGACCAGCTGGGCATCGACCTCGACGAGGTGGCGCTGTCCTCGCGGGACACCGTGGGTGCGCTGGTGTCGGCCGTCGACGGCAAAGTCGCCGCGTGACCGCCCCGCAGCAGCCGTTCTCCGCGGCGGTGACGGGACTCGGACTGGTGACCGCCGCGGGTGTGGGGGCGAAGGCAACCTGGCACTCCGTCACCCAGGACTCCGTGCCGAGCGGAGTCTCCCGGCAGGAGGAACTGGTCGATCTTCCCTGCGACTTCATGTACACGATCGCGGATCTGGACGCCGCCGCGGTACTGGGCGTGGCCACCCAGCGGCTGATGGACCGCTTCTCGCAGCTCGCCGTGATCGCCGCGCGGGAAGCGATCGCGGACGCCGGGCTGGACCCGGAGACCTGGGACAGCAGCCGGATCGCGGTGGTCATCGGCTCCGCCCACGGCGGGCTGCCGTTCTACGACCAGCAGCATGTCGCGATGTCGGAGCGCGGCGCCCGGCGGGTCTCCCCCAAACTCGCCCCACTGACCGTCATCAACAGCGCGGCCAGCAGCGTCTGCACGGACCTCGGTGTGCACGGCCCCAGCTTCGGAGTCGCGACCGCCTGCTCCTCCGGGACGGTCGCCCTGGGCACCGCGCACCAGCTGCTGCGCGCCGGGGTCTGCGACATCGCCATCGCGGGCGGCGCCGAGTCGACCGTCTCCCGGTTGCTGATCGCCAGCGCCTGCCAGATGAAGGCGGTCTCCATCCGGCGGGAGAACCCGGCCGCGGCGTGCCGGCCGTTCGACGCGGAGCGGGACGGCTTCGTGGTCGGCGAGGGCGCCGGCCTGCTCGTACTGGAGCGACCCGAGCACGCCCGCGCCCGTGGGGCCACCGTCCGCGCGCATGTCTCCGGGTACGGCGCATCCAGCGATGCCTACGCGGCGGTCGCTCCGGATCCCGACGGCGCGGGAATCGAACGGGCGCTGCGCACGGCGCTGGCCGACGCGGACGTGGCGGCGGGCGACGTCGGGCATGTCAATGCGCACGGCACCTCGACGGTCGTCAACGACCTCATCGAGGCGACCATGCTGGGGCGGGTGCTCGGCGATCATCCCCTCGTCACGTCCACCAAGGCGATGACCGGGCACACCCTGGGCGCCGCCGGCGGCATCGAGACCGCGCTCACCGTGCTCGCGCTGGAGCACCAGCTGGTGCCGCCGACCGCCAATCTCGACGTCCCGGATCCGCGGATCCCGATCGAGATCGTGCGCAAGGAGGCCCGGCCCGCGACGTTCGACTGCGCGGTCAAGACGTCGCTCGGCTTCGGCGGGCACAACGCCGCGCTCGTGCTGACGCGCGGATAGCGCGGTTGTCAGCCATCCGCACCCCACCGACAGTGACCGACGGGAGCGGGCGCGCCGCATCGGCGCGGCCCGTTCCCGTCGGTCTTCCCGAGAAGGAATCAGTCATGGCCGAGGAAACGATCCGCGCTTTGTCGGTGAGCGGGGTGTCCTATTCATACCGGTTGCTCCGACAGCCGGCCCGGGTCACCGAGCCTGTCGTGGTCCTGGGCGGCGCGCTGCAGGGAATGTTCGGCTGGCCGCAGATGGAGGACCAGGTGGGACCGGTGGCGGACGTCGTGACCGCCGACCTGCCCGGGATGGGCAGCGCCGACTCGCTGCCCCCAGGGCCGAGCACCAACATCGTGTGCGCGGCGATCGAGCGCGTCATCGACGATCTGGACGCCCCGCAGATCAATCTCTTCGGCTTCTCCTACGGCGCCGGCCTCGCCTACGCGTGCGCCCAGCGCTTCCCCCGCCGCATCGCGCGGCTGGCGCTCGGCGGCGTACCGGCACACATCACCACCGCGCAGCTCGACCACTGGCGGCGGGCCGCCGACCATCTCGAGCGCGGCGATACGGAGTCCTTCGCCACGCTGGTCACCCAGGGCCTGATGTGCCTTGACGAGCGCCGGCATGTGACCAAGCGGCGGCTGGCCTATCGCTACGTCCGGCGTTCGATGCTGCACGCGGCCCGGCACTCACCGCATGCGGTCGATTCGCTGCGCCGCGCACTGGTGGACCGCCCGGACTTCTCCTCCGGCCTGACCGGCGTGCCGACGCTCGTCTTCAGCGGCGAGCACGACACGGTGACCCCTCCGTCCCGGCAGCGCGACTTCGCGGCCGGCATCCTCGGCAGCCGCTTCCTGACGATTCCCGACGCCGACCACTGGGTGGTGCTCGAGCGCCCGCAGGACGTCGCGGACCTGGCCGCCCGCTTCTTCACCGATGCGCCGCTGCATTCGGCGCCGTGTCTGGTTCCGGCGGAGCGGGAGGACATGACGGTGGGGGATCCGGCGTACGCGTAGCGGTGAGGGGGCTGCGGAGCTCGGGGCTTGCAGGGCTTGCGGGGCCCTCATTGCTCGATGGGCGCTCCGACCTGCGGGGATTCACATTCCCTTGCAGTTATATAACCGGCTGGCGATACTGGAGGCATGCCCATACCGTTCGACGTACTCGCGGAGCCGAGCCGGCGCAAGATCCTCGATCTGCTCCTGGAGCGGCCGCATCTGGTCGGTGAGCTCACGGAGCGGACCGGACTGAGCCAGCCCGGCACCTCCAAGCATCTGCGGGTGCTGCGCGAGGCCGGGCTCGTACAGGTCCGGCAGGACGCGCAGCGCCGCTGGTACGAGCTGCGACCCGAGCCGCTCGCGGAACTCGACGCCTGGCTCGCGCACTACCGGCATCTGTGGACCGGGCGCCTCGACGCTCTCGAACGGCATCTCGACGCCATGGAGGACGACCCCCGATGAACCCCCACTCCGACACCCTCACCACCGCCGACGGCCGCACCGCGCTGCGGATGGAGCGCCGGCTGGCCCATCCGCCCCAGAAGGTCTGGGCCGCGATCACGGATCCGGCCCGGATCGAGCAGTGGTTCCCGTCCGAGGTCACGGTCGAGCTCAGGCCCGGCGGGGCGATGACCTTCTCGATGCCCGGCGTGAGCGGCGCCCCCATGACCGGTACGGTCACCGCCGCCGACGAGCCCCGCCACTTCGCGTTCACCTGGGGTGAGGACCATCTGAGCTGGGAGATCACCCCCGACGGGGACGGATCGCTGCTGACCTTGGTGCACACCTTCGGCGACCGCTTCGGCGGCGCGAGCTTCGCCTCCGGCTGGCATCTGTGCATCTCCGCGCTGTCGCAACTCCTCGACGGCGAATCGACCGCCGTGCATCCCGACTCGGGCGCGCTGCACGAGGCGTATCTCGAGCAGTTCGATCTGGGCCAGGGCGCCGTCGAGGAGACCCCGGACGGCCCCCGGATCCGCTTCGAGCGTCAGCTCGTACGGCCCGCCGACGCGGTCTGGGTCGCGCTGACCGGGGGCGACGAGCCGGCACCGGGCGCGCCCGCCCCGGCGGGCTTCACCGCGGACAAGATCCCGGGCGGGCCGGTCACCGAGGTACGGGCGCCCGAGCTGCTGGCCTACCGCTGGCACCCGGAGGGCACCGTCCGCTGGGAGCTGCGGCGGGGCACCGGTCACGGCCCCCGGCTCGTCCTCACCCAGACCGGACCGCGCGACTTCGACACCGCGACGGCGCTGGCCGCCTGGCACGCCCGGATCGAGCACCTGGCGGCCCGGCTGCTGGAGGACTGACCGCCGAGCGGCTTCCGTCACGCCCCCTGCGCAACGGCGCGCAGGGGGCGTCGCCGCGTTTCGGCAAAAAAGCCCACGAAACGCCCATCATCCGTGTGAGCCAGGCAACTTTGCGGGTCTCCGAAAGCGGGATTTGGGCGCCCGTCGGGTGATGCCGGGCACAGGGCGTACGTCACGTACGAGCTTCGCTAGTCGATGCAGATCCGGCACAGGGCGCCAAGCGCGGCCTTTACAACGGACATTTCACTGCATCTCACGAACATAGGTAGTACTTGGCATCATTGCCACCATCCAGGGCGCTCGCTAAACATTGTTTCCGGCAGCACCGAGAACGAGCCGACCACCTCAGCCCCAGCGGCGAGCGGCACAGACCCTCGGTCACACGCCAAGAAGGCCACACCCCCGCCCCCCTGGAAGAGGTCACTTCGCATGCCTAGCATCACCCTGCCCCGCACCGCCCGCATCGGCCGCACGCACAAGTTCTCCGCTGCGCTGGTGGCCACCGCGAGCTGCGCGGCAGCCGTGGCGCTCGCCTCGCCGAGCCAGGCAGCGACGCCGGCCGACCACGCGGTTACCGCGTCCGTCGCCGACCACGTCAAGGTCACCGCCGTCGCCAAGCAGGCGAGCACCGCGAAGCAGGCCGCTCCCAAGGCCGAGAAGAAGCAGTACGCGAACAACCTGGACGGCTGGATCCACCAGTCGCTGGACATCATGAAGTCCAAGGGCATACCCGGCTCCTACGAGGGCCTGCACCGCAACATCATGCGGGAGTCCAGCGGCAACCCGAACGCCGTCAACGGCTATGACGTCAACGCCGTCAACGGCGTCCCGTCCAAGGGTCTGCTCCAGGTGATCCAGCCCACCTTCGACTCGTACCACGTCTCGGGCACCGCCAATAAGCTGACCGACCCGGTCGCCAACATCACGGCCGCCGCCAACTACGCGGCCGACAAGTACGGCTCGATCGACAAGGTCAACTCCGCCTACTGAGCGGCGTCCCGGAGCAGCACCCCAGAACCAGCAACGGCAGTGGCCCTGCCCGCATCGCGCGGGCAGGGCCACTGCCGTTTTGGGTTGCCGATCAGACGTCAGAGCCCGCCGTGCCCGTACAGGAAGTGCCCGCCGAGCAGAGCGTGCAGCAGACGGCCGACGAGGAACAGGCCCTCTCGCTCCTCCTCGCGGTTCTCGCGGCTCTTGCGCTTGTGACCGTCGCGGCGGGAGTTTTCGAGGCGGTCGTTGACACGGGTGCGGCGGTCGCCGTCGAGGCGCTTGTGGTGAGCCTGGCTCTGGTGCATGCGCTGACCGTGCTCGGGGGCGGGCGTCGTTGCGGCGGCGCCCCCGGTGGCGATGACGCCCGCCACAAGGGCGCCGGCGAGAACGGTGGATACACGACGAAGCATGAGCTTTTCCCTACGATGAGTGAGTGGGGGACTACTGCTTGCGATCTCACCATCGGGCACGGGGGCGCCGGGGGCCACGCGACAGTCCGAATGATGCTGCGAACGGACCATCGACACCGCCGCTTCGCCGTAACGGAACTCCCTGACGGCCTAGCGCGATGGGCGCCTCGCGGCGGAAGTGACCTACCGCACCTCTTACGCCCCGGCACCGCGCCGCGATATGCATTTCCCTTCTTCCGGAGCCCCGGGAAGGTGCCTTGCGCCACATCCGGAGAATGCATCGGCAGGCCGACGAGTAATAACTCGGATTCCCTTCCCCGCATCCGTGGCGGACGACGGGTACGGGAAAGCCCAATTCGCATGTGAGCCAGGCAACTTTGCCGTGGTACGGGAAGCCATTTCAGGGCCTCGCCGGGTGATGCCGGGCACAGGGCGTACGTCACGTACGACCTCGGCTAGTGGCCGAAATCCGGGCTGTCGGTTGGGAAATGAACCCGGCTTCGGGGATTGCCGCCCTTCTCACGAAGGCGCGTAGTACAAGCCATCATTGCCAGCGACCGGGCCGGTCGCTAACTATGGATTTGCGCCGGGAACGAGTCAGCGAATTCCGCCCCTAAGGCGAACGCAGCGAATAACTCCCGGACTCTCTACGCGCCGTAGAAGGCCGCCTCCCCGTCCCCAGTACCTGGAAGAGGTCACTCCGCATGCTCAGCTTCACCCTGCCCCGCACCGCCCGCATTACCCGCACTCACAAGGTCGCCACCGCCGTTCTGGTCGCCGCCGGCGCCACCACGGCCCTGGCCGTCACCGCCCAGCCCAGCACCGCGCAGCCCACCGCCGCGCACACCGTGGCCGCGGTGAAGCCGGTCAGCGCGAACGGCATGCCGGCCGCGGTGCACGCCAAGGGTGACGCCCCCAAGGCCGAGCACCCCGCGATCGTGTCGGTCGCCGCCCAGGTCAAGGCCAAGGAAGCCCCGAAGCAGGCGCACGCCGCGAAGCGGACCGCTCCGAAGGCCGAGAAGAAGCAGTACGCGAACAACCTGGACGGCTGGATCCGCCAGTCGCTGGACATCATGAAGTCCAAGGGCATACCCGGCTCCTACGACGGTCTGCACCGCAACATCATGCGCGAGTCCAGCGGCAACCCGAACGCCGTCAACGACTGGGACATCAACGCCATCAACGGCATCCCCTCGAAGGGTCTGCTGCAGGTGATCCAGCCCACCTTCGACACGTACCACGTCTCGGGCACCGCCAATAAGCTGACCGACCCGGTCGCCAACATCACCGCCGCTGCCAATTACGCGGCCGACCGCTACGGCTCCATCGACAACGTCAACTCCGCCTACTGAGCCATCGGCAACAACCGGTGATGAGTAGGACACGAGACATCGCGAACAAGCCGACCGGGCGGTCGGCGTAGGCAGTGCGAAGCGGCGGAATGGCGCGTTCGCCGCTGCACCGTGAAGCGGGCCCCGGCATTGCCGGGGCCCGCTTCCTCTTGGGATATGACGGCCGGTCGGGTGAGATGCCCCGGCCGGTCGGTGTATGGATGGCCGGTCGGGCCATAGCTGCGGTCAGTTCAGCGTATGAGTCTTCTTATCGGCAGAATTCTGCTCACATTCCGCCGCACTGACCCAACCGAAGGACTTCGGAGGCACGCGATGCCCTTGCGCAGATCCGGTCCGGCCCGCCGCACACGCCATATCGCGGCCGGAACTTTTGTCTCTC
This sequence comes from Streptomyces sp. NPDC053427, assembly GCF_044544985.1. Lineage (NCBI taxonomy): Bacteria > Bacillati > Actinomycetota > Actinomycetes > Kitasatosporales > Streptomycetaceae > Streptomyces > Streptomyces sp. NPDC053427. The sequence goes on along the minus strand of NZ_JBITYA010000001.1, from coordinate 556,833 downwards.
TCCTCTCCGTGCTCGTGCTGCCCCTCGCGCTGCCCGGTACCGCTGGGGCGTCGGACGCGGGAAAGAGACCCGCGCACCCGGAGCAGGACTGGATGGGATCCACCATCGCCGCCCACGAAGGGGGCGACCGGGCCGGCGGCTCCGAGCCACGGGCGACCCGTCCCAACGTGTCCGGTGTGGATGTCTCCAGCCACAACGGCAATGTCGGATGGTCGGCGCTCCGCGAGGCCGGCGTGAAGTTCGCGTACGTCAAGGCCACGGAGGGCACCAGCTACCGGAATCCGTTCTTTCTGCAGCAGTACAAGGGCGCTTACGATGCCCGCCTCATCCACGGCGCGTACCACTTCGCCCTGCCGGACCACTCCACCGGTGCCGCCCAGGCGAACTACTTCGCGGCCCACGGCGGCGCCTGGTCCAAGGACGGCAAGACGCTGCCCGGAGCGCTCGACATGGAGTACAACCCGTACGGATCGACCTGTTACGGCAAGAGCCATCCGGAGATGGTCAGCTGGATCGCGGACTTCGTGAAGGCCTACCGGGCGAAGACCGGGCGCGATGCGGTGATCTACACCTCCACCAACTGGTGGAAGCGGTGCACCGGCAACTCGGCGCAGTTCGGGAACAGCAACCCGCTGTGGATCCCCCGCTACGGCGGCTCGGTCGGCGCACTGCCGGCCGGCTGGAAGTTCCACAGCATCTGGCAGCACACCTCCTCGGGCCCGGGGATCGGCGACCGCAACCGTTTCAACGGCTCGATCACCCGTCTCAAGGTCCTCGCGAACGGCGGCTGATCCCTCAGCTCCCGTCCAACAACGGCCGGTCTCCGATGCCTCGTTCGGCGTCGGGTACCGGCCGTTGTGCCCACCTTGATTCGAACTTCAGGGAGTTGCGTACAACCATCCCGGTACGTCCGGTGTCCAACCCTGCGAAATGACCACGCGACGCATAGACCCGACGGGGGTATTCCTATGAAGCGTTCACGTGCCATCGCAGGATCAGCGGTGCTGGCCGTAGCGGGAATTGCCACGATGGCAACGGCCACCACTGCATCGGCCGCCCCTACGGCCGCAACTGCCGCCGCATACAACGGAGCCTGCGGAAGCGGCTACAGCGTAGTGAATTCCGTACCGGTCACCGGCAAGGGGACCGTATATCTCACGTACAGCGCAAAGACCGGAAAGAACTGTGCTGTGACGGTACGGAACAGTCCCGGTAAGCCCGTGTACATGTACACCTATATCGCGCCGAGCGACGGCAGTTCCGACCCGGTTTACGACAGCGGCCTCTACACCTCGTACGCCGGTCCGGTGTATCTGGCGGCGAAGGGGCTGTGCGTCGACTGGGGCGGCACGATCGAGTCCGTCAGCGTCAGCGTCTCCGGCTCCAACTGCGGCCGGATGGCGGCGGGAGTCGTGACGCACCACTGAGTGCGTGCGGTTCTCCGGGGGGGAGCGGGCCACGGCGGCCCGCTCCCCCTTCTCTTCACCGCGTGCTGATACCGCGCGCAATGATCAGCGGCGGTTGTCGCGAACGGCTACCGGGAACGGCTCATGCCTCGGGATTGCCGTACGGCTGGGTGATGATTTCCATGGCGTGTCCGGCGGGGTCCAGAAAGTACACGCCCCGCCCGCCGTGGTTGTAGTTGATCTCGCCCTCCCGCTCTTGGCGGGGGTCGGCCCAGTACGTGAGGCCGGCCTCCTTGATACGGGCGAACGACGCATCGAATTCCTCTTCCGATACGAGGAAGGCGTAGTGCTGCATCGTGATCGACTCGGGGGCGGCGGTGGCGAAGTCCAGCGTGACGCCATTGCTCGTCTCGACCGGAACGAAGAAGCCCGATTCGGGACCGACCTGCAAATCGAGGATATGCGCCAGGAATTCGGCGGAAGCCCGGTTGTCCCGGGCGGTAATGATGGTGTGGTTCAACTCGACTGACACTGTGGAATGCCTCCAACGGGCATCTCACGGGCACCTCCACGCTTCACCCGGCCGGTGACCAACGCGCGATGCCGTGCGGCAATCTTAAGCACACGCGAGCGACGCCGTCACGGCCCGCCGGTGCTCTCCCGCGCTTCCAGGTGCGGCAGTTCGCCCTGCACGGTGCGCGGCGTCCCGCCGTCGAGGACGGCGAGGAGTTCCTGGGCGGCGAGCCTGCCGAAGCCGGGTGTGTCGCGTACGAGTGCGGTCAGGCGGGGATGGGTGACCCGGCACAGCGCGGAGTCGTCCCAGGCCACGATCGACAGCCTGCCCGGTACGGGGATCCCGCGCTCGGCGGCGACCGAGGCACCGGCCACGGCCATCACATCGTTGTCGTAGATGATCGCCGTGGGGGGCTCGGCCGCGTCGAGGATGCGGCGGGTGGCCTCGGCTCCTTCGGCGTCGGAGTAGTCGGTGGTCACCGAGCGGACGTGCTTTTCGTCGAGGCCCCGCAGATCCGCTTCGGTGCGCAGCGAGCGGATCCGGCGCTCGGTGTGGGCCAGGCCCGGCATGCCGGCCACATGCGCGATACGGCGGTGCCCCAGGGCGTGGAGGTGGTCGAGGACCCGGGCCATGGCCTTGGCGTCGTCGGCCCACACGGTGGAGAGCTGGGGGTGCCCGGCGGCCGGATCCGGGGCGTCGGGTCCCGAGTCGGCGAGGCCGCCGACGACGACCGCGGGGAGGCCGAGCGAGGCGAGCAGCTGCGGCCGCGGGTCCTGGTTGCGCGGGTCGACGACGAGGACGCCGTCCACGCGGCGTTCGGCCCACCAGCGGCGGTAGAGCGCGCATTCGGCGTCGAGGTCCGGCACGACCTGGAAGAGCAGTGCGGTCCGGTGTGTCGAGAACACTTCCTGGATGCCGGAGACGAGTTGGAGGAAGAAGGACTCCACGCCGAGGGTCTGGGCGGGGCGGGCGAGGACCAGGCCCGCGCAGCCCGCGCGGTCGCCGGACAGGGCGCGGGCGGCGCTGTTGGCCTGCCAGCCCAGTTCCTCCGCCACCCGCCGTACCCGGGCGCGGGTGTCCTGGGAGACGCCCGGCCGGTCGTTGAGGGCGAAGGAGACGGCGCTCTCCGACACCCCGGCCCGGCGGGCGATGTCCTTGATCGTGGGCCGTCGTGCCGGTTTGCGGCGGGCGGCCTCACCGGGCGCTGTCATGGCGGGCCCTCCTCGTGCGCTGAACCGCATTAGTCCGGCCAGTCTGATCAGCCGGAAGGGGCCTGTCAAACGATGCGTCGGACCGGTACGGCGAGGCTTTTCGGCCCGTGGGTGTTGACACTCACTAAAACGCATTAGTACGGTCTGCGGCATCGTCCCCTCGAGGCACCTCCGGGCTCCTAGTGCACAGCGCTACTTCTCGATTCTGCTCAGTGATTCGATTTCCGGTCAGGGAAAGTCAGGGCGAAGGGTCGGTCAGCCATGCGTATGTTCCGCCGAAGCGCCGTGGTCAGCGCGGCTCTGATCACCTCGGCGCTTGCACTGACCGCATGTGGGGCGTCGGGCGGATCCGACGGATCCGACAGCGCGTCGGGCAAGGTCGAGGGCCAGGTCACATTCCAGACCTGGAATCTTAAGGCCAATTTCAAGAAATACTTCGAGGGCGTGATCGCGGACTTCGAGAAGAAGTATCCCGACGCCGAAGTGAAATGGATCGACCAGCCGGCCGAGGGGTATCCGGACAAGCTCAGCGCCGATGCGGCGGGCGGTACGCTGCCCGATGTCGTCAACGTGTCGCCCGATCTCGCGTATCCGCTGGCCAAGGCCGGTCTCGCGCTGGACCTGGAGAAGGCCGCCGGGAAGTATCGCGGGGAGTATCTCGACGGGGCGTGGCAGAGCCAGAAGATGCCGGGGATGCCCGGGGTCTACGCCTTTCCCTGGTATCTGAACACCGGGCCGATGTTCTACAACAAGGAACTCTTCCGACGGGCCGGCCTCGATCCGGACAGGCCGCCGAAAACCTATGACCGGCTCTTCTCGGACGCGATGTCGATGGCGAAGAAAAGCGGCCGGAAGATAGCGATGCTGGCGAGTACGCCGTCCATCGAGGATTTCGGTCGCTATGGCGTACGGCTGATGAACACCGAGGGTACCGAGTTCACCTTCAACGAGCCCAAGGGCGTCGAGCTGCTGGAGCATTACAAGGAGCTCTATGCCGCGGGAGCGCTGGACTCGCAGGCGCTCACCGCGCAGGCCTGGTCCGCAGGGCGGAAATTCGAGCAGCAGTCGGTGGCCATGAATCCGGGCAGCGCGCTGGATCTGCAGAATTTCAAAAAGGATGCACCGAGCCTCTACCGGCACATCGGGATCACGGACGCGGTCAACAACACCGGCAGGGCCAATATGTACGTCCAGGGCCTGATGGTGAATGCGCAGAGCAAGGTGAAACCGGCGGCCGTGGCGTTCGCGCATTTCGTCACGGACAAGAAGAACCAGATGGCCTTCGCCAAGCAGGTCACGATCTTCCCGAGCACCAAGGGGTCGCTGGACGATCCGTACTTCACCAAGGAGGACGGCACCGACGCGACCCGGGTGCGGGTGGCCTCGGCCGGATCCCTGAAGAACGCGGTGAACTACACGCCGGTGCCGCTCAGCGATCAGATGAAGACGGTGCTGCGCAATGCGGTCGCCAAGGCGGTGCAGGGCAAGCAGTCCCCGAAGGCGGCGCTGGACGGGGCGGTCGCCGCGTGCAACCGCCTGCTCGCGACGGGCTGAGGCGCGCCGTGACGACCGGACGGCCCCGCGGAATCCGTACGCATCGGCCGGCCGCCCCCTGGCTGTTCCTGGCTCCCGGGCTGCTGATCGTCGCCGCGTTCGGCCTGTATCCGTTCCTGAGCACGGTGGGACATTCCTTCACCGACGCGCGCACGCTCACCGACGGGCAGTTCGTCGGCGGCGCCAACTACCAGGAGCTGATCCATGACGCGATGTTCTGGACGGGGCTGCGCAACAGCCTGCTGTACGTCCTGGGGGTCGTCCCGCTGCTGGTGATCCTGCCGCTGCTGCTGGCTCTGCTCGTACGGCGGCACCTTCCCGGGATCGCGTTCTTCCGGGCCGCGTTCTACACCCCGGTGGTGGCTTCCGTCGTCGTGGTCGGGCTGATCTGGGTGTGGCTGCTGGACGATCGCGGGCTGATCAATGCGCTGCTGGAGGCCCTGGGTTTCGGCCGGGTCGGTTTTCTCAGCGATCCCTGGCTGCTGCTGCTCAGCGCGATGGCCGTCACGGTGTGGAAGGGCCTCGGCTACTACATGATCATTTATCTGGCGGCGCTGGCCAACGTTCCCCGTGAGCTGCATGAGGCGTGCGCGGTCGATGGTGCGGGGGCGGTGCGCCGCTTCCTGACCGTGACGGTGCCCGCGGTGCGGTCGACGATGGTGCTGGTGGGGGCGCTGTCCTCGGTGGGCGCGTTCAAGGTGTTCTCCGAGGTCTATCTGATGGCCGGCCCCACCGGCGGCCCCGGCGGTGAGGACACCACGTTGGTGATGCTCGTGCAGCAGGTCGGTACGGGGCTCAGCGGCCGGGTCGGCTATGCCTCGGCGCTGTCCGTCGTGGTCTTCGTCCTCACGCTCGGCCTGATGCTGCTGGTGCTGCGCGCGAACCGGAAGGGTGACGAGGCATGAGCCCCACGGGCGAGCGGGCAGGCATCCGCCGGCGCGGACGGGAGCGCGGGCAGCGGCGGGAGCGGGAGCGGCGGCGACGCCGCAGGCAGGAGGGCGGCGAGCGGCGGATCCCCGGATGGCAGCTGGCGCTGCGCTACCTGTTGCTGCTGGCCGTACTGGCGCTGACGGTCGGGCCGTTCCTGTGGCAGCTGTCCACCTCTCTCAAGGGGCCCGGCGAGGACATCTACCGCTATCCGCCGAGCCTGGTTCCGCACCGGCCCACCCTCGGCAACTACGCCGGCGTCGCGGACATCATCCCGGTCTGGGACTTCGCGCTGAACTCGCTCAAGGTCGCCGCCGCGAATGTCCTCACCAACTGCGTGGGCGCCGCACTGGCGGGCTATGCACTGGCCCGGTTGCGCTTCCGGGGCCGGGGGACCGCGCTGGTCGTCTTCATCATGGCGATGCTGGTGCCCGTCGAGAGCATCATGATCGCCCAGTTCGTGACGATGCGGGAGCTCCAGCTCAACAACACCTTGATCGGTGTGCTGCTGCCCGGCTGCATCGGCGCGATGAACGTGCTGCTGATGCGCAATGCGTTCGCCGGGCTGCCGTACGAGACGGAGGAGGCCGCGTTCGTCGACGGCGCCAATGCCTGGCAGCGGTTCGTACAGATAGCCCTGCCGTCGGTCAAGGGGACCCTCGCCGTCGTCGCGATCTTCGCCTTCATGGGGGCCTGGGACGACTTCCTGTGGCCGTTGATCGTGCTCAGCGACCAGTCGAAGTTCACCCTGACCATCGGTCTGAACTTTCTGCACGGCACCTTCGCGGACAATCAGCGGCTGGTCGCGGCGGGCACCGTCATCGCCGTCCTCCCACTGATCGTGATGTTCGCCTGTCTGCAGCGTTACTTCTTCCGCGGTGTCGGCGAGGGAGCCGTCAAGGGCTGACCCCGTCGCCGCACTCCCCCGCTGCCGTACTCACAGGAAGCGCAGGACGCCCATGCCCGTGCCGCATACCCACCAGGTGCGCTTCGGCGCCAACTACACGCCCGCGCAAGGGTGGTTCCACCACTGGCTGGACTTCGACCTGGATGCCGTGCGCGCCGATCTCGACTCCCTCGCCGGCCTCGGCCTGGACCATGTCCGGGTCTTCCCGCTCTGGCCGCTCTTCCAGCCCAACCGCACCCTGATCCGGCCGCGCGCCGTGGACCAGCTCGTACAGCTGGCGGACGCCGCCGCCGAACGCGGCCTGGACGTGAGCGTCGACGGACTCCAGGGCCACCTCTCCAGCTTCGACTTCCTGCCCGCCTGGACGCGGACCTGGCACCGCCGCAATCTCTTCACCGACCCCGAGGTCCTGGCCGGCCAGGAGGAGTATCTGCACACGCTCGCGGCCGCCCTCGCCGACCGTCCGCACTTCCTGGGCATGACGCTCGGCAACGAGATCAACCAGTTCTCCGACGGCCCGCATCCGGACCCGGACCGCATCACCGGTGCGCAGGCCGCGGCCTGGCTCGAGCGGATGCTGGCCGCCTGCGAGCGGGGCGCGCCGGGCCGGATGCATCTGCACGCCGCGTACGACGCCGCCTGGTACCGCGACGGGCATCCCTTCACACCCGCCCAGGCCGCCCGGCTCGGCGCCGCGACCGCCGTCCACTCGTGGGTGTTCAACGGCACCGCCCAGCGGCACGGCCCGACCGGCATCGCCACCGAGCAGCACGCCGCGTATCTGATCGAGCTGTCCAAGGCCTGGGCCACCGACCCGCACCGACCCGTATCGCTTCAGGAGGTCGGCGCCCCCGCCCCGCACATCCCCGAGAACCGTGCGGCGCGCTTCACCGAGGCCACCGTCCGCAATGCGCTGGACTGCCCTGACCTGTGGGGCGTCACCTGGTGGTGCTCGCATGACGTCTCGCGGTCGCTGGCGGACTTCCCCGAGCTGGAGTACGGGCTCGGGCTGCTGCGCACCGACCGCACGGTCAAGCCCGCGGGGAAGGCGATCGCCGCGCTGGTGGAGGAGTGGCGCGGCCGGACGCACCGCCCCGCGGTACGGAGCACCGCGCTGGTGGTCGACGTCGGTGGGGCGGCGGACGCGCCGTGCCGCTCGGTGTGCGCACCCGGTGGTGCCGTCTTCGAGGCCTGGGTGAAACTCACCGCGCAAGGCGTCCGGCCGTGTTTGGTGCTCGCCGAACTCGCCGGTGACGGCGCATATCTGACGTCGCGTGGGATCACGGAGGTGTGCACGCCCGACGAGGTCGGTTGAGACCGCGGTCTCCCCCACCCGAGAACTCGAGGCCCCGCAGCCTTGGGTCCCCCGGTGGGGGTCCCCCGGGGCCCCCATCGGAGGACCCACCAGAGGAGCGCCCGTCATGCCCCAGTCCCCGTTCCCGCCGTCCCGGGGCCGTACGCGTCGTACCGGTTCCCCGACCCGACTCTCTACGGAGCAGCCCCATGCATGACGATCGCGCCCTGGTCGAAGCCCGTCTCACGCGTGTGCTGAACGAGCGCATCCGGCCCGCCCTGTACCCGGAATCGGTGCCCTTGGAGGTCTCGGCGTGGGTCGCGCCGGGAACGGTTCCCGTGGCGGAGGGGCTGGCGGCGGCGCGCACCCCGGTGGCCGTCGGCGATGCCTGGGGTGCGCCCTGGGCGACGACCTGGTTCACGGTGCGGGGGCGGGTGCCGCGGGAGTGGGCGGGGCGCACCGTGGAGGCGGTGTTGGACCTGGGGTTCGACGAGCGCATGCCCGGCTTCCAGTGCGAGGCGCTGGTCCATATGCCCGACGGCACCCCGGTGAAGGCCCTCAATCCGCGTAATCAGTGGGTGCGGGTGGGTGCGCCGGTGCGGGGCGGCGAGCGCGTCGAGTGGCATCTGGAGGCCGCGTCCAACCCGGTGATCCTCGACGTCCCGCCCTTCCGGCCCACCCGGTTGGGCGACCCGGAGACGGCCGGCAGCGAGCCGCTGTACCGGCTCGCGCGACTGGATCTGGCGGTGTTCGACACGGCGGTATGGGAGCTGATCCAGGATCTGGAGGTGCTCGGCGAGCTGATGCCGGAGCTGGCGGTGGACAGCCCGCGGCGCTGGGAGGTGCTGCGGGCGGTGGGCCGGGCGCTGGACCTCGTGGACCTTCAGGACGTCAACGGGTCGGCGGAGCGGGCCCGTTCGGCGCTCCGCGAGGTCCTGGCGACGCCCGCGGCGGCGTCCGCGCACCGGATCAGCGCGGTGGGGCATGCGCATATCGACTCGGCGTGGCTGTGGCCGCTGCGGGAGACCGTGCGGAAGGTGGCCCGTACGACGGCGAACATGACGGCCCTGCTGGAGGACGAGCCGGAGTTCGTCTTCGCCATGTCGCAGGCGCAGCAGTACGCCTGGATCAAGGAGCACCGGCCGGAGGTGTACGCCAAGGTCAAGAAGGCGGTGGCGGAGGGGCGGTTCGTACCGGCGGGCGGGATGTGGGTGGAGTCGGACACCAATATGCCGGGGTCGGAGGCGATGGCCCGGCAGTTCGTGCACGGCAAGCGGTTCTTCCTGGAGGAGTTCGGCGTCGAGAACGAGGAGGCGTGGCTGCCGGACACCTTCGGTTTCGCCGCGGGGCTGCCTCAAATCATCAAGGCGGCGGGCTCGAAATGGCTGCTGTCACAGAAGATCTCGTGGAGTCAGATCAATGACTTCCCGCATCACACCTTCCGCTGGGAAGGCATCGACGGCACCCGGATCTTCACCCACTTCCCGCCGGTGGACACCTACAACTGCCAGATGGCGGGCGGCGAAATCGCCCATGCGGCGCGGAACTTCAAGGACAAGGGCGCGGCCCGGCACTCGCTGGCGCCGACCGGCTGGGGCGACGGCGGTGGCGGCACCACCCGCGAGATGATCGCCAAGGCGCGCCGGCTGCGCAGCCTGGACGGTTCGGCAGTGGTGGAGTGGGAGAAGCCCGCCGCCTTCTTCGCCAAAGCGGAGGCGGAATATCCCCAGGCGCCGGTGTGGGTGGGCGAGTTGTATCTGGAGCTGCATCGCGGGACGCTCACCAGCCAGGCGCGGACCAAGCGCGGCAACCGCCGCAGCGAGCAGCTGCTGCGCGAGGCCGAGCTCTGGTCGGCGACCGCGGCCGTCGCCACCTCGCACCCCTATCCGTACGCGGAACTGGACCGCCTCTGGAAGACCGTTCTGCTGCACCAGTTCCATGACATTCTGCCGGGATCGTCCATCGCCTGGGTGCATCGCGAGGCGGAGCGGACCTACGCCGCGGTGGCCGCCGAGCTGGAGGACATCATCGCGGCGGCGCTGGCCGCGCTGGCCGGTGAGGGCGACGCGTGCCTGACGGTGAACTCGGCACCGCACGCGCGCGCCGGGGTCGCCGCCGGGGCCATCGGCAGCGCGGCGGCCGAGGGGCCGGAGGTGCGTGCCGGGGCCCGGCCCGACGGCGGATTCGTCCTCGACAACGGCCTGTTGCGCATAGAGATCGACGACCGCGGGCTGGTCGTGTCCGTCCACGACCGGGCCGCCGACCGCGAGACCCTGGCGCCCGGCAGCGCCGCGAACCTCCTCCAGATCCACCCCGACTTCCCGAACATGTGGGACGCCTGGGACGTGGACTCCTTCTACCGCAATGTCGTCACCGATCTCACCGAGGCGGACGAGGTGACGCTGCGCGAGGTGGCGGCGGAGGCCGCGACGGTACGCGTCGCCCGCTCCTTCGGCGACTCACGCGTCGTACAGGATCTGACCCTGAGGCGCGGCCGGCGACGCCTCGACATCGCCACCGAGGTCGACTGGCACGAGACGGAGAAATTCCTCAAGGCCGCCTTTCCGCTGGACCTCCATGCCGAGCGGTACGCAGCGGAAACCCAGTTCGGACACCTCTACCGGCCCACGCACACCAACACCAGCTGGGAGGCGGCCAAGTTCGAGGCCTGTGCGCACCGTTTCGTCCACGCCGAGGAGCCGGGCTGGGGCGTGGCGCTGGTCAACGACTGCCTCTACGGGCACGACGTCACCCGCACCGTCCGGGACGGCGACGCCCCGGGGACGACCACGACCGTACGGCTCTCCCTGCTGCGTGCCCCGCGCTTCCCCGACCCGGAGACCGACCAGGGCCTGCACCGCTTCCGCTACGCGCTCGCCCCCGGTGCGACCCTCGCCGACGCCGTGCGCGAAGGGCATCGCATCAACCTGCCGGAACGGCGCATCGCCGGCTCGGGCCCCGTACCGCCCCTGATCACGGTCGACAACGACGCCACGGTCGCCACGGCCGTCAAGCTCGCCGACGACGCGAGCGGCGATGTGATCGTGCGCCTCCACGAGGCCCACGGCGGCCGGGCCAGAACCACCCTCAGCACCGCGTTCACCCTGGCCGATGCGCTGACCACGGACCTCCTGGAACGCCCGGCGGACAACGGCCCGGCGGTGGAGTGGCAGGAAAACACCGTCCGCTTGGCGCTGCGGCCGTTCCAGATCGTCACGCTGCGGTTGGTCCGGGCGGACCGGCGCTGACCGTCATCCGGGTTCGGCCGAGCGCGAGCGCGCGTCGGCGCAGGTGTCGCGGCGGGTTTCATGCCGCCGCTCGCGCCCGGATCCGCGCTCGTGGTCCGCGGTGCGGCCCTCGGCGGCGTCATGGCAGGGATCGCCGGCCGGATCCAGGCCCAGCATGTCCATCAGCAGGGACAGATCGTCCGCGTCGCGCGCGCGGCCGGCCAGCGCCTTCCGGGCGAGCCGCCGTTGCTCACGGGACGGCATGCGGCGCGGCGCGGTGTCGTCGGCAGTGCACTGTTCATCGCTCACCGCTGCATTCTCGGCCGGACCGCGGCGGCCTGCCCGTCGAGCGGGCCGATGGGCTGTCGTACCAAATCCCCGGACCGGACTGGCCCGAACGAGTGACCGCGGCGGGTTCGCGCGGTTCTGTCGCGCGGATGCAGATCGCGCGGCAGGGGGTGATGCTGGAGACGTGGGGGATCGTGGTGAGGAGGATGTCCCATGTCCATGTTGGACAAGATCAAACAGATGCTCAAGGGCCATGAATCGCAGACCGGCAAGGGCATCGACAAGGCCGGGGACTTCGTCGACAGCAAGACCCAGGGCAAGTACCAGGGCCAGGTCGACACCGCCCAGGACAAGCTCAGGGAGCAGTACGGCAGACCGGACGACCAGGACCGGCCGCCCCAGTCCTGACCACGACGAGCCGCGCCGTTGCGGACCGGCTCACCGCTCCGTCTCCGTCGCGGGCGTCCCCTCGGGCGCACCCGCAACGTTGGCGCGCCGGCATGCCAGGCGCCCGCTCCCGGTAAGGGGCGGGCGCCTGGCCATGGGCGGGGATCAGACCGCGAGCGGGCGGATCCGCTCCGCCTGGGGGCCCTTGCTGCCCTGGGCGACCTCGAAGGTCACCTTCTGGCCTTCCTGGAGCTCACGAAAGCCCTGGGCGTCGATGTTCGAATAGTGCGCGAATACGTCGGCGCCGCCGCCGTCCTGCGCGATGAATCCGAAACCCTTTTCGGAGTTGAACCACTTCACGGTGCCGCTGGCCATAAAACCTGTCTCCTTCGTCAAAAATCGGGCTCGAATCGGCTTCCGCGACCTGCGGAACCCGGAGGTGATCGCCCTGGTCCGGAGACGCACTGCACACAGCAAGAACGCCCGTGAATGCGACACGGGCGTCCGGCACTTCGGAACCACGACAGCTGATCAGGACGCTACACCGAGCGGCGCCCATACGCCCGCAATGCCCGCCCCAATGGGGGCCGGAATGTCCGCCCGGGACAGCGGGGCGGCGCGGCGGGGCGGTTGATTACCGGCCAGGTAGCACCTCGCGGAGCGGCGGCTGAGGTCCTTGCCGCCGATGACCCCGGCCGGGCGCCGGTCGGCCTACGCCGTACGGTGCGGCGGCCGGGGTCGCGGGTGATTCAGGGGTGCCCCGGGCGTGCCTCGGGAGTGCGGCCTACCAGATCTCGTCGACCCACTCCGGGTGGTCGATGAACGGGTTCCGGTTGTGCTGGTACTTGTCGAATATCACCTGGTTGCGGTGCTGTTCGAAGGCGGACGGCGGGTCCTGGTCGCTCCACTGCTTCAGTACGGCGATCCGTCCGATGTTCGGCGCGGAGCCGTTGTCCACCTTGTCGTTGGGCTCCAGGTCGGGGAACCCGTCGCCGCCGTCGTAGCGGACGGCCATGTAGAGGATCATCCGCGCGACATCGCCCTTGTCGGCGTCCCGGGGCTCGAAGGAATCGCCGTCGGTGTAATTGCCCGGCGCCTCACCGACCTCCGAGCCGCCGTTGTCGAAGTCCTTGTTGCCGCGGGTGCTGTTGACGGACACATCCGCCGGGCGGAGGTGATGAATGTCGGTGCCGGGGCCGGTGGCCGTACCGAAATCGCCGTGGGACTTCGCCCAGACGTGCTCGCGATTCCAGTCGTCCGGATTGCCGCCGCTGGAGTTCTTGCTCTCCGAGGTGCCGGAATACAGCAGAATGACGTTCGCGCTGTTGGCCGGGTCCTCGTCGGTTTCCTTGAGGGCGTCCCAGACCTGGGAATAACTCAGCTTTCCGGTCTGGGTGCTGCTGATGATCTGGTGCAGCGAATTCTTGAGTTCCTGCCCGGTCTTCCCTATCGCGTCCTTGTAGTACGTGTCGTCGTAGCGCGTGACGTCGCGCACGGATATGGATCTGCCGTGCGCCGCCGCACCGGTCGCCGTACCGGCCGTGGCGGTGGACGGGATCTGCAGGGCCACCGCCGCCAGTGCGGTTCCGGCGGCCACCGACAGCGCGATGCGGCCGCGACGCGTCAAGCGGGTGTTGTCCACGGATGGTGTCCTCTCCCCGAAATGTGGCACCGAGCCGCGAAATGTGGGGGCACGGCCGGCACCGGCCGTTGGGTATACGGCCGCAGGAAGCTTTCCATCGCGGCATTCACCACAGTGTGAACGCAGGGCGAGGGTTATGTGATCACTCCGTGGCGAACAGGCAACTGGGCCCATGGTGCGCCAAAGACGGCAAGCCGGTGAATTGCCCATGCGTCACCAGGAAACGGCGTGGGGATACGGCGCCAAGAGAGTTGGTATGGCGTACCGTCAGAATACGTTCCGTATGGGCGCTGTGACGAAACGTCATAGGAATAAGCCGTCAGAAATGCGCCGGGCCGCCGCCTGCCCCTGCCGCCTGCCGCAACGGGCACGCCCCCGCAGGCATCGGCTACCGTCCGGCCGACCGCGCCGAACCTTCCCCTGGCGTCAGGGACTTGGCCGAGGAGAAAGAAGAACCCCTGGAGGAGGATCTGCGGGAGGAGGGAGCGGGCGAAGCGGACTTCATGACGCGGTGCGGCGCACGGTCACATCGGGCCACTCGGGAGCGGGCAGGCGGAGGCGGGATCGAGGAGCGGGGCGAGCAGATCGCCGTGGCGAGCGAGGCGGGGCGCGATGTCGTCGAAGAGGAAGGCGAGTTGGCCGGGTTCGGTGCAGGCGGCGATCTCGTCCCAGGTGACCGGGGCGGAGACGGTGGGGGTCGCGCGGGCGCGCAGGGTGTAGGCGACCGCGGTGGTCTTGGCGGCGGCGTTCTGGGAGAAGTCGATGAAGACCTTGCCGGGCCGCAGCGCCTTGGCCATCTTGTGGACGACGAGGTCCGGGAGGGCCGCCTGCGCCTCGACGGCGAGGCGCTTGGCGTAGGCCGTGGTCCGTTCCGATGACGTCGGCTCGATGGGCACGAGGAGATGCAGGCCCTTGGCACCGCTCGTCTTGGCGTGGACGGTGAGGCCGTCGGCGGCCAGCCGGTCGTGCAGCCAGGCAGCCGCGGCGCAGCATTCCACGATGGTGGCCGGGCCCCCGGGGTCGAGGTCGAGGACGAGGCGGTCGGCCGAGCCCGGTGCCCCGCTGGCCCATTGGGGTGCGTGCAGCTCGACGACCAGGTTGGCGGCCCAGACCAGCGAGGGGAGGTCCTGCACCAGGACCTGGCGGGTGGGCCCGGACGTCGTATGCGGGACTTCGCAGGTCTGCACCCAGGCGGGCGCGCCGGGCGGCACGTTCTTCGTGAAGAAGCGCTGGCCGTCGGGCCCATCGGGATAGCGGAGGAAGGAGAGCGGCCGGTCGTGGAGGTGTGCGAGGAGCGGTTCCGCGGTGAGGGTGCAGTAGTGCACCAGCTCGCCCTTGGTCGTGCCGGTCTCGGGATAGATGACCTTGTCCAGGTTGGTCAGCGAGAGGCGCCGCCCCTCCACGACTGTGATCGGCGACATAGGATGAGAATCCCATAAATCCCGACTAAAGGGATGAACCATGCGCTCCATCTGGAATGGGTCCATTGCCTTCGGCCTGGTCACCATCCCCGTGAAGACGTACAGCGCGACCGACCGCACCTCGTCGGTCTCATTCGCCCGCATTCACACCGAGGACGGGGCGCAGATCCGGTACCGCAAGATCTGTGAGCTGGACGGGGAAGAAGTGCCGAACGAAGAGGTCGGCAAGGGGTACCAGGCGCCGGACGGCGAGGCGATCGTGCAGATCACCGACGAGGATCTGGCCCGGCTTCCGATGCCGACCGCCAAGACGCTGGCGATCCTGGCCTTCGTCGACGCCGACGAGATCGACCCCCTCCAGCTGGACAAGGCCTACTACCTGGGGCCGAACGGGTCCTCCGCCACCAAGCCGTACGCGGTGCTGCGGGAGGCGCTGGAGCACCAGCGGAAGGTCGCGATCGGCAAGGTGGCGATCCGCGGGCGGGAGTCGCTGGCGATGCTGCGGGCGCACGACGGGGCCCTGGTGATGCATTCGCTGCTGTGGCCCGACCAGGTCCGGCCAGCGGCCGGGCTGGGGCCCGGCGCCGACGTCAAGATCCGCGAGAACGAGCTCACACTCGCCGAGACGCTGATGGATTCCCTGGGCGAGCTGGACCCCGACGAACTCCACGACGACTACCGCGAGGCCGTCGAGCAGCTGGCCGCCCAGAAGCTGGCGGGCGGAGCGCCGGTCGCCCCCGACACGTCGGGCGCCGGAGGCCAGGTCATCGATCTGATGGCCGCGCTGGAGAAGAGCGTCGCGGCGGCCCGGGGAGGCGGGGCCGAGTCCGGGCAGCCGGCGTCGGTCACCTCGCTTCGGGGGCGGAAGGCGGCACGGAAGACGGGCTCGGCGCCGGCGGAGAAGACCGGCGGCGCGACGAAGGCCCCGGCGAAGAAGACGGCCACCCAGCGGACGGCCGGCAAGAAGGCGGCACCGAAGAAGGCCCCCGCCAAGAAGTCGGTGACGGCCAGGAAATCGGCGACGGCCAAGAAGACGGCGACGACCAAGAGGAGCACCGCCAAGGCCACCGCAAGCTCCTCCACGAGCACCGCCAAGGCCACCACCGGGTCCACCGCGAAGTCCGCCGCCAAGAAGGCCCCGGCGAAGCGGGCGGGCAAGAAGGCGTCCGCTTAATTCCCGCACGCCCGCCCCCACTCGGCCTAGAGTCGTGTCATGGCTTCAGACGAGGGGACCTCCACCCGCATCGACAGCTGGATCTGGTCGGTACGGCTCATCAAGACGCGTTCGCAGGCCACCGCGGCCTGCCGGGCGGGGCACGTACGCGTCAACGGCGACCGGGTGAAGCCTGCGCACGCCGTGCACAGCGGCGACGAGGTGCGGCTGCGGTACGCCGGCCGGGAGCGGATCGTGGTCGTCTCGAAGCTGGTACGCAAGCGGGTCGGCCCGCCGGTCGCCGCGGAGTGCTTCATCGACAACAGCCCGCCGCCCCCGCCGCGCGAGGAGGCCCCTGTCGCCCCCGTCCGTGACCGCGGCGCGGGACGTCCCACCAAGCGGGACCGCCGCGAGATCGAGCAGCTGATGTTGCGCGGGCGGTAGGTCCGGGTCGGCGGCCGACGGGCAACGGGGCGGCGGGGAACGGGCAACGGGGCGGCGGGGAACGGGCCGCGCCCGGGTCAGGCGGCCGGGAGGGCGTCCACGTAGACCCACCGGCCGTCCTCGCGCACGAAGCGGCTGTTCTCGTACTGACTCTCGGCGTGCCCCTGGAGCGTGTAGTGCGCGCGGAACTCCACCGTGCCCTCGGAGTGGAAGGCGCTGCCGCCGGTGGTTCCGAGGATCTCCAGGCCGGTCCACCGCTGCCCCGAGACGAATTCCAGACCGGCGGGCCGGGTCGTCGGGTGCCAGGTGCGCAGCAGATATCCGGCGTCGCCGACGACGAAGGCGCTGTAGCGCGAGCGCATCAGCCGCTCCGCGGTGGGGGCGGCGGCGCGTCCTTGATGGCAGGCGCCGCAGCAGTCACGGTAGGTCGCCTCGCGTCCGCAGGGGCAGGGCGAGGTGGGGGTCACGGCGGCCGGGCGGCGCGGCTTCTTCTTCGACACCCCCCGATTGTGCCGGAGGCCGCGGGGACGCCGGATGGCGGGATCGGGGCGCGACACGCGAAGCACAGTTCCAGGCGACGCGCCCTACAGAACGGGCCCGTCTGGGGGGTTTCAACGATAAATCACCCATTTGAAGCTTTTGATGGCTTGATACTTGCTGTGAGGTTGGAAGAACTCTTGGTGATCGTCCCCACCACCCAGGAGAGAACCCCCATGATTCTGTCCATTTCAGGCGTCATCCTGCTCGGCGTCATCGTCTTCCTCTTCTTCCGCAAAGACGGCCTCAAGTTGTCCCACGCCCTGGTCTGCGCGCTCTTCGGGTTCTACCTCGCGGGCTCCGCCATCGCGCCCAGCATCAAGGCCGGCGGTGCCAGCCTCGCGAGCCTCCTGGGAGGGCTGAAGATTTAGCCCGCCTCACCGCCCCGGCTCGACGCCCCACGTCGAGCCGCCACGACCACCGCACGAACAACAGGAGACAGATGTGGCCCGGCGCCCCCTGCCCCGCATCCTGACCGACAGCGCCTCCCTTGCGCGCAGCCGAGATTTCGCGCGCACCGCCGCCGACAGCGCCTCCGATGTGTTCCATCCGCTGATCACGATCAGCCGTGGACTGCGTCGGCTGGCCGCCACCGGCAGAGAGCGCTGGGATGCGACACCCAAGGATCGCCGGGGTCCACTGTTCTTCTCCGTTGCCGCGTGTGTGCTGGCCGTGGCGCTGGTGCCGTACGGGCCGCTGCTCGCAGCCATCTCGGTGATGGGAGCGGCGGCCTGGGCGGGGCGGGACCGTACGGCCGCGGCCACCGGCCCCAGCGAGGCCGAGGCGGAGCGGCTGCAAGCGCTGTACGAGGCGCTGGTGCCGTATTTTTCCGCCGACGGTGACCCCAGCCCCCTCTACGCCCACGGCGGCGACTGGGACCAGGCCTTCACCGAGTTCAGCTTCGACGACAGCGGGCGGCTGGAGCACCTGCAGCTGAAGTACCCGGCGTATTTCACCGACGGTGAGGACCTGTCCCGGGCCCGTATCGAGCAGGTGCTGCACGCCAAGTCCGGTCGCGGCCGGGAGTATCACTTCGCCTGGGACGAGGCGGCCAATCAGCTGGTACTGACCGTTCTCGACGCGCTGCCCACGGACATCTCGGCGCAGCGCTTCGTCACCTCGCCGGGCGAGACCGTCCTCGGGTTCACCGACCCGGACGCCGTCCACCGGACGCTGCCGGTCGTCCAGGGCGGCGAGACGGAGGATGCGCCGCCGGTGCTGTGGCGTACCGGTCAGCGGTCCACCGAGCCGCATCTGCTGGTGCTGGGGCAGCCGGGGACGGGCGGCACGACGCTGTTGCGGTCGATCGCGCTGCAGGCGCTGGTCGACGGCGATGTGCTGGTCATCGACGGCACCGGCACCGGGGAGTTCGCGTGCCTGTCCGGGCGCCGCGGTGTGCTGGGGGTGGAGAGCGGGCTCGCGGGAGCGCTGGCGACGCTGGAGTGGGCCGCGCACGAGACCGAGCGGCGGCTGATCTCGGCGAACCGCGCCCGGCAGGCGGGTCATTCCGCTCCGGAGGACACCCGTCGGCCGCTGTGGGTCATCGCGGACCGTCCGACGACGCTGGGCCATCTCGCCGCCGCCGAAGGCCGGGACGATCCGCAGCGGCTGCTCCAGGTGCCGCTGCGGCACGGCGGGGCGGCCAATGTCACCGTCGTCGTGGCCGAGACGTTCGAGAGCGCCGAGCTGCTGGGCGATGCCGTACGGGCCTACACCAGGGCTCGGGTCGTCCTCGGTCCGGCGACGGCGGAGGGGGTGCGGTCGGTGCTCGGGGCGCCGCCGCACACCACGCCGACCGCCCATGTGCCGCCCGGCCGCGGCTATGCCCGGCTCGGCGGCGGGCCGGTGCTGCGGCTCCAGGTGCCGGCCACGCCCGACCCGTTCGACGAGGCGACCAGCGAGACGGACCGGCTGGCGGTCATGGCGCTGCTGCCCGAGCGGACCGTGCCGATGGCCGCGTCGACGTCGTTCGCCAAGCCCGCGCCGTCCGTGACCGAGACCGGCCCGCTGGGTGCGGGCCCCCGGGTGACGGCCGTCAACGGCGGTGGATCCATCGCGGTCAACGGGTCGGAGGCCGCGCACCTGGACGGCTGAGGCCCCGCCGCCCTGCCGGCCCGTCAGGCGACGAACGCGTGGCGCGCCTCGGACTCGATGGGGGCGCCGGTGGCCACCAGCCGCGCGGCGCCCGCCAGCCGTACGGCGGCCTCCTCGGCCACCGCGCCACTGACCGTGAACGGCAGCCGTACGAAGCCCTCGAAGGCGCCGTCGACCCCGAACCGCGGGCCGGAGGGGACGCGGACCCCCAGCCGCTCCCCCGCCTCGGCGATACGGGAACCGGACAGGCCGCCCGTACGGGCCCAGAGGGTGAGGCCGCCGCGCGGGACGGTGAAGTCCCAGTCGGGGAGGTGCCGGCGCACCGCGTCGACGATCGCGTCGCGGTTCTCGCGGGCCTGCTGCCGACGGATCTCGACGGCGGCCTCCCAGCCGCCGCTCTCCAGGAGCGAGGCGATGGCGAGCTGTTCGAGGACGGGTGAGCCGAGGTCGGAGTAGGCGCGGGCGGCGACCAGGCTGCGGATGATGTCGGGCGCGGCGCGCACCCAGCCGATCCGCATGCCGGCCCAGAACGCCTTGCTGGCCGAGCCCACGGTGATCACGGCGCTGCCCGCGGGGTCGAAGGCGCAGACCGGGCGGGGCGGGTCGGGGTCCGCGTCCAGCTGGAGTTCCGCCATGGTCTCGTCGACGACGAGGAGCGTGCCGGCCGAGCGCGCGGCGTCGACGAGGCGGCGGCGCTGGTCATCGGTGGCGAGGGTGCCGGTGGGGTTGTGGAAGTCGGCGACGACATACGCCATCCGGGGGGCCGCATCCCGCATGACCTGCCGCCAGGTGGGGATGTCCCAGCCGGCCAGCCGCTCCGCCAGGGCGACGGGGACGAGCCGGGCGCCGGCGTCCCGCATCAGCTGGAGGATGTTGGCGTACGAGGGAGAGTCGACGGCCACCCGCTCGCCGGGGCTCGTACACAGGCGGCAGATCGCGGCGACGGCGCCCATCGCGCCGGTGGTCACCATGATCTGCTCGGGCATCGTGGGGATGCCGCGGGCGGTGTAGCGGTCGGCGAGGGCCTGGCGCAGGACGGGCAGGCCGGCCGGGTAGTCGCCGTGGGTGTGGGCGTAGAGCGGGAGGTCGGCCATGGCGCCCTGGACGCCGCGGGTCAGCCAGGGCTCGGGCGCCGGGAGGGCGGCGCAGCCGAGGTCGATCATGGAGCCGGCGGCCTCCGGCGGCAGGGGTTCCAGGCCGCGGGTGGGCAGCGGGTTGCCGGCCGGGACGGCGGTCCAACTGCCCGAGCCGCGACGGGACTCCAGGAAGCCTTCGGCGCGCAGCGCCTCATAGGCTGCGGCGACGGTGGTGCGGCTGACCCCGAACGCGGCGGCCAGTTCCCGCTCGGCGGGGAGCCGGGCGGCGACCGGTACCCGCCCCTCCAGGACGAGCAGGCGCACGCCGTCGGCGAGGGTGCGGTAGGCGGGCAACCTGCGGCCCGCGGCGGTGAGTTCGGCGTCGCGCGGATCCTGCGACCGGAGCAGCCGGGCGAGTTGGGGTGCCCCCACCGCCGAAGTCCACTGAGCCATGGAAATCAGTCCACCTTCGCCGAATTGGCTCTACTTCACGAGTTCCTACCTGCCACATCGTGTCATGCGTCAGTCCAATTCTGCCAGGAGGGGGAAGCGTCATGTCCATCACCGGGGATTCCGGCACAAAGGATCCCGAAACCACGGAATCCGGCACCGGGGAGTCCGGCACCAAGGGCTCCGGCATGCCGAGGGCGCTGCTGCCGCGCCGGCTGGTCCAGCTCTACGGGGGGCTGGTGCTGTACGGCGTGAGCATGGGGCTGATGCTGCGCGCCGAGCTCGGCCTGGAGCCATGGAGCGTGCTGAACCAGGGGATTTCCCGCCATACGGGACTGACGATCGGCACCGTCACCATCGTCTCCGGAGCGCTGATCCTGTTGCTGTGGATTCCGCTGCGCCAGCGTCCGGGCCTGGGGACGGTGTCGAACGTGGTGATCCTCGGGGTGGTGATGGACGCGACGCTGGCACTGGTCCCCGAGCTTCACTCGCTCGGCGCCCGCATTCCGCTGCTGGCCTTCGCCGTCGTCCTCAACGGCGCCGCGACCGGCCTGTACATCTCCGCCCGCTTCGGCCCCGGCCCCCGCGACGGCCTGATGACCGGGCTGCACCGGCGGACCGGCCGCCCGGTGCGGCTGGTGCGGACCTGCCTCGAGGTGGCCGTCGTGGCGGCGGGCTTCGCCCTCGGCGGCTCCATCGGGGCCGGCACCGTGGTCTACGCCCTGGCCATCGGCCCGCTGGCGCAGTTCTTCCTCCGGCGCTTCGCGATCAAGGGACTCCCGGAGCAGCCGTCTCCGGTGGTGGCCCGCGGAAAGGCGTCACCGAAGCGAGCAATACTGCAGAAGTGACCTCAGCGATACGCATCCGCCACGCCTATCTCGACCACCCCGCCCCGCTCGCCTTCGCCCACCGGGGCGGGGCGGCGGACGGCCTGGAGAACACCGCCGCCGCGTTCCGTCATGCGGTGGACCTCGGCTACCGCTACCTGGAGACCGACGTCCACGCCACCTCGGACGGAGCGCTCGTCGCCTTCCACGACGCGACCCTCGACCGCGTCACCGACACCCGCGGGACGATCGAGCGGCTCCCCTGGCGGGCGGTCCGCCGCGCCAGGGTCGGTGGCCGGGAGCCGCTGCCGCTGTTCGAAGAACTGCTGGAGGAGTTCCCCGGGGCCCGCTGGAACGTCGACCTCAAGGCGGAGGCCGCCCTCGCGCCCCTGCTGGACCTGCTGCGCCGCACCGACTCCTGGGACCGGGTGTGCGTGGGGTCGTTCTCCGAGGCCCGGGTCGCGCGGGCGCAGCGGCTGGCGGGCCCGCGGCTGGCGACCTCGCTGGGCACCCGCGGCGTGGCCGGGCTGCGGATGCGCTCGTACGGGAGGGGGGCGCTGCCGCTGGACCGGCTGCTGGGGATGGCGGTGCGGCGCGACGCCGTGTGCGTCCAGGTGCCCGAGCGGCAGTCCGGCATCCCCGTCGTCGATCCGCTGTTCCTGCGCGCCGCGCATGCGCTCGGGATGCAGGTCCATGTCTGGACGATCAATGACGCGAATCGGATGACCGCACTGTTGGATCTTGGAGTGGATGGCATCATGACCGATCACACCGACACATTGCGCAGGGTGCTGACCGAGCGGGGCTCCTGGGTCTGACGGCCCGACGCCGGTACGCCGCGGCGACGGGGACACGAAGACGGGGGTGGGCGCGGTGAGCACACAGACCGCGATCGCGAGCACGGACGAGGCGGCGGCCAGACAGCGGGAGCAACGCGGCTGGTACTGGTACGACTGGGCGAACAGCGTCTACTCGACGAGCGTCCTGACGGTGTTCCTCGGGCCGTATCTGACGTCGGTGGCCAGGGCCGCGGCGGACCCGGACGGCTTCGTCCACCCCCTGGGCATTCCGGTGCGCGCGGGGTCCTTCTTCGCCTACTCGGTGTCCGCGTCCCTGCTGTTGTCGCTGCTGGCGATGCCGGTCGCCGGAGCGCTGGTCGACCGGACCGGCCGCAAGAAGCCGCTGCTGGGCGGCTGCGCATATACGGGCGCGGCCGCCACGGCCGGGATGTTCTTCCTGGCCGGCGACCGCTATCTGCTCGGCGGGGCGCTGCTGATCATCGCGAACGTCTGCTTCGTCGTGTCGATGATGCTCTACAACTCCTTCCTGCCGCAGATAGCCGAGCCCGACGAACGGGACGCCGTGTCCTCCCGGGGCTGGGCGTTCGGTTACGCCGCCGGAGCCCTGGTCCTGGTGGCCGACCTGGCGCTCTACGCCGCGCACGACTCCTTCGGCGTCTCCGAGGGCACCGCCGTACGGATCTGTCTGGCCTCGGCCGGACTGTGGTGGGGCGCGTTCTCCCTGATACCGCTGCGCCGGCTGCGCGACCGGCGGACCGCGCGGAGTGCCGTTCCGGCGGGGCCGGGCGGCGCGGCGCTGGGCCAGGGCTGGCGACAGCTGCGGGGGACGCTGCGCGAAATGCGCCGCCATCCCCTCACGCTGGCCTTTCTTCTGGCGTACCTCATCTACAACGACGGGGTGCAGACGGTGATCAGCCAAGCGTCCGTCTACGGATCCGAGGAGCTGGGGCTGGACCAGACGACGCTGATCATCGCGGTGCTGCTGGTGCAGATCCTGGCCGCGGCGGGCGCGATGCTCATGGGGCGGATGGCGCGGCGGTACGGCGCCCAGCGCACGATCCTGGGCTCTCTGGCGGCCTGGGCCCTGACGCTGGCGGCGGGATTCTTTCTGCCGGCGAAGGCTCCCGTCTGGTTCTTCGCGCTGGCGGCGGCGATCGGCCTGGTCCTGGGCGGCAGCCAGGCGCTCTCCCGGTCGCTGTTCTCGCATCTGATTCCGCGCGGCAAGGAAGCGGAGTACTTCTCCGCGTACGAGATGAGCGACCGGGGCGTGAGCTGGCTGGGGCCACTGGTGTTCGGGGTGACCTATCAGCTGACCGGGAGCTACCGGGATGCGATCGTGTCCCTGGTGGCGTTCTTCGTGGTCGGATTTGTGCTGCTGGCGCGGGTGCCGGTGCGCCGGGCGATCGCGGCGGCGGGTAACCCTGTCCCGGACCGGATTTAGGTTCGGGGGGCGCGGGCCGGTAGTGTACGCCTTTGGCTCACCAGGCGGACCGTTACTGCGCGCTCAAATCGGGAAAGCGTTGGGTGACATCTGCTGCCAGATGTGACAAACCGGGCGCTGGTGGGTACAACAAGGGGCGGCACGACGGGCGACGCAGATTACGGGAATCTTCACCGCCGACCGGACGTTGACCGGATGACGACGACAGCGACACCTGTCCTGTGGGCGACAAGCCCGGGAGGCACGATTCATGAGTGAGCGAGCTCTCCGCGGCACGCGACTCGTGGTGACCAGCTACGAGACCGACCGCGGCATCGACCTGGCCCCGCGCCAGGCGGTGGAGTACGCATGCCAGAACGGCCATCGATTTGAGATGCCGTTCTCGGTTGAGGCCGAAATTCCGCCGGAGTGGGAGTGCAAGGTATGCGGTGCACCCTCTCTTCTGGTGGACGGCGATGGCCCCGAGGAAAAGAAGGGTAAGCCCGCGCGTACGCATTGGGACATGCTCATGGAGCGGCGCACCCGCGAGGAGCTGGAGGAGGTGCTGGCCGAGCGGCTGGCCGTCCTGCGCTCCGGAACCATGAACATTGCCGTGCATCCGCGCGACAGCAACCGCAAGTCCGCCTGACAACCGGACTGCGCCAGAGAAAAACGCAGCACAAGGGCCGGGGCCACTGCCTTACGCAGTGGCCCCGGCCCTTGTGCTGTCTCCGGCTCTCTCGTCTACGGCTCTCGCCTCTCCGGCGCTCTCGCCCGGATCCGGCCCTCAACCGGTCAGCGGCGGGTCCTGCCGGGGCGGTGCGGGCGGACCGTCGTCATGGATGACCTCACCCTGGACGACCTTGCCGTCCGGCCGGTGCATGCGGGCCTGCTGGAACGCCTCACCGAACGACCCCGGGGCGTGGGCCGTCCGCCGGGACAGCAGCTTCTCCGCGCGCCGCGCGATCAGCTTGCCGGTCGGCGGGAAGAGGCAGAGCAGCCCCACCGCATCCGACACCAGCCCCGGCACCATCAGCAGCAGCCCGCCGAGCATCGGCAGCGTATTGCCGTTGCCCGCTGCCCCGCTGCCCGAGGACGCCGGCTTCTTGACCGCCGAGGGATCGGCGGCCTGCAGGGACTCGGTGAGATTGCGCCAGGCCCGGCGGCCCGCCCGCTTGATCACCAGCGAGCCGGCCAGGATGCCCGCGAGCAGCAGCAGGAAGACCGTCAGCCCGCTCGTGGCATCCGCGACGACGATCAGCAGCCAGACCTCCAGCACCACCCAGGCGGCGATGCCCAGCGGGAGGAACCGGCGGGCGCGGGAGCGCCGGGGCGGGCGGGGACTGGGCGGTGGCATGGCTCCGAACGTCATGCCTCAAGTGTGCCCGCCGACGGTCCGTGTCGGTGCCGAGGGGGCGCACCGGGCCGCGGCCCGGACCTGCGGCGGGTCGGCGACGGCCGGTCGGCGTCGCCGGCTCAGCGTCGGCGGAACCTGCTCACCTTGGTATCGACGCCCCAGGCGGTGATCCGCCAGAGCGCCTCGACCATGATGTCGCGGCTCATCTTGCTGTCCCCGTGCTCCCGGTCGACAAAGGTGATCGGGACCTCGACGACATGGAACCCGGCCCGCACCGCGCGGCGGGCGAGGTCGACCTGGAAGCAATAGCCCGCCGAGGCCACCTCCTCCAACCCGAGTCCCTTGAGCGTCTCCACCCGGAAGGCGCGGAAGCCGCCGGTCACATCGCGGATCGGGACGTCCAGGAGGGCGCGGGAGTAGGCGCTGGCGCCGCGGGAGAGGAATTCGCGGCTCTTGGGCCAGTTCACCACGCGTCCGCCGGGCACCCAGCGCGAGCCGAGTACGAGGTCGGCGCCCTTGAGGGCGGTCAGCAGCCGCGGCAGCTCCTCGGGCCGGTGGGAGCCGTCGGCGTCCATCTCGACCAATACGCCGTAGCCGTTGTCCGTGCCCCACTGGAAGCCCGCGAGGTAGGCGGCGCCGAGGCCTTCCTTTCCCTTGCGGTGCAGGACATGCACCTGCTCGTCCTCGGCGGCGAGTTCATCGGCGAGCTTGCCGGTGCCATCGGGAGAGTTGTCGTCCGCGATGAGGACGTGCGCCTCGGGGACGGCGGACCGCACCCGCGAGACGATCGGCTTGATGTTCTCCGCCTCGTTGTACGTCGGAATGATCACCAACGTGGTGCCGAGCGGACCGTACTGCCGCTGACCGCCGTCTGTCACTGCTGCCCCTTCTCGGTCTTCGAACGCCCGCGCCGGCCGATGACAACCGCAGCGGCGCAGGACAGAAGACCCACGATAGCGAGCGCCCACTCGGGTGCCGCACCGACGCGGTCGGCGAGCGTCGTTTCGTCGCGCAGCGGGATCCGCGCCGAGACCACGCCCTGCGTGAACTCGGGGATCTGGTGGGTGACCGTGCCGTCCGGGGCGACGACCGCGCTGATGCCGCTGGTGGCGGCGGTGACGATGGCCCGGCCGTGCTCGACCGCGCGCAGCTTGGACATGGCCAGCTGCTGCTCGGGCTGTCCGGTGCGGCCGTAGGTGGCGTTGTTGGTCTGGATGACCAGGGCCCGGGCGCCGGCGTCGACGGTGTCGTGCACGATCTCGTCGTAGGCGACCTCGAAGCAGATGACGTCGCCGAGCTTGGCGGGGCCGACCTTGAGGACGCCGGTGTGGTCGCCGGGGTAGAAGTTGCGGGGCACCCGCTTGAAGCGCGTAATGATCTTGCTGAGCTGCTCCCGGAACGGGACGTACTCGCCGAACGGCACCGGGTGCTGCTTGGTGTACGAGGCGCCCGGCCCCTTCTTCGGGTCCCAGACGATGCCCTCGTTGAAGACATAGCCCTTCTTGGTGGGGTGGTCGACGAGGGCGCCGACGAGCACGGGCACACCGATCGCCTTCACGGCCTCGTCGATCCGGTCGTAGGCCTGCGGGTACTGGAAGGGGTCGAGGTCGGAGGAGTTCTCCGGCCAGATGACCAGATCCGGCTTCTTGGCCTTGCCGGCCTCGATGTCGGCGGCGAGCTTCTCGGTGGCCGTGGCGTGGTTGTCGAGGATCTTCATGGGGCGGCCCAGGAAGTCCATGCCGGGCTGCTGGACGTTGCCCTGGACGACGGCGATGTCGACGGTGTCGGCGGCCTTCGTCGGGACGGGGACGACCGCGCCCGCCACGGTGACGGCGGCGGCGAGCCCGAAGGCCTCGAGCGCGGGGACCGCCTTGCGCAGCGTGCCGGCGGCGCGCAGGCCCCACAGGGTGGCGGCGCAGGCGGCCAGCAGCGCGCCGGTCAGGGCGACGGCGAAGGTCACCAGCGGGGCGCCGCCGAGCGCGGCGAGCGGGGTGAACGGCGAGCCGGTGTTGGCGAACGCCAGCCGCCCCCACGGAAAGCCGCCGAACGGCAGGCGGTCGCGGGCCCATTCCTCGGCGACCCACAGGCAGGCGGCCCACAGCGGCCAGCCCGGCAGCCGGGACGTGCCGGCCAGCGCCGCGCCCAGCACCATCAGGAACAGCGCCTCGGCGACGGACAGCCCGATCACCGCGTCCCAGCCGACCACATGCAGCCACTTGAGCAGGATCACGAAGAACGGCAGCCCGAAGACGAAGCCCGTCCAGGCCCCCTGCCGTACGGTCCGGCCGCGGGTCATCAACGAGAACGCGGCCACGCCCACCAGGGACAGCGGCCACAGGTCGTACGGCGGGAAGGCGAGGCCGAGCAGGATGCCGGAGACGACCGCGAGGACGGTGCGCAGCGCTTCGCGACGGGCCAGCGCGGCGAGCCGGCGGGCCCGGCCGGGGCGGCGTGGCGCGTCGGTCACACCCGACTCGGCGGGCGACACCTCGCCGTCGGGCGAGGCGCCGCGCACGGCTTTTTCGGGGGTCTCGGGGACCGATGACACGGTCGCGGCCTTCCTGCAGGTCGGGTGGGAGCCCACCCTGCTCCTGGAGCGCGGGTGGGGGGCTGCCCTCCCTGCTCCGTAAGAGCTTGGGGGAGAGTGAGCTGACCGTACCTCGGGTGGGCGCCGCCGCGGGTGCCAGGTGCGCAAGATGACATGGGCGCACGGGACGCGGAAGGGTGCGGATAGGGGCCCGGTGCCCTTCGGGCCGACCTGGGACCCGCTGGCTGCGGGTCGACCGAAAGCCGTTGTCTACTGAGCGTCCGGGCCCCACCCGGGTCGCACCTTCCCCCAAGCTCTTGACGAGCAGGGAGGGACCCCCATCCAGCTGAGACTTTCCGTTGCGCCGTGCCGCGGACGCTGGACCTGGCTCCCAGTGGCGGTACGCCGGTGTGGCGCCCCGTCCCATGGCCCAGCTGCGTTCGACGACTGCGCGGAGGTCTCCCGTTCGGACGTCCTGTGGTGGACTCGGCCGAACCTACCGGCCGTCGACCGCCTGCTGTCAACAGGTCCGCCGCCTGCGTCGTTTTCGCGTCGTCCCAGGTCACCGCCGAGCCTGCCCAGGTGGGACAAGCGGCTGCAAGCGCGCCCTCCGGCGACACCTGCCCGCCCGATGTCACTCGATCGGCCGCCCGAAGACGGTACGGCCGCCGACGACCGTGGTCAGGCACACCGGCAGGTCGCCGCCGGGGGTCAGATCGGGCAGACCGGGGGTGCCGGAGCGGGGGTCGGTGGACCAGCGCTCCACCCGCTCGTCGGGGGCCTGGACGAGCAGCTCGCCAGTGCGCCAGATCGCGTAGTCGGCGGGCGCACCGGGCACCAGGACGCCCGCGTCGTCCCGCCCGATGGCGCGCCAGCCGCCGCGGGTGTGGGCGGTGAACGCGGCGCGGGCGGAGATGCCGTGGGCGCGGGTGCGGTGGAAGACGGCGGCGCGCAGGGTGCCCCAGGGATCGAGCGGGGTGACCGGGCTGTCCGAGCCGAGGGCCAGCGGGACACCGGCCCTGAGCAGGTCGGCGTACGGGTTGAGGGTGCGGGCGCGGTCGACGCCGAGGCGGGCGGCGTACATGCCGTGCTCGCCGCCCCAGGCCGCGTCGAAGGCGGGCTGGACGGAGGCGGTGAGCGCGAGGTCGGCGAAGCCGGCGACGGTGCGGTCGGTGAGCATTTCGGCGTGCTCGACGCGGTGCCGGGCGGCGCGGATCCGGTCCAGGCCGACGCGGTCGGCGGCGGCCCGTACGCCGTCGACGACGGTGGTCAGCGCCGCGTCACCGATGGCGTGGAAACCGGCCTGGAGCCCGGCTTCGGTGCAGGTGGCGACGTGGGCGGCGACGGCTCCGGCGTCGAGGCGCGCGGCGCCGGAGTGCTCGGCGTCCGCGTACGGGGCGTGCAGATGGGCGGTGTGCGATCCGAGCGAGCCGTCCACGAAGAGGTCCCCGGCCGCGCCGATGGCTCCCAGCTCACGGATCCGCTGCGCGTCCTTTGCGGATGCGATCAGCTCGGCCCAGTAGCCGACCACCCGGGGGCCGTTGCCCGCCGCCGCCAGGGCGAGCAGCGCGGTGAAGTCGTCCTCGCCGGAGATGTCCGGTCCCGCGCACTCGTGGACGCTGCCGATGCCGAGGGAGGCCGCGCGGGCGAGCGCCGCCGCCTGGGCGTCGGCGCGCTGGGCGGGCGTGACGGAGGCGTACGCGGCCCGCCGTGCGGCGTGGTGGGCGTCGTCGGTGAGCGGGCCGTCGGCGCGGAAGCCGGCCCGCTCGCGGATCCCGGGGACCAGGTCCAGCAGCGCCGTCGTGACGACCGCGGAGTGCACGTCGACACGGGTGAGATAGAGGGGACGGCCGCCGGTCGCCGCATCCAGTTCCGTGCGGGACGGCGGGCGCCCCTCGGGCCAGGCGCTGGCGTCCCAGCCGTGGCCGAGGAGGATCTTGTCCGTCGGGCGCGCGGCCGCGTGGTCGCGGATCCGGGTCAGCGCGTCGGGGAGCGTGGCCGCGCCGGACAGGTCCAGGCCGGTGAGCGCGAGACCGGTCGCCGTGGTGTGCACATGTGCGTCCGTAAAGGCCGGGGTGACCAACGCGCCGTCGAGCCGTACGACCTCGTCGACGCCATCGGCGAACGAATCGGCCGCGCCCTCCTCCCCCACCCAGGCGATGCGGTCGCCCTCCACCACCATGGCGGTGGCGAAGGGGTCCGCGGGACTGTGCACCTCACCGCCGCGCAGAAGGACGGTACGGGTTCGGGCCGGATCGGGGGTGCGCTCGCTCATACCGGACAGTTTGGCCCCTTCGCGCGGGTGCGCCGCGCGCGGGGGTGGGATATCGCCAGGTCAGATGCGCGGCGGCCGGGCCTCGTACGGGGTGGAGAGCACCACCGTCGTACGGGTGGAGACCCCCGCCAGGCTGCGGATGCGGGTGAGCAGATGCTCCAGCTCCAGCGGGGTGGCGACCCGGACCTTGAGGATGTAGTTCTCGTCGCCCGCGACGCTGTGACAGGCCTCCAGCTCGGGGACCTCCGCGAGCCGGTCGGCGATGTCGTCCGGCGCGCTGGGGTCGAAGGGTTTGACCGAGATGAAGGCGGTGAGCGGCAGGCCCACGGCTTCGGGGTCCACGATGGCGGCATAGCCCCGGATGACACCGCGCTGCTCGAGACGGCGCACGCGCTGGTGCACCGCCGAGGTGGACAGGCCGGTGGCCTTGCCCAGGTCGGTGTAGCTCATCCGCCCGTCCTTGACGAGCAGATCCACGATTTGTCGGTCCAACTCCTCCACCCGCTCAACCTACTGTGCCCGACCGCGGATGCGCAGCGCGCGCCGGATCGTGGACACCCCCACGCCGGTCCATGTGAGGAATGCCACACCCGTGATCCCGTGTATGTCGGGCGGCGGTGATTATGCGCGCGGCATGAAGGGAATTGCTGGTGGTGGCCGGGACCGCCCGTTACAGAGAAGTCAGCGGTCCGAGTGGGCCCACCCGAGGGGGATGGACATCATGCGACGCCTCAAGCAGGAATCCGCTGCGCCGAACGTCGGCGCTCAGGAGGGCGACAGTCTCGGTTTCTCCGGCGACGACGGTGCGTACGAAGCTTTCGAGACCTTCGACATCTACCGCGTGACCTGCCCGGACTGCGGGCAGCCGATCGCGCTGCTGGCGGACGAGGACACACTGCCGGAGCACGCGCTGTGCCCCTCGCCGTGGAACCCGTTCGGCCTGACGGTGTGCCAGGGTTCCGGCCGGCCGGTGGCCGAGGCGCCGGAGACCGACGACACGAGGGACGCTCAGGAGCGAGACGCGGCCGTGCTCCTGACGCTCCCGGAGAGCCTGGACTGGCGCCGCCAGCCGTTCTCGCACGTCGTCGGACAGGGCACGTGGCCGGCCCGGGTGCCGCAGATGCGCCACGGCGCCTGAGCCGGCTCACGGCGGCCGATCACCAATAGCGACCGGCGAGCATCGCTTCCAGGGTGTCCCGGTGCAGGATCAGCGCATCGGCGTCGTCCGGCACCGGCACCTCACCGAAATACACCTGGCGATATGCCACCCGTAGCATCACAATGGCCTGCCGCAGCGCGGCATAAAGGGTGTGGAATTCCATGGCGCGGGGCGTGTGCCCGGTAAGCCGGGAATAGCGTTCCTCGATACGGTCGCGGCGCAGGAAATCGGGCAGTCCCGGCTGCCCACTACTCTCCGTCAAGTCCTGGAAGAAGCGGTGGAGATACACCATCCAGCCCAGGTCGAGTTCACGCGGCCCGAGGGCGGCCATTTCCCAGTCCAGCACGGCGGCCGGCGCAAAGGCATCGTCGTAGACGATATTGCCGATCCGGGCATCACCCCAGGTCATCACCGTCTCGCCGGGGTCCGAGGGCCAGTGTTCGGCGAGCCAGGCGAAGCCGCGCTCGATCACCGGGGAATGCGGGCGCCCGTCCACCACCCATGCGTAATAGGCGCGTTGGGCCTCGACATGGCGGTGCAATGCCGACCCCTTTCCCGGTGTGGACAAGAATTCCGCCTCCGGCAAAGGGACTTGGTCGTGCAGGCGGGCGAGGACCGAAACGCTGGCGGCTTCCAGGTGTTCCCGTTCGCGATCGGTGGCGTCGTACAGCCAATTCCCCTCGTACGTATAGGGCATGACGTCGGGTGGGACGCGGCCCGCGGCGCGCTCCATGACGAAGAAGGGCGCGCCGAGATGCGCCGGGTCCTCTTCGAGCCAGAAAGCGCGGGGCACGGGGAGGTCGGTGCGGTCGGCGACCAGCCGCATGGTGCGGTACTGCCGGGCCATGTCGTAGCGCGGGAAGATCGTGTACGCGGCGGGGTCACCGGCGAGGCGCAGCGCGCACGAGGAAGCCGAGAGCTCGGGGGACGGTGCGCCGGGGTGGTCGATGTCGAACAGCAGGGTCTCGCTGGACATGCCGTTGGAGTCGGGGACGGTGGCTCCGGTGACCCGGGCGCCGGGGAGCCGGGTGCCGAGCCAGGCGGTGAGGTGCCGGGTGAGGGTTTCGGGGTCGCGGGTGGTGGTGCGGGGACGCGGGGCGGTGGTCACTGTCCGGGCTCCTTCGCTACGGAGTCGTAGCCGGTGAAGCCGCTCGGGTCGTGGCGGCCGAAGCTGCCGTGCTCGAAGATGCCGTAGCCGGTCCGTCCGTCGAGGGTGAAGCGGGCGGCGTGGTCGGTGACGCCGTACGCGGCGAGGGGGTGCGCGGCGGGGTCGGAGAGGTCGTAGCTGCGGCGGTCGGTCCAGCCGCGGCCGCGCCAGGTGCCGTGCTGCCAGTCGTCGGCGGGCGGGTAGCCGGCGCCGACGGCCAGGGGGGAGGAGGTGAGGATCTCCGCGGTGAGTTCGAGGGGTTTGCGGGCCGGGTCGGTGAGGTGGAGGACGGCGCGTTCGGGGTGGCGGGTGCCGGGGCGGTAGCGGATGTCGGTGGCCGGCCAGCCGAGTTGGACGTCCCGTGCGCCCTCGCGGACCAGCAGGGCCTCGTTCAGGGTGCGATGGCCGTCGGCGTCCTCCTGGACGATGACCATGACGAAGCGGTCGTCGAAGCGGACCGGGCACCACACCCAGTGGAAGCCCTCGGGCCGCATCTCCTCCCCGGCCCGCCCGGCGTCCTCACCGGGGATCGGGCGCACGCCCCAGCTGCGGTCGCGGGTGCCGGTCCACTCCCCCGCGGTGACCGCGAGCTCCTCCCCGGCGACGCGGATGGTGCCGGTGCAGGTCCCCGCCTGGACGAACCGGCGCCCCTCCAGCGTCAGCCGGCCGCCGCGGTACTGGGTGTGGTGCGGCTCCCAGGTGGCGGGGAAGGCCGCGGACCAGGTGAGGTCGTAGGAGAGCCCGTCGGGGTCGCCGGGGGCGGCGTCACAGGTCAGCCGGAGGCGGGAGAGGGGCTCTTCGACGGTGATGGTGAGCGGTCCGACGCTGAGCGCGAGCCGGTCGTCGGTGAGCGCGTCGGAGGCCCGTACGGCGTGCAGCCGGTCGCCGAGGCGGAGCGTGGCGTAGGCGTCGATGACCCCGGTGTTGGGGTAGACGCCGAGGCCGGCGATGAGCAGGGCGCGGCCGGAGTGGTCCATGACGTGGAAGATGCACCGGTCGTAGGCGTTGCGGTCGCCGGTGGCGACATGCCGCATGGACAGCGGGGCCTGGTGGATCGGGTATTCGTCGAGCGCGATCGGGCGGTCGGGCACGGTCTCCTCCTGGGGCACGGCCGAACGGCGGGAGTTGACGGTACGTCAGGTAATGAGCGGCGGCCAGACCCACGGACCCTTCGGTTGGGCCGCCGGGGCGGCGCCGATAGCTTGACGGTCATGGAATGGTCCGGCTGGAATCACAGCGAATTCGACAAGGTGGCGCGGCAGCTCTCCCGTACCGATCCCGATGCGGAGGAGATCTGCATCCACGCGGAGGGCCTGCGCGCACTCCCCGACGAGCTGTGGGAGTTCGAGCGGCTGCGCAAGTTGGACATCCACTCCGACTGCCTGGAGGAGATTCCGGCGGGCATCGGACGGCTCACGCACCTTCGGTCCCTGGAGTTGACCTGCGCGCCGATCGCCACCCTGCCACCGGAGATCGGTCCGCTGGCCGACCTTCGTGAACTGGTCGTCAGCAATGGCACATTGACTCATCTGCCGCCGGAGATCGGCGAGCTGAGCCGACTGCGGAAGATGTCCTTCTGCAGCAGCCCCCTGAAGGAACTTCCGTCCGAAATCGGCGGGTTGAGCGACTTGGAGGTGCTGGACGCACCGGCGGCGAGACTCACGGCGATCCCGCCGGAGGTCGGCCGACTGCGCGCGCTGGTCGAGCTGCGCCTGAGCTCCGACGACGTGGGTGACGAGGGCGGCGAGGGCGTCACCCTCCCGAACGAGTTGTGGGAGCTGAGCCGCCTGGAGAAGCTGGAGCTGACCGATTTCTGGGCCGAGGAACTCCCCCGGGGCATCGGCAGCCTCCGTTCGTTGCGGAGGCTCGATCTGTCGAGCCTGTACCTCAGCGCGCACGACTGGCGGGCAGAACTCCCCGCCGATCTGTGGGATCTCACCGGCCTCGAAGTGCTGCGGCTGCCGGGGAGCGGCCTGTCCGCACTCCCTCCTGCCATCGGACGGATGAGGCGACTGCGGCATCTTGAGCTGAACGGCTGCGACGTGCGCGAGCTCCCACCCGAGATGGCCCGGCTCACCCTTCTGGAAACCCTCGATCTGAGCGGGTCCCGCGTGGAGACGGTCGGCGAGGAGATCCGCAGCCTCCCGCGCCTGCGCAGCCTCACGACGAGTCGCCGACGCGCGTCCCGTCCCCGGCAGGACTGCTGATGGCCCGTGCCACCCGCCGCTCCCGCCTCCTCGCCGTGGTCGTCGGCCGGGCGGACGGCGACGGTGACGGCGCACGCATGGTGACCCGGCCCGACCACGGCACGATGATCGCGCCGGGCAAGGTGGCCCGCATGATCCGTACGGCACTGTGGCACGGCCGGCGGCCGCAGCGACGCGGCCCGGAGCTCATTTCCCGTGACGACGAGGAGGGCGGCCGGGCCCTGTGACGCACCCGGCCACCCTCCCCTCCCCCGCCCTCAGCGCGTTTCCGGCCCCGCCAGATGCCGGGCGATGACCATCCGCTGGATCTGATTCGTGCCCTCGACGATCTGCAGCACCTTGGCCTCGCGCATATAGCGCTCGGCCGGGAAGTCGAGGGTGTAGCCGTAGCCGCCGAGGAGCTGGACGGCGTCCGTGGTCACCCGCATCGCGGTGTCCGTGCAGAAGAGCTTGGCCATCGCCGCTTCCTTGGAGAACGGCTGTCCGGCGTCGCGCAGCCGGGCGGCGGCCAGGTACAGCGCCCGCCCGGCCTCCACCTGGGTGGCCATGTCGGCCAGCATGAAGCGCAGGCCCTGGAAGTCGCCGATGGGGCGGCCGAACTGGCGGCGTTCGGCGACGTAGGCGAGCGCCTCGTCCAGCGCCGCCTGGGCGACGCCGATGGCGCAGGCCGCGATGCCGAGGCGGCCGGAGTCGAGGGCCGAGAGGGCGATCGCGAAGCCCTGACCCTCGTCGCCGAGGCGGCGGGAGTCGGGGACGCGGACGTTGTCGAAGTGCAGCTGGGCGGTCGGGGAGCCCTTCATGCCCATCTTGCGCTCGGGCGGCGCGGCACTGAGGCCCTCGGCGTCGCCGGGGACGAGGAAGGCGGTGATGCCGCGGGCGCCGCTGCCGCCCGTCCGGGCGAGGACGGTGTAGAAATCGGCCACCCCGCCGTGGGTGATCCAGGCCTTGGTGCCGTTGATGATCCATCCCCCACCGTCATTGCGGGTGGCGCGGGTGGTCAGCGAGGCGGCGTCGGAGCCGGAGGCGGGTTCGGAGAGGCAGTACGCGCCGAGCAGTCCGCCGCCGAGCATGGCCGGCAGATGTTCGGCGCGCTGTTCCTTCGTGCCGTATCCGGCGAGCGCATGGCAGGCGAGGGTGTGCACGCTGACGCCGAGGCCGACGGTGAGCCGGGCGGCCGCGAGCTCTTCGAGGACCTGGAGGTAGACCTCATAGGGCTGGTCGCCGCCGCCGAATTCCTCGGCGTACGGCAGCGACAGCAGTCCGGATGCGGAGAGCAGGGTGAACATCTCGCGCGGGAAATGGCCGGCGGCTTCCTCCTCGGCGGCGGTCGGCCTGATCTCGCGCTCGATGAGTTCGCGTACGAGCATCAGCAGGTCGTGTGCTTCTTCGGTGGGCAGCTTGCGGTCCACCGGCCGGGGGCCGTACTCGGTCATGGCGGCGCTCTCCTCCCTGTCGGGCGCAGCGGCGACGCACGCGCGGGGTGGCGGCGGCGTCGCCGGATTTCGTCATGCCCAGCCGATGATCGCCGTCCGGGTCTCGGAAGGCGATGACCTGCAGCTGTGGCGCTAGGAGTATGCCCGATCGGCGGCCTCACGTCACGGGTTGATCATCTCCGGATGCGGTCGGGCCGGCCGGGGTCCGTCGGTCGGCGCCCGCCGCTACGAAATTGGTCCGAACCATTGACCCCACTGGTCTAGTCCTTCTACCTTCTCCCCCAACGTTCCACGCGTTCACACCCATTGCAGGTTGTGCGTCCATGCGCGTTCATGCCCATCGGAACGCCGGTCAGGCTCCACCTCGCCCCCCTCCGAGGAGACGACATGCTCAGACCGCACCGGAAGCGATCGCCACGCAGGCTGATCGCCGCCGCCACCGCCCTGTGTACGGCGGCGCTGGCCGCCACACTGCTCGCGGGGTCGGCCGCGGCCGGCCAGACCACCGCCGCCGCCCCAGTGGCCCACGCGAAGCCCGCGGCCGCCGCGGGCAACAAGGTCGTCGGATACTTCACCAACTGGGGTGTCTACGACCGCAATTACCACGTCAAGAACATCGAGACGTCGGGCTCGGCGGCCAAGCTGACCCACATCAACTACGCCTTCGGCAACGTCCAGGGCGGCAAGTGCGCGATCGGCGACTCCTACGCCGACTACGACAAGGCCTACACCGCCGACCAGAGCGTGGACGGCAAGGCCGACACCTGGGACGACGGCGCCCTGCGCGGCAACTTCAATCAGCTGCGCAAGCTCAAGAAGCTGCACCCGGACCTCAAGGTGATCTGGTCGTTCGGCGGCTGGACCTGGTCGGGCGGCTTCGGCGAGGCCGCCAAGAACCCGGCCGCCTTCGCGCAGTCCTGCTACGACCTGGTCGAGGACAAGCGCTGGGCGGATGTCTTCGACGGGATCGACATCGACTGGGAGTACCCCAACGCCTGCGGTCTGACCTGCGACACCAGCGGCAAGGACGCCTTCACCAACGTCATGAAGGCGCTGCGGGAGAAGTTCGGGCAGAGCAATCTGGTGACGGCCGCGATCACGGCGGACGCCTCGGACGGCGGCAAGATGGACGCCGCCGACTATGCGGGCGCGGCCCAGTACGTCGACTGGTACAACCCGATGACGTACGACTACTTCGGCGCCTGGGACGCCAAGGGCCCGACGGCTCCGCACTCCCCGCTCGCGTCGTACGACGGCATTCCCAAGGCCGGGTTCAACACCACCGACACCACCAAGAAGCTCATCGGCCTCGGCGTCCCGGCGAGCAAGCTGCTGCTGGGCATCGGCTTCTACGGCCGCGGCTGGTCGGGGGTGACCCAGGACGCCCCGGGCGGTGCGGCAACCGGCGCCGCCCCGGGCAAGTACGAGGCGGGCATCGACGATTACAAGGTGCTCAAGGACCGCTGCCCGGCCACCGGCAAGGTGGGCGGCACCGCCTACGCCAAGTGCGGTGACCAGTGGTGGAGTTACGACACCCCGGAGACCATCGGCGCGAAGATGGCCTTCAAGGACGCGCAGGGCATGGGCGGCACGTTCTTCTGGGAGCTGAGCGGAGACACCGCCAATGGTGAGCTGATCAAGGCGATCAAGTAGCCGTAGCGGTTCGGGAGCGGGGCGGGAGGCCGTGGGGCCTCCCGCCCTTTGCCGTTGCCCCGTCCGCGGGGGCCGGTCAGGCGGGCGGCCGGGGCGGCGCCGGGCAGGCCGGCTCGTACTCCTCGATCAGCCGGAGGGTGTCGCCCAGGCTCCGCACCAGGAGGGCGGCCACCGTTTCGCGGGGCAGCTCCTGCGCCGCGATCCAGTCGAGCGTGACGCCCTCGACGCTGGAGAGCCAGCCGGTCAGGGCCGTACGGGCGAGCGGCGGGATGTCGTCCCGGCCCCAGGCGCCGCGGGCGATGGTGCCGAGCAGCCGGGCGCGTACGGTGTCGCGGATCGCCAGCACCTCGGCGTCGGACCCGACCCCGCCGGTGACGATGGCCCGATAGGCGGCCTGGTGGTGCTGTGCGTAGCGCAGATAGCCGTCGACCGTGCGCTGGACGCGTTCGACGGGCGGGAGGTCATGGGTGCTGCCCGCCCGCTCGACCAGCTGGGCCACCGCATCCTCGATGATCGCGAGGTAGTAGCCGCGTTTGTTGGTGAAGTAGTAGTAGATCAGGCCCTTGGCCACTCCGGCCTCGCGCGCGATGTCGTCCATGGACAGCGCGTCGTACGAGGTGTCGGCGAACAACTTGCGTCCGGTGGCTATGAGTTCGGCGCGACGTGTCCGGGAACGCACGGTGTCGCGGGCGCCCTGGGAACCGTCCTGTCCGCGCTGTTGACTATTATTCAAAATCGGCTCTAGTCTCCAACCGGGTCTCCAACTGCCAAAAGTTTTCGCAGTATGACAGAACGTCAGCTGCGATCAGGACGCTCTCCGTGATCTTCCGCCGTCCTTCGGCGGCGCATCGAGCACTTCCCTCGCGCAATCGACCACTGCCCCGGGGAGGACGCAGTGAGCTCTACGATCCGTACATCGCCCGAGGGGCGAACCTCCTGGAAGAAGACCGCCGTGGTGGCGCTGCCCGCCGTGCTCGCCGTGGGCGCGCTGGCGACGGTCATGGCCCAGGGCGCGCTGGCCGCGTCCTTCGCCGTATCGGGCACCAACTTCCAGGTGTCCTCGGGAAAGTTGACCAGCAGCGGCCTCTCCTCGTACGTGCACACCGACCGCGACGCCGACGACAGGGGGCATCCCGTCGCGCTGCTCGGCATCGGCAAGGCCACGCTCGCCGACATCTGCCAGTCGGCGCAGGTCAAGACGCCGGTCGGCACGGTGGTGTTCAAGCTGACGGCGGGCGGCAAGGCCGGCGTGGTGTCCGCCGACAGCCTGGTCATCGACGGCGAGGACCTGGTGGGCGACGCCCGCTTCGGTACGGCGCAGATCGGCCGCGACGCGGCCTCGCTCGACGCGGTACCGGGGGTCAAGGGCCCGAAGGGCAAGTTCGGACTCCAGGCCGGGGACATCGAGGTCGCCGGAGTCCGGTCGCACGCCTGGTCCGCCACCGGCGGCAATTTCCGCCTCAAGGGACTGCGGGTGAGCGTGAGCCTGGACGGCGAGAAGTGTTTCTGAGCGCGCGCCGCGCCCGCTGGGGCGCTCGGCTCGAGCGGATCCTGCCGTGGCCCGAGCGGCGGGCGGCGCTGCGGCACTGGCGGCGGACCCGGCCGTTCTGGGCCGGGCTGCTGCTGGTCCTCGGCGGGGCCGAACTGCTGCTGGTGCCGCTGTCGCCGCTGACCGTGCTGGTGAGCCTGGGGCTCGGCGGACTGGCCGCGCTCGGCATCGGGCTGGCGCTGATGGTGGCGGGGATCTTCCTGTGGTGCGCCCCGGCCGCACACCACTACGTGAGCATCAATGCGCTGATCCTCTCGGTCCTCTCCTTCGCCGCGACCAACCTCGGCGGGTTCCTGGTGGGCATGGGGCTGGGCATCGCGGGCAGCGCGATGGGGTTCGGGTGGACGCCGGTACGTACCCCGGTACGGGATGCGGCCGACGGCACCCGGCCCGCGGACCGCGCGACCCCCTCCCCCGCCCGCCGCGGCACCGGCAGCAAGGTCCTCGCCGTCGGCCTGCCCGCCGCGCTGCTGGCGGCCGTCGGAGGCCCGGCGCAGAAGGCCGACGCGACCGGGATCCCGGCGCCGTCCGTCCCGCCCACCGTGACGACGACGATGTTCGCGCCGCAGGGCTTCACGCTGGCCGGGGTCACCGAGGTCCCGACGCCCGGCGGGCCTCTGAAGGCGATGGTCCTGAAGATGAAGGCCGCCTCGCTCACCGACTACCACCTCACCACCCACGACACCCAAAAGCCTCAACTCACCCTGGACTCCGACTCGTTGAACCTCAGCGGCGAGGTGACCCTCTATCTCACCAAATTCAGCGGCTGCCTGGAGGGCGTGCTCTGCCTCACCTTCACCCCCGACACCCTGCCGGTTCCGCCGGTCGTGCCGCCCTTCGTCTTCATGACCGATGTGGAGGCCGAGCAGGCACTGGTCACCTCGGATCTGATCGTCGCGGACGGGCTGCGGCTGCGGGCCGGCAACCGGATCGGCACCGGTATCCGACGCGGGGTTTACGGCGCCGCCCCGTACGAGCACCATCGGCGTGCGGGGGTCGGATCCGTGACGAAGAGGTGACAGGTGGTCAACCCTTGGCTGGCGCTGGAGTCGGGCGCCGACCCGGCGGCGCACACCCGTACGGTGCGGCGCGCCCATGAGGCGTTCCTGGCCGGCGGGACCGTGGCGCCGCCGGTGCGTCGCGTGGTCGCGGACTCCTGGCGCCGCTCGGCACGGGCACGGGCCGCATTGGACGGCGCGGCGCCCATCGAGTGGGACGAGCCCGCGCTGCGCGCCTACCGCGACCGGCATCCGCTGGCCCGCGCGATGCCCGTCTTCCGGGAGCTGCTGGGCAGCATCGCGCAGGACGGCGCCCATCTGATGGCCGTCTGCGACCCGCAGGGGCGGATGCTGTGGGTCGAGGGGCACCCCGGAGTTCGGCGGCAGGCGGAGCGCATGAACTTCGTCGTCGGGTCCCGCTGGGACGAACGGCACGCGGGCACCAACGCACCGGGCACCGCGCTCGCCGCCGATCACGCCGTACAGATCTTCGCGGCGGAGCACTACAACCGGCGGGTGCAGCCCTGGACCTGCGCCGCGGCACCGCTGCACGATCCCCGGACCGGACGGCTGCTGGGCGCCGTGGACATCACCGGCGGGGACCATCTGGCGAGCCCCCACAGCCTGGCCCTGGTGCAGGCCACCGCCCGCGCCGCCGAGGCCCATCTCGCCGCGGTCGCACCGGAGTTGGGCGTCTGCCTGGCCGCGCTGGGCCGGGACGAGGCGCTGCTGACCGTGGACGGCAGGCGGCTTCGGCTGGGCCGCCGCCACAGCGAGATCGTGGTGCTGCTCGCCCAGCACCCGGCGGGGCTGACGGGGGAACAGCTCGCCGTGCTCCTCTACGGCGACCGCGAGATGCGCCCGGTCACGCTGCGGGCCGAGCTGTCCCGGCTGCGGCAGCTCGTCGGCCCGCTGCTCGACTCGCGGCCGTACCGCCTGAGCCGCCCGGTCGAAACGGATCTCACCGCCGTCGAGACGGAGTTGGCTGCGGGCGACCCGACGGCCGCGCTGGACGTCTACAGCGGTCCGCTGCTGCCGCTCTCGGAGGCGCCCGGCGTACGGCGGCTGCGCATGGCGCTCGAGGACGGGCTGCGGCGCGCCGTACTCGGTACGCGGGATCCCGACCCGCTGCGCCGGTGGACCCGGACGGCCTGGGGCGAGCACGACTTGGAGATCTGGGAGGCCCTGGTGGACGCCCTGCCGGAGCGCTCCCCCGCGCGCAGCGCCCCGCTCGCCACGGCCGGACGGCTGCGGGCGGCGTACGGGCTCACGGACCGCCCGCCGGCCCGCCAGGGCAGCCTTTGCCCTTCGGTCAACCAACAATCGCCGCAGGTCACATAGCCTCTGGACATCCCTGGACCCGCTGATGGCGGCCGTCGGCCGCCCGCCGAGCCGTCTGGAGGAGCACGCCATGAACCCTGTCGATCTGCACCGCACCGCCGCCGCCCTCCAGCAGGAGTGGCGCTCCCGCCCGCTCGGGCAGGTCGGCTCCGCCTGCGTGAAGGTGCTGCGGATGAACGGGCTGCCCGTCGCGGAGGAGAGCCACCGGGACGCCGAGGCGCTGCTCGTCCTCGACGGCCGGCTCGAACTCGAGGTCGACGGCGAACTCGTGCCGGTCGGGGCGGGCGAGCTCTACCTGGTGCCCGCGGGAACCCCGCACGCGGTGCGCCCGGGAAGCCACGGAACCCTTCTGATCGTGGAACGCCCCTGAGGGCCGTCCGACGCACCTCGTCGGCCCTCCCCGGAGACCCGCCCGCCTGCCCACCCGCGCGCAACGTTCCCGCAACCTCCGCCGCCCTACCGTGCGCGCAACGCCCGCCGCACGGAGCGGCGGGCACCGCGTCGAGAGCGATTGGGAGGCCGCACCATGACCCGTTACGCCAGCCCGGGTTCCGCCGATGCCGTCATGGGCTACCAGAGCCGCTACGACCACTGGATCGGCGGCGAGTTCGTGGCGCCCGCACTGGGCCGGTACTTCGAGAACCCGACCCCGGTCAACGGGCAGCCGTTCACGGAGGTCGCCCGCGGCACCGCGGAGGACGTCGAGCGCGCCCTCGACGCCGCACACGCGGCCGCGCCCGGCTGGGCCCGTACCCCCGCCGCCGAACGCGCCGCCGTGCTCAACAAGATCGCCGACCGGATGGAGGCGAATCTGGAGGCGCTGGCGGTCGCCGAGAGCTGGGAGAACGGCAAGCCCGTACGGGAGTGCCTGGCGGCCGACATCCCGCTCGCCATCGACCACTTCCGCTACTTCGCGGGCGCCGTACGCGCCCAGGAGGGCACCCTCTCGGAGATCGACGAGGACACCGTCGCCTACCACTTCCACGAGCCGCTCGGCGTCGTCGCCCAGATCATCCCCTGGAACTTCCCGATCCTGATGGCGACGTGGAAGCTGGCCCCGGCGCTGGCCGCCGGCAACGCCGTGGTCCTGAAACCGGCCGAACAGACCCCCGCCTCGGTGCACTTCTTCATGTCCCTCATCGCGGATCTGCTGCCGCCGGGCGTGGTCAACATCGTCAACGGCTTCGGCGTGGAGGCCGGCAAACCGCTGGCCTCCAGCCCGCGGGTGGCCAAGGTCGCGTTCACCGGCGAGACCACCACCGGCCGCCTGATCATGCAGTACGCCTCCGAGCATCTGCGCCCGGTGACCCTCGAACTCGGCGGCAAGAGCCCCAACATCTTCTTCGACGATGTCTCCGCCCTGGTGGACGACTTCCAGGACAAGGCCCTCGAGGGCTTCACCATGTTCGCCCTCAACCAGGGCGAGGTCTGCACCTGCCCCTCCCGGGCCCTGATCCAGCGCGGCCACTACGCGGACTTCCTCGCCGCGGGCGTGGCCCGTACCGAGAAGATCGTCCAGGGCCATCCGCTGGACACCGACACCATGATCGGCGCGCAGGCCTCCAACGACCAGCTGGAGAAGATCCTGTCCTACCTGGACATCGGCCAGAAGGAAGGCGCCCGCGTCCTCACCGGCGGGTCCCGGGCCGAGCTGGGCGGGGAGCTGGAGGGCGGCTACTACGTCCGCCCGACGATCTTCGAAGGCAACAACGACATGCGGGTCTTCCAGGAAGAGATCTTCGGCCCGGTGCTCGCGGTCGCCCCGTTCGCCGACTTCGACGACGCCATCGGCATCGCCAACGACACGCTGTACGGCCTGGGCGCGGGCGTCTGGACCCGGGACGGCTCCACCGCCTACCGCGCCGGACGCGCCATCCAGGCCGGCCGGGTATGGACCAATTGCTACCACGCCTACCCCGCCCATGCGGCCTTCGGCGGCTACAAGCAGTCCGGCATCGGCCGGGAGAACCACAAGATGATGCTGGATCACTATCAGCAGACGAAGAATCTGCTGGTGTCGTACTCGCCTAAGAAGCTGGGGTTCTTCTAAAAACACGAGAATGGGCGCCTGACCAGGGCAGATGCCCGGCAGGCGCCCTTGCCGGGATGCGCCTGGGCCACGAGACGAAATTCGACCTTACTCCCGATTCCTCCCGCCCCTGCCGGTACTACGGGATCAGTCGCAACTGCTTCTACAAGTGGCAGCGGCGCTACCAGGAGGAGGGCATCGAGGGCCTGCGCGACCGTTCCAGCGCACCGCACCACAGTCCCGATGCCACCGACGCCGACATCGTGAACAAGATCGTCTACCTGCGGCAGAACTACCACTTCGGCCCGATGAAGATCCGGATGTACCTGCAGCGGTACCACGACATCGACATCGCCTGCTCCGCCGTCTACCGCATCCTCAAGCGGTTGGGTCTCAACCGGCTGCCCGCATCGCAACGCTACAAGCGCCACGACAGACGCTGTACCCGCTACGAGAAGCAGCTGCCCGGCAACCGGGTCCAGATTGACGTCAAGTTCATCGAGCCGATCGGCGAGCACCGGCCCCAGAGCACTGCGCACCCTCCCGCCGAAAGTCGCACCGGACGCCGCAGGCGGGCCGATCGTTGTCCGGCCAAGGCAGCGCCCGGACCGTCCGGGCCCGGCGAG
Organism: Streptomyces sp. NPDC053427; assembly: GCF_044544985.1. Classification (NCBI taxonomy): domain Bacteria; kingdom Bacillati; phylum Actinomycetota; class Actinomycetes; order Kitasatosporales; family Streptomycetaceae; genus Streptomyces; species Streptomyces sp. NPDC053427. The sequence continues at coordinate 512,953 of NZ_JBITYA010000001.1, read as the reverse complement.
ACGAGGTGGACCATCAAGCCCTGGCAAGAGGAACCTGCGCCGAGTAATGGCGCCGGGCAGCCGACAAAGGCGGCCGACAACGAAGAGTGGACCTGCCACGCGACCAGCTCCCCGGATTGCTGCTCGGCAGGGCGGATGTGGAGCTGGCAAGGCAACTGCTGACCGGACCGCTGGCGTCGCCATCCCGCTCTTCACACGCCCTTCCGCTACACGGCCTCGCCATACGACCCATGCCGAGCAATATGCGCGGTGCACTGGTCAAGCGCGTCTCCGCGCTGCCCGAGGGACCGCTCGACGTCACCTGACTCACCGTCGAAACCCCGAGGCTCCGCCGCGTTTTCCTGCGCGGGAGCCCGTCTCCCGCGCAGGGTGGCACGTGACCGCACCCCTGGGTCTGGCCACCACCGAGGTGCATCTCATCTCTTGGCCTGCCGCCCCCAACGACTGACCGTGCCTGGTCCGCCCGACCATCCGAGAGGCGCTCGGCAGCTCGACAAGACCGCGGGTGGGGCCGGTGAGGTCCTTGAGGGAAGCTGGCAGGCGGTCGGCGTACCGCTGGCGCAGCACGTCCGTGGCCGAGGACACGACGGTGAGGGAGGAGTGCGAAGCCATGGAGCGATTGGCCCCCGGTCAGCAACGACCACGATAGATGACACCCCGGCGGCGCCGCCGCAGCCTTCACCTACGCGTCCAGCACCACACCCGGTAGCCGTGGACAGTGCTCAACTATGTGCGTGTGCCGGCGAGACGGGCTCGGCGATCGCATCATCGCAATCGCCGAGCCCGCGACGCACGTCAGCGTCTCATCGGCAGCCGCCGGAGACGGCTCGTCGGCTACGACACCTCAACGATGGTCTCGCAGGAGCCGCCGGCCGTGATCCAATCCGTGCCCGGGAACGTCGGACCGCCGTTGGTGTGTTGCCGTCCGCGGCCGCTTCGTCGTGTTGCGCAGCACCGACGCGTCCCTGACGAACGTCGCCGAGCTGTTGCTGTTGGCCGTGACGACATCGGGACGCCCGTCGCCGTCGAGGTCGGCTGCCGCTGCGGCCTGCGGATTGCTACCGCCGTTGAGCCCGAATGCAAGCGGGCTGCCGAACGCACCCGTGCCGTCGCCCTCAAGCACCACGACCTCGTTCGAGCCGGAGCTGGAGACGACAAGGTCGGCGTGGCCGTCGCCGTTCAGGTCGGACACCGACGCGGAGGTGAGGTTCGACCCCGCCGACAGGACGCTCGCGGTGCCGAACCCGCCCGCGCCATCGCCGAGCAGGACGGCGACGCGCCCCGGCGTGCCGGGCGCCACGGTGACGGCGTCCAGCTTGCCGTCCTCGTTGACGTCGGCGAGCTTGAGCTTGGTGGGCAGTGTCACACCGGCCGAGACGCTCGACGCCGTGCCGAAGCCCCCATTTCCGTCGCCCAGCAGCACGGAGAGCGTGCCGGTCGAATTGTTCGACGTGATGAGATCCAGATGGCCATCGGCGTTGAGATCGGCGGCCGCGATGCCCTGCGGGCCGGTACCGCCGCCCAGTCCGAACTGCGTCGCCGCGCCGAATGTGCCGTCGCCGTTGCCGAGCACTACCGAGACGTTGTTCGTGTTCACGTTGGACGTCGCGAGATCCCGCTTGCCGTCCCCGTCGAAGTCGCCCACGGCGACGTCAGTCGGGAAGCGCGCGACACACGGGTTGTCGCCCGTGGTGTCGCACCCGGGCCTCGGGTTGAGTTCCACCGCCGCTCCGGCGCCGAGGGCGCCGGAGCCGTCGCCGAGCCAGACCAGAGCGACATTGCCGCGCGCATCCTGGCTGATGACGTCCATGTGGCCGTCGCCGTTCACATCGCGGATCACTGCCGAGACGATAAAGTGGCTCGACATGGTGCGTGGCGCCGCGTACTTCGTCACAGCGCCGAACCTGCCGCCGCCCGAGCCGAGGAACACGCCGAGGCCCTCGGTACGGATCGCCGTCACGAGGTCCGGTATCCCGTCGTTGTTGAGATCTCCGATCGCAACGGCGGAGCTGCCGCGGCCGTTGTCGTCGAGGTTGACCGCGGTACCGAATCTGGTCTTGTGGGCGACGGCCGCCGAGGCCGGGCTACCGGCCATCACGACGGTCGCTACCGCGAAGATGAGCGTCAGAACTCGGCGGGACCGACCGCGCGTGAACGCAGCTGAGCGGCCGTCCGGTGTGACGTGCCGACGTGGTGATCTGTGCATGGGTGAGGCCCCTCCTCAGGGCCTGATGAACAAGAGTTGGTGACGCACTTCGGCAGTACGACCGCCGATTGGCAAAGTGCTGTGCCGGTCGTTACCGATCCGGCCCGTGCCGGCGGCGACGACTCGATCGAGTGATCGCCGGCGGTGAAGGGGGCGGTCCGGTCGTGCGGCGGCCGACCCGGCAAGGGGCCGCTGGGCGCTGGACCGGGGCGACCACGCGGCACCGTACTCGTCGGCTGTGCCCCCTCAAGATCGCAAGAGTGGCCGCCTCCGCGCTACGTACGATTCGATGAAAAAAGCCGTGATTTTCCGGGCGCTTTTGTGGTCGGAGCCTATGACCGGAGGGGATGGGCGCACACGCCCAAGGGCGGGTCGCAATTCGTCGAACTGGTCCGAGATTTCCGGTCCTTGACAGAAATCTTGAAACCGTGAGGGACTGACTCGGCTCGGTGAGACCGGAGCCGCCCCCGATCCCGTGGACACCACGGACGTGCGGCTTCTCCAGTCGATCGGCACAGCCCGGGAGACCATCCTCGTTCCGGCCGCCGATCCACTTTCCCGGCGTACGCCGGATTCCCGCTGCATCAGGCCCCGCCGGGGCCTCCGGTCAGGAGTCCTGTCGCGTACGGGATACCCGCGAGCACCTCGACGTCGTCGCCGTCGAACTCAACAGCCGCCCACGCAAAACGCTCGAAGCTTCCCGCATGCAACAGGTGATCGCATGGGTTGCGCCTGACTCGAATCACTTTCGAGTAATGGTGAAACTCGACCGATAGAGCGCTGCTTTCGCGCCGTAGCTGGTAGTCCTCGCAGGGGATCACGGGCTGTAGTGATCCGGGCCTGAGGTGCGGGAATATCTGTCGCCGCGGGTAAAGGGTCCGTGAAACGCTGACGGACATGCATCCGGATCCGATTGACCTGGCTCGACGTCTTGTGCAGGGCCGTTTTCCCGATGCGCTCGCCGTGGTTCTGGCTGGATCCACCGCCACCGGACGGGCGACCGCCAGCAGTGATCTGGACATCGCGGTGCTCATCGGGGATGGCGGCGAGACCCGCCGGGAGACGCTCCGGTTCGAGGGGCGCCTTGTGGAGCTCTTCATCCACACCCGTGTCGGTCTCGTGGAGCTCTTTGCCGCAGATGTCGCCGCGCGTCGTGGGGTGCTGCAGAGCATGTATGTCACTGGCCTCGTCCTGGTCGACACCGGTGGGGAGGCCGGACGTGCCCGGGCCCGGGCTCGGCCACCACAATCCGCAACCGCCGTGACGAGTGGATCCGGCTCGGTTTCATTGCCATGTTCAAGCGGATCGCGTTGGATTTTTACGACCGGATCGTCGGCCTCGTCCTCGACCAGATCGCCGTCGACGGCGCTATCACCAAGGCTCCTGGTGGCGGTGAGGTCGCCGGGCGCTCGCCGGTCGATCGCGGCAAACAGGGTCTGAAGCGCTCGGGCATGACGGATGGTTATGGAATCCCGCTCGGCAGGGTCCTGGCCGGAGCGAACCGCCACGACTCCCCACTGCTCGCCCCGACCCTGGACCGCCTGAACGACCTCGGGCCGCTGCCCGACGACATCACCGTGCACCTGGACGCCGGCTACGACTCGGACACCACCCGCACCCTGCTCGACGAACGCAGCCTGCACGGCCGCATCGCACACAAGGGCGAGAAAGCGCCGATCCAAGCGAGCCAGCGATGGCATGTGGAGCGGACCCACGCCTGGCAGAACGCCTTCCACCGCCTCGCCCGCTGCTACGAACGCCGGGCCACCGTCATCGACGCATTCTTCGACCTCGCCGACACGGTCATCACCGTGCGCAGCCTGATCCGACGGCCATGGACCACCCACCGATGGGACAATCGCCCTTCCCGGCGCCCATAAAGATCACTGACCCGCGCGGACTCTTAAAGCGGCTTGGTTGCAGTGAATGGTTGATCCGATGGCTCAGCCACGGTGCAGTGCCACGGTGGGGTTTCCCTTCCGAGTTGCCGTAGATACTGCCGTAGATACTGCAGTAGATCTGTTGGCCGTCGCACACGTTTCAGAAGCACAACAGGTTTTCTATCCGTAGCGGCTTCCCCGGCGGCAGCGGCGGCTCCAAGGGTTCGTCCAGGGGGACGTCCGACCAGTCGAATCGGAACGGACCTTCGTTCGGCTCGGATGGGATCCGGTCCATCAGCTCGAACGTGGCGACCGGCTGCCCGGGGCGGTGGACATCCAATTCCAGCTTGATGAAGCCGTCGAGGTCCTCGCGGGTCAGGTCGCCGGTTTCGCGCAGTTTCGCTTCGGCGGCGTCCCGTGCGCCGGCGAGTGTTCTGCACACGTGGCCGATGTCGATCCATTCAGAGTTGCTGATCCGCAGCTTCTCGCGCAGCAGGGCGAATGCGTACGAGCGCGGGCTCGTCCCCAGGGCGGGTGGCGGACCGGTCTCGGCCTCAAGCATTTCGAGGCAGGTGTCCGCTTGGTCGTCGTACGGGTCGCGGCGCAGTGCCTCGCGGTAGGCGGCTACCGCGCCATCGCGATCGCCGAGCCAGGCGAGCGCGTGGCCGAGGTGGATCGGCACGAGCGGATCTTCGGGGTCGGCGTCCAGCGCCGCCCGCGCGGCCTCAGCGGCGCGTTCGGCGACCGGGCGGCTCACATCGTCCCAGTCGTCTTCCTCCACGCCGTTGAGCGGCGGGCCTTCCAGGTCGTAGTCCCAGCCGGAGTTCACCTGGTTCTCGACGTCGGTGCAGAGACGCAGCTCGAACGCCGCGATCAGAGAGCGGCCGATCGCCACCGTCGCGGGATCGGCCTGCTCGGCGGCGTCGTAGCAGCTGCGCGCCTCGGCGAGCAGCGCACCGATCTCGTCGGTGCCGTGGTCGTCCCAGAAGCGATAAGCGCACTGGGCGAGGAGATCGAGGGCTCGTTCCACGTTCATCCGGGAAACTTGGCATATTGAGAACGGGCCTGTTGCTCCACACCCTCGTTTCGCCACCTATCCGCGTGAGCTCTAAGTAGAGATGCGTATGCCGCCAGCACAACTCGCGTGCCAGGCGGGGCAGGCCGCTGTCGGCAGCAACCAGGGCTGCGAGGTTGCAGACGCTGGAGGCTACGCGGAAGTCGCGCTGCTGAACGGCGCGGTCGGCACGGTGACGCAGGTCTGCGATTCGCTGGAGGAGCGGCGGGCATGGCGGGTGAGGTGACCAAGGCCAAGGAAGCGACGACGGACACCTGGATCACGACCAAGGTCAAAGCCGATCTGCCGACCGAGAAGGGCGTCCCCGGCTCGGACATCAGGGTGCAGACGGCCAAGGGAGTGGTCTCCCTCTCCAGCGACGTAGCGATCACGGACGCGCAGAAGGAGATGGCGTACGCCATTGCCAGGAAGGTCAAGGGCGTTAAGGGCGTCGCTGCCGACGGCCTCAAGTCGGAGTAGCGACTCTCCCGGAGATGCCCTCCTGCGTACGCAGGAGGGCATCGTTGTGAGCACCGAGAACCTGCGGCAGTTTTATACTTAGTGCTGTGACCAAATAGGTTCGCCGGGTTGCTGTTGATTTGAAGTGCTCGATGAAGCGGATGTGCTGGTGTGCCTCAGCGGTAGTCGGCCAGGCCGTCCGCGAGTTCTTCTTCGTCGCCGTCGCGGATTGCGTAGAGGGCTTGCTGCAGGGCGAATGTGCCGCGGATCGCGGCTATGCGGGTAAGGAGTCCGTGGTTTGACCAGCTGCCCAGGGCGAGCACCCGCTCCAGGAGCTCACGGCCGTAGCTGGCACCGATGGCTGCGAGGTCCTCGGCCGGGTCGCTGAGTGTGACATCGTCCCAGTCGAGTACTCCGGAGAGGTGCGGCAGGCCGTGCGTCCACTCCCACAGGACGTTTTCGGCACCAAGGTCGCCATGCACCAATGCTCGGGTGACGTGGGGAAGGCTGTCGAGTGCTGCGAGTTCCCGCTCGGCCCGGAGGCGCCCGTTGCCGGACATGAGCTGGAACAGCTCCACGCGCACGTTCTCCGCGAACCGCCGCCACCGGCCTTCTGGTGCCTGAGGGAGAACTGCTCGTGCCGTCTCGTCGGTGCCGGCACGGGCCAGACCGGACAGCAGCGCGGCATACTGCGTCGCCACGGTGTCAACCACTTGGGAATCGTTGAGTGCGTCGGTCTCCAACGGTTCCCCGGGAATGCGGCTGAGTACCAGGAACGGCGCCTCGTCGGTGCCGTGGGCGCCGCCCTGGCGCAGCGGCTCAGGTGTGCGGAAGCCGAGGTCGAGGCCGGCGAGTGCGTGTAGTGCGGCCACACGCTCGGGCAACCGGGCGGCCGCTGCCCTGGTGCGAGGCAGGCACACGACGCGGTCTGAGCCAACAACCACGATGTGGAATTGCCCCTGACGTACTGCAAGGTCGTCCAGTTTGTCGTCGGGCAGCAGACGGCTCAGGAGTGCGCGATGCGTCGTACGGATGCTCACGAGTGTGACCTTTGGATCCTTCGACGGGTCGGAGGCGATGTACACGAAGTGCTGTCAGGCCGCGCCAGCGAGCGGGCGTCCGCCCAGCGGATGCCCTTCTCGCTGCGGATGCGGGCCCGTTCTCGGCGTTGAGCGGCCAGGACCTCGGGATGGCGGACGTTGGCGCTGCGCCAGCGCAGGTAGCGGTGCAGGGCCTGGGTCTGCGCGGGGTGGCTGCGGTGGTGAAGCACAGCTCGGCCTTGTTCTTCTTCGCCCGGCGGCGGATGTCGGCGCCGGTGTGGGCGGAGAGGTTGTCCAGGATGATGTAGATCGGGGCTCCGTCGGGCCGGGCGGCGCGGATCGGCTTCAGCGCGGCCAGGGTGTTGGCGGTGCCCTTGCGGCGCCGGTTGACGCCCCATGGCCGGTCGTCGCCCACGGAGTAGCGGCCGTGGAAGTAGGTGACGCCGTGGGTGCGGTGGTAGGTCGCCGGCAACCGGTCGGGCTTGCCCCGCTTCGCCCAGCAGGAGCCCGCAGTGGGCCGGATCCCCAGCGGCCCGAACTCGTCGAAGGCGAAGACCCGGTCCGGGAAGTGCTCCAGGACGTGCTCGATCCAGTCGAGTTCGGCGTCGCGTTCGGGGTCGGGGGACTCCTTCCAGGTCTTGGTGCGCTGGAAGGTGATGCCGCGGCGGCGGAGCAGACACCGTAAGGCTTCGCGGCCGATGCGCCCGTGGACGCGGCGCAGGTAGGCGGCGCGTTTGCGGATCGACCAGCGGGTGAAGGGCTGGCCGAGTTTGGTCGGGCGGGTGGTGGCGGTCTGGATGACGAAGTCTTCGTCGTCAGGGGTGAGCAGGCGGGGACGGCCCTCCCGCCCCTTGAGGGGCCAGGCAGGCCAGGCCGATCTCGTTGAACCGGTGGATCACCTCCCGCACCGTGTCCTCGTCGGCCTGGACCAGCTGGGCGATCACCGGTACGCGGTTTCCGCCGGCGGACGCCAGCAGCATCATCGCCCGGCGATAGCGCACCGAGCTGGTGCTGCCCCGGCGCACGATCTGCTGCAGCTTCTGCCCTTCCTGGTCGGTCAGTCTGCGCACCCGCACAGGCTCGGCCACCACATCTCCAGCGATCGGAACGGACGTCACCGCCCATCCAACCGCTCCAACTACCAACCCGGCGAACCTATTCGGTCACAGCACTAGCGGCCTTTCTTTACCGCTGGCTGTTGCGGAAGCCAGTGATCACTGTGCCCCACCAGCAGACCTGGGATATCAGGGCGGAACCGGCCCCCCAGGCCAGGAAACGGCGCGGCGGCTGTTCGCTGGGCCGCCGGGCGGCCATGCGCCGGTTCAGCAGGCCGGCCTGCAGCCCGTTGAGGGACAGCAGCAACACCATCACCAGCTTGATGCGGGTGAGTGTCGAGGAGGTGTCCGGGTGCAGCAGCATGCCGCTGCCCACCAGGCCCGCCAGGCCGGCCCAGATCGGCGTGTGCAGCCGGGCCGCACTGTCGAGAGCGTCGGTCAGTGCCATCCGGCCGGTCAGCCACAGCAGGCCGTAGTAGTCGGCGACGAGCACGGCGCCGAAGCCCAGCACCAGCGTCGCCAGGTGCACGAAGAGCGCCGCGGTGTGCAGCGAGGCGTCCGCCTGCAGATGCCCGGAGACCCATACTGCGGCACCCCACGCGGCACAGACGGCGAGCGCGGCCGCCGCGACGGTCCACCACGAGTCGTACAGCCCCACGGGGCGGGTGCGCCGGGCGCTCCTCGCCCAGCCCGGCGTCGGCCGCGAGTCGAGGAGGAGAGACATAGACGGGTCGCGGGGCGGGGCGGTGGACACACTTCTCCAATCAAGTAAGGCGAGGCTTACCTCACCACTGGTGAGTGGTCACTATGACTGGCGGAGCCCTTGATCACCAGTCGTGATGACTGTTGTGACCACCTCGTTGCCGAGCCGAGACCGACAGGGACGTGCCAGCAGGCCGACCGCGTCGGAAGCCGTTGACGCCCGCAACGGAAGGTCACCGGTACTGAACGCCCTGGCCTCGATGCCGAGGTCCCCGAGCAGACGGCGGACGCGATGTTCGATCTCGTCGCGGACAGGGCGTATGGCGCGCGACCCGTCGGACAAGCCTCCGCCACGGTCTTCAGCCGGCCGATCGCGTCCGTCAGCCGGACCCCGCCGCCCTTCCCGTCAGAGGCTCCCGAGCTCGGCGCGGCCGACGGCTTACTGTCCTCGTCGGGTGCCTTCGGCGTGCAGGCGACCGCGGACAGCAGCACGAACGGACAGGCCAACGCGGCAAGGTGACGAATCTGAAGTATCAGACCCCCGGAGGCGGCGAAAGGACATCAGGCCCTTGGTGTCTACCCAACTCCAGGGCCGGAGAGCTGTGTGCGACTGCTTGCCCGAGCGCCGGCCTTACACATCCGGGTGACGCCCGCCGGCACGGAGAACTCCGCCAGGCACGCACGGCGTCTGCAATGTCATGAAGATCGGGAGGAGGGACGTCGGCACGATTTCCTGCCACCAAGGGCGCGACGGTCATCGTGAGAAGCCGCCCACAGCGATCTCGATCCACTGATGTTCCGTGGGGTAGGGATCGGTCGGCTCAGCACGGTGACCCGGGTGCTGTAGGGCGGCCCTGGCTCGCGATGGTCACGTTCCGACGGGTTCGGGCGTCTCGGCTCGGTGCTCGGCAGCCAGCACCGGATAGTCGGTGTACCCGGTCTCACCGCCCGTGTACATCAGGCCCTGGTCTCGCACCGGGTTGAGCGGTGCGCCGATGCGCAGTCGTTCGACCAGGTCGGGGTTGGCAAGGAACGGGCGGCCGAGTGAGATCAGGTCGGCTCCCGCGGCGAGCAGCCGCTCGCCCTCGTGCTTTCCCCCGTCGGCCGGCAACGGTTTCCCCCACCCGAGTACCGGGTTGGCGATCAGCGTGCCCGGCCAGGTCTTCCGGATCTCCTGGAAGAGGGGCTGGTCCGGATCCGCGAAGACGACGTGCAGGTAGGCAAGGCCGGCATCGGCCAGGGCAGCGATGAGCGCCGGGTAGATGTCCTCGGTGTCGCCCTCGTCTATGCCGTTGACGGTGAGTCCGGGCGCGATCCGCACACCTACCCGCTCCGGGCCGATCGCGTCGGCGACGGCCTGGACCACCTCGACCGTGAACCGAATGCGTCCGGCCACCGAGCCGCCGTAGGCGTCGGTGCGATGGTTGGTTCCCCGCGCCAGGAACTGGTGCAGAAGGTAGCCGTTGGCGGAGTGCACCTCCACTCCGGCGAAGCCCGCGTCGATGGCGTTGCGGGCAGCAGCGGCGAAGTCGGCCACGGTGGAGCGGATCTCGTCGATGGTCATCTCACGAGGCACGACGGCGGACTGGTGCCCGTCGGGGGTGAAGATCGTCTCCGGGAGCGGGACCGCAGAGGGCGCAACCGGCGTCAGCCCGCTGTTGTCGGGGTGGCCGACCCGGCCACCGTGCTGCAACTGCAGGAACATCCGGCCGCCCGCAGCGCGCACGGCGTCGGTGACGTCTCGCCATCCGGCCACATGTGCCTCGTTGTAGATCGCGGTGATGTTGGGGTACGTCTGCCCCACGGCGTTCGGCGTAGAGGCCTCGGCGATGATCAGCCCCGCTGAGGCACGCTGTGCGTAGTAGGTCGCCATGATCGGTTGCGGGACACCGTCGGCCCCGGCGCGGTTGCGGGTCATTGGCGCCATCACCAGGCGGTTGGGCAGGCGCAGGGCGCCGAGCTGGGCGGGTTCGAAGAGGCGGGAGTCAACCGGTGTGTTCGTCATGCCGGTACGGTAGGACCTGACATCAGTGTCAGGTTCAAGTCCTGAGTCGGCATGCGAGGTGGGGAATGCGGATCGGTGAGCTGGCTCGGCGCAGTGGGGTCAGCGAGCGTTCGCTGCGCTATTACGAGACGCAGGAGCTCCTGAGGGCCGAGCGCACTCCCGGTGGCCAACGGCACTACGGCGAGTGGGCGGTCGACCGGGTCATCCGCATCCAGGCACTCTACGCCGCAGGGTTGCACAGCAAGAAGATCGCGCAGCTGCTCCCCTGCATGCGTGACGCGGACGGCGCCCCGAACGAGATCGCCACGCCACAACTGGTCGACGAACTCACTGCGGAACGGGATCGCATCAATCGAATGATCACCGACCTGATCCGCTCCCGCGACGTCCTGGACGAGGCCATCACCACAGCCTCGGCTGGACTGCGCGCCTCCGCCGCCCCCCGCGCCGATACGGTCGGGGCCACCCACGGATAGTGGGTTGACTGGCAGAAGCCACGCGCCGTCCCCGAGACCGCCATCAACGCGTCAGGCAAAATCCTGACGACGAGCGTTCACCCCACAGACCCTCGCCTGGTTCCACCCCGAGCCTGGGTAGGTGGGGAATGCAGGCAAGCAGGTCTGGGGAGCCCCTGAGCAGGGGGTGGGGATGTTCAACGAGCGCCAACAATGTCAGCGAACCGGGCCTGCTCGTCGTGGACATCACCGCCGACGAAGAAACCGCCACCAAGGCGGTCGCCGCGCTGGGCAGGCTGTGGCTCTCCAGCGGCCCCTCCGCACCCTGGCACACCCCCGGACAACCCGGCGTCACGGTGGACCGCGCCGGCGGCGGCCTGCCAAGCTCCACGCGGACAACCGCACTTGGAAACGGTTGCGCCGGCCAGGGCGCTCGCGTATGTCCCGGAAGCGGACGTGGTAACTCATCGCCAAGTGTCGGGATCCCTCTCACACGCCTCCCACCAGGCGTCCAGGTCCGTACGTCGGCACCGGAGTTCACCGTTGGGCAACTTGATCATTCGGGGGGGGCTCCCCGCGGGCACGCATGCGGTAGAACGCCGAGGGGCTCATGCGGATCTCTGCAAGAACTTCGGCGAGCTTCAGCGCGGGAGGGTGAGCCATGCATTTTCACCTTCGAACTGTGGAGCAGTTCAGAGGGGCAAAGCAGACGCACTCCGCCGCACACCACACAAACCCTCGCCGCCATGTATGCGCTCATCGCCGAAGAGACGACAAAGCACAGCTGAACATTGTGGATCGATACTTGAGGATCACTCGTAAAGCCCGCTGAGCACGCCCAAGGCCGGGCGGTCATGCGATTGCGAGTAGACAGCTCTGAGGTATAGCCGCAGAAAATGCGGGTTGATCAGGTGGGTGATACAAACGTCCAGGGCCCAATCTCAGGTACCACTCGGCTGGATCATTTTCCGGCCCGCGGTGCTTCCGCCGTCCACGGTGACCGACGCACCCGTCATATAGGGGAAGTCGTCGGAGGCGAGCCCGAGCACCGCGCGTGCGATCTCCTCGGCGTCGGCCATCCGTTCGAGCCCGTCGACGTTGATCGGCCCCCACGCCTGCTTGTACGTGGCCCATTCCTCGTCAGGGATTCCCGGAGGGCGGACGAAGGGGGTGTCGGTGGTGCCGGGCAGCAGGGCATTGAGCCTGATTCCCTTGGGTCCGTACGCGAGCGCCGCGGACTTCACTATGCCCTGCACCGCCCGCTTGCTTGCGGTGTATGCGGCGCCGTTCGGCCGCGCCTGTTCGGCCGCTGACGACGAGGTGCAGATGATGACGCCGCGCTGCGCCTTGAGCATGTGCGGAATCTCGTACTTGATCGCGAGGAACACTCCCCGGGCGTTGGTGGCCTGGACGTCATCCCACTCCTCGACGCTCATCTCATGGGGTAGTTTGCCGCCGCCGATGCCGGCGTTGTTGAAGGCCACGTCGATGCCGCCGTAACGACTCGCGACCCGGTCCACGAAGCTGCGCACCTGGGCGTTTACGCGTACATCAGCTTGGATGTACGTGGCTTCGCCGCCCGCGTCCCGAATCTCCCGTTCCACCTGGCGCCCCAACTCGGCTCGCCTGCCACAGAATCCGACATGAGCCCCTTCCCCTGCGAATGCCTTTGCCGCTGCCCTGCCGATACCCGATGTGGCACCCGTGATGAGTACCGACCTGCCCTGGAAGCGGCCGGCCTTTGTGCGGGACCTGGACCGGGCGCCGACCGCTTGGGCGCTGGTGCCGAAGGCCGCGCTCGCCAGGCCCAGGGCGGCAGCACCACCGAGAAGGGCCCGCCGCCCCGTGGACCCGGATTGCGCGTTCGCGTGGGTACTCGTGTCCGTGTTCGCATGCGTATCCATGGCGATCACGCTCGCAGCCCGTCCAGGGCACACGGCTCCCTCCTCGGGCCGGACATCGCGGCCGGTAGGAGGAGTTGCCCTCCTCCCATGGCAGGACCCCAGGCGCACGGGCGTCCGCCTATCGTGGGCCGCGTGAACCGACCTTGGATCGAGCTTGCGTTCGACAGGGGATTCGCCGTCATACGGGTCCTGGCGCTCGCCGGCGTCCTGATCGGAGATTTCCTGCTGCTGCAGCGGCCGTCCGGGGCCGGAGACTGGGGCCTTGCCGCAGCCGGGCTCGTGCTGTGCCTGGCCGCGGGTAAGTGGGCGTTCGGCGCGCTCCTGGCGCAGTCGGTCCTGCTCGTTGCCGCTCACGCGTTGGGCGCGAGCACCGTTTCTTCGTTGAAGGTGCTGGCCGCCGTGACTCTCTTCGAGCTGGCGGTTCGGCACTCCGGGCGCCTCCTGGCCGCCGGGACGACGGCACTGGCGCTTGCCGTCGCCGTGAACCGCCTTGAGGACCTGCCCGGCGCGCTCCTTCCGGTGCTCTACAAGATGGGCATCGTCGCGGGCCTGCCGCTGCTCCTGGGCTCGTACGTACGCGTGACCCGCGACGCCGCAGTGCACGCCCGTCAGTACGCGCAACAGCAGGAACTCCGGGCCGAACAACAGCTGCTGGCCGCCCGTGCAGTGGAACGCACCACCATCGCACGCGAGTTGCACGACCTCGTGGCCCACCACGTCTCTTCCATGGTGCTGCGCGTTGGTGTCGCCCGGCATGTCGTCGCCGCCACCAGCACCACCGACCCGCGGATCGCCGATGTCCTCGACGACCTCCACTCCAGTGCCGGCGCGGCGCTGACCGATCTGCGGCGCCTGGTGGCGGTACTGCGTGCCCCGGACCGGACCGGTCCCGACACCGGCTCCCTGGTCACGCCCGGGGCACTGCCGGCGGCATTGGAGTCGGTGGTGGAACACAGCCGCCAGAGCGGCCTGGCCGTCACCGCTTCCGTGGATCCCCGTGTCGCGCGGCTCGACGCGGTACGTGGCCTCGCGGTCCTCCGCCTGGTCCAGGAGGGCCTGGCCAACGCGGCCAAGCACGGCGGGCCCGGTGCACACGCCGAGCTGACCGTGCGGGTGGCCGATAACGCCATCCACGTGACGATCCACGATGACGGGGCCGGAAGGGCCCGGCCACCGGCCCCAGGCCCTTCCGGCCACGGCTTGATCGGCATGCGCGAACGCGTGGACCTGCTCGGCGGCCGGCTGGATGCGGGCCCCGCAGCTCAGGGCTGGCGGCTCACGGCCGAACTGCCCGCCTTCGTCACCGATATGGAGCTCTCGCTGTGATCCGCATCCTCGTCGTCGATGACCAGCAGCTTGTCCGCATGGGACTGCGCATGCTCTTCGAGCAGGCGCAGGACATCGAGATCCAGGGCGAGGCGGACAACGGCGCGGAGGCGGCACGACTGGCTGAACGCCTCGCTCCCGACGTCGTCCTCATGGACCTGAGAATGCCCGGCATGGACGGCATCACGGCCACCCGCCGCATCCTGGCCGCGCGCCCTGCCACCCGGATCGTCGCCCTCACCACGTTCGACGACGACGACCATCTGTTTCCGGCGCTCGCGGCCGGAGCCTGCGGTTTTCTCGTCAAGGACACCCCACCGACCGAACTCCTGGAAGCCGTACGCCGGGCGGCTAACGGAGAGGCCCCCTTCAGCCGGGACGTCCTTGGCCGCCTCGTCGCCCAGGCCCTCCACACCCGTTCCTCCGGCGACACCCCTACGGACATCCCGGTGCAAGCCATCACCCCGCGCGAGCGGGAGGTACTCGGACTGCTCGGCGCGGGCCTGTCCAACAAGGAGATCGCCGACCGGCTGCATCTCGGGGTCACCACGGTGAAAACGCACGTGGCGAGCCTGATGGCGAAGACCGGCCGGGACAACCGCATCCGTCTCGCCGTGCTCGCCGCCCTTACCGGCATCACTCCGGACTGACCCGCCCCTGCTCCGAGAGAGCCGCCGCGCCGAGACGGGCGCAGCACCGACCCGCCAAGCCCCGTGATCACGGCAGCGGCTGCGAGTTCACGCTCCGCGCCTTTGCCCGCTCCTGACTGCCAGGGGCGACCGCGGACGCAGAAGTGCCCGAGGCAGACGCACACGGCCTGGAAACCCGCGCCTGCCTCGGGCCACCCACCCCGTACGAGACGAGAGGGAGCCACCAGTATGGGCTCCAACGCACACGTACCTGCCCTTACGGCGAACCGCGCTCTGCTCATCACCAGCGTCGCCGTATCCCTGACGGGCTGGACCCTGCACGCCGTCAGCCTCCACCGGCGCCTCACCGCGGACCGCCTCGCCCGCTGGGTCGGCCCCCACGGAATCGTCGGACGGCTCGGCGGAGACGAGTTCGCCGTCGCGAAGCGGATGGAGGCCCGCACCGCATACGACGCGATGTCGCAGCGCCTCCGACTGCTGATGGGCGCGCTGCACGAACCGGTGCCCACCGAGGCCGGGCTGCTCCCCGTTGCCGCCTCGGTCGGCGCCGCCGCCTCCGGCCACCTCGGCACCCGGACCCTGCCCGCCCTGCTGCGCGGCGCCGACGTCTCGATGTACCGGACCAAGCACTCCGGCCGGTACGGCTGGGCGGAGAGCGAGGACCTTCAGGTGCCCACCGTCAACGGCCGCCGCGAGGGCCGCCGGGGCACCGCACCGCAGGAGCGTGCCGCATGACGACCGACTCGACGGCGGCGACTGGATCCGCGGCAGCACGCTCCGCCGGCGCGCCCCGCCAGGATCGCCCTCACCTCGGCCGCGCCTCCGTGGTCCTTCCGGGCAGCTGGGCGAGCGCCGCGATGAACGGGGCGGGAAGGTAGGCGGGCCAGCCGTCCTGGCCCGTCCGGTATGCGACGTACCCGAGCGCGCCGCCCGCAGCCACCTCTTCAGCCGTCTCCGCTTCGTACACCACCCGGCAGCCGCCGGCGGCCCTTTTGGCCCGCTCCCACAGAGCGGGCGCGGGCTTCCGTTCGGCCTCGTCCCGGGGGGTGAAGATACGGTCACCGAAGTCGGCCCACGCGAACGGCGTTGCGCCCTTCCAGTCCTGATCGACCGCCTCCTTCAGCCTCGCCGCGCGCTCGGCATCGGTGGCCCCCCAGGAGGACGGCACGTTTGTGATGAGGCCGACGGGTATGTGCCGGGCACGCAGCGCGCGCAAATGCGCCGCGGCTTGAGGCATGTACCGCACGCTGTTGTCCTCGGCGGTGTGCACCAACGTCTCGCCGAGGTCGAAGTACGCCACCACACACCCGCCACGCGGGCCGGTGTCTCCGGCGGCGTGGGGTGCCTTCCCGGCGGCTGCGCCGGCGGTCGCCGCGGGGACGGTCATCGCCGCCACGCTGCCGAGCACGAGGAGGATGCGGTGGGTGGTTTTCCGGGCGAATGTTGTCTTCATGGGGGGTGACCTTCTCCCTTGGGGACATCAGATCGTATACGTGCCATGCGCACGCCATACCCCCGTTGCGCGAGTAGGCACCTTTTCCTACGACGGCCGTATCGGCCCTGCGATAGGGGAGATTGACCGTCCGTCAGCTCAGATTGTCAACGGCATCAGGGGCTTCCGGAGTCATGGCGAGGACGGCTCCCAGCGTGGCGAGCCCGCGCGGTGCCGCAGGCAGGCTGCGTCAGCCGCCGAAGACCTTCACCACCGGTTGTTCCGGGTCATGGGCGGCCCAGCCCGGGTCACCGTCGCGGGCGAACGCGATCCAGGCACCGTGCATTGCCTGGGCAAGACCCGCCGGCGGTGCGTCCGGGCCCAGCAGGCCGCTGTCGCCGTGCAGCCACGGCTCGTCGGCAAGGTCGAACACGTAAGGCAGCTCGACCGCGTGCGTGGCGCCGAGCCGGCCGTCGAGGGCCGTCGAGCGCTGGGCGAACGAGTAGACGTGCGTCCGGCGGCCCGAAATCCGGGAGTGCGCCCTGGCCATCCGGGTGCTGCCGGCGCCGAACAAGGCATCGCCGAGCAGTGCCGAGCGCAGTTCTCCGGGCGGAGCGCCCGGACGGGCTGCTCTGCAGGCCGCGACCGCGGCGGCGGGTTCGGCGTACCCCGCTGCGGCGACGGCGAGGACGTCGGCTTCGGTGGAGGATTCCAACTGCCCCTGGGGCACGAGGTACAGGTTCCCCTCCTCGGTGTTGCTGCCGATGAGCACGGAGACCTCGGCGGCAGGCCCTTCGGCCAGCGCGTCGGCGGGCTGGACGGGCAGGACCAGGCCGAACGGACTCAACCCGAGCAGCGGGTCCCTGGCCGTGGCGGTGCGCAGGTCGAGCCCGGCCAGCTCCGGCAGGATGCCGACGAAGCGCTCGTCCGGGACCGCGGCGAACTGCTCGGCGGCCGCTCGGACGCCGAGCGCTTTCGCGGCCGTCTCGGTGACTCGCTGGGCCTGCTCGGGGGTGAAGGCGCCGGTACCGGTGCCGCTTTGGATGATCGCGCGGCGGAACAGGCCGTCGGCCTCCGGTGTCGCGAGCAGCACGCCGGTGATCGTCGCGCCCGCCGACTGCCCGAATACCGTGACGTTGCCGGGGTCGCCGCCGAAGGAGGCGATGGTGTCGCGCACCCAGCGCAGCGCAGCCAGTACGTCGAGCAGACCGCGGTTCGGCGGGGCGCCGGGGAGGTCGAGGAAGCCGGGAATGCCTACCCGGTAGTTCACCGTCACCAGGACGACACCGTCGCGGGCGAAGGCCTTGCCGTCGTACAGCGCGGCGCGGTGGGAGCCGGTGACGAACCCACCACCGTGCACGAAGACCATGACCGGGCGCTTCTCGCCGTCTGCGGCCGGGGTGCGGATGTCGACGGTCAGGTACTCGTCGCCCGGCACCCAGCCCGGCCCGAAATAGGGGGTCATGTCGAGACGCCCGAAGGCGCGGACCGGCTGTGGTGCCGTCGGCGAGGGCTGCGTGGCGTCCCTGACCCCCGACCAGCCGGGATGCGGTACGGGTGGGGCGAAGCGTCGGGCGCCGCGCGGGGCCTTCGCATACGGGATGGCCCGGTACAGATCGCCGAACCGGTCGTGCAGACCGCGCACGGCGCCCGAGGAGGTCACGACGACCGGGTGTGAGTGCTGGGACACGGCAAACTCTTCCTGGGGCACGGGAAACTCCTCCTTTCGGTCTCGGCGCTTCACACCATGCGGGAGAACCCCGCCCATTCCCTGATGACGAACTTCGAGCCGTCCCTCTCGACCGCGGCCGCGCCGTGGCCGCCCAGGTGAGCCGGGAGAACGAGGGCATTGTTCTCGGCCGCGCGGCCGAGCAGCTTGTGCCGCGTCGTCCGCGCCTGGACCGGGTCCTCGCAGAAACAGGAATTGGTGTCCGGCTCCATGATCTGCAGAGCGGTGTGCACCAGGTCCCCGACGAAGAGCGCACGATCGCGGCCCGATTCCAGCGTCAGCACGGACGACCCCGGAGTGTGGCCGGGCGCGAGATCCAGCCGCAGGTTCTTGTCGATCCGGTAGGAGCCGTCCCACAGTTCGGTCAACCCGAGCCGGTACACCGGGGCGACGCTGTCCTCGAACACGTTCTGGTTGCCGCGGCCGAGCAGCGATTCGTGGCCGTTGGCCGGGTTCCAGAAGTCGAAGTCCCGTCGCGGCATGAGGTAGGTGGCATTCGGGAAGGTCGGCACCCACGTGCGGCCGTCGAGGTGGGTGTTCCAGCCGACGTGGTCGATGTGCAGGTGGGTGTTGACCACGATGTCGACGTCTTCGGGCCGGACGCCGGCCGCCGCGAGGTCGTCGAGGTAGCCGGTGTCGAGACGGTTCCAGACCGGCGCGTACGGCCGGTCCTTGTGGTTGCCCACACCCGTGTCGACGAGGATCGTGCGCCCTTCGCTGTGCAGCAGCCAGGACTGGATCGCCGAGTTGCACTCGTTCGTGGCGGGGTCCCAGAAGTCCGGTACCAGGACGGGGTGATGCCGCTCCCATGCCCCCTCGGGGCTGTCCGGGAAGAACTCTGCCGGAGCCATCCCGACTGAGCCGTAGTACTCCTTGACGCGAGTGACGGTGACGTCACCCAGGCTGATCTGTTGCATGGTCTTCCTCGGGTTTCGGGCGCGTGGCCGGATGCTCCCGAGCTTGGGCACTGTCGCCCGGCCCGGCCAGCCCCGCTGTGTCCTACCCCTCTCAGGGGGTGGCTGCATCCCTTGCCGCCTTGCACACTGCACGTATGGACGGACCTGGCCCCCTGGGCGACTTCCTGCAGGCGCGCCGGGCTCGGCTCCGGCCAAAGGACGTGGGACTGCCCGCCTTCGGGCCTCGCAGGGTGGCGGGGCTGCGCCGTGAGGAACTGGCGCAACTGGCAGGCGTCAGCGCCTCCTACTACACCCGGCTCGAACAAGGGCTGTCCCGCGGCGCCTCGGCCGAGGTGCTCGACGCCATCGGGAGGGCACTGCGACTCGGCGACCACGAGCGCGCTCATCTCGCCCGGCTCGCCGACGCCTCACGCCGCAGGCCCCGGGTCCGCCGTCCGCGGCCGGAGAAGGTCGCAGGCGAGACACGGGACCTGATGCGCGCGCTGGACGGTGTTCCGGCTCTGGTTCTGGGCCGCCGCACCGATGTGCTCGCTTGGAACAGCCTGGGTCATGGGCTGCTCGCCGGGCACCTGGATCCGCTCGCTCCGCAAAGCCCGGGGCGGCGCCCGAACATGAGCCGGATACTGTTCCTCGACCCGCACTGCCGTGAGCTGTACCAGGACTGGAACCGCAAGGCGCGCGCGGTGGTGGGCAACCTGCGCACGGTGGTGGGCCGGCACCCGGAGGACCCGCTGCTGGCAGAGCTGATCGGCGAGTTGACGATGAAGAGCCCCGAGTTCGTCGCGCTGTGGCGCGACCACCGCGTGTCGCCCTGCGACGCGGCGTCCTACGACCTGCACCATCCGGTGATGGGACCGCTGACAGTGACGCAACAGACGCTCGCTCTCGTCCGCTCACCGGAGCAGGTCCTCGTGGTGTGCACGGCGGCCGCAGGGTCCTCGTCGGAGGCCGCTCTCGCATTGCTCCGGCAGGCGGGCGCGCGGCGGCCGGAGACCAGCGGCGCGATGCAGCGGGAAAGTCGGTAGCCGGGGCCCGCCTGGGCGGTACCAACACCCCTGCCCCAGCCTGCGGTCGAAGTCCGCAATATAGCGGGCGAAAGGGCCTGGCAGCGTCCAGGGGACGCTGCCGGACCCCGCGGCGGTCGCCGCTACTCGGACAGCGACTTGGCGAAGAGGCCGTAGAGCCGCTTGTACGCATCGTCCTGCGCCGGGTAGAGCACGAGGACGCGGAGGACCAGCTTGCCGCCCTTGGGGACTACGTGGATTCCCTCGGGGGGCGAACCGAGGAGGACGTCCCCGTTGGAGCCGTCGTCGAGGAGCGGATCGAAAATCCACCTGATCACCGACCGCAACGGGCTACTCCTGTCGTTGGGCATCTCCGCCGCGCATCTCCGCCGCCACCACCCACGACAGCCTGGGCCTGCAGCCTCTCGTGCGCAGAGTCCCGCCCATCCGCTCCCGCCGCGGCCCGATGTGACCGTCGCGGTGCTCCTGCGCTCCTGGAGATCCACAGCCCTGGCGTTTCGGTTTCCGCAACACTAAGGTCCGCCAGATGATTTGGAAACCGAAGCGCCCCGCATGAGGAGGACAGCATGGCGATGTTGACCACACCTCTGTGCCGGCAACTGGGCATCGAGGTACCTGTGGTGCAGGCCCCCATCGGGTCCGCGGTCACCACAGAGCTGGTGGCTGCGGTGGCGGACGCGGGAGGACTCGGCACCCTTGCTCTGACGTGGGTCACCGCCGAGGAGGCGGTGCAACAGGTCCGGGAGGTCCGGCGGATGACGTCGAGACCCTTCGCCGTGAACCTGGTGCTCGACTTCCCGGTCGATGAGCTCCTTGACGCCTGCCTGGCGGAGAGCGTGCCGGTCATCTCGACGTTCTGGGGTGATCCCTCGGCCGTCGCCGAACGCGCACACTCGGCCGGTGCCCTTCACCTCCACACGGTCGGTTCCGTCTCCGAGGCCGAACGCGCCGTTGCCGCCGGCGTCGACGTGATCGTGGCCCAGGGGTGTGAGGCAGGCGGCCACGTACGCGGGGAGGTCACCACGATGACGCTCGTGCCCGCGGTCGTGGACGCTGTGCACCCGGTGCCCGTCATCGCGGCCGGCGGCATTGCCGATGGGCGCGGGGTCGCCGCCGCACTGGCTCTCGGGGCCAGGCCGGATGGCTGGGCACTCGATTCCTGACGGCATCAGAGGCGGCCACGCACGAGGTCTACCGTCAAGCCGTGATCCAGGCGGCGCCGCAGGACGCGGTGCACACGCGGTGCTTCGACGGCGGCTGGCCCAACGCCCCGCATCGAGCGTTGCGCAACTCCACGCTCCGCGCCTGGGAGGCCGCGGATCGCCCAACCGTGCCGAACCGCCCCGGCGAAGGCGCCGTGGTGGCCCGGAGCGCCGACGGACGGGCCTGGTCACGTTACGACGACATGGTCCCCGTGCCCGGCATGTCGGGCGATGTGGAGGCTCTCGCCCTCTACGCGGGCCAGAGCGCCGGGCTCGTCCACGACATCGCCCCGGCGGGCCGCATCGTGGCGGACATCGCCGCGGATGCCGAGGCCCTCATGAGGCGGACGCGGACCCCCTGACACTGTCGGCTCCCCGGAGTACGGCTCGCGCCGCAGGCGCGGATCCGGGGCGGTGAAAGCCTCGACAGGGGCGCGCCCAAAACAGGGGCCGGCCGTCCCGTCCGAAGAGGCCCTCGCTCAGCCGCGCGATCGCAGCACCCTCGTGGCTTCCGCGACGGTCTCCACCTCCACGTCGATGAGTGTGTCGCGGTCCTCGGCGGCCATGCCTGCGCGCAGCCCCGCGGCCACGCTCCAGCGCGTGGCGATGTCGTCGTGCGAGCCGTCCTCCGCAAGCGCCAGGGTGACGGCATGGCGAGCCGCTGTTACGGAGAAGTCCCTTGTTTCCTCTGTCTTCCTCGCTTCTGCTCGGATGCCAGGGGTCGCTGAGGGCGAAGGAACCCAGCCCGCCGAACAGCGGAGCTTTCGTCTGCCGGGGGAGTTTGCCGGTTTGGCCGGTTACGGCGTCTCCCCCATGGGGCCGGGCGTCTTGAGGTCGGCGGCCCAGCATTCCGCCCAACCGTGCAGGCCGGCGAGCGTGTCGCACGCCTCTTTGCCGAGTGCTGTCAGGCAGTAGCTGTCATCGGTGCCGCGCTCCACCAGTCGCGCTTCCAGCAGTTCGAGCAGCCGCTGCCGCAGCACGCTCGATGACATGCCGTCACACCGCTGCTGCAACGCCCGGAAGCCCACAGGCTGATCGCGCAGTTCCCACAGGATCCGCAAGGCCCAGCGTCGGCCGAAGAGGTCGAGTGCCGCCATGAGCGGGCGTCCCGTGCTGGAGTCGCGGACGGGGCTACCTGGTCTGGGGGTTGAGGGCATCGCTCAGTGGTTCCTCTCCACGCAGGCTGGTGCTTCGTTTTCAGAAACACTATGCTCCCTCCGGCGATTTGAAAATCGAAGCACTGGGGCAGTTCGTGCCCGCACGGAAAATGTCGCCGCAAGCGCCATACCCGCCGGAGACTGCAGAACTGCTGCGCCGGATGACGGCGCCCGTCGACGAGAACCAAGTCGAGGTGGATACGTGACAGCGTCCTGCCTCGGCGCCGCGGCGATGTGCGTCACCGTCGTCGTCGCACTCACGCTTCGGCAAACGTCCGACTCGACCACGACCGGATTGCGGAGCAACGTCAACTCTGGCGCCGGCCGCTGAATGGCCGGGCTGTGCCCCAGGCCGCAACGAGCCGGTCGGGGAGGCGAAGAAGCACCCGTCCCACCTCCCCGTCGACGAGGTCCGGCGAGTGCGCCGAACTCTCCTGACCTGGGAAGACGCTCCAGGCGGCAATCCTGGAACGACCAGAAACGCCCGATTGCCCCTTCGGTGCACCCACGAACCTCAGACGGCCTGAACCCCAGGACTGCCGATGCCGGGTGGTCCGGCCCCCACGTCCATCACGCCCGGCTTCCGTGCCGCTACCTGCCCAGGGAGCACGAACGGTGGGGTGCGGGGGTTAACCCCCGGCTCAGCACCAAGGGTGTCCCCCGGAGGAATTCGGTGGGGCACCCCAGCGCGGTCTGCGCCACAGCACACGAAGATCACTTCATCGGCTCGGGGAGCCGCCGCACGCAAGGAGTGATCAGAATGCACGGGTACAGGAGAACGACCGGCCGGCGAGGGTTGCTCGCACTCACGGGAGTGCTCGCCGCCACGGCGCTGGCCGCCCCCGTGGCTGCCGCGGCACCGACCGTGCCGGCAGGCTCGACCGCACCCGCTGGGTCCGCTGCATCGACCGCGTCCGCCGACTCCGGCGCAGCGAACCGGGAACCGGCCCTCGTACGGTCCCTGGAACGGGCCGCTCACCCGCTGCGCTCCACTGAGCCCGGCGGCCGAACCGCAGACCTGCGGGCGCTGGGCGCCATGGTCGGGGACGCGAAGGTGGTGGGGCTGGGCGAGGCCACGCACGGTTCGCACGAGTTCTTCGCCATGAAGGAACGCGTGTTCCGGCACCTTGTCGAGGAGCGCGGCTTCACCACCTTCGCCCTGGAGATGAGCTGGTCGGCAGGGCTCAGGATCGACGAGTACCTCCAGGGCGGTCCCGGCGACCCGCGGCGGATCGCGCAGGAGACACTGGCCGGATCCCCCTGGGAGCGCGAGGAGTTCGTCAGCCTGATCGGCTGGATGCGCGAGCACAACCGCCGCCACCCCGACCACCGGGTCCACTTCATGGGGGACGACGTCGCGGGGCCGAAGCTCGGCGACCACATCTTCGAGCGCGTGCTGTCGTCCGTCGGCAAGACCCGGCCGCAGGCGCTGCCCCGGCTCACCGAGCTGTACGCCGGGCTGCGCCCCTTCGACGACATCTTCGCCTACCTGCGCAAGCCGCTCGCGGAGCGCAAGGAGAACGCCGCACGTGCCCAGGAGGCACTCGACCTGGTCGCCGAGCACGATCAGGCCGGCGGCAACGACTACGCGTGGACGGTGCAGCACGCCCGGAACATCGCGCAGACCTTCGCCTTCGCCACCATCGACCTCGCCGACCCGGCCTCGGTCACCGCCGCCGAGCACCTGCGCGACCAGGCCATGGCCGACAACGTGCTGTGGTGGCAGCGCCACACCGGCCACAAGATGCTGCTGTCGGCGCACAACGGCCATGTCGGGTACCTCTCCACCCATCCGGACATGTACCCGCGGACCCAGGGCGCCGTGCTGCGCGACCGTCTGGGCCGTGACTACGCCGCGATCGGCTTCAGCTTCGCCGGCGGCTCCTTCCTCACCAAGGACGCCTCCCTGGACGGGGACTGGAAGCCGGTCACCGTCCCGGCGGCGCGCCCCGGCATGAACGAGAACATCCTGGACCGGGTCGGGTACCGGGACTTCTACCTCGACCTGCGGACCGCACCCGCGGCGGCCCGCGCCTGGCTCGGCCGTGCCCGGCCGGTCTACGACGCCGGCTCGACCTTCACCCCCGACCCCCTGCCCACCCTCGCCCTCGGCCGGGCCTACGACATCCTCATCCACCTCCACCACGTCCGGGCGGCCGACAAACTCTGAACCGCACCCGCGCCCGGCAGCGGGGAGTGGAGGGAACGGCCGGATCAGGACGATCTTGCGGGGTCGGGTCGGCCCGGATGACCATAGGGACAGCCATAGGGACGGCCATAGGGACGGCCATCGCGTGATCATCGGAGGCTGTGCGGACTCCTGACGATCGTGCGGTGGCTTCGGGCCGTAGCGTAGGCCCTGCCCACTGGCGGGCCGTGTGCGGCCCGGCCATGGCCCGGGTCGCGGGCCGGTTCCGACGAGCGGAACCCCGGGCCACCGCCCGTGCACCGCCCGTGCACATCTCCTCGGACTGCCGTCGGGCGTCGAGCGGTAGGGCGTCGAGCGGTAGGGCGTCGCATTGTAGGCGGTCAGCGGCGGTCAACGGCCGTTGAACCTCTGCCATTTCCCGCAGTCTTTCGTGCTGAGGATGGGAGAACGCGGCGGCTCGGGCCGATGACAGCCCGCGATTCCCACCGGGACGGCCCCGCGGAACAACCCCGCGGAACAGCCCTGCGGGGAAAAGTCCTGTTCGCGAAGGTCGGGGTACTATCAGCGTGTTCGAGAACCAGCAGAACCAGCATCTGTCGCGGCGCCGTCTGCTCGGACTGGCGGCGCTCAGTGGCGCCGCCGTCGCCGGAATGACCACGATTTCCGCCGCCCCGCGCGCCTCGGCCGCCGAAAAGCGGGGTCCGCAGGCCGACAGCGGCTCGTTCGTACCGGCCGTGGTGATCGGTACGGGATACGGCGCCGCGGTATCCGCGCTGCGGCTCGGCGAGGCCGGGATTCCGACGCTCATGCTCGAAATGGGCCAGTTGTGGAACAAGCCCGCGGACGACGGCAACGTCTTCTGCGGAATGCTCAAGCCCGACCGCCGGTCGAGCTGGTTCAAGTCGCGCACCGAGGCCCCGCTGGGCTCGTTCCTGTGGCTGGATGTGATCAACCGGGACATCACCCCGTACGCGGGAGTGCTGGACAAGGTGCACTTCGACCAGATGTCGGTGTACGTGGGGCGGGGTGTCGGCGGCGGCTCGCTGGTCAACGGCGGCATGGCCGTCGTACCGAAGCGCGCGTACTTCGAGGAGGTGCTGCCGCAGGTGGACGCCTCGCAGATGTACGAGCGGTACTTCCCGCGCGCCAACTCCATGCTCAAGGTCAACCACATCGACCAGGGCTGGTTCGAGAAGACGGAGTGGTACAAGTTCGCGCGGGTCTCGCGCGAACAGGCGGGCAAGGCGGGCCTGAGCACCACCTTCGTCCCCAACGTCTACGACTTCGACCACATGCGACGCGAGGAGGCCGGTGAGGTGCCCAAGTCCGCGCTGGCGGGCGAGGTCATCTACGGCAACAACCACGGCAAGCAGAGCCTGGACAAGACCTACTTGGCCGCCGCGCTCGGCACCGGCAAGGTCACCATCGAGACCCTGCACCAGGTCAAAGCGATCCGTCAGCAGCCGGACGGCAGCTATGTGCTGTCCGTGGACCAGATGGACGCCGACGGCAAGACCGTCGCCCACAAGGAGATCGCCTGTCGCCATCTGTTCCTCGGCGCCGGCAGTCTCGGCTCCACCGAGCTGCTGGTGCGCGCCCGGGACACCGGTACGCTGCCGGAGCTCAACTCCGAGGTCGGCGCGGGCTGGGGCCCCAACGGCAACATCATGACCGGCCGGGCCAACCACGTCTGGAACACCACCGGTGCCCACCAGTCGTCGATTCCCGCCCTGGGCATCGACGACTGGAACAACCCCGCCGCCCCGGTCTTCGCGGAGATCGCGCCGATGCCGGCCGGCCTGGAGACCTGGGTCAGCCTCTATCTGGCGATCACCAAGAACCCCGAGCGCGGCACCTTCGTCTACGACAAGGCCAGCGACCGGGCCGTGCTGCGCTGGACCCGGGACCAGAACACGCCCTCGGTCGACGCCGCGAGGTCGCTCTTCGACCGGATCAACAAGGCCAACACGACGATGTACCGCTACGACTTGTTCGGGCCGCAGCTGAAGAACTTCTCCGACGACTTCTGCTACCACCCGCTCGGCGGCTGCGTGCTGGGCAAGGCCACCGATGGGTACGGCCGGGTCGCCGGCTACCGCAACCTCTATGTCACGGACGGCGCGCTCGTTCCGGGATCCATCGGGGTCAACCCCTTCGTGACCATCACGGCCCTGGCCGAGCGAAACATCGAGCGGATCATCGCGGAGGACGTCAAGACCGCGTCCTGAACGCTCCGCCGGAATTGCGGCCCGTTCGCTGCGGGTCGTCCGCGGCCGCCGTGCGGTTCCCCGTGCCCTTTACGGGGCGCGGTACCGCAGCGGGCCGATGTGCCGCCGCATGGCAGGAGTTCGTCACCCGCCATGCGGCGTTGGTTCGTCACCCGCCATGCGGCGTTCGCGGTGGCGGAGGTCCGGCGTTCGCTCCCGCTCCGAAATACCGGCCGGGGTCTACGGATTTTCCGGTGGACGGCGTGAGATCAAAGGGGGGTGCGGCCAGTCGATCCGCACGAGGGGGTGCTCGCCGAACCCCGCCTGTCCTCGCGAAAGGGAATCCATGGAATCCGCCCGACGGCCGATCCTCTTCGTCAGTCTTCCGGAGAGCGGGCTGGCCAATCCACTGCTCGTGCTCGCCGAAGAGCTCTCCCGCCAGAATGTGCCGGATATCTGGTTCGCCACCGATGAGCCCCGGCGCGAGGATGTGAAGCGCATATCGGTCGGGTCCGAGGTGGAGTTCGCCTCGCTGGGTGAGGTGGTCACCGAGTTGTCGGCGGTGACGTGGGACGACGCGGTCTATCGCGAGATCACTCAGTCCTCGCGTTTCAAGGCGCATCGCGCGGTGATCCGGCAGTCCTACAAGCCCGGACGGCACGAGGAGAAATTCCGTAAACTGGCGGCCGTCGTCGACGAGGTGCGGCCGGCGCTGATGGTCATCGACTGCATCAGTGCTTTCGGGATCGAGTTGGCGATTTCTCGGAAGATTCCCTTCGTGCTGAGTGTGCCGTTCGTGCCGAGCAACGTGCTGACGGCATTCACGCCTTTCGCCAAGGGCTACACCCCGCGGGACTACCCCGTGCCGCACACGGGGCTGCCGCGCCCGATGACGTTCGCCCAGCGCATGAGCAATGCACTCTTCAAATGGCGGACGCTGGCGATGTTCTGCACGCCCGAGATGGGCAAGGTGGTCGCGGAGGACAACCGGCGGCGCAAGGCGCACGGGCTCGGGCCGCTCAGTCCGATGGCGCGGATCGAGCACGCCGATCTGGTGCTGTGCAATTCGATCGCCGAGCTGGACTACCCCTTCGACATTCCGGAGAAGGTGCGGCTGGTCGGTGCGATGGTGCCGCCCTTGCCGGAATCCCAGCAGGACGACTCTCTCTCGCAGTGGCTGGATGAACAGTCCTCGGTCGTCTATGCGGGGTTCGGGACGATCACCCGGCTCACCCGGAACCAGGTCGATTCCATGGTGGAGGTCACCCGTCGGCTCGAGGGGCGGCACCAGGTGCTGTGGAAACTGCCGTCGGAACAGCAGCATCTGCTGCCGCCGAAGGAGTCGTTGCCGGCGAATCTCCGTATCGAGAGCTGGGTTCCGTCGCAGTTGGACGTTCTGGCGCATCCGAACGTGAAGGTGTTCTTCACCCATGGCGGCGGCAACGGTTTCAACGAGGGCGTGTATTTCGGCAAGCCGCTCGTGGTGCGGCCGCTGTGGGTGGACTGCTACGACCAGGCCGTGCGCGGCCGGGACTTCGGCATCAGTCTGACCCTCGACCGGCCGCGGGACATCGATGTCGACGACGTGCTCGACAAACTCACCCGGGTGCTCGAGACCCCCTCCTTCCATGAGAACGCGCAGCGGCTCGGTGCCCTGCAGCGTGCGGCGGGCGGCCGTGAGACCGCCGCCGCGCTGCTCCTCGGGCATCCGGCCCTGGCCCCGGCCCCGGCGTAAGGCCGCGCGAGCACCCACGTACGTACGAGGACCACGAGAAAGACCAGAAAGAGGCAGCGGATGTCTTTCAAGTACCCGGTGTCCAGGCCCGCTCTGAACGGCAGAGAGCTGGAGTACCTGACCACCACCGTCGAGGACGGCTGGATATCTTCTCAGGGCCCGATGGTCCAGAGGTTCGAGCGTGCCTTCGCCGATTACAACGGGATCGCGCACGGCGTTTCCTGTTCCTCGGGGACGGCGGCGCTCACGCTGGCGCTGCGGGCGCTGGGTATCGGCCCGGGTGACGAGGTCATCGTTCCGGAGTTCACGATGATCGCCTCGGCGTGGGCGGTCACCTATACCGGTGCGACGCCCGTGTTCGTGGACTGCGCGGACGACCTCAATATCGATGTCACCCGAATCGAGGAGAAGATCACGGCGCGCACGAAGGCCGTGATGCCGGTCCACATCTATGGCCGGCGCTGCGACATGGACGCGGTGATGGATATCGCGTACCAGTACAACCTGCGGGTCGTGGAGGACAGCGCCGAGGCCCATGGCATCCGTCCGGTGGGGGACATCGCGTGCTATTCGCTGTTCGCCAACAAGATCATTACCGCGGGTGAGGGCGGCATCTGCCTCACCGACGACCCCAAGCTGGCCGGGCAGTTGGCACATCTGCGGGCCATGGCCTTCACCAAGGACCACAGTTTCCTGCACAAGAAAGTGGCCTACAACTTCCGCATGACGGCCATGCAGGCCGCCGTCGCACTCGGCCAGGTCGAACGGCTCGACGACATCCTCGAGACCCGGCGTGAGATCGAGCGGCGCTATGACGAGGGGCTCGCCGGAATTCCCGGTATCACGCTGATGCCGCCACGGGACGTGCTGTGGATGTACGACCTGCGGGCCGAACGCCGCGAGGAGCTGCGGGAATTCCTCGCCCATGAGTCGATCGAGACCCGGCTGTTCTTCAAGCCGATGTCCCGGCAGCCCATGTATCACCGACCCGACTGGCCCTCGCTCAAGGCGAATGCGTTTGCCGAGGACGGGCTGTATCTGCCCACGCATACCGAACTCACGGCCGCCGACCAGGACTTCGTGACCGACAGGATCCGCGCGTTCTACGACGCCGGCTGACGGACCGTCCGAGAGGGGATACCGACCCATGACGCACACAGGCCCGGCCGCATCGCGAACCTGCCCGGCCTCGGCACAGGAAGTTCCGGCCACGGACGTGACGGACCCGGCCGCACCCGCGGCGGATCCGCTGGTGGTCGAATTTCCACTGCGCGAGCCCGGCGTGCCGTTCCCGCCGCCCCATTACGCCGACTACCGCGACCGACGGGGGCTGGTCCTCTCGCACCTGCCCGACGGCAAGCGGGTGTGGCTGGCCACCCGGCACGAGGACGTCCGCGCCGTACTGACCAACTCCAAGATCAGCTCCAACCCCGAGCACGAGGGATTCCCCAACGTCGGGGAGACCGTGGGAGTGCCCAAGCAGGATCAGATCCCGGGCTGGTTCGTGGGGATGGACTCCCCCGAGCACGACCGGTTCCGCAAGGCCCTCATCCCGGAGTTCACCGTGCGGCGCGTACGCGCGATGCGGCCCGCGATCGAGCGCACGGTGGACAAGCGCCTGGACGAAATGCTGGCCGCGGGCAACACCGCCGACCTCGTTGCCGACTTCGCGCTGCCCATTCCCTCTCTGGTGATCTCCTCGCTGCTCGGAGTGCCGGCCGCCGACCGTGAGTTCTTCGAGTCCCGGACCCGCGTGCTGGTCTCCCTCCGCTCCGCTACCGAGGAGCAGCGCAAGTCCGCCGGCAAGGACCTGCTGCGCTATGTCATCCGGCTGATCGCCATCAAGGAGAAGTGGCCCGGCGACGACCTGGTCAGCCGCCTGCTGGCCAACGGCGCCATCGCTCCCCAGGAGCTGTCGGGCGTGCTGATGCTGCTGCTCATCGCCGGCCACGAGACCACGGCCAACAACATCGCGCTCGGCGTGGTGACGTTGCTGACGCACCCGCAGTGGGTGGGTGACGATCGGGCCGTGGAGGAGACGCTGCGCTTCCACTCCGTCGCCGACCTGGTGTCCCTGCGGGTGGCGGTCGAGGACGTGGAGATCGCCGGGCAGCTCATCAAGGCGGGCGAGGGCATCGTGCCGCTGGTCGCCGCGGCCAACCACGACGAGAACGTCTTCGAGTGCCCCCACACGTTCGACCCGTCCCGGTCCGCCCGCCATCACGTGGCCTTCGGCTACGGCGTGCACCAGTGCCTGGGGCAGAACCTGGTGCGGGTCGAGATGGAGGTGGCCTACCGGAAGCTCTTCGAGCGCATTCCCAACCTCGAACTCGACGTGCCCATCGACGGGTTGGGCATCAAGTACGACGGCGTGCTCTACGGGCTGCACGAGCTTCCGGTCCGCTGGTAACCACCCTTCCCCGCCCGGTGGCGCGTGCCGCCGGTCGCCGGGCGGCCCACATTCACCGCAGGAGAGACATCGACATGCGTATCACCGTTGCCCTCGACCGCTGCGTGGGGGCGGGCCAGTGCGTGCTGAACGCGCCCGCGCTCTTCGACCAGGACGACGACGGACTCGTCACCCTCCTCGCCGAGCCCGGCGCCGACCAGGAGTCCGCGGCCCGGCTGGCGGGCGCCCTGTGTCCGTCGCGGGCGATCACCGTGCACGAAGGCTGAGACCCGACCCGGGCGGGAGCCCGTGTCCGAACCCCGGCCTGTCCCCACCCATGACGAGAGTGCTTGAGATCCGGGAGTGATGGTGCCCGTCCACACAGATGACTACGCGATCCAGCCGCCCACCGACGCGGCGGCTGCACTGGGCGGCTGCACGCTGTCCGGTGTGTTCGAGGCCGCCGTGGAATCCGCTCCCGACGCCGTGGCCGTCGTCGACGGGGACCGCTCGTGGACGTGGGCACAGTGGCGCGCGGACGTCGGCGCGCTGGCCCGCGGTCTGCAGGAGTCGGGCGTCGCGCCCGGCGACGTGGTGGCGGTGCAGCTGCCGAACTGCTGGGAGCTGCAGACCCTGCACCTGGCCGTCGCGGCCGTCGGAGCGGTGCTGCTGCCCGTCCACCAGGACACCGCGGCCTGCGAGGTCCATGCGCTGCTGACCCGGGCGGAACCCGTCCTGCTCGTCCTGTCGGCCTCCGGGAGCGAGACTGCCGCGACGGCCCGTTCGCTCCTGGACCGTGTGCCGTCACTGCGCGACGTGCTGCTGACCGGGGCATCGGAGGAGGGCTGTCAGGAGGCGGGTGCCGGGTCGCTGGACGGGCTGCTGGCGGCCTGGGCGGGCAACGCGCCCCGCCCCGTCGACGTCACACCCGACCTGCCGCTCGTCCTGATCCCCTCGTCCGGGACGACCTCGGCGCGGCCCAAGCTGTGTGTGCACAGCCACGACGGCCTGCTGTCGAACACCGCGGCCGTCACCGCCGAGGCCGCCGATGCCTTCGCCGCCACGGTCCTCATGGCCTGCCCGATGACCCACCTGTTCGGTCTCCAGGCCATGCACGCGGCGCTGTTCGCCGCCTCCCGGCAGGTGCTGCTCACCGGCTGGGATGCGGACCGCTTCCTGGAGCTGGCGCGGGAGCACGACCCCCGCGTCGTCTTCGCGGTACCCACGCAGCTGCGGGATGTCGTCGACAAGCTGGCCGGGACGGACGGGCCGGCGGGCTTCGCGCCGCGCCAGGTGCGTACGGCGGGGGCCGCCGTCGCGCCCGCGCTCGCCGCCCAGGTACGCGCCCTCCTCGACTGCGACCTGGTCGTGGTGTGGGGGATGTCCGAGATCGGTACCGGCACCCGCACCCGGGCCGACGACCCCGAGGGCAGTGTGGGAGGACCGGTCGGCGGCGGGGAGGTGCGGGTCGTCGACGAACACGGCGAGGTGTGCGCGGCGGACGAGACCGGTGAGCTCCAGTACCGGGGGCCGGGGCTGTTCCGCGGCTATTTCCGCGAGCCGGAGCTGACGCGCTCGGCCCTCACCCAGGACGGCTGGCTGCGGACCGGCGATCTCGCGGCCGTCGGCGCGGACGGCGTGGTGGTACTGCACGGCCGGGCGACCGAACTGATCAACACGGGCGGCCGGAAGTTCAGCGCCACCGAGGTGGAGGGGCTGCTCGCGGGTCTCGCGGGCCTGGGCCCGCTGGCCGTGGCCGGCGCACCGGACGACCGGCTCGGGGAGTACCCGTGCCTGGTCGTGACCGACCACGCGGACCGCACGATCGGCCTGACCGAAGTGGCCGCGTTCCTGCGCCGGCTGGGGCTCGCCGACCACAAGATCCCCCTCGAACTGGTCTCCGTGCCCGAGCTCCCCCTCTCCCCCGCCGGGAAGCTCGACCGCCGGGCACTCGATCGGCTGCTCGCCGACCTTGAGGAGGTGTCCGTTCCGGCCCGGCTCGGCGCGATCCCGCCGGACACGGTCGAGGAGGCGCTGGAACTCGTACGCGACTGCGTCGGCCGGGTGCTCGGGAGCGACGGCACGGCCGTCCCCTTCTCCCCCGAGGCCGGCTTCCGTCAGCTCGGCCTCGACTCCATCCAGGCGGTACGGCTGCGGAATCTGCTGCGGGAGGAGACCGGGCTGCCGCTCCCGACCACGCTGGCCTTCGATTCCCCCACCCCGCGGGCCGTCGCGCGCGTACTGGCCGAGCAGGAGGAGCCGTCCCGGGAAGAGCCGGGTCGGGCCTCGGCGGACGGCGCCGACCCGGTGGCGATCATCGGCATGGCCTGCCGGCTGCCGGGCGGAGCCGGCTCCCCCGAGGCCCTGTGGGAGCTGCTCACCGACGGGACCGACGCCATGTCCCCCTTCCCCGAGGACCGCGGCTGGGACCTGGACCGGCTCTTCGACGAGGATCCCGACCGCCCGGGTACCTGCTACGCGCGCGAAGGCGGCTTCCTGCACGACGCGGGCGACTTCGACGCGGGCTTCTTCGGTCTGTCCGATCAGGAGGCGATGGCGACCGATCCGCAGCAGCGGCTGCTCCTGGAGACCGCCTGGGAGGCCTTCGAGCGGGCGGGCATCGCCCCGGAGTCCGTGCAGGGAACCCGTACGGGCGTGTTCGCGGGCGCCATGGACCGCGGCTACGGCGCCACGGTGTCCGCCACGCCCAGCGCGTGGGAGAGCATGCTCATCACCGGGACCGCCGGCAGCGCGATCTCCGGGCGCGTCGCCTACACCTACGGGCTCGAAGGCCCGGCGATCACGGTCGACACCGCCTCCTCGTCCTCCCTCGTCGCCCTGCATCTGGCCTGCCGGTCCCTGCGGTCGGGCGAGACCGACCTGGCGCTGGCCGGCGGCGTCACCGTCATGGCGACCCCGGCGGCCTTCGCGCACTTCTCCCGGCTGCGCGCGCTCTCCCCTGACTCCCGCTCCATGGCGTACGCCGACGCCGCGAACGGCTCCGCGTGGTCGGAGGGCGCGGGGCTGCTGCTCCTGGAGCGGCTGAGCGACGCCCGGCGCAACGGACACCGCGTCCTGGCGCTCGTACGGGGCTCCGCCGTGAATCAGGACGGCGCTTCCAACGGGCTCACCGCGCCGAGTGGGCCCGCACAGCAGCGCGTCATCCGCCAGGCCCTGGCCGACGCCGGGCTGACGCCGCAGGACGTGGACGCCGTGGAAGGGCACGGCACCGGCACTCCTCTCGGCGACCCCATCGAGACCCAGGCCCTGCTGGCCACGTACGGTCAACAGCGTCCCGCTGCACGCCCGTTGTGGCTGGGGTCGGTGAAGTCGAACATCGGGCACACGCAGGCCGCCGCGGGTGTCGTCGGGGTCATCAAGACGGTGCTCGCGCTGCGCCACGGCGTCCTGCCGCGGACGCTGCACGTGGACGCTCCCTCGACCAAGGTGGACTGGTCGGCCGGTTCGGTACGGCTGCTGACCGAGGCCCGGCCCTGGCCACGGGAGAGCGGACTCACCCGCCGGGCGGGGGTGTCCTCGTTCGGGCTCACCGGGACCAACGCGCACGTGATCCTGGAAGAGGCGCCGGGCGGGGAAGGGGAAGGGGAAGAAGAGACAGCGGCCGCACGGAGCGGGTCCGGGGCGGCTCGGGTCCTGGAGCCGGCCGATGACGCGGCCGTGCCCTGGGTGCTGTCCGCCCGGAGCCGGACCGCGCTGCGCGCGCAGGCGCGACGCCTGGCCGAGCACGTGGCCGCCGACCCCGGGCTGCGCGCCCGGGATGTCGCCCATGCCCTGGCCACCACGCGCGCCCTGCACCGGCACCGGGCCGTCGTCACCGGTGCGGACCTGGCCCAACTACTCGCCGCTGCAGCCGAGTTCGGGCGCGGTGAGCGAACGGCCGGCGTCATGCCGCACGACTCCGCGCCGGGCGGCGGGCCGGCCTTCGTCTTCCCGGGGCAGGGTAGCCAGCTCAACGGCATGGGGCGCGAGGCGGCCGAGGCGTTCCCCGTCTTCGGGCAGGCACTGCGCGAGGTGTGCGCCCTGGTGGATCCGCTGCTGGCGCTGCCGCTGACCTCGGTGATGTGGGCGGCTCCCGACTCCGAGGAGGCGGCCCTCCTCGACGACACCACCTACACACAGCCCGCGCTGTTCGCCGTCCAGGTCGCCCTGTACCGGCTGTTCGAGTCCTGGGGCGTGGTCCCCCACCACCTGGTGGGCCACTCGGCCGGCGAGATCGCCGCCGCTCATGTGGCGGGCGTGCTCTCTCTCCAGGACGCGTGCACCCTGGTGGCGGCCCGGGGCCGGCTGATGGGCACGCTGCCGTCCGGCGGCGCGATGGTGGCGGTGCGCATCACGGAGGACGAAGTGACGCCGTGGCTGGCGGAGTTGACGGAAGCGGTGTCGATCGCGGCCGTCAACAGTCCGCACTCCCTCGTACTCTCGGGCGCCGAGGCCCCGCTCATCGCGCTCACGGAGCGGCTCGCCGCCGCCGGCCACAAGACCCGGAGGGTCGCGGTGCGCCTGGCCTCCCACTCGCCGCTGATGGACCCCGTACTGGAGGACTTCCGCGCGGTCGTCCGCACCCTGTCCTACGCCGCGCCCGCCATTCCCCTCATCTCCACCGTCTCCGGCCGCCTGTTGACCGACGAAGAGGCGCGCGACCCGGACTACTGGGTGCGGCACATACGGCAGTCCGTACGCTTCAAGGACGCGATCGGCCGGCTCCGGGACGAGCGCGTCACGGGGTTCCTGGAGCTGGGGGCCGAGCCGGCGCTCACACCGATGATCGACGAGTGTCTGGAGTCGGCCGGCCCGCAGCCCGGGGCCACCATGGTGCCGAGTCTGCGCGCCGGAGTGCCGGAGCGGCACGCCCTGCTCACCGCGGTCGCCCGGCTGCACGCTCATGGCGCTCCCGTCGACTGGGACGCGGTGCTCCCCGGGGCCCGGCCCGTTCCCCTGCCGACGTACGCGTTCCAGCGGCGGCGGTTCTGGCCTGCGGCGGCTCCGGTGGGCTCGGCTGCCGTCGGAGGCGTCGTGGGTGCGCTGGATGCCGTCATGGGCGGAACGCCGGCCGATGAGGAGCCGCCGGGCCTGGCCGCCCGCCTGTCCGGACTCGACGATGCCGAACAGGACGCGCACGTCCTGGCCCTGGTCCTCGCCGAGACCTCGGCCGTGCTCGGCGGCCAGGAGCCGCTCGGCGAGGAGGGCAGCCACACGTTCAAGGAGTTGGGCATCAACTCGGTGAACGCCGTCGAACTGCGCAACCGCCTGATCGCGGCCACCGACCTGCGGCTTCCCGCCACGCTCGTGTACGACTACCCCACGCCGAACGCCGTCGTCCGTCTCGTACGCGAACGGCTCGCGCGGCCGACCGCCGCGGCGCGCGATGTGGACTCCGTCGTGGCCGAGTTGGAGTCCCTGCTCACGGCCGGTGCGGAGGTCTCGCAGGAGACGGTGGCACGGTTGAGGGCGGTGACGGCAGGGCGGGGCGCCGGTACGGGCGCCGGCCCCGGTGAGGAGCTGGACCTGGCGTCCGGGGCTCTTGACCTGGCGTCGGCCAGCGACGAGGAGCTGTTCCAGCTGATGGACACGGAGAGCTGACGGGCAGGGAGAGCTGACAGGCAGGGAGTCGGCGGGCGGGTGCGGGTGTTCTCCGGAGCATCCGCACCCGCCCGTCGGCTGACGGCGGGATTCCCGGCGCGCCCGCCCCCCATCCGAGCGGGCCCGGTCCTCCTCGTCAACTCTAGGCAATTCCATGCCATTTCGGGCGTACGGTCCCGCCATGGACTCCCATTCCGCGGCGGCGGTCCTGGCCGCCCGCCGTTCCGCCATATCGTTCGTGGCCGCCGTATCGGCAGTGGCGGTCACCGTGCCCCACGCCTCGGCCGAGCCCCTCACCGAGCCCGCCGGAGCGATCCGGCGCACGCCACAGGCCTCGCGCGCCGCGCACGGCATTCCGTTCACCGACGCCAGGGTGACCCGGCAGGAGGACGGCTCGTTCGCCGTGTCCTGGAAGGCACCCGGTGTCCGTTCGGTCACCGTCTACGCCGGCGGCAAGGCCGTGGCCTACGGTGGCGCCGCAGCCGACGTCACTGTGCGCGGCCTGCCCGCCGCCGACCGGCAGTGGTTCCGCCTCGTCCCCGACCAGGGCGACCCGCTCACCCTCGCCGACCGCTCGCTGCATCTTGAGGGCGCCGCCAACTTCCGCGACGCCGGCGGCCATCGCACCGGCGACGGCCGGTGGGTGAAGATGGGCGTGCTGTACCGCACCAACGACCTGCACGCGCTCGCCGACGCCGACCTGGCCAAGCTCCAGCGCCTGGACATCCGTACGGACTTCGACCTGCGCACGCCGCGCGAGCGCGCCGAGACCCCGGACCGCGTGCCCGCGGGCGCGCGCTACGTCGCCGCCGGTGTCCTCGGCGGGGCCATCGAGAACGAGCTGCCCGCCACGGCCGAGGCGTCCGAACGGACGATGGTCGAGTCCTACCGGCGGCTCGTCTCCCAACCCTCCGCGAACGCCGCCTACCGTTCGCTGTTCGGTCACGCCAACGACCCCGGCTGCCATGCGCTGGCCTACCACTGCCAGGGCGGCACGGACCGTACCGGCTGGGCCACCGCCGCCCTGCTCACGGCCCTGGGCGTGGACCGCGACACGGTCATGCGGGACTACTTGGCCACCAACGACCACCTCGCCGCGAGCAACGCCGCCACCCTCGCCGAGCAGACCCCCGGGACGGCCGCCCGTCTCAAGCCGACCCTGGAGGCCAGGGCCGAGTATCTGAACGCGTCCTTCGACGAGGTCAAGGCCCGCTTCGGCACCTTCGACGCCTATCTGCGGGACGGGCTGGGCCTGAGCAAACAGGACCTGGAGCGACTGCGGGCGGCACTGCTCGTCGACTGACGGCCTACCGTCGGCCGGCCGACTGTCCAGGCTGTCCGGCTGTCCGGGCGAGACCGAGTGCTACGAGGTCTTCCCCTGCCGGGCTTCCGCCGCGTCGCAGCACTGGGCGCCGCCGAGTTGTTCGGCGGCGCCCAGTTGCGGTGCTCGAGTCGCCCGACGGTGTACGGGAGCTACCGGTGCGGGCCGGTTCTTCGGGTCAGGAGAGGCCGATTTCGTTGTCGAGGAGGTCGAAGACCTCTTCGTCGGAGGCGGACTCGAAGTCGAAGTCCTGGTCGGACCGGGACTCGTCGTGCCCGGCCGCCGCGGAAGTGTCCCGCAGGGCGTCCCACTTTGCCCTGAGGACTTCCAGGCGGCCGGCTATCTGCTCGTGGATCTCCTCCGTGATCTCGAGTCCGCCGAAGGTCTTTTCCATCCTTTCGAGTTCGCCGAGGAGTGCCTCCGGACCGGAGGACGGCTCGGGTGCGATCCGGGCATGAAGGTGGTCGACGAGTTCCCCCGGCGTCGGGAAGTCGAAGAGCAGAGTCGCCGGCAGGCGGACTCCCGTGAGGTCACTCAGGCGGTTGCGGAGTTCGACCGCGGTCAGGGAGTCGAAACCGAGGTCCAGGAAGGCGCGGTCCTGGTCGATCTCCGTACCTCCGGCGTGCCCGAGGACCGCAGCGACCTGGCCGCCTACGGCGTCCAGTACGACCTCGCGTCCCTCTGCCGCCGACAGGCCGGCCAGGCGCTGAGCGAAGCCGGCCGCGGCGTCGCCGACCTTCGTGACCGCCGCCGCGCGCCGACCCGGGGTACGGATCAGGCCGCGCAGCAGCGGCTGGGGCTCGCCCTGCTTCCGCAGCGCCGCGAGGTCCAGGCGGACGGGGAGGGCCGTGGGCTCGGTGGTTCCGAGCGCGGCGTCGAAGAGGGCCAGGCCTTCCTCGGTGGACAGCGGTGGCATGCCTGAGCGGGTCATGCGCTGGAGGTCGGCTTCGGTGAGGGTGCCGGTCATGCCGCTGTCCTGCGACCACGGACCCCACGCCAGCGATACCGCCGGCAGACCCGCCGCATGACGGTGCTGCGCCAACGCGTCCAGGAAAGCATTGCCCGCCGCATAATTGGCCTGACCCGCGCTGCCGAAGATACCTGCCACGGACGAGAACACCACAAAGGCGTCCAGGCCCGCATTCTTGGTCGCCTCGTGCAGATGCCAGGCCGCATCCACCTTCGGGCGCAACACCGCCGCCAGCCGCTCCGGAGTCAGCGACTCCACCACACCGTCATCCAGCACACCGGCCGTATGCACCACAGCCGTCGGCGCATGACGAGCAATCAGATCGGCCACGGCCACCGCGTCCGTCACATCGCACGCCTCGACCACAGCTTCCGCGCCATGCTGTGCAAGTTCGGCGACGAACTCCCCGACACCTTCCGCGGCCGGGCCGCGCCGGCTCACCAGCAGCAGACGCCGCACCCCGTGCTCGGTCACCAGATGCCGGGCGACAGTACGGCCCAGGCCACCGGTACCACCAGTGATCAAAACCGTGCCCGACGGATCCCAACTCATCGCGTGCTGGGACCGGGTCCGGGCCAGCCGGGCAGCCAACACCTCGCCCCCGCGCACCAACAACTCCGGCTCGTCCATCGCGAGCCCCTGCGCCAGCACGGCCACCTCAACGTCACCATCCAGATCCACCAGACCGAAACGACCCGGATTCTCCGACAGCGCCGACCGCACCAGACCCCGGACAGCAGCGGCAGCCAGATCCGCACCGGACACCGCCCCCCGCGTCACGAACACCAGGCGCGAAGAGGCGAACCGCTCATCGGCCAACCAGGACTGGATCACCTCCAGCGCCCCCACCGCCGCAGTGTGGACGGACTCCACCGTGCCGGCGGCCCCGGTGGCGGGCGGGACGAGCACGATGTCGTGAGCGTCTGCCTCCGCGAGGTCGTCGAGATCCGCGTGGGGCCGGAGCGAGAGTCCGTCGAGGATGCCCCCGGCGTCCTTGCCGAGCATGGCGAGGGAGTCCGCGGACTCGCCTGTGAGGTGGATGCCGGTCCAGTCGACCTTGAACAGGGAATCGCGGTCGCCGGTCGACAGCTGCCCGGCGGTGATCGGACGCACGGTCAGGGTTCGCACCGAGGCCACCGGCGCGCCGGTGGTGTCCGCGAGGGCGATCGACGTGCCGTCTTCGGTGGGACGGATGCGGACCCTCACTCGGGAGGCACCGGACGCGTGCAGGGACACCCCGCTCCACGAGAAGGGGACGCCCCCCTCGTCCGCTCCCCCGCCACCCAGTAACGCCGCGTGCAGCGCCGCGTCGAAGAGCGCCGGGTGCAGTCCGTAGGCGTCGCCGTCCGTGCCCTCGGGAAGACCGACCTCCGCATAGACGTCATCGCCCGCCTTCCAGGCCGCCCGCAGGCCCTGGAACACCGGACCGTAAGCGAACCCCGCATCCGCGAACCGCTCGTAGCAGTCCGCCGTGTCGAGCGGCTCGCCGCCCTGCGGGGGCCACACCGCGGCATCGAACGACGGCGCCGCCTCGGCGGCCGGGGCCAGGGCGCCACTGGCATGCAGCGTCCACGGCGCCTCTCCGTCACGCGCGTGCACCGACACCGGCCGGCGGCCCTCGTCATCGGGCTCGCCCACCCACACCTGCACCTGGACCGCGCCGCCCGAGGCAGGCAGCACCAGCGGCGCAGCAAGCGTCAGCTCCTCCACCACACCGCAGTCCACCTCGTCGGCCGCCCGCAGCACCAGTTCCAGCAGCGCCGTGCCGGGCACCAGCACGGACCCCAGGACGACATGGTCCGCCAGCCACGGATGCGAGGACACCGAGAGCCGTCCGGTGAACAACAGGCCGCCCGAGCCCGCCAGTTGGACCGCGGCACCCAGCATCGGATGCCCGGCCGAGTCCAGGCCCGCGGACCGCACATCGCCCGAGCGCACCGCCCCGCCCGACGGCCAGAACCGCTCGCGCTGGAACGCGTACGTCGGCAGATCCACCCGCCGCGCACCCGTACCGGCGAAGACGGCGGACCAGTCGACGGGCACGCCATGGGCGTGCAGTCGTGCCACCGCCGTGAGCAGTGCCGACACCTCGGGCCGGTCCTTGCGCAGGACGGGGGTCAGTACCGACTCGTCCGCGGCGGACTCCGCGGCGAGCGCGGAGAGGGCGCCGTCGGGGCCGAGCTCCAGGTACGCCGAGACGCCCTGCGCTTCCAGCGCGCCGATCCCGTCGGCGAATCGTACGGCCTCGCGGACGTGCCGGACCCAGTACTCCGCGGAGCACAGCTGTGCCGCGGTGGCAGGCTCGCCGGTGACGTTCGAGACCACGGGGATGCGTGGCGCGCCGTACGTCATGCCGTCGGCGACGGCGCGGAAGTCGGCGAGCATCGGTTCCATGAGGGGCGAGTGGAAGGCGTGCGAGACGCGTAGCCGGGTCGTCTTACGGCCCTCGGCCTCGAAGTGCGCCGCGACGGCGAGCACCGCGTCCTCGACACCGGAGACCACCACCGACGACGGACCGTTCACCGCCGCGATCGACACCTCCGGCGTCAGCTGCGGAAGGACCTCCTCCTCCGTCGCCCGGATCGCCACCATCGCACCGCCGACGGGAAGTTGCTGCATCAGCCGGCCACGGGCCGCCACCAGCGCACAGGCATCCGGAAGGGAGAAGACACCCGCCACATGCGCCGCGGCGATTTCGCCGACGGAGTGTCCCAGCAGCTGGTCCGGGCGCACTCCCCACGACTCCAGCAGGCGGAACAGCGCCACCTCGACCGCGAACAGGGACGCCTGGGTGTACGCGGTCCGGTTCAGCGGCTCCGGGTCCTCGCCCCAGACCACGTCCCGCAGGGGGCGGTCCAGGTGCTCGTCCAGGCCGGCACACACCGCGTCGAACGCCTCCGCGAAGGCCGGATAGCGGTCGTACAACTCCCGTCCCATGCCGAGTCGTTGAGACCCCTGTCCCGAGAACAAGAGTGCAAGCTTGCCCGAACGGGCCCGGTCCTGCGCCACGACGGCCGCCTCGCTGCGGCCCTCGGCCAGGGCGGACAGCGAGCGCAGCAGGTCCTCCCGGTCCGCGGCCAGGAGCACCGCGCGGTGCTCGAACGTCGAGCGGCCCGTCGCCAGCGAGTAGGCGATATCCGTGACCCGCGGACCCGGCTCACCGTCCAGTCGGGAGAGCAGCCGCGCTGCCTGGGCCCGCAGCGCCGACTCGGTCCGGCCCGAGAGCGGCACCGGTACCGGCGCCCCGGTCGTGCCGTCCTCGGCGGTGTCCGGTTCGGCGGCGTCGGCGTCCGGTTCGGGCTGTTCCAGGATCACGTGCGCGTTCGTACCGCTGATGCCGAAGGAGGAGACACCCGCGCGCCGCGGCCCGTTCCCCTGCGGCCACTCTGCCGCGGAGGCCAGCAGCTCGACGGCACCGGCATCCCAGTCCACGTGCGCCGACGGCGCATCGACATGCAGCGTCCGCGGAAGCACACCGTGCCGCATCGCCAGCACCATTTTGATGACACCCGCGACACCGGCGGCCGCCTGCGCATGACCGATGTTGGACTTCACCGAACCCAGCAGCAGCGGGCGGTCCTGCGGCCGCTCCTGTCCGTAGGTGGCGAGCAGCGCCTGGGCCTCGATGGGGTCGCCCAGCTTCGTGCCGGTACCGTGCGCCTCCACCGCGTCGACATCCGCCGCCGACAACCCCGCACTCGCCAACGCCTGCCGGATCACCCGCTGCTGCGAGGGGCCGTTCGGCGCCGTCAACCCATTCGACGCACCGTCCTGATTCACCGCACTGCCTCGCACGGTCGCCAGGATCCGGTGCCCGTTGCGGCGGGCGTCGGACAGGCGCTCCAGCACCAGGATTCCGGCGCCTTCGGCCCAGCCGACGCCGTCGGCGGTGTCGGCGAACGCCTTGCAGCGCCCGTCCGGGGAGAGCCCGCCCTGGCGGGAGAACTCCACGAAGGTCAGCGGTGTGGACATCACGGTCACACCGCCCGCGAGCGCAAGGGAGCATTCGCCCTGGCGCAACGACTGCGCAGCCAGGTGCAGGGCGACCAGCGACGACGAGCACGCCGTGTCGACCGTGACGGCCGGTCCCTCGAAGCCGAAGGTGTAGGAGACCCGGCCCGAGGCGACACTGCCCGCGCTGCCGCTGCCCTGGTAGCCCTCGAACTCGCGCCCGGAGAGCAGCGTCGAGTAGTCGTGGTACATCACGCCGGCGAAGACGCCCGTACGGCTGCCGCGCAGGGTGGCCGGGTCCATACCGGCGCGCTCCAGCGCCTCCCAGGTCGTCTCCAGCAGCAGCCGCTGCTGGGCGTCGGTGGTCAGGGCCTCTCGGGGGCTCATCCCGAAGAACTCGGGGTCGAACTCCGCCGCGTCATGGAGGAAGCCACCGGAGCGTGTGGCGATGGCGCCCGCCCGCTCGGGGTCATCCGTGTCCTCGATCTCCCAGCCTCGGTCGGTGGGGAAGTCCGAGACGGCGTCCACGCCGTCGGACACCAGCCGCCACAGGTCCTCGGGCGAGGCGACGCCGCCGGGTAGACGGCAGCTCATGCCGACGATCACGACCGGGTCGTCCGTCAGGGACGGGAGGGCGGACACCGGGACCGGCGTCCGGGTCTCCGTGCCGAGCATCTCCGCGTCGAACAGCTCGTCCAGGAGGTGGCCCGCCAGGGCGTCGGCCGTCGGGTAGTCGAACACGGTCGTCGCCGGGAGCCGCAGTCCGGTGGCCCTGCCCAGCAGGTTGCGGAATTCGATCGCGGTCAGGGAGTCGAAGCCGAGGTCCTGGAAGGCCCGGTTCGGG
Organism: Streptomyces sp. NPDC053427; assembly: GCF_044544985.1. Lineage (NCBI taxonomy): Bacteria > Bacillati > Actinomycetota > Actinomycetes > Kitasatosporales > Streptomycetaceae > Streptomyces > Streptomyces sp. NPDC053427. Next base: position 469,588 of record NZ_JBITYA010000001.1, on the reverse strand, counting down.
TCGACCGTCTCCGGGCTCGCATGGCCCAGGACCGCCGCGATCTGGGCGCGGACGACATCGAGCAGCGCCTCGCGCCGCTCCGCCGTGGACAGCCCGGTCAGGCGCTGCACGATGCCGGATGCCGCGACGGCGCCGGAGCGGCGGGTCCGCGTACGGATCAGGCCGCGCAGCAGCGGCTGGGGGTCACCCTGCTGCCGTAGCGCCGCGAGGTCCAGGCGGACGGGGAGGGCCGTGGGCTCGGTGGTTCCGAGCGCGGCGTCGAAGAGGGCCAGGCCCTCTTCGGTGGACAGCGGTGGCATGCCCTGGCGGGCGATGCGCTGGAGGTCGGCTTCGGTGAGGGTGCCGGTCATGCCGCTGTCCTGCGACCACGGGCCCCACGCCAGCGATACCGCCGGCAGACCCGCCGCATGACGGTGCTGCGCCAACCCGTCCAGGAAAGCATTGCCCGCCGCGTAATTGGCCTGACCGGCACTGCCGATCGTGCCCGCCACGGACGAGAACACCACGAAGGCGTCCAGGGCCGCGTTCTTGGTCGCCTCGTGCAGATGCCAGGCCGCATCCACCTTCGGACGCAACACCGCCGCCAGCCGCTCCGGAGTCAGCGACTCCACCACACCGTCATCCAGCACACCGGCCGTATGCACCACAGCCGTCGGCGCATGACGAGCAATCAGATCGGCCACGGCCACCGCGTCCGTCACATCGCACGCCTCGACCACAGCTTCCGCGCCATGCTGTGCAAGTTCGGCGACGAACTCCCCGACGCCCTCCGCGGCCGGGCCGCGCCGGCTCACCAGCAGCAGACGCCGCACCCCGTGCTCGGCCACCAGATGCCGGGCGACAGTACGGCCCAGGCCACCGGTACCACCAGTGATCAAAACCGTGCCCGACGGATCCCAACTCATCGCATGCTGGGACCGGGTCCGGGCCAGCCGGGCAGCCAACACCTCGCCCCCGCGCACCAACAACTCCGGCTCGTCCGTCGCGAGCCCCTGCGCCAGCACGGCCACCTCGACGTCACCATCCAGGTCCACCAGGCCGAAACGACCCGGATTCTCCGACTGCGCCGACCGCACCAGACCCCGGACAGCAGCGGCAGCCAGATCCGCACCGGACACCGCCCCCCGCGTCACGAACACCAGACGCGAAGAGGCGAACCGCTCATCGGCCAACCAGGACTGCACCATCTCCAGCGCCCAGGCGGTCGCGACGTGTACGGACTCCACCGTGTCGGCGGCGCCGGCGGGCGGCGACACCAGGACCGTCCCGGGCATGGCCGCCCCCGTCAGGGACGCCAGATCCGCGAAGGTCCGCAACGGCTCGCCCTCCGGACCGGTGCCGAGCTCGACGCGCTCGTCCGTGAGCGGGATCGGGACCCAGTCGACCGTGAAGAGGGCGTCACGGTCGGCGGCCTGCAACTGCCCGGCCGAGAGCGGACGCACCACCAGCGACTCCACGGAGGCGACCGGCGCACCGGAGGTGTCCGCGATCGCGACCGACATGCCGTTGCCCTCGGCGCGGATGCGGACGCGGAGGTGGGAGGCTCCGGAGGCGTGCAGGGACACTCCGGACCACGCGAAGGGGACGCCGCCCGCTTCCACGCCGCCCAGTGCCGCCGCGTGCAGAGCGGCGTCGAAGAGCGCGGGGTGCAGACCGTAGCCGTCGCCGTCCGTGCCCTCCGGGAGCCGCACCTCGGCGTAGATGTCGTCGCCGAGCTTCCAGGCCGCTCGCAGGCCCTGGAACACCGGGCCGTAGGTGAGTCCGGCGTCGGCGAGTTCCTCGTAGCAGTCCGCCACTTCCCACGGCTCCGCGTGCTTCGGAGGCCATACGGCGACATCGAAGGAGGCCGCTTCGGCCCCCGTGGTCACCGCACCGCTGGCGTGCAGCGTCCAGGGGCCCTCGGCCGCACGCGCATGTACCGACGCCGAGCGGCGACCCGCACCATCCGGCTCCCCCAGCCACACCTGCACCTGCACACCGCTGCCCGACGTGGGCAGGACCAGCGGCGCGGCCAACGTCAGTTCCTCCAGCAGGTCACAGCCGACCTCGTCGGCCGCCCGCAGCACCAGTTCCACCAGCGCCGTGCCGGGCACCAGCACGGACCCCTGCACGACATGATCCGCCAGCCACGGATGCGAGGACACCGACAACCGCCCCGCGAACAACAGGCCGCCCGAGCCCGCCAGTTGGACCGCGGCACCCAGCATCGGATGCCCGGCCGAGTCCAGGCCCGCGGACCGCACATCGCCCAAGCGCACCGCCCCGCCCGACGGCCAGAACCGCTCGCGCTGGAACGCGTACGTCGGCAGATCCACCCGCCGCGCACCCGTACCGGCGTACAACGCCGCCCAGTCCACGCTCGCGCCCCGGACGTACAGCTGCGCCAGGGCGCCCAGCAGGGCCATCTCCTCGGGCCGGTCCTTGCGCAATACGGGGGCGAGTACGGCGTCGTCCGGTAGCGACTCCTGTGCCAGCGCCGACAGCACACCGTCCGGGCCGAGTTCGAGGAAGCGCGTCACCCCCTCTGCGTGCAGGGTCCGTATCCCGTCCGCGAAGCGCACGGCCTCGCGGACGTGCCGGACCCAGTAGTCGGCCTGGCCCAGCTGTTCGGGCTCGGCGAGCCGGCCCGTCAGGTTCGACACGACGGGGATCGTCGGGGTGCCGAAGGACAGCCGAGCCACCACCGCGCGGAAGTCGGCCAGCATCGGTTCCATGAGGGGCGAGTGGAAGGCGTGCGAGACGCGTAGCCGGGTCGTCTTGCGGCCCTCGGCCTCGAAGTGCGCCGCGACGGCGAGCACCGCGTCCTCGACACCGGAGACCACCACCGACGACGGACCGTTGACCGCCGCGATCGACACCTCCGGCGTCAGCTGCGGAAGGACCTCCTCCTCCGTTGCCCGGATCGCCACCATCGCACCGCCGACGGGAAGTTGCTGCATCAGCCGGCCACGGGTCGCGACCAGCGCGCAGGCATCCGGAAGGGAGAAGACACCCGCCACATGCGCCGCGGCGATTTCACCGATCGAATGCCCCGTCACGAAGTCGGCGCGCACGCCCCACGACTCCGCCAACCGGTACAGCGCCACCTCGATCGCGAACAACCCGGCCTGGGCATACGCGGTCCGGTTCAGCGCCTCCGCGTCCTCGCCCCAGACCACGTCCCGCAGGGGGCGGTCCAGGTGCTCTTCCAAGCCGGCACACACCGCGTCGAACGCCTCCGCGAAGACCGGATAGCGGCCGTACAACTCCCGTCCCATGCCGAGTCGTTGAGACCCCTGACCCGAGAACAAGAAGGCCGTCTTTCCCGCACCGGACGGGCCGTCCACCAGACCGGCGTCGGCCTCGCCCACCGCGAGCGCGGACAGGGCCAGCACGAGTGCGTCGCGGTCCTGACCCCACACCACCGCACGGTGGGGGAAGCTCGACCGTCCAGTCACCAGTGAGTGGCCGATGTCCCGCGCGGAACGGGCGTCGCGGCCGGCGACGAGGGGCAGCAGGCGTGCCGCCTGGCCGCGCAGCGCGGCCTCGTTCCTGCCGGAGAGCACCCACGCCAGCGCGCCGGGCTCGGTCACCGGGGTGTCCGGTGCGGTGTCTGCGGCGTCCGGTTCGGGCTGTTCCAGGATCACGTGCGCGTTCGTACCGCTGATGCCGAAGGAGGAGACACCCGCACGCCGCGGCCCGCTCCCCTGAGGCCACTCGGCCGCAGTGCTCAGCAGCTCGACGGCACCGGCACTCCAGTCCACGTGCGCCGACGGCGCATCGACATGCAGCGTCCGCGGAAGCACACCGTGCCGCATCGCCAGCACCATCTTGATGACACCCGCGACACCCGACGCCGCCTGCGCATGACCGATGTTGGACTTCACCGATCCCAACAGCAGCGGACGGTCCTGCGGCCGCTCCTGCCCGTAGGTGGCCAGCAGCGCCTGCGCCTCGATGGGGTCACCCAGCGCCGTGCCGGTACCGTGCGCCTCCACCGCGTCCACATCCGCCGCCGACAACCCCGCACTCGCCAACGCCTGCCGGATCACCCGCTGCTGCGAGGGACCGTTCGGCGCCGTCAACCCATTCGACGCACCGTCCTGATTCACCGCACTGCCCCGCACGGTCGCCAGGACCCGGTGCCCGTTGCGGCGCGCGTCCGACAGGCGCTCCAGCACGAGCATGCCGACGCCCTCGCCCCAGCCGACACCGTCGGCCGCATCCGCGAACGCCTTGCAGCGCCCGTCCGCCGCCAATCCGCGCTGGCGGGAGAACTCCACGAACGTCGTCGGTGTGGACATCACCGTCACACCGCCCGCGACCGCCAGCGAGCACTCGCCCAGGCGCAGCGCCTGGGCCGCCAGATGCAACGCCACCAGCGACGACGAACACGCCGTGTCCACTGTCACCGCCGGACCCTCGAAACCGAAGGTGTACGACACCCGACCCGAGGCGATGCTGGCCGCGCTGCCGTTGCTGCGGTAGCCCTCGAACTGGTCGCCGACGAGGAGGTCTTCGTAATCGGTGTACATCACGCCCGCGAAGACACCGGTCCGGCTGCCGCGCAGCGACGCCGGATCGATACCCGTCCGCTCGATGGCCTCCCAGGTCGTCTCCAGCAGCAGCCGCTGCTGCGAGTCCGTCGCCAGCGCTTCCCGGGGGCTCATCCCGAAGAACTCGGGGTCGAACTCCGGCGCCTCGTGGAGGAATCCACCGGAGCGGGCGTACGAGGTACCGATGGCCTCGGGGTCCGGGTTGTAGAGGGTCTCCACGTCCCAGCCGCGATCGGTGGGGAAGTCGGACACCGCGTCCACGCCCTCGGACACCAGCCGCCACAGGTCGTCGGGCGAGGCGACGCCGCCCGGGAAGCGGCAGCTCATGCCGACGATCACCACCGGGTCGTCGGCCGCCCCCGCCGGTGACGGCACCCGCGCCGGCAGCTCGGCCGCCTCCTCCGCGCCGAGCAGCTCGTCCAGCAGGAAGTCGACCAGCGTGCCCGCCGTGGGGTAGTCGAAGACCGCGGTGGGCGAAAGACGCATGTCCGTCGCCTTGTTGAGCCGATTACGCAGCTCGACCGCGGTCAGGGAGTCGAAGCCGAGGTCATGGAAGGACCGGTCCGGGTCGACCGTCTCCGGGCTCGCGTGACCCAGGACTACCGCGATCTGGGCGCGCACCAGGTCCAGGAGCACCTCGCGGCGTTCCACCGTGCCCAGTCCGCTCAGGCGTCCCACCAGGCCGGCGACCACGGCCGAGCCTGAGGCCACCGAACGCCGGGCGCGGGACCTGATCAGGCCACGCAACAGGGGAAGAACCTCCTCCTGCTCGCGTAACGCCGCCAGGTCGAAGCGCACGGGCAGCAGTTGCGGGTCGCCGGTCGCCAGTGCGGCGTCGAAGAGGGCCAGGCCTTCCTCGGCGGACAGCGGTGGCATGCCCTGGCGGGCGATGCGCTGGAGGTCGGCCTCGGTGAGGGTGCCGGTCATGCCGCTGTCCTGCGACCACGGACCCCACGCCAGCGAGACCGCCGGCAGACCCGCCGCATGACGGTGCTGCGCCAACGCGTCCAGGAAAGCATTGCCCGCCGCGTAATTGGCCTGACCGGAACTGCCGATCGTGCCCGCCACGGACGAGAACACCACGAAAGCATCCAGACCGGCATTCCTGGTCGCCTCGTGCAGATGCCAGGCCGCGTCCACCTTCGGACGCAACACCGCCGCCAGCCGCTCCGGAGTCAGCGACTCCACCACACCGTCATCCAGCACACCGGCCGTATGCACCACAGCCGTCGGCGCATGACGAGCAACCAGATCGGCCACGACCGCCGCGTCCGTCACATCGCACGCCTCGACCACAGCGTCCGCGCCATGCTGTGCAAGTTCGGCGACGAACTCCCCGACACCTTCCGCGGCCGGGCCACGCCGGCTCACCAGCAGCAGACGCCGCACCCCGTGCTCGGCCACCAGATGCCGGGCGACAGTACGACCCAGGCCACCGGTACCACCAGTGATCAAAACCGTGCCCGACGGATCCCACACGCCCCCGGCACCGGCCCCGGGAGCGTCCCGCCGAACCACCCGGGCCAACCGCGCAGCAAGCACCTCCCTGCCACGCAGCAACAGCTGCGGCTCCTCCGACACCACCACCCGTGGCAGTAACGCCACGTCGGCGTCGCCCTCGACATCCACCAGCCCGAAACGGCCCGGATGCTCCGACTGCGCCGACCGCACCAGACCCCACACCGCTGCACCCGCGAGATCCGCACCGGACACCGCACCGCGCGTCACGAACACCAGACGCGAAGAGGCGAACCGGTCATCGGCCAACCAGGACTGGATCACCTCCAGCGCCCCCGCTGCCGCAGCATGGACGGACTCCACCGTGCCGGCGGAATCGGCCGTCACCGGCACCAGCACCGTGCCGGTCGCACGGCCGGATGCGGCCAGCGAGTCCAGGTCCGCGTGGTACTCGACCAGGTCCGCGCACCACTCGGCCGTGGAGCCCGCGGGGAAGCCGATCGCGGCGACGGTCTCCGTGGCCGTGGCCGGGGCCAGGCGTACGGGGTTCCACTGGAGGCGGAACAGCGCGTCGCGGCCGACCAGGTTCGGGGCGCTCTCCCACTGGTGCGCGGAGACCGCCCGCAGGACGAGTGCGCCGATGGAGGCGACGGGGCCGCCCGAGGTGTCGGCGACGTCCACGGACACCGTGTCGCCGCTGTGCCGGGTGACCCGGACCCGGACCGCCGCGGCGCCGGAGGCGTGCAGCGCGACGCCCTCCCAGGAGAAGGGCACGACCTGCTCGTCGATTCCGTTGAAGGTGACGACGTGCAGGGCCGCGTCCAGCAGCGCCGGGTGCAGGCCGTAGGCAGGCGCGTCGCCCTCGGCCACGGCGGGCAGGGCGACCTCGGCGAAGACCTCGTCGCCTCGGCGCCATGCGGTGCGCAGGCCCTGGAAGTGCGGGCCGTAGTCGAATCCACGGTCGGCCAGGCGCGGGTAGAAGTCGGTCAGATCGACGGGCTCGGCATCGGCAGGCGGCCAGGGCGCCGAGGCGAAGTCGGAGTCGAAGGCGGAGGCGGCGGCAGTCGGCTGCGGGCCGGTGGCGAGTACGCCGGTGGCGTGCTGCACCCACGGGCGGTCGCCGTCGCCCTCCGTCCTGGAGCGCGCGCTGAAGGTGCGGCGGCCCGCCTCGTCGGCGGGGCCCACGCGCAGTTGGAGCTGCACGCCGCCGTGCTCGGGCAGGACGAGCGGGGCGGTCAGGGTCAGCTCGTCGACGCGGTCGCAGCCCGCCTCGTCCGCGGCGCGGACCGCGAGTTCGACGAATGCCGTGCCCGGCAGCAGGACCGAGCCCATGACGACGTGCCCGGCCAGCCAAGGGTGGGTGGCGAGCGACAGGCGCGTGGTGAACAGCACACCGTCGCCGTCGGGCAGTTCCACGGCGGCGCTCAGCAGGGGGTGCCCGGCCGCTTCGAGACCGACGGCGCCGATGTCGCCGGTACGGGTGCGGTCGGGGGTCGGCCAGAACCGCTGGTGCTGGAAGGCGTACGTCGGCAGGTCGAGGGCGCGGGCGTCCCGGCCGGCGAGGAACGCGGCCCAGTCGATCTCGGCGCCGTGCACATGCAGGTGGGTCAGGGCCGCGAGGAGGGTCGCCTCCTCGGGGCGGTCCCGGCGCAGGGCGGGGACGAGGACGGTCTCCTCGGGAGCGCTCCGGCCGGCGGCGTCGCCGTCCGGCAGCGACTCGCGCGCCATGGCCGAGAGCGTGCCGTCGGGGCCCAGCTCCAGGAAGCGCGTCACGCCCTGCGCGCACAGGGCGCGGATCCCGTCGGCGAACCGTACCGCCGCGCGGACGTGGGTCACCCAGTACTCGGGGGTGCGCAGCTGGTCCGGGGTGGCGAGTTCGCCGGTGACGTTCGATACGACGGTCAGCTCCGGCTCACCGTAGGACAGGCCCTCGGCGACGGCTCGGAAGTCGGCCAGCATCGGGTCCATCAGGGGCGAGTGGAAGGCGTGCGAGACGCGGAGCCGGGTCGTCTTGCGGCCCTCGGCCTCGAAGTGCGCGGCGAGCGCGTGCACGGCGGCCTCGGTGCCGGAGACCACCGTGGCCTGGGGGCCGTTCACGGCGGCGATCGCGACGTCCTCGGTCAGGCGCGGGCGCACCTCCTCCTCGGTGGCCCGGATCGCGGCCATCGCGCCGCCGGCGGGCAGGGCCTGCATGAGCCGCCCGCGCGCCGCCACCAGCGTGCAGGCGTCGGCCAGCGAGAACACCCCGGCAACGTGCGCGGCGGCGATCTCGCCGACGGAGTGTCCGGCCACGTACTGGGGCCTGACCCCCCAGGACTCCACGAGCCGGAACAGGGCCACCTCGACGGCGAACAGCCCGGCCTGGGCGTGGACCGTCCGGTTCAGCGCCTCCGCGTCCTCGCCCCAGACCACGTCCCGCAGGGGGCGGTCCAGGTGCTCGTCCAGACCGGCACACACCGCGTCGAACGCCTCCGCGAAGACCGGATAGCGGCCGTACAACTCCCGTCCCATGCCGATGCGTTGTGCGCCCTGGCCGGAGAAGAGGACGGCGTCCCGGCCGGTGTGGGCCGTGCCCGTGTCCACGGCGGGGTCGGCCTCGCCCGCGGCCAGTGCGGTCAGGGCCCGCAGGGCTGCGTCGTGGTCGTGGGCGCGGACGGCCGCGCGGTGGGCCAGGGCCGTGCGGCGCGTCGTCAGCGTGTAGGCGACGTCCGTGAGCCGGGGCGCGGGCTCGTGGTCGAGGCGGGAACGCAGCCGGGCCGCCTGGGCGCGCAGGGCGCTCGCGCTCTTGGCGGAGAGCAGCAGCGGTGCCGGCCCGTCGGGCGCGGTGGACGTTCCGTCGGGGACGGTGGCGGGCGCTTCGGGTTCGGTGGCCGAGGGCAGTTCCAGGACCACGTGTGCGTTGGTGCCGCTGATGCCGAACGCGGAGACGGCGGCGCGTCGCGGGTGGCCGGTCCGGGGCCAGTCCGTGTTCTCGGTGAGCAGCTCGACCGCGCCCGCGGTCCAGTCGACGTGTCCGGTGGGTTCGTCGACGTGCAGGGTGCGCGGCAGCATGCCGTGGTGCATCGCCAGCACCACCTTCATCACGCCCGCCACACCGGCGGCGGCCTGGGTGTGCCCGAGGTTGGACTTCACCGCGCCCAGCAGCAACGGGCGGTCCTGCGGCCGCTCCTGTCCGTAGGTGGCCAGCAGCGCCTGGGCCTCGATCGGGTCGCCGAGCGTGGTGCCCGTACCGTGTGCTTCCACGGCGTCGACCTCGGAGGCGGACAGCTGGGCGTTGGCCAGGGCCTGGCGGATCACCCGCTGCTGGGACGGGCCGCTGGGGGCGCTCAGGCCGTTGGACGCGCCGTCCTGGTTGACGGCCGAGCCGCGGACGACGGCGAGCACCTGGTGGCCGTTGCGGCGGGCGTCGCTGAGCCGCTCCACCAGCAGCAGGCCGACGCCCTCGCTCCAGCCGGTTCCGTCGGCGGCCGCCGCGAACGGCTTGCAGCGGCCGTCGGGGGCCAGCCCGCGCTGTCGGGCGAACTCCACGAAGGAGGACGGCGTGGACATCACCGTGACGCCGCCCGCGACCGCCAGTGAGCACTCGCCCTGGCGCAGCGACTGCGCCGCCATGTGCAGGGCCACCAGCGAGGAGGAGCACGCCGTGTCGACGGTGACCGCCGGGCCCTCGAAGCCGAAGGTGTAGGAGACCCGGCCCGAGACGACGCTCATCGCGTTGCCGGTGAGCCGGTGTCCGCTTGCTTCGTCCTGTGCGGTGTCCAGGACCGTGCCGTAGTCCTGGGTGTTGGTGCCCGCGAAGACGCCGGTTGCGCTGCCGCGCAGGGACTCCGGGTCGATACCTGCCTGTTCGAGCACCTCCCAGGTGGTCTCCAGGAGCAGCCGCTGCTGCGGGTCCATGGCGAGGGCCTCGCGCGGCGAGATGCCGAAGAAGTCGGCGTCGAAGCCGGCCACGCCGTCGAGGAAGCCGCCGCCGCGGGCGTAGCTGGTGCCCTGGTGGTCGGGGTCGGGGTGGTAGATCCGGTCCAGGTCCCAGCCCCGGTCGGTGGGCATGGGGGTGATGGCGTCGCCGCCCTCGGCCAGCAGCCGCCACAGGGCCTCGGGTGAGTTCACGCCGCCGGGGAAGCGGCAGGCCATGCCGACGATCGCCACCGGTTCGTCGAGGGCGGCGGCCGATGCCCGTACGACGGTGGCGGGCCCGGCCGCGCCCAGGACTTCCGAGCGCAGGTAGCCGGCGACCGCGACGGCGGTGGGGTGGTCGAACAGCAGGGTGGCGGGCAGTTGCAGGCCCGTCGCGACGGAGAGCCGGTTGCGCAGATCGACCGCCATCAGCGAGTCGAATCCCTGCTCGCGGAAGGCGCGTTGGGCGTCCACGGTGTCCGGTGAGGGGTGTCCGAGGACGTGCGCGGCCTCTTCCCTGACCATGGTCAGGAGTGCCTGCTGCTGTTCGGCGGGCGGCAGTGCTCCGATCCGGTCGCGCAGGGGGGAGCGTTCCCGGCGTGGGCCGCCTGCGGGGCCGAGTGCGCGGCGCGCCTCGGGCAGGTCGCCGATGAGGGGGCTGGGGCGGACGGCGGTCAGGGCGGGGGCGTAGGCACTCCAGTCGATGTCGGCCACGGTCAGGTGCGTCATGCCCTGGTCGAGGGCCTGATGCAGGGCGGCGAGCGCGGGGGCGGCGGCCATGGGCAGCAGTCCGTCGCGGCTCATCCGGTCGGCGGCGTCGCTGTCCGTGGCCATGCCCTGGCCCGCCCAGGGGCCCCAGGACACGGAGGTGGCCGGGAGTCCCCGCCGGTGACGGTGTTCGGCGAGGGCGTCCAGGTAGGCGTTGGCGGCGGCGTAGTTGGCCTGTCCGGCGTTGCCCAGGACGCCGACGATCGAGGAGAACAGCACGAAGTGGTCCAGGTCCAGGTCCTGGGTGAGTTCGTGCAGGTTCCGCGCGGCCCGTGCCTTGGGGCGCAGTACGGTCTCGAAGCGCTCGGGGGTGAGCGCGTCCAGCACGCCGTCGTCCAGCACGCCCGCGGCGTGGAAGACGCCGGTCAGCGGCAGGTGCGGCGGGATGTCCGCGAGGACGGCCGCCAGGGCATCGCGGTCGGCGGCATCGCAGGCGGCGAGGGTGACCTCGACGCCCCGGTCGGTGAGTGCGGCCGCGAGTTCCGGTGCGCCGGGGGCCTGCGGGCCGCGGCGGCCGGTGAGCACGAGGTGCTGGGCTCCGGCGTCGGCCAGCCAGTGGGCGAGGTGCGCGCCGAGGGCGCCGGTGCCGCCGGTGACCAGGACGGTGCCGTGGGTGCTCCACCGGGGGTCGGAGCCGCCGGGTGTGATCCGCTCCAGGCGGCGGGCGAAGGCCCCGGCCGGGCGGATCGCGACCTGGTCCTCCTCGGAGGCGAGGGCGCTCAGCAGCGCGGAGACGGCCCGGCCGTCCAGGTTCTCGGGGAGGTCGACGAGCCCGCCCCAGCTCTGCGGGGACTCCAGCGCGGCCACCCGGCCCAGGCCCCATGTCTGGGCCTGTACGGGGCTGCTGAGTTCCTCGTGCCGGTCGACGGCCACGGCGCCGCGGGTCAGGCACCACAGCGGTGCCTGGATTCCGGCGGTCTCCAGGGCGCGCATCAGCGTGGTGGTGGCGGCCAGGCCGCGTGGCACGGAGGGCAGGTCCGGGTGGGGTCGCTCGTCGAGGGCCAGCAGGGAGAGCACGCCGTCGACGGGGGTGTCGGGCCGGGTGAAGGTGTCGCCGGGTTCGTCGGTGCCGGGCAGTTCCCGTACGTCGGTGCCCAGGCCCTGCTCGCGCAGGGCGTCCAGGAGGCGGACGGTCCAGGGGTCGTCGGTGCGGCCGTCGGGCAGGACGACGAGCCAATGCCCCTGGGCGGCGGGCCCGTCGGCGGCGGGGCGCGGGGTCCAGTGGGTGCGGTAGCTGAAGCGGTCCGCGGCCGCCTGTGTTCTGCGCTGCTTGCGCCAGGAGGAGAGGGTGGGCAGGAGGCTGCCGAGGGAGTCCGCATCGCTGCCGTCGATGGCCAGGACGGCCGACAACTCCTGGAGGTCCTCGCGTTCGACGGCCGCCCAGAATCCCGCCTCGCCCGCCTCGCCGGCGGCCGCCTGCCCCGCGTCGTGTTCGGCCGGGTCCAGCCAGTACCACTGGCGTTGGAAGGCGTAGGTGGGCAGTGCCGCGCGAGGGGCGCCCCGGGTGTCCAGGCAGGCGGTCCAGTCGACGCGGGTGCCGTGCGCGAAGGCGGTGGCGACGCCTTCGGTGAGGGCGGGTGCTTCGGGGCGGCCGGTCCGCAGGAGGGAGACCAGGACCGGGGGAACGGGCTCGTCGAGGGTGGTCAGACAGTCCTGGACCATGGGGGTGAGGACGCCGCCGGGGCCGATCTCCACGAAGGTGGTGACGCCCTCGGCTTCGAGGGTGCGCACCGCGGCGCAGAAGCGGACCGCTTCGCGGACCTGACCGACCCAGTAGTCGGGTGAGCGCAGTTCCTCATCGGTGGCGAGCGCGCCGGTCACCGTGGACACCACGGGGATGCGGGGGGCATGGAAGGTCAGCCCGCGGGCGACGCGCCGGAAGTCCTCCAGCATGCCGTCCATGTGCGGGGAGTGGAAGGCGTGGCTGACCCGCAGCCGCTTGGTGCGGCGGCCCTGCGCCTCCCAGTGCGCCACGATCTCGGTCACGGCCTGTTCGTCGCCCGAAATGACGGTGGAGTCGGGCCCGTTGGCGGCCGCGAGGGCGACGTGGTCCTCGTGGCCCGCGAGCCGGTCGCGGATCTCCTCCTCGGTGGCCTGGATCGCCACCATGGCGCCGCCTTCGGGCAGCGCCTGCATGAGGGTGCCGCGCGCGGCGACCAGCCGCGCGGCGTCCTGGAGGGTCAGCACGCCGCTGACGTGGGCGGCGGTGATTTCGCCGATGGAGTGGCCGGCGACGAACCGGGGTGCCACGCCCCAGGATTCGACGAGCCGGAACAGGGCGGTCTCCAGGGCGAAGAGGGCGGCCTGGGTGTAGGCGGTCCGGTCGAGCAGGGCGGCCTCGGCGCTGCCTTCGTCGGCGAAGACGACGTCGCGCAGCGGCCGGTCCAGGTGCGGGTCGAGCTCGGCGCACACCGCGTCGAAGGCGGCGGCGAACTCGGGGTACGCGGCGTGCAGTTCGCGCCCCATGCCGGCGCGCTGGGAGCCCTGACCGGCGAAGAGGAACGCGCTGGTCGTTCTGGCCGCGACGCCGCTGACCAGCCCGGGGGCGCTACGGCCCGCGGCCAGCGCGTCCAGGCCCCGCAGGAACGCCTCCCGGTCGTCCGCGACGACCACCGCGCGGTGTTCCATGAGGGTCCGGGTGTCCACGAGGGCGTGCGCGACGGCGGCCGGTTCGAGGTCGGCACGGTCCCGTATGTGGCGGCCGAGGCGTTCGGCCTGGGCGCGCAGGGCCGCTTCGGTGCGGGCGGACAGGATCCAGGGCAGCGCGCCCGGCCGGGCGGCCGGTTCGGGGGCCGGCTCGGGGGCCGGCTCGGGGGCCGGCTCGGTCTCGTGGGCGGGCGCCTGTTCCAGGATGACGTGGGCGTTGGTGCCGCTGATGCCGAAGGAGGAGACGGCGGCGCGGCGGGGCCGACCGGTGCTCGGCCAGGGCTCGGGCTCCGTGAGGAGCCTGGCGTTGCCCTCGCTCCAGTCGACGTGCCCGGTGGGGTCGTCCAGGTGCAGGGTCTTGGGCAGTTGCCCGTGCCGCATCGCCAGGACCATTTTCATCACGCCCGCGATACCGGCGGCGGCCTGGGTGTGCCCGATGTTGGACTTCATGGCGCCGATCAGCACGGGCCGGTCCGCGGGACGCTGCTGCCCGTACGTGGCCAGCAGGGCGTGCGCCTCGACGGGGTCGCCGAGGGTGGTGCCGGTGCCGTGCGCCTCCACGGCGTCGATGTCCGGGGCGGCGAGGCCCGCGCCGGTCAGCGCCTGGCGGATGACGCGTTGTTGCGAGGGGCCGTTGGGGGCGGTCAGGCCGTTGGACGCGCCGTCCTGGTTGACGGCCGAGCCCTTCAGTACGGCGAGTACGGGATGGCCGTGGCGCACGGCGTCACTGAGCCGCTCGACGAGCAGCAGGCCGACGCCCTCGCTCCAGCCCGTCCCGTCGGCGGCCGCCGCGAACGGCTTGCAGCGGCCGTCGGGGGCCAGGCCGCGCTGCCGGGAGAACTCCACGAACATCTGCGGCGTGGACATCACGGTCGCGCCGCCCACCAGGGCCATGGCGCACTCGCCGCGCCGCAGCGCGTGCGCGGCCAGGTGCAGGGCGACCAGCGACGAGGAGCAGGCCGTGTCCACGGTCAGTGCGGGGCCTTCCAGGCCCAGGACGTAGGAGATCCGGCCGGAGGCGATGCTGATGTGGTTGCCGGTCAGCAGGTGTCCGCCGACCTCGTCGGCGCGGCGGCCCCCTTCGGCGTCGTACCCTCCGTGGCCGGTGCCGACGAAGACGCCGGTGCGGCTGCCCGCGAGGGATTCCGGGGCGATGCCGGCCCGCTCGACGGCTTCCCACGCGGTCTCCAGCAGCAGTCGCTGCTGGGGGTCCATGGCGAGCGCCTCACGCGGCGAGATCCCGAAGAAGGCGGGGTCGAACTCGCCCGCTTCGTGCAGGAATCCGCCCTCGCGGGCGTAGGCGGTCCCCTGGTGGGCCGGGTCGGGGTGGTAGAGCGCGTCCAGGTCCCAGCCACGGTTGCGGGGGAAGGGGGAGATCGCGTCGCCGCCGTCGCGCAGCAGTTCCCAGAGCTCTTCCGGCGAGCGGACGCCGCCGGGGAAGCGGCAGGCCATCGAGACGATCGCGATCGGCTCTCGCTGCTTCGCCTCCGTCTCGTCCAATTGCTGACGAGTCTCGTGAAGGTCTGCGATCGCGCGCTTGAGGTACTCGCGCAGCTTCTCCTCGTTCGACATCAGGACGCCAATCGTTCGGTGGAATGCCGGACTTGGGGGAACAGAGCGTCGACACGCACGTCCGACCGGTTGCCCACCATCTTCCACAGGGTGGACTGCGGGTTTCCGTAGATGAGTGCCGGGATCTGCCGTGGGAAATGTGCGGGAAAACGCCGCGGCGGGCAGCCGGATGGCCGCCCGCCGTGACGTTCTGTTCCTGCGCGCTGGTCGGGTGTGTGCCGTGGTTACGCGTCGCCGAGGAGGGCGAGCCATTCCTTGACGATCCGCGCGGTCTCCGGGGCGTCGTCGCGAACCATGGAGAAGTGGTCGGCTTCCACGAGGCGCACCTCGGCCGTCGGGAACACCTTGCTCTTCGTCTCCTCGGCCGCGGCGGCCGCGATGCCCTCCAAGGCGACGGTCTCCTGAGTGGCGCGGACGACCAGCACGGGGGCGGTCGTGTGCGCCACCTCGAGTTGGCTGAGCAGGTTCATCCACCGGCCCATCCCGGACAGCCTGGAGTTCGTCATCCGCACCGGCGATTCCTCGTCGACCCGGAAGTTGTGGTGCATCAGCCTGTCGTAGTCGATCTCCTCCTCGTCGTCGTGCCGGATGCTGACGGTGTCCAGCAGCACCACGGCTTCGGGCTTGATGCCCCAGATGTCCTCCATCAGGCCGGCGGCGGCGTAGGCGTACGTACCGCCGGAGGAGTGCCCGACCAGGATGAACGGGTTGCCGTCGCTTGCCCGCAGGGCGCTCTCCGCGATGGTCCTGACCGCGGTCATCACCGTGGTCGGTACCCGTTCCCCGGCGGCGAAGCCGACCAGGGGCAGCGCGCTGACGTGCCGTTCGCCCCGGAAGGGTGCGGCGAACCTGGCGTACTCGTGGACGCCGCCGTTGGCGGTGGGTGTGCTGATGCAGATCATCCGCGGTTCGGCGGGGCCTTCGGCGAGCGTGGTCGGCAGCGGCAGTTCCTCCAGTTCGGCCGTGTTCTCGAAGGTCGGGCGCAGGCCGGTGAGGGCCCGCAGCATGAGCCTGGCCTCCGGGAACTTGCCGTTGTCCATGGCGTCGAGGAACAGCCGCTCCAGCGAGTCGGGTTCCGGCCCGGCCAGGAGCAGGCCCCCCGCGGACGCGGAGCCGGCGAGTCCGGGCTGTGCGGCGAACTCGCTGCGCAGCCGTGCGCCGAGGTCGGCGGAGGTCTTGGTGTCGAAGACCAGTGTCGCCGGCAGTTGCAGTCCGGTGGCCGTGGCGAGCCGGTTGCGCAGCTCGATCGAGGTCAGCGAGTCGAGACCGAGCTCGTAGAAGTCCCGGCGGGGCTCGATCTCCGCCAGGGACGGGTAGCCGAGGATGAGGGCGGCCTCGCCGCGGACGAGGTCGACGAGGTGGCCGACGCGCTCCCCTTCCGGCAGCTCCAGCAGCTGCTGGGCGAAGGTGGCCGGGGAGCCGGACGTGCTCGTGGAGTTCGAGGCGGTCCGCCTGCTGTGGCGGACCAGGCCGCGGAACATCGGGGGAATCTCCCCCTGCGGCACCCGGGCGCCGGGGATCAGGCCCACCGCCATCACGACGGGCTCGACGTGATCGCGAGCGCTGTCGAACAGTTCCATGCCCTCCTCGATGGAGACCGGCGCCATGCCGTTGAGCCGCATGCGCGCCACGGTGGCCTGGTTCAGCGATTCGGCCATGCCGCCGCCGTCCCAGTGGCCCCACACCATTGACTGGCCCGGCAGGCCCAGGGCGGCGCGGTGCCGGACCAGGCCGTCGAGGAAGGCGTTCGCGGACGCGTAGTTGGCCACGCCCGGGGCGCCCAGCACACCGGAGACGGACGAGAACATGATGAACCCGGCCAGGCCGAGGTCCTTGGTGGCCTCGTGCAGATGCCAGGCGGCGTCCACCTTCGGGCGCAGCACCGGCGTCAGGCGCTCCGGAGTCAGCGCGGTCACCACGCCGTCGTCGAGGACACCGGCGAGGTGGACGACCGCGGTCAGCGGGTGCTCCGCCGGGATGGCGGCCAGGAGTCCGGCGAGCGCGTCCGGGTCCGCCGTGTCACAGGCCGAGATCGTGGGGGACGCGCCCAACTCCCGTAGTTCCTCGGCAAGTTCGTCCGCTCCGGAAGCCTTCGGGCCGCTGCGGCTGACCAGCAGCAGGTGCCGGGTACCGTTCGCGGCGAGCCACCGGGCCAATTCGATGCCGAGGCCGCCGGTACCACCGGTGATCAGTACGGTCCCCTCGGGGTCCCACTGCGACGGCCGTGTCTCGGCGTCGGTGGGCAGCCACGCCAGCCGCCCCATGAGCACCGCCTTGTCGCGCACGACGAACTGGGTCTCGCCGGAGGGCAGCAGGCCGGGCAGCGCCTCCACGAGCACCGCCAGGTCGCCACCGCCACCGTCCTCGTCCAGCTCCTCGACGTCTGCCAGGACGAAGCGGCCGGGGTGTTCCGCGATCGTCGAGCGCACCAGGCCCCAGAGGGCGGAACCGGCCAGGTCGCCGCCGTCCACCGCACCACGCGTCAGGAACACCAGCTGGGAGGTGGTGAAGCGCGCGTCGGCGATCCACTCCTGCGCCAGCAGCAGGGCCTGGGTCGTCAGCTCGTGCACGGCCGCGGGGAAGCCGTCCTGCGCGCGGGGCACGGGAACCACGACCAGGTCCGGGGTGCCCGTGATCTCGGCGAGTGAGGCGGTTCCCAGGGGCGCCAGGACGGTGCTCCGGAGATCGGGTACGTCCTCTGTGCGCGGTGCCGGGATCCACTCCAGGCGCAGCAGCCGGTCCCGCCGGCTGCGGACGGCCCGCTTGGGGGCTTCCGCCAGGGCGCGCAGCGTGAGGTGACGCGCCGACAGGACGGTTTCCCCGGCGGCGTCGACCGCCGTGACGCTGACGGAGTCCGCACCGGTCTTCGTGATCCGTGCCCGTACCGCCGAGGCGCCGGAGGCGTGCAGCGACACGTCCTTCCAGGAGGCGGCGTAGGAGAGGCGCTCCTCGTCGCCCGCGCCGCTGAACGCGGTGCCGTGCAGGACCGCTTCGAGGAGTGCGGGGTGCAGGCCGAAGGACGGGGCGTCGGAGGCGAGGCCGTCCGGGAGTTCGGCTTCGACGAATGTGTCGTCGCCGCGGACCCAGGCCGCCTGCAGCCCGCGGAAGGCGGCGCCGTACTCCGTCCCGTCGTAGTAGCCGTCCACGTCGACGTCGTCGGCGTCGACGGGCGGCCAGGCGGACGCGTCGAAGTCCGCGGTGTGCGCGCCGGTGGCGAGGGTGCCGGTGGCGTGCCGGGTCCACGGCTCGTCCGGCGTGGCCTGGGGCCGTGCGAAGAACCGGATCTGCCGGTTGCCCTCGTCGTCGGGGGCGCCGAGCCACACCTGGAGCGCCAGGGCCGCGCCGTCGGTGAGCGCCAGCGGCGCGTCGAGGACGAGTTCGGCGACGCGGTCGCAGCCGAACTGGTCGCCGGCCCGGACGGCCAGTTCGACGAAGCCGGCGGCCGGGAAGACGGCCGTCCCGCCCGCCACGTGGTCCTTGAGCCAGGGGTGGGTGTCCGTCGACAGGCGGCTGGTGAACAGCATGCCGTCGCCGTCCGCCAGCGGCACCGCCGCGCCCAGCAGCGGATGCTCCGTCGGCAGCAGGCCCGCGGAGGCCACGTCGCCCGCCGACACCCTCTGCTTCGGCCAGTAGCGATGGGGCTGGAACGGGTAGGTGGGCAGGTCGACGCGGCGGGCGCCGGTGCCGTCGAAGATCCGCGGCCAGTCCGCTTCGACGCCCGCGACGTGCAGCTGCGCCAGGGCGGTGAGTACGGCCGTCTCCTCGGGGCGGTCCTTGCGCAGGGCGCTGGTGGCGACCACGGTGCCGTCCACATTGAGCGGGACGATTCCCGTCAGTGCGCCGTCGGTTCCCAACTCCCAGAAGGCCTGGACGTCTTCGGCCGCCAGGGTGCGTACGGCGTGGGCGAAGCGGACGGGCTCGCGGACGTTGCGGACCCAGTAGTCGGCGGAGCACATCAGCTCTTCCGAGGCCCGCTCGCCGGTGACGGTCGAGACGACGGGGAGGCGCGGCGCCTGGTAGGAGAGGCCCTCGGCGACCTCGCGGAACTCGTCCAGGATCGGGTCCATCAGCGGGCAGTGTCCGGCGACCTGCACCGCCACCTGCCGGGTCTTGCGGTCCTCGGCGGTGAACGCCTCGACGATGCGCCGCACGGGGGCCTCGTCGCCGGCGATGACGACCGAGTCCGGCCCGTTGACCGCCGCGATCGAGACCCCGTCGACCAGCCGCGCGGCCACCTCCTCCTCGCTCGCCTGGACCGCCACCATGATGGCGCCTTGTCCTTCGAGGGTGTTCATCAGCCGCCCGCGGGCCGCCACCAGGGTGCAGGCGTCCGCGAGCGAAAGGATCCCGGCGACGTGTGCGGCGGCGATCTCGCCGAACGAGTGGCCGGCGACGAAGTCGGGGCGGACACCCCAGGATTCGACCAGCCGGAACAGCGCCACCTGCAGGGCGAAGAGGGCCGGCTGGGTGAACCTGGTCTGGTCCAGGCGCTCCGCGTCGGTGCGCATCACCTCCCGCAGCTCGTCGTCGAAGTGGTCCAGCGTCTCGTCCAGGGCCCGTGCGAACGCCGGGAACCGGTCGTACAGTTCGCGGCCCATGCCGAGCCGCTGCCCGCCCTGGCCCGGGAAGAGCATCGCCAGTGAGCGGTCCTCGGCCGTGCCCCGCGCGACCTCGTCGCCGTCCAGGAGCACCGCGCGGTGCGCGAATGCCGAGCGCCCGGTGGCCAGCGAGAAGCCCACGTCGACCGGGGCGAGTTCCGGCTGCGCGGCGACCCGCTCGCGCAGCAGCGCGATCCCGTCGGTCAGTGCCTGGGCCGACTTGCCCGAGACGAGCCACGGGACGGCCGCCGGCTCGCCGGATCGGGTGTCCGGGCCGGTCGGCTCGGTGCTTTCCGGCGCCTGTTCGAGGATGGCGTGGGCGTTGGTGCCGCTCATTCCGAACGAGGAGACCGCGCCGCGGCGGGGGCGGCCGGTGTCCGGCCAGTCGGTGGCCTCCGTGAGGAGTTTGACGTCACCGGCCGTCCAGTCGACGTGGGAGGACGGCGTGTCGACGTGGAGGGTGCGCGGCAGCACACCGTGCCGCAGCGCCATGACCATCTTGATGACGTTGGACACGCCGGCCGCCGCCATGGTGTGGCCGATGTTCGACTTGAGGGAGCCGAGCAGCAGCGGGCGTTCGGGGTCGCGGCCCTGTCCGTAGGTGGCCAGCAGCGCCTGGGCCTCGATCGGGTCGCCGAGCGAGGTACCGGTGCCATGGGCCTCGACCGCGTCCACCTCGCCCGCCGACAGCCCGGCGCCGGCCAGTGCCTGGCGGATGACCCGCTGCTGGGCGGGGCCGTTGGGCGCCGTCAGGCCGTTGGAGGCGCCGTCCTGGTTGATGGCCGAGCCGCGGACGACGGCGAGGACTTCGTGGCCGTTGCGGCGGGCGTCGGACAGCCGCTCCACGACGAGCACGCCCACGCCTTCCGCCCAGCCCGTGCCGTCGGCCGCGTCCGAGAACGCCTTGCAGCGGCCGTCCGTCGCCAGCGCGCCCTGCCTGCTGAATCCGGCGATGCTCATCGGCGTGGACAACAGCGTCACGCCTCCGGCCAGTGCCAGCGAGCACTCGCCGTTGCGCAGCGCGTGGACCGCCAGGTGCAGCGAGACGAGCGAGGACGAGCACGCGGTGTCGACGGTGACGGCCGGACCCTCCAGGCCGAAGGTGTAGGACAGCCGGCCGGAGAGGACGCTGCCCGCGAGTCCGGTGCTGGCGTGGGCCTCGACGTCCTCACCGGAGTTCATCAGGATGCTGCCGTAGTCGGAGCCGCTGGTGCCGACGAACACACCGGTCTCGGTGCCCCGCAGGGACTCCGGGTCGATGCCGGCCCGTTCCATCGCCTCCCAGGAGGTCTCCAGCATCAGCCGCTGCTGCGGGTCCATCGCCATGGCTTCGCGGGGTGAGATCCCGAAGAAGGGGGCGTCGAACTCCCCGAGGTCGTCCAGGAAGCCGCCCTTGGACGCCGAGCTGCGGCCCTGGTCGCCCTCCGCCCCACCCAGCAGGGTTTCCAGGTCCCAGCCCCGGTCGGTGGGGAAGTCGGAGATGCCGTCGCGCCCGTCGAGGACGAGCCGCCACAGGTCTTCCGGGGACCGCACGCCGCCGGGCAGCCGGCAGGCCATGCCGACGATGACGATCGGGTCCTCGGCGGACGCCGTGGTCGTCGCGGCGGGCGCGGCGGGCTCGCCGTGCACGTCGAGGAGGACCGCGACGAGGTGTTCGGCGAGTGCGGTGGGGGTGGGGTAGTCGAAGACGAGGGTGGCGGTCAGCCGCAGGCCGGTGGCGGCGGAGAGCCGGTTGCGGAGTTCGACGGCGGTCAGCGAGTCGAAGCCCAGGTCGTTGAACTCCCGCCGGGCGTCGATGGCCTTGGCGGAGGCGTGCCCGAGCACGGCGGCGGCCTCGGTCCGTACGAGGTCGACCGTGAAGGCGCTCCGCTCGTCGGCGGTCAGCTCCGTCAGCCGCCGGGTCAGTCGCAGGGCCGCTTCGGTGCCGCCGGCGGAGGCCGCGGCCGTACGGCGGGAGCCCTTGACCAGGCCGCGCAGCATCGGAGGCACGGTGGCGCGGCCCCGGGCTTCCGTGGCCAGGGGCCCGACCGGGACGAGGTGCGCCTCGTCGGTCGCGGTGGCGGCGTCGAACAGCGCCAGTCCCCGCTCGACCGACAGCGGCGGCACGTCCAGGGATGCGGTCCGCTCCGGTTGTGTGGCGGACGACGCCCGCGTGATGCCGCCCTCCTTCGCCCACGCGCCCCACGCGAGGGACTGGGCGGGCAGGCCCTGCGCCGTACGGTGGCGGGCCAGCGCGTCGAGGAAGGCATTGCCCGCGGCGTAGCCGCCGTGACCGGCGCTCCCCATGACGCCCGAGACGGACGAGTACAGCACGAACGCGGCGAGGTCGAGGTCCTTGGTGGCCTCGTGCAGGTGCCAGGCCGCGTCCACCTTCGGACGCAGTACGGCCGACAGCCGCTCGGGCGTCAACGACGCCACCTCGTCGCCGTCGAGGACGCCGGCGGTATGGATCACCGCGGTCAGCGGGTGCGCGGCGGGCACCGCGCCCACTGCCGCGGCCACCGCCTCCCGGTCGGCCATGTCGCAGGCGAGGAAAGTCACCTCGGCACCGTGCCCGGCCAGCTCCGCCCGCAGCTCGTCCGCGCCCGCCGCCTCCGGACCGCTGCGGCTGACCAGCAGCAGATGCCGCATACCGCGCTCGGCCACCAGGTGCCGGGCCAGCTCACCGCCCAGCCCACCGGTACCGCCGGTGATCAGCACCGTACCGTCCGGGTCCCACGCCCGCGGCAGGGTCAGCGCGATCTTCCCGACGTGCTGCGCACGGCTCATGAACCGGAACGCCTCCGGCGCCCGCCGAATGTCCCAGGTCGTCACCGGTAGCGGACGCAACGCGTCCCGGTCGAACAGCTCCAGCAGTGCGCCGAGCATGTCCCGGGTACGCTCCGGGCCCGCTTCCGCGAGGTCGAAGGCGCGGTAGTGCACTCCGGCGGCGGACCGGGGGTCACGGATGTCCGTCCGGCCCATCTCCAGGAAGTGGCCGCCCGGGGCGGTCAACCGCAGGGAGGCGTCGACGATGTCACCCGTGAGGGCGTTGAGGACCACGTCCACGCCGCGGCCACCGGTGACCGCACGGAAGCGCTCCTCGAAGTCGGTCGTACGGGAGGAGGCGAGGTGGTCGTCCGCGACGCCGAGCTCCCGCAACGCGTCCCACTTGCCCTCGCCGGCCGTGGCGAACACCTCGGCACCGAGGTGCCGGGCCAGCTGGATCGCCGCCATACCGACACCGCCGGCCCCGGCGTGCACGAGGACCGACTGGCCGGGTCGGAGATCGGCGAGGTCCTTCAGGGCGTAGTACGCGGTCAGGAAGACCAGCGGTACGGAGGCGGCCCGGTCGGCCGACCAGCCCTCGGGGATGCGGGTCAGCAGCCGCTCGTCGGCGACGGCCTCCGGGCCGAAGCCGCCGAGGACCAGGCCGGTCACCCGGTCCCCCGGGCGCAGTCCGCGCACGCCGGGCCCGGTCTCGGTCACCACTCCGGCGGCCTCGGCGCCCAGCGGTCCGGCTTCGCCCGGGTACATGCCCAGGGCGTCCAGAACGTCGCGGAAGTTGACGCCGGCGGCCTGGACCCGGATGCGGACCTGGCCGTCGGTAAGGGGTTCCATGATCTCCGGGTGGGGCGCGAGGACCAGCTTGTCCAGGCTGCCCTTGGCCGCGCTGTCCAGCCGCCACGGCACCTCGGCGGGCGGCAACAGTCCCGCACCGCTGCTGAGCGGGGCCAGTCGCGCCACCCGGACGGCGCCGTCGCGGACCACGAACTGGGCGTCGTCGGTGGCCAGCAGACCCGGCAGGTCCGCGAGCACCCCGGCCAGGTCTCCGTCGTCGAGGTCCAGCAGCGCGATCCGCCCGGGGTGCTCCGCCTGCGCCGCACGCACCAGGCCCCAGACCGCGGCCGCGGCCACATCCCGTACGGGCTCGCCCTCGACGGCGGAGACGGCGCCGCGCGTGACGAACACCAGACGCACGGCAGCGGACTCCTCCCGCCCCGCCCACTCCTGGAGCAGGCCCAGGACCCGGGAGGTGAGCGCGTGCGCCACGGTGGGCACGTCATCGCCCGTGCCACCGGACACGGGCACGATCACGAGGTCCTCGTCCCCCGCGAGATCCGCCAGGGACGCGACCGACGCGCCCGCGCCCAGCTCCTCGTCGCCCAGGGACACGCACCGGACGGCGGCGGGCTGCACCTCGGGCGCCGCCACCCAGTCCAGCGACAGCAACCCGTCGTACTCCGCGCGACGCCGTGCCGTCAACGGGGTTGCCGCGTGGGTCGGTTGGCCGCGAAGGACCAGCGCCTCGGCGGACAGTACGGGGGCGCCTTCGACGTCGACGGCCGCGATGGACACCGAGTCGTCACCGGTCTTGACCACCCGGGCGCGCAGCACCGCCGCTCCCCCGGCGTGCAGCGACACGCCCCGCCAGGCGAACGGCAGCAGGAGTTCCTGCTCGCTGCCGACTCCGGCCAGCCGGTGGGACTGGAGCACCGCGTCCAGCAGCGCCGGGTGGATCCCGAAGGATTCGGCCTCCTCGGCGGCCCGGGCCGGCAGCGCGGCCTCGACGAAGACCTCGTCGCCGCTGCGCCACGCGGCGCGCAGGCCCTGGAAGGCCGGGCCGTACCCGGTTCCCTCGTAGAAGCCCTCCAGGTCCACGACCACGGCGTCCTGCGGCGGCCAGACCTGGGAACCGAAGTCCGCGATCCGCTCACCGCCGGTCAGCGTGCCGTGGGCGTGCTGGATCCATGGCTGGTCGGCGGGTCCGTCGGCGCGCGAGTGCACCGAGACCGTCCGGGCACCCGCCTCGTCCGGGGCACCGACCAGCACCTGGACCTGTGCGGCGCCGTCCTCCGTAAGCGTCAGGGGCGCGAGCAGGACGAACTCGTCGACCCGGTCGCAGCCGACCTGATCACCGGCGCGCACGGCCAGCTCCAGGAAGCCGGTGGCCGGGAAGAGAACGCTGCCGCCCACGACGTGGTCGGTCAGCCACGGGTACGTCTGCAACGACAGCCTGCCCGTGAACAGCACCTCGCCGGAGTCGGCAAGAGTGAGGGTCACGCCCAGCAGCGGGTGCTCGGCCGGGAGGAGCCCGGCGCCGGTTACGTCCCCGGACAGCGCAGCGGGCCGGGGCCAGTAGCGCTCGTGCTGGAAGGGGTAGGTGGGCAGGTCGACGCGGCGGGCGCCGGTACCGGCGAACCATGCGGCCCAGTCCACCGCCACACCCGTGACGTGCAGCCGCGCCAGCGCGGACAGCAGCGCGGTCTCCTCCGGCCGGTCCTTGCGCAGGGCCGGAACGGCGGTCGCGGCGTCGTCCAGGGTGTGCTGGGCCATCGCGGTCAGCACGCCGTCCGGGCCCAACTCCAGGAAGACCGAGGCCCCTTCGGCCTCCAGGGCGCGCACGCCATCGGCGAACCGCACCGTCTCCCGCACATGCCGCACCCAGTACTCCGCCGAGCAGACCAGATCCTCGGCGGCCAGTCGACCCGTCACGTTCGAGACGAGCGGAATCCGCGGCGCCTCGTACGACAGCCCCTCGGCCACCCGCCGGAACTCCGCCAGCATCGGCTCCATCAACGCCGAGTGGAAGGCATGGCTCACCGACAACCGCTGCGTCTTGCGGCCCTCGGCCGCCAGCTCCGCGGCGATCCGCAGGACGTGAGACTCCTCTCCCGCGAGCACCACCGACTCCGGACCGTTGACCGCCGCCAGCGACACCCCGTCGACCAGCCGCGCGGCCACCTCGCTCTCCGTCGCCTGGACGGCCACCATCGCGCCGCCCGCCGGCAACGCCTGCATCAGCCGCGCCCGCGCCGCCACCAGCACACACGCATCCGCCAGCGACAACACCCCGGCCACATGCGCCGCCGCGACCTCACCGATGGAGTGACCTGCCACGAAGTCCGGACGGATCCCCCACGACTCCACCAACCTGAACAGCGCCACCTCGACCGCGAACAGCGCCGGCTGCGTGAACCCGGTCTCGTCCAACCGCTCCGCGTCGGCGAACATCACCTCCCGCAGCTCACCATCGAAGTGCGCCAGCACCTCGTCCAACGCCTCCGCAAACACCGGGAACCGGCCGCACAACTCCCGGCCCATACCGACCCGCTGCGCACCCTGACCCGAGAACAGCACCGCCAGCTTCCCGGCCGTGTCCTCGGCGAAGCCGCGTGCCACCGCGATCGTCCCGCCGTCCTCGGACAGCAGTACCGCACGGTGCTCCAGATGTGCCCGGGTGGTCGCGAGCGAGAATCCCAGGTCGAGGGGCGACGGATCGGTCAGCGCGGAGATCCGCTCGAGCTGTGCGGCGAGTGCTTCCTCGGATCTCGCGGAGACCGGCCACGGCACGGCCGACGGCACGGTACGTGGCTCGTGTGCGTCCTCCTCGCCGAGCTCCTCGGCATCCGGTGCCTGCTCGATGATGACGTGGGCGTTGGTACCGCTGATCCCGAACGACGACACACCCGCCCGCCACGGGCGGTCGGCCTTGGGCCACTCCTGGGACTCCGTCAGCAGCTCGACCGCACCGGACGACCAGTCCACATGCGACGACGGCGCGTCCACGAACAGCGTCTTGGGCAGAACGCCGTGCCGCAGCGCCAGAACCATCTTCAAGAGCCCCGCCGCACCGGCCGCCGCCTGCGTGTGGCCGAGGTTGGACTTCACCGAGCCGAGGAGCAGCGGCCGCTCGGGGTCGCGGTCCTGGCCGTAGGTGGCCAGCAGCGCCTGGGCCTCGATCGGGTCGCCCAGGGTCGTTCCGGTGCCGTGGGCCTCCACTGCGTCCACCTCGGACGCGGACAGCCCGGCGTTGGCCAGGGCCTGCTGGATCACTCGCTGCTGGGCGGGGCCGTTGGGCGCCATCAGGCCGTTGGAGGCGCCGTCCTGGTTGACGGCCGAGCCGCGGACGACGGCGAGGATCTCGTGGCCGTTGCGGCGGGCGTCGGACAGCCGCTCCACGACGAAGATGCCCACGCCTTCGGACCATCCGGTGCCGTCGGCGGCGTCCGAGAACGCCTTGCAGCGGCCGTCCGCCGCCAGCCCGCCCTGCCGGGTGAATCCGGCGAAGCTCATCGGCGAGGACATCACCGTCACGCCTCCGGCCAGCGCGAGCGAGCACTCGCCGTTGCGCAGCGCGTGGGCCGCCAGGTGCAGCGAGACGAGCGAGGACGAGCACGCGGTGTCGACGGTGACGGCCGGACCCTCCAGGCCGAAGTTGTACGAGAGCCGCCCGGACAGAATGCTGCCGGCGAGGCCGGTGCTGCCGTGTCCCTCGATGTCCTCGCGGGAGTTCATCACGGCGTTGATGTAGTCGACACCGCTCGTGCCCACGAAGACACCGGTCTCGGTGCCGCGAAGGGATCCGGGATCGATTCCGGCGCGCTCCAGCGCTTCCCAGGAGGTCTCCAGCAGGATGCGCTGCTGGGGGTCCATCGCCACGGCTTCGCGGGGCGAGATGCCGAAGAAGTCCGCGTCGAACGAGGCGGCGTCGACGAAGCCGCCTTCGGCGGTCGCGCTGCTGCCGCTTCCGTCGCTGGTGAGGACGTCGAGGTTCCAGCCGCGGTCCGTGGGGAATGCCGAGATGCCGTCCCGGCCGTCCGCCAGTAACTGCCAGAGGTCTTCCGGCGATCGCACCCCACCCGGCAGTCGGCAGGACATGCCGACGATGGCTATCGGCTCCTGCTTGGCGGACTCGGCCTCGCGAAGCCGTTGGCGGGTCTGGTGCAGGTCGTTCGTGACCCACTTGAGGTAGTCAACGAGCTTGTTGTCGTTAGCCATGACGTGGAACCTTCCGCGTGAATAAGGGGAGCCGGACTCAGCGATCGCTGTGACGGCCGAGCTCGTTGTCGATGAAGGCGAAGACCTCGTCGGTACTGGCGGCTCCGATCCGCTCGGCGACCTCTGCACCGTCCTGCTCCGCTCGGGCGCCTCGCCAGCCGTCCAGGATCTGCGCCAGACGGGTGGCGACCGCGGCCCTGGTGCGGGCGTCGGGCTCGCTCGTGGCGAGCACGGAGTCGAGCCGTTCGAGCTCCGCCAGGAGGGCCGGTCCGGTGGCGGCCTCGTCCACGAGCTCCGCGACGAGGTGTTCGGCGAGTGCGGTGGGGGTGGGGTAGTCGAAGACGAGGGTGGCGGTCAGCCGCAGGCCGGTGGCGGTGGCGAGCCGGTTGCGGAGTTCGACGGCGGTCAGCGAGTCGAAGCCCAGGTCGTTGAACTCCCGCCGGGCGGCGATCGCGTCGGCGGAGGCGTGCCCGAGCACGGCGGCGGCCTCGGTCCGTACGAGGTCGGTCGCCAGGCGCGTACGCTCCTCCGGCCGTGCCTCCCGCAGTCGGTGGCCGAACGTCGCCGCGGCTTCGGCGCCGCCGGTGGCGCCGGCGGCCGTGCGGCGGGCGCCCCTGACCAGGCCGCGCAGCAGCGGCGGCACCGAGCCGCGGTCCGGGGTGCCCGTGGCGACCGGCCCGATCGGGACGAGGTGCGCCGTGTCGGTCACGGTGGCGGCGTCGAACAGCGCCAGCCCCTGCTCGGTGGTCAGCGGCGTGGCCCCGTAGGCGGCGATCCGCTTCAGGTCCGCGTCCGACAGGGCGGCGGTCATCCCGCCGCTCGGGGCCCAGGCGCCCCATGCCAGGGACTGGGCGGGCAGGCCCTGTGCCGTACGGTGCCGGGCGAGCGCGTCGAGGAAGACGTTGCCCGCGGCGTAGTTGCCCTGACCCGGAGTGCCCAGTACGCCCGAGATGGAGGAATACAGCACGAACGCGGCCAGGTCGAGGTCCTTGGTGGCCTCGTGGAGGTGCCAGGCCGCGTCCGCCTTCGGGCGCAGTACGGCCGACAGCCGCTCGGGCGTCAGCGAGGACACCACACCGTCGTCGAGAACACCGGCCGTGTGGATCACGGCGGTCAGCGGGTGCTCGACCGGTACGGAGGCCACGAGCGCGGCGACCGCCTCCCGATCGGCCACATCACCGGCCCGCACGGTCACCTCGGCGCCGTGAACGGCCAGCTCTTCCCGCAGTTCGGCGGCACCCTGCGCGTCCGGGCCACTGCGGCTGACCAGCAGCAGATGCCGCATGCCGCGCTCGGTCACCAGGTGCCGGGCCAGGTCTCGGGCCAGTCCCCCGGTGCCGCCGGTGATCAGCACGGTGCCGTCCGCATCCCACCGGCGCGGCAGGGTCAGCACGATCTTCCCGATGTGCTGCGCACGGCTCATGTGACGGAACGCCTCCGGCGCCCGCCGGACATCCCAACTCGCCACCGGCAGCGCACGCAGCGCACCCCCGGCGAACAGCTCCAGCAGCTCACCGAGCATCCCCTGGACCCGGTCCGGGCCCGCCTCGGCGAGGTCGAAGGCGCGGTAGCCGACCGACCCCACCGACTCGGGGTCACGGATGTCGGTCTTGCCCATCTCCAGGAAGCGGCCGCCGGGGGCGGTCAGCCGCAGGGAGGCATCAACGAACTCACCCGCCAGGGCATTGAGCACCACATCCACGCCCCGGCCCCCGGTGACCGCCCGGAAGCGCTCCTCGAAGTCGGTCGTACGGGACGAAGCAATGTGGTCATCGGGAACGCCCAGCTCCCGCAAGGTGTCCCACTTGCCCTCACTGGCCGTGGCGAACACCTCCGCCCCCAGATGCCTCGCCAGCTGGATCGCGGCCATACCCACACCACCGGCCCCGGCATGGACCAGAATCGACTGGCCCGGCTCCAGACCCGCCAGATCCTTCAACGCATACAGCGCGGTCAGGAAGACCAGCGGCACCGAAGCCGCCCGAACGGCTGTCCAGTCCTGCGGGATGCGGGTCAACAGCCGCTGATCCGTTACCGCCACCGGGCCGTAGCCGCCGAAGACCATGCCCATCACGCGATCTCCCGGGCGCAGTCCGCTCACCCCGGGACCGGTCTCGGTGACCACACCGGCGGCCTCCGCGCCCAGCAGCCCGGCCTCCCCCGGATACATCCCCAAGGCATTCAGCACGTCGCGGAAGTTCACGCCGGCGGCCTCGACCTGGATGCGGACCTGGCCCTCCGTAAGGGGCTCCAGGATCTCCGGGCAGGGCGCGAGCACCAGACCGTCCAGGCTGCCCTTGGCCGCGCTGTCCAGCCGCCACGGCACACCGGCAGGAGGCAACAGCCCGGCCTCGCTGCCGAGTTGGGCCAGTCGTGCCACGCGCAGCGCGCCGTCTCGCACCACGAACTGACTGTCTCCGGTGGCCAGTTGACCCGGTAGGTCGGCGAGCACCGCGGCGAGATCCCCGTCCTCGGCCCCGTCCTCCAGGTCCACCAGCGCGATCCGCCCGGGGTGCTCCGACTGCGCCGAGCGCACCAATCCCCACACCGCGGCAGCGGCCATGTCCCGTACGGACTCCCCCGCATCCGCCGAGACGGCGCCGCGGGTGACGAACACCAGACGCGAGGTGGCGGATTCCTCCCGGTCCGCCCAGTCCTGAAGCACCCCGAGAACCCGTGCGGAGAGCTCGTGCGCACCGGCGGGCACCTCGTCGCCCGCACCGGACACGGGGACCACCACAAAATCCTCGTCCCCCGCGAGATCCGCCAGGGAGGCGACCGACGCGCCCACACCCAGCTCATCCGCACCCAGGGACACACACCGGACTGCGGCGGGCTGCACCTCGGGCGCCGCCACCCAGTCCACCGACAGCAGCCCGTCGTACCCCGCACCGCGCCGGGTCGCCGACCGGCCCGTACCGGGGTCCCGGTAGGCCCGCATCACCATCGCCTCGGCGGACAGCACGGGTGCGCCTTCGACGTCGACGGCGGCGAGGGACACCGAGTCGTCACCGGTCTTCACCACCCGGACCCGCAGGACCGACGCGCCCGCGGCATGCAGCGAGACGCCCTTCCAGGCGAACGGCAGAAACTGGTCGTCCGCACCGCCGACCCCAGCCATCCGGTGGGACTGCAGCACCGCGTCCAGCAGCGCCGGATGGAGCCCGAAGGCCCCGGCCTCCCCGGCGACCTGGTCCGGCAGCGCGACCTCGACAAAGATCTCGTCCTCGCCCTGCCAGACCGCGCGCAGCCCCTGGAACGCGGGTCCGTAGCCGGTCCCCTCGTAAAAGCCCTCCAGGTCGACGCCCACCGCGTCCTGCGGCGGCCAGACCTGGGAGCCGAAGTCGGCGATCCGCTCCCCGCCGGTCAGCGTGCCACCCGCGTGCTGAGCCCACGGCTGACCGGGGTCGCCGTCCGGGCGCGCATACACCGAGACGGCGCGGGCGCCCGTCTCGTCGGCAGCCCCGACCAGCACCTGGACCTGCGCGGCACGGTCCTCCTGGAGCACCAGCGGCGTCATCAGGACGAGGTCCTCGACGCGGTCGCAGTCGACCTGGTCGGCGGCGCGCATCGCCAGTTCCAGGAAACCGGTCCCCGGGAAGAGGACGCTGCCGCCCATGACGTGGTCGATCAGCCACGGATGCGTCTGGAGCGACAACCTGCCTGTCAGCACCACCTCGCCGGAGTCCGCGACGGTGAGCGTCGCACCCAGCAGCGGGTGCTCCGCGGACAGCAGACCCGCACCGGCCACATCGCCGGACGACGCGGCGGGCCGGGGCCAGTACCGCTCGTGCTGGAAGGGGTAGGTGGGCAGGTCGGCGCGGCGGGCGCCGGTACCGGCGAACCATGCGGCCCAGTCCACCGCCACACCCGTGACGTGCAGCCGCGCCAGCGCGGTCAGCAGCGCGGTCTCCTCCGGCCGGTCCTTGCGGAGAGCGCTGACGCACACCGCGGCCTCGTCGGCACTGTGCTGCGTCATCGCCGTCAGCACACCGTCCGGCCCCAACTCCAGGAAGACGCCGACGTCTTCGGCCTCCAGCGCCCGCACACCGTCCGCGAACCGCACCGTCTCCCGCACATGTCGCACCCAGTAGTCCGCCGAGCGGACGAGGCCCTCGGAGGCCAGTCCGCCCGTCACGTTCGAGACGAGCGGAATGCGCGGCGCCTCGTACGACAGCCCCTCGGCCACCCGCCGGAAGTCCGCCAGCATCGGCTCCATCAACGCCGAGTGGAAGGCATGGCTCACCGACAGACGCTGCGTCTTGCGGCCCTCGGCCGCCAACTCCGCGGCGATGCGGACCACTTCGGCCTCCTCACCGGCAAGGACGACCGACTCCGGGCCGTTGACCGCCGCCAGCGACACCCCGTCGACCAGCCGCGCCGCCACCTCGCTCTCCGCCGCCTGGACGGCCACCATCGCGCCACCGGCCGGCAGGGCCTGCATCAGTCGCGCCCGCGCCGCCACCAGCACACACGCATCCGCCAGCGACAACACCCCGGCCACATGCGCCGCCGCGATCTCACCGATGGAGTGACCTGCCACGAAGTCCGGACGAATCCCCCACGACTCCACCAACCGGAACAGCGCCACCTCGACCGCGAACAGCGCCGGCTGCGTGAACCCGGTCTCGTCCAACCGCTCCGCGTCGGCGAACATCACCTCCCGCAGATCCCGCAGCTCACCATCGAAGTGCGCCAACACCTCGTCCAACGCCTCCGCAAACACCGGGAACCGGCCGCACAACTCCCGGCCCATGCCCACCCGTTGCGCACCCTGACCCGAGAACAACACCGCGAGCGGGCGGTCCTCCTCGACGCAACCTCGGGCCGCCTCGGACAGCTCGCCGTCGGGGCACCGGGCCAGCAGCACCGCGCGGTGCTCGAAGGCCGAGCGGCCCGAGGCGAGCGAGAACGCCACATCGACCGGTGATGCCGCACCGCGGCGCGAGGAGATCCGCTCGATCCCCGCCGCCAGCGCCTCCTCGGTCCTGCCCGACACCAGCCACGGGACGACGGCGGGCGCCGACCCCGATTCGGTTTCCGGGACTTCGGTCGGTTCCGCCTGTTCGATGATGACGTGGGCGTTGGTACCGCTGATCCCGAACGACGACACACCCGCCCGCCACGGGCGGTCGGCACCGGGCCACTCCCGGGACTCCGTCAGCAGCTCCACCGCACCGGAGGACCAGTCCACGTGCGACGACGGCGCGTCCACGTGCAGGGTCCCCGGCAGTACGCCGTGCCGCATCGCCAGGACCATCTTGATGATCCCCGCCGCACCGGCCGCCGCCTGCGTATGACCGAGGTTGGACTTCACCGAGCCGAGGAGCAGCGGCCGCTCGGGGTCGCGGTCCTGTCCGTAGGTGGCCAGCAGCGCCTGGGCCTCGATCGGGTCGCCGAGCGGCGTGCCCGTGCCGTGCGCCTCGACCACGTCCACGTCCGAGGCCGACAACCCGGCGCCGGCCAGCGCCTGCCGGATCACCCGCTGTTGCGACGGCCCGCTGGGCGCGGTGAAGCCGTTGGAGGCGCCGTCCTGGTTGACGGCCGAGCCCCGGACGACCGCGAGCACGGGGTGCCCGTTCCGGCGGGCGTCGCTCAGGCGCTCGACGACGAGGATGCCGACGCCTTCCGACCAGCCGGTGCCGTCGGCCGCGTCGGCGAACGCCTTGCACCGGCCGTTCGCCGCCAGCCCGCCCTGCCGGCTGAACTCCATCAGGGAACCGGGGGACGACATGACGTTGACCCCGCCGACCAGGGCCAGCGAGCACTCACCGGCCCGAAGGGCGTGGGTCGCCGTGTGCAGGGCCACGAGCGAGGAGGAGCACGCCGTGTCGACGGTCACCGCCGGGCCTTCCAGGCCCAGCGTGTAGGACAGCCGGCCGGACGTGGCGCTGGCGGCGATGCCGGTGCCGATGTCGCCGGTGGCGTCGGCCAGCGAGCGCACCAGCAGGTAGGCGTAGTCCTGGCCGTTGGTACCGACGAACACGCCGGTGCGGCTGCCACGCAGAGTCGTCGGGTCGATTCCGGCGCGCTCGATGGCCTCCCAGGAGGTCTCCAGCAGCAGCCGCTGCTGCGGGTCCATGGTGACGGCCTCACGCGGGGAGATGCCGAAGAACCCGGCGTCGAAGTCCCCCACGCCGTCGAGGAAGCCGCCTTCCTGACTGACGGCGTTGCCGCGCTCGTCGACCCCGGCGTCCCGCAGGGCGTCCAGGTCCCAGCCGCGGTCCGTGGGGAACGGGCCGATCGCGTCCTTGCCCGCGGCCAGGAGTTCCCACAGGTCCTCGGGTGAGTGCACGCCGCCGGGGTACCGGCAGGCCATCGCCACGATCGCGATCGGTTCGGTGGCCGCGGCGACGAGCTTGTGGTTCTGTCGGCGCAGGTGCTCGGCTTCCTTCAACGAGGCGCGGAGGGCTGCGACGACGGTTTCACTGGATGTGGTCATGGTCCGCTCTTTCAGCTCTTTCAACGCTCTTGGGAGGAGTTGCCGTCGAGTGCCGCCTGCACCAAGTCGGTGACGTCCATCGCGTCGATCGACTCGTCGTAGGCGTCTGCTGTCGTTCCGGCGGCCGCGCCGTCGGATGCCGCGGCCTGTTCGGCGGCGAGCTTCATCAGGGGTTCGAGTACGCCGATCTCGCGCAGTTGGTTCATGGAGACGGAGGCGAGCAGGGCCCGGATGCCGGAGGAGTCCGGGTCGCCGTCGCCGGCCCCGTCCCCCGGTCCCTCGTCGGGGACGAGCAGGCTCAGCAGGTGGTCCGCCAGGTCGGCGGAGTTGGGGTGGTCGAAGACGAGCGTGGCGGTCAGGCTCAGTCCGGTCGCGGCGCCGAGCTGGTTGCGCAGTTCGACGGCGCTGAGGGAGTCGAAGCCGAGGTCGCGGAACGCCCGGTCGGCACCTACGGCGTCGACCGTGGGGTGTCCCAGTACGGCCGCGGCCCGGCTGCGGACCAGGCTCAGTACGGCCTGCGCGCGCTTGGCGGGCGTCAGGCCGGCCAGCTTCTCGCGCAGCGCGTCGCCGGTGGCGTCCTCGCCGGTGTCCTCCGCCGCCCGGTGCTCGACGACTGTCGGCGCGCCGAGGAGCGCGCTGGGCCGTACGGCGGTGAAGGAGCGGACGAACCGGTCGCGTTCGATGTCGGCGACGACCTCGGTGGGCCGCCCGTCCAAGACGGCCCGGCGCAGCGCCACGACGGCGAGGTCCGGGTCCAGCGGCCGGATTCCGGTGCGCCGGGCCGCGTCGGCCGCCCGCTGGTCCGCGGCCATTCCGTTGCCGCCCCACACGCCCCAGGCGATCGAGGTCGCGGCCAGGCCCTGGGCCCGGCGCTGTTCGGCGAGGGCGTCCAGGTAGGCGTTGGCGGCGGCGTAGTTGGCCTGGCCGGCGTTGCCGACCGCTCCGGAGGACGAGGAGAACAGGGCGAACACCGCCAGGTCCAGGTCCCGGGTGAGGTCGTGCAGGGCCAGGGCCGAGGCGGCCTTGGCGCGGAAGACGGCCTCGTAGCGGTCCGGGGTGAGGCTGTCGAGGACGCCGTCGTCCAGGACGCCCGCCGTGTGGATCACGCCGGTCAGGGGTGCCTCGTCGGGAATCGCGGCGAGGGCCGCGGCGAGCGCGTCGCGGTCGGCGGCATCGCAGGCGGTGAGGGTGACCTCGGCGCCCAGTGCGGTGAGTTCGGCCCGCAGTCCGTCCGCGCCGGGGGCGTCGGCGCCCCGGCGGCTCAGGAGCAGCAGGTGCCGGGCGCCCGCCTCGGCGAGCCGGCGCGCCACCTGGGCGCCCAGGGCGCCGGTGCCGCCGGTGATCAGGACGGTGCCGGTGGGCTCCCACTCCGGTGTGCCGCTCCGGGCCGGTACGGGTACCAGTCGGCGGCCGAGGGCGGCGGAGGGCCGGATGGCGATCTGGTCCTCGCCACCGGGGGCCGCGAGGGTTTCGGCGAAGCGGGCCGTGCACCGCGCGTCGAGGGTGTCGGGCAGATCGATCAGACCGCCCCAGCGCTGCGGGTACTCCAGGGCGGCGACCCGGCCCAGGCCCCATACGGCGGCCTGGGCGAGCCCGGGTACGGGCTCGGCGGGCGTGGCGGCGACCGCACCGCGGGTGACGCACCACAGGGGTGCGGGGAGGTCCGCGTCGCCGAGCGCCTGGATCAGGGCGGTGGTCAGGGCCAGTCCCTCGGGGGCATCCGCACCGCGTCCGGGTACGGCGGCGAGGGCGAGCAGGGACACCACTCCGGTGAACTCGCGCCCGTCGGCGACCAGTTGGCGCAGTTGTGCGGCCAGTGCCGCGCGGTCGGGGCCGGGCGCTGTCAGGCGTACGGTGTCCGGGCCCAGCGCGGCGACGGTGTCGACGGCCCAGGGGTCGTCGGCGTGTCCGGCCGGGAGCACGGCGAGCCAGGTGCCGGCCGGGGTGCGGGAGGGCTGCGGGGTCAGCGGCTGCCAGGTGATCTGCTGCCGCCAGCCGTCGACGGTGCCCTCCTCGTCGCGTCGGCGGCGCCAGTCCGCGAGCGCGGGAAGCACCTTGGCCAGTGCGTCGCCGTCGACGTTCAGCGTCGTCTCCAACGAGGTGAAGTCGGCCTCGCGCACCGCCGTCCAGAAGCCGTCGTCCTCGCCGCCCGGTGCGGCGGGGTCGGCGGCCGGCCGGGCGGCCGGCCAGTACCGCTGGCGCTGGAAGGGGTAGGTGGGCAGATCGGCGCGGCGGGGCGCGGTCGCGGCCCCGTCGAGCAGGGCGTCCCAGTCCGGGACGGTGCCGTCGACGTACAGCCGGGCGAGAACGCCGGCCACGGACTCCTGCTCACCGCGGTCCCGGCGCAGCGCCGGGACGGTGACCGCCTGCGAGGGCAGGGTCTCCAGGGTGTCCTGGGCCATGGCGCAGAGGGAGCCGTCCGGGCCGAGCTCCAGGAAGACGGACACGCCGCGTTCGGCGAGGGTGCGCACGCCGTCACCGAAGCGGACGGCCTCGCGGACGTGGCGCACCCAGTAGTCCGGGGAGCACACCTGCTGCTCGGTCGCCGCCTCGCCGGTCACGTTGGACACCAGCGGGATCGCCGGGGCGTGGTAGTCCAGACCTTGGGCGACTCGTCGGAACTCTTCCAGGACGGCATCCATGTGCAGTGAGTGGAATGCATGGCTCACCCGCAGACGCCTGGTCCTGCGCCCGTCGGCGGCGAACTTCTCCGCGATGCCGAGGACGGCAATCTCGTCGCCGGAGAGGACCACCGACCGCGGTCCGTTGACCGCGGCGAGGGACACGCCGTCGGTCAGGTGCGCCCGGATCTCCTCCTCGGTGGCCTGTACGGCGACCATGGCGCCGCCCGTGGGCAGGGCGTTCATCAGCCGCGCCCGTGCGGCCACCAGCCGGCACGCGTCGTCCAGGGAGAAGACACCGGCCACGTGCGCGGCCGCGATCTCGCCGACGGAGTGCCCGGCGACGAAGTCCGGGCGGATGCCCCAGGACTCGACCAGGCGGAACAGCGCCACCTCGAGGGCGAACAGCGCGGGCTGGGTGAAGCCCGTCTCGTTCAGCCGCTCCGCGTCCGCGAACATGACGTCCCGCAGCGGGAGTTCCAGTTCCGCGTCCAGGCGTGCCGTCACCGCGTCCAGGGCCTCGGCGAACACCGGGAAGCGGGCGTGGAGTTCCCGGCCCATGCCCACGCGCTGCGCACCCTGGCCGGAGAACAGCACCGCGAGCTTGCCGCGGCGCTCCGTCGCCTCGCCTCGCAGGACCTGGGGGGTGTCGAGTCCGTCGGCGAGCGCGGCCAGCCCCGTGAGCAGCTCCTCGCGGCCTTCGGCGAGAACGGCGGCCCGGTGGGTGAAGGCCGACCGGGTGGTGGCCGTGGACCGCGCGAACGCGGCGACCGTGAGGTCGGGCCGGGCGGCCACGTAGGCGTGCAGCTGCCGGGCCTGGGCCCGCAGCGCTTCCGGCACGGCGCCCGACACGGGCACCGGCAGCGGGCCGCCCGCTCCCTGGGGGCGCTCGGGCTCGTCCGCCACGGTTTCCGCGGGCTGCTCGATGATCACGTGGGAGTTGGTGCCGCTGGCGCCGAAGGCCGAGATTCCGGCCCGGCGCGGGCGGCCCGTGCGCGGCCAGTCGGCCGCGTCCGCGAGCAGTTCCACGGCGCCGGCGGTCCAGTCGACGTGTGCCGAGGGCTCGTCGATGTGCAAAGACCTCGGCAGCACGCCGTGGCGCATCGCCAGCACCATCTTGATCACGCCGGCGACGCCCGCGGCGGCCTGGGTGTGGCCGATGTTGGACTTCACCGACCCGAGCAGCAGCGGCAGCTCGGGGTCGCGGCCCTGTCCGTACGTGGCCAGCAGCGCCTGCGCCTCGATGGGGTCACCCAAGGTGGTGCCGGTGCCGTGCGCCTCCACGGCGTCCACATCGGCCGGTGCCAGGCCCGCGTTGGCCAGCGCCCGCTGGATGACCCGGCGCTGCGAGGGACCGTTGGGCGCGGTGATGCCGTTGCTGGCGCCGTCCTGGTTGACGGCCGAGCCGCGCAGCACCGCGAGGACGTCGTGCCCGTTGCGACGGGCGTCCGAGAGCCGTTCCAGGACGAGGACGCCCACGCCCTCGGACCAGCCGGTGCCGCCCGCGGCGGACGCGAAGGGCCGGCAGCGGCCGTCCGGCGCGAGGGCTCCCATCTCCCCGAACTCGACGAAGTTCACCGGACTGGACATCACCGTCACACCGCCGGTCAGGGCGATGGAGCACTCGCCCGCGCGCAGGGCCTGGGCGGCCAGGTGGAGTGCCACCAGGGACGACGAGCAGGCCGTGTCGACGCTGACGGTGGGGCCTTCCAGGCCGAAGTGGTAGGCCACCCGGCCGGAGAGCAGGCTCGCCGACTGCGCGGTCTGCGCATGGCCCAGCTGGCCCGCTTCGGGCCGGTAGTCGCCCGATCCGCCGCCGATGAACACGCCGGTGTCGCCGCCGCGCAGCTGTGCGGGGTCGATGCCGGTGCGCTCCAGGGCCTCCCAGGTGGCTTCCAGGAGGATGCGCTGCTGTGGGTCCATCACCATCGCCTCGCGCGGTGAGATCCCGAAGAATCCGGGGTCGAAGTCGGCCACGTCGTAGAGGAATCCGCCTTCGCCGGTGACGGTCCGGCCGTGGCCGTCCCGGTCGCCGTGCAGCAGCCGGTCCAGGTCCCAGCCGCGGTCCGTGGGGAAGCCTCCGATGGCGTCCGTCTCGCCCGTGACCAGCTGCCACAGGTCCTCGGGCGAGCGGATCCCGCCCGGGTAGCGGCAGCTCATACCGACGATGACGACCGGGTCCTCGGCGGTGTCGGCGTCCTTCGCCCACGCCGCGGAGGGACGTTCCGCCCCGTCCTCGCCGAGGAGTTCGGCCGTCAGGTGGTCGGCCAGCGCGGCGGCCGTGGGGTAGTCGAAGACGAGGGTGGCGGGCAGGGCCAGACCCGTCGCGGTGGCGAGCTGGTTGCGCAGGTCGACCGCGGTCAGCGAGTCGAAGCCGAGGTCCTTGAACGCCTGGCCGGAAGGTACGGCGTCGGCGTCCGCGAACCCGAGCACCGCGGCCACCCGGTCGCGGACCAGGGCCAGCAGGACTTCGGTGCGTTCCGCGTCCGGGCGGGTGGCGAGTTCGGCCCGCAGGCCTGCGGCGGTGCCCACCGCACCCCGCTCGGCGTCGCCCGGGTCCGCGAGCGCCTCGCGGGCCTCGGGCAGTTCCGCGAACAGGGCGCTGCGCCGGTTGCGGGTGAAGGCGGGCGCGAACCCGTCCCACCGCACGTCGGCGACCGTCACCGAGGGGGTGTCGGTGCCGAGGGAGCGGGCGAGCGCGGTCAGGGCCCGCGCGGGGTCCATCGCGGGCAGCCCGTTGGCCCTCAGGTGGGCGGCCAGGCTGTCGGAGGCGGTGTCGGCCCAGCCGCCCCACGCGACGGTCGTGGCGGGCAGTCCGCGTGCGCGCATGGTGCGTGCCAGGGCGTCGAGTTGGGCTCCGGCCGCCGCCTCGGTACCCCGGCCGCCGGCGCCCCAGGTCCCGGCGATCGAGGAGAAGAGGACGAACGCGTCCAGCGGGCGGTCGCCGACCGCCGCCTCGGCCACGGCCGCCAGGCTCTCCACGTCCGCGCCCAGCGCGGCCAGCGCGGCGCCGGGGTCCTCGGCGGCGGCGGACCCGTACGCGTCGGCGTCGGACGGCCCGGCCGTATGGACCACGGCGGTCAGCGGCGTCTGCGCCGGGAGCGCGGCGAGCGCGGTCAGCAGCGCCTCGCCGTCGGCCGGTGCGCAATCGAGCACCGTCAACGGCACGCCGAGGGCGTCGAGTTCGGCGCGCAACTGCGCCGTGTCCGGTGCGGTGGGGTCGGCCAGTACGAGGTGCTGGGCGCCCTGTCCGGCGAGCCAGCGGACGCAGTGTCCGCCGGTGCCGGACGCCGGGCCGACGACCAGGACCGTGCCGGTCGGCTGCCACGGAGTCGCGGCGGCGTCATCCGTGGCGCGCACCAGCCGTCGCCCGAAGACGCCGGAGGGCCGCAGCGCCACCTGGTCCTCGTCGCCGGTGCCGGAGAGTACGGCGCGAAGCCGTTCGGCCGAGCGCCGGTCGAGTACCTGCGGTACGTCGACCAGGCCACCCCAGCGGTCCGGGTGGTCCAGGGCGGCGACCCTGCCGAGCCCCCACACCGCCGCCTGGGCGGGGCTGACGTCGGTCTCCGAGCGGCCCACCGACACCGCGCCGCGGGTCAGGCACCACAGCGGGACGTCGATTCCGGCGTCCGCCAGTGCCCGCAACGCCTCGTCGGGCCAGGCCGGCCCGGAGGGGAGGGCGTCGGTGTACGGGGCGGCGAGGAGCGAGACCACTCCGGTGAACTCGACGCCCTCGGCCGCGAGTTCGGACAGCCGTCCGGCGAGCGCGCAGCGGTCGGTCGGGGCGGCTTCGACGGTGACCGGCTCGCCGAGTGCCGCGAGCACGGCCTCGGTCCACTCGTCGTCGGCGCCGCCCGCCGGAACGAGCGCCAGCCACGGCCCGGCGAGGGTGCCGGGCGCGGCGCCGGTCAGCGGCTCGAAGGTCACGTGATAGCGCCAGCCGTCCACGGTTGACCGCTCGACGCGCTTGCGGCGCCAGGCGGACAGGGCGGGGACGAGCGCCGACAGCGCGGCGTCGTCCAGCTCCAGGTCGGCCGAGAGCGACGAGAGGTCCTCGCGCTCCACCGCGTCCCAGAACTCGGCGTCCGCCGGGTCCGGCGCACCGGTCCGCGCATCCGCCGCGGGCGCGCCGTCCGGCCAGTACCACTGGTGCTGGAAGGGGTAGGTGGGCAGGTCGACGCGGCGGGCGCCGGTACCGGCGAACCACGCGGCCCAGTCCACCGCCACACCCGTGACGTGCAGGTGTGCGAGAGCGGTGACCAACGAGGTCTCCTCCGGCCGGTCCTTGCGCAGGGCCGGAACGGCGGTCGCGGCACCGTCCAGGGTGTGCTGAGCCATCGCCGTCAGCACGCCGTCCGGGCCCAACTCCAGGAAGACCGAGGCGCCTTCGGCCTCCAGAGCGCGCACGCCGTCGGCGAACCGCACGGTCTCGCGGACGTGCCGGACCCAGTAGCCGGGCGAGCACAGCAGCTCCTCGGCGGCCGGTTCACCGGTCACGTTCGAGACGACCGGGATCTGCGGCGCCTCGTACGACAGGCCCTCGGCCACCCGGCCGAAGTCCGCCAGCATCGGCTCCATCAATGGCGAGTGGAAGGCGTGGCTCACCGACAGCCGCTGCGTCTTGCGGCCCTCGGCCGCCAGCTCGGCGGCGATGCGGACCACTTCGGCCTCCTCACCTGCAAGGACGACCGACTCCGGGCCGTTGACCGCCGCGATCGACACCCCGTCGACCAGCCGCGCGGCCACCTCGCTCTCCGCCGCCTGGACGGCCACCATCGCGCCACCGGCCGGCAGGGCCTGCATCAGCCGCGCCCGCGCCGCCACCAGCTCACACGCATCCGCCAGCGAGAACACCCCGGCCACATGCGCCGCCGCGATCTCGCCGATCGAATGCCCGGCCACGAAGTCCGGACGTACGCCCAACGACTCCACCAGCCGGAACAACGCCACCTCGAGGGCGAACAGCGCCGGCTGGGTGCACCCCGTCTCGTCCAGACCCTCCGCATCGCCGAAGATCACATCCCGCAGCCCGGCGTCGAAGTGCGCCAGGACCTCGTCCAACGCCTCGGCGAACACCGGGAACCGGCCGTACAACTCCCGGCCCATGCCCACTCGTTGCGCACCCTGGCCCGAGAACAGCACCGCCAGCTTCCCGTCGGCCTCCTGGGCGACGCCGCGTGCCAGTTCCCGTACGCCCGCTCCGTCGGCCGCGAGGACCGCTCGGTGGGTGAAGGCCGCCCTGCCGGTGGCGAGGGAGTGGCCCACGTCGACCGGTGACGGGCCGGTCAGCGCGGAGATCCGCTCGATCCCTGCCGCCAGCGCGGCCTCGGACCTGCCCGACACCGGCCAGGGCACGATGCCCGGCACCGTGGCGGGCCGCTCCGGCGCCACGGGCTCCTCGGCGTTCGGCGCCTGCTCGATGATGACGTGGGCGTTGGTGCCGCTGACGCCGAAGGCGGAGACGCCGGCCCGCCGGGCGCGCCCGGTCTCGGGCCACTCCTGCTGCTCGGTGAGGAGGGAGACCGTGCCGTCCGTCCAGTCGACGTGCGAGGACGGGGAGTTGAGGTGCAGGGTCTTGGGCAGGACGCCGTGGCGCATCGCCAGGAGCACCTTGATGGTGCCGGCGACGCCGGCCGCGGCCTGGGTGTGACCCAGGTTCGACTTGACGGCGCCGAGCAGCAGCGGGTGGTCCTTCGGCCGGTCCTGTCCGTAGGCGGCGATGAGGGCGTGGGCCTCGATGGGGTCGCCGAGGGTGGTGCCGGTGCCGTGCGCCTCGACGACATCGACGTCGGCGGGGGTGAGGTCGGCATCGGCGAGAGCCTGGCGGATGGCGCGCTGCTGGGCCCGTCCGCTGGGCGCGGTCAGCCCGTTGGAGGCGCCGTCCTGGTTGACGGCGGTGCCGCGCACAATGCCCCATACGTCGTGGCCGTTGCGGCGCGCGTCGGAGAGGCGTTCCAGGAGGAGGACGCCCACGCCCTCGGACCAGCTGGTGCCGTCGGCCGCGTCGGCGAACGGCTTGCACCGCCCGTCGGGGGCCAGTCCACCCTGGACCGTGAACTCGGTGAAGGAGTCGGGGCTGGACATGACCGAGACGCCGCCGGCCAGGGCGAGGCTGCACTCGCCGCTGCGCAGGGCGCCCGCGGCCATGTGCAGGGCGACCAGCGCGGAGGAGCAGGCGGTGTCGACGGTGACGGCCGGGCCCTCCAGCCCGAAGGCGTAGGAGAGGC
The DNA here is from genome assembly GCF_044544985.1 of Streptomyces sp. NPDC053427. Lineage (NCBI taxonomy): Bacteria > Bacillati > Actinomycetota > Actinomycetes > Kitasatosporales > Streptomycetaceae > Streptomyces > Streptomyces sp. NPDC053427. The sequence continues at coordinate 427,063 of NZ_JBITYA010000001.1, read as the reverse complement.
GGCCGGACATGACGCTGGCGGTGTTGCCGGTGGCGACGTGGCCGCGGATGTCGGCGGTGCCGGTGCCCTGGCGAAGGAGCGTGGCGTAGTCCTGGCCGTTGGTGCCGATGAAGACGCCGGTGCGGCTGCCGCGCAGGGTGGTCGCGTCGATTCCGGCGCGCTCGAACGCCTCCCAGGAGGTTTCCAGCAGCAGCCGCTGCTGGGGGTCCATGGCCAGGGCCTCTCGCGGCGCGATGCCGAAGAAGGGGGCGTCGAAGAGGCCGACGCCGTCCAGGAAGCCGCCTTCGAGGGTGGCGGAGGCTCCCTGGGCGAGTGCGTCCAGGTCCCAGCCGCGGTCCGCGGGGAATCCGCTGATCGCGTCCTCGCCGCGGCTCAGCAGCTGCCAGAGGTCCTCGGGGGACCGGACGCCGCCGGGGAAGCGGCAGTTCATGCCGACGATGGCGATGGGGTCGTCGTCCGCCGCCCGGCCGGCGAGGGCCGGGGTGCCGGTTCCGGACTCGGGCAGGGCGCCCAGGAGTTCGGTGAGCAGGAAGTCGGCGAGGGCGGTCGGGGTCGGGTAGTCGTAGACGAGGGTCGCGGGCAGTTTCAGGCCGGTGGTGGCCGTCAGGGTGTTCCGCAGTTCGACGGTGGTCAGCGAGTCGAAACCGAGGTCGCTGAAGGCGCGGTCGGCGCCGATGTCCGAGGTGCCGGTGTGTCCGAGGACGGCGGCCACCTGGGTGCGTACCAGGTCCAGGACGAAGCGCGGGCGCGCGGCCGGGGAGAGCCCGGCGAGCCGCTGGCGCAGGGCCGGTTCCCGTAGGGCGGCTTCGGGTGTCCCGGCGGGCGGCGTGGCCCGGAGCAGTTCGGGCAGGTCGCCGACGAGGGGGCTGGGGCGCAGCGCGGTGAACACGCTCGCGTAGCGCTGCCAGTCGATGTCCGCGAGGGTCAGCGTCGGGGCGTCGTGCTCGATCGCCTGGCGCAGGGCGCCGAGGGCGAGCTGGGGTGCCATGGGGGTGAAGCCGCCGCGGCGGACGCGGTCCTGGATGCCGGTGCCGTCGGCCGCCATTCCGGTCTCGGCCCAGGGGCCCCAGGCCAGCGAGGTCGCGGGCAGGCCGTGGGCGCGGCGGTGTTCGGCGAAGGCGTCGAGGAAGGCGTTGGCGGCGGCGTAGTTGCCCTGGCCGGGTGCGCCGAGGGTGCCGGCGACGGAGGAGAAGAGCACGAAGGCGCTCAGGTCCCGGTCGCGGGTCGTCTCGTGCAGGTTGAGGGTGGCGGTGACCTTGGCGCGCAGGACGGCGGTGAACTGCTCGGGGGTGAGCGTGTCCAGGGTGCCGTCGTCGACGGTGCCGGCGGTGTGGAACACCGCGGTGAGCGGGTGCTCGTCGGGGATCGCGGCCAGTACGGCGGCGAGCGCGTCGCGGTCGGCGGTGTCGCACGCCGCGAGGGTGACCCGGGAGCCCAACTCCTCGATTTCTTCGGCGAGTTCGGCGGCACCTGGAGCGTCGGCGCCGCGTCGGCTGACCAGTAGCAGGTGTGCGGCACCCGCGCCGGCCAGCCATCGGGCGACGTGGCCGCCGAGCGCGCCGGTGCCGCCGGTGACGAGCACGGTTCCGGTGGGGCGGTACGTGCCCGCCTCGGGGGCCGGTGCGGCGCGGTGGTGGACCAGCCGGCGGACGAAGGTCGCGGTGGTGCGCAGGGCGAGCTGGTCCTCGCCGTCGCTGTCGGCGAGGACGGTGGCCAGGCGGCGCAGGGTGGTGCCGTCGAGCGCGTCGGGGAGGTCGACGAGGCCGCCCCAGCGCTGCGGGTGCTCCAGCGCGGCCACTCTGCCCAGACCCCAGACGGCGGCCTGGGCGGGGCGGGCCGGGTGTTCGGCGCGGTCCACGGCCACGGCGGTGCGGGTCACGCACCACAGCGGGGCCTCGATGTCGGCGTCGCCCAGGGCCTGGAGGGCGGTGGCCGTCAGCAGCAGGCCCGCGGTCGTGGCCGCGTCGGCGTCCCCGGCGTTCTCGGTGTCCCCGGCGCCTTCGCCGGCCGTTGCCAGCAGGGACAGGACGCCCGCGAACCCGCCGTGTTCGGCGACCAGTTCGCTCAACGTCCCGGCCAGCTCCTGGCGCTGCGGAGCGGTCACGTCGACCCGTACGGAGTCGGTGCCCAGGGCGCCGACGACCTGGTCGGTCCAGGCTCGCTCGCCGTCGGCCGGCGCGAGCACCAGCCAGGTGCCGGCCGGGTGTCCGGCGGCGGCCGGGCCGGTCCGGGGCTTCCAGGTGGTCCGGTAGCGCCAGCCGTCGACGGTGGAGCGCTCCCGGCTCTTGCGCCGCCAGGAGGAGAGGGCGGGCACGACGGCAGTGAGCGTGCCGTCGTCCAGGTCCAGCGAGGAGCCCAGGGACTGAAGGTCCGCGCGCTCGACGGCCGACCAGAACTCCGCTTCCGCCGCGTCGGCGGGGTGTGCGGGTGCGGCGGCTTCGGCGGTCGGCTCGGGCCAGTAGCGCTCGCGCTGGAAGGGGTAGGTGGGCAGGTCGACCCGCCGGGCGCCGCCGTCCGCGAACACGGCGTCCCAGTCGATCCGTACGCCGTGGAGGTGGAGCCGGGCCAGTGCGGTGGTCAGTGCCGGGGCCTCGGGCCGGTCGCGGCGCAGTGCCGCGATGGCGGTGGCGGGGGTCTGCTCGTCGGTGCCCTCGCGTACCGCGCCGCTGAGTACGGCGTCCGGGCCGAGCTCGAAGAAGGTCGTCACACCGTGCTCGGTGAGGTGCCGTACGGCGTCGGCGAAGCGGACGGTGCCGCGGACCTGCCGGGTCCAGTACTGCGGCGCGCACAGGTCGTCGGCCGTGGCCGGCTCGCCGGTCAGGGTGGACACCAGCGGCAGCGACGGCGCGTGGAAGGTCACTCCTTCGGCGACGCGGGCGAAGTCGTCCAGCATCGCGTCCATGTGCGGCGAGTGGAAGGCGTGGCTGACCCGCAGCCGCTTGGTGCGGCGGCCGAGCTCGCGGAAGTGGTCCGCCACGGCGCGTACCGCGTCCTCGTCGCCCGCGACGACCAGGGACGCCGGGGTGTTGACGGCGGCGACGGACAGGCGCCCTTCGTACTCCGGGAGGAGCGGCAGCACCTCGTCCTCGGCGGCCTCGACGGAGGCCATCGCGCCGCCCGGGGGCAGGGCCGCCATCAGACGGCCGCGGGCCGCGACCAGGGTGCAGGCGTCCTCCAGGGAGAGGACTCCGGCGGCGTGCGCGGCGGCGAACTCTCCGATGGAGTGGCCCGCGACGTAGTCGGGGCGCAGGCCCCAGGACTCGGCGAGGCGGAACAGCGCCACTTCGAGGGCGAAGAGGGCCGGTTGGGTGTAGCCGGTGTCGTCCAGCAGCGCGGCCTCGGGGGTGCCCGGGTCGGCGAAGAGGATCTCCCGCAGCGGGCGGTCGAGTGCGAGGTCGAAGTGGGCCAGCACGGCGTCCAGGGCCTGTGCGTACACCGGGTGGCGGTCGTAGAGCTCGCGGCCCATTCCCGGGCGTTGGCTGCCCTGGCCGGTGAAGAGGAAGGCCAGCCGGCCGCGGTCCGGGCGGCCGGTGAGCAGTCCGCCGTCGGGGGCTGCGTCGCGCAGCGCGGTCAGGGCGCGGAGGAGGGTGTCGGGGTCGTCGGTGACGACGGCCGCGCGGTGTTCCAGGGCGGCGCGGGAGGTGGCGAGGGAGAAGGCGAGGTCGGTGAGCGGGAGGTGGGGGTGGTCGGCGAGGTGGGTCAGGAGCCGCCCGGCCTGGGCGCGCAGGCTCGCTTCGGTGCGTCCGGACAGGGTCACGGGGACGGGGGCGGGGTCGGCCGGGCGGGCCGGTGCGGCCTCGGTGGTTTCCTCGGGCCGGTCTTCCGGGGCCTGTTCGAGGATGGTGTGGACGTTGGTGCCGCTGAGTCCGAAGGAGGAGACGCCCGCGCGGCGCGGGTGTGCGGTGCTCGGCCAGGGCAGCGGTTCGGTGAGCAGGTGGATGGCGCCGGAGCTCCAGTCGACGTGCGAGGAGGGCCGGTCGATGTGCAGGCTCTGCGGCACGGTGGCGTGGCGCATGGCCAGGACCATCTTGATGACGCTGGCGACGCCGGACGCCATCTGGGTGTGGCCGATGTTGGACTTGACGGAGCCCAGCAGCAGCGGGCTGTGCGCGTCGCGGTCCTCGCCGTAGGTGGCGAGCAGGGCCTGGGCCTCGATGGGGTCGCCGAGGGCGGTACCGGTGCCGTGGCCGTCGATGACGTCGACCTCGGCGGCCGGCACGCCGGCGTTGGCCAGGGCCTGGCGGATGACGCGCTGCTGGGACGGGCCGTTGGGCGCGGTCAGTCCGTTGGAGGCGCCGTCCTGGTTGACGGCGGAGCCCCGGATGACGGCCAGGATCTGGTGCCCGTTGCGGCGGGCGTCGGACAGTCGCTCGACGAGGACGAGGCCGACGCCCTCGGCCAGGCTCATGCCGTCGGCCTGGTCCGAGTAGGCCTTGCAGCGGCCGTCGGCCGCCATCGCGCGCTGCCGGCTGAAGCCGACGAACGCACCGGGCGTGGACATGATGCTGACACCGCCCGCGAGGGCCAGGGAGCTCTCGCCGTTGCGCAGGGACTGGCAGGCCAGGTGCAGGGCGACCAGGGAGGAGGAGCAGGCGGTGTCGAGGGAGACGGCCGGGCCCTCGAAACCGTAGGTGTAGGAGAGCCGGCCGGACAGGACGCTGGAGATGGTGCCGGTGATCAGGTGCCCCTCGGCGCCCTCCGCGCTCGCGCCGGAGGCCCCGTAGTCCTGATAGCTGGCGCCGATGAACGTGCCGGTGCTGCTGCCCCGCAGGGTGGCGGGATCGATCCCGGCGCGCTCCATCGCCTCCCAGGAGGTCTCCAGCAGCAGGCGCTGCTGGGGGTCCATGGCCAGGGCCTCGCGGGGCGAGATGCCGAAGAAGGAGGCGTCGAAGTCGGCGGCGTCGTGCAGGAAGCCGCCCCGGGTCGAGTAGGTGTGGCCGGCCCGGTCGGGGTCGGGGTCGTAGAGGCCCTCGGCGTCCCAGCCGCGGTCGGCGGGGAACTCACTTGTGGCGTCGCCGCCTTCGGCGACCAGGCGCCACAGCTTCTCCGGGGAGTCGACGCCGCCGGGGTAGCGGCAGCTCATGCCGATGATGGCGATGGGGTCGTCGTCGGCGACGGCGGTGTTCGTGGTCGTGGCGGTGGTGCCGGTGGCGGACCCGGCGAGGGACTCGCGCAGGAAGGCGACGAGGGCGAGCGGGTTGGGGTAGTCGAAGACCATGGTGCTCGGCAGGGCGAGCCCGGTCACGGCGGCGATCCGGTTGCGCAGGTCGACGGCGGTCAGCGAATCGAAGCCGACGTCGCGGAAGGCGCGTTGTTCGGAGAGGACGTCGGGTGAGGCGTGGCCGAGTGCGGTGGCCGCCTCGCCGCGGACGAGGTCCAGCAGGAGCCGGTCCTGCTCGACGGCGTCCAGCCCGACGAGTCGGTTGGCGAACTCGCTCCCGGAGTCCGGGACGTCGGCGCCGGCCGACGCCAACTCCCCCACCTCCGGCAGGTCTTCGAAGAGGGTGGTGGGCCGTGCGGCGGTGAAGACGGGGTGGTAGCGCTCCCAGTCCACGTCCGCGACGGCCAGCACCGTCTCGTCGTCGTCGAGGGCCTGTCGCAGCCCGGTGAGGGCCAGCTGCGGGTCCATGAAGACCAGTCCGCTGCGGCGGATCTGGCCGGGGTCGACGCGGCCGAGCTTGAGGTCGTCGGCCCAGATGCCCCAGGAGACGGCGGTGGCGTGGGCGCCGCGGGCGCGGCGGTGTTCGGCCAGGGCGTTCAGGTAGGCGTTGCCGGCGACGTAGGCGGCGTGCGCGCCGCTGCCCCACAGGCCGGCGGTGGAGGAGTACAGGACGAAGGCGTCGAGGTCGTCGCCGAGGAGTTCGTCCAGATGGCGGGCGCCGGTGACCTTGGCGTCCATGACCTTCGCGAAGTCGTCGGGCGTCGTCTCGTCCAGCGAGGCCAGCTCGATGGTGACGGCGGTGTGCACGACGGTGCGTACGGTGCGGCCCTCGGCCTCCAGCGCGGCGAGCATCTGCGCCACCGCGTCGCGGTCGGTCAGGTCACAGGCGACGACACCGGCTTCGCAGCCCGACTCGGTCAGTTCCCGGACGAGTTCGTCGGCGCCGGGCGCCGCCGGGCCGCGGCGGCTGGTGAGCACGATGTGCTCGGCGCCCTGTTGGGCGAGCCAGCGGGCGAGGTGCGGGGCGAGGGTGCCGGTGCCGCCGGTGACGAGGGTGGTGCCCCTCGGCGTCCAGGGGTCGGCCGGGGACGGGGTGGCGCCGGAGGCGCGGACGACGCGGCGGGTGAGGACACCCGAGGCGCGCAGGGCGAGCTGGTCCTCTCCGGTGCGGCCGGTCAGGACGGCGGCCAGGCGCTCGCCGGCCCTCTGGTCGAGCCGCTCGGGCAGGTCGACCAGGCCGCCCCAGCGCTGGGGGTGTTCGAGGGCGGCGGTCCAGCCGAGGCCGAGGATCTGGGCCTGGTCGGGGTGGGTCAGCCGGTCCGCGCGGCCGGTGGCGACGGCTCCTTGGGTCAGGCACCACAGGGGTGCGTCGATTCCGGCGTCGCCGAGTGCCTGGACGAGCGCGAGGGTCAGGGCGAGCCCGCGGGTGAGCGCCGGGTGCGTGGTGCTCTGCCCCTCGGCCTCGGCCAGCAGGGACACCACGCCCGTGAGGTCCGCCGCGTCGCCGAGGTCGGTCAGGCGCGCGGTCAGGGTCGCGCGATCGGCGCAGGCGTCGTCCAGGACGAGGGTGCGCGGGTCGGCGCCGTGAGCGGCGAGGACACCGGTGAGGGTGCCGGTGTCGGCCCCTTCGGGGGCGACGACGAGCCAGGTGCCCGTCAGGGCGGCCGTGGGCAGGCCGGTCAGCGGCTTCCAGGTGGCCCGGTAGCGCCAGGAGTCCACGGTGGACTCCTCGCGGCGGCGTTTGCGCCAGTGTGAGAGGGCCGGGAGGACCGGGGCCAGGGAGCCGCGGTCCAGGCGCAGGCTGGAGGCGAGGGCGTCGACGTCCTCCTCCTCGACCGCCGTCCAGAACTCCGCGTCCGCGGGGTCCGCTTCGGCCCGGTCCCGGGACCGGTCGGGGATCGCCCACAGGTGCTCGCGCTGGAAGGCGTACGTGGGCAGCGGCACCCGGCGGGCGCCGGTGTCGGCGAAGACGGCGGACCAGTCGGCGCCCGCGCCCCGGACGAAGGCCTCGGCGAGGGAGGTCAGGAAGCGGTCGGTGCCGCCCGCGTCGCGCCGGAGCGTGCCGAGCACCGCGGCGGCGCCGTCGGCTTCCTCTGCGGTCGCCTGGATGCCCATGGCGAGGACGGGGTGGGAGCTGACCTCGATGAAGAAGTGGTGGCCCTGGTCGAGGAGTTCGCGGATGGCGGGCTGGAAGCGGACGGTGCCGCGCAGGTTGGTGTACCAGTAGTCGGCGTCCATGCCGGTGGTGTCCAGCCAGTCGCCGGTCACCGTCGAGAAGAAGGGCACCTGCGCGGGGCGCGGGCGGACCGGCGCGAGGACGCGGTGCAGCTCGTCGCGCACCCTCTCCACCTGCGCGGAGTGCGAGGCGTAGTCCACGGCGATGCGCTTGGCGCGGACGTCCTCGCCGACCAGCTCGGCCTGGAGGGCGTCCAGCGGCGCGGTGGCGCCGGAGACGACGGTGGACCGCGGGCCGTTGACGGCGGCGATCGACAGGTCCTCGTACGCGGCGAGGCGCTGTTCGACGTCGGCGACGGGCAGCGGGACCGACAGCATGCCGCCGGATCCGGCCAGCCCGCGGGCGATGGCCTGGCTGCGCAGCGCGACCACGCGGGCCGCGTCCTCCAGGGAGAGCGCCCCGGCGACGGCCGCCGCGGCGATCTCGCCCTGCGAGTGGCCGACCACGGCGTCGGGGGTGATGCCGTGGGAGGTCCACAGCGCGGCCAGGGAGACCATGACGGCGAAGGAGGCGGGCTGTACGACGTCGACGCGGTCCAGGGTCGGCGCGCCGTCGGCCTGGCGCAGCACGTCGAGCAGGGACCAGTCGACGAACTCGGAGAGCGCGGCGGCGCATTCGGTCAGGCGCTCGGCGAAGACCGGGGACTCCTCCAGGAGCCGCGCTCCCATGCCGACCCACTGGGAGCCCTGGCCGGGGAAGACGAAGACGGTCTTGCCGTCGGTGTCGGCCGTGCCCTGGACGACGCCGGGTGCGGAGCCGCCGGTGGCGAGGGCGTCGAGGGCCGCGCGTCGGGTCCGGTCGTCGGTGCCGACGACGACGGCGCGGTGGTCGAAGAGGGTGCGCGTGGCCACCAGGGTGTGGCCGGCGTCGAGGGCGCCGGGTGCCTGCTCGCCGTCGAGGTGGGCGGCGAGGTTGACCGCCTGGGCGCGCAGCGCGCCCGGGGTCCGGGCGGACAGCACCCAAGGGATGGCGCCGCCGGCCGGGGGAACCGGCCCCGCGGGGGTCGACTCGCGCGGCCGGGGGGCCTCTTCGAGGACGGTGTGGGCGTTGGTCCCGCTGATGCCGAAGGAGGAGACCGCGCAGCGGCGCGGGCGCGCGCCCTCGGGCCAGTCGGCGGGTTCGTGCAGCAGGGAAACGGTGCCGGGGGTCCAGTCGACGTGGCTGGAGGGGGTGTCGGCGTGCAGGGTGCGCGGCAGCTGTCCATGGCGCAGGGCCAGGACCATTTTGATGACGCCGGCCACGCCGGCCGCCGACTGGGTGTGGCCGATGTTGGACTTGACGGAGCCCAGCAGCAGCGGGCCCTGCGGGTTGCGGTCCCGGCCGTACGTGGCGAGCAGCGCCTGGGCCTCGATGGGGTCGCCGAGGGCGGTGCCGGTGCCGTGGGCCTCGACGGCGTCGATGTCCGCGGGGGCCAGCCCCGAGTTGGCCAGGGCCTGGCGGATGACGCGTTGCTGGGAGGGGCCGTTGGGGGCGGACAGGCCGTTGGAGGCGCCGTCCTGGTTGATGGCCGAGCCGCGGACGACGGCCAGGATCTCGTGTCCGTTGCGCTGGGCGTCCGAGAGGCGCTCCAGGACGAGGACGCCGACGCCTTCGGCCAGGGTCATGCCGTCGGCGCCCTCGGAGAACGCCTTGCAGCGGCCGTCGCCGGCCAGGGCCCGCTGCCGGCTGAAGGCGACGAACGGGTTGGGGTTGGTCATCACGGTCGCGCCGCCGGCCAGGGCCAGGGAGCTCTCGCCGTTGCGCAGCGACTGGCAGGCCAGGTGCAGGGCGACCAGGGACGAGGAGCAGGCGGTGTCGACGGTGACCGCGGGTCCTTCGAGGCCGAAGAGGTAGGCCAGGCGCCCGGAGAGCACGCTGGGGCTGGTGCCGGTCACGAGGTGGCCGGCGGAGCCGTCCTCGACGCCGAGTCCGTACTCCTGGTAGGTGGAGCCGATGAAGGTCCCGGTCGCGGTGCCGTGGACGGTGGTGGGGTCGATGCCGGCGTGCTCGAACGCCTCCCAGGTGGTCTCCAGCAGCAGCCGCTGCTGGGGGTCCATCGACAGCGCTTCGCGCGGCGAGATGCCGAAGAAGGAGGCGTCGAACTCGCCCGCGTCGTGCAGGAACCCGCCCTGGGTGGAGTACGTCGTGCCGGGGTTGTCCGGGTCGGGGTGGTAGAGGCCGGTGTTCCAGCCGCGGTTGACGGGGAAGTCGGTGATGGCGTCGACGCCCTCGCTGACCAGGTCCCACAGCTGCCGCGGGGAGCGGACTCCGCCGGGGAAGCGGCAGCTCATGCCGACGATGGCGATGGGCTCGTCGAAGCCGCCGGCGGCCACGGTCGCGGGTGCGGCCGGGTCACCGCCGGTGCCCAGGAGCTCCTCGCGCAAGTAGCGGGCGAGGACGGCGGGGGTGGGGTAGTCGAAGACGAGGGTGGCGGGCAGGGCCAGGCCGGTGAGGGCGGCCAGCCGCTTGCGCAGTTCCACGGCGGTCAGCGAGTCGAAGCCGGCGTCGCGGAAGGCCCGCCGCTCCGCGATGGCGTCCGCGGAGTCGTGGCCGAGGGCGAGGGCCGCCTCGGCCCGCACCAGGTCGGCCAGCAGCCGCTCCTGCTCGTCCTGGTCCAGGCCGCGCAGGCGGGCGGCGAACTCCGGCGCGGCGCTCTCGGCGTCGCCCTCGGCACGTACGAGGGCCTGGACCTCGGCCAGTTCGTCGAAGAGGGCGCTCGCGCGGCTGGAGGTGAAGACGGGGTGGTAGCGCTCCCAGTCGATGTCGGCAACCGTGACGGTGACGTCCTGGTGGACGACGGCGCGCCGCAGTTCGGCGAGGGCGGTCGTGGGCGCGAGGAAGCGCAGCCCGCGCTTGTGCAGTTCGTCGGTGACGGCCTCGTGGGTGGCCATGCCGGCCTCGGCCCAGGGCCCCCAGGCCACGGAGGTGGCGGGCAGGCCGCGGGCCGCGCGGTGCTCCGCGAGGGCGTCGAGGTAGGCGTTGGCGGCGCCGTAAGCGCTCTGTCCGGCGCTGCCCCACACTCCGGCGATCGAGGAGACCAGGACGAAGAAGTCCAGGTCGTGGCCGTCCAGGAGGGTGTCGAGGTGGGCCGCGCCGAGCATCTTGGCGGCCATCGTCCGGGCGGCGTCGGCCAGCGGGGTGTCCGCGAGGGCGGCTGCCTGGCCGACGCCGGCCGCGTGCACGACGCCGGTCAGCGGGTGCTCGTCCGGTACGGAGTCCAGCAGCGCGGCGAGGGCCGCGCGGTCGGCGGTGTCGCAGGCCGCGAGGGTGACGCGGCAGCCCAACTCCTCGATTTCGGCGGCCAGTTCACTGGCGCCGGGGGCGTCGGGGCCGCGGCGGCTGGTGAGCATCAGGTGCTCGGCGCCGCTGCGGGCGAGCCAGCGCGCCACCTCGGCGCCGAGCGCTCCGGTGCCGCCGGTGACGAGTACGGTGCCGCGCGCGGTGAACGCGTCGGCGGGGGGCAGTTCGGCCTGGGGGTGGCGCACCAGGCGGCGGCCGAGGGGGCCGGTGCCGCGGAGGGCGATCTGGTCCTCGCCGCCCCGTGCGGCCAGCGTGCTGACGAGGTGCTGTACGGCGGGGGCGTCGAGGGCGGGCGGCAGGTCGATCAGGCCGCTCCACAGCTGCGGGTGCTCCAGGGCGGCGACCCGGCCCAGGCCCCAGACCGCGGCCTGGAGGGGGTTGGTGAGCGGGTCGTCGGAGCCGGTGGTGACGGCGCCGCGGGTCAGGGTCCACAAGGGCGCGGCGAGGCCGGTGTCGGCGAGCGCCTGGATCAGCACGAGGCTCAGCGCGAGCCCGTTGGGCGGCTGGGCGCCGACCTCGGTCCCGGGCCGGTCGGCGAGCGGCAGCAGGGACAGGATGCCCGCGAAGGCACCTGCCCGCGCGCCTGCGGCGTCGAGGCGGGCGGCGAGTTCGGTGCGTTCGCGGCAGGCCTCGTCCAGTACGAGGGTCTCGAACTGGGCGCCGTGGCCGCGCAGCCCGTGCAGGATCTCGTCGCTGTCGATGCCGTCGGCGGTGACGAGCAGCCAGGTGCCGTCGAGTACGGGCGCGGCGGCCGTCTGCACGGGGCGCCAGGCGACGCGGTAGCGGGTGGAGTCCAGCAGTGCCTTCTCGTGCCGGTGCTGGCGCCAGGAGGACAGCGCGGGCAGCAGCGCGTACAGGGAGGCGTGCTGTTCGTCGCGTAATCCGAGGAGGGTGGCCAGCTCCGCGGCGTCGCCGCGTTCGACGGCGCCCCACAGCTCGACGTCCGCGGGGTCGGCGGCGGCCTGCGCGAGGCGGACCGGGGCCGGCTCGGGCCAGTAGCGCTCGTGCTGGAAGGCGTAGGTGGGCAGGTCGACCGTGCGCGCTACGGTGCCGGCGAGGTACCCGGGCCAGTCGACGGCCGTGCCGCGGACGTGCAGGCGGGCCAGCGCGGTGGCCACACAGCGTTCCTCGCCGCGCCCGGCGCGCAGCAGCGGGACGAATTCCGCGTCCGTGTCATCGCCCAGGGTGTCGTGGGCGGGGGCCGACAGCGCGCTGTCGGGGCCGAGTTCGAGGAAGGTGGCGGCGCCGCAGGCGTGCGCGGCGCGCACGGTGTCGGCGAAGCGGACGGTGCCGCGCGCGTGCGCGACCCAGTAGTCCGGGGAGCGCAGTTCGTCGTCGGTGGCCGGCCGTCCGGTGAGCCCGGAGATGACGGTCACGTCCGGCGCACCGTAGGTGAGCTGCGCGGCGACCTCGCGCAGGCCGTCGAGCGCGGGCTCCATGAGCGGCGAGTGGAAGGCGTGGCTGACCTTCAGGCGCTTGGTCTTGCGGCCCTGTGCGGCGAACTGGGCGGCGATCTCCTCGGCCGCGGCCGCCTCTCCGGCGACGACGACGGCGCGGGGGCCGTTGACGGCGGCGAGGGACACCTCGTGCTCGCGGCCGGCGAGCAGCGGGGCGACCTCGTCCTCGGTGGCCTCGAGGGAGATCATCGCGCCGCCGGCGGGCAGTGCCTGCATCAGCCGTGCCCGCGCGGCGACCAGGCGGGCCGCGTCGGGGAGCGAGAGGACGCCCGCGACGTGCGCGGCGGCGATCTCGCCGACGGAGTGGCCCAGCAGGACGTCGGGGCGTATCCCCCAGGTGCGCAGCAGCCGGTACAGCGCCACCTCGAGGGCGAACAGGGCGGGCTGGGTCCACTCGGTGCGGTCCAGGAGTGCCGCCTCGGGGCTGCCCTCCGGTGCGAACAGGACGTCCTTGAGGGGGCGGTCCAGGTGCGGGTCGAGGGCGGCGGTCACCTCGTCGAGGGCCTGGGCGAACGCGGGGAAACGAGCGGCGAGTTCACGGCCCGCGCCGGGGCGCTGGCTGCCCTGCCCGGCGAACAGCACGGACAGCTTGCCCGCGCCGCCGGTCTCGCCCTCGGTGAGCGCGGGGCCGGGCCGGTCGGCGGCCAGGTCGGCCAGTGCGCCCAGCAGTTCGTCGCGGTCGCCGGTGACGACGGCGCGCTGGTCGAAGGCCGAGCGGGTGGTGGCGAGGGAGAGCGCGACGTCGGCCGGGTCGAGGTCGGGGCGCTCGTCGAGGAAGGACCGCAGGCGGGCGGCCTGGTCCCGCAGCGCGGCCCGGCTCTTGCCGGACAGCGTCCAGGGCACGACGGCCGGGGTGAGCGCCGGCTGTTCGCGCCGGTCGGGGGCGGCCGACGGCTCCTCGACGATGAGGTGGGCGTTGGTGCCGCTGAAGCCGAAGGAGGAGACGGCGGCGCGGCGCGGCCGGCCGGCCTGCGGCCAGGGCGTCTCCTCGGTGAGCAGGCGCACCGCCCCGGTGTCCCACTCCACGTGCGAGGACGGCTCGTCGGCGTGCAGGGTGCGGGGCAGCACGCCGTGGCGCATGGCCATGACCATCTTGATGACGCCGGCGACGCCGGCCGCGGCCTGGGTGTGGCCGATGTTGGACTTGACGGAGCCCAGCAGCAGCGGGTTCTGCGGGTCGCGGTCCTGGCCGTAGGTGGCAAGCAGCGCCTGGGCCTCGATGGGGTCGCCGAGGGTGGTGCCGGTGCCGTGGCCCTCGACCGTGTCGATGTCCGTGGCGGACAGGCCGGCGGCGGCCAGCGCCTGCCGGATCACCCGCTGCTGGGAGGGGCCGTTGGGGGCGGTCAGTCCGTTGGAGGCGCCGTCCTGGTTGACGGCGGAGCCGCGGACGACGGCCAGGACCTGGTGCCCGTTGCGGCGGGCGTCGGAGAGGCGTTCCAGGACGAGGACGCCGACGCCCTCGGACCAGCCGACGCCGTCGGCGCTGTCGGAGAACGCCTTGCAGCGGCCGTCCGGGGACAGGCCGCGCTGCCGGGAGAACTCGATGAGGGCGCCCGGCGTCGACATGACCGTGACGCCGCCGGCCAGCGCGAGCGAGCACTCCCCCGCGCGCAGTGCCTGCATCGCCCAGTGCATGGCGACCAGCGAGGACGAGCAGGCGGTGTCGACGGTGACGGCGGGGCCTTCGAGGCCGAGGGTGTAGGAGATGCGCCCGGAGGCGACGCTCGGGGCGGTGCCGCTGCCCTGGTGGCCCTCGAACTGCCCGCCGGAGAGGACCGTGGCGTAGTCGTTGTACATCACGCCCGCGAACACGCCGGTCCGGCTGCCGCGCAGGGACACCGGGTCGATGCCCGCGCGCTCGACGGCCTCCCAGGACGCTTCGAGGAGCAGCCGCTGCTGGGAGTCGGTGGCCAGGGCCTCGCGGGGGCTCATGCCGAAGAAGGCGGGGTCGAAGTCGGCGGCGGTGTGCAGGAATCCGCCGAAGCGGGAGTAGGAGGTGCCGGTGCGGTCCGGGTCCGGGTCGTAGAGCGCGTCCAGGTCCCAGCCCCGGTCGGTGGGCAGGCCCGAGATGGCGTCGGTGCCCTCGCTGACCAGCCGCCACAGGTCCTCGGGCGAGGCGACGCCGCCCGGGTAGCGGCAGCTCATGCCGACGATGACGATGGGGTCCTCGTCGGCGGCGGCACGGGGGGCGCCGACCGCGGTGGCGGCTTCGGAGCCCATGAGTTCGGCGAGGACGTGCGCGGCGAGGCCGTCGACGGTCGGGTAGTCGAAGATGACGGTCGCGGCGGTGCGCAGGCCGGTGGCCGCGTTGAGCCGGTTGCGCAGTTCGACGGCGGTCAGCGAGTCGAAGCCCAGCTCGCGCAGCGGGCGCCGCGGGTCGATGTCGGCGGTGGTGGAGTGGCCGAGTACGGCGGCCACTTGGCCGGCCACGAGGTCGAGCACGACCTCGTGGCGGTCGGTCTCCGGCAGCCGGGACAGCTTCTGTACGAGGGTGACGGCGGCCTCCGAGCCCGAGACCACCGCGCGGCGGGCCGGGGTGCGGATCAGGCCGCGCATCAGTGGCGGTATCTCGCCCTGGAGGCGCAGGACGGACAGGTCGAGCCGGGTCGGCAGCAGGACGGCGGCGTCCGTGGCGGTGGCCGCGTCGAAGAGGGCGGTGCCCTGTTCCTCGGTGAGCGCGGGCGTGCCCATCCGGGCCAGGCGGTCGAGGTCCTCGTCCGTCAGGCCGCCGGTCATTCCGGCGGTGGGCGCCCACGGGCCCCAGGCCAGGGAGAGCCCCGGCAGGCCCTGGGCGCGGCGCAGTTGGGCGAGCGCGTCGAGGAAGGCGTTGGCGGCGGCGTAGTTGCCCTGACCCGCCGCGCCCACGGTGCCGGAGAGGGAGGAGAAGACGACGAAGGCGGCTAGGTCCAGGTCCCGGGTGGCCTCGTGGAGGTGCCAGACGGCGTCGGCCTTGGGTCGCAGGACCGCGCCGATCCGCTCGGGGGTGAGCGATTCGATCACGCCGTCGTCGAGGGTGCCGGCGCTGTGCACGACGGCGGTGACGGGGTGCTCGGCGGGCACGCCGGCGAGCAGCCGCTGCACGGCGGCGCGGTCGGCCAGGTCGCATGCCGTGAGGGCCACCCGGGCGCCGTGCTCGGTCAGTTCGGCGACGAGTTCCCGAGCGCCGTCGGCGTCGGCGCCGCGGCGGCTGGCGAGCAGCAGGTGCCGGACGCCGCGCTCGGTGACCAGGTGCCGGGCCAGTACGCGGCCCAGGCCGCCGGTGGCCCCGGTGAGGACGACGGTGCCCTCGGGGTCCCACTCCGCGGCGGCCCCCGGCGCCTGGGCGCGGGCGAGCCGCGCGGTGAGCACGGCGGCGCCGCGGACGGCGGCCTGCGGCTCGTCCAGGGCCAGGGCCCGCAGCAGCGGCCCGACGGCCGGCTCGGTGGCGGCCGGGTCGAGGTCCACCAGCCCGAAGCGGCCGGGGTGTTCGCTCTGTGCGGCGCGCACCAGGCCCCAGACGGCGGCGGTCACCGGGTCCGGTGCCTGCCGGGCGTCGGTGGCGACGGCGCCACGCGTGACGAAGACCAGCCGGGACGCGGCGCAGCGCTCGTCGTCCAGCCAGGTCCGCAGCCGCTCCAGGACGTGGGCGGTGCGGGCGTGCACGGCGGCGACCACGTCGTCACCGGCGCCGTCGGCGGTAGCGGCGTCCCCGGCCGCACCCTCGACGGGGGCGAGGACCACGTCCGGGACGTGGCCGGCGGCGTCCGGGCCGGGCAGCGCCGTGACGGCGAGGTCCGGCGCGGCATCCGGCGCCGAGAGGGCCCGCTCCAGGCCGAAGAGGTCCGGGCCGAGGACGGCGACCGAGGCGGGCGCCGTCCGGGCGGCCTGGCGCGGTTCGCTCCAGCGCAGCTCGAACAGGGCGTCGCGGACGAGGGAGTCGGCGGCGCCGATCCGCTCGTCGGGCAGGGTGCGCAGGACGAGCGAGCCGATGGAGGCGACGGGGGCGCCGGTGGTGTCGGCGACGGCGATCGCCACCGCGTCGTCCTCGGCCGGGGTCAGCTTCACGCGGACCGTGCCGGCCCCGCTCGCGTGCAGGGTCACGTCCTGCCACGAGAAGGGCAGACCGCCGCGGGCGTGCTCGCCCAGGTCGGCGAAGGCCGCGGCGTGCAGCGCGGCGTCCAGCAGGGCCGGGTGGATCCCGAACGCCGCGGCGGACGCGGCGTCGGCGCCCTCGGCCTCCGGGAGGGCCACCTCGGCGTAGACGTCGTCGCCGCTGCGCCAGGCGGCGCGCAGGCCCTGGAAGAGCGGGCCGTATCCGAAGCCGGTGTCGGCCATGCGGTCGTAGAAGCCGTCCAGGTCCAGCGGGCGCGCGTCGGCGGGGGGCCAGACGGTGGCGTCGAAGTCGGCGTGGTGCTCGCCGGCGACGAGGGTGCCCGAGGCGTGCTGGGTCCAGGGGAGTTCCTCCGGCCCGTCGGGGCGGGAGTGGACGCTGACGGCGCGGCGGCCCGACTCGTCGGGGCTGCCCACCCACACCTGGACCTGGACGCCGCCCTGCTCGGGCAGCACCAGCGGGGCGGCCAGGGTGAGTTCCTCCACCCGGCCGCACCCGGCCTCGTCCCCGGCGCGCACGGCCAGCTCCAGGAAGGCGGTACCCGGCAGCAGCACCGTGCCGCGCACGGCGTGGTCGGCGAGCCAGGGGTGGGTGCGCCGCGACAGCCTTCCGGTCAGCAGCAGGCCGTCGGAGTTGGCGACCGACACGGCCGCCGTCAGCAGCGGGTGGTGCGCCGCGCCCAGGCCGGCGGCGCGTACGTCTCCGCCCGTCGCGGGCGTGCTCCTGGGCCAGTAGCGGCGGCGCTGGAAGGCGTAGGTGGGCAGGTCGGTGCGCCGGGCGCCGGTGTCCTGGAAGTAGGGCTCCCACTGGACGGCCACGCCGCGGGTGTGCAGACCCGCCAGCGCGGCGGTGAGGGTCTCGGCCTCGGGGCGGCCCGGCCGCAGCACGGCGAGCGTGGCGGGGACGCCGTCGGCGGGGCCGGCGGCGTCGGCGGAGTCGGGGTCGCCGACGACGGTGCCGGTCGCGGCCAGGGAGTTCTGGGCCATGGCGGACAGGACGCCGTCCGGCCCCAGCTCCAGGAAGGTGGCGGCGCCGTGGCCGTGGAGCCAGTCGAGGGTGTCGGCGAACCGTACGGCGTGCCGGGCGTGGTTCACCCAGTACTCGGGGGAGGTCAGCTGCTCCACCGTGGCGAGGGTCCCGGTCAGGCCGGAGACGACCGGGATGACGGGCGCCTGCGGTGTGAGCCGGGAGACGGCGGTGCGGAACTCCGCCAGCATGGGCTCCATGAGCGGGGAGTGGAACGCGTGCGAGACGCGCAGCCGCTTGGTCCTGCGGCCCAGCGCGGCGAAGTGCTCCGCGACGGCGCCGACCTCGTCGGACCGGCCGGCGACCACGACGGCGGCGGGCCCGTTGACCGCGGCGATCGAGACGTGGTCCGCCCGGTCCGCCAGCAGCGGCAGGACCTCGTCCTCGGTGGCTTCGAGGGAGACCATGGCGCCGCCTTCGGGCAGCGCCTGCATGAGGCGGCCGCGGGCGACCACCAGGGCCGCGGCGTCGGCCACGGAGAAGACCCCGGCCACGTGCGCCGCGGCGATCTCTCCGATGGAGTGCCCGGCGAGGAAGTCCGGCTTGATGCCGAAGGACTCGGCGAGCCGGTACAGCGCCACCTCGAGCGCGAACAGCGCGGGCTGGGCGTAGCCGGTCCGGTCGAGCAGGGCGGCCTCGGGCGTGCCCTCGGCGGCGAACAGCACGTCCTTCAGGGGCCGTTCGAGACCCCGGTCGAGGTGGGTGAGGACCTCGTCGAGGGCGGTGGCGAAGACGGGGAAGCGGGCGGCCAGTTCACGCCCCATACCCGGCCGCTGGGAGCCCTGGCCCGCGAAGAGGAAGGCGAGCTTGGACCGCGTCCGGGCGGTGTCCTGCACCAGGCCGGGGGCCGGCGTGCCGTCGGCGAGCGCGGTGAGGGCGGCGCGGGCCGTGCCCAGGTCGGCCGCGGTGAACGCGGCGCGGTGCTCCAGGCCGGAGCGGGCCGTGGCCAGGGAGTAGGCCACGTCCACGGGCGCGAGACCGGGGTGGGACGTGAAGTGTTCGAGCAGCCGCGCCGCCTGGGCGCGCAGCGCCTCGCGGGTGCGGCCGGAGACGAGCCACGGGACGGCGCCGGCCGCCACGGGTTCGGCGGCCGACGGCGCCTGGTCCTCCTGGCCGGCCTCGGGGGACGGGGCGGCCGGGGCCTCCTCCAGGATCGTGTGGGCGTTGGTGCCGCTGAGCCCGAACGAGGAGATGCCGGCGCGGCGCGGCTGTTCGCCCTGCGGCCAGGCGACCTGCTCGGTGAGCAGGCGTACGGCGCCCTGTGTCCAGTCGACGTGCGAGGACGGCGCGTCCACGTGGAGTGTGCGCGGGAGCAGGCCGTGCCGCATGGCCAGCACCATCTTGATGACGCCGGCCATGCCGGCCGCCGCCTGGGTGTGGCCGAGGTTCGACTTGACGGATCCCAGCAGCAGCGGGTGGTCGGCGTCGCGGCCCTGGCCGTAGGTGGCCAGCAGCGCCTGGGCCTCGACCGGGTCGCCCAGCGCGGTGCCGGTGCCGTGCGCCTCGACGACGTCGATCTCGTCGGCCGAGAGCCGCGCGCTGACCAGCGCCTGCTCGATCACCCGTTGCTGCGACGGGCCGTTGGGCGCGGTCAGCCCGTTGGAGGCGCCGTCCTGGTTGACGGCGGAGCCGCGGATGACGGCCAGGATCTCATGGCCGTTGCGGCGGGCCACCGAGAGGCGCTCCAGGACCAGGACGCCCACGCCCTCGCCCCAGCCGGTGCCGTCCGCGGAGTCGGCGAAGGAGCGGCAGCGCCCGTCGGCGGCGAGCCCGCCCTGGCGGCTGAACTCCACGAAGGTGGTGGGGCTGGACATCACGGTGACGCCGGCGGCCAGCGCCAGGGAGCACTCGCCCTGCCGCAGGGAGTGGGCGGCCAGGTGCAGGGCCACGAGGGAGGACGAGCAGGCGGTGTCGACGGTGACCGCCGGGCCCACGGTTCCGAAGAAGTACGCGAGCCGGCCCGAGAGGACGCTGGTGGTGGTGCCCGTCAGGGCGAAGCCCTGGACGTCGTCGTCCGGACCCACCCGGTACTCCTGGGGCATCGCCCCGACGAACATGCCCGTCCTGCTGCCCCGGACCGCCGCCGGGTCGATGCCGGACCGCTCGAAGGCTTCCCAGGAGGACTCCAGCAGCAGTCGCTGCTGCGGGTCCATGGCGAGTGCCTCACGGGGGGAGATCCCGAAGAAGGAGGCGTCGAACTCGGCCGCGTCGTGGAGGAATCCACCGGAGAACTCCCCCGCGTCCTCGGCCAGCAGCTCCCAGCCGCGGTCGTCGGGGGCGGCCGTGATGCCGTCCCCGTCGGCGGCGAGCAGGGACCAGAGCCCTTCGGGGCTGCTCACGCCGCCCGGGAAGCGGCAGCTCATGCCCACGATCGCGATCGGCTCGCGGGCCGCCGCCTCCAGCTCGCCCACCCGCTGCCGGGAGCGCCGCAGGTCTGCGCCGGCCCGCTTCAGGTAGTCGCGGAGTTTCTGTTCCTGATCCATGTTCGCCACGTTCCAACCCATCTCAAGACCGTCGGACAGCAGAGGATTTCGATGTGGACAGCCGGCGCTGGGGACGGCTGTTCCACAGCTACTGACTTATCTGCGTGCCCTGCACGAGGCAGCTCGACTTCCCGCACGCCACGCCCCCAGTCTCTATGGGGGTGACCATGGAATTCCGTAGTGTCGGCCGGGCCTCGGGGCCGGCCGCGCGCAGACAGGCCGGGGCGCCGGGGATGCTCAGCGGCACCCCCGGCGCCCGGTACCTTCTCGGCTCGCCTTCGGAACGGTCCGGGCCGCAAAGGCAGACCTCGGCCCGCGTCGGCGTGGCGAACCACCGAAATTGCGGGGGGTGTGTTACTTGATGAAGTCGTCCACGACGCGGGGCGGCCAGGTCCCCACCGTCAGCACCCCCATTGCATACGCGCGGGAGACCAGCGCCGCGCGGTTGGGAGCCTTCAGTTTCCGCAGCAGACTGGTGACGTGATATTCCACGCCATGCTGGCTGAGATACAACCGGGACGCCAGCGGAATCGTGGACAGACCCGCCGCGATTCCCTCCAGAATTCGCGCGTCGATCTCGCTGAGAAGTTTCCTTCTCGGTGCCACCAACGCGTCGTCCGCCGAGCTCTCGCCCGACCGCATCACGACGAGGACGGCGGCCGGGTCGGGGCCGTAGCCGCTCACTGCGGCGGCCGTGAGGCTGCCGGTGAACACGTCGCCGGTCGGCCGCAGCGCCACCACGTTCGTGACGAACCGGTCCCGGCGGCCCTCCAGCAGCCGCTCGAACTGCCGCATGAGCGGCTGCCGCACGCTGGGGTGCACCAGCTCGCGGAAATTGCGCCCGAAGACGTCGGGTGCCGTCGTCGAGGAATCGGAGGAGAGAGGCGCGAGTACGTCGGCGGAAGGTGCGGCGGGGGTCGCGAAGTGACGGAAGAAGTCCTGATTGGCCTGACGGATCGTCAGCGCCGGGTCCAGTACGGATATGCACACACTCGACCGCTCCTCCCCTCGGACCGCCGTACCGGCCGCACCGGGCGCGCCGACCGCACTGTGGCCTGCCGAAAGCTGCAGAGAGTCCGCTAAAGCAGGAAATCTCAAGGGACTGACATCCTTTCCAACCCCCGCTTGTAAACCAGAAACCAAGAGAACATCGAGCGAAAAGGGGAAACACCGGAGAATGAAGCGGGCCACGGGATCCGAGGGCCGCCCGGCAGCTACCGGGAAGAATTCCGAACTCCCCGACACAATTGACACTAAGGATCGATTGGGACAAGCGTCAACGCCGACCCGGCCGTTATCCCTAAACCTGCGGTCGCGCACTCCCGCACGGTACGGTCCGCCGCGACCTTTCGGCCCACCGAACACTCCGAACGATTACCGCCGGTATCCCCCGGCACCGTAAGGGGCGCTCACCACGGGGCGCTCGGCGGGACCGAGCGAGCTCAGCGCGACCCGAGCGCGCTCCGGGCTCCCAGCAGCTCACGCCGCCCCGAGACGCCCAACTTCCGGTAGCACGACGTCAGATGCTTCTCCACCGCACGGGTGCTCACGCCCAGCTCATCGGCGATTTCCTGATTGGTCAGACCCCGGCTCACCAGCGAGACGACCTTGCGCTCGCCTTGGGTGAGCGGTGCCTCCTGGCTGGGGGCGGCGGTTCCCAGGGCCGCGCGGGCGCGCTCGGTCAGCCAGGGGGCGCCGCAGGCGGTGGTGAGAGCAACGGCCTCACGCAGCACCGCCCTCGATTCCTTGCCGCCCTCCAGGGTTCGGCCCAACTGGAGCAATGTACGGGACAGTTCGAGCGCGTTGGCGGATGTGCGAAGGATCTCGGCGGACTCGCGCAGGGCGGCGACGCCGCCTCCGCCGGGCAGCAGGGCGTTCAGACGCAGGGCGCGGCCGAGAGCGGCGGGGGCCGCCCACTCCCGGGCCCAGGCCAGTTCCTCCTCCGCCAGGGCCAGGGCCGGCCGGGTCTCGCCCAGGCGGTGGTGGAGGACGATGGCGCGGGGCCGCCAGGGGAAGAGGGCGGAGTTGCGCCAGCCGGCCGATTCCAGTTGGCGGCCGCAGACCAGTAGGGCTTTCAGCGCGTCGGCGCCGCGGCCGCGGCGGGCGTCGAGCGCGGCCCTGAGAAGCCGCCGCACGACCGTCATGGCGAGGCCGGCCGGCCGGCGCCTCCCGGGGTCCTCGAGGAGGCGTTCGATCAGCTCGATGTCGCCGGATTCCATGGCCACCGCGGCCCGGACGACGGTGGTCGGCTCGCGCCAGTCCGCGTCGGCCAGTCCGGCGGCCCGGTCGGCCTGTTCGCGGGCCTGGGTCAGGCGCCCACAGGCGAGCTGGATCAGGGCGTTCTCGGCGTGCACCCCCGCGTGCGGGCGGTCGGTGTGCTGCTCGCCGGACAGCCGGGTGTTGATGCCTTCCACCGCGTCGGCGGCGTACAGGGCCACCGCGACCAGCGGTAGTGCGGTGCGGGCGGGTGCGGAGGTCACCGGCTCGCGTTCCAGGATCTGTCCGGCCAGGGCGGCGACGTCCGGTGCCGGCAGGGCACTCGAGAGGACCCCCGCGTTGTTCAGGACGGCCGCCAGTTCGCGGGCGCCGCCGGTGTCCAGGGGAGGCGGGGTGCCGAGCGAGCGCAGGCGTTCCACCGCGCCGGTCAGCTCCGCCGGGTTCTCGTGCCCGGCGTGCCACAGGCGCGCTTCCAGGCGCAGGGCGATCTCGCAGGGACATCCCTGGCACGGCTCGGTGGGCTCGAAGTCTTCGGAGACGTTGCGCAGCAGGTCCACGGCCGAGGAGGTTGCGCCGCCGAGGACGCTGGGCGGGATGAGCAAGGTGGCGGCGGCCCGGTCGGTGGCCGACGACAGCAGGCGGACGGCCTGGCTGATGTGGCGTTCGCAGGCGGCGGGGTCGATGCCGCGTTCGGCCTTGGCCAGGTCGATCAGCAGGCGTGCGCGTTCGCCGTCGCCCGCGGTGCTCTCCAGCAGGGCGCGCCGCAGGTAGCGGGCGGCGGCGTCCGGCGCGCCGCGGCGCAGCGCGGCTTCTGCGGCCGCCCGTAGTACCCCTATGGCCCACGGGCGGTGGGAGTCGGTGACACCCATCAGCAGGTCCGCGACGTGGTCGGCCGGGCGGCCGGCCTGGTGGAGGAGTTCGGCCGCGGCGTCCCGGGAGCGTTCGCGTTCGGCAATGGTGAGGGCGGAATCGACGGCGTCGCAGACGACACGGTGCATGAAGCGTGGGGTGTCGTCGTGGGGGGCGAGCAGGCCGAGGCGGTGCAGGGCGCGCAGGGCCCGCTGGTAGCTGATGGTGTCCAGGCGTGCATGGCGTCGGACGAGGTCGGGCTCACCGTGGTCGCCGAAGGCGGCGAGGGCCGCGGCCAGGTCGCGTACCGGGCCGGGCTGGGTGTGGAGGCAGCTGGCCAGCCGGTCGCGGAGCGGGGTGGGGCGCAAGATGCGGGCCTGGTGGGCCTGTTCGGCGGTGGGCCGGTGGCCGTTGAGGGCCTGGTCGCGCAGGACGGACTGGAGGAAGAGGGGGTTGCCGGCGCAGGTGTCGTGGCAGGCGTGGGCGTAGCTGTCCTCGGCGGGTTCGCCCAGCTGGTGGCGGATCAGCGCCCGGGTGCCGTCGAGCGAGAGCGGGGCGGGGCGCAGGATGTCGGCGGCGTCCGCGAAGTCGTCGACGAGCGGGTGCTGGGCTCGGGGGTCGCCGTCACGCAGGGTGCACACGAGGGCGGCGCGCATCCCGTCCGCGCGCCGGGCCAGGTAGACGAGCCAGCGCAGGGAGGGGAGATCGACCCACTGCAGGTCGTCGACGAGGAGGAGTACGGGGGTGGTGGCGCAGGCGTCGGCGAGTATCGACCGCAGGCCGTGGAGGACGGCTTCGGAGGCGGGGACGTCGTGGTCGCCGGGGGTGGGGAGGTCGTCGGCCACGAGGGGGCCGAGGAGCTGGTGGACGATGCCGAAGGCGAAGTCCTGCTCCATGGGGGCGGCGTTGGCGCGTAACACCCGTAAGTTGCCCGGGGGCGAGGTGCCGGCCTCCTCGAGGAGGGAGGACCGGCCGATGCCCAGGGGGCCGGTCACCAGCAGTGCGGAGGAACGGCCCGCCTGTGCCTGACGCACTGCGGTGCCGATGCGGGCCAGTTCGGATTCCCGCTCATACAGCATCGGTCATGTCCTTTTCGTCGGCCGGCTCCGCGCACGGAGTTCCTGGCGTGAGGTGATGCGCAGTTTCTTGTATGTGCTGCTCAGCCGCAGCTCGACGGTGCGCCGGCTGACCGAGAGCTGTTCGGCGATCTCGCGGTTGCCCAGGCCGCGGCGGGCCAGCTCGGCGGTCCGCCGCTCGGCGGGTGACAGGGCGGCCCACTCCTTGGGGAGGGTGGAGTCGTCGTCGGGCGTGGCGGTCTGTTCCAGCCGGGTGACCAGCCACCGTACGCGTTCGGACAAGCGGCTGGAGTGGTGGGTGACCGTGCGGCGGGAGAGTTCGGTCAGCAGACGAGCCGCGGTGGTGCGGTCGCCGTTGGTGGCCTCCTCCATGGCGAGTTCGGCCAGCGCCGAGGCATAGGCGAGCTGGTTGGGCTCGCGTGGGACGCGGGTGGATTCGCGCGACGACACGGCGGCCGCCGCGCGCGGGTCGAGGGATTCGGCGCTCAGTTGGGCCAGGCCCAGTGCGCTGGGGGCGCCCCAGCGGCGGGCGAGGGCGAGTTCCTCGCGGATCAGGCGCTGGGCCTGGGCCTGGTCGCCGAGGGAGACACAGGCTCTGGCGGCCAGCGAACGCCAGGGCAGCACGGCGGGGTTGTCCCACTGTCTGCGCAGCAGCCAGCGTCCGCTCTCCTTGAGCAGTTCGAGCGCCTCGGACCAGCGTTCTTCGTCGATGGCCACGCGGGCGCGGGCGTACACGAGGAAGGCCCAGTGGACGCCGCATTCGGATTCGGGCGGTGTGGGGGCGTCGTACAGGGCGCGGGCCTCGTCGCGTTGCCGGGCCTCCACGGCGATGATGGTGCGCAGGGCCATGATCTGCGGGACGGCCAAGGGGTGCCAGGCAGCGGCAGGCAGTGCCCGTTCGGCGCCGTCCGCCGCGCGTTCGGCGGCGTCCAGGCGGCCGCCGCGCAGGTGCAGTTCGGCGTGCAGGGCCAGGGCGCGGGCGAGCGTGGGGCGACTGTGGCGGCGACGCAGGTCGGCGACGATGGCCGCAAGGTGGTCCTCGGCTTCGGTGGCGGCGTCGGTGAGCCAGAGTGCTCTGGTGGCGAGCAGACGGGGCATTACGGGTTTGTCGTGGCCTGCTTCCAGGGCACGGCGGGCCAGCTCCGCGGCCCGTTCGCGGTGCCGGCCGTGGGCGACGAGCTGCCAGGCGCGGATGCCGGCCTGCGCGGGGGCGAGGGGGCGGTCGGGCAGGGCGGGGAAGCCGGGGGCGGGGACGTCGGCGGCCTCGGGCCGGGCCTGGGCGGCGTACCAGTACAGCGCGATCAGGTCCTCGCGCTCGGTGCCTCGGGCGTTGGCCAGGGCCTGGGCGGCGACGCGGCGGCCCCAGGAGGCGTCGCCCCGGGCCAGGCCCATGTCCAGGGCCCGTAGGCGCAGTTGGGCCCAGCGTTCGCCCTCGCCCGGGCTGTTGACGACGGTGGCGAGCCTGCGGTCGCTCGCTTCGGGCGCGGCCACGGCCTCGGCGCCGGCCAGGTCGAGGCTGATCTGTGCGCGCCGAACGGGGTGCTGGGGCTCGTCGAGGGCGCGGTTCAGCCAGGCTGCGGCCCGGGCGAACTCATCGCGGCGCAGGGTGGCGCCGACGCTGCCGCGCAGCGCGTGGACGGCCCAGGGCTCGCCGGTGGGGGGTGCGTGGAGGAGAACCTCGCTGCGGCGCAGGGCGGCGGCGAAGCTGCCGTACAGGGCCTGGACCGCCCAGGGCTCGCCGATGGGGGGTGCGTGGAGGAGGAAGCGGGCGATGTCCTCGTCGTCGGCGCCGGACCGGTAGGCGAGGTGGGCGGCGCGGGCGTGCAGACCGGCGCGTTCGGCGGCCGGCGTGTCCTCCAGGATGCGGGCCCTGGCGACGGGCAGGCGGATGCGTTCGTGGGGGCCGTCGGGGATGGTGAAGCCTGCCGTTTCCAGCGCCGCGCGCAGCCGGGATTCGCGTACGGTGCGCAGCCCGGCCAGGGAGCAGATCAGGGTGAAGTCCAGCAGGTCGCCGCCGACGGCCAGCGCCCGCAGGACGGCGGTGGCCTCGTCGGTCAGGCCCCGCAGGGCGCGCCCGGCGCGGTCGCCGATGATGCCGGTGATCAGGGTGCGCAGCTGCGGGACGAGGTCGGCGGTGGGGCGGTGGCCGGCGTCGGCCAGGCAGTGCAGTGCCGCGTGCAGTACGGCGGGGCTGCCGTGGGACGCCTCGGTGGCCGCGACGGCGAACGGCTCGTCGCAGGGGATGCCGAAGAGCGCTTCAGCGAGGGCGGCGACGGCGCGGGGGCTCAGTCCGCGGGCGGTGAGGTGGCGGGTCAGCCGTGCGGAGGGGGCGGTGTCGGCCAGCCAGTAGGGGCCGTGCGCGTCCACGCCGGTGTGGCCGACGAGCAGGGCGAGGGGGACGCCCGCGGACAGGCGGCGCACCATGGCCTGCAGCCAGTGCAGGGAGGCCGGGTCCAGCCACTGCGCGTCCTCCACCGTCACGAGGGTGGGGGTGCGGCGGGTGGTGTGCAGGAGTTCGAGGAGGCCCGGCAGGCCGGCCGGCTCGCGGTGCTCGCGCAGCACCCGGAGCGGGCGTTCGGTCGCCTCGCCCAGCTGGGTGAGGAGTTGGATGACGGCTCCGTGTCGCAGGTCGTGTTCGGTCAGGGAGCCGCTGACCCGCAGGACGCGTACCGAGCGCTCCTCGGCGAGCCGGGCGGTCCAGCGGAGCAGGGCGTTGTGGCCGAAGCCGGGGCGGCCGGTCACCGAGACGACGGCGGGGTGGCCGTCGCCGAGCGCGGCCACCACCTCCGTCAGCTCTGCCTGCTCCCGCTCGCGTTCGAGCAGGGGCGGGTCGGTGCGTCGATGCCCCGCCGCCCAGATGAACCCAGCGTATGGCTGTTCGTCGTTCGGCCCCGCCACAGATACCACCCCGGTCCGCTCGCCCTCAGCCCTGTCCGCCCGGCCGCGGTGCCGACCGTGGCGCCCGGGCTCCGCGGACGCCCGAGTGGCGGAGGACCTCGGCGAGCTGAGCACGCTCGGCGATGCCCAACTTGCGGTACACGCTGGTCAGATGCATCTCGACGGTGCGTACGGTGACGTACAGCGACTGCGCGATGGCGCGGTTGCCGGCGCCGCCGGCGGCGAGACTGGCGACCTTGCGTTCCATGCTGGTGAGCAGGTCCAGGGGCGAGGCGGTCATCTTCCGCATGCGGCCGCCCGCGGCCACCAGGGCGGCGCGGGCATCCTGGCCCAGTGCGAGGGCGCCGCAGCGCTGGGCGAGGCCGGCCGCGGCACGCAGATGCTCGCGCGCGGCGGGTCGGTCGCCGTTGGCCAACAGGACCTTGCCCAGGACGAGTTCGGCGCGGGCGTGTTCGACGCGGGCCGGTGAGGCGGACAGTTCGCGCACCGCCTCGCCCAGCAGTTCCACGCCGTCCGCGCCCGGGGTGGCCACGCCGCGGGCCAGGGCGGCCAGGCCGAGGACGCGCGGGGTGCCCCACTGCCGTGCCAGCCGGGTGCCGTGCGCGGCCGGCTCCTGGGCCTCCTCCGCACGGCCCAGTTCCGCGAGGACGCAGGCCGCCTCCACCCACCAGGGCAGGTATGCCGCATGGCGCACTTCGGCCTCCTCCAGTGATCTGCCGCACTCGCGGAACAGTCCCAGTGCGCCCTCCGCGTCCCCCAAGGCGTGGCGGGCACGGCCGTGGGCCATCAGGTAGCGGTGGTAGGTCCACACGGACTGCTCGCGCCAGGTGGGCTCGGTGCTGGTCAGCAGCCTCTCGGCGGACGCGGCCTCACCGCGGTCCACCAGGATGCCCGCCAGGGCCAGGCGCGGCAGGACCATGCTCTCGGCCCAGCGTTCCGCGCCACTGATGTCGACCGCCGTTCTGGCATCCGCGAGCGCGTCCGGGAGAGCGCCCAGGCCGTGCCGGAGCACGGCGCGGGTGGACAGGGCCAGGGCATAGGTCCATACGGCGGAGTTCTCCCGGCCGTGGCACAGGACGCGGTCCAGCGCGCGGAGCGCGTCCTCGGTGCGGTCGGCGAGGCTGAGGACCAGGGCGGAGTTGATCAGGGACAGGCTCTTCAGGGGCAGCTGGGGGCAGGAGCTGGCGCGCAGGGCGCGTTTCACGGCCGGTTCGGGGGGCTGTCCGTCGAGCGCCGTCAGTACGGCCATGGCCGCCAGCTTCTGGCACTGGGCGGGGGTGTCGCCCTCGGGCAGGGTCATCGCCGCGGCCCGCTTCCGCGTCGCGGCGAACGTGCTGCGGCCGTGCGAGCCGACGATCAGGAGCACCGACTCGACATGCGTGCGCAGTTCCCGGTCGGCGGGCTGGGGGTCGGGGCCGAGTTCGGCATCGAGCGCGTCCAGGACGTCTTCGAGGATGCCCAGGGCGACGGAGATCTCGCGCGCGGCCAGGCCGGTCGTGCCGAACTGCGCGGCGATCCGCGCCCGGGTGCGTACGTCGACACTCGGCCCCAGCGCTTCGCGGAGCAGGCCGATGGCCTCGGGCGGGTCGGTCTCGGCCAGTGTTCTGGCCAGCCGGACGCGGACCTCCACGCTGTCGGGGTCCGCTTCCAACACCCGGTAGAGGTAGCGGGCCGCGGTTTCCGGGGCGCCGCGCTGCTCGGCGCAGGCCGCGGCTTCCAGCAGGACGCCGGCCATCCATGGTTCGGGGGCCGAGGGCAGTTGCAGGAGGTGGTGGGCGACCTCTTCGGCGGGTCGGCCCGCGTCGCTCAGGAGCAGGGCCGCCCGTGTGCGCAGGCCCGACAGCACTTGGGCGTCCAGGGGCGTCAGCACCGCGGCGCGCACCGCGTCGTCCGCCAGGTGCCTGCCGCCGGGCGCCAGCAGTCCGGCCTCGCGCAGCACCGTCAGCGCGTCCTCGACGACATCGGCGGGGACGGCGGCCAGGGCGCCGACGTGGTCGGTCCCCCGCTCGCCGAGGACCGCCACGGCCCGTGCGACCTGCTCGACCCAGGGTGGCCGGCGGTCCAGGAGTTCGCGTGCCCAGCGCGCCAGGACGCGGCCGCCGGTCTCGGCGATCCGGTCGGCACTGCCCACGCCGGAACCGGCGCCCTCGGCCCGCAGTTCGCGCAGCAGCCGGTCCAGCAGGCGGGGGTTGCCGCCGGTCGCGGCCCGAGCGCGGGTGACGAAGACGGGGGCGGCGGGTGCCGGGAAGAACCCGCGTGCGATCTCCGCGACATCCGCCTCGGTCAGCGGTCGCAGGCGCAGCGTCGTCGTGCGGCGCTGGGCGGCCAGGTCCGTCAGGGCGTGGTGGGCCGGAACGCGGCGGGTGAGGGCGGCGGCCTCGGTCTGCCGGGTGAGGACGACGAGCAGGGGGAGGTCGTCGGACCGGCGCAGCAGGAAGTCCAGCCAGCGCAGGGAGATTTCGTCGCAGTGATGGATGTCGTCCAGGGCCAGGACGAGCGGGCGGCGGCTCAGCATGTCCACCGCGAAGCGGTGCAGGCCGTGGAAGGTGTGCTGGACGGCGGGGGCGTGCGGCGGCTCACCCGCCGGCGCGCCGGGGGTGAGGGCGGGCAGGGCGTAGCGGGTGGCTCCGTCGAGTGGGGCGCCCGGTGCGATCGGGCCGAGCAGGGCGCGTATCCCGGCGAAGGATTCGCTCGACGCGCCCTCCTCGCAGGTGCCCTGCAGAACCGTCGCGTGACGGCAGCCGTCCCCCATGAGGAAGGCGTGCAGGAGGGCGGACTTGCCGCTTCCGGTCGGGCCGGTCACGACCGCCGAGCAGGCGCGCCCGGAACGCGCCTGTCGAGCAAAGCGGTTGAGCTCGCCTACCACATCGCCTCGGCCGACCAAGGCGCTGCCTAAGTCAGAATCTGCGCTCCGGCTCCGCACCATAGGACTCCTCGCACCTCGGAGACACAACGGATGTGACGGGGCGTCACCACATCGCACTGTAAATCACCCTAAAGGGTGATGTCCGACGTGCGTCAGCGTACATGATCTAGGTAATCCGTGGCCAGCAACGCTCCTCGTCGCGCGGACTCCACGTCCGCGGGTGGGTGTTCAACCGTGCCACCACTGCGGTGGAGCCCGCGGGGCCACCCGCACCTAACCGGCCACGGCCGCGAGGTCACGGCCCGGCGCCTTCCGCGGCGGTCGTCGTCATGGCGCTGCGTCCTCCTCCTGGCGAGGGTGCCGGACCGGTCCGCCGGGGTACGGCGGCCGGTCGCCGGCTGTGTGGTGCACACCCGTGGGTTCCGTGGTGCACACACCCATTCCACAGGGAGGACTACGCGAAATCCCGTAGTGTTCCCGGCTCCGCGTGGCGGCGCGGTCGCCGTGCCGAAGCGGTGCGGGATACGCCCGGGCACACATCGCATGCCGAGGTATCCCGTGGCCCCGGGCGGACTACCAGCTGCCGGCCAGCAGCAGGTCCCCGTACTCCCGCTCGCGGGACGCCTGGCGCAGATCGGAGTCGACCATCATGCACATCAGCTCGGGGAAGTCGACGGTGGGCTCCCAGCCCAGCTGGGTGCGGGCGCGCTCGGCGTCCGCGCACAGGATCTCCACCTCGGCCGGGCGCACCAGCGAGGGGTCGATGCTGACGTAGTCCTCCCAGTTCAGGTTCACATGCTCGAAGGCGATGCGGACGGCGTCGCGGACCGAGTGCATCTGGCCGGTGCCGATCACGTAGTCGCCCGGCTCGTCCTGCTGCAGCATCAGATGCATGGCGCGAACGTAGTCTCCGGCGAAGCCCCAGTCGCGCACGGCGTCGAGGTTGCCCAGGGACATCTTGTCCTGATAGCCGAGCTTGATGCGGGCCACCGCGAGGGAGATCTTCCGGGTGACGAACTCCGCTCCGCGGCGCGGGGATTCGTGGTTGAACAGCATGCCGGAGACCGCGTACATGCCGAAGGACTCACGGTAGTTCCGGGTGATGAAGTGCCCGTAGGTCTTCGCCACACCGTAGGGGCTGCGCGGCCGGAAGATGGTGGTCTCGCACTGCGGGGTCTCGGCGACCTTGCCGAACATCTCCGACGAGGACGCCTGGTAGAAGCGGATCTGGCCACCGTCACCGTTCCGCGAGCCGTTCAGGCCGCTGACCATGCGGATCGCCTCGAGCATGCGCAGCACGCCCATGCCGTTGATCTCGGTGACGAGTTCGGCCTGCTGCCAGGACATCGGCACGAAGGAGATCGCACCGAGGTTGTAGATCTCGTCGGGCTGCACCTTGTCGACGGCCGAAACCAGGCTGGCCTGGTCCATCAAGTCGCCGTCGACGAAGGACAGATCGGAGACGAGCCGGCTGACCCGTGACTTCCGGGGATTCGCCTGCCCCCGCATCAGGCCCCACACCTGGTACCCCTGCGCGAGCAGGTGCTCGGCCAGATAGGAGCCGTCCTGCCCGGTGATTCCGGTGATCAGCGCACGCTTGGACATCTCATTCCTTTCCTCCGCACAGAACAGACCGCCCAAACGCAGAGCCGAGTCTGCTACTTGAACTTTGGCTAATTGGCCACTTGGCCTCGAATGGCATCGATCGGCGTCTATTGGCGTCGAAAACGCCGCGGTCCGGACGCCGGGTAAGCGCACGCTTCCAAGCGGCCGGTCGTGGTGTCAAGAAATTCCGGGAACACTACGGAATTCCGGAGTCCCCGCCACCTTGAGTTCGCGGTCCGTTCCAGAGGCGTCGCCGCATCCCGTGCGGCCCGCGGCACCCGCCACCGGGACACTACGGATTTTCCGGTCCGCGGTGCGCTGCACTGTCCGGGTGTGCCCCGTCCAGGCCCGGTGGGCGCCTCATCCGCGCCACCGACCGGACCTGCCCGTCTCCTGGAGCGTCGCCCGGTGCTGCTCAGACTGCTACGAACCCATGTGCGTCCCCATCGGCGCTTCGTCGTCCTGCTGGTACTGCTGCAACTGGCCCAGATCCTGGCGACCTTGGCCCTGCCGACGCTGGGCGCCGCGGTCATCGACAACGGCGTGGTCAAGGCCGACAGCGGCTACATCACTCGGACCGGACTGGGCATGCTGGCCGTCGCGCTCGTACAGGTCGCGGCGTCCGTGGGCGCGGTGTCGCTGAGCGCACGTACGGCCATGGTGATCGGCCGCGACCTGCGCTCGGCCGTCTTCCGCCGGGTGCTGGACTTCTCGGCCCGCGAGGTCGGGCAGTTCGGCACTCCGTCGCTGATGACGCGTACCGTCAACGATGTCCAGCAGGTACAGATGCTGGCGCTGTCCGCGTTCGGCGTCATCGTGTCGGCGCCCCTGATGTGTCTGGGCAGCATCGCGCTCGCACTCCAGCAGGACATTCCGCTCTCGCTGCTTCTGGTGGCACTGATGGTGGCCCTCGGAATGTCATTCGGCCTCATTCTCGGGCGCACCGATCCGTTCTACGACCGTATGCAGAAATACCTCGACCGCATCAACGGCCTGCTGCGCGAACGCATCACGGGAGTCCGCGTCGTACGGGCTTTTGTGCGCGACGGCCACGAAGGCGCGCGATTCGGCCGAACCAATTCCGAATTGTGTGACATCTCGTTGCGCGTCGGCCGGCTGCTGGCCACCATCGTCCCCGTCGTACTGCTGGTCCTGAACGCCTTCATGGCGGCTGTGGTGTGGTTCGGCGCGCACCGCATCGATGCCGGCGCGATGCGGTTCGGTGCGCTCAGCGCGTTTCTGAGCTATCTGACGCTGATCATGATGTCGGTGGTGATGGTGACCTTCGTGTGTCTGGCGATGCCACGGGCGAGGGTCTCGGCCGAGCGCATCCAGCAGGTGCTGGCGACCGAGCCGAGCGTGACGACACCGCCGCGGCCCGTCCGCGCCGTGCCCGCGACCGGCCGACTGACCCTGCGCGGCGCCGGGTTCAGGTATCCGGGCGCGCAGGAGCCGGTGCTGAGCGGGATCGATCTGAGCGCCGGCCCCGGCGAGACGGTGGCGATCCTCGGCAGCACCGGCAGCGGCAAGACCACCCTGCTCAACCTCGTGCTGCGGCACTTCGACGCCACCGAGGGCTGCGTCTACGTGGGCGGCGTCGACGTACGCACACTGGACACGGAGGTGCTGCGCCGAACCGTCGGCTTCGTCCCGCAGCGGGCGTACCTCTTCTCCGGCACCGTCGCCGACAATCTGCGCTTCGGTAATCCCGACGCCACCGACGACGAGCTCCGGCACGCGCTGGAGATCGCGCAGGCCCGGGATTTCGTCGAGCGCCTGCCGCAGGGGCTGAACGCGCCGATCACGCAGGGCGGCACCAATGTGTCCGGCGGGCAGCGGCAGCGCCTGGCCATCGCCCGCACCCTGCTGCGCAGGCCCGACATCTATCTCTTCGACGACTGCTTCTCCGCGCTGGACCACGCCACGGACGCCGCGCTGCGGGCCGCCCTGGAACCGGAGATCTCCGGGGCGACGGTGCTCACCGTCGCCCAGCGCGTCAGCACCGTCCAGCACGCACAGCGCATCGTGGTCCTGGACGCGGGCCGGGTGGTCGCCACCGGAACGCACGAGGAACTGCTGCGCACCAGTACGACGTACCGGGACATTGCCCGGTCCCAACTCACCTCGCTCACCGGCCACTACGGCGGCCCCGGCCCGGACGCCGGAATCGCCACGACCCCTCAGGAGGCCGTCCATGGTCCCGGCGGACAGCTCTAGCCGCGGGCGGCGCGGCCCCGCCCGCCGCACGCTGGCACTGCTGCGACCGCACCGCGCCCTGGTCACCGTGGCGGTCGTCCTCGGCATCGGCGGCGTCGCGCTCAACGCGGCGGGCCCGATGCTCCTCGGCAAGGCCACGGACCTCGTCTTCGACGGCATCCGGCACACCCGTGGATCCGGCGGAGTCGACTTCGACGGGGTCGCCCGTGTGCTGCTGATCACGCTGGTGCTCTTCGCCGCCGCCTCCTTCCTCACCCTCCTTCAGGGGCGGCTGGTCTCGGCGGTCGTGCAGCGGGTGGTGTTCGCGCTGCGCCGGTCCGTGGAGGCCAAGCTCGCCCGTCTGCCGCTGCGGTACTTCGACCGCCACCCGGCGGGTGAGGTGCTCAGCCGGGTGACCAACGACGTCGACAACCTCCAGCAGACCCTCCAGCAGACCCTCAGCCAGCTGATCACGGCGGTGTTCTCGGTACTGAGCATGCTGGTGCTGATGCTCGTCATCTCGCCGCTACTGGCACTGATCATGGTGGCCTGCGTACCGGTGTCCGCCGTGCTCGCGGCCCGGATCAGCAAGCGCGCACAACCGCGGTTCGCCCGTCAGTGGTCCGCCACCGGAGCGCTCAACGCCCATGTCGAGGAGGTCTACACCGGTCACGCGCTGGTCAAGGGCTTCGGGCGGCGCGAGCAGGCCGAGCGCGCCTTCGACGAGCACAACGAAGCCCTCTACCGGGTCGGCGCACAAGCCCAGTTCGCCTCCGGCGCCATCGAGCCGTCGATGATGTTCATCGGCAACCTCGGCTATGTCGTCGTGGCGGTCGTCGGCGCGCTGCGCGTGGTCGCCGGGGCCCTGTCCATCGGCGACGTCCAGGCGTTCGTCCTCTACTCCCGGCAGTTCAGCCTGCCGATCGTCGAGGTCGCCGGCATCGCCGCCCGCCTGCAGTCCGCCCTCGCCTCCGCGGAGCGGATCCACGACCTCCTGGACGCGGACGAGCAGGGACCCGACCCCGACCGCCCCGCGCGACTCCACAAGGCCGCCGGAAAGGTCCGGTTCGAAAGCGTCTGCTTCCGCTACTCCCCCGACACCCCCCTCATCGAGGACCTCTCCCTCACCGTCGAACCCGGCCACACCGTGGCGGTCGTCGGTCCGACCGGCGCGGGCAAGACCACCCTGGGCAACCTCCTCATGCGTTTCTACGAGACCGACGGCGGGCGCATCCTCCTCGACGGCACCGACATCACCACCCTGACCCGCGAGGACCTGCGCTCCCACATCGGCCTGGTGCTCCAGGACGCCTGGCTCTTCTCCGGCACCATCGCCGAGAACATCGCCTACGGACGCCCGGACGCCACCCGCGAGGAGATCGTGGCCGCCGCCCGCGCCACCTGTGCCGACCGCTTCATCCGCACCCTGCCGGACGGCTACGACACCGTCCTGGACGAGGAGTCGACCAACGTCAGCGCGGGCGAGAAGCAGCTCATCACCATCGCCCGGGCCTTCCTGGCGCGGCCCTCGATCCTGCTCCTGGACGAGGCGACCAGTTCCGTCGACACCCGCACGGAGGCCCTCATCCAACGCGCGATGCACTCGCTCCGCGCGGGCCGCACCAGCTTCGTCATCGCCCACCGCCTCTCCACCATCCGCGACGCGGACCTGATCGTCGTCATGGAAGGCGGCCGCATCGTCGAGCAAGGCACCCACGACCAGCTCCTGGCCGCCGCGGGGGCCTACGCCCGTCTGCACTCGGCCGTGGAGCCCGGTGCCGGGCTGGAGGGTGCCTCACCACGTTGAACCGGCGCCGCACCGACACCACCCCGTAGCGCCCCATACGCCCCGACGAATCGCCCGACAGGAGCCGATCCACCATGTCCGACAGCCATGCCCTGAGCGAGCTGCGCGCCGCGATCAGCGCGCCCGACCGCACACCCGAGGACATCGCCTCGCTTCCCCTGCCCGAGTCCTTCCGGGCCGTGACCGTCCACAAAGAGGACACCGAGATGTTCCGCGGCATGACCGGCGCGGACAAGGATCCGCGCAAGTCGTTGCGCGTCGACGAGGTGCCGATGCCCGAACTGGGCCCCGGCGAGGCGCTGGTCGCGGTGATGGCCAGCTCGGTCAACTACAACACCGTATGGTCGTCCCTCTTCGAGCCGCTGCCGACCTTCGGCTTCCTGGAGCGCTACGGGCGCACCTCGCCGCTCGCCAAGCGGCACGACCTGCCGTACCACATCCTCGGCTCCGACCTGGCCGGCGTGGTGCTGCGCACCGGCCCGGGGGTGAACGTCTGGAAGCCCGGCGACGAGGTCGTGGCGCACTGCCTGTCGGTGGAGCTGGAGAGCCCGGACGGACACGACGACACCATGCTCGACCCGGCCCAGCGGATCTGGGGCTTCGAGACCAACTTCGGCGGCCTGGCCGAGATAGCCCTGGTCAAGGCCAACCAGCTCATGCCCAAGGCCGCCCACCTCACCTGGGAGGAGGCCGCCGCGCCGGGTCTGGTCAACTCCACCGCCTACCGTCAGCTGGTCTCCCGCAACGGCGCCGGCATGAAGCAGGGCGACAACGTCCTGATCTGGGGCGCCAGCGGCGGCCTGGGCTCGTACGCCACCCAGCTCGCCCTCGCCGGCGGTGCCAACCCCGTCTGCATGGTGTCCAGTCAGCGCAAGGCCGAGGTGTGCCGGGCCATGGGAGCGGAGGCGATCATCGACCGCTCGGCCGAGGACTACCGCTTCTGGACCGACGAGCACACCCAGAACCCGCGGGAGTGGAAGCGGCTCGGCGCCCGCATCCGGGAGTTGACCGGCGGCGAGGACGTGGACATCGTCTTCGAGCACCCCGGCCGGGAGACCTTCGGGGCGTCCGTCTACGTCACCCGCAGGGGAGGCACCATCGTCACCTGCGCCTCCACCTCCGGCTACCACCACGAGTTCGACAACCGCTACCTGTGGATGCACCTCAAGCGCATCGTCGGCACCCACTTCGCCAACTACCGCGAGGCCTGGGAGGCGAACCGCCTCGTCGTCAAGGGCAAAATCCACCCCACCCTCTCCTGCACCTACCCGCTGGCCGACACCGCGCTCGCCGTCCACGACGTGCACCGGAACGTCCACCAGGGCAAGGTCGGCGTGCTGTGCCTGGCCCCGACCGAGGGTCTGGGCGTACGTGACGAGGACATGCGCGCGAAGCACCTCGACGCGATCAACCGGTTCCGCTGACCACTCCGTCGGCCGGGTGCCCTGCTCGGGCCTCGTCCAGCCGTGTCAGCTCCGCCGCGCTCAGCACGAGCGTCGCGGCCCGGGCCGAGTCCTGGACGGAAGCCGGGCGGCTGGCCCCCGGCACCGGGATCACCGCCGGGGAACGGGCCAGCAGCCAGGCCAGGGCGATCCGTTGCGGGCCGACACCGCGCTCCGCCGCGATCCGGTGGAAGGCGGTATCCGCCGCGGTCGAACCGGAAGGACCGTCGAGGGAACTGCGGGAGATCCCGCCCAGCGGGCTCCAGGGCAGGAACGCCAGGCCCAGCCGGGTGCTCAGCTCCAGCTCGGGCTCGCTGTCGCGCACGGCGGGCGAGTACTGGTTCTGGACCGAGACGAGCCCGCCGCCGAGGATCTCGTGCGCCTGGCGGATCTGACCGGTGGTCACGTTCGAGATCCCGGCGGCGCGGATCACTCCGGCATCGAGCAGCTCGCGCAGGGCGCCGACGGACTCCGCCCAGGGCACGGCCGGATCCGGCTTGTGCAGCTGATAGACGCCGATCGCGTCGACGCCCAGTCGCTTGACCGAGGCCTCGGCGGCCCGCTTGAGGTGGGCGGGGGTGGCGTTGACGGTCCAGCTGCCGTCGCCGGGCCGGCCGCGGCCGCCCTTGGTGGCGATCAGGACGCCGGAGGTGTCGCCGCCGTAGCGGGCCAGGGCGCGGGCGATGAGGAGCTCGTTGTGCCCGGCCTCGCCGGCGTGCCAGTGGTAGCTGTCGGCGGTGTCGATGAGCGTGACGCCGGCATCGAGGGCGGCGTGCACGGTGGCGATGGCCCGCGCCTCGTCCGGGCGGTGCTCGATGGACAGCGGCATGGCGCCCAGGCCGATGGCGCTGACGACGGTGTCTCCGATGGAGCGGTACTGCATGGTGGCTGTGTTCCTCAGGTGGTGGGGGCGGCGGACAGGGCGAGGGCTTCGGCGACGGCGCCGGGCAGCCAGTCGGCCGTGCGGGAGAAGGCGAAGCCCAGCTCCTTCGCGCGGGCATTGCTCATGGGGTAGTGGCGGTCGAAGGAGAACGGTGAGGCCGTCCCGCCCGCCGCGGCCGTCCGGTGGACGGGCGCCCGGCCGGCCTGCGCGGCGACCGTCGCGACCAGGTCGCGCACGTCGAGCAGGCCGTCGGAGCAGGCGTTGACCGGACCGGTGAAGTCGCTGGTGGTGGCCGCCCACAGCAGCACGTCCGCCAGCTCCTCGTAGTGGATGAACACCGTGGGCAGCGCCTTCGCGTGGACAGTGATCTCTTCGCCCCGGGCGATGCGCTCGGCGTAGTGCGCCAGTCGGCCGGTGAATTCCTGTGCACCGCCGCCCAGTACGTGTGCGCTGCGCACGGAGGCGAATGCGAAGCCGTCGGCGCGGGCGAAGACGGCTTCCGCCTGGCGCTTGCCTTCGGCGTAGTGCGCCTCCAGGTAGGCCTCGTCGTGCCAGGGCAGGTCCATGGCCACCAGCCAGGCGGCCGGGTCCACGTGCTCCTCCGGCACCGAAGTGCCCGCGGGCACAGCCGGCAGCGCGGCGGTCGCCGGGTCGTAGACCTCGATCGTGGAGGTCATGACGTAGCGCCGGGTGCGGCCGGCGAAGACGCGGGCGGCCGTCGCGGCCTGCACGGGGGTGTAGCAGACCTGATCGATCACCACGTCGAAGGTGCGGGTGCCGAGCGCAGCGATGAGGGCGGCCTCGTCGTTGCGGTCGGCGACGAGGTGCTCGACACCGGAGGCCGGCGGGGTGGAGCCACGGTTGAGCACAGTGACCTGGTGGCCGTCCGCCTGCAGACGTCCGACCAGGACCTTGCCGAAGTACCGGCTTCCGCCGATGACGCAGATCTTTTGCATGCCGCCATCCTCGACACCTACCGTCATCAGCAGAAGTAGTCACTTACTGAAAACGTATTAAGGAATACTGTTGATCGATGTGCAGCGGCTCCGCGTCCTGCGGGCGGTGGCGGAGCACGGCAGCTTCAACAAGGCGGCTGCGGCTCTCCGTCTCACCCCCTCTGCCGTCTCCCAGCAGGTGGCGGCGTTGGAACGCAGCCTCGGCGCCCAGGTCGTGGCGCGCAGCACGCGCGGGGTCACGCTCACTCAGGCCGGCCGGATCATGGTCGGGGCCGCCGAGTCCGTCGCCGCCGAGCTCGAACTTGCACAACAGCAGGTCGACCGGCTCAGCACGGGCCGCGTACAGCTCACCGTCGCCACCTTCACCAGCGGCGGCAGGCACCTGCTGCCCGGCGCTCTCCCCCGGCTCATGGCAGCCCACCCCCACACCGTGCTCCACGTCAGGGAGGGTGAACCCGAGAGCACCTTGCCCCTTGTTCGCCAAGGCGCCGTCGACCTCGCACTCGCCTACCACTTCGACGGCCCGCTGCCCGTCGGGCCGGGCCCCGGCTCCGGCCTGCGGTGGACCGCACTCCTGGAAGATCCGCTGCACGTCGTCATGCCGGAGGGGCATCGACTCGCCGGCCGCGCGTCGCTCGACATCGCCGAGCTGGCAGCCGAGCCCTGGGTGCTCGGCTGCCTCAAGACCGAGGCGTACCTGCGGCGTTATGCCGAGCGCGCGGGCTTCGAACCGGAAGTGCGCGGCACCACCACCGACTACTTCTTCGCCCGCTCGCTCGTCGCCGCGGGAATGGGCATCTCCCTGATCCCTTCCATCGCGCTCGTCCCGACGGTGCCGGGTCTGCGCACCGTCCCGGTCCGGCCACCGGCTCCGACCCGGCACATCGGCGTTGCCACGATCGGCCGCCGTCGCGACCGCCCGCACGTCACGACATTCATCCAGGCCCTCCGTGAGCAGGCGGCGCAGCACTGAGCTCCCGCCCGCCTCGGTTGGCGAGCGCTTGTTTCTCCTGGCGGGCAGTTGTTTCTCCGGGGTGGGCCGACGGGGGCCCGCCGGTGTCCGTCGGCCTGGATCCGGGCCCCTTCCACCCCGCATGTACCTCGCGTATAGGCTCACGTCCGTAACGAGCCTGACGGGGGAGTTGGCCAAGTGGAGAGGCTGCGGCAGGACGATCCTGCGCGGATCGGCGATTTTGTGACGTTGGCCCGTCTCGACGCGGACGGCAGCCGGAGCGTTCCCGAACGCCGCTATCTGGCCCGTAGCGCCGACGGCGGGTACACCGCGCTGGTGTGCCTGCCGCCGCCCGGTGGTGATCCGGCACGGTGGGCGGCCGAGGCGCAGCAGGCGGCCCGGCTGACGCAGCCCGGGTTCTGGCCGATCGTGCAGCTCGGGGGGACGCCGGCCTTCCCCTGGTACATCTCGCCCTACCGGCCCGCGCTGCCGCTGCCCGCCGTCCTGGCCGCGCACGGCGGCCCGCTGCCGGAACCGCTGGTCCGCACGCTCGGCGGCACGCTGGCCGAAGCCCTGGCCTCGGCCCACGTCCTGGGCATCGTGCACGGCGGTATCTGCCCGGCGGCCGTGCTGCTGACCGCCTGCGGGCCGCTGCTGGGCTGCTTCGGCGCGGCCCGCGCGAACCCGGCGGTCGGCGGCTCCGCCGCACCGGCAGCAGGGTTGGACTCCGGCTGCCTCGCCCCCGAACTCACGGCGGGCCGCCCGCTGGACCGTGCCGCGGACGTCTACGCCCTGGGTGCCGTGCTGGCGTACGCGGCGACCGGGAACACCGTGCCCGAGCTGCAGGAGATACCCGCCGGCCTGCGGGACCTCATCGCGGCGTGCCGCTCGCGCGACCCGCAGGGCCGGCCCGACCCGGCACGGGTGCTCGCGGAGTTGCTGCCGGGCGCGGCGTACGGCGCACTGACCGGCTCCACGGAGCGGGTGTCGCTGCCCGGCCGGGTCGTCGAGGCGTTGTCCCGTCAGTCGGCGGAGGTCCTCGCCGTCGCACTCCCCACCCAAGGGCGCTGAAGCCATGATCTCCCCACTTCTCCACGACGACCCGCACACCGCCGGACCGTTCCGGCTCCTCGCCCGCCTCGGCGGAGGCGGCATGGGCACGGTCTACCTGGCCCGTTCGGCGGGTGGCCGCACCGTCGCGGTGAAGACGCTGCACACCCGTCTCACCGCGGACACCACGCTGCGCAACCGCTTCCGGCTGGAGACGGACGCGGCACGCGTCATCGGCTCCGGTCACGGTGCGGCGGTCGTCGACGCCGATCCCCAGGCACCGACCCCGTGGCTGGCGACGGAGTACGTCCTCGGCCCGCCGCTGGACACCGCGGTCGAGGCGGGTGGGCCGCTGCCCGAGCCCACCGTGCGCGCCCTCGGCGCGTCCCTCGCCGCCGGGCTGGAGCAGCTTCACCGGTCGGAGGTGGTGCACCGCGACCTGAAGCCGTCCAACATCCTGGTGACGGCGCAAGGCCCGCGGATCATCGACTTCGGCATCGCCCGGGCCTTCGGCGACGAGCACCTGACGAGCGTCGGCAGCGCCGTGGGGACGCCGGCGTTCATGTCGCCCGAACAGGCGGCGGGCCTGGAACACGCGGCGGCGGGCGATGTGTTCGCCCTGGCCGGGGTGCTGGTCTTCGCCGTCACCGGGCGCGGCCCGTTCGGCGGCGGTGCCCCCACCGACCTGCTGTACCGCGTCCGGTTCGGCGAGCCGGACCTCGGCGGGGTTCCCGAGGCGCTGCGGCCCCTGCTCGTCCGCTGTCTGGCCAAGGATCCCGCGCACCGCCCGTCCACCACCGAGCTGCGCACCGCGCTGGGCGGTCCGGGAGGCGTCCCGGGCGACCGCGGCGGCTTCGCGGTCCTGCTGCCCGATGCGGTGCTGCGGGAGATCGCCCGGCGCAGCGACGAGGTGTGGCGCGAGCCGCCGCACCGCTTGCCGCCGCCGGTGCCCGCCGAGGCGCCGCGGGCCGAGGCCGCCTCCGTACCGGGCGTCTCGCGGCGGCGACTGCTGACCGTGGCCGGGGGCGCCCTCCTGGGGGGCGGCATCCTCGGCGGCGGGGGCTGGGCCCTGCTCGCGAACTCCGGGGACACCGGGGGCGGCGGTACGAAGAAGAAGGACGCCGTCGACCGGCCGAAGCCCCCGACACCGCTGTGGAGCGTCGCCCAGTGGTGCCCGGACACCGGGGGCGAGGTGATGAACGTGGGCCGGAACCTGGCCATGCGCGCGGGGATCGTGCTGTGCGGCGTCAACGCCGAGTCGGGCAAGTCGACCTGGCAGGCGAACGTCGCCGAGCCCTGGCGGTCGGCCACCGACGGCACCCGGATGTACGCCCTGCGGGGGTACAAGGAGAAGGCGGCGTCGCTGGCGGTGTGCGAGGTCTCGCAGTCCGACGGCCAACTGGGCAAGCCCCAGGTGCAACTCTCCGCGTTCACCGGCAAGGAGCAGTACAACCAGCTGCTG
Organism: Streptomyces sp. NPDC053427; assembly: GCF_044544985.1. Lineage (NCBI taxonomy): Bacteria > Bacillati > Actinomycetota > Actinomycetes > Kitasatosporales > Streptomycetaceae > Streptomyces > Streptomyces sp. NPDC053427. The sequence goes on along the minus strand of NZ_JBITYA010000001.1, from coordinate 385,072 downwards.
TGCGTGGTCGGCGGCGTCGCGTACCTGGTGGCCCGGGCCGCCTCCGGTGGGCGCTGGTACCTGGTCGCGGCCGACCTGGGCTCGGGCAAGGAGCGCTGGCGCAGCCGGGTGGACGGGCCGAGGGCCGAAGGCGTCCCGCCCGTGCTGTGCGGCGCCGTGGTGGGGTCCCGGGTGGTGCTCTGCGGAAGCCCGTCGATGGGCTCGTCGTTCATCGGCCTCTCCGCGCACGACAAGGACCACGGCCGCAAACTGTGGGAGATGTCCGAGACGTTCGCGGGCGCCCCGCCGTCCCGGCTGGTCACCGACGACCACAACCTCTACCTGGGTGCCGAGCACCTCACCGCCCGCCGGCTGTCCGACGGCGGTCTCGAATGGCTCTTCGGCAACGGGCGCGACGTCGGCGACAGCGCGGGCGAGGAGCGGCGGTACGGCGCGCCCACCCTCCACGACGGAGTCCTCTACTGCGCCGAGGCCGACCGGGGGCTGATCGCCGTCGACGCCGTCTCGGGCACGCTGAACTGGCAGGAGAAGGGGCTGTCCGGCCGGAAGAGCACGCGGGACGTGGCGCCGGCGATCGGAAAGCGGTACGCCTACTGCGCCGACGACAAGGGCCTCCGCGCCGTCGACCTGCGCGCCCGTCAGGCCGTCTGGACGTACGAGACCGAGCCCCTCGTCCTGACCGCCGACCCCAAGGGCGGCCAGCTGTACGTCCGCCAGGAGAAGCGGACCATCGCCCTCCCGCTCGTCTGACGCCCGTCCCGTTCCCGATCCAGGAGACGACCGCCTGTGAAACCCCTCGGCCAGGGAGATCCGCTGCGCCTGGGCCCCTACCGCCTGCACGGCGTCCTCGGTGAGGGCGGTATGGGCAAGGTGTACTTCGGCGCGGACGCCTCGGGGAGCCCCGCCGCTTTGAAGGTCCTGCTGCCGGAACTCGCCCACGACGGGCATCTGGCCGAGCGTTTCCTCCGGGAGGCGCACACCGCGCGGGCGGTGACCAGCGAGGGCGTGGCGCGCGTCCTGGCCGCCGAACTGGAGGGCGGCAGGCCGTGGATCGCCACGGAGTTCCTGGCCGGCCCGACGCTGGACGACGCCGTCACACGCTTCGGGCCGCTCGACGACGCCGCCGTGCGGGAGCTGGCGCGGTCACTGGCCCGCACGCTCCAGGACGTGCACGCCACGGGGCTGGTCCACCGGGATGTGAAGCCCCCCAACGTCGTTCTGACCTCGCGCGGCCCCCGCCTGATCGACTTCGGCATCGCCCGCCCCGAGCACGGCCTGACCCTCACCCGTACCGGACAGATCCCGGTCACACCCGGCTACGGCGCACCGGAACAGGTCCTCGGGCAACGCGTCGGACCGGCGGCCGACGTCTTCTCCCTCGGCGCCGTCCTGTCCTACGCCGCGGGCGGCCGGCCGGCGTACACGGGCGCCGAGATCACGGCCGTCCTGTACGAGGTCGTGCACGGCAACCCCGACCTGGAGGCCGTTCCGGAGGGCTTGCGGTACCTCGTCACGCCCTGCTTCGCCAAGGACCCGGCGGCCCGCCCGCTGCCCACCCAGGTCGCCGAGGCCGCGGCGGCGCCGCGGAACCCCGAACGGCTGTGGAAGTCCGGCCCGCTGGGTGCGGAGATCCGGGAACGGGAGACGGCGGCACGCCGCCTGACGAGCCGTTCGACCGGACCCTCGCCCGCCGCCGGGGACGGCGCTCCCCGCCTGACCCGGCGGCGGCTGCTGGCCGCGGCCGCCGGCAGTGGGGTGGTGCTGGCCGCGGCGGGCGGCGGCACCGCCTGGTGGCTCGGCCGTGACGACGGCGGTGCCCCCCCGACCGACCCCTTCGGCATCCCGCCGGCCGCAAAGGTGCGGGCCGCGCCGCTCGGCTCCGCCGAAGGCTCCCCGCAAGAACTGTGGGGCCCCATCCAGGACGTGGCCGACCCCGGATCGCCGGCGCCGCTGCCGGTGCGTGACGTGGTGGTGTACGCGGCCTCCGGGGGCGGCGTCGCGGCGCGCCGGGTCACCGACGGCCGCGAGCGGTGGCGGATCGGCGACGCGAAGGCGGAGGCCGGCTACCTGTCCATCGGGGACCGGCTGGTGGCCACCGCCGACGGCGAGGGCACGCTGCGCACCTGGGTGGCCGCCACGGGATCCCCCCGGTGGACGGTGGACGCGGAGGTGGGCGCCCTGCTTGCCGCCGACGCCCACGCCGTCTACCTGCTGACCTCCGATGGCCGGCTGCGCTGTGTGGGCACCGACGGGAAGGTGAAGTGGACCCGGCGGCCGCCGCTGGCGCTGTCGGGCGGCCACCCCGCCGCGGCCCTCGGCGCCGGCCATCTGGTGGTCTGCACCGAGGCGGGAGACGTGGCCGCCGTCCGGGCCGATGACGGCTCCCGCGCCTGGGTCCGCAAGGGGCAGGCCGCGGGACCGCTGCCGCCTGCGATCGACGGCGGAACCGTCTATCTCGGCGGTCGCAGCCTGGCGGCGGTCGAGATCGCAAGCGGCCACGAGAAGTGGGCCCTGGATCCGCTGCGGCCGCCCCGGGAGCAGGATGACACCGCCGGATGGGGCCCTCCCGCCGTGGCGGACGGGATGGTCTACGCACTGAACTGCGAGGTGCCGAGGTGGGTGCGCACCGACGGCGGCGTGGAACCGCGCATGGTACTCATCTCCGGCGTGGCCCCGCCCTGGCGGCCTCCGGTCGTCCAGGGCAACAGCGTCTGGATCGTGGAGAGTGACGACATCGGGGTGAGCGGGCTGCCGCGCTCCGGGGAGGGACAGGCCCAGACCTACGCCCTCGGCGGCCAGAAGCGCTCCATCGCAGCCGACGCCAACCGCCTCTTCGTCCTGAACAACACGACGCTGCTGGCGCTGCCGGTGTACTAGGGCGCTTCTCGGCGACCACCTCGCAGACCGGAGGGAGCTGCCGCCGTGAGGCATCCGACCGACCGTAACTGCGGGTAAGTGATCAGTTTCACTCGGTATGTGACCGCACTCGCGGTCCATACCGGTCTCCCGACTGCGATCATCCCTACCGATGCGGATTCCCGTTGACTCCGCACGGACCGAAATCGCAGTGAAGACAGGGGTGTTGGCGTGAGACGGGCGTGGTCGCGGTGGGTTGTGCCGAGGCGTGCGGGCAGCGGCACGGGTTCCGTTCCGGGCGGACATGGGGTGGCCCGTCGTTCGTCGGCGGCGAGGCGTTTCGCGGCCGTCGGCGCGGCCGCCGTGCTCCTCGGACAGCTCCTCGGCGGGCTCCCCGCCGAGGCGCAGGCCGGCGCCCTGCCGGGATCGGCGTTCCCCCTCGTCCTCGACGTGGACCTGACGCCCAATCCGGTGTGCAGCGGAACCGTGCACGGCCGGGTACAGATCTACGACCCCGCCGCGGCGAAGGCCGGAGTCACGGTCGAGTGGCGGGTGCGCGCCGGTGCGGAACAACTGGCAGGCGGGCACCTCGACATGGCCACCGATGTCGGGACGGCGAAGTTCCGCATCCCCTTCGACCGGGTGCCCGCAACCGAGACCGCCTTGCAGGTCGACGCCCGCATCGCCGCCTCCGGCGGCCGTGCACCCGGCCACTACGGCAAGGTCTGGCGGGACACGGTACGGCGGGGGTGCGACCCGGTGCGGGTGGCGTCCGTCGGCGACTCCGTCGTCTGGGGGCAGGGCCTGGACCACGACCAGAAGTTCCCCTACCTGACGGGCCAGTTGCTCGGCCGTGCGACCGGCCGGGGTTTTCAGCACATGGACTACGCGATCTCCGGCGCGGTGCTCGACGCGCCCGAGCTGCCCGCGGGCAACGATGACGCGGCCTGTCTGCGCAGGACGGAGAAGCAGGACCCGGACGGCGACGGCGAGATGGAGTTCGGCGAGGTCACCCAGCAAATGCCGGACGTCTTCTGCCAGTTGGAGAAGGCGGGCGCCCAGGCGCGGGCCGGGGGCTACGGTCTCGACCTGGTCGTGATCAACGGGTGCATCAACGACCTCGATCCCTTCTTCGGCATCGGCGTCGGCATCACCCCCGGCTCGAAGGACCTGCCCCGGGCGGTGAAGCGCGAGTGCTCCGGCGTCGGCGCGGCGGCGGAGAACCCGGCCAAGGACGTGCCCTACTTCAGCGGCGCGAAGGTCGGATACGGCGGACGCGGGATGCAGGCGGCGATCGAGAAGGCCCATGCGCTGCCGGGGCGGCCGAAGGTGATCGTGGCCGACTTCTACTACGCGCTGAGCCGCAGCAGCTCTCCGATCCCGGTGAAGACCTGTTCCACCCCCGGAATCACCGCGGGCCGGCTGACCTCCTGCAGGAGCGCCCTCGGCAACGTGGCGGAGCGCTACGAGCAGTACACGCAACTGGCCAACGCCGCCTACCGTCAGGCGGCGGCCGCCGCCAACAAGGCGTCCACGGACGGTCCGTACGCGGTCGCCGCCGACGGACTGTTCACCGTGGACAACGCCCTGCTCACCCGGGACTCCAAGGTCTGGAACACTCCGGTGACCGACCCGGCGTTCCCGCTGCGCACCCGGGCCTGCCCCGCACTCAGCTCGACCCCGGTGCAGTGCCTGAGCGCGGCCGTCGGTCACCCCGACATCGAGGGCGCCCGGCAGTACGCCGACGCATTCCTCCTCAACCCGAGTGTCCGCAAGTGGTTCCACCTCCCCCGGCAGGGTCCCCGGGCACAGCTCAACGTCCCGGACAGCGTGCAGGTGGGCCGTCAGGCACACATGTCGGTGACGGTGGCCGGAAAGCCACTGGCCGCCGGGTACCACTACCACTGGTACTTCGGCGACGGCACGCAGCGCGAGACCGGCGAGGCGACGGTCACCCACGCCTACACCCGTAACGGGCCCTGGCTGCCGCGGCTCGTGATGACCGGACAGGACGGAAGGAAGATCCTGTTCGAGGCCGCCCGGGCCGTCACCGCGCACTGAAACTCCGCCGAGGGGCGGCTCGCGGATCCCGAGCCGCCCCTCGGCATTTCCGCGCCGGCGTGGGTGTGCCTCACCCGCCCAGCACGAGCCGAGCCGAGCACTCAGCCGGCTGGGCTCGGATCGTACTCAGGCGTGTCTACCCCCAGGTGCGCGAGCACAACACGAGGCGGTAGCCGTCCGGATCGGCAACCGTTGCTCCGTACTCGTCCCAGTACGGGTTGTGCGCGGGAACCCGGTTTCCGCCGGCGGCTACCAGGCGGTCGACCAGGGCCTCGTCCACGGGTTTGCCCAGATAGACCACGAACAGGTCGTCCACGGTCGGGGTCGGCTCCAGCGGGTCCTCGGGGTCGCGGGTGAGCTCGAAGTGCCAGGACCCGCCGGGAGGGCCGACCATCAGCAGATCGTGCCCACCTGGGACCCGCTCGGTGGTCCGCCACAGCACGTCGAGCCCGAGGCCGTCCACATAGAAGCGCTCCGCGGCACCAAGGTCCCGAGAGGGCCGGGCCACTCGGATGTGGGTCGTGGAGTCGATCACGCCACGCCCTCGAGAGCGGCACGCCATACCGGGCTGTCGACGTAGTGGTTGTCGAAGCGTTCGCCCGACTCGGCGATCTCCTTGGGGTCGGCCTCGCCGCGCAGCACCCGGCCGAGCAGGCGCAGGTAGTCGAACCGGTCCATGCCCGGGGTGAACACGAACAGGACGTCCGCCTCGGCACCGGGCGCCGCGGCGAAGGCGTGCGGGGTGTGCGGCGGCACGGCCAGGAAGTCACCCTCGTTCAGGACGGTGATCTCCTCGCCCACCAGCACCTGCAGGGATCCGCTGATCACGAAGAACAGCTCCGTCGCCTTGGTGTGGAAATGGGCCGGTGCCCCCACCGCTCCCTTGGCGAAGGTCGACCGGTAGCTCGTGAAGCCGCTCCCGGCGTCGTGCGACTCGCCCAGCAGGGTCATCACACTGCTCGGGTCGGCGCAGGTCTCGGCGTCAGCACAGCGGGTCAGCACGGCCTGGAACGGCGCCGCGGTCGTGGAGGCAGAGGGTATCTTTTCAGTCATGATCATGATTCTACGGTCCGGATGACCTAATTTCCTGGTCAATTCGGCGACGAATCTCCGGGTCAATTCCGCGGCCGAACCGGTCCCGCGATCTCGGCATGAACGCGCAGGTCAACGCCGATCCGCCGGGCGGCTGCGGTGGGGCCGTCGACTGCGACACCCCGAACAGTGGGGCAAGTTGGCGCCAGGCAAGGCCCGCGCGCACGTACGCGGAGAACCAGCCGCACCCTGTCCTCCACCACGAGGCTGCGCGGACGGCCTTGCGCAAAGGGTCCTCGCCCTCCCGCCGCAGCGTGGTGATGGACGACGCCCGTCAGCTGGTGGTCGTCCTGCGGCTCTACATCGAGAAGGACGCCGACCTGGAGCCACTCCTGATGAACCACACGCAACCACAGCCACAGCCACAGCCACAGCCATCGTGCCCTTCGGATGATCCAGGGGCGTCAAAATGGTGCGATGGAGCATCACTTCGTCGGCATCCCGGAGTTGACCGGCGTTCCCCGTGTTGCAGTCGTCATCGACGTCATGCGCGCCTTCACCGTGGCTGCCTGGGCCTTCTCGCGTGGCGTCGAGAGGATCGTCCTGGCCTCGACGGAGAGTGAGGCACTTGCCTTGAAGGAGAGCCACTCGGATTGGCTGGCTTTGAAGGACGGAGCTCCGGCAGCGGGCTTCGACGCGGTGAACTCGCCCGGCTTGCTCAGGTCCTGCGATTTCGCTGGTCGCACGCTGGTGCAGAAGACGACGGCAGGAACCGTGGGCGCGCTGGCCGTCGCGAACGCGCCGCTGGTCCTGTGCGCGAGCTTCGTGGTGGCCGGCCCGACCGCGAGGTTTCTGCGGACCCAGGATTCCGGTCCGGTGACGTTCGTTGTCACCGGCGAGGGCGGCCGGGCCGACGAGGACCTGGCCTGCGCTGAATACATTGGTCAAGGTATGGCCGGAGGCGATGTCGATGCGGCCCCGTATCTCCACCGCGCGAGGAATTCCCGTGCCGCGTCAGACCTCGCCGGTGGGCTGCGGAGCGGATACCACCCGGACGACGTCGATCTCTGCCTGGAAATCGACAGGTTCCCCTTTGCGATGACGGCGCGCCAGGAAGATTCCCTGACAGTGCTCCGTCCCGTTGCGGTGCCCGACATCCCGTCCAGTCTGCGCTGAACCGCTGGAACCTTGGACCTTCAGGCGGCAGAGCTCACGGGTACCGAAGCGTGCCGCCATCTCCTAGGGGGTGTCCGCAAAGTCCTGTCGTCCGCCCGGAGGGCGGGGCTGGCGGCGTCTGGTGCGTGCGATCGCAAGGCGGAGGGTCGTCCTCGTAGCGGGCTACGTGGACGATCCCGACAACGCAGCGAGCGTGCGTGCCAGGCGCCGCGAGCCAGGCGGGACTTTGCGGACACCCCCTAGGGCGGCGGCACCGGACCGGGGGCCTGCGTACCGGTCGAGGGAGACCACAGCCCTCCGGCGGGCAGGTCCTGGCGGGCTCCGAGGAAGTAGTCCACGCCCTCCCGGAAGCGGACGGCACCGAGGATTTCCTCCATCGGACGCCGAAGGCCGGGGTCTACGGGATGGACGCCGGCCATCATCCAGACGTCCGCGCCACGGTCGAAAAGGTGCCGGATGCGGAGAAACTGCTCCCGGGTCAGCTGGATGCAGTCCACGAGTTCGTCCCGGGTGTCGAAGCCGGTCAACTCCCAGACGAGGTTGCGGCCGTCGGCAAAGGGATACGCGTTGTTCGTCACTGCTGCCTTCCGGAACGAGATCCGCACCCGTCCGGCATCGCCGTCACGGGGACGGCGGTGTCGGGCCGGGTGCGGTCACTTGGGCCCAAGGCCAGGGCGGAGGCCAGGGCAGCCGGACACGGTTGTCGGTCAGTGGGTCGACGTGGTCCGGCGATCCAGCGTGCGCTTGATGATACGTATCGCCGCTCGACGTGCTCGATACCCATGAGTTCGCGCACCACGCGCCGTTCGCGGTGGTCACGATCCGCGTGTCTTCATGCCTCCCGAAGCCCGTTGAGCCCGTCAGCGATCAGCGATCAGCGATCAACAACGTCTGCAGGATGCGGCCGCAGTCGCCGGCCTCGTCGTCGAGCTGCCCCAACGCCAAGCCCGAACCGTGGGGGCTGGCGGCGGTTGCGGAGCGCATGCAGAACCACTCCCCCACAGGCTCTCGGTGCAAGGCCAGCGTGACATCGGTGTTGATGACAAGCCCCTGCCGATGGTCGAGTTCGAAGCCCACGGCCCAGCTGCTGTCGGCCACGGTGAGGGCGCGCGTCAGGGGCGTATCGTCCTCGTCGGCCACCAGCGGGATGCGTTGTCGCGCCCAGGCCGTGCCCGGGCCAGGCGTGTCGAACCCCGTTCCAGGCTCGAACCGCCACTCCATTGCGGAGATGTAGCCGTCCAGGTGAGCGCCTGCCATCGTGTGGGGAGGCTGCGGATGCGGCAGTTGCGGGGAGGCGGGGACGGGCCGCAGCTTCGGAGTGTCGGCAGGACTGCCGGCGACTCTCCATGCCCGTGCGGTCAGCACTCTCTTCCCGCCCGATGTCAGCTCACCTTCGAGCAAGTCGGTGCGCCTGCCCGAGTGGAGGGTGCGGACGGTGACCTGTAGGTCGCCGACAGGGACCGGGCGCGGTAGCTCCAGCGTGATGCGGGCGACACGGAAACCCTCGCGTGATGCGTGCCGCTCCAGCGCCCTTCCCAGCAATGCGGAGGGCGGGCCGGCATGCTGCGCTTTTGAGGTCCACGGTCCCGCGGTGGCGGAACTGCTCGCATATCGCCCGTCACCGAGAGGCCAATAGAAAGCCTCGGGCAGCGATTCTGTTTTCTCCATCGCGACACCTTGCACCTTCGATGAATACGCCGCACATCATGTGTGCAGCATGCGCACTGTCAGCGTGTACGACGGGGCGGGTCAGCGGGCGTGGGCTTGGCGGGTGCCGCGATAGGCGAGGGTCGCCAGCGTGATCAGGGCCAGTACGGCGGCGGCGGTCAGGATCGTGGGGGGTGAGAAGACGCCGGTGAACAGGGTGATCACGTAGGGGGCGAGGAAGCCCAGGTAGGCCACCGTCCAGAAGGAGGAGGTCAGGCGCGCCAGTTGGTGCGCCGGCGCGAGGGCGGCGACCTCGGTGAGGCCGTAGGCGACGCACAGCCCGTAGCCGGCACCGAGCGCCACCGAAGCGATCAGGGCGATAACGGGCTGGGCCTGCGCCGCGGCGAGCGCGGAGATCAGCAGTCCGAGAGCGATGGCCGCCAGTCCGATCGCGCCGGTGGCTATGCGGTGCCGGGCGGCCAGCGACCGCGCGAACGGCGCCACGATGATGCCGGCGCCGGGCGTGACGGCGGTGATCACGCCGGCGTAGACCGTCTCCCAGCCCTTCACGTCGGAGTCGACCAGCCCGGGCAGCGTGGCGAAGGCCACCGCCGGCGCGATGAACACCCACGGCGCCACGGGGACGACCAGTCGGCGGAAATCGGACCCCGAGGCGCGCCGCTCCCCCGGCGCGACAGGGGCGGGAGCCGACGGGGCCGCATGGGCATGGGCCGGCGAGGTTTCGGGGGCCCGGGCGGCGCTCAGCGCGGCGATGGCGGAGATGATCAGGTGGGGGACGTACGCGATGACCATGGGGTGCGGGGCCCATTGGGCGATGAGGGCTGCGGCCAGGCCGCCGGTCGCGAAGCCCGCGGACAGAAACAGCCCCGAACGACGGGCCGCCGCTCCCGGGTTGGGCGCGGTGCCGTGCGGAGGCGAGGAGAGCTCCTTGATCCAGGCGCCGCCCGCCGCCAGCAGGGCACCCGCGCCGATCCCCGTCAGGAAGCGCCCGGGCCACAGGAAGACGGCGGCGACGGGCCCGATCATCAGCAGGCACGTGGCCAATGCCGACGTGCCCAGCGCGAGGAACACGACGGGGCGGCGCCCCCTCCGGTCGGCGAGCGGCCCGCCCAGCAGCAGGCCGGGGATGAGCCCCAGCACGTAGATGCCGAACAGTGCCGTCGTACTGGCCGTGGTCAGGCCCAGTTCACTGCGGTAGGCGCCCAGCAGGGCGGAAAACTGGTTGGCGCTCCACCCGGAGGCCGTCATCACCCAGCCCGCCCTTAGCCAGTGCCGGGGCACGCCCACGCCCGACGGCGAGGCGGGAGGGACGAGGGCAGGGGAAGCGGCTGGGGCGGCGCACTTGGTCGCACCGACCGTCGTCTCGGTCGTACCGATCGTTGTCTTGGTCGTACCGACCGTTGTCTTGGTCATACCGACCGTTGTACGGCCCGGTCAGTGCCCGGCGCTGCCCCGTTCAGGAATCCTGAACGCCGTCGTGACCAGGCGTATCGCGGTCGTATCGTGGCCCGTATGGATCTGCGGAAGCTGTCCTCCTTCCTGGCGGTGGTGGAGGAGGAGCACTACGGACGGGCCGCCTCCCGGCTCTTCCTCTCACCCGCCGCTGTCACCCAGCACGTCCAGCAACTGGAGCGAGAGTTCGACACCCGGCTGCTGGACCGCGGCAACGGCCCCGTCACGCCGACCGTCGCCGGACAGCGGCTCGCCTCCCATGCCCGCATCCTGCTCGCCGCTGCGAACGCGGCCGTCGAGGACGTGACAGAGGCCGCCCTCGCCCCGCCGGCCCCTGCCCGCCCCCTGCGGGTGGGCGTCATGGGGCACGGCTCGGCCGAGGTCACCCCGGCCGCCGTCAACGCTTTCCGTCGCGCCCGGCCCGAAGTGCCGCTGCAACTCGTCCAGTTGACCTTCACCGAACACCTCAGTGCGCTGCGCGAGGACCGCGTGGATGTGGCGTTCGTACGGCCGGCCTTCGAGGCCGAGGGGATCGACGTGGAGATCCTGACCACGGAGCAGAGGATCGTCGCGGTCCCGGTCCGCTCCCCGCTCGCGGACGCCGCCGACACCGGCGTCCGCGTGGCGGACGTCATCGACCTGCCCTATCTGCGGGTGCCCCCGCACACCCCCCGCAACTTCAGCGACTACCTGTATTTCGAGACCGGCGAACACCGTGCGCCCGACTGCGCCCTCACCCCGCAGGACGTCCTCACCAGCGTGGCGGCGGGCCGCGGCGCCGGCTCCGGACTCAAGTCCTTCGCCCGCTACTACCCCTGGCCCGGAACCCGTTACGTACCGGTGCTCGACGCACCCTGTGCCCACAGCGTGCTTGCCACCCGCACCACCGACCGCAACCCCGAGGTGCGCCTCTTCCGCGCACTGACCGTGGCCCTGGCACGCGAGATGGGCACCACAGTGGAGCACCGCTCCACCGGCCGGACGGCGTGTGGGTGAAACGCCGACGAAGGACTCACCGCGTTCCCCGGACAACGTGGGGAAGTTCGAACGGCACGGAGTGCTGGTGTGTCAGGGTGGCGGCGGGAACTCGCGGGTGCGTACACGCATCCGGGCCGGAGAGCGATTGACCTGGGCAGGAGCGATGACGGTGGCGATGCGGGCGGTTCCGCTGCGGGACGGGCCGGTGGAGATACGGGGTGCGCTGGACCTGGAGACGACGCCGTCGGGGGTGATGCCGCGCCGACTGCCCGCGTGGACCAAGGAGCAGTATCAGGACCCGTCGGTCCACGGGGTGACCCTGATGCCTTCGGGGGTGCGGCTGGTCTTCCGTACGGATGCGCGTGCCCTGGAGTTCGAGGTGCTCACCTCCACAGGACAGCTCGACAGCGACCCCCGGCCCCGCTCGACCGGGATGCTGGAACTGCTGGTGGACGGCGCCCCGGCCGGTCGTCGGCAAGCGCCGGTGGGCAACGTGGTGCGGATGGCGGGCCCCGGGGCCGTGCAGCGAGTGATCCCGGGCGAGCCGGGGACCGTACGGTTCGCCGGGTTGCCGGCCGGCATGAAGCACGTCGAGCTGTGGCTGCCGCAGCAGACCCCCACGGAACTGGTGGCGCTGCGGGCCGACGGCGAGGTGCTGGCGCCGTTGCCGGACGGGCGGCGCCGCTGGGTGCACCACGGCAGTTCCCTCAGCCACTGCATCGAGGCCGATGGCCCGACCGGCACCTGGCCGGTGGTGGCGGCTGCGCTCGGAGGCGTAGAGGTGATCAATCTCAGCCAGGCGGGCAACGCCCTGCTGGACCCGTATGTCGCCCGGACGGTCCGCGATATGCCCGCCGACCTGATCAGCCTCAAGGTGGGCATCAACATCGTGGGCCTGGCCGCCTTCCGGCTGCGGACGTTCGGCCCGGCGGTGCACGGATTCCTGGACACGATCCGGGACGGACACCCCGACACCCCGCTGCTGCTGACGTCCCCGGTGAGCTGTCCGGCCCTCGAGGAAACGCCCGGCCCGACCGCGATGGGCCCGGACGGGAAGATCACAGCCCTGGGCGACCCGGCCGATGTGGCCGATGGGGCGCTGTCGTTGACGGTGGTCCGTGCCGAGCTGGCCCGGATCGTGGCGGCCCGGCAGGCCCACGATCCTCACCTCCACTTTCTCGACGGACGCGAGCTGCTCGGCCCGGACGAGGTGGCCGACCTGGCCGACGGCCTGCACCCCACCGCCGCCGCCTACCGCCGGATGGGCAAGCGCTTCGCCGCCCACGCCTTCGCGGACGACGGTCCCTTCCGCCGAACGACCGGGGCCGCCGATCGATGACCGGATCCGGTTCACCGCGCGTGGCGAAAGGGCGGTGGACAAAGATCGCGCGAACGGCAGACTGGCCCCATGACCGCCTCGGAGCACAAGGCCGACCTCCACTTCTCTCTGCAGTCCGCCCGCGATGCCCTGCTGTGGAAGCTCGATGGACTCTCGGAGTACGCCATCCGCCGCCCGCTGACGCCGACCGGCACCAACCTCCTGGGCCTGGTGAAGCACGTGGCAAGCGTGGAACTGGGCTACCTCGGAGACACGTTCGGACGGCCGTCCGGCGAGCCGCTGCCCTGGCTCGACGACGGCGCTGAGCCCAACGCGGACATGTGGGTCACCGCTGACGAGTCACGCGAGTACATCGTGGAGCTCTACCGCCGGGCCTGGGCGCACGCGGACGCGACGATCGACGCGCTGGCGCTGGACACGGTCGGCAGGGTGCCGTGGTGGCCGAGCGGCAGGGACGAGGTGACGTTGCTTCGTGCCGTGGTGCGCGTGACTGCCGACACCCACCGGCACGCCGGGCAGGCCGACATCCTCCGGGAACTCATGGACGGCGCCGTGGGGGTGAACCAGGGCAACGACAGCATGCCGCCGGGCGACTCGGCGTGGTGGGAGAGCTACCGCAGTCGGCTGGAGCGTGCAGCTCGGGAGGCCGACCGAGACGCACGGCCGGACCAGACCGAGTGAGGCGAGGGCCGGCGCAACCGCCGACCGTGCCGAGGTATCAATGGCTCTGCACGCCCGCCCGGCAATCGTTGCGACTGCCGGGCGGCGGACCTTTCGGGCCGGAAGCGCGCGCTCAGACGACGGGAGCGCCGAACCACTTCGGCAGCCGGCCGAGCAGATCCTGCTGACCGTCACCGACCCACGCCACGTGGCCGTCCGGCCGCAGCAGTACCGCGGGCACGTCCAGTTCCTCGCTGACGTCGACGACGTGGTCGACCCGGTCCGCCCAGCCCGCCACCGAGAGCCGGCCGGTCTGGTCGAGCAGCAGTCCGCGGCCGCCGTGCATCAGCTCGTAGAGGCGACCCTGCTTCAGCTTGACGTCCCGCAGCCGTCGGCCGAGCAGTTCGTGGCCCTCGCCGAAGTCGTAGCGGACCCCGACCGCGGTGATCATCTCGGTCACGTACCGGTTCACCTCCTCGAAGTCCATCAGCTTCGCGAACAGCTCCCGCAGCGCGGTCGCACCCGGATCGGTCCCGAGGAGAGTGATCTGCGCGCGGGTGTTGTCCAGTACGCGGGCGCCCACGGGGTGCCGTTCGGCGTGGTAGCTGTCGAGGAGACCCTCCGGGGCCCAGCCGTTGACCGCGGCGGCCAGCTTCCAGCCAAGGTTGAACGCGTCCTGCACGCCGAGGTTGAGCCCCTGCCCGCCGGTCGGCGGGTGGATGTGGGCCGCGTCGCCGGCCAGGAACACCCGGCCGACCCGGTAGCGCTCGGCCTGCCGTGACGCATCGCCGAACCGGGACAGCCAGCGCGGCGAGTGCACACCGAAGTCGGTGCCGGCGTGGGCCCGCAGCTGCTGCTTGAAGTCGTCGAGGGTCGGCTCGGTCGCACGGTCCTCGGCCACCCCGTCGGCGGGCACGACAATGCGGTACACCCCGTTCCCGGAGGGGGTGACGCCGAACCGCAGTTGGGTCTTGCGGACTTCCTCGACGACGGCGGCGATCGTCGCCGGATCCTCGGTCAGCTCCATTTCGCCCAGCAGCGTCTCGACCGTGGCGGCCTCGCCGGGGAAATCGACGCCGATCAACTTGCGCACCGTACTGCGGCCGCCGTCGCACCCGACGAGGTAGCGCGAGCGAAGGCTCGTGTTCTCCCCGCCGGTTACGCCCCCCGCCAGCTCGATGCTCACCCCGTCCTCGTCCTGGCTCACCCCGACCACTTCGCAGCCGCGCCGGATCTCGGCACCGAGTTCGAGGGCACGCTCATTGAGCAGCCGCTCGGTGAGCGGTTGCGGGGTGGCGACGCCGTACGGGTGGGCCGTGTCCAGCCGCTCCGGCCACGGCTTCGCGATGCCGCCGAAGAGACCACCGGCCTGGAAGGTCTCACTGACCGCCAGGAACCGGTCGAGCAGGCCGCGCTGGTCCATCACCTCGACGCTGCGTGCGTGCAGGCCCTGGCCGCGGGACTGGGTGGTCGGCTCGGTCAGCTTCTCCAGCACGACCACGCGCACTCCGGCCAGTCGCAACTCGCTGGCCAGCATCAAGCCGGTCGGTCCACCGCCGGCAATGATTACGTCGATCATCGAACCACCATTTCTGTTTTGGCTTCGGTCGGTGATTCTGCGGCACGACCCAGGGCTTGCGGCAAGCCCCCCGGTGCGCTATAAGTTGAGAGTGGCAAGGAGTGGGTACTCTCCTTGCCTTTCTCATTTGTCGCCCGCCGCCCTCGGGGACGACGGTCTCCGCCTTCGCCTCGTCGCCTGCCTCGGCAAGCCGGCCGACCAGGTACTCCACGGCCTCGCGGCCTCCGCGGCACGGACCCGTCCGGGACGGTTACCGAGCGGGAACCTCAGAAGTAGCGCAATTAATGCCACTGTCCGTTGCCGTGGCCATCACCTCCTGTCAGGGTTCCAGCAATCTCAGCTCGTCCAGAGTTACCAGGAGGCATTTCATGCCTGTCCGCCGCACCGTGGTCGCCGCCGCCTCCGTCGTGGCGATCGCCGTCCCACTGGTCTTCTCCCTCAGTGCCGGTGCCCAGCCGGGCGCCCGCACCGCAGCCGACGCCGCCTCGGCCGCAGCTGGACCCGGGCACAAGCCGCCCGCCAAGGAAGCCGTCGCCACCGGCAGCGGTGGCGCGGTCTCCAGCGTCAACCCCTACGCGTCCAAGGCCGGCATCGACGTGCTGCGCCATGGCGGTAACGCCGTCGATGCCGCGGTGGCCACCGCCGCGGCCCTGGGAGTCGTCGAGCCGTACTCGGCGGGTATCGGGGGCGGCGGCTATTTCACGTACTACAACGCCCGTACCGGCAAGGTCAGTACCATCGACGGCCGGGAGACCGCCCCCGCCCGGATGCAGTCGGACGCCTTCGTCGATCCGTCGACGGGCAAGCCCATTCCGTTCCCCGAGGCCGTCAACTCCGGTCTGTCCGTGGGCGTACCGGGCACGCCGGCGACCTGGCAGAAGGCGCTGCACGACTGGGGAACCCTCTCGCCGACCAAGGCCCTGCGGCCGGCCACACGGATCGCCGACGACGGCTTCGTCGTCAACGAGGAGTTCCGGGCCCAGACCGAAATGAACGAGGAACGCTTCCGGAACATCTCCTCCACCGCGAAGCTCTTCCTGCCGCACGGTGAACTCCCCGTCGTCGGAACGCGCTTCCGCAACCCCGACCTCGCCCGTACCTACCGGCAGCTCGCGCGCAAGGGGATGGACGCGCTCTATCGGGGCGGAATCGGCCGCGATGTCGTACGCACCGTGCAGCATCCGCCCGTGGCGCCGGGCTCCGACGCGAAGATACGGCCCGGCCTGATGAAGGCCGGCGACCTCGCGAAGTACACCGCGCTGCGCCGTGAGCCGACCCACACCACCTACCGCGGCCTCGACGTCTACTCCATGGCGCCCTCCTCCTCCGGAGGCACCACCGTCGGTGAAGCGCTCAACATCCTGGAGAACTACCACCTGTCCGCGGCCGACCGGGTCCAGGCGCTCCACCACTACCTCGAAGCCAGCCGCATCTCCTTCGCCGACCGCAACCGCTGGGTGGGCGACCCGGCGTTCTCCGACGTGCCCACCAAGCCACTGCTGTCGAAGGAGTTCGGCAAGGACCGGGCCTGCCTGATCAGCCCCACCTCCACCCTCACCAGTCCGGTCGCCCCCGCGGATCCGCGGCACCCCGGTAACGGCTGTGCGAAGGGCACCGGCACCGCCGAGCGGTACGAGGGGCCCTCGACCACGCACCTCGTCACCTCCGACCGCTGGGGCAACGTGGTCTCGTACACCCTCACCATCGAGCAGACCGGCGGCTCGGCGATCACCGTGCCCGGACGCGGGTTCCTGCTCAACAACGAGCTGACCGACTTCGACTTCACCCCGATCTCCAAGGACGTGCCCGACCCGAACCTGCCGGGCCCCGGCAAGCGTCCGCGCAGCAGCATGTCCCCGACGATCGTCCTGAAGGACGGCCGTCCGATGATCGCCGTCGGCTCGCCGGGCGGCGCCACCATCATCACGACCGTGCTGCAGACCCTGGTCAACCGCGTGGACCTGGGCATGACGTTGCCCCAGGCGGTCGCCGCACCGCGGATCTCGCAGCGCAACCGTGCCGACACCGAGGCGGAGCCGGCGTTCCTCAAGTCCCCTGAGCGCACGGCGCTGGACAGGCTCGGCCAGCACTTCGTCGAGGCCCCGAAGGCCTTCACCCCGTCACCGGAGATCGGTGCCGTCGCCGCCCTGGAGTTCCTCTCCGACGGGCGGACCCAGGCGGTCGCCGAACCGAAGCGCCGGGGCGGTGGGTCGGCGATGGTCGTGCACAAGGCCGGTTGACGCGTGCGGTGACCGGTCCGTCGGACCTCGGGCCCGGTGAAGCCCACCGGGCCTGAGGGCATCGCGACCCGGATGCGTTGTCGGGCCGCACTCTCGGCCACGACCCGCTGCCGTCGGCCAGGCCCGGCCCCCGTGCCCGGCACAGGCGTGCGGTAGGCCCCTCGGGGCATCAGTGCGGCCTCCCACTTGGGGAGGCCGCTGTCCTTTCTGAGTTGTCTCATCGACCGCCGTGGCCGCCTCCGCCGCCACCGCCGCCGCCGAAGCCGCCACCGCCGCCGCCACCGTGGCCGCCGCCGAAGCCGCCGCCGCCGTAGCCGCCGTGGCCGCCGCCGAAGCCGCCATAGCCGCCGTAGCCGCCATAACCGCCGTGGCCGCCATAACCGCCGTAGCCGCCGTAGCCGCCGTAGCCGCCGTAGCCGCCGTAGCCGCCGTAGCCGCCATAACCGCCGTAGCCGCCATAGCCGCCGTAACCGCCGCAGTAGTCCCACCAGCCGTTCCAGCCGCAGTCGTCAAAGTGGAAGTGGCTGACCGCGTTGGGCGTGCTGACAGGAGCGGCCGTGGCCGCACCCGCCCCGCCCAAAGCTGCGCCACCTGCCAGCATCAGACCGGCAGCTGCTACAGCGAGAGAACGCTTGATACGTGGTACTCGCATGAGTCTTTACCTTTCCTTCCACCATCGAAATTCGATGGTGGATGGCCACAGCGCATGCGAAATATGCGGTGCGGTCGCAGAGGTCACCGCTCGAAGCGGAAGCACGTCTCGCGGCTGAACGGTCCCCATCCTTCGGGAGCCTTGCCGCCCGGGGCGTGCCGCCCCGGTTGCGATCCTCACTTCTTCATGCTACTGGCCGAACGAGGCACAAGCATCTCGAGCGACGGCGATATCGCTGCAGGTCAGATGGGGGTCAGACCCGCGACGACCGACTCATCGGGCACGCAGCGATCGATCAACGTTCGTACCGGGCCGTCACCGCACAGCAGCGCGTCGGTCGGCTCGCACGACGCACTACACGTCATGCCGCGCGCGGCCATTGCTAGCACTTGGGTACCCGGCTGGGGGACACCTCGCCGCCGTCGCTCATGATCGACGTGCTTTCGTCGATATAGCCGGATCCGCCGTCATAGGAGATCTTGTACGTCGCGCCGTAGCCGTATCCGGTCGCATTCACTTCGCCCGGCGTGTAGCACTCGACGGTCACCGGCGTGAGTGTGGTCAGTTCGGCGACCGGCTGCTGACCCCGGGGATCGGCATTCGGCCAGACGGTGACCTTGTCGTAGTCCCCGATCTTCCCGTCGATGCCGCCACACCCTGTCAGCAAAGCCGTTGCCAACCCCGTGGCAACCACCGACACCACGACGCTCCGCGTGCGATTCACTTGTGTCCCCCGTCTTTTCGGCCCGCACCGAACCCGTTGTACAAGGCAACTGTGAGTGCGACGGCCTGTCCGTGACAAGACCGCCTCATGGTGTCGTCCCACCGCGTGCGTCGGCGGTCGGCGCCGTGCAACCGCTACCGATATCCCTGCCGTTGCCATGACGGGCATGCCTCTGTGCGGAATCGTGCTCGCGAGCGTGTCCGGCCCGCCGGGGCTCAGGCCGCGAGCGCCACCGGATCGCCGATCCGTTCGGCGGCGGTTCGCCAGGCCTCGGTGACTGCGGCGCGGGCGCGGGCCGTGGCCGCGGATCTGTCGCCGGGCAGCTGCACCGGTGCCCCGATGTGGACATGCAGGTCCGGTCGGCGCACGGGAGCGGTGAGGAAGCCGGCGATCTGCTTGGCCCTGCTGCCGGAGGAGAGCCGACGGACACCGGCCTGCCCGAGCGGGACGACGGGGGCTCCGGTGCGCTGTGCCAGCGCGGCGAGCCCGTGACGGAACGGACCGGGTGGGGTTTCGCCGGAGTCCGTGCGTCGCGGAAGGCCGCCCTCTCCGTAGATGAGGACGAACCGGCCACTCGCGAGGGCGGCTTCGGCTTCGTCCAGTGAACGAGCCGCCCGGACGTCGTTCCGGTGGACCGGGATGTGTCCCTCGCGAGCCAGCGCGCGGCCGAGGACGGGGATGCGCCACAGACCGGCGGTTGCCAGGATGACCGGACGGACGCCGTGGCGATGCAGAGCGGCCATCACCACCGCCGGGTCCAGCAGCGAGGTGTGGTTCGCGGCGATGATGCTGCCCGGGGCCAACTCGGCGTCGGGCGCAGCCGTGACCGTGAAGCGACCGAGGGCGGGCACCACCGTGCGAGCGAGGTGGCTGAGCATGTGCTGTTCCTCCTTGGCTGACACCGGGTAGCGGCCTTCATCGTCCCCGGCCGACGGCGAGGCGTGCCTGAGTATCCGTACTCAGCCTGCCGGGGCGTCCGTGTCGCGGTGCTGCTCGAGCAGGCGGGTACGGAAGAGGTCGAGCACGTCGTCCAGCGCCGCGCGCGTCGGCTGACCGGGTTCGTCGACGAGGTGCTCGGTCAGCACGGAGTGCGGCGGCATTGCGGAGTCGGGATTGGCCGCGGAGTCGTCCAGTTCGACGGCGAGGAACGCCTCACCGAGTTCGCGGCGCAGAAAGGCGAACCGGTCGCCCGGTACGAGCCGGTCGCCGCGGAACCGCAGCCCCATGACCTGAAGGCCGTCACGCTCGCAGCGGCCCCGGACGGCGGCGAGATCTTCCGGGGAGATATCGATACCGGCGGCCCGGCTCCTGGTGAGCGGCAGCGGGAGGGACGGCTGGGACAGGACCGGGGCGAGAAGGCGCTCATCGGTGGCCATGGCCAGGGCGAAGCCGCCGGTGAGACACATGCCGACGGCCCCGACGCCGGGGCCGCCGCAGCGCTGGTGCTCGTGCGCGGCCAGGGCTCGCAGCCACGTCACCACGGCGGAGGACTTCCCCGTGGCCAGCACGGTGAATTCCCGGCTCACGCACACCTTCCCCATCGACGAGGCCAGGTACCGCCCCACCTTCAGCCGGCCGTCGGCCACCGGGTCGGCGCCGCGGCCGGGCGTGCCGAAGAGCACCGGGAGCACGGCGGTGCAGCCGATTGCGGCCACGCGTTCCGCGAATTCCAGCACCTTGGGCGTGATACCCGGTATCTCCGCGATCACGATCACCGCGGGCCCCGTGCCACGCCGCAGAATCCGGCGGGTGGTGCCGTCGTGGGTGAAGGTGCTGCGGTCGAAGCCGGTCAGGTCGTGATCTGCCATGGATTGCCGCCGTCCTGGATTCGGTTGCCGGTCGGATCGCCGGGCCGGGGCGCCGGTCGGGCGGCGCTCCGGGTCCGGGCGCCTCGACTGCCCGTCCGGCGCGGTGCAACGCGAGACTACCCACTGGTAGCCCCGGTGCGCCGCCCACGCCTCGCCGCGCGGAGCGGCGCCTCCACCGGTCCGCCACCGGGGAGTTGCCCGTCGCCACGAGCCTCTCGGACGCCGCCGACTCGCCGCCGCCGTTTCGACCGACGCCGTCTCGGGTCTCGGCGTCGCCGGGCACGGTCAGGGCGCGCGGACCTTGTCGAGGAACTCGTGCAGATTGCCGAGCGTACGGCTGATGCGCTCTTCCACAGTGAGTGACTCCTCATAACGCAGCAGCCCGGTCTGCTTCTTGCCGCGGAGGTAGAGGGAGCAGGCCAGGTCGGCGCAGAAGTACGCGCCGACGGTGTTGCCCTGGCGGCCGGACGCGCCGGCCCTGGGCGCGGCGAGCAGGGCCACCCCCGATCCCGGGTGTCCGGTCAGGCACATCGCGCAGGCGGTGGTCCTGGTGAAGCTCCTGTGGACGCTCTGCGGGGTGCGGAGCGTGATGCCTACGAGATCGCCCGCGTACTCGGTCACGAGATAGCCGCGATCGGGCGCTCCCGGGTCGCGCCAGCCCAGGAAGTCCAGGTCGGGCCAGGGGAGTTCGGGCAGATCCCGCGGCACGCTGAGCCGGCTTGCCTCGCCCTTCGAGCAGTTCACGAAGGAGGCACGGATGTCTTTTTCGCCGATCGGGTCCATGGCTGCGGAAGCTAACACTCCCGTTTGTCCTGCGTCGCGGGATTTTTTCCCCGGTCCGGCGTACCGGCCTGCGGTGATGCGGCGCCGGGAGGGGCGCCCCGGCTGCCGGGCGCGTTGTTCCCCCGTAGCGTCCCCGTTGTCGGAGGAAGGCGGGAGGTTGGCCGACGGCGTCCTTTTTCGGACATACCCGTGAGTTGCCGGTCCCGTTCACTGCGCGTTTGCTTACAGTCCCGCCATGATGCATCGGCATTGCGGCTCCCCGGTCGCTGGAGCGCCTGAGGCTGTCCCCTCGGCCGCTGCCCTTCGGGAACGGCGGCAGTTCGGGGTTTGTGCGGGAGGCCGCTGATGGCCGGGCCGGCGGGTACGGACGCGGCCGGCGGGCGGGTGCTCGTGGTGGGGGCCTACTCGGTCGACCTGGTGTTCCGCGGGCTGGCGGGTCCGGTGGCGTTCGGCAACGAGGTGTGGGCCCAGGGGTTCGGCATGGTGCCCGGTGGGGCGTTCACCCTGGCCATGGGATTGCGGCGGCTGGGACGCGAGGCGGTGTGGGCCGCGGACTTCGGCACTGATGTTTTCAGTCAAGAGGTCCTCGCGGTGGCGCGTGCGGAGGACATGAACGAGCACGGCTTTCGGCATCACCCGCGACCGGTCCGCAATGTCACGGTCGCGCTGTCCCGCCCGGACGACCGGGCGATGATCGCCTACGAGGATCCGGTCGACGCCCGTCCCCTCGGTGAGCTGATCGCAACGTACCGGCCGGCGGCGCTGATGCTGCCGTACTTGCAGTACGGGCCGGAAGTTTCCGATGCGCTGGATGTCGCGGCGCGGCTGGGGGCGACGGTGTTCATGGACTGTCAGGACTACCCCGGCAGCGTCGACATGCCGGCGGTGCAAAAGGCGCTCGGCCAGGTCGATGTGTTCGCCCCGAACGCGGCGGAGGCCCTGCGGATGACCGGTACCGGCAGCGTCGACGAGGCCGTGGAGGTGCTGGCGGGCCTGGTCTCCACGGTGGTCGTCAAGCAGGACAGCAGGGGGGCCGTCGCGGTGGAGAACGGTGAACGGGTCGCGCAGCCGTCCCTCCCGGTGGAGGTCGTGGACACCACCGGAGCGGGCGACTGCTTCAACGTGGGATTCCTGCACCGCCGGCTGGAGGGCGGGACGCTCGCCGCATGCCTGGCCGCGGGCGTCGCCTGCGGTACGGCGTCGGTCACCGCAACGGGCTCCGGCGCGGCCCTGGATGCGGCGGGTCTGGAGCAGTGGGTGGCGCGCCTTCCGGGCTGATCCCTGCGCATTTCCTCGGCGACTCCCTACGCATTCCGACGACGACAGGGGCGAAGCATGGCTGGACTGCCGGTGGGCGAACGGGCGGCGGGCGGGCCCGCGTCCGTGGACGGCGTCAGGGTGCTGGTGACCGACCTGGACGGCACGCTGCTGGGCGGGGACCGTTGCGACCGCCGGCGGCTCCGGGAGGCATTGGCGCGTCATCCGGAGATCACCCTGGTGTTCGCGACGGGCCGTGGACTGCCCTCCGTCGAGGGAATCCTGGCCCGCGATCCGCTCGTCCCGCGGCCCCGCTGGATCATCGCGGACGTCGGCGCGAGCGTCGTCGACGCCACCGATATGAGCCGCCTCGACGTCCTGCAGAACCAGCTGCGGATGGGCTGGCCCGGGGAGGAACGTGTGCGGGCGGCCTTGCAGCGCTTCCCCGAGCTCGTGCACCAGGACGGGGTCGCTCAGGACGGGCGCTGCTCGTTCTATCTCGAGCCGGAGCTGCTGTCGGAGGAGATCGGCGCGGCGGTGGCCGAGCTGGGCTGCGGCTGGACCTACTCCGCCGACCGCTACTTCGACGTACTGCCCGCTGCGGCGAGCAAGGGCAACGCTCTCGCTCTGCTGGCGGGCAAGCTGCAATGGCCCATGGCCGCCGTCCTGGTGGCCGGCGACTCCCTCAACGACCTGTCGCTGTTCCGGCTGGGCGCCCACGGCGTGATCATGGGTGACGCCGAGCCCGCCCTCCGTAAGCGGCTACCGCCCGAGTCTCCCGTGCACCGGCCGGGCCGGCGGGGCGCGGGCGCGATCCTGTCCGCCCTGGAGCACCTGGGCTGGGTGGAGCCCACCTTCTCCACCGTGATCGGCTACCACCGTCCGCCCGTGCGCTGGGCGGACGGATCATGGCAGCAGCCGGTGAGTCCCAACGGCATCCTGCCCAGCCTGCAGGGCTTGTTCCAGGGCGGCACCGACAGCCTCGATGCCATCTGGACGGCCGCCCTGGTCGACGACTTCTCCAGCACCCCTCCAGGCCCGCACCACACCGGCCTGCCGCTGGCCTTTCTGCCCGTGACGCCCGCTCACTGGACGGGCTACTTCCACCGCGCGTGCAAGGAGACGCTCTGGCCCGCCCTGATGTCCCGGCCCGACCTCATCCGTCACGACCCCTCGGCCTGGGCCGACTACGAGTGGGTCAACGCGGCGTTCGCCGATCACATCGCCGCGCACGCCGACCGCGGTGCCACCGTCTGGCTCCACGACTACAACCTCTGGCTGGTCCCCGGCATCCTGCGGGCCGCACGGCCCGACCTGCGCCTCGGCCTGTTCCACCACACCCCGTTCCCCGCACCGGAGGTGTTCGCCCGCATCCCCACCGCGGAACGGATCCGAACCTCGCTGGCCTGCCTGGACTGGGCCGGGTTCCACACCGCCGGCTATGCCGACCATTTCCGGCACGCTCTCGCCGGGGCCCGCCGCCCGCCCCGGGTGGGAGTGCACCCGCTGCCCATCGACCGCCCGACGGTCGAGACGCTGGCCCGCGCCCGCCCGCCCCGGCGTCGCGAGGACGGCTCCATTCTGGTCCTGTCGGTGGAACGCCTCGACTACGCCAAGGCACCCCTGCAAAAAGTGCAGGCCCTCGCCACGCTGCTCGCCCAGCGGCCCGACCTGCGCGGCCGGTTGCGCTTCCGCCTCGTCTGCCCGCCGCCCGAACCGGGCATCCGCGCCTACGACACCACCCGTACGCGCCTGGAAAATGCCGTCACCGAACTGAACCGGACCTGGCGCACCGGCGGTTGGGAACCCGTCGACTACATCCCCAGAGCCCTGCCCTTCGCCGAGGTGGTGGACCACTACCTCGCGGCCGACGTGTTCTGGGTGACCTCACTGGCCGACGGTATGAATCTCACGGCCAAGGAATTCATTGCCGCCCAGTCCGCCGCCGGCCGGGGCGGGATCCTCATCCTCTCCCGCCATACGGGAGCCGCCGCGCAGTTCGCCCCCGCGGCCTTTCTCACGGACCCGCATTCCGCCCAGGATCTCGTCGACACGCTCGACCGCGCGCTGAGCACGTCCCCGGGCCACCGAAGCGACCACATCACCCGACTCGCCGGTCTGCTGGACGACCACACCCCCGTCCAGTGGGCGCGCCGGATCATCACCGCCATCCGGAACGCATGACGACCACCGTGCGGCAGGCTCGGCCGGCATCCGCGGATGTCGGCCGAGCCTGCCGGTCACTCGTGCGGGCGTCGTGCCCCGGTGTTACGGGGCCATCTCGTACGCGCCGGCCAGCGCCTCGACGCGCTCCCACACGCGCGTCGAGCGGGCGTCGTCGACGACCGGGCGCCGGACCGCACCCAGCGCCCAGCGCTGCTGTTCCTCGGTGGCGGAGTCCTTGCCGTGCAGTTCGACGGCGTGCGCGGAGAAGTCGCGTACGAGGACGGCGAACAGTTCGTCGAGCACGTCCTCGTCGAGGCCGGTCAGGCGGGCCTGCTCCAGGATCAGCTGGCCGTGCACGACCAGCGCGAACAGCTGGCCGACCGCGAGCAGGAGGTCGAGGTCGCGGCTCTGCTCCTCGCCGGGGGCGGCGGTGGTGACGAACTCGCACAGGGCGTCCGCCTGCTCCCGGAAGCGCCCGACGTTGGGCACCTCGGCGTAGGCGTCGTAGGCGGTGCGCCAGTCGTGGAAGCGGATGGCGCCCAGGCCGCGGGCCGGTCCCTGCCGGAAGAGGAACGCGTCGTCGGCCGCGTCGAGGCGGGTCGGTACGGGCGCGTACTCGGCCGGGTTGAGCAGATGGTTGCCCATGAACTTGAGGATCAGGGCGAGGTTGACGTGGACCGTGCCCTCCAGCTTCGGCAGGCCCCGGATCTCGGTGGCGGCCTGGGCGAAGTAGGTGTCCTTCTCGAAGCCCTTGGCGGCGATGACGTCCCACATGAGGTCGATGACCTTCTCGCCCTCGGTGGTCACCTTCATCTTCGTCATCGGGTTGAAGAGGAGGTAGCGGCGGTCGTCGGGGCCGGCGGAGCGGAAGTAGTCGACGGCGCGGTCGCTGAACAGCTTCATGCCGACGAGGCGGACATAGGCGTCGGTCAGTTCGCGGCGGACGTGCGGGAAGGCGGTGACCGGGCGGCCGTAGAGGATGCGGTTCTGGGCGTGGGTGACGGCCTCGTACATCGCGTGCTCGCAGATGCCGATGGCGCCGGTGCAGAGGTTGAACTTGCCGACGTTGACGGTGTTGAGGGCGGCGTCGAAGGCGGCGCGGCCGGTGTGCAGGACATCGTCGGGGCCGACCGGGTAGTCCTCGAGGCGGAACTCGCTGACGTACTTCGAGGAATCGACGACGTTCTTCACGAGGTGGTACGAGGGGTGGCGGCTGTCGGCGGCGAAGAAGACATAGCCGTCCGGGCCCTCGATGTCCGTGCGGCGGCCGAAGACGGAGACGAGCCCGGCCGCGTTGCCGTTGCCGATGTAGTACTTGGAGCCGCTGGCCCGGAAGCCGCCGTCGCCGTCGGGCTCCAGGAGCATGTCGGTGGAGTAGATGTCGGCGCCGTGGGCCTTCTCGGACAGGCCGAAGGCGAACACCTCGCCCTGGGCGAGGAGTTCGGCCGCGCGGGCCCGGACGGCGGCGTTGTCGCTCTGCCAGACCGGGCCGAGGCCGAGGATGGTGACCTGCCAGGCGTACCAGTAGTCGAGCCCGTAGAAGCCGAAGATCTCGTTGAGGGCGGCGATCCGGGCGGTGTCCCAGCGCTTGTCCTTGTGCCCGTCGGCGGCCGAGGCGGGGGTGAGGAAGGCCGCGAACAGCCCTTCCTTGGCGGAGAACGCGAGGAAGTCCGCCAGCCAGGCACGGGAGCGGTAGTCCTCTATCAGCTTGCGCTTGCCGCGCTCCTCGAACCAGTCGACGGTGGCGCGCAGCAGCCTGCGGGTCTCGGGGTCGAAGTGCGCCGGGTCGTAGGTGCGGGGGTTGAACAGCAGCGGGTCGGCCATGGGTGTTCGCCTTTCCGGCTCGGGAGTTGAGGGTCGGTGGGTCGATGGACGGGGTGGGCGTCGGTTCAGCGCTCGGGAGCGAGCCGACGCAGGGTGGCGAGTACGTCGTCGAGCCAGGCGAGCGTCATCTGCTCGTAGGCGATGCCGCCGCGGAGCACGACGTGCTGGAGCTCGCGCCCGGGGTCGGGCGTTCCGGGGGCATCGGGGCCGGTGAAGTCCCGCCGCTCCCCCGCGAGATAGTGCGCGAGCCGGTCGGAGTGCACCTGGCGGTGCCGCTCGACCTCGTCGATCAGCGCGCTCGGGTCGTCGAAGGCCGCACCGCGGATCTTCACGGCGAGTTCGTGCCGGATGCTCTCGGGTTCGATCGGCTCGTGCAGCCACTGGGAGAGGGCCGCTTGGCCGCGGGCCGCGACGGAGTACTCCTTCTTGTCCGGACGGGCCTGCTGCGGCACCTCCCGGACGTCGATCCAGCCGTCGCTCTCCATGCGCTTGAGGACGCGGTAGATCTGCTGGTGGCTGGCGGTCCAGAAGTATCCGATGGACCGCTCGAACCGCCGGGACAGCTCATAGCCGGAGCCCGGCTTCTCCAGCAGGGAGACGAGGATCGCGTGTTCGAGCGCCATGCCCCGATCCTTCTATGCAACTCGTTGCATAGACAAGCGGCACGGCCCGGGTGAGACGCGGCTCACCGACGGCGTTCTCCGCGCGGCGAGGGCGTGCAACCCTCGTGCAACGTGGCAACGGGTTGACTGAGCCACCGCCGCCGGGCCGGCCCGGTGACCGCGATCCGGCCCGGTTCCGGACCGACGCGCCGCCGTCACGAGCCGCGGCGTTCGTTCGTTTTCGCTGGTCAGGAAGGGGTTGGCGGATGTACCCGCACGAAATGCAGGTTCCCCCGGTCGGCCGCTCGGCGACGAGGCCGGGAGGGCTGTGATGGCGCAGGAGCGGGGGGCCGAGGCGGCGGAGGCGGCACGGATCGGGCTCACCGCGGCGGCCGTCGAGCTGCTGCGGCTGCTGCGCGCCCAGCACGGGCCGCTGATGTTCCACCAGTCCGGCGGCTGCTGCGACGGCAGCGCCCCCATGTGCTACCCGGCCGGGGAATTCCGTACCGGGTCGTCGGACGTGCTGCTGGCGCGGCTGGCCGTGGAGGGCGTACCAGAGGCGGTGGGGTTCTGGATGTCGGCGGACCAGTTCGCGCGCTGGCGGCATACGCATCTGACCGTGGACGTCGTCCCGGGGCGGGGCAGCGGATTCTCGCTGGAGGCGCCGGAGGGCGTCCGCTTTCTGATCCGGTCGCGGCTGTTCACCGAAGAGGAACGGGCCGCTCTCGGGGAGTGACGGTGCCGACAGCGGTGAGGCCCCGCGCACGGGGGAGAACGCGGGACCTCACTCAAGAGAACGGGCGGGAGGCCGTAAGGGTTCCCGGCGCGGACCGTTTCCTTACGGATTCGCTACGGCGGCTGCGGAGGCGGCGCGGCTGCGGCTGCGCCACGGGGGTCCGGACGGCTCAGGCCTCGTCCTGCACCAGTCGCTCCAGCATGTCCTGGAAGTCCATGTCCACGACCACCCGCAGCCCGTCGCCGTGCGGCTCGCTCAACGGGGTCAGCACGCCCCGGCGCCACCAGTAGACCTTGGGGCTGATCGCACCGGCCGCGTCTTCGTGCCCGGCCGCCGCGAACTGCGCCATGGCCTGGAGCGCCGGGATGACCTGGGCGTCCTGGATGCGGTGGAAGGCCAGCTGGTGCCGGAAGGGCATCGCGACCAGCGCACCGTCCGGGGTGAGCTCGGCGCCCATGAGCCGCTGCACCAGCTCGTCGAGCACCAGCACCCGGCTCGCGGTGAAGAACGAGTCGCCGAGCAGCACCTCGAACGACGAGCCGTCGCCGCGGCGCACCGTCTCGTGCCCCTCGACCGGCAGCGCGCGCAGA
Organism: Streptomyces sp. NPDC053427; assembly: GCF_044544985.1. Taxonomy (NCBI): domain Bacteria; kingdom Bacillati; phylum Actinomycetota; class Actinomycetes; order Kitasatosporales; family Streptomycetaceae; genus Streptomyces; species Streptomyces sp. NPDC053427. Next base: position 356,889 of record NZ_JBITYA010000001.1, on the reverse strand, counting down.
TTGTTCATCGCCCGGATCCGCAGCTCGGCCACGTCCCCGATATCGTCCAGCGAGTCCTCGCTCAGCGTCTGCACCGCCTCGGGCAGATCGAGGGCGAGCACCTCGCGCAGCCCCGGGGCGTGCTCGCGGCCGTACCGGAAGGAATCCGAGGCGGGCAGGGTCTCCTGGGCGACGATGCGGGGGTAGAGGCAGGCCCGGATCTCGTCCTCGGAGAGGATCTCCAGGGGCTGCGGGCCGTCCATGGTGCGCAGGACCTTGCCGACGTGGTCCCGGATGAGCGCGGGCCAGCTGCGTTCGCCGCGCCGGTCGCGGTGGCAGACGGCGGCGAGGTTGCCGAGGCCGAACTGACGTCCCGCGGAGTCGGTGACCACCCCTGCGTAGGCGGTGACTTCCAGGCCCTGTTCGGCGAAGGCCTGCCGGACCTGCGATCTGAAGAAGCCGCCCTCGCGCTCGGAGAAGAAACTGAACTCGGCATCGCGTGCGAGGTCGCGGGAATCCCGTTTCGGTCCTCGGCGGAACAGTCCCATCTCTTTCCTCCCGGCAGCGGCCACGAACGACGGCCGTGATGGGGCCGATCGTAACGGGTGCGTCTGCCGCACGGGCATGCTCCTCCTGCTCGGCGACGGTACGGAGGCGGCATGGACGCCGCACGCGCCCGCGCACGCCTCCGTACCGCCTCCGCAGCGCCTAGCCGCGGATGTTGACGTCGATACAGGCGTAGAAGGCGTTCGCGGTATCGGCGACGTTCCAGACCGCGAGGACCTTCTGCTTGCCGGTGATGCCGCCGAAGTCGACCGTGTGCGTGACCGTCTCCGGCGGCCGTGCGCCGCCGTCGTCGAATTCGGCGACCTTCGTCCCGCCGACGAAGTACTGCCAGGTGCTGGTGGAATGACGTGCCGTCAGTTTCCAGCTGAAGGTCTGGGAGCCGCCGACCGGGGTGACCTGCCACCCTTTGGAGTCGTCGTCGAGATCGGCGAACTGACTGTTGCCGCCGCTGCAACTGGTCAGCCCCTTGGGCCCCTCGACGCTCTGCGGCTCCCATTTGATCGGGCCGCATTCGATGGTGCCGGCGGCACACTGCGCCTGCCGGCTGGGCGGCGTGGACACATAGCCGTGTGCACTGGCCGGACTGACCGGCATGGTGACGACGAGGAGCGGTGCGATTCCGGCACCGATGGCGAGGGCCAGCCTTCTTTTCCGGTTCATGTCAACTGTCAACCCTTTCGCGCTCGTTGAATGGGGGGTGGATGACGCGAGGGTGCGGGGGTGTGCCCGCCGACCGAGGGCGATCCGCGGCGGCACGCCAATTGGTCTAGACTTTACTCACTGACGGTGTACGGTCAAGAGGCGTGCGTGGTGCGCGTACCGGGGACCGCTCCGCACCGCCGGGGCCCTCCCGCCGAAGCCACTCGTGTTGAAAGCTCCTTGCGAACGGAGGAGAATTTCGGGTTGAGGCGCCGCTCGTTGCGACGTGCCGCTTGTTCAACGAGCGGAGGAGACCATGCCGTCGTCAGCTGCCCCGCCCCCCACGGGCTCCTCCGGCGGAGCACACTCGGCCGGCACGGACAAGGGCCTCAAAGGCGGCGCACTCGGACTGTTCGCCAGCACCGTGATCGGCCTGTCGTCCACCGCCCCCGCCTACAGCCTGGCCGCCACCCTCGGCGTCATCGTGGCCGTGGTCGGCCTCCAGTCGCCGGTCATCATCATCCTGGCGTTCGTTCCCATGTTCTTGATCGCCTACGGCTACAAGGGGCTCAACCAGGTCGACCCGGACTGCGGCACCACCTTCACCTGGGCCTCGCGGGCGTTCGGCCCGCACACCGGCTGGCTGGGCGGCTGGGGCATCGTCGCCGCCGACATCATCGTCATGGCGAATCTGGCGCAGATCGCCGGCCAGTACGGGTTCCAGCTGGTCGGCGCCCCAGGGCTGGCGCACAGCACCTTGTGGACGATGGTGGCCGGGGTGGTGTGGATCGCCCTGATGACGTGGATCTGCTACATCGGCATCGAGGTCTCGGCCAACCTGCAGAAGGTCCTGCTGACCGTCGAAGTGGTGATGCTGCTGGTGCTCGCGGTGACGGCGCTGGTGAGGGTCTACTCGGGTGCGGCGCCCGGCACGTCCCAGCACATCGCCTGGTCGTGGTTCGACCCCACCCGGATCAGCTCGCTCGAGGCCTTCACCACGGGCATCCTCACCACCGTGTTCATCTACTGGGGCTGGGACAGCTGCGTATCGGTCAACGAGGAAACCACGGACCGTACGCGCACCCCGGGGCGCGCCGCGGTCGCCTCCACCGTCATCCTGCTCTGCGTCTACCTCCTGGTCACCACGTCCGCGCAGAGCTTTGCCGGCGTGAAGGCCACCGGCATCGGGCTGGCCAATCCGGACAATGCCGCGGATGTGCTGTCCAACCTCGGCAACGAGATCTTCGGCAGCGGCGCGGGCGGCCAGGCCCTGACGAAGCTGCTGATCTTCATGGTCCTGACCTCCGCCGCGGCCTCCACCCAGACCACCATCCTGCCCACGGCCCGCACGACGCTCTCCATGGCCACGTTCAAGGCCCTGCCCGCGCACTTCGCCCGTATCCACCCCCGCTTCCTGACCCCGACGTGGTCCACCGTCGGCATGGGCCTGGCCTCGATCGTCTTCTTCGTACTGCTGTCGCGGGTGAGCGAGAACCTGCTGGCGGACTCCATCGGATCGGTCGGCCTGATGATCGCCTTCTACTACGGGCTCACCGGCTTCGCCTGCGTCTGGTACTTCCGCAAGGTGCTCCGGCGCAGCCCCCGCACGCTGTGGACCAAGGGGATCATGCCGGGCCTGGGCGGCGTGATGCTGCTCTACTTCTTCGTCTACGCCTGTGTCGTATACGCCGCCCCGGACTACGGCAGCACCTCATGGACCCTGCCGTTCCCGCCGCACTGGCAGCTGGGCGGCGTCTTCGTCACCGGCCTCGGCGGGCTGATCCTCGGCGCCGTGCTGATGCTGGTGTACCGGGTGCTCAGCCCCGCATTCTTCCGCAAGGAGATCATCGCCGTCACGGCCCACGAGGCGGATGAGGAGGATACGGAGGATACGGAGCGGGACTGATTCCCGATTTCCGATTCTCCCGCTGCCGATGCGCCGTCAACTCGGCGCCGGGGGTGCCATTTTCGCATTCGGCACAGCCCCACGGTCGTCCCGCGCGTCCGGTGCGGTATTCCTGCACGCCCTTAACGGCGATTCACGGCCATTCACGCCGATCTTTCGTGGCCTTTCGCGAACCCACGAACTCGCGGACTCGCGGACTCGCGGACTCGCGGACTCGCGGACTCGCGGACTCGCGGACTCATGAGCTCATGAGCTCATGACCGCTTACCGGCTTTCCGTTTTCCCGATTGCCGGATCGTTCGGCCACGTACGGATTCCGTCGGCAGCCGGTCGGAATGTGCCCCGAATGCCGTCTGACCTTGCGCGATGCCCTTTCGGATGCTGACCCGTAAACGACGTGTCAGTCTGGTTCATGAGGCCGCGGGTCGGCTGGTCCGGACGCGGCGACTTTCGCGAAAAGGAGCCCGAAAATGGCCACTCACGCCGGGGAGACCCCCGTGGGCAACACCTCCCGCACCGGCGGAAGTAGCGCCGCGGCGGGGTGGACCGTCTTCGCCGCGGTCCTGATGGTTTTCGGCGGCATCATGGCGATATTCGAGGGAATCTCCGCCATCGCCACGGACAAGGTGTTCGTAGCCGCCCCCCATTACGCCTACCAGTTCAACCTCACCTCCTGGGGCTGGATCCATCTCATTCTCGGCATCATCGTCGCCTGCGCCGGCGTCGCCCTGTTCACCGGTGCCACCTGGGCGCGTGTGGTCGGCGTGATCGTGGCGGGCGTGAGCATGGTCGCCAACTTCATCTGGCTGCCCTACTTCCCCTTGTGGGCCATCGTCATGATCGCGATCGACGCGTTCGTCATCTGGGCGCTGTGCACCTCGTCGCCGGGGATTGTCGAGGACTGAGGCTCGGGGCGTCGGAGCGGGCCCGGCAGGGAGCGGCCGGGCGCCCTTCGCCGGAGCGGAGCGCCGAACGGGCGGCATCCTCGGTGGACGCCGCCCGTTCGGCGCGTGCGGCGTCCAGGACAGGGTCGGCTTCGATTCAAGTTGCGGTGAGCGGCACGGAAGCACGGAAGCAGAACGACGCACCGAAGCGGAACGACGAGAAGCGCAGAAACGCGGAGACGCGGGCGCCGGCCACAGCGCCGGAGCGGCCCGATTCGGACGATCCCCGCAGTCGCCCCGCGACACGGTGATGACGATCTTGCCGCGCGTGTCCCGTGGCGCCGGCGTCGTGCGCTGTGACGGTCTCCTTCAACGGGAACACGGCGTGCAGCGGGACGGTGAGGCGTCCGCGGTCGGCGAGAAGAGTGCCCGGTGCATGATGTGCAGACATCAGGTTCTTCCTCGCGTTCGATGGTCAGGCGGCGAAGATCGCGGCGGGGTCGCCGGTGAACCAGGCGTTGTCGATGCGCATCCTGCGGATCACCCAGCGGTCGCCGTCGCGGACCAGATCGACGGCGTAGGGGTTCTTCAGCAGGGCAAAGGTTCCGCGGTCGGCAACGAGCAGGTGCTGGGCCTCCACCAGCGCGGTCAGACGCGCGGTGGCGCCGTCGACGGCGATGCGCGCATTGGTGACTTGGTGGGTGGTGTCCACCCGGCCGGTGAACAGGCCGAGGATCGTGGTGACGATCGTGTCCCGGCCGACCATCAGCGGCGGTCTGCCTCCCCACTTCGCCGCCGCCGGGGCAAAGTCCAGCTCGGCGTCGGCGGCGAAGGCGGAGGCAAACAGCTGCGGATCCTTCAGGTCCTGGCCCAGGCCGAACCGGTACAGCGCGTCGAGGATCTCCGTACGGTCGCGCAGCTCCGCGACAACCTTCTCGGTCTCGGCGGCAGGGGCAGAAAGGGCGTGCGCCTCGGTTACGTACATTGCATGCTCCTATGCAGGTCAGTTGGGCGTGCGAACTGCATCAACCCTCGCTGGGCGCAGCGGTCCGATCAACGCCGACCTGTGCAACGATCGTGAAGTCCGGATTCACGATGCAGGGGGCGCGATGTTGGAACGACATGAACTGGACGCCTTCCTCACCCTGGCCGAGGAACTGCATTTCGGCCGGACCGCCGGGCGTCTGCACCTGTCCACCACCCGGGTCAGCCAGACCATCGCCAAACTGGAACGCCGTGTCGGCGTCCCGCTGTTCAACCGCACCAGCCGCCGCGTGGAACTGACCGCGGTCGGCCGGCAGCTGGAGGAGGAGCTCCGGCCCGCCTGGATCCAGATCGCCGCCGCCTTCGAGCGGGCGGTCGATGCCGGACGCGGCCTCACCGGCACACTGCGCGTCGCATTCGTCGGCGCCGCCGGCGGCCAGCTCCTGGCCGGAGCCGCCGAGTTGTTCCGCGGGCGCGAACCGGGCTGCGAGGTACGGCTGCGCGAGGCGCAGATGTCCGAAGTCTTCCCCTGGCTCCGTGATGGCGAGGTCGACATCGCCCTGACCCACCACCCCGTGGACGAACCCGGACTCGTATCCGGCCCGGTACTCGTGCGCGAGGCACGCATGCTGGCCGTTCCCTCGGGACATCCCTTCGCCCGCCGCGAGTCGCTGTCCCTTGAGGATCTGGCCCGGGTGAGACTCCTGCGGTTGCCCGAAAACGTGCCGGACTCCCTGCAGCGGAATTGCACGCCCCGCGCCACCCCGGCCGGACGCCCGATCGAGCACGGCCCCGCGACCGCGACGTTCAACGAGATGCTCACCCTCATCGGCACCGGTCAGGGCGCCTTCATTGTCGGTGCGCAGGTACGGCGCTACTACGCTCGCCCCGACGTCGCTTACGTTCCGATCAGTAGCGCCCCACCCTTGGAATGGGCCCTCCAATGGCGCGCCGACGCCACCACCGCCCGCATCCGCACCTTCAACGAGTCCGCCCTCATGCTGGTCGGCGGACCCACATAGCGCGGCGGCTGCCATTCCGCCCCGCTGTCCGGCTCGAGTCGCATGCCCCGGCACTCACTCATGACCGCCGCAGTCATCGTCCTCGTCCAGAGCACGATGGCGTTGAGGACGAGGCCGAGCGCGCCGAGCTGGTCCTCCATCCCGTTGCGGTACGCCTGGTGGAGGGTGCCGCGCTTGCCGTGGCACACGTCCCGGGCCAGCTTGTGGCGTGGCGGGATTCCTGCACGGTGAGCCGGCGGTTCATCTGCCGCCGGTAGGTGTCGTCGACCGGGTCGACCACGCGCAGCAGGTCGTAGGCCCGGACCTGGTTGGTGACCAGGGAGCCGGCGACCTTCAGCATGTCTGGCCCGTGCGTGATCACCTTGCCCAGGCTGACCATGTTGCGGGCCAGTTCCTCCACCGCGCCGTACGTGCCCGTCTCCACCCCGGGCATCGTGGCCCGCCGGAACCGCTGGTCGTCCAGGTCCCGGAACCGGGGTGAGAAGTTGTAGCCCAGGATCTTGAACGGGCCGAACACCATGTCGGAGTACGAGGCGTTGTCGGTGGCCACCATCTCCGGCTTCACCCCGCCGTCCAGGTTCAGCAGGCGCCCGCACCCGGAGCGGGCCGGTGACCTTACCTCGCTGCGCCGGGAGATGGCGGTCCTGGACGAGGCCATCGGGGGCCGGGCCGGCACGGCCGAGGCATATCGCGGCGCGTGGCGGCAGTTGGACGCCGCACTCGCCGCACGGCCGGAGCGGTTCATCGGCTTCCTGTCCGTACCGCTGGACCTGGAGCCGGAACAGATTGCCGCGACCGTGGAACGCGAGGTGGTCGGGCGTGGGATGCACGGGATCGGCGAGCTGACGCCGCCGCCGGGACGGGCAGGGATGATCGAACCGGTGCTCCAGGCGGCGGCCGATCACGGCCGGCTGCCCGTGGTCGTGCACGGATTCGCCCCGACCACGGCGGACGACCTGAGGACTCTGGCGGCGCTCGCCGGCCGGTATCCGACGGTTCCGCTGGTGGTCAGCCAGCTCGGAGGGCTGAACTGGATGGCGGCCATCGAGCTGGTCCGGGACACCCCGAACATGTACCTGGAGCTGTCCACGGCCAACATCGTCTTCTCGGTCCGGCTCGCCATCAAGGAGATCCCGGACCGGACCCTGTTCGGCTCGGACGCCCCGTACGGCGACCCGGTCCTCGCCCGGGCGATGGTGGAGCGGGTCACCAGCCAGGGCGAGGTACGCGACCGGGTGCTCGGCGGGACGATCGCCGCATTGGCCGGGCTCGACCGAGGCAGGCCCGACGTCTCCAGGTGCGACCCCGGCAGGACGGTCCACCGGTGGTTCGCCCAGTGGAGCCGGGCCCGCTCGGAGACCGTGGCCCGCTCAGAAGTCGTAGCAGACGTAGGCGCCCTCGGGCCCGCGGGCGATCCGGCCCGATCCCCAGCAGTGGAGCATCGGCCCAACGCGGTACAGGGCGGCGCCACCGGCCAGCAGGACAAGGACGGCGAGCACGGCGGTCACGGTCCGCATGGCCGTCATCCGCCGTACGAGCCACCAAGCCCCGGCGACCGCAAGCGTCCCCAGCCCCAGCATGACGGCCGATATCGGGGCGGTGTTGTTCTGAATCCCGGGAAAGCGGTCCGGGTGCGCCGCCTGTTGAACGGCGGCGAAGGCGAAGAAGAACAGCAGCAGCCCCAGCAGCAACAGTCCGACGGAGCCGGCACCGCGGCCGACGGCCCGGCCCCGGCTCCGCGGGCCTCCGGGCGCCTCGGCGGCGTCCGCGCGCACGAGCCGCCGGTCGAGGACCGCCCGGAGCCGGTCCACCTCCTCCGGGTCCGCCACGGCCCGCTTGGGCAGGACGAGGAAGCCGACGGCGGACTTGTCGGCGCTGAGGAGCACGAACAGCTCCGGGGTCTCGGCGTAGCGCGGGTAGAGGTGCCAGTCGAGGCCGGCCGAGCTGTGCGCGGTGGTGAGCCGGACCCCGGTGTCGTCGACCGTCCCGCGGATGTCCCCCTGCCGTTCGGCGAGCCGGTGGAGGCGGCGTGCCTGCAGCCACGGCACCGCAGTCATGAAGGCGGCGAAGACCACCACCCCCGCATACAGCGGCCACGGTGTGTCCCGGTGGCCGGAGCCGGCCGCCGACAGCAGCGCGCCGACGGTCGTGACCGCCACCGTCCAGACCAGCGCCCGGCGCTGAAAGCGTCCCGCGCCGGTGCTCCTCGCGCGTGCCCGCAGTGCGGACGCCAATTCGCCGACGGTCGGCCGGTAGGCCAGCTCCACCGGTCTCTCGACGACCGCGTCCGTTTCCCGGCCCTCGGTCATGTCCCTCCCCGGTTCGGTGATCAACCGGATCGTAGAGGCCGTCTCAGCCGCTCCGGCGACCGGGCGGTGGTCGGCGCCGTACGTCATCGAGGTCACGTGATGTTCGGAGCGTCGCGGTCGACGGTGTACGGGCACCTCGGCAAGACCAAGACCGTCCCCCGCGGGCCTAAGAGGGCTCCGGGGCCGAATGGGCGGGGCCAGGCCAAGATCGGCCCCTGGGGAGTGTCCGAACGGCGCGTTTCACCCTGAATTCGCTGGTCACGGGGCTGGCGTGGGCGGGGCTGAGATGCTCGTGCCGGTCGTGGGCGTGCTCGGTAGCAGGTGATCATCCGGCACATTGCCGGTTCGCCGGAATCGCGGTGCCGGGTCTGGAGTGCCTCGTAGGCTCCGAGGAGAGCCGGGGGCCGTTGGCGGCGGGGTGCGGTCAGCCGTTTTCCCGGTAGTTCATGAACCAGTGGGTGTCGAAATAGCGGGCCATCGTGAAGGGGTGGTGCGGGTCGATGAGGATGCGGCAGACGAACTCCGCGGCCTGGCAGTCGAAGGGGACGTCCTCGCCGTCAAAGGACCGGACCACGACGGGCCAGCGGTCGGGGTCGTCGCCGTCGGCCCTCCAGCAGTACAGGTCCTCGTGCTCAGTGCCCGCCCAGATGAGCAAACCGTCCTCCCTGAGACGCGTCCACGGCTCCTGGTTCAGGTCCAGGTATCCGTCGAAGGCGCCCTCGCCGAACGTCTCGACCATGCGCTTGTAGTCGCTCGGCAACGCGCTGCCCAGACGCGACTCCACCTCCGCCCAGTCCACGTCCGGCCGCTGGTCGGGCTGTGTCCAGCCGGTGATCCGTATGAGCCGCTCCACCCAGTCGATGCCTTCGTCTTCGACCTCATCCGGAGCGACCGCCAAGGGCCCTGGCACCTCCCTGTGAGCGACCACCAACACCGGCCGCTCGGCCCCCTCGGCGTCCCGCGCCGTACCCGCGCCGACCCACTGACCCCCGTACGCCCACGCCCTTATGTTCACGGCCCGGTCCTCGAAGGGGACGAGAAGAGCCGCGCCCCTGGACTCGTCGACCGTCGGATCGGTGAAGCCGTCGAGGACAAGGGTGCGCGCGGCGCCGTACCTGCCGTCGAGCAGGTCGGTCAGCTCCTGCGGGTCCAGGTCGCTGGGCAGGTACATATAGCCGTCTCCCGGGCCGATTTCGGCCAGCAGGTCGTTGACGGTCGCTTGCGTGAGCTCCATAACGGACAGTGAAGCGCACCGCACTGACAATAGGCATCGTCCAACCTAAAGCTGCAGGTCACGGGTCTGGCGCGGGCCGAGGCCGGGGTGCTCGCCTCGGCCGCGACGCCTTGACTTCGCGGCATTGGGTGATCGCCCGTCACCGTTGGACGTCGGCATTCGTCAGCACGAGGAGGGCCCACAGGAGCGTGGTCGCGTGTCGGGCGTTCATGTGGACCTTGGTGAGGGTCCGCCAGTTCTCCACAGGTCGGCGAAGCCGTGCTCGTTGGCCGCGCGCTCGCGGCTGATCAGCTTGTTCGCTTCCTTCTGAGCGGTGCTGAGGGGATGGCCGCGGGTGGCTTTGCGGCCGGTGATGATCACGGGGTCCCGGTAGACGACTTCGGCGTACGGGGCGAGGCCGGCGGGGTGGAGGTCCAGGCGCCGGGCGAGTTCGAGGACGACGTGCAGCAGCTGGTTGGGCAGGGCGTCCATGGTGACGTCGTGCTCGTGGACTCCGAGGAGGTCGGCGAGCTCCCACGCGGACATGCCCGCGTCGTGCAGGCGGCGCCGCAGCCCGTCGCCTGAACAACGCGGGCTGGTAGCGCGGGGCTGGTGGAAGCGGTCGGTCACCGGTCGGGGCCTTCGTCGGAGACGATCAGCACGTCCATGTGGCGGGCCTACCCCTCCCATCGCCGACCTGCGGCGACTGGATGCGTTGAGACGAATCGGCATCGACTCGGTTCGTTGAGACGGGACAACGACCGGTTCCGGAGGCAGTTGGGTTGGTGATCATCTGGCTCACGGATCTCGATGAGAAACGACGGCACTGCCGTGTCCACGAACGTGGGGCGACCAGTCTCTCGTCAGAGCGGTTGGTCGTCGATGGGGTCGCCGGAGCCGGGCTTGAATGTCGTGCCGAGGTCGTACTGCGCGATCCCGAAAGGTTGAAAATCGGCATCGGCAAGGACGCGGTAGAGGAACTCAGAGGTGGACATGTCGTACCGGTTCCATGCGACGCCGTCATCGGACCGCGCAAGGACGGGGTAATCGCCCGGCCGCTCGGCATCGATCAGCCAGCAGTATTCGTCGGCCCATTCGGTGGAGCCCCAGGGGACCAGCCCCTTGCCGCCCGGCGCGTAGGTCGCAAAGGGCTCGACGGCGGAGACGTCTCCGAGCTTGCTGTCCTGGTCGACCGACAGAGAGACCCGCCACTGTGTCAGGAAGTCGAACGCGAGGCCCTCGTCGCGCCCCAGAAAGTAGACGGAATCACTGAAGACGCCGCCGCCGAACACCTCGTAGAGCTCCTTGTAGTCCGCCGGCAGTGGAACCCCCAGCTCTCCCTCGATCGCCGCCCAGTCGACGGAGATCCCGAGCGGCTCCCACCCGGTCAGTTCGATCACTCGCTGAACCCACATACAACAATCTTTTAGCACCGGTTTTCGTTCCGGTGTCCCTCACCCCCTCGTTGCTCACGTCAAGATCGGCAGCTATCGCACTCAGCCGACCTCGGCGGGTTCCTCAGTCCGGGCTCGTGTGCCGGCGAGGCGAGAGGAGTCAGTGCGGGTCTCGATGATGGTGCCGTTGAAGGCGAGGCGGTCGACGATGGCCCGCAGAGTCGGGGGTCGGTGAAGGTCTTGCATAGCCATTCCCCTCTCCTTCAGGCGCGGCTCTGGGCATGCCGGCCTCATTGGGGGCCCATTCCAGCGCGAGTCGCCGGGGTTGCTGCGGGAGTCGGTGGGCTGCGCCCGTGGCGCGGTCGAGTGCAGAGAGATGGCGATCTACCGGATGACCGGGGCTCGGGTCCAGCAGCGCCTCGCGGGTTTCCACCATGCGATGTTGCGTCAGTCCGGGGTGCCGCTTCCGCCATGAAGCATCCGTCAATGGCGATGATCGGCTTGAGATGCATCGTGGCGTCAAGCCGACCAGGCCGACGGGCTCGCGCAGCCAGCATCACTGGACCGTCACGGCCACCGCCGGATCGCCCCACAGGACGTCTCGAAGGGACCTGACGGGGCATCAGGAAAGTCGGCAACCAGTCAGCACAGGCATGATCACACTGGACCGAAGATGGAGCCACCCTGCAACCTGACGTGAACCGGGGTTAACCCCATGACCTGGCAAGACGCTGGTCACGGAGCCAACCCCGGCCCTGCCTGGACCCGATTCGGGCGATCCCCCGCGTCGCCCGAATCAGGCAGCTTGACCGGATCCCTGCTCAGACCGCAGAAATCCGGGCCCCCCGAGTATACTGGCTCTCAGCCAGTCAACGCAGGAGTCCAGCATGTCCCCCCGGAGCGCATCGGTCAATGAAGCCTTGCGGCGGCGCTCCCGGGAGCGGCTGCTCCAGGCAACCGTCGAGCTGGTCGGTGAGCGCGGCTTCGACGCGACGACGCTCGGCGATATCGCGGAGCGCGCGGGGGCGGCCCGCGGCCTGATCTCGTACTACTTCCCCGGCAAGCGGCAGCTGCTGCAGTCGGCCGTGCATCGCCTGATGCATCTGACGCTTCAGGCGGCACTGGAGCGGGAGCCGCAGCCGAGCGGGCCGGACGCGGGGGCTGAGCTGCTGGCACGCGCCATCGACGCGATCCTCGGGCTGGCGCAGGACCACCCGCTGCTGATGCGGACCCATATGGCCGGAATTCTCACGGCCGAGGGATTCATCCAGTGCCCCGAGCAGCAGCGGCTGGCGCAGTTGCTGCGCGGGGTGGTCGTCGCGTACGGATCACCGGATCCCGACGCGGACTACCCCCTGCTGCGGGCGCAGTTGATGGGTTCGGTGGTGCCGATGCTGTTGCCGGGAGCGCCGATTCCGCAGGCCGTGATGCGCGCCGAGCTGTTCCAGCGCTACGGGCTGGAGTGGGAGCGGGGAACACCACCGGAAGCACGGCCGCCGGGCGGGACCCGGGCGGGGGCCCCGCCCGCTCCCGAGCGGGCCGGAACGTGACCTGAGGAGGGCGCCGTCAGCGCTTGTTGTGACGGGGTGTCAGGAATCCTTCGTCGCGGGCCCCGGCGATCAGGCGCAGCGCTCTGCGGCGGTTACGGCCGGTGGCGTTCATGACGGCCAGCACCGGGTCCCGGCCGTCCCGCTGCGCCGCCCGGTAGGCGTCCGCGGCGAGCTTGCGGCGCTCGGTGGTGCGCGACCGGGTGAGGACGGCGGGCGGGGCGACGGCAGCAGCGGTGGGCGCGCCGGGCTCGGTGGACCCGGAGGGCTTCGGGTGACGGTTGTACACCGCAGCCACGGGGGCGGCGATACCGGCCACAGCCGTACGGTCGTCGTCCCCGGGGCCGCTCCCCGGGCCGCAGAGCACGCCGTCACCGCGGACGACGGCGTCCACCGGGGCGGCCTCGGCGTCCTCCGCGCGCCGCGCCGCGATCACCTCGTCTCCCGCCGCGTCGCGATCCGCTCCCTGGGCGGATTCCGGTTCCGGGTGCAGGTCCAGCGTCGGCCGGCCCTTTCGCGGCCGCCCCGTCGCCAGTCGACAGGCCTCGTCCAGGGGGCCGTCGATCCAGCGCGCCAGGGTGGCCATCCCGTCGAGGGTCAGGGGCGGATCCGCCCGCATGTCCTCGACGGTGAGGCCGTCGTCGGAGACCGTCACCAGGACATCGATCCGGGCGCCGCTGGCGAAGGTCAGCCGAGCGCTGAACCAGGGGCCCAGCGGATCGAGCCGGGGCGGCGGGGCCTCGAGGCCGAGGAGTACGTCCGGGTCGCCGGCGGCGGCGTGCTCGGGGGCGGGCGCGGCGGAGCCGTACCCCTGGAGCTCCCAAGCGGGCCACTCCACGGCCACGTCCCGAGCTTTATATCGGCTATTAACGGTATAAAAGTCGCTTTCCGACACAGGGGAAAACGTAGCTCCCTGTTCATCAGCCCCAGTGGCGCGGCACGCTCATCGCACCGGGAGCAACCCCGATAGCTCATCTCCCGTCGCGGGGCCGCCGGTGCGATCCTGGGGGTACTCCGCGGAAGGGGCCACCCGTGCTTCGTGTCGCAGTCATCGGATCGGGACCGAGCGGTGTGTACACCGCGCAATCCCTGGTCGAGCAGCAGGCCGTACCGGACATCGAGGTCTATGTCCTGGACCGGCTGCCGTGCCCGTACGGCCTGGTCCGCTACGGCGTCGCGCCGGACCACGAGAAGATCAAGTCGCTGCAGGGCAACCTGCGTACGGTGCTGGAGCACCCCCGGGTGCATTTCCTGGGGAATGTGGAGGTGGGCGCCCCGGGGCTGGGCCTGCCGGAGCTGCACGAGATCTTCCACGCGGTGGTGTTCTGCGTGGGAGCCGCCACCGACCGGCACCTCGGCGTCCCCGGCGAGGACCTCCCCGGCAGCCACTCCGCGACCGATTTCGTCGCCTGGTACAGCGCGCATCCGGACGCCGCGGCCGCCCGCTTCGCCCTGGCCGCCCGCTCCGCGGTGGTGATCGGGGTGGGCAATGTGGCCGTCGATGTGGCCCGGATCCTGGCCCGCGGCGCCGCGGAGCTGGCCACCACCGATATGCCCCAGGGAGCGCTCGGCGCGCTCGCCGACAGCCGCGTCGAGGACATCTGGATGGTGGGCCGACGCGGCCCCTCGCAGGCCAAGTTCACCACCAAGGAGCTACGGGAGCTGGGGTCGCTGCCGGGTACGGAGGTCTGCGTACGGGCCGAGGAGCTGGCGCTGGACCCGGCGTATGCGGACCCGAGCGCCCTGCCGGCCGTGGGGCGGCGGAACATCGAGGTGCTGCGCGGCTGGGCGGAGCGGTCGGCGGCCACGGGGGCGGCGGGGTCGGCGCCCACCCGGCGGATTCATCTGCGGTTCTTCCTGCGGCCGGCCGAGATCGCCGGGGATGCCGCCACCGGCGTGCGCGCGGTCCGGTTCGAGCGGACGGCGCCGGACGGGCGCGGCGGGGTGACCGGGACCGGCGAATACGAGGACATCGAGGCGCAGTTGGTGCTGCGCTCGGTCGGCTACCGGGGGACGCCGCAGCCGGGACTGCCGTTCGACGAGGCGCGCGGGACGGTGCCGCATCTGGCGGGTCGGGTGCTGCGCGACGGCGTGCCGTGCCCCGGCGCCTATGTGGCGGGCTGGATCAAACGCGGCCCCACCGGGGTCATCGGCACCAACCGCCACTGTGCGAAGGAGACCACGGCGTCGTTGCTGGAGGACGCGGCCGCCCTGGCGGGGCGGGACACGGTGGACGATCCGGTGGCGGCGCTGCAGCGGGCGGGGCAGACACCGGTCCCCTGGACGGGGTGGCTGGCCATCGAGGCCGCGGAGACGGAGTGGGGACACCGGCTGGGCCGCGGGACCGTCAAACTGCCGGACTGGGAACGGCTGTTGGACGCGGCGCGCGTATCCGGGTGAGCGGACCGGCCCGTATCGGAGTCCGTACGGCCCGCACGAGGGGCCGTACGGCAGTCCGTGCGGGCGGCGGTCAGCCGTCACCGAGGCGCCGGGCCTGACGGTCCGCCGCGCGCAGTACGCCGTCGATCAGGCCGGGGAAGAGCGCATCCAGGTCGGCACGGCGCAGCCCGTTCCTCTTGGCGGTGCCTCGGTAGATCTGCCGGATGACGCCGTGCTCGCGCAGCACCCGGTAGTGGTGCGTACAGGTCGACTTGCTGACCGGCAGCTCGATGTCGGCGCAGGTCAGCTCGCCCTCGGCGGCGGCCAGTGCGCACACGATCCGCAGCCGCATCGGGTCGGCGAGGGCGTGCAGGACATCGGCGAGGCGGATGTCCTCGCGGTCCGGGTGCTCCAGCGACCGGGAGCCGGACGGGGCGCCCTTGGGCGTCGTATCGGTCGTCATGACGGCTCCTGGGGTGCGGCTCGGTCGGCGGAGGTTCATTGTACGAGGACCATCGTAGTTTGACATCCTTCGTAGTACGGTGACTATCGTACGAGTGCATCGAGCCGAAGCACTCGCGAACCGACCCCGGAGAATGCCGTGAGCAAGCTGTTCCAGCCCATCACCCTGCGGTCCCTGACCATCGCCAACCGACTCTGGATGGCACCGATGTGCCAGTACTCCGCCGCGGCCACCGGACCCGACGCGGGCGTCGCGAACGACTGGCACTTCGCCCACTACGCGGCGCGGGCGGCCGGCGGCACCGGGCTGATCCTGACCGAGGCCACCGCCGTCAGCCCGGAGGGCCGGATCAGCCCGCACGACCTGGGGATCTGGAACGACCGCCAGGTGGCGGCGCTGCGCCGGATCACCGCTTTCCTCAAGGAACAGGGCACCGTCCCCGGCATTCAGCTCGCGCACGCCGGCCGCAAGGCGTCCACGGACGCCACCTGGCGCGGCGGCGGCCCGCTGACTGCGGATGAGGGCGGCTGGACCACCGTCGCGCCGAGCCCGCTGCCGTTCGACGAGGGGCACCCGGCGCCCGACGAGCTCGGCGTGGCGCAGATACAGGAGATCGTCGGACAGTTCGCGGACGCCGCGCGGCGGGCGCTGGACGCCGGCTTCCAGGTGGCCGAGGTGCACGGCGCGCACGGCTACCTGATCGGTCAGTTCCTCTCGCCGCACACCAACCACCGCACCGACGAGTACGGCGGTTCGTACGAGAACCGGACCCGCTTCGCCCTCGAGGTGGTGGACGCGGTGCGCGCCGTATGGCCCGAGGAGCTGCCCCTGCTGTTCCGGATTTCGGCGACCGACTGGCTGACCGAGAACGAGGACGACGAGCGCGAGGGCTGGACCGCCGAGGAGACCGTGCGCTTCGCCGCCGATCTGCTGGCGCACGGAGTGGATCTGCTGGACACCTCCACCGGCGGCAATGCGCCGCGGGCCCGGATCGCGTCCGGGCCGGGGTACCAGGTGCCGTTCGCGGAGCGGGTGAAGCGGGAGACCGCGCTGCCGGTCGGCGCCGTGGGGCTGATCACCGAGGCGCGGCAGGCCGAGAAGATCGTCGCGGACGGCCAGGCGGACGTGGTGCTGCTCGGCCGCGAACTGCTGCGCAACCCGTCCTTCGTGCGCCATGCGGCCCTCGAGCTGGGCGGCGGCGTAGCCACCCCGCAGCAGTACCACCGGGCCGTCTGACCTGCACGAACGCGCCGCGGAACGCCGTTGTCAGTGGTCGGGTGCACACTGACCACTACCTGAGACAACGGCGTTTCGGAGGTGCTTCGGCATGACTGACGTACTCCTCGCGGTGGGCACCCGCAAAGGCCTCTTCCTCGGCCGGCGGCGGCACGGCGAGTGGGAATGGAACGGCCCGCATTTCGCCGCGCAGGCGGTGTACTCCCTCGGGATCGACAGCCGCCGCAGAACGCCCAGACTGCTGGCCGGAGCCGACAGCACGCACTGGGGCCCCTCGGTGTTCCACTCCGACGACCTGGGCGAGAGCTGGCGGGAGCCGTCCCGCCCGGCGGTCAAGTACCCGCCGTACACCGGGACTTCGCTGGAGCGGGTGTGGCAGCTGCATCCTGCAGGACCCGCCGCCCCCGACGTGGTGTACGCCGGCACGGAGCCCGGCGGGCTGTTCCGGTCGGAGGACGGCGGCGAGACCTTCGAACTGGTGCGTCCGCTGTGGGACCACCCCAGCCGGGAGAGCTGGGTGCCGGGCGGCGGCGGGCTGGCCGTCCATACGGTGATCACCGACCCTCGCGACGCCGACGCGGTGACCGTCGCGGTCTCCGCGGCCGGCGTGTTCCGCACCCTCGACGGCGGCGCGAGCTGGGCGCCGTCGAACAACGGCGTCAAGGCGGTCTTCCTGCCGGACCAGCACCCCGAGTTCGGCCAGTGCGTCCACAAGATCGCGCAGGACCCGGTGGACCGCGACCGGCTCTACCTGCAGAACCACTGGGGCGTCTACCGTAGCGATGACGCCGGGGCCAAGTGGACCGATATCGGCGGCGGGCTGCCCTCCGACTTCGGCTTCGCGGTGGCCGCACATCCGCGCACGGGCGATGTCGCCTACCTCTTCCCCATCACCGCCGACATCGACCGGGTGCCGGCCGACCACCGCTGCCGGGTCTACCGCACGGCCGACGCGGGCGGGAGCTGGGAGCCCCTGAACGCCGGGCTGCCCGAGGAGGACCACTACGGCACGGTGCTCCGGGACGCGCTCTGCGTCGACGACGCGGATCCCGCGGGCGTCTATTTCGGCAACCGCAACGGCGAGGTGTACGCGAGCGCGGACGACGGCGACACCTGGCGGCTGCTCGCCTCCCACCTTCCGGATGTGCTGTGCGTACGGGCGGCCGCCATGGGGTGAGCGCAGGCGTCCCGACGACGCACCGGTGACCGTTGGCCAGGGATTACCCGGGGATTGAAGGGGAGCGGTGTTCGGCCAGTAGGGTGATCGCGTGGCTGCACGACCTCTTCATGACATCGTTGAACCGGGCTGGGCCAAGGCACTTGAGCCCGTCGCCGGACAGATCGCCGCGATGGGCGACTTCCTGCGGGCGGAGATCGCCGCGGGACGTACGTACCTCCCGGCCGGCAGCAATGTGCTGCGCGCCTTCCAACAGCCCTTCGACGAGGTGCGGGTGCTCATCGTCGGACAGGACCCCTACCCCACGCCGGGGCATGCGGTCGGGCTGAGCTTCTCCGTGGCGCCGGACGTCCGCCCGCTGCCGGGGAGCCTGGAGAACATCTTCCGCGAACTGCACTCCGACCTCGGGCTGCCGCGGCCGTCCAACGGCGACCTCACCCCCTGGACCGAACAGGGCGTGCTGTTGCTGAACAGGGCCCTGACGACGGCGCCCCGCAAGCCCGCCGCGCACCGCGGCAAGGGCTGGGAGGCGATCACCGAGCAGGCCATCCGCGCGCTGGTGGGGCGCGGCGTCCCGCTGGTGTCGGTGCTGTGGGGCCGCGATGCGCGCAATCTGCGGCCGCTGCTCGGCGATCTGCCGGCCGTCGAGTCGGCGCACCCCTCCCCCATGTCCGCCGACCGGGGCTTCTTCGGCTCGCGGCCCTTCAGCCGGGTGAATGATCTTCTGGTGCGGCAGGGGGCGCAGCCGGTGGACTGGAGGCTGCCGTGAAGCCGTGATGCCGGGAGATAGTGTTCCCGCATGACGAACACGAACATCCCTGCGGGTTGGTATGCCGACCCGCAGGGCATCCCCCAGCAACTGCGCTGGTGGGACGGCTCCCAGTGGACCGGACACACCCATCCGGGACAGCAGCCGCAGGCACCGGCCCAGGCCCTACCCCAGGCATCCCGCCCGGCGCCACAGCAGCCCGCCCAGCAGCAGGCCCAGCCCGCTGCCCAGGCCGCACCGCCCCAGACCCTCCAGAAGCGGGCCCCTGAACAGCCCGCACAGGTCCCGCAGCAGCCCGCCGCGCAGCCGACGCCGCAGCAGCCGTACGCGCCCCAGCAGTACGCACCTCAGCAGTACGCACCCCAGCAGCAGGCCGGCGCGGCGCCCGCCGGGCCCGGCGGCGGCAGCCTGTTCACCGAGCCGGTGCTGGTGATCAACCAGAAGGCCAAGCTGATCGAGGTCACCAACGAGTACGGCGTCTTCGACCAGCACGGCAACGCCCTCGGCACGGTCGTCCAGGTAGGCCAGAGCACGGCCAAGAAGGTGCTGCGGGTCGTCTCCAGCCTGGATCAGTACATGACCCACAAACTGGAGATCCGCGACGCGTACGGGCAGCCGCAGCTGGTGCTGACCCGGCCCGCGAAGATCATCAAGTCGAAGGTGCTGGTGGCGCGGCCGGACGGGCAGCCGGTCGGCGAGATCGTGCAGCAGAACGCCATCGGGAAGATCAACTTCGCGATGATGGTCAACGGCCAGCAGATCGGCGCCATCAAGGCGGAGAACTGGCGCGCCTGGAACTTCGCCATCGTGGACCACACCGACACCGAGGTCGCCCGGATCACCAAGACCTGGGAAGGGATGGCCAAGACGATGTTCACCACGGCGGACAACTACGTCCTGCAGATCCACCGCCAGCTCCCCGACCCGCTGCTGAGCCTGGTCGTCGCCACGGCCCTGACCGTCGACACCGCCCTCAAGCAGGACGCCCGCGGCCTTGGCTGAGCCGGCCCGGCGCCGCCCGTTCGTCCTGGGGGTCGACTCGGGCGGCTCGGGGCTACGGATCGCCCTCGCCCGCGCCGACGACGGACGCGCGCCCCGGACGCTGGCCACCCACGCCTCGCAGGAGCCGGTCCGCACCGGCGCCGCCGGCATCGACGCAACCCATCTGCTCTCCCAACTGGTGCCCGCCGCCCAGGAGTTGCTGGACGAGACGGGCGCAGGCGGCCTCGCCGCGATCTGTGTGGGCGCGGCCGGGATGGCCTCGCTGGGCGACGATCTGCGGGCCCGGCTCCCCGCCGCGCTGGCGGAGGCGTTCGGGGTGCGTCACCTGGCGCTGGCGGCCGATGCGGTCACCGCGTACGCCGGGGCGCTGGGCCAACGGCCGGGCGCCGTGGTCGCCGCGGGCACCGGCATGATCGCCATGGGGACGGATCTGACGGAGGCGGGCGGCTGGCGCCGCGCCGACGGCTGGGGCCATCTGCTGGGCGACTGCGGCGGCGGCGCCTGGATCGGCCGCGCCGGTCTGGAGGCCGCGATGCGCGCGCACGACGGCCGACCGGGCGGCTCGCGCGCTCTTCTCGCGCGCGCCGAGGCGGAGTTCGGGCCGGTCGCCGGCCTGCCCGGCGCGCTCTATCCACGGCCCGACCGGCCCGCCGTCCTGGCTTCCTTCGCGCCGGAAGTGGCGCGGTGCGCCCCCGACGACCCGGTGGCCGCGGCCATCCTTGAGGACGCCGGGCGCCATATCGCCGACGCCGCGGCCGCGGTCTGCCCACCGGGCGGCCACCCCGTGGTGGCGCTGACCGGCGGTCTGTTCCGGATGGGCGAGCCGCTGCTGGCCCCGGTGCGCGCGGCGCTCGCCGAACGGCTGCCGTACGCACGCCACGAGGCGGCCGCGGGCAGCCCTCTGGACGGCTCCCTGACCATCGCCGCGGCGGTGTCGGCCGACCGCCTGGTACTGCCCGCCGACGGCAAGTTGTTGCAGATCACACGCCCTGTGGGGTGATCGCACCACCGTGACGCGCGGGATAAATCGGGACGGATACCTCGATGGCGAACCCTCCCTCCGCGCGGGAGGGGTGCGAGGCGTTAGCATGCGGCGCCATGAGTTCCCCCACTGGGCCCGCACCTGGCTCGCCCTATTTTGACGCCGAATCCCCGAGCCCGGGGGCCGCACCCGGCCTACCTGTACGAATGCCGCGCGCACGGCAATCCGGCCGCCACCGCAAGCCGGAGCCGCTCGCCGCACCCGAGGGCGCACCCGCCCTGGTGCTGGCGGTGCCCGGCACCCCCACCCCGGCCTCCCGCAGCCTTGCGGAAGAGGTCTCCAGCATCGCCCGCTCGGAGCTGCCCGGCCTCGACGCCCGGATCGCCTATGTCGACGGCGGCGACGAGTTCCCGGCTCTGGAGGCCGTCCTGGCCCAGGCCGGTGCCGAGCAGAAGGCCCGGATCGGCCACGACGGGCCGGCCGACCAGCCCGCCGCGGTGGTCGTGCCGTTGCTGGCCGGACCGGACAGCTCGCTGCTCCGGCGGATACGCCAGGCCATCATGAACAGCGGCTCCGGCGCCGACCTGACCGAGGTCCTCGGCCCGCACCCGCTGCTCGCCGAGGCGCTGCACGTCCGGCTCTCCGAGGCCGGTCTGGCGCGCGCCGACCGTGCCCGCCTGTTCACCGTCGCCACCGCGGCGGACGGCATCATCCTGGCCACCGTGGGCGGCGAGGAGGCCGTGCAGGCCGCCGGGATCACCGGCATGCTGCTCTCCGCGCGGCTGGCCGTGCCGGTGCTGGCGGCCGGCCTCGACGAGGAAGGCGCCATCGCCCGTACGGCGGAGCAGCTGCGCAACTCCGGTTCGCAGCAGCTGGCACTGGCCCCGTACCTGATCGGCCCCGAGCTCGCCGACGGCCTGCTGGGGGCGGCCGCGGCGGAGGCGGGCTGCGCGGCGGCGGAGGCGCTCGGCGCGTACGGCGCGGTGGGCCGGCTGGTGCTGTCGAACTACGCGGCGGCGGTGGGCATCACCCTGCAGCAGGGCGCGCCGGTCGTCCGTTAGGGAGCGTCAGGGGTCGTCTTCACGCAGACCGTCGAGGGCCGTCCCGCGCCGTGCGCGGGGCGGCCCTTCGCGTGGGCCCGGCGCGGGAGCGGGCGAGCGGCACAGATTCCCGTCAGACGCCCCGCGATGACGTCGAACGCGGTGAAGGCGGCCGGGTCGGCGGCCGGCCGTCAGCGGCCCCGCCAGAGGCCTTCTCGCCGGTTCGGCGGCTACGGTGCGCCGAGCACGGAACGGGCTACGGTGGGAACCCGCCGCCCGGACCTCGCGCGAAGTCGTCCCGAGAGGAAGCGCCATGTCGAACACCGATGTCGTCCGCGCCTGTTTCGCGAGCTATCTCGCCCAGGACCGCGAGGCCATGGACCGGCTGCTCGCCGACGACTTCGTCTTCACCAGTCCCCAGGACGACCACATCGACAAGGCCGCGTTCTTCGAGCGCTGCTTCCCCACGGCGCACCGGCTCCGCTCCCAGGAGATCCTCGAGGCCGTGCCCGCCGACGGCGACCAGGTCTTCGTCCGGTACACGTACGAGCTCAAGAGCGGCGCACGTCATCGGAATGTGGAGGTGATGACGGTGCGCGAGGGCCGGGTCACCGAGACCCAGGTGTATTTCGGCGGGAACTTCCCGCGGGGCTGACCGCGGGCCGGACGAAGGCCACGCAGGACGCCGCCGGGGCATCGACGGAGCCGGACCTGGCGGGGACACCGGTCGCGGGGTCGAGGGTGAACCACGTGACGTCGCCGGAGCGTTCGTTGGCGGCGTAGAGATGCCGCCCGTTCGGGTGCAGCGCCAGGTCGCGGGGCCAGTGCCCGCCGCAGGGGACGGTCGTGCGGAGCGTCGCGGCGTCCCCGGATGCGTCGAGGGCCAGGACGGAGATGCTGTCGTGGCCCCGGTTGGCGGCCCAGACGAACCGGCCGTCCGGAGAGACGGCCAGCGCGGAGGGGAAGGTTCCGCTCCGCTGCGTTCCGCCGCCGCTCGTCGACGGGTCCTGGAAAGCGGAGCCCGCGCCGGTCCCGTCCGTCAGCAGAGGGGTCTCACCCAGTGGTGTGAGGGTTCCACGGTCGGCGTCCCATCGGCAGAGCGTGAGGGTCGGGTCGAGTTCATTGATGACGTAGGCGCGGTCGCCGCTCGGGTGGAAGGCGAGGTGGCGCGGTCCGCTGCCGGGCCGCAGCGCCACCTCGTCCCGCACCGTCAGCGCCCCGTCGGCGCCGTTGAGGGCGCACACCCGGACCGAGTCCGTACCGAGGTCGACGCTGAGCAGCCAGCGGCCACTGGGATCGGGCAGCACGGCATGGGCGTGCGGGCCCTCCTGACGGTCGCTCCGGGGGCCGCTGCCCTGATGGGGGAGCACGACGGAGCGGTCACCGAGGGTGCCGTCGGCCCGTACGGGGAGCGAACTGACGCTGCCGGAGCTGTAGTTGGCGGTGATCAGACGGCCGGCCGCCAGGGTGAGATGGGTGGGATCGGCGCCGCCCACCGGGACCGGGGGCCCGATCGGCGCGGGCCCCTCCGAGGTGAGGGCGAAGGCCGCCGCCGCACCGTCGGGCAGCTCGCTGACCGCGTAGAGGTACCGCCCGTCGGGGCTCGGAACCAGATACGAGGGGTTGGGGACGGCGGCGGTGGAACTCCTCAGCTCGAGCGCGCCGGTCTCCGGGTCGACGGCCGCCGTGGTGATGCCGAGGCCGCCCGCCGCCGTGAACGATCCGATGTACGCCCGCCGGCCGATGTCCGTCGTCCCCATTGGTCCGCCCTTCGTCCGCCCGCTGCCCCGCGCCTGCCCGTGAGAGGTTCCCCGGCGACGCTAACAGCCGGGGCGCGGCACGTGTGCGGATGGCCGGTTCCCGCCCTGTGGGGCCGTGCCCCGGCGCGTCCTCAGGAGGCCGCGAACGGGGCGCGCGGGGAGCTGCGGACGGGCTGGGCAAGGGCGGTGAGCGCGGATTCCAGGCCGTGCAGATGGGCCAGGGCGCGTTCGGCGCCGGGGTGGTGCTGCGGGGCGGGGGCGAGCGCGGTGGCCCCGACGGCGGGCTCCGCGCCGGGCGCGAACAGGGCGCCCACGACGGTCTCGACGCGCTGGCAGGCGGCGGTCAGCCGGGCGTCGTGCGAGGCGGCCGGGTCGGCGGCCACCTCGGCCAGGCCCCTGACCTGTGCGGCGCAGTCGTCCAGGTACGTCATCACTTGGCGGGCGCGCGCCTTGCGGTGGCGCAGCGGGCTGAGCGGATGCAGCAGAGGAGCGAGCGAGAGCCGCACCCGGGCGAGCAGCAGCTCGAGTTCGGCGACATACGGCGACGGGTCGGCCTCGGCGTCACCGGCCAGCCGGCGGGCGGAGACGGCCGTGCAGTCCCGTACGCAGTGCACGGCGCGCTGGATCCAGCCGTCGGTGGTGGCGTGCGTGGTGACCGGCAGCACGAGCACCACGGCCAGCGTCGCCGCGATCGCGCCGACGGCGGTCTGCTCGAAGCGGAGCGCGAGCAGCCCGGGGTGCAGCACGCCGAGCAGGCCGTAGAGCAGGCCCGCCATGACGGTCACGAAGAACATCATCCAGCTGTAGGACGGTCCCGCGGTGTAGAAGATGCCGAAGACGCAGACGGCGACGAGGGCGGCGGTGGGGACGGGGGCGCCGTGCAGCGGGATGGCGATCAGCAGTCCGGCCGCGATGCCGGCGACGGTGCCGAGCACCCGGCGGAAGCCGCGGATCAGGGTCTCGCCGCGCGAGGAGGTGTTGACGAAGATCCACCATGCGGTGACCACGGCCCAGTACCAGCGGTCCGCGGACACGAGCTGGCCGATACCGAGTGCGACGGCGCAGGCGGCCGTCGTCTGGACCGCCTGGCGGGTGGTCGTACGGGCGAGGCCGCGGGCGACCGGGGGTGCGGGAAGCGGTGGTGCCGGGAAGCGCCGTTCGTAGCACCAGGCGCCGAAGCGGACGGCCGAGGAGACGACCAGGGCGAGCGCGACGGCACCGCAGAGCTCGGGCAGGTGGGCCGGTACCGCACGCAGGAACTGCGCCATGAAGAACATCATGAACGCGAAGATCCCCAGGGCATGGCCGCGTGGGCCCCAGCGGCGTGCGTACACCCCGGCGCCCACGACGGCGAGGAACGCGGCATCGCGCGCCAGCGGGTGCTCGTGCAGCACCGTGGCCAGCACCAGCACCGGGAAGCCGACGGCCGGCAGCCAGGCGGTGGTGACGGCCTGGCCGCGGACCGTGGGGTCGGTGACCGTGAAGAGCGCGAGCAGCGCGGCGAGGCCGCCGGCGATGGCCGCGAGGAGGGAGTGGCCGGCGAGGCCCGAGAGGGCCACGGCCGGCGCGATGCCGAGAACCGCGCGGGCCGCGCTGCGCAGCCGCAGCCGTCCCGGGTCCGGGGCGACAAACATCCTCTTCAGCACGGCGTGACCGCTCCTTGGCGCTTCTCCATGAAAAAGGCGCCGCGGAATCCCGCAGCGCCATCGACGGGAAGATCACACCATCCGGACGCCAGTTGGCTCAACAGGCGTCGAGAATGCTGGGCCATTGGTACAGCGACACACTTATACGGTGCGCCAGCTGTAGACCAACGGACCACCGGCGACCCGCGCGCGGCGACGGCGGCTATCCGCAGTCGCAGCAGCTGCAGCAGTCGCAACAGTCGCAACCGCTGCCGTCACAGCAGTCGCAGCCGCTGCAATCGCCGCAGTCGCAGTCCTGGCAGCACCCCTCGCGCTTCTTCCGCGACCAGGGCCCCTCGTAGTGGCTGGCGCAGCAGAGCTGGCAGGTGCAGCACAGACCGATGAAGACCGCGCATCCGGCGAGAAAGCCGCGGGGCTTCTTCGGCTGGTGCGGGAAGTGCGGCATCCCGCCCTCGCCACCGCCCGAGCCGCCGCCGTGACCCCCGTGGCCGCCGCCGGTGCCGGCCGGCGGCACCGGGCCTCCGGCGTACGGGGCCTGCGGGCCGTTCAGCTGCTGCCCCTGGACGTACGGGCCGACACCGGCCGGCGCCTGCCCGTACGGCGGCTGCTGTCCGTACGGCGGCTGCTGTCCGTACTGCGGCGGCTGTCCGTACTGCGGCGGCTGCCCGTGCCCCGGCGCCCCGTGTCCCTGGTGGGCGCAGGTGACCGTTCCGAAGGCGCGGTCCACCGAGCGCCGCAGCTCGTGCACCAGCAGCACATGCACCAGGGCGGAGTCGGCGAACTCCACCTCGCGCAGCGCGAGGCGGATTCCGTGCACGGCGTCGTCGCACAGCCGGCGGGCCTGCGCGGTGGTGGCGCCGGTGGCGGTGAGTGGGTTCCAGGCGCCCTCGGCGGCGTCGGCCGCGCGGTCCTCCACGGCGTCGAGGAGGTGCGCCAGCCGTCCGAACAGCCGGCCGGCCTCGGCCAGCGGCGCGGCGTTGCCCGGCCGCCCCGCGAGCACGGCGGTGTGCGCGAAGGCCGCGGCGGTCGCCGTCTCGGTCGGCTCGGTGATGACCGTCAGCGGGGTGCCGGGGCCGGCCAGCTCCTCGATGCCCACCTGGCGGTCGACCGCGTCGACGAGTACGGCCGTGTCGAAGCCGAGCGTGGCGCCGCTGCGCGCCCCGGCCCGGTCCCAGCCCGCGGCGACCTTGCGGGCGGCGGCGGCCACCGGGCGGCGGCGCAGCAGTCCGTTCCGGTCGGCGACGTGGTCGCGTATCTTCGCCGAGGCCAGGACGAGGGACACCGAGGCCGCCAGCCGCGCGCCCTCCCCCTTCGCCACCGAAGCGGTGCGCATGCCGCGCAGCGGGCAGGGACCGGCGGTACGGCGCGCGGCGTCCGCGGTGCCGGTCTGAGCATCCGTCAGTACGGACACGATCAGCCCGTCGTAGTTCGTGACGACCCGGGCGAACTGCCCGTGGTCGGCCCGCAGCGCGAGACAGAGGCCGCACAGATGGGCCATCCACTCCGCCTTGAGCCCTTCGGACAGGCGATGGGAACAGGGCCTGACAATTCCGAACATGTGAAATCCCCCGTGGTACGACGTCGGCTCGGACCGAATGAGGTCCGCAGCGGGACGGAAATCTACCGGGCGTACCAGCTGACCTGCACACAAGCCCCTTACGCAGATCCCGCACGACTGAAATGTCGTCAGATCGCCGGCCGCCGTGCCGTTGGTACAGTCCCGGGGAAGCGCCGCCCCGCACACCGTAAGGATCCCGTCCGACCATGCCCGTCGACGCCCTGGACGCCAAGATCCTCCGGCTGCTGCTGGAGCAGCCGCGCACCAGCGTGCGGGAGTACGCCCGGGTGCTCGGTGTGGCCCGCGGAACCGTTCAGGCGCGGCTGGACCGGATGGAGCGGGACGGGGTGATCACGGCGTACGGCCCCCGGCTCTCGCCCGCCGCGCTGGGGCACCCCGTACTCGCCTTTGTGCACATCGAGGTGACGCAGGGGCACCTGGAGGAAGTGGCCACCGCGCTGGCGGAGGTGCCGCAGATCATCGAGGCGTTCTCGACGACCGGCGGCGGGGATCTGCTGACCCGGGTGGTGGCCCGGGACGCGGCGCATCTGGAGGATGTGATCCAGCGGTTGATCAGCATGCCCGGCGTGGTCCGTACCCGTACGGAGATGGCGCTGCGGGAGCGGGTGCCGCACCGGATGCTGCCGCTGGTCGAGGCGGTGGGGGGCACCGCGGCGGCACGGTGAGCCACGGGGCGGGCGACGGGCTTGGCATGCTGTCGGCATGAGCGCCTCCCCCGCCTCCCCGTCCCCTTCCGCCCCACGCACTCCGGTGATCTTCGACCTCGACGGCACGCTGGTCGACAGCGAGCCGAACTACTACGAGGCGGGGCGGCGGCTGCTGGCCGGCTACGGGGTGAGTGACTTCAGCTGGGAGCATCACGCCCGTTTCATCGGCATCGGGACGCGCGAGACGCTGGAGATCCTCAGCCGCGAGTTCGCCCTCGACGCCCCGATCGAGGAGCTGTTGGCGGGCAAGAACCGGCTCTATCTGGAGCTGGCGCGCACGCACACCGAGGTGTTCCCGGAAATGCGGGAGTTCGTGGAGCGGTTGCAGGCGGCCGGACATCCGATGGCGGTGGCCTCCGGTTCGTCGCGGGCCGCGATCGAGGCGGTGCTCGCCGGCACGGGGCTGGATGCGCTGCTGAGCACGGCGGTGTCGGCGGAGGAGGTGGCGCGCGGCAAGCCGGAGCCCGATGTGTTCCTGGAGGCCGCGCGGCGGATGGGCGTGGCGCCCGAGACGTGTGTGGTGGTCGAGGACGCGCCGCCCGGCGCGGTGGCGGCGCACCGGGCGGGGATGCGGTGCATGGCGATCCCGTACGTGGCGGACACCGCCGACGAACCGGCGTTCGCGCACGCGGGGCTGCTGTTCAGGGGCGGTCAGGAGGAGTTCACGGCGCGGGCCGCGTACGAGTGGCTCGAGCGCTCCGTGCGGTCGTCGGGGCTTGCCGAGTAGGCCCGTCCGGCCCGTCCCACCCCCCGTCCGGCCGTCCAGCTCGTTCGGCTCCTCGACTCCTTCGCCTCCTCCGGCTCCTCCGGCTCCTCGGCTCCGGCTTGCGCCCCGCCCCCGACGATCGGGGCGGGGCGGCTGGCGTTGAGACGTACGTCTCAGCCGGAGCGGGCAACCGACGGGCCCCCGACGAGGTCTCCCCACTCAGCACCGGGAACACAGTTGGTCACCTTATGGCTACCCAAGGCTGATCAATTGTCAAATTTCGATTTAACTCGGTCGAAAAGCAAACTTGGGACTTTACATGCCCATGCCAGAACACGCAGGGTGTGCGCGGGGTCGTTCGATCCCCGCGGTGCTCAACAGCGCCGCGCGTAGGGGTGGTTGGCGAACCGACCGCCCCCTGTGCACAAAGGACCCACATCAGTGCGTAGACCCCACATACGCAGCCTGGCGATAGCCGTCGCGGTGACGACGGCCGCGACCGTCACGGCAGGCGTGGCAGGCACCGCCGCCGCGTCCCCCTCGGTCACCCGGGGCCCGGCTCCCGCCTCCTCCCCCTCCCATGCGGCGATCGTCGATGCGGCCCGCGCCGCTGCGTACGCCCACGCCGCCGCCACCGGCGTCGGCAAGAAGGACCAGCTCCAGGCCACGGACCTGCTGGTCGACCCGGACGGCAAGCAGCACGTCCGCTTCCTCCGCACCCACCGCGGCCTGCCGGTGCTCGGCGGCGACCTCGTCGTCCACCTGGACGCCAAGTCGGCCTATCTGGACGTGACCCGGGCCTCCCGGCGTCAGGTCGAGGTGACGTCCACCAGCCCGAAGCTGTCGGCCGGGCAGGCCGAGACCAAGGCCGCCACCGCGGCGAAGGGCCAGGCCGGTACGGCCCAGCTGGTCGTGGACGCCCGCGCGGACCGTACCGCGCTGGCCTACCAGGTGGAGGTGAGCGACAGCCGCGCCGACGAGGCCGGTGGCGTCCGTACGGTCGTCGTCGACGCCGCCACCGGAGCCGTGCTCAGCAACATCCCGGCCAACGACTCGTTCCTGTCGCCCGCCGTCCAGGAGAAGTTGCGCAAGCAGGGCGCGAAGCTCAGCCCCGCGACCGGGCTGACCGGCTCCGCCGCCCCGGCCACCGGGGGCAAGGCCGCCAAGGGCTCCTCGGGCGCGGCCGCCGGTACCGGCTCGTCCCTCTTCGTCGGCAAGGTGCCGCTCTCCACCACCCGGACCGCGAAGAAGTCCTTCACGCTGAAGGACTCCACCCGCGGAAACACCGAGACCCGCGACGCGGGCGGCAAGGAACTGGAGAAGTTCACCGACGGCAAGGCGTTCACCAACACCACCAACCGCTGGGGCGACGGCACGACCCGCAACCGGGCCACCGCCGCCGTCGACGCCCAGTACGGCATAACGAGCACCCTGGACTTCTACAAGAAGACCTTCGGGCGCAAGGGCATCAAGAACGACGGCCGCGGGGCGCGCGCCCTGGTGCACTTCGGCAAGAACATCGGCAACGCCTTCTGGTCCTCGGACTGCGGCTGCATGCTCTACGGCGACGGTGACGGCAAGACCTTCACCAAGCCGCTGGTCGTCCTGGACGTCACCGGACATGAGCTCACCCACGGCGTCGTGGACGCGACCGCGAGCCTCCAGCCCACCCGCGTCGACGAGGAGGGCAACCAGTTCGGCGAGCCGGGCGCCCTCAACGAGTCGCTGGCGGACATCTTCGGCAGCTCGGTCGAGTTCGCCGCCAACAACCCGAAGAACCCGCCCAACTACCTGATGGGCGAGAAGCTCGGCCTCGAGCAGAAGTTCCTGCGCCGACTGGACAAGCCCTCCCTCGACAAGCTCGAGGGCACCGTCGACTACTGGTCGAAGGAGTCCTACGACACCGAGGTGCACGCGGGCTCGGGTGTCTCGTCCCACGCCTACTACCTGCTGGCCGAGGGCAGCGGCAAGAAGGTGATCGGCGGGGTCACGTACGACTCCCCCACCATCGACGGCTCCACGGTGACCGGGATCGGCCGGACCAAGGCGACGGCGATCTACTACCGGGCGCTGACCCGGTACATGGTCTCCACGACCGACTTCCACGACGCCCGGACCGCGACCCTGAAGGCCGCCAAGGACCTCTACGGGGCCAAGAGCACCGAGTACAAGACGGTGGACAAGTCCTGGGCCGCCGTGAACGTCACGGCCGCCAACGCGCCTGCCGCCAAGCGCTGATCGAGATCCGGCCACCGGTGCCCCCGTCCTCGGCGGGGGCACCGGTGGCCAGGGCGGACTCGCGCCACCACGGCGGGGTGGCGGACGGCGACACGGGGCCGTCGCTCGCGCGGGGAACCGTCGCCGAGGGCGGTGGCCGTCACGCTCACCGCCGCGCCTCACCGGTGCCGGACGGGGCCCCGGTGCCCGGCCCGCTCACCACGTCCTGGGTCAGCGCGACGCGGGAGAGCAGGACGGCGCCCCAGAGCACCAGCGCGACGCCCAGCCCCTCCGGGACCAGCCACCAGCCGGTCCGGACGCGTTCGTCGAAGAGCGTGACGCCCAGGGACAGGCTGACCAGCGCGTCTCCGAGGGTGAGGACGGGCTGGGAGGCGGTCAGCGGGCCGGACTGCATGGCGTTCTCCATGAGGAACAGGGCCAGCACGCCGACGGCCGCGAACCCATAGGTCTGCCAGGCCAGGAAGAACTCACCGGGGCCGCCGCGCTGCCAGGCGTGCGTCGCGTCCTTCATCAGGGCGGCGGTCAGCGCGTAGGCGACGGCGGTCGACGCGCCGAAGGCGGCCGCCCGCACCGCGCCCGCCGGCCGGCGCAGCGCCACGCCGACGGCCAGTGCGATCGCCGCGCCACAGGCCACCAGCGCGCCGATCCAGCGGTCGAACGGCGCATGGGTGGTGCCGACGGTCGGGGCGGCCGCCGCGAGCGCGCACCCCAGCCCCACCACCAACAGCCCGACGCCCGTCCAGCCGCCGCGCGAGACCCGCCCGCCGAGCAGTACGCGCCCGATGAGCAGGGCGAGCGGCAGTTCCAGGACGAAGAGCGGCTGCACCACCGACAGCGCGCCCAGCGACAGCGCGAGCGCCTGGAAACCGGCGGCGGCGATGACCGCGAGCATCCCGCAGAGCCATACCGCGCGGTGCAGCAGATCGACCAGCAGACCGAGCCGCAGCCCCGGCGCCAGCGGCACCGTACGGGCCGCGCGCCGCTGCAACACCGTGGCCAGCGCATTGCTGGCCGCCGCGAGCAGCGCGAACAGGACGGCCGGCCACATGGCGCCCGCCACCACCTCCTCACCGCCGGTCCCCGTTCCGACGCTAACCGGACGGGAGCCGGGGCGCCCGGCGGGCGCGCAGGGCCGTCGTCAGTGCTCCTGAGCGGTCGGCCGCACCATGATTTCGTTGATCGCCACATGCGGCGGCTGAGTGATCATGAAGCTGATGGAACGGGCGATGTCCCCCGCCCGCAGCCAGCTCTGCTGCGGCATCCCGAACGCCGACTCGCCGCCGATCGTCATCTCCGTCGTCGTCATGCCCGGCTCGACCAGCCCGACCCGTACGCCGCGCCCGGTCACCTCCTGGCGCAGGGACTCGCTGAACGAGCACACCGCATGCTTGGTGGCCGAATAGACGCTGTTGTTCTTACGGGCCAGCCGCCCCGCCACCGAGCTCACGTTCACCAGGTCCGCGACGCCGCGCGCGCCGTCCTCCGCCGCGCGCAGCAGATGCGGCAGCGCGGCATGCGACATGTGCAGCACGGCCTTGAGATTGAGATCGACCATCCGTTCCCAGTCGTCGAGGTCGCTCTCCTCCACCGCGGCGCGCGCTCCGTATCCCGCGTTGTTCACCACCACGTCCAGCCGGCCGAAGTGGCGCACCGCGTCCTCGACCACCTGCCGAGCCTGTGCCGGGGCGCCCAGGTCGGCGGTCAGCGGGAGGGCCGAGGCGCCGTGTGTGCCGATCGCGTCGCTCAGCTCCGTCAGCCGGTCGGTACGGCGCGCCACCAGCACAAGGGAACACCCCAGCCGGGCGAGCGACAGCGCCGCCGCCTCGCCGATCCCGCTGGAGGCGCCGGTGACCAGGGCGACGCTGCCCGCCAGAGGCTTGTCGGCGCCATCGGCCGGGGTGTGGTTCGACTCCTTGGCATTCATGGCGTACGTATACCTCCCGTGGTCGGCCCGTACGCCCTGAACGCCGCCCCCTGGGCCACCTGCGCGGCCCGGGGGCGACCTCACTGCCGGTACTGCCGGGTCAGTTCAGCCCGATCGACTTGCACGCGGCGGCGAGATCCTTGGTGCACAGCCAGTCGACGGGGACGACGCCGTCGCGGATCACGGTGTCCTCCATGTTCTTCCTGGTGACGATCTGCGCATTGAAGAGCTTGGCCGGGATCCCGGACTTGCTCTTGCTGTCGGCCGTCGTCGGAGTGAAGGACTTGATGCTCTTGCCCCGCAGGAGCCGGAAGGCGATCTCCGCGGCGGTCTCGGCCTCCGGCCTGACCTGCTTGTAAATAGTGAACGACTGCGTACCGCTCACCAGGCGCCGCAGGGCGGGGAGTTCGGCGTCCTGACCACCGACGGGCACATTCTTGAGGCCGGCCGACTTCAGCGCTTCGGCGGCTCCGCCGGCCATCCCGTCATTGGCCGAGTAGACGGCGTCGAAACCCGCCGCACCGCGGTCCCTGATGACCTCGCTCAACTTCTTCCCGGCTTCCGTCGCCGACCACTCGGGAATGTCCGTCTCGTAGACGATCTTATGGACCTTGCCGTCGAGAACGTCGTGGGCGCCCTTCTTGAAGGACGGCGCATTCGGATCGGTCGGCGAGCCGTTCAGCATGACGACATCTGCGCTCGACGCCTGGGCCCCGAGGGCGGCCAGGAGCGCCTTGCCCTGCAGCTGGCCGATCTTCTCGTTGTCGTAGGAGACATAGGCCGCGACATCGCCCTCGGCAAGACGGTCGTACGCGATGACCTTGACGTCCTTCTTCGCCGCCGCGTCCACCCAGCTCTTGGCGGCGTGGGCGTCGACCGGGTCCAGGATGATGACCTTGACGCCCTTCTTCACCAGCGCCTCGAACTGCCTCTTCTGGATGTCCACTTGAGCACCGGCGTTGCGGTAGTCCACTTTGCATTCGAGGCAGAGCGTCGATATCCGGCTCGCGATGATGCGGTGATCGAATGTCTCGTAGCGGGCCGCTTTACTCTCCGGCAGGAGCAGCCCTATGGACTCTTCGTCGGTACCTGTGTCGTCACCGCTGTTTCCGCAGGCCGCCAATGGCACGGCGAGCGAGAGTGTCATTGCACCGGTGATTATACGACGCAGTGCTGCATTCATTTCAGGTACCTCCGCAAGGGGCCGCCCTGACCGGCCCGGAACGGCTGAAAGTGAACGTCACCGCCACCCACATCGTCAAGAATCGAAGGAGGAACGATATGAAAGCGAGCCGTGCGTTGACAATGCGAAGGCATGCGCGCGGCCACCCTCGCAGTATCCCGTGAGTGTGCCGCATCTCGCGAATCGGCCCACGAAGCCGACTATTCACCCTCCTTCGGGTAATTATCGCCACAATGCACCATTACTTCACATTGGATGCGGCATGCGCACCCCCGCGAATGCCGCATGCGCGCCCCCGCGGCAAGGGTGACGACCCAAGGCGGCGGCGTTCGGCGTGGCGAGCGACCCACTTCTTGACGGTGCGAATGCCACGGTGCGAACTCGCCATGAATTGGCTGGATTTGAAGGGGAAACGGCCCGGCGATACCGCGGCGGGCGGGACGGAGCGGGCGGTGTCAGTGGGCGCCCGTAGGGTTGACTCAATGAGGACCGCAACGGGGGGGAAGGCACATGGAACGGCTCATCGCAACCGAAAGGGACGGCTGCACTGCGGAGCCGGCGGATGACGCGGGCATCGTCTACGGACCCCGCAGCCTGCGCACGGGACGGACCGCAGGGCAACGCCCGGGGCCGACTCCCTCCGCGACGGAAGAACCGGCCCCGGCCGCTACCGGTGGCGAGGCGGCGGCGGCTCAGACCCGGCCGCGGAGCAGGCCCGCGCGTCCGAGGCATGCGATATAGCCGTCCAGCAGGGCGTCATCGACCTGCGGGCAGGATGCGCGCCACGCCGGCCAGACCTGGTCGGTGCGGGTACGGCGTACCTCGGGGAAGACGTTGTCGAAGTACATCTCCTTGACCGTGAAATCGGCTCGCTTGGCCGGGGTGTGGAAGAGGGGGGTGAACGGCGCTATCGGGGAGGTGGGGTGGGCATGCACATGCTCGTCCAGCGCGTCGGTCCACTCCTTGTAGCTCACGTCGTCGATGCGGTGCCCGGCGGAGCGCATGCGGTCGACCATGTCGCCGAGGAGGGCAGGCCGGGGGTTGGTGAGGTGGACGACACCGCCGAGGTGCGGGAGCTGGGTGGCGATGCCGACGATCGCGTCGGTGACGGCATCCACGGGCACGAGGTCGAGGGGCAGCGGCACCGCGGGGGCCGCCCCCATCTGAACGATGGCGTCGAAGACGGCGCAGATGGCACTGGTGGTGTTCCACGCACCGGTGTGGGAGTGGCCGGTGATCTCGTACGGCCGGTGGACGGTCACCGGCAGCCCGCCGCGGGCGGCATGGCCGAGCATGCGCTCGGCGACCCATTTGGTCTCGGGGTATCCCATGCTGAGCAGTTCGGGGTGGCTGAGCGGAGTGGCCTCGTCGACGTGCCGTACCCCGCCGACGCCGCTGCCGGCGAGGACGGCCGTGGTCGAGACGTAGTGGAGGGGGACGCGCCGCGGCCCGGCCAGCTGGACGAGCGTGCGCACGGCCTCCACATTCGCCTCCCGCAACTGGCGGTAGGGATAGAGGAAGTTGACGTGCGCCGCATTGTGCAGGATCAGGTCGACGGTGTCCGCGAGCCGCTCGAAGGTGGCGGAGGCCATGCCCAGGGCGGGGCGGGCCAGGTCGGCGGGTATCGGGCGGACGCGGCCGGGTTCGGTGAGCCGGAGGCCGTACTGCCCCATCGACTCGTGTATCCGGCGCATCGCCTGGGGTCGGTCGGCCGCGCGCACCGGGCAGTGGATGGTGGCGTCGGTGTCCCGCAGCAGCCGTTCCAGCAGGAACGCCCCGACGAAGCCGGTGGCCCCGGTGAGCAGGATGTGGCGGGCCCGGGTCGGCCGGGGCGCGGGTTCCCCGGAGAGCGGAGGGAGCGGCTCCAGGCGGGCGTCCGCCTCGAACTCCGGCTCCGTACGGTCGTCCTGGGCGGCCGCGGAGCGGCGGGTCGCCGAGCGGAAGGCGGTGAGCGTGGGGGTGGCGAGCAGGCACTGGAGCAGCGGAGCGAAGCGCGCCGTCGGCAGACCGAGGGTGGCGATGGTGCGGGTGACCGCATGGGCGGCCAGAAGGGAGTTGCCGCCCTCGGCGAAGAAGTCGGTGCCGTCGGATACCGGTACGCCGAGAACGTCGGCCCAGATGTCGGCGACGGCGTCGCCACGGCGGTGGGCGGCGGCGTCCTCTTCGGCTCCGCGCTCCACCGTGCTCGACTCCGCCGCGGTGCGCAGGGCCGGGTAATCCGTCTTTCCGTTGGCCGTGAGGGGCAGGCGCTCCAGCGGGACGATGGGGGCGGGCAGGGCGTGCGCGGGGAGGCGGCCCGCCAGGTGGGAGCGCAGTTCGGCCGGGTCGGGACGGCGAGCGGGATACGCCGGGGTGACGAAGGCGCAGATCCCCTTGCCGATACCGTCGTTGCTCCGGACCAGCACCGCGGCTTCGGCCACATCGGGGTGTCCGCGCAGCAGGGCTTCCACCGCCTCCAGCTCGATCCGGAATCCGCGGATCTTGACCTGCCGGTCGGCCCGGCCCAGGAATTCGAGCTCTCCGTCCGGGCGCCGACGCCCCAGATCGCCGCTGCGATAGAGGCGCAGCGTTTCACCGGAGGCGGTTCTCCGGGTGACGAAGGCCTGCGCGGTTTCGGCGGGCCGGCCGAGATATTCCCGTGCCAGGCCCGCCCCGCCGATATAGATCTCCGCTTCCTCGCCGATGCCGGCCGGAGTGCCGTCGGCCCGCAGCAGATGGCAGCTGCTGCCGGCCACCGGCCGCCCGATCGGGATGGACGGTGCCCCGGGAACCACCTGCCCGACGTCGTAAGCCGTGACCATGATGCCGCCCTCGGTCGGCCCGTAGCCATTGATGAGGTGACGGGGGCGTCCGGCCGCACACACCGCCGCCGTCAGGTCCGGGTCCATCGCCTCGCCGCCCATCAGCACCATGTCCAGGGAGCCGAAGATCGCGGGGTGGGTGCGTACCGCGTGGTGGTAGAGGCTGGTGGTCAGGAATGCGTGGGTGATGCGCTGCGTACGGATCAGCGACCGCAGTCGGTCGGTGTCCAGCAGCACATCCCGTTCGGCCACGACGAGGCAGCCGCCGTTGATCAAGGTGGCCCAGGTCTCGAAGAGAGAGCCGTCGAAGGACAGGCCGAACGTCTGCAGAACGCGTTTGCCGGGGCCGGCGCACCAGGGATTCGCCCCGGCAGCGAGTCGGGTCACGGCGCGGTGTGGGAAGACCACCGGCTTGGGCCGCCCGGTGGTACCGGAGGTGAACAGGATGTAGGCGCAGTCGTCGGGCTCGCGCTCCGCGGTGATCGGAGGCTCCTCGAAGGGGCCGGGCGCCGTCTTCACCAGGGTGTCGAATTCCACCCACTCGACCGGTCCACCGTCGGCCGGCACGGCGGAAGTGTGCCCGGGGAGTACGACGGCCAGCCGCGCGCGGGTGTCCAGAAGCATTTCGGCAGAGCGTGCCGAGGGGTAGTGGGCGTCCACGGGGACGCATACCGCTCCGGCCTTCAGGATGCCGACCATGGTGACCGTCGCTTCCCACGAGCGTACGCCCAGGACGGCGACGGCCTCCCCTCTGCGTATGCCACGGCCGCGGAGGGCCCTGGATATGGACTGCGAGAGCTCATCGAGCTCCCGGTAGGAATAGGCCCGTTCCCCGTCCTGCACGGCGGGGCTCATGGGTGTGCGCGCTGTCCGGCGGGCCAGCAGGCCGGGAAGCGAGGCACCCGGTGGGGCGGGGACAGCGGTACGGCTGCGGGTGCCGACAACGGGCGTGCTGGTGTTCATCAAGGCTCCACACGGGGGGAAATGGTCGATGCGGGTGGGGCAGCAGGACGTCGAGGGCGCGTCCTGCGCTGCACCGGAGGGCTGCGAAGGCAGGCGAGGTCGAGCGGCCGCAGCGCGAGGGCGCGCCGGGCCGGGCCCATAGTGGCTGTTCGCCGGGCCGTGAGGGGGAGTCACCTCATCTCGCGCGACACCTCTGGGGCGGGCGTACGGGGCCGTCGGCGCACCGCGCCGCAGCCGCACGGCCTGACCTGTC
The DNA here is from genome assembly GCF_044544985.1 of Streptomyces sp. NPDC053427. NCBI lineage: Bacteria > Bacillati > Actinomycetota > Actinomycetes > Kitasatosporales > Streptomycetaceae > Streptomyces > Streptomyces sp. NPDC053427. The sequence goes on along the minus strand of NZ_JBITYA010000001.1, from coordinate 319,637 downwards.
TGGTGAAGGGGGCGACAGCGAAAGGCGCCCGCAGACATGGTTCAGGTGCTCTCCGTACGACAAGTGCACTTGATGCCTTCCTCTACGGGAACCGCGGTGAGCTCTCTCCGCTCACACGCCCCTTTGGTGCTCCTTCGCATCACTGCCCACGTGGGCATTAATTTAAGACAGTGTTGTCGCCCCGCCGGGCTTGATAACGATCACACCGTCGCTCGCACTCCGCCGCACGTGAGGTGGCGTGCTCTGTCGGGAAACGCGGACACGCCAAATGTCCCGGGAGCGGGCCGCGTTGGCCGCCCGGTGCCGGGCGGCTGACGAGGGCCCCGCTTCCGGGGCATCGGGAAAGTGCCGGACGACGGTTACCGGCCGTGGGGCGTGAACTGCACCGGCAGCGCGACGAGGTGGCGGTACATCAGCGAGGTCTGCCACTGAAGTTCCGCCTCGGGAACGGCCAATCGCAGATCGGGAAGGCGCGTCAGCAGCGTGTCGATGGCGGTGTCGGCGATCGCCCGTCCGATGTGCTGCCCGGGGCATTCGTGCGGACCGCCGCTGAAGGCCAGATGCGAGCGGTTTCCGTGCACGGGCGCCGTCAGATCGGGGCGGATCGCGGGGTCCGCATTCGCCGCGCGCAGCCCCAACAGCAGCATGTCCCCGGCCCTGATGGCCTGTTCGCCCAGCTGGGTATCACTGACCGCCCAGCGCCCCAGAAGCGTCATCATCGGCGGCTCGTCCCACATGATCTGCTCCAGCGCATCGGGCAGCGTCATGTGTCCGCCGGTGAGATGCGCGCGGAAGCGCGGGTCGGTGAGCACCATGTGCAGCGCGTTCGCGATCAGGTTGACCGTGGTCTCGTTCGCCGCCGTGAGGATGAGTCGCAAGTGTTCGCGGATCTCGTCGTCGCTGAGGTTCGCGGGGTGCTCGATCAGCTTCGTCGGGAAGTCGTGGCCGGGGTGGGCGCGCTTTCGGTCAACCAGCTGCTGGAGGGTTTCGGTGATGAAGTCGTTGCTGGCCACGGCGGTCTGCGTACCGCTGAGCACGTCCTGGACCGCCGCTGCCAGGCTCGGTTTGTACTCTTCCGGCATGCCGAACAGCTGGGTCATGACGCGCAGCGGAAGCTGGGCGGCGAACTGGCCCACCAGGTCGGCCCGGCCCGTTGCGGCGAACTCGTCGACCAGTTGGTCGGTGAAGCGGGTGACGTGCCGCCGGATGCCGCGCGACTCGAAGCGGCTCAGGCTGTCGGTGACGGCGCCGCGGAGCCGCTTGTGCTCCTCCCCGTCGACGAAGACGCACAGCGGCTGCCAGGTCGTGACCGGCGCCAGCGGGTGGTCGGGCTGCACCCTTCCCTCCGCCATGTCCCGCCAGTGACGTGAGTCGCGGGAGTAGACGCTCGGGGTACGCAGGATCTCCAGATTCTCGCGGTGCCCGAGGACCAGCCAGGCCGGGAGGTCCCCGTGGACGAGTACCGGTGCGACGGGGCCGTACTCGGCGCGCAGCTTCTCGTAGGTGCCCACGAGGTCGGCCTGGATCCCGACGTCGTGCAGCCGGTACAGGGCTTCGGGGCTGTGGCCGTGCGCCGGGCATCCCGGCGGCGGAGCCAGGCGATCGGCGGTGTCGTGCGCGGGGTGGTTGGCGGTCACATGGGCTCCGAGGTCTGGGCGAAGGAGCGCAGGTAGCGCATCAGTGTGATCAGGACGTCCCGGCTCGACGACCGCTGGCGGGCGTCGCACACCACGATCGGCACCTGCTCCGGTAGGTCCAGTGCGCTGCGCAGCTCCTCGGTGGGGTACGAGGACGCGTCGGGGAAGGCGTTGACGGCGATCACGAAGGGCACTTCGGCCTCTTCCAGACGGCCGATCACATCGAAGCTGACGTCGAGACGCCGGGTGTCGACGAGGACGACGGCGCCGAGCGCGCCCTCGAAGAGACCGTTCCAGAGGAACCAGAACCTTTGCTGGCCGGGGGTGCCGAAGAGGTAGAGCACCAGCTCTTCGTTCAGGCTGATCCTGCCGAAGTCCATGGCCACGGTGGTTTCCGTCTTGCGTTCCACCCCCGCGACGTCGTCGACGCCGGCGCTGGCCTGCGTCATCGTCTCCTCGGTCGTCAGCGGTCTGATCTCACTCACCGAGCGGACGAGCGTGGTCTTGCCCACGCCGAACCCGCCGACAATGACGATCTTGACGGCCGAGGAAGCCGAGGACGGCAGCCGGTCCTCGCTCCGGGGCTCGATGACCGTTTCAGAGCTTCTGGAGACCATCGATAACCGCCTCTATCAGTGCAATGTCGGGGAGCTTCGAGGCCGGCATGCGGGCCTCTATCCGCCGGTCGGCCAGCAGATCGGTGAGGAGTACGCCGACCACGCTCGGGGGCAGCGCCAGATGCGCGGAGATCTCCGCGACGGACAGCGGCGTCCTGCAGACCCGAAGGATGGCGGCGTGTTCGGGCTGCATGCCCGGTTGCGATTCCTCCCGGGAGACGATCAGCGTGACGAGATCGAACTCGACCTGCTCATCGCTCCCGGCGCGGCCCCCCGTGATCACATACAACCGCTCAGGACCGCCACTGCCCCAGTCCTGGTCGGATTCGCTCACGCCGTCTGCCCGTCGGCGCGCGGCGGACTGGTGAGATGGGCACCAATCCGGGCCACCAGGTCACGCATGCACTGCCCGACGAGTCCCGCATCGACGCCCTCGTCGGCGAGTACGGCCAGATGTGCGCCGGCGCCGGCCGCCATCAGGTACATGAAACCGCCGCTGACCTCGATGACGACCATCCTCATCCGGCCATTGCTGTGCGGGAACTCGGCGGCCACCGCCCCCGACAGACTCTGCAGCCCGGAGCCGATGGCGGCGAGGCGGTCGGCGGTGTCCGGGCCCGTGTCGTACCGGGCCATGCACAGGCCGTCCGACGAGAGCACCACGATGTGCCGGGTCTGCGGGACGCTCTCCGCGAGGTCCTTGAGCATCCAGTCCATGTCCGCGCGCTGATGCATCGGTTACTCACCCTTGTCTAACGTGTCGTTACTGGTCCGGGCGGGTGCCGACGTCGGCCTTTCGCCGGAAAGACCACTGCGCAGCTCGGCCATCCAAACGCCGGGCGCGGGTTCTTCATGAGCTGTCGCTGCCGGGCCCGGGTCGGCGGGGGCCGTCTTGTGGGCCCCCTTGCGTTCCGGATTCGGGGAACGCCGACGCCGCTGCGGCAGGCCACTGGCCGTCACCCCGGCCCCGTCGGCTTCCGCCTCGGCACGGACCGGACCGGCCACACCGAACGTGCCGGTGTCCTCCTCATCCATCCGCGACGCGGAATGCTCGATCGGCGTGTCGTTCGAAGGCGACGGCGCCGGCACCGGAGGCGTCGACGGGGCCGGCGGGGCGGAGCTACGGGTCGCCGGGCGCGGGCCGGAGGAGGCTCCGATGCCGTGCGCCCTGCCCGATGCCGGCGCTGTGGTGATCGATGCCTTCGGTACGGTCAGTACGGCGCGCACTCCCCCGTAGGCCGAGGGCGGGAGCGACACCTGGAAGTCGTACGCCCGCGCCAGACGACCGACCACCGCAAGTCCCAGACGCGGCGACTCACCGAGGTCCTTGAGGTCGATACCGGCCCGTGCCTCCGTCAGCATCCGCTCGGCGCGGGCCCGCGCCTCCTCGCTGAGCCCGATACCGCCGTCCTCGATCTCGATGGCGATGCCCATGTGGACTTCCACCGCCGTCAGATGGACGCGGGTTTTGGGCGGCGAATACCGCGTGGCGTTGTCCAGCAGCTCGGCGAGTGCGTGAATCAGCGGCTCGACGGCCGGACCGACCACCGCGACGTCGGCCACGGAATGCAGCTCCACGCGCTGGTAGTCGAGAATCCGGGACATGGCACCGCGCAGGACGCTGTAGAGCGGCACGGGCTTGCTCCACTGACGTCCCGGCCGGGCCCCGCTGAGGACCGCGATGCTGTCCGCCAGTCGGCCGATGAGAGCCGTGCCGTGGTCGAGCCGGAGCAGATCGGCGAAGAATGCCGGCTCCCGGCCGTGCCGGTCCTCCATCGCGCGCAGGTCCGTCGCCTGCTGGTGCACGATGGCCTGGACGCGGCGGGCGACGTTCACCACACCCCGCTGCGCGGAGTCGCGCATGCTCTCCTCGGCCTGCACCGCATCGACCACCGAACGAAGCAGGGCTTCGTGCGCCGCCCGGAACTGCGGGCTGAGGTCATTGTCGGCGGCGGCGAGGGACAGCAGTACGTCCTCGGCGAACTCGCCTTCCTGGAGCTTGCTGACCGCTACCGGCAGCTGCTGCTCGGCCAGACGGATCGTCGCCGCTTCCTGCTGGCCCAGATGCTGAACAAGGAGAGCCTCCCGCTCGGCGGCGACGATGCGCAGCTCGGACAGCGCCTTGCTGCGGCGCGCCGCAATCGCCGAGATGAAGGCGATGACCCCCGTGGCGACCGCTCCGCACCAGACGACCCCGCCCGTGGCGGCGGCCGGCACGAGCACTCCGGCGACCGTCGTCCCCACGGCCGCCGCGGCCGCGGGTGCCGACCACGCCGCAACAGACCCGGATTGTGAGCCTCCGGTTAACGACGTAGTACGAACCATCAGCATCCTCAATCGTGGGGACTACGGAAGCGCATGGGTACGGCGCGGCAGAGACGACAAACGTCGGGCTTACCTCACCCACCCGAGGCGACAACAAGACCATGGGCCGAGCGCCGCGGGAATCACACACCCGTGCGCTCAACCGATAACACTATAACCGGACTTGATCACTACGCATGTTCGGGTGGGTACGCAGAGCATGGGCTGAGATGTGGATCACACGCCCCACGACCGGACTTGGACGCCTTCACACGGGCTCACCTCCGGGCGGACCGTGCGTCGCGGGTAACCGGCACGCCGGGCAACCGCGAGGCCCGTCAGGATCGTTGGCCATCCGGTCGGCCAACGGATCTGCCCACAACGGCGAGTGACCCTTACTCATTGCGCCGCTCATCTCGTCGCTCATCTCGTCGCTCGCTCCCTTGCTCATCGCATTGCTCGTCCCGTCGGCCGCCGCATCGTGCGCCGCGTCGGGCTCCGCCGAAGTCCGTCAGGCGGCAGCCGCTCGGCGCGCCGCGAGGGCGGCCCGAGCCGTGTGCGACCGGAGGGCCTGCGGCACACCTCTCCCGAGAGCCGACCCACCCCCGGCCCGCCGCCCGCTCCGCACCAAGATGCGATCTCCGGCCTCTGGGCGTGCGATGGATGAGGAGGTGTTGTCAGCGTGGCGCGTCCTGTGGTGAGCGGTGCCCTGACGTTGCCAATGAGCGCACGACGGCGACGCAGCTCATGGAGGGGATGCGAAGGGCGGAGTTTCATTCCGCAACTCTGGAGGCGCAAGTGGCCATGCAACACGGTACGGACAAGACGGGCCCCGCCCGGGACGACGTGATGAAGAAGGAGCTGCGCGCGGAGCTGACCAGGGATCACTCGCTGCGCACAGCCGAGCAGCGAGAGCTCCAGCCGGCGGGCGAGGACCAGCCCGAGGCGGCCCCGGCGTCCGACACCGCGTTCCGGGGTGGCACACCGCACGGGATGTCCCAGGAGGACGTCGCCGTGCGCTCCGAACTCGCGCAGCACCTCGGCCGAAGCATGTATCCGGCCGATCGGCTCGACATCGTCGAGAAACTCGTGCGCGACAACGCACCGGACCGGTTGATCGCCCTGGCCGAGAAGCTCCCGGCAGGGGAGCGGTACGGCAATGTGCAGAGCATCGCGGTGTCCCTCGGGCTCGGCACGGAAGACCGCCGCGACTGATCGCGGAGACATTTCCCGAGAGTATTTCCTGAACGAGTTACCGAACGTCCGCTGAATGCCGTCACGAATGAGCCTTCCGCGCGTCGGCGTGGTATGAGGTAAGCGCACCTGGAAGGGCATTTGAGTACGATTATCAGCTGCCCTCTCTGCTGACGAACGGGAGCGCCGATGGCACGGATTCAGCGGGACTCGCAGCGGGCCATTCCGCCGGACTCCGGAACCGGGGAGGAGTCGAAAGACCGATCCGTTCGCGGCCAGGTGCTTTTGCGCTGGATGACCACCACCGACCACAAGGTCATCGGCAACATGTACATGGTGACCGCGTTCGGATTCTTTCTGCTGGGTGGCACTCTGGCCATGCTGATGCGCACGGAGCTGATGCGCCCGGGCCTCCAGATCGTGTCGAACGAACAGTACAATCAGCTTTTCACCGTCCACGGCACGATCATGATGCTGCTGTTCGCGACGCCGATGTTCGCGGGCTTTGCCAATGCGGTGATGCCACTCCAGATCGGGTCGCCGGACGTGGCTTTCCCGCGGCTCAATGCGTTTACCTACTGGGTTTTCCTGCTCGGCGGACTCATGGTGGTTTCCGGGTTTCTGGTCCCCGGCGGGGCCGCTTCGTTCGGCTGGTTCGCCTACGCGCCCCTGAACGGGCCGGTGTTCTCCCCCGGCAAGGGTGGGGATCTGTGGACCATGGGGCTGGTGGTCGCCGGGCTGAGCACGATCCTGGGTGCGGTGAACTTCATCGCCACCATCGTCTGCCTACGGGCTCCCGGCATGACGATGTTCCGCATGCCGATCTTCACCTGGAATGTGCTCTTCACCTCCACGCTGGCCCTGCTGGCCTTTCCGGTACTGACCGCCGCACTCCTCGTGCTGGAAGCGGACCGGAAATTTGGCGCGCATGTCTTCGACGCCGCAAACGGGGGTGCGCTGCTGTGGCAGCACATGTTCTGGTTCTTCGGGCATCCCGAAGTTTATATTGTGGCGCTTCCGTTCTTCGGAATCATCACCGAGATCGTTCCGGTGTTCAGCCGCAAGCCGGTCTTCGGATACGTCGGAATGGTCGGCGCCACCATCGCCATCACGATGCTCTCCGCCTCGGTCTGGGCCCACCACATGTTCGCGACCGGAGCCGTACTGCTGCCGTTCTTCTCCGTGATGTCCTTTCTCATCGCGGTGCCGACCGGGGTCAAATTCTTCAATTGGATCGGGACCATGTGGGGCGGCAGCCTCTCGTTCGAAACGCCCATGCTGTGGAGTATCGGGTTCCTTGTGTCATTCCTGCTCGGTGGACTGAGCGGAGTACTCATCGCCTCTCCCCCGCTGGATTTTCACCTCACCGACAGCTATTTCATCGTGGCGCATCTGCATTATGTGCTGTTCGGCACGGTGGCATTCGCAATGTTCGGCGGGTTTTATTTCTGGTGGCCCAAATGGACCGGCAAGATGCTCGACGAGAGACTGGGGAAGGTTCATTTCTGGACCCTGTTCATCGGGTTCCAGGGCACCTTCCTGGTGCAACACTGGCTGGGCGAGATGGGCATGCCCCGGCGTTACGCGAACTACCTGACCGCCGATGGCTTCACCACCCTGAACACCCTTTCCTCGGCCAGTTCCTTCCTCCTCGGGGCCTCGACGCTGCCGTTCCTGTTCAACGTCTGGCGAACGCGCCAATATGCACCCAAGGTGGAGATGGACGACCCTTGGGGATTCGGCAGGTCTCTCGAGTGGGCCACCTCTTGTCCACCGCCACGCCACAACTTTCACACCCTGCCGCGGGTGCGCTCCGATTCCCCGGCCTTCGACCTGCACCACCCCGAGGTGGGGCTGGGAGCCGTCGGCCCGGCCCTGACCGGCGGCCCGAGCGCGGGCGGTACCTCCACCCCCGACCCCTTGAGCGAGTGAGCCGATGAAAGTCGAGACCTTTCTGTTCGGCGGCGTCGCCCTCTTCTTCGCCGCGACCTCGGTCATTTACGCATGGTGGTCCGACCGAGAACCGGCGGGAACGGCCGCGCTGATCGTCGCTTTCATCATGTCCTCGCTGATCTGTTTCTTCTTTTTCATGCAGCACCGCAGGCGGGGTACCCGTCCGGAAGACCACAAGGACGCCGAGGTGCATCAGCGTTCCGGTCCCCTGGACTTTTTTCCGCCGCGCAGCATCTACCCGCTGCTCACCGCCGTGGGCTTCACGATCGCTGCGCTCGGCGTGATTTACGGGCTGTGGCTGTTCCTGATCGGTGTGGGGCTGCTGGGCTCCGGCGTCTTCGGTTTTGTCTTCCAGTTCGGGGAGCGCGACGGCTGACCTCTCGTACGCGGTCCGCAAGCGGCAAACGGCGCTCGGCGCTCAGTCGCGCGGCGGGGCGTTCAGCACGGCGATTTCTTCCCGCTGCTCCTCCGTCGCCGGCATCTTCACCTGGTCGCGGTAGTACCACCGGCTCAGCGCGGCCCGCAGGCGGTCCTGCCGGGTAAGCCCCTCCGCCCCGGGGGGAACGAGTTCCAGGGGGTCCGGGTCCGACCGTGCCAGGAGCGTGTGCCGCTCCTGGGGGGCCACTCCCCGCTGCCCCTCGGACAGATCGCCGTAGACCGACTGGCTCACCAGGCCCGTTTCGTCGCCCTCGGTCAACCGCTCACGCTCGCGCCGCTGCAGCGCCAGACAGATCCACTTGGTGAGGAAGAAGGCCAGCGGCGGCGCGACCACAACCGCCACCCGGAGCACCCAGGTCAGGGCGTTCACCGACAGCTGGAACCCGAACGCGATGACGTCGTTGCCACCGGCCAGCAGCAGGACCGCGTAACAGACGATGGCGGCCACCCCCAGTCCGGTGCGGGTGTGGCGCTCGCGCGGCCGGTCGCACAGATGGTGTTCGCCGCGGTCGCCGGTCACCCATCGCTCGAAGAACGGGTACAGGTACAGCCCCATGAACAGCACCCCCGGCAGGACCACGGCGGGCAGGAACACATTCCACATGATGGTGTGGCCCCACACCTGCGTTTCCCAGGGAGGCATCAGGCGCATCGCCCCCTCGAGGAACCCCACGTACCAATCGGGTTGCGCATCGGAGGAAACCTGGTCCGCGCGGAACGGTCCGTAATTCCAAATCGGGTTGATCTGGGCCACTGCGCCGAGGACGGCCGTGCATCCGAAGACGATGAGGAACAGCCCGGTCGACTTGGTGATCCACTGAGGCACCATCGGCTGCCCCAGGACGTTTCTGTTCATTCTGCCCGGCCCCCGCCACTGGGTGTGTTTGAGGAAGACCACGAGGATGAGATGGGCCGTCACCATGGCGATGAGAATGCCGGGCACCAGCAGGATGTGGACGGTATAGAGGCGCGGAATGATGTCCTGCCCGGGGTATTCGCCGCCGAAGGCGAAGAACGACAGATACGTGCCCACGACCGGGATGGACCCCATGATGGTGTCCGCGGTGCGCAGGCCGGTACCGGAGAGCAGGTCATCGGGGAGCGAGTAGCCACAGAAGCCCTCCAGCAACGCCAGCAGAAAGAGCGTCACCCCGATGATCCAGTTGCCCTCGCGCGGCCGGCGAAAGGCGCCGGTGAAGAAAATCCGCAGCATATGCACCCCGACGGCTGCCACGAACGTCAATGCCGCCCAATGGTGGATCTGTCGGATCAGCAGCCCGCCCCGCACATCGAAGCTCAGTCGCAGCGTGGAGGCGTAGGCCTGGGTCATCCGCGTGCCGTGCAGCGGGCCGTACGAGCCGTGATAGGTGCTCTCCGCCATGACCGGATCGAAGAAGAGCGTCAAGAAGATGCCCGTGATCACGAGCACAATCAGGCTGTACAGCGCCAGTTCCCCCAGAAAGAACGCCCAGTGGTCCGGGAACGCCTTGCGCAGCAGTTTCCCCGCATCGGCCGCTGGGAGCCGTTCGTCCAGCCGATGGAATCCGCGTTCAGCCGCTTGCCGAGCCCTCGACTGCAGGCTTTCTCTGCGCTTGCGGAAAGGCATGCACCGTGCTCCCTCGTCCCTGCGACGGCCGCGGGCCGCCGCGGCCTTGCGCATGACTAACCGTTATCCGGAGTACTCAAGCGGAGACCTCACGCGTCTGGTTGTCCTTTCTTGGTCCCGTAGTGGTGCCGGGCCCATGCGGGAAGCACGAACCAGCACAGCGTGAACCACACCACGAGCCCCGCGACGATCCACGGCACGGCGCTGTCGTTGATGGCGATACGCAAAATGAGCAGGAGCGCTGAGGTGACGGTCGCCAAAAGGAGAACGACCCCGACGATGGTGAGCCTCGATGCCCAGATGACGGTTTCCGGCTTGATATGACGGCCGGTCACGAACCGGTGGAAGGTCACCGGCCCGATCAGCGCACCCGTCGTGGCGGCACCGAGGAGGACCGTGACCACATAAATGGTCCGGTCGGTCGCGGTGAGGGTGGCGAACCTCGGTGTAAAGACAACAGTGAGGAGGAAGCCGAACAGAATCTGCACGCCGGTCTGCGTGACCCGGACTTCCTGGAGGAGGTCGGTCCAGCGGCGGTCGGCCCGCTCCTCCTCGGACTCATCGCGGCCATGCGCCGGATGGTGCGGATCGTGAGGCGCACGAGGGTGGGGATGTGGATCCGGCTCCGGCTCCATACGACCTCCCGGCCACTGTCTGCGATCGCCTGCCCGACTCAGCCGTCGACCGTGACCTCGAACTCCTCCGGGGCGGCACCCTCCGCGGTGACGAGGAAGGTGGCGGTGCCGGCCGCATCGCCCGCCACCAGCGGCGGGGTCTGCGCGTATCCCTGGGCATCGGTGGATTCGGTGACGTTGGTCCGGTCGCCTTCGAAGAGGACCTGCTGGGTCATGGCCTCCCACGAGAAGGTCACCGGGGCGTCGGACACCGGTGTGCCCGTGCGCATGTCGACCAGCCGGGCCTTCAGCGGCTGCGCAAAGGTCTGACGGGTCCGGGCATGCTGTCCCGTTCCCCCGGCCGACTGAATGGTCAGCGTCCGGGACAAGCCCGCATTCGCCCGCATACCGCCTCCTGGTCCAAAGTTCTCGCTGGTGAGTTCTCGTTGATGAGTTCTCGTTGATGGCACGGCGCCCGGATTCCTTCCCGGGGATGCCGGTGATGGTAAGCACGGCGCCCTGGCGCTCCCGTGTATGACCGCCTCGTTTCCGGGGAGTTCCTGCGGTGGGGTGACAGGAACGTTGTGCCGCGAACCCGGTGTGGCGAACCGGGTGTCGGCCGCGTATCAGCGGCCGAGGGCGTCGCGCAGTTCCTGCTTGTTCATCGAGGAGCGGCCGTCGATGTTGCGCTTCTTCGCCTCCTCGTAGAGCTGGTCCTTCGTCGGGCCCTGGGCCCCGCTGTGGAAGCGCTCGCCGCCGCGCTGCGGGGCGGACTTCTTGTCCTGGGTGGAGACCCTGCTCGCCGTTCTGGACTCACCGGCGCGCGCCCGCTCCTTGTTCACCGTCCGGGCGGCGATTTCCTTTGCGCGCTTCGTGGACTCTCCCCTCTGCTGCGCGCTCTCCTTGATGTGCTCGTACTGACGCTCACGCTTCCTGCTGGCACCGGCGGGCATGAAAACCCCTCCTTGACCTGGGCATCCCTCAACGGTCGGCGGCGGCGCACGGCGGTCACCGGCCAGGTCACCGGCCACGCGTCGCACGTACCACTTCAGCCCTACGGGGCACCCGGCGCTACTCGGGAGCCCGCGCCCGCGCCTCCCTGCCGCCCTCCCGCCACGCACCCGTCATCAAGTGCCGGGGCCCGGTCAACGGCGTAACGTCGGCACTGTCCCAGGAGACGCGTCGGGACGGTGCACGGCGGATCGTTCTCCGCTGTGCCGGCCGATGCCCGGCACGGGGAAGCGGCGGATCGGAAAGCGACAGGTCGCAGTGGTCTCGATGTCCCGACGGCAGCGGTGTGAAGGTGCGAAATGAGCGGCGGGGCCGACTCCGATCCCGTGGACCGGGCGTTGCTCCGGGCGATGCTGGAGGCCGGGGCCTCCGCCTGCGGGCTCTATGTCCTGGCGGCCGACGAGCCCGTGCTCCAGCTGGCCGCCCTGAGTGGCGTGCCGACGCGGCTGCTGGAGCCCTGGAGCCACGTCGCCCTGGCGGCCCCGATCCCGGTGGCCGTCGCGGCACGCCGGCAGCGCCTGGTGTGGGTGGGGGGCCATCAGCAGCTGGCGCGTGACTTCCCCCGTACGGCGGTGGCCGTGCCGTACGACTTCGCGTTGGCGGCGGCGCCGGTCGGCGAGCGGCCCGCGTGCCGGGGCGCTTTGCTGCTGCTGTGGCCGGCCGGTCATGCGCCGCAGCTGTCGGCGGACGAGCGCGAGGCGGTGGAGGCCGGCTGCCGGAGCCTGGCGGCGGCGCTGGGCAAGGGTCCGGGGACCGGTGGCAGCGTCTCGCCGACCGGTGGGCCGCGGGTGCTGACGCCGCCGCCCGTGCGATGCGTGCGCCCGGAGGAGGCGCTGGCGGCGGTGGACTATGTGGAGCGGCTGCCCGGCGGCTGCTGCGCGCTCGACCTGGAGGGGCGCGTCACCATGGTCACCACGGGTGCGGCGGATCTGCTCGGTGAGGAGGAGACCCGACTGGTCGGAGCGCAGCCCTGGGACGTGCTGCCGTGGCTGCGCGACCCGATCTTCGAGGACCGCTACCGCGCCGCGATGATCAGCCGACGGCCGATGTCCTTCACCGCACGCCGGCCGCCGGACCAGTGGCTCACTTTCCGCCTGTTCCCGGACGGCCGGGGCCTGAGCGTGTGGATCAGCCCCTCGGACCGGGATCCCGGCACCGTGACGCCCATCCCGGCGGCGGGCGCCGCCATGCCCGTGCGGGCCGGGCAGATCTACCACGTCCTGCATCTGGCGGCCGCGCTGACGGAGGCCGTGGGGGTGCGGGATGTCGTGGACCTCGTGGCCGACCAGATCGTGCCGGCCTTCGGTGCCCAGGGCGTGCTCATGTACGCGACGGAGGGCGGGCGGCTGCGGACCCTCGGCCATCGCGGGTACTCCGCCGAGGCCGTCGCGGCCTTCGAAGGGGCCTTCCTCGGCGCGGCCAACAGCCCCGCCGTACACGCCCTCGCCACCGGGGAGCCCAGCTTCTACTCCACCCCCGAGGAAATCGAACGGGACTATCCCGGTCTGCCGCAGCTGACGGGCAAGGCGGCGCGGGCCGTGCTGCCGCTGATCGTCTCCGGCCGCCCGGTCGGCTGCTGCATCCTCGCCTACACCCGCCCCCGCACCTTCAGCCCCGAGGAGCGCCAGGTCCTCACCTCGCTGGCCGGGCTGATCGCCCAGGCGCTGGACCGTGCCCGGCTCTACGACACCAAGCAGCAGCTCGCCCACGACCTGCAGGCCGGCCTGCTGCCGCACCGGCTCCCCGCGGTGCCCGGTCTCGCCGTCGCGGCCCGCTATCTGCCGTCCACCCGCGGAATGGACATCGGCGGCGACTTCTACGACCTGATCCGGCTGGACGAGGACAGCGTCGCGGCGGTCATCGGGGACGTGCAGGGCCACAACGCGGCGGCCGCCGCTCTCATGGGGCAGGCCCGGACCGCCGTCCACGCCCATGCGTCCGCCGGCGCCTCACCCGGCGAGGTGCTGGCCCGTACGAACCGGCTGCTGACCGATCTGGATCCGGGCCTCTTCACCAGCTGCCTGTACGTGCACATCAATGTCCGCACGCGACGGGCATGCGTTGCCAGCGCCGGTCATCCGCCCCCGCTTCTGCGCCGCGCCGACCGGCCCACCCTCGTGGTGGACGTCCCCGCCGGGCTGCTTCTGGGCATCGACCCCGACGCCCGGTACTCCGCCACGGAGATCGACCTGCCCCCGGGTTCGGTGCTGGTGCTCTACACCGACGGCCTCGTGGAAACGCCGGGGGTCGACCTGGACCGCTCCGTCGCCAACCTCGCCGAACGGCTCGACGACGCGCCGCACCTGGGCCCGGACCGCCTCGCCGACGCCCTGCTGAAGAACCGGCACGCGGACGTGGACCGGCAGGACGATGTGGCGCTGATGGTCCTGGTCTCCGAGCCGACCGGACCTACCGCATCGGCCCCGCCCCCTGCCCCTGCCTGAGCCGGCGGTCGTATCCCGGGCGCGGGCACCCGCCTGTCCGGGCCGGGTCAGGCCGCCGCATGCGGCCCGGCCGCGCCGGTCACCCGCCGGTCCCTGTCGCGATGGATCGGTGTCCGCGAGCCGGTCAGCGGCAGACCCGTACCGCCCTGACGTGCCGCGACGATCTCCGCCGCGATGGACAGGGCGGTCTCCTCAGGCGTACGGGCTCCGAGATCGAGGCCGATCGGCGAGCGGAGCCGGGCCAGTTCGCGTTCCGTGACGCCGACCTCGCGGAGTCTGCGGTTGCGGTCCTCGTGGGTGCGGCGGGAGCCCATGGCGCCGATGAACGCGACCGGCAGCCGCAGGGCCTCCTTCAGCAGGGGGACGTCGAACTTGGCGTCGTGGGTGAGCACGCACAGGACCGTACGGCCGTCGGTCCCGGTCTGCTGGAGGTAGCGGTGCGGCCAGTCGACGACGACGTCGTCGGCGTCGGGAAAGCGGGCCCGCGTGGCGAAGACGGGGCGGGCGTCGCAGACGGTCACGTGGTAGCCGAGGAATTTGCCGGTACGCGCCAGCGCCGCGGTGAAGTCGACCGCACCAAAGATGATCATGCGGGGCGGCGGCACGCTCGACTCGACGAACAGCGTCAGGGCGGCCCCGCAGCGCGATCCGTCCTCCGCTATGTCGAACGTGCCGGTGCGCCCCGCGTCCAGCAGGGCGCGGGCCTCCCCCACCGCTGTGCGGTCCAGCTCCACGTGTCCGCCGAGTCCGCCTTCGTACGAGCCGTCGGGGTGTACGAGCAGCGCCCGGCCGAGCAGCTCGGCCGGGCCACCGGCCACCCGGACGAGGGCCGCCGCCGCTCCCCGGGCGGCGGCCGACAGCGCCGCCGCGAACAGCGTCCGGCCCGGTGCGTCCGCGCGCATCGGCGTGACCAGGACCTCGATGACTCCGCCGCAGGTCAGCCCCACCGCGAAGGCGTCCTCGGTGCTGTAGCCGAAGCGTTCGCGCACGGTCTCGCCGTCCTGGAGCGCCTGGGCGCACAGGTCGTACACCGCCGCCTCCACGCAGCCGCCGGAGACCGAGCCGATGGCCGTGCCCTCGCTGTCGACGGCGAGGGCGGCGCCGGGGCTGCGCGGGGCGCTGCCGCCGACGGCCACGACGGTGGCGACGGCGAAGTCGCGGCCCTGCTCGACCCAGCGGTGCAGCTCCTCGGCGATGTCCAGCATCTTGGTCCTCCTCAGGGTTCGTGGGCCGGCGGCGGTACGGCGGACGGGCTCAGCCGGTCCGGTCGGCCCCGCCGTCGGCCGTGAGGACACGGTCGGGCCGGATCGGCAGGTGCCGGTGGCGTACACCGGTGGCGTGCCAGACCGCGTTGGCGATCGCCGCCGCGGCACCCACGATCCCGATCTCGCCGATCCCCTTGATGCCGACCGGGTCGTCCTCGTCCGGGTCGTCCACCCAGTCCGCCTCGATGAGCGGTACGTCGGCGTTCGCGGCGAAGTGATAGCTCGCGAAGTCCGCGCCGACGTGGCCGCCCGACGCCTGGTCCCGGATCGCCTCCTCATGCAGCGCCATGGAAAGACCCCAGGTCATGCCGCCGATGAACTGGCTTCGGGCGGTCAGGGGGTTGATGATCCGGCCCGTGGCGAAGATGCCGAGCATCCGCCGCACACGGATCTCACCGCTGGTGACATCCACCGCGACCTCGGCGAACTGCGCCCCGAAGGAGTGCCGTTCCTTCTGCGTGAGCTCGCCGATGGCCTGGCTGGTGTCCGACCGTGCGGTGATTCCCTGCGGCGGAATGTCACCGCCCAGGGCCAGTTGCTCCCGCAGATCGCGCACCGCGACCGTGACCGCCCAGGCCCAGGAGCGGGTGCCCATCGAGCCGCCCGCGATCATCGCCGGGCCGAAGTCGCTGTCGGCGATGCGCACATGGACGCGTTCCGGTGCCACCTCGAGCGCGTCCGCGGCGATCAGGGTGAGCGCGGTCCGCGCCCCCGTCCCGACATCCGCCGCGGTGATCCGCACGGTGAACGTGCCGTCGGCCTCCGCCGTCACGGCGGCCGTGGCCGGGCCGACAAGCACCGGGAAGGTGGCCGCGGCGGTGCCGGTCCCGATCAGCCAGCGTCCTTCGCGACGCAGGCCGGGACGCGGGTCCCGGTCCGCCCAGCCGAATCTGCGGGCGCCTTCCTCGAAGCAGGCCAGCAGATTGCGGCTGGCGAACGGCAGCCCGGAGACGGGCCCCACCTCCGGTTCGTTGCGGGCCCGCAGCGCGATCGGGTCCATGTCGCACTTCTCGGCGAGTTCGTCGAGCGCGGACTCGAGGGCGAACGAGCCGGGCGCCTCACCGGGCGCGCGCACAAAGGTCGGGGTGGGCACGTCGAGGCGTACGACGCGGTTGACGGTGTGGTGCGCGTCGGCGTCGTACAGGGGGCGCGCGAACCCGGCGCTCTGCTCGACGAATTCATGGACGGTCGATGTGAGGTTCTGCGCCTGGTGGTCGAGCGCGCGCAGCCGCCCGTCGGCGTCGGCCCCGAGCCTGACCCGCTGCGCGGTGGGGCTGCGGTAGCCGACGAGCGAGAACGTCTGCCGGCGGGTCAGTACGACCCTGACGGGGCGGTGGAGGACGGTCGCCGCCATCACGGCGAGGATCTGGTGCACCCGTACGCCCTTGGAGCCGAAGGCGCCGCCGACGTGTTCGGAGCGCACCCGCACCGAGGCCGGGTCGAGGGAGAACAGCTTTGCCAGCTCGTCCGCAACCCAGGTGCTCCCCTGGTTGGAGTCGACGACCTCCAGGCGGCCGCTGTCCCAGCGCGCCATCGCGGCGTGCGGTTCCATCGCGCAGTGGTGCTCTTCGGGCGTGGTGTACTCGGCGTCCACGACATGGGCGGACGCGGCGAGTTCGGTCTCCAGGGCGCCCTTCTCCGTGCGCATGCTGGCGGCGTCCGGTAGGTACGTACCGGGGCGTCCGGCGGAGAACGCGACGTCGTGCGGCTCCTCGTCGTAGTGGACCACCAGCGCCTCGGCGGCCTCCCTGGCCTGCTCGGACGTCTCGGCGACGACCAGCGCCACCGGCCAGCCCACGAACGGCACCTGGTCGTGCTGGAAGACCTCGACGATCGGGTCGGGCCGCCCCAGCAGGCCCTGGTAGTCCCCGTCGACGCGGGGCGCGTTGCCGTGATGCAGGACGGTCAGGACGCCGGGCATCGCGCGGACCGGGGCGGACTCGACCGAGCGGATACGGCCGCGGGCGATCGTGGACAGCACCAGCCAGCCGTGGGCGAGTTCGGCGAACGGAATCTCGCCTGCGTAGCGGGCCGCGCCGGTGACCTTGGCCAGACCCTCGATACGGGTGTGCGCCGTGCCGACGACCCCCGTCACCGGGAGGTGTCCCGTTGTCGCCGTGGTCATCGGGCGGCCTCCTCGGTGAGCTCGGTCAGCATGGCTACGACGAGGTTGCGCATCAGCGTCACCTTGTATCCGTTGTGGGGCAGCGGCTCGGCGGCCGCCAGTTCGGCGTCCGCGGCGGCGGCGAACGCGGCGGCGGTGGCCGGTCCCCCGGTCAGCACCCGCTCGGCCTCCAGGGCCCGCCACGGCCGGGACGCGACCGCCCCGAAGGCGAGGCGCACGTCGTGTACGGCGCCGTCCCGGACGTCGAGGGCGGCGGCGATCGAGCCGATCGCGAACGCATACGACGCGCGCTCGCGCACCTTGCGGTAGCGGGAGACGGCGGCGACCGGCGCCGGCGGCAGGGTGATGCCGGTGATCAGCGCGCCGGGCGGCAGCGCGGTCTCCAGATGCGGGGTGTCGCCCACGGGCAGGTAGAACTCCGCGAGCGGCAACTCCCCCGGCCCGTCCGCCGTTTCGTAGCGGACGACGGCATCGAAGGCGGCCAGCGCCACCCCCATGTCCGAGGGGTGGACGGCCACGCAGTGCGCGGAGGCGCCGAGGATCGCGTGGTTGTGGTGCTCGCCCTCGATGGCGGGGCAGCCACTGCCGGGGACGCGCTTGTTGCACGGCTTGGTCAGGTCGGCGAAGTAGCCGCAGCGCGTCCGCTGGAGCAGATTGCCGCCGACCGTGGCCATATTGCGCAGCTGGCCCGATGCGCCGGCCAGGACGGCCTGCGCCAACGCCGGGTAGCGGAGCCGGACTTCGGGATGCGCGGCGAGATCGCTGTTGGTGACGGTCGCGCCGATGCGCAGCCCGCCGTCATCCGTGGACTCGATCCGGTCCAGGGGGAGTTCCCGTACGTCGATGAGCAGCGCGGGCCGCTCCACGCCGGCCTTCATCAGGTCGACGAGGTTGGTGCCACCGCCGAGGAAGCGCGCCTCGGGTTCGGCGCCGAGCAGCGCGACCGCGCCGGGGACGTCGAGCACGCGCTGATAGCCGAATTCCTTCATGCCGCTTTCTCCTCCGCCTTCTCCGCCGCCGTCTCCTGCGCGTTCGCAGCCTCGGCCTGCGCCGCCTGCGCGACCGCCTGCACGATCGACACATACGCGCCACAGCGGCACAGGTTGCCGCTCATCCGCTCCCTGATCTCGTCGGCGGTCAGCGGCGGGATCTCCGCGTCGGGCCGCACATCGGCGGTGGCGGCGCTCGGCCAGCCCGCCGCGTGCTCCTCGATCACCGCAATGGCCGAACAGATCTGCCCCGGTGTGCAGTAGCCGCACTGGTAGCCGTCGAGATCGAGGAATGCCTGCTGCACGGGATGCAGCCGCTCACCGTCCGCCACGCCCTCGATCGTGGTGATTTCACGCCCCTCGGCGGCCACCGCGAGCTGGAGGCAGGAGACGGCCCGGCGCCCGTCGAGCAGCACCGTGCAAGCGCCGCACTGGCCCTGGTCGCAGCCCTTCTTCGTGCCGGTCAGATCGAGGTGCTCGCGCAGCGCGTCGAGCAGGGTCGTGCGGTGGTCGACGGGCAGCGCATGCTTCTCGCCGTTGATGTTCAAGGTGATGGCGCTGGACGTCGATAGGGCCATGATCAGCCTTCTTTCGCGTATGTAAGGCGCGGCGGGCGGCGGGGCGCGAGCCCGATGCCTGTGTGGCCGACCGAGAGGTCGAGCGATCCCCGGCACGCGGGAGCGAGCGGTCGATCGGGACGATCCCGGCGGACGGATCGGGAGGAGGTGGCGCTGTGCGTAGTGGCGTCAGCTGGGGCGCCGACGGCGTGTGCGGTGGGCGAAATTCCGGTTGCGGTGGCCGCCGCCCATCCACACCGGCCGGATCTGCCGCTATGGTGAGCCTAAGCGGACAACTGTCCGTTAGCTTGAACCTACCGGACAGTTGTCCGGTTAGCAAGACCGGACCGGCCCCGATTCCGGATTCCGGCCGTGATGTCCGGAAGGAGGACGAGTGCAGAAAAGGAAAGACGCACCGCTGCGCTCGGACGCGCAACGGAATCGCGAGCGCATCCTGGAAGTGGCACTGGCGGAGCTGACGGGCTCGGCCGACGCCCCGCTGAGCGCGATCGCCAAGAAGGCAGGCGTCGGACAAGGGACGTTCTACCGCCACTTCCCCAATCGCGAGTCGCTGGTGCTGGAGGTCTACCGCTACGAGGTCCAGCAGGTCTGCGACACCGCGGCCCAGCTGCTCGAGACCCGCGCACCCGACCAGGCGCTGCGGGAGTGGATGGACCGCCTCACCCAGTACGCCATGGCCAAGGCCGGTCTGGCCGACGCGATGCGCAAGGCCACAAGCGGCTGCGGCGGCCTGGCCGCCGTGGGACGCGGCCCGCTGACCTCGGCCGTCGCCCTCCTCCTCGAGGCGAACGAGGAGTCCGGCACCATCCGCCCGGGAGTGACCCCCGACGACTTCATGCTCGCCATCGCCGGCCTCTGGCAGATCGATCCGCACGGGGAGTGGCAGTCCCGCGCCGGACGGCTCCTGGACCTCGTCATGGACGGACTGCGCGCCGGCGCCCCCGGACGATGAGCGACGCGGGCCGGCACGGGGCAGCGCACCCGGCGGCAACTCCATGACCACCAGCCGTCCGCCGTCCGCCGTCCGCCGTCCGCGTACCGGAGCCCCCGGGACACAGGGGCGCAATCCACACTCCTGTGACATCCGCCATAAGGGAACCCGGCGACAACTATCTCGAATAGTAGTTGAGGCCACCGGCGGCAAATGGGATTTGTCCGTCTTGATGGAGAAAAAGCGCCGGGACGGCGGGACGGCATTCGACTGGCCCGGCATCATTGCCCGCGCATTCGGCGCATAAGGATTTCTGACGGGGCGCCAGCAATTCACAGAAGATCCATACTTCCGGCAGCACGCACACACGCCCATGGCAAGAGCCGCGTCCTGCTACTAAGCGACCTAGTATTCGGCGTTTCTTGCTCTGTTCGGCGGCGGTCCCAAGAATGACGACCCCACGGCATCCCCGCAGCTCAGTGAGGTCACGCATGACGCAGCACCGCAGAAAGCGGCCATACCGGAAAATAACCATCGCCGCCGTCGCCGTAGGCGCCGTGGCCGTGCCCACCGCCGCCATGGCGTGTCTGAACGGGTCGGGGGACGAGGGCGGTAAGGGCCACGACCAGTGGAAGAGTGCCTCCGTCCGGCACCACCACCGGTCGGGAGAGCACACCTGGAGTCCGGAGCCGACCGCGAAGGTGACGCATAAGCCGAAGGCCACGCATAAGCCGAAGGCAGCACATAAACCGAAGGCGCCCGCCCCGTCTCCGAGTTCCTCGAAATCCGCCGCCCCGGCTGCACCCGCCGCGCCGGCCTCACCCGCCGCCCCGGCTGCATCCACCGCTCCGGCTTCGACGTCCGCTCCGGCATCAAATTCCGCGGCCCGCATTCTGGAACTCGTCAACAGCGAACGCAGCAAGGTCGGATGCTCGCCGCTGACCCTGAATGCGAAGCTGACCAAGGCCGCGCAAGATCACAGCAAGGACATGGCGGATCACCGGAACATGTCCCACACCGGCTCCGACGGTTCGGCTCCGGGTGACCGGATCACACGGGCCGGCTACAGCTGGAGCGCATACGGCGAGAACGTCGCCTATGGCTATTCCACTCCCGAGAGCGTGATGAAGGGCTGGATGTCCAGCCCCGGCCACAAGCGCAACATCCTTGACTGTTCTTTCAAGGAGATCGGCGTGGGTCTCGCGCAGCCCGGTGACTACTGGACGCAGGACTTCGGTACGGCGCGATAGCCGCCGGCCGCACGCCGCCAGGCGGCGCGGTGGCGCAGTGGCCCGGCGGCGCGGCGGCCCGGCGGCCCGGCGAGGTCATGCCGCCTCATCGGATCCGACGGGATCAGCCGACCGCCCGGTCGACCTCGATGGCCAGGTGGCGTGGGCCGCGCAGGACCGGGCTGCGCCGGTACGGAGGCGGGTCCTCGGTCAGGCGGGGATCGCCGAGGTGCCGGAGCAGCCCGGTCAGCGCGATCCGGGTCTCCAGGCGGGCGAGCGGTGTGGCAGAAAATGGACCGGGGGCTCGTAACGCAGCAGCTCCTCCACTGCCGACGGCATCAGCGCGGGGTCCATGCTCTCCAGCGGCGTGAGCTGCCCGCCCGCGCCGTCGCCGCCGACGAACGCGGAGAGCCTGTCGTCGGCCGGCTCGGCGCGGCGCTTCTCGGCGAGTCCCCCTGCCGCGTCACCTTCTCCTCGCGGAGCTCGGCGCAGAGCGGATAGGGGTCGGCGCGGCGGGCGTATTCGGTGCCACCCCCACCCCCACCGCCTCCTTTCCTGATGCCGATCGAGGCGCGGCGCAGGCGGCGGTGGGCCGTCGGAGCGTCCACGGAAGGCGGAGCGGCCGCCCCGGACAGCCGTCAGCCGCGGGAAGGAGAGGGCGGCACCTTCCCGTGCCGGGACTCGCCTCGTCCCCACCTTCGCGACGCCACTCCCCACCGCGGTGACCAGCGCGTCCCCAACAGGCCTGCCGCGTCAACAGGCCTGCCGCGTCGGCCGCATGCCCGGTGCGGGGCGCGGGCACCCGCACCGCACCGAACCGCGGGCGATCGCGCCGCACCGTCTTGCTCGACCGAGCAAACCGCGCTACTTTCTTGCTCATGCAAGCAAGAAACAGCACGGGCAAGCAAAAGGGAGAGCGCAAGGCCAGGTCCTCCTTCACGGAGACGGGCCGCCGCGCCCAGATCGTCGCCGCGGCGATCGACGTCATCGCGGAGGTCGGGTACCACCGGGCCTCGTTCGCGAAGATCGCGGAGCGCGCCGGGCTGAGCAGCACAGGGATGATCTCGTACCACTTCGACGGGCGGGACGACCTGATGCGCGAGGCCGTCGCCGAGGTGATGCGGCTCGCGGAGGGGTACATCCGCCCCCGTATCGAGGCCCACGAGAGCTACGCGGCCCGCCTGCGCGCCTCCATCGAGGGCAACCTCGACCTGTTCGCCGAGTACCCGAACCACCTCTCGGCGGTGGTCGAGATCCTCTCCAACCTCCGCGGCGGCGATCCCGGCATGGTCACCTTCCTCGACGCGACGGAGGCGAACCTCGCCGTCCAGGTGGAGCAGCTCCGCAAGGCGCAGCGCGCGGGCGAGTTCTGCGACTTCGACCCGTGGGTGATGATGCGGGCGATCCGCGCCGCCATCGACGACGTGGTCCGCCGCGCCACCCACGATCCCGCATTCGATGTACGGGCCGCCGGCCGGGAGCTGGCGGACCTGTTCGACCGCGCCACCAGAAGGACGTCATGACCGCAGCGGACACGGGGGTACCCGCCATGGCAACGCACCCGGCACCACGAACCGACACGGACGGGGCCGCCGCGGCGACCGCCCGACGCCGCACGAGGGCGCTGCGCCGTCGGCTCGCCGCGCAGCTGCTCTTCGAGCTCGTCCTCCCGCTCGGCTCCTATTACGGCCTGCGCGCGGCCGGCGTCGGCCAGTGGCTCTCGATGGTCGTCGGCGGCGTGCTGCTGCTGCCGTGGATCGGCTACGGCATCGTGCGGCAGCGGCGCGTGGAAGCGATGGCGGTGTTCACGCTGAGCCTGGTGGTGGTCGGAACGCTGCTGACCCTGATCACCGGCAGCCCGCGGGTGATCATGATCCGGGACAGCTGGCTGACCGCCGCGATCGGAATCTGGGTGCTCGGCACGCTGCTCACCCGGCGTCCGTTCATCATGACGGCCTCGCGGGGCATCGTCATCGCCAAGGTCGGCGAGGCCGGACTGGTCGAATGGGAGGCGCGGTGGGACACGGAGCCGACGTTCCGTCACCATCTGCGGCTGGTCACGGCGGTGTGGGGCGCGGTCTTCCTGCTCGACGCGGTGCTGCGGGTGGTGCTGGCGTACACGATCCCGGTGGACTCCTTCCCGCTCACCAGCACCCTGCTCTGGCTGGCGATGCTCGGCGGGCTGCTCACATGGCACAACTGGTACCTCACCCGGCACGGCATGAAGCTCTAGGCGAGTAGTTCCGGAGTGCTGGATGGCCGAAGGGGGCTGTCGGACCTGCACGCTACGTTGATCGCATGACCTCCGTAGAGAGCAAGACCGGGCGCATCAGGCCGCAGCAGTTCCACGAGACCGGCGGCACGGAGGACTGGCGTGTCGTGGGCGAGGGAGCCTGTGCGTACTTCCGCACCGGGTCGTTCGCGGTGGGAGCGCAGTTCGTGCAGGCGATGAGCGAGATGCCGGGACTCGGGGACGAACACCCGGACGTCGACCTGCGGCAGGAGGGTGTGATCGTCCGTCTGATCACGGTTACGGGCGACTACTACGGGCTGACTGAACGGCACATCGAGTTGGCCCGACAGGTCTCGGCAGTCGCCCGCTCTCTTGGTATACCCGCTGACCCGTCATCCGTGCAGACCGTCCAGGTCACCATCGATGCCCTTGCGGGTCCCGACGTAGTGGCGTTCTGGCGTGCCCTGCTCGGCTATCAGGACCGCGCGGACAGCAGCGAGGACCTGATCGACCCGCTTCGCCGGGGGGCGCCGTTCTACTTCCAGCAGATGGACGCACCGCGCCCTCAGCGCAACCGGGTCCACGTCGACGTGTGGGTGCCCTATGACCAGGCCGAGGAGCGGATAGCCGCCGCGCTCGCGGCCGGTGGCCGTCTGGTGAACGATGCCGACGCACCATCGAACTGGGTACTGGCCGACCTCGAGGGCAACGAGGCATGCGTGGGCGTGGCCGGTCCGCCCACTGGCCGCCCGTAGGGGGCATGGTGCAAGGGGCCGGCTGAGCACGAGACTCGAAAGTACGGCTTCCGTGCTGTTCGAGGGCCAACTGCCCTTCAGACAAAAAGATCTTGAGCGCTCTCACAGTGGCGCCGAACAGGCCGACACCATTCGGAACTACTCGTCCAGGGGGAAGCTGTGGACACCGCATTCGAGGTGCTGATCGCGGGGGCGGGCCCGACCGGCCTGCTGCTCGCCAACGAGCTGGGCCTGGCCGGGGTGCGGACGGCCGTCGTGGAGCGGCTGCCGCACCGCAGCGGCCAGTCCAAGGCGCTCAATCTGCAGCCGCGCACCGCCGAGGTGCTGGACTGCCGAGGCTGGCTGGAGCCGGTCCTGGACCGGTCGCTGGCCCTCCTTCCGGCCGGCCATTTCGCCGGACTGCCGCTCGACTACGGCGCGCTGGACACCGCGTTCCCGCACCAGGTCGGTATCCCGCAGGCCCGGGTCGAGGAGTTCCTGGAGGACCACCTCGCCGCGTACGGCGTCCCGGTACTGCGGGGCCGGGAGCTGACGTCGTTCCGGCAGGACGCGGACGGCGTCACCAGCACCCTCCTCGGGTCCGACGGGGCCGAGTGCACCGTCCGGGCCGGGTACCTGGTGGGTGCGGACGGCGGGCGCAGCACGGTGCGCCGCATCCTGGGCACGCCCTTCCCGGGGCGGGACGGCCGGGTCGGCATGGCCGTCGCCGACGTGGAACTGGCCGAAATCGAAGTGGCCGATGACGAACTCGCCGCCGCGGAAACCGAATCCGGCGGTCCGGGCGAGACCTGGCGCCTCCCCGACCTCACTCCGAACCCCGCGGGCGTCGCCTTCCTGGTCCCGCTCGGCGACGGCGTGCACCGGCTGATCCTCGGCGGACCCGAGCAGCAGGGCGTCGACCGCGACGCCCCGGTCACCGCGGACGAGGTGCGCGCGGCGCTGGCCCGCTGCCCCGGCCCGCCGCGTGAACTGCGCGCCGTCCGCTGGGCGTCCCGCTTCACCGACGCCTCCCGGCAGGCCGAGCGGTACGCCGACGGCCGGGTGCTGCTGGCCGGTGACGCCGCCCATGTCCACGCCCCCGCCGGCGGGCAGGGCCTCAACCTCGGCATGCAGGACGCGTTCAACCTGGGCTGGAAGCTGGCCGCCGTGACCCAAGGACGGGCCCCGGACGGGCTGCTGGCCACCTATCACGCCGAGCGGCACCCGGTCGGCGCCCGGGTGCTGGCCAACACCCGCGCCCAGATGGTGCTGACGCTCCCCGACCCGGACGCCGTGCTGGTGCGCGACCTGCTCGCCGACCTGCTCACCACGCCGGAGGCCAACCACCGCGTGGCCGCCATGATCGCCGGTACGGACATCCGCTACCCGATGCCCGGCGCGCCGGATCACCCGCTGCTGGGGGCGCGGGCACCCGGCATCCGGCTGCCGTCCGGTCGCGGAGCCCTGCTGGCCGACGCCACGTCGGCGGTCGCCGCCGCGGCGGACGGTTGGACGGACCGAATCGACCGTCTCGGCCCCCTCGACCGTCTCGACCGTCTCGACCGTCTCGACCGTCTCGACCGTCTCGACCGTCTCGACCGTCTCGACCGCGAGCCTGCGGCCGACGGCGGCGAAGCGGTGCTGGTCCGCCCGGACGGGCACGTCTGCTGGGCCGGCCGGAAGGACGACGCGGACGGCCTGCGCGCCGCCCTCACCCGTTGGTTCGGTGCGCCCCGTACCCCGACCGGACGCGGCGGCGGACCGAGCAGAGCCGTTGACGCACGGGGCTGACCAGCCAGGAAGCCCCACCGCCGATGACGTTCCGCCGGCCACCCGCACCGGCCGGGTCCGCGGCTCCTCCCCCACCCCTCATCTCCCCGTGCGCAGTCCACGGAGGAAGAAGGGTGTAGCAGCGAAGAGTTGGCCTCGTCGCTGCAACGCCCGTAGGGATCGTGGTGAGCGTGCACGGCGACGATCGGCGGCAGAGGCAACGGGGCGGCGACGTCCTACTCTCCGGGGGTCAGCCGCAGCGCATGCAACGCCACGGCGAGGTCGGCCACCGCGCGAGGATCGCGCAGCGAACGCCCCGTCAGCTCCTCCAGTCTGTGCAGCCGGTAGCGGACGGTGTTGCGGTGGCAGTACAGGAGCCCCGCCGCGGCGGCCGCCGAGCCGCCCGCCGCGAACCAGCACTCCAGGGTCTCCAGCAGGCGGTCCCGCTCGCCGGCCGGGAGCCGCAGTACGCCTTCGAGGACGGCGCGGGCGATCCGTCCGGCCTCGTCCGGAGCCGCGGCCACCAGCAGCGCGGCCGGGCTGTTGTCGAATCGTGCGATGCCCGTGGGCCGGCCGCGTGCGCCGGTGAGCGCCAGGCGGGCGAGCCGGAGGGCCCTGGGGGTCTCCCGTAGGTCGCGGTACGGGGGGCTGATGCCTACGCGGACGGTGAGCGCTCGCTCCAGGACGCTCAGCACCGCATCATCGGCTCCCGGATGCTGGACGGCGACCACGCCGACGTGCAGGTCCGGCAGCAGGCGCCAGGCCGACCGCAGGTGTTCGGCGAGGAGGCGTGCCTCGATTCCGGGCAGCGCCTCCCGGCCGGGTCCGGGCACCTCGGCGGCGACCACGACATAGGGCCCGCCGGTCGGCAGGCGCAGGACATCGGCCGCTTCCCAGAGGGTCGTGCGGTCGGTGAGCAGGCCGGTGAACAGGGCCTCGACCATGGCCGACCGTTCCCGCTCGCGTTGCAGCACCAGCTCGGAGACCTCCTCACGGTACGCATCGCTGGCCGACGCGGCGAGGCCTCCGTTCACCCACCACGCGGCCAGGGCCATGATCGTTTCGGCGGTGAGGCCCTCGGCGGAACGGGCCTCGGCGGCGATCGCGGTCCACAGCACCTCGGCCCCGACGCGATAGGCGTGCAGGACCTCGGCCAGCGGGGTTCCCTGACGCGCCCGTTCGCGGCCGGTCTCCTGGGCCGGCGCCATGTCCCCGCTGCCGCCGTGCACGAGCCGCTGGAGCACCTGCTCGCAGTTGCGTTGACACGATGCGGCCAACTCCCCGAAGGAGACGTGCTCGTCACCTCGGTAGTACGTCACCTGGGCTCGTATACGGCGGGCCATCCGTGCGCCCAGTTCCTCGCTGCGGGTCAGCAACAAGGCCGCGATGGGGGCGATTTCGGCGGGTGCGTCGGGCGTCCGGCTCATGCCCGCAGGCTACAAAGGGCCGAACGGAAGCGGGGCCGCATTGTGCCCTGGGACAACAGAGGCGGGTGTGGTGCTGTGCGTCGGCACATGGCCCGTGCGGTATCCGACCGCCACGATACGAGGACGTTACCGGCCGGTATCGGACCGTATTCCCTCGTACTGCCTCCCCAGGAGGAATCGTGCCCAGAGCCGCAACAACACGCACCACAAGCACCATTGGTACTGCCGGTACTGCCGGTACTGGCAGTACTGGCAGTACTGGCAGTACTGGCAGTACTGGCAGTACTGGCAGTACTGCCGATATCGGCGACGCCGTACGCATCCCCGGCGTCCGGAAATATGCGACCGTCCTGACCGGCGCCGCGCTCCTCGCCTCCACCCTCACCATGGCCACCACCCGAGCCTCCGCACATGCCGCGGCCCCGGCCGGGACCGGGACCGGGAAATACGTGGCCCTCGGCGATTCCTACGCCGCCGGGGCAGGCGTCCCCGCGCAATCCGCGGGCCTGTGCCTGCGCTCGGACCACAATTACGGCCACCTCGTCGCCGCGGCCCTCTCCCCGTCCTCGTACATGGACAAGACCTGCGCCGGCGCCAAGGTGAGGGCGCTCACCACGTCCCAGACCGACGTCGGGATCGTCGTCAACGGCCCCCAGCTCGACGCCGTCACGCCCGATACGTCCCTGGTCACCCTCACGCTCGGCGGCAACGACCTCGGCACCTCCGACGTCGGCTTCGTCGACGTCGTGGTCGCCTGCTCGGCCCTGGCCGTGACCGGTCCCTTCGGATCGCCCTGCCGGGACTTCTACGGCGACACGCTCAGCAAGCGGCTCGACTCGGCGGCGGGGCAGCTGGCCGACGGTCTCCGCAAGCTGTCCGCCAAGGCTCCCCAGGCCAAGGTGGTGGTCGTCGGCTACCCGTCGGTGCTCCCCGACGACCCGACGAAGTGCTTCGGCAAGATGCCCGTCACGACCGGCGATCTCCGCTTCCTGCGTTCCGTCCTCGGCGAGCTCAACGACAAGGTGGCCAAGACCACCGCCGCGGCGGGCGCCACATACGTCGACACCCTCGGTCCGACCAAGGGCCACGACAGCTGTTCCGCGTCCCCCTGGATCGAGGGTCTCCTGCCGACCTCGCCCGCCGCGCCGCTGCACCCCAACGCCGTGGGCGAACGTGCCATGGCCCAGGCGGTGCTGAAGGCCCTGGGCCGCTGAACCGCCTGACCGCCACCACCGTCACCCGTTGGCGCGCGCCGCCCCGCCGGTCTCCTCCGGCGGGGCGGCGCGCTGCGCAGGGTGCGGCCGGCCGCGGCATGGTGCCGCGGCGCCCGGCCATGGGGACGAGATCGGTTCAGGCTGCGGGGACGGGTTCGGAAGAGGCGAACCGGGCGGTCAGCGCGGTGTTGTAGCGGCGCAGCAGGAGGACGGCGGTGACCGCGAGACCGGTGAGCAGACCGAGCCAGATGCCGAGCGTGTCGAGGTGGAGTGCGTAGGCGAAGAGCCAGGCGGCCGGCAGCCCGACGAGCCAGTATCCGATCAGGGTGATGCGGAATCCGCTCTTGGTGTCGTCCAGTCCGCGCAGCAGGCCGACGCCGATGTTCTGGGCGCAGTCGAAGAATTGCAGGACCATGGTCACCAGCAGCAGGTGGGTGGCGATGGAGACGGCCTCGCTGTCGCCGCCTTCGAAGAAGGGGGCCAGCACCAGCTTCGGGGCGGCGACGTAGAGCACGGCCACCACGGCCATGACGGCTGCGGCGCAGGCCAGGGCGGTGTTCTTGATGCGCAGGGCGTCCTTGGGGCGGTCCAGGGCGATCTCGCGGCTGACGTTGATCGAGGCCGCGTGGGAGAGACCGACGGCGACCTGGAAGACGATGTAGACGAGTTGGTTGACGGCGGTGTGGGCGGCCAGGGCGGCGCTGCCGAAGGAGCCGGCCATCAGGGCGGTGACGGAGAAGAAGCCGGCCTCCGAGCCGTAGGTCGCCGCGATCGGGATGCCCAGCCGGAGCAGCCGACGGATCGTGGCCGGGTCCGCCTTGGCGATGTTGAGACTGAGCAGCGGCGCGAGGACGGGGTCCCGGCGGGTGAAGACGTACAGCGCCAGGAGGGTCAGCAGGTGGACCAGGGAGGTGGCGACGCCGATGCCGGGCAGGCCCAGTTTCGGCAGGCCCCAGGTGCCGTGGATGAACACCCAGTTGATCCCGGCGTTGACGGCGACGGAGGCGAGGGTGATCTGCAGCAGGGCCTGGGGGCGCCGCATGCCGACGGTGAACTGGCGGATGGCCTGGAACCACAGGCAGGGCAGCAGTCCCGGGGCCAGGGCCAGCAGCATGTGCTGGGCATTGGCCGCCACGCCCGGCTCCTGACCGAGCAGCGGCAGGGCCTGGCCGATCAGCAGCATCACCGCGGCGCCGACCACCCCGGCGAGGGTGGCCAGGGCCAGGCTCGCCCTGACGAGGGAGCGGACCTCGTCGTCGCCGGCCTGTGCAGCGGCGTCCTGCGTGGTCTCCGCGCGGGCGGAGGCGGCGGCTATCTGGTTGCCGACGGAGGTGATCAGTCCGACGCCCATGGTGCGCAGCTGGTTGAAGAGGACGATGGCCAGTCCCCCCGCCGCCAGGTCGGCGGCGCCGAGCATGCCCATCATCACGGTATCGGTGGTCGTCAGCGCCACCTGCGCCAGCTGCGTGAGGACCAAGGGGACGGCGAGGGTGGCCAGGGCGCGACTGTCGCGAAGGAGGGTGGTCAGCGGCATGGTGAGTATCAAATCCTGCGGAGTTTGGTGATCTTCTCGTCGATCTCGCGCTCCATGGCGGGATCGACCAGGTTGCGGGCGCTCATCCAGTCGTCGTTGAAGACGGTGTCCATGTACTTCTCCCCGCCGTCATTGATCAGGGCGACCATAGTGGTGCCCGGCGGGACGCAGGACAGGCGGGTCAGGGCCTCGTAGACGACTCCGCCGGCCGAACCGCCGATCAGCAGTCCGGTCCGGGCCACGGCGCGGGCGGTGGCGAAGGCTTCGATGTCGCCGACCTTGACGCCCTCGTCGATGAGGTCGAAGTCGACGAGCGCGCCGATCTCGGCGCCTTCGGGGGTGCCGGTCCCGGACTGGTAGTAGTCGTGGGCGGGGCCGCCGAAGGCGATGGAGCCCTTGGGCTCGACGCCGATGGTGGTGAAGTCGGGGTGGAGTTTGCGCAGCTCGCGGGTGGTGCCGCAGAGCATGCCGCCGGTGCCCACCGCGCCGATCACGACGTCGATGTCGCCGTCGAGGGCCTGGTGGAGTTCGTGGGCGACGGGGAAGTAGCCGACCCCGTTGGCGGGGTTGTTGTGCTGTTCGGTGAAGATCGTGTTGTCGTGGCCGCGGGCCATGTCCTCGGCGAGTTCCTCGCGGGCGGCGGTGGCCAGTTCCTCGGTGCCGTCGTCGACGACGTAGACGAGTTCGGTGCCCAGGGCTTTCATGCCGCGCAGTTTGTCGGCGGCGGCGTGGTGGTCGACGACGGCGGTGAAGGTGTAGCCGCGCTCGGCCGCGATGACGGCCAGGCCCAGGCCGGTGTTGCCGGAGGTCGATTCGATGATGCGGCCGCCCGGGCGCAGCGCGCCGTCCTGCTCGGCGGCGTCGATCATCGCGCGGGCCATGCGGATCTTGGCGGTGCCGGTCGGGTTGTACATCTCCAGCTTGAGCAGCAGGCGGCTGCCGGTCTCGGTACGGCACAGCTCCAGCAGCGGGGTGCGGCCGATGAGGTCGGATATGCGGGAGACCACGGCGGGGCGCGCGAGGGCCTCGTTCATGGGACGACTCCTGGCGTGTTGAAGGTCAGCGTGCGGGGCGGCGGTCGAGCCGCCAGCGCGGGCGTTCGCCCAGGTGGTCCACGCCCAGGCGGTCGATGACGACCTTGGAGGGCAGCGGCAGGTCGTGGAAGGGCGACTCGTTGGAGTCCATCTGGTAGCCGGCCGTGTTCGGGTAGACCAGGAGGTCCCCTCCGCGCGGGCGTGCGGGGAAGGGGACCTTGCGCCAGGTGACCATGTCCGATTCCAGGCAGGACGCGCCCCCCACACAGGCCGGGTGCACCTCACCGGTGTGCGCGCCATGGTCTCGGCCGGAAGGCGTCACCAGCTGCGGGTCGGGGAGGTATTCGCTGTTGAACCACTGCTCGGACAGGCTCAGGCTGGTCCCGTCGACGGTGACGATGCGGTACCCGGCACGCTCCTTGACACCCTGGATGCGAAAGACGGTCGAGCCGGCTCCCGCCAGGAGAGCGCGGCCGGGCTCCGTCATCAGCAGCGTGCCGGTGTCCGTCAGCCGTGCCGCGAGTGTGTCCCGTCCGCCCTGAGGAACCGTGGCCAGGATGGCGCGCAGGGCGTCGGCCCCGGCAACGGGAGAGTGGTACGGGTAGAAGTCCCCGGTCCGGAATGCCTTCTTCGCGTGGTAATGCTCGGGCTTCTGCTCGGCGAGGAAGGTGTGCCAGTGGTCGGCCGCGCTGTAGTCGACGGCGAAGCCGCCGCCGATGCTGATCCGGTCGGCCTGAAGGCCCAGGACGCGGGCCTTGAGGCAGAGGTCGACGAGTTCGCCGGCGAGGTCGGCGCGCGGCTGGATGGCGTAGCCGGACAGGTGGAAGCTGAAGCCCTCCATCCGGACCGCGTCCCCGGCGCGTACGCAGCGGTCCAGGGCCGTCTCCAGCTCGGCGTCGTTCATGCCGAAGCGGCTGTGCGGCTGGGCGGAGGGCAGGCGGCGCAGCAGCAGCCGGGCCGGGCGGATCGTGCCGGTCAGCGCGAGCGTGATGAGCAGGTCGAGTTCGTCGAGAGCATCCACCGCGACCAGAGCGCCCTGGAGGACGGCCAGCCGCAGCAGTTCGTCGCTCTTGGCGGGGCCGGTGACGACGATGTTCTCGCCGCGCACCCCGTGCCCGAGTGCTTCGCGCAGTTCCGGCGCGCTGGCCACGTCCACGCCCGCCTGGTGGGCGGCGCACCGCTCTGTCCACACGGCCGCCTTGTTGGCCTTCTTCGCGTAGTACACCCGTCCCTCCACACCGGCGTCGTGCAGGGCGGTGCGGAATGCGGCGAGGTTGGCGTCGAAGCGGTGCGGCAGCAGGAAGTGGAAGGGGCCGCCGAAGGCGTAGGACAGCTCGTGCAGCATGCCGCTGTCCAGGATCCGGTCGGTGTCCGGGTCCGGGTGGGCGGGGAGGGTCGGCATCGTGAGGGCCGGGACGTCGGTCACTGCCACAGCGGCACCTGCACTCCCAGGCCCTGGTCGAGGGCGAGTTGGGCGAAGCGGTGGCCGAGCGCGATGTCGGTGACGACGAGTCCGCTGTTGTAGGCGAAGATGCGCTCCTGCGCCGAGCGGCGGCCCGCGGTGATGCCGGCGATGACGGGCGGGAATTCGGTGTCGACGGCCGGGAAGTCGCCGTTGTCATCGGCCATGTCGGTGCCGGTGACCTTCATCTGTGCCTCGCTGGTGGCCACGACGCGGTCGGCGCGGTGGAGGGTGGAGGGCGCCAGCCCGTGGCCCACGAGGATCGACAGCGCTCCGGGCTTGAGCCAGCCGGCCTCGACGGCAGCCGGGGTGTGCGCGCCCGCGGTGGCGACGAGGATGTCGGCATCGGCCGCCGCGGCCCGCAGGTCGGTGACGATCTCCACGTCCCGCTGAGGGAAATGGGTGCGCAATTCCCCGCGTACCGCGGCGATGCCGTCGGAGTGGGTGCCGAACAACATGAGCCGGTCCAGGTCCGGAAGCGTCGTCAGCAGGAACGGCAGAGCGAGCCGCCCCTGGGTTCCGGTGCCGATGACCAGGGCGCTGCGGGCGCCGGGCCGGGCGCACTCGCGGGCGAGCAGGGCGGAGACGGCCGGGGTGCGCAGCGAGCCGATACGGCCGCAGTCCATCATGGCGACGGGCAGGCCGGTGACGTCGTCGTAGAGGGTCAGCGCGGTGTAGTAGTGCTGCTCCTCGCGGCCCTTGTCGAGCCCGTGCTTGTACGACGTCTTGATCGCCACGACATCGCGGGAGCCGTCCCGGCCGAGCATGGCGTAGGAGACCGAGTGCCCGTCCTCGGGCTTGACGGTCAGCTTGCGCGGGTTGTCGGACTTTCCCGCGTGGAGGGTGCGGTAGGCGCCCTCGACGGTGGCGACGACGTCGGCCAGGGAGATGTCGATCCCGGCCAGGTCGCTGGTGGACAGAATGCGCAGGGTCTTGTCGTCGGCGGATCGGGAGTGGGCCTCGTCGGCCACGGTTATCTCGGTCATCTGTGTCCTCGGTGACGGGTCGTCAGGCGGCGTGGGCTTCGATGGCGGCCTGACCGTAGCCGTGCTCGTCGGCCTCGGCCAGGGGGCGTGTGCGGCGCGCGGGGACACGTACGGAGGCACGCTTGAGCCAGCGGTCGGTGCCGTCGTAGCGGGCCCGGAAGGGGACGCGGCCGTGGACGACGAGGTCGTTGTCGACGACCAGGACCTCACCGGGGCTCAGGCTCACCGCGCCCGAGACGCGGGCGAGTTCCGCCTCCAGCCGCTCGTAGGCGGCCCGGTGGGCGGGCGAGGCATCGTCGAGCGGCGTGTAGGCGGGGTCGAAGCGAAGGGTCAGCCCGTCCTTGGCGTGGAAGAGCGTCGGGACGCGGGCCGGGGCACCGCCCTCGAAGCCCTGCGCCTCGGCGTAGGCGTCGTCGGGGAGGATCGGCAGCCGTGGCCGGGTGAGCAGCGAGATGTCCGCCTCGGAGAGCCGGACGTGGCGGATGCTGGCCGCCGTGGTGGCGATGTTGTCGTGGTTGCGCATGCAGCCGAGCATCAGGAGGTGGGCGCGGCCGGGGTGGAAGGCGTCCTCGGTGTGCGGGGTGAGCAGCACGGTGCTGCTGGCGCCGGTCTGCTCGTTCTCGTGGCCGGGGGCGGGGACGATGTTGTGCACGAAGCGGCCGTCCTGCTGGCCCTCCCAGGCGATGGGGTTGCCCATGACCGTGGCGAGCAGCAGCATCACGAGGTCGTGAACGGCCCCGCTGTCGCCGGCGGTCCCCCAGCTGGCGGGCGTGGGGCCTATCTCGGTGTCGTCGACCTCCAACCCGCGCAGAACGAACAGGCCGTCGTCGGTGTCGACGGGGCGCAGCTCGTGGCGGATCGGCTCGCTCAGATCGTGGGCCACTTCGGCGACGCGGGCGAGGAGTTCGGGTGACGTGGCCGACGTACCGAATTCGACGAGGATTTTCTCAGCGGCCTGACGAAGTTCCCCAACGCTGGTGGCGTCGAGCTGACGGACGGGTGCGGCTCCCGTGCTCATGTCGAGGTAATCCGTTTCCGTTGAAGGAGGGGGTGGTTCGGTGCGGTGCCGCGCATCCATGTCGCAGCACGCCAAACGGGCCGGAAAGGGAGGGGTATGGGGGTTTTGCTCCGTGCCGGCGTCCAGCGGACATTGGCGAAGGTACCCGCGATTGTTAGGTAAGGCAAACCTAACTTAATTTTCCTACCCTCTGTCCGGTTTCATGGAACCCTCGCCCATAAAGGGCTAGTTGACGTCCATCAATCGAGGTGAACGACGCCGAGCGCCCTTGCGGAAACGGTTGTCATTAGGGTAGGCAAACCTAAGCAATCGAAACTGAGCAGAGCGAGGCAACGTGAACTTCAACAGGCGACAGGTGCTGTGGGCCGGCGGCGGCATAGGCGCGGCCGCGCTGCTGGCCGCCTGCGGGGGCGGCAACGACGCGGCCTCTTCAGGGTCCGGCGGCAAGCCGAGAAAGGGCGGCACTCTCCGCATCGGTGCGCTGGGCCGCTCCTCGGCCCTCACCCGCGATCCGCACGGCAACCAGGGCAACGAGAGCGACTACCTCATCATCGCCCTCGTCTACGACACCCTCACCGCTCCCGGCCTCAAGGACAACGCCGTCGGCCGCCTGGCCACCTCCTTCAAGCCGTCGAAGGACCTCAAGACCTGGCGCTTCACCGTCGCCAAGGGCGCGACCTTCCACGACGGCACCCCGGTCACCGCCGACGACGTGGTCTGGTCGCTGCGCCGC
The DNA here is from genome assembly GCF_044544985.1 of Streptomyces sp. NPDC053427. Lineage (NCBI taxonomy): Bacteria > Bacillati > Actinomycetota > Actinomycetes > Kitasatosporales > Streptomycetaceae > Streptomyces > Streptomyces sp. NPDC053427. The sequence continues at coordinate 284,557 of NZ_JBITYA010000001.1, read as the reverse complement.
CTGCGCAACACCCCCGCCGGAGCGGCCCGGCTGCCCGGCATCAAGGCGGACCACATCACGGCCGAGGGCAAGGACACCGTCGTCCTCGTCTCCGACTTCGCCAACGCCGAACTCCCCATGCTCACCCGGCTGTCGACGTTCATCATGAAGAAGAACACCCCCGACAAGGAGATCGCCAAGGCGCCCGGCACCGGCCCCTTCAAGCTCGACTGGTACCGCGGCGGCAACGCCCGCCTGCTGCGCAACGACCACTGGCACGGCGGCACGGTCCACCTCGACGCCATCGAGGTCACCATGTTCGAAAGCCCCCAGGCCATGGCGAACGCCATGATGTCCGGCCAGATCGACGTCGCCTCCAACGCCGGCGCCGTCGCCGCCCGGACCGCTGACGCCCGCAAGGACATCACCGTCATCCGCCGCCCCAACGACATGGCCATGCCGATCGTCATGCGCACCTCCGACGGCCCGTTCGCCGACCCCAAGGTCCGCGAAGCCATGAAGCTCGTGGTGGACCGCAAGGTGATGGTCAAGCAGGTCCTGTCCGGGTACGGCACGGTCGCCAACGACATCCTCGGCACCGGCGACCCCGACTACGCCAAGAGCATCCCGCAGCGCCACCGCGACCTGGCCAAGGCCAAAAAGCTGCTCAAGGAAGCCGGGTTCGACTTCTCCAAGACCTACGAGCTGGTCACCACCGAGGACATCTCCGGGCTCGCCGAGTCCGCCACGCTGTTCGCCTCCCAGGCCCGCGAGGCCGGCATCAAGGTCAAGGTCGTCAAGCAGGAATCCGGCACCTTCTACCAGAAGACCTGGCTCAAGGGCGACTTCTACACCAACTACTGGGGCACCAACGACTCCGTGGTGTTCTTCGCCTCCAAGACGATGACCACCGGTGCCGGCCAGAACGAAGCCGACTGGTCCGACAAGGGCTTCGACGCCGCTTACCACAAGGTCATCGCCACCGCCGAGCCCAAGGCCCGCGCCGCCGCCCTGCGCGACCTCCAGCAGATCGAGTACGACAGGTCCGGCTACCTGCTGTGGGGCATGGCGGACGGCATCGACCTGGCCGCGCCCAAGGTCCGCGGTCTGCCGAAGCTCCCCGGCTACGGGCGCGTCCAGCTCGAGAACGTCTGGCTGGCGCAGTGACCGACACCACCACGCCTCCAGCCGAGGCCGCCACGCAGCCCGTGGCGGCCTCGGCCGCGCGGCAGGCGGGCACCCTCGTCCTGCGCCTCGGCGCAGTACTGGGCAAACGTCTCCTGATGCTGGTGATCCTGCTCGCGGTGGTGTTCGCGGCGATCGATCTGCTCCCCGGCGACGCGGCCTCGGCCACCTCCGAACGGGGTGAAGGCGCCGCCGGTATCGCGGCCCGGCGGCATCTGCTCGGCCTGGACCGGCCGGTGTGGGAACGCTTCTGGGACTGGATCACCGCGCTGCCCACCGGCGACCTCGGCACCTCCGCCCGCGGTGAACGCGTCACCGACCTGCTCGCCGCCCCCCTGCCCAACACCATCCTGCTGGGCACCATCGCCTTCGTCCTCACCGTCATCGCGGCGCTGGCCCTCGGCGTCTGGGCCGCCGCCCGCCCCAAGGGCACCGTCGACCGGGTCGTCGATCTGACCTCCACGGCGGCCTTCGCGCTGCCCGAATTCGTGGTCTCCATCGGTCTGTTGCTGCTGCTGTCCCTGTGGACCGGCTGGCTGCCCGCGGCCACCGTGACCGGCGCCGACGGCGGACCCGCGACATGGACGATGCTGATCATGCCGGTGCTCGCCCTCGTCGTCCCGCAGACCGGCTGGAACACCCGCATCGTCCGCGCCGCCCTCGCCGACCAGGCGGCGACCCCGCACGTCGAGGCCGCCCACCTGGACGGCCTGCCCGTCCGGCGGGTGCTGCTGCGGCACGCCCTGCCGGGGGCCTGGCCCGCCATCGCCACCGGCATCGCCACCTCCACCGGCATGCTGCTCGGCGGAACGGTCGTGGTGGAGACCCTCTTCAACTACCCGGGCATCGGCACCGTGCTGGCCGGAGCCGTCTCCGACCGGGACACCCCCGTCATCGCCGCCGTCGTCGCCTGCGCGGCCGCCCTCATCACCGCCGTCCTCCTCCTCGCCGACCTCGTCCGCGCCCGCACCCTGGGAGCCCGCTCATGACCGCCACCGCGGTCCTCGACCAGCGGGCCGCACGCCGCCCCTGGCCACGGATCCTCCTGCCCGTCCTCCCCGCCGTCCTGCTCGTCCTGGTCGCGGTGCTGGGGCCGCTGCTGGCCGCGCACCCCATCGACAAACCCGTCACCGCTCCCTACGGCGAAGCGGGCACGGACGCCGTCCTGGGGGGCGACCAGCTCGGACGCGATGTGCTCAGCCGACTCCTGCACGGCGGCAGCGCCCTGATCGGCAGCGCCCTGACCGTGGCGGTCGTCGTCACGCTGCTGGCCACGCTGCTCGGCTGCTTCGCCGTCCTCAGCCCCCGGCTCGGGCGGCTGGTGGAACGCATCGCCGACACCGCCATCCTCCTGCCACCGGTCCTGGGCATCATGCTCCTCGCCCTGGCCTGGCCCGGCGGCGGCCGCCTGGCCATCACTCTCGCCGCCATCGTCCTGGGCGTTCCCTACGCGGTGCGCATCGTGGCCAGTGCGGCCGCGCCGCTCGCCACCGCGGGGTTCATCGAGGCGGCCATCGCCAGCGGCGAGGGCACCGCGCACCTGGCCCTGCGCGAGATCCTGCCCAACCTCCGCGCCACGATCCTGGCCCTGTTCGGCCTGCGCTTCGTCGACGCCGTGTACGTCATCTCCATGGCCGGCTTCCTCCAGCTCGGCCCCCAACCACCGGAAGCCGACTGGGCATTGATGATCCGAGAGAACGGGCCCGGCATCCTCCTCAACTCCTGGGCGGTCGTCGCCCCCGCGCTTGCCATCGGCCTGCTCGCCATCAGCGTCAACCTCGCCGCCAACGCACTGGCACCCGCCACCGCACGCAAGGCGGCGCTGCGATGACCACCACCGGACGTCCCGCACCCACCCCTCAGGACCTGCACGTGAACTCGTCCGACGCGACGCCGCCCGTCTCGGTCAGCGACCTCGAAATCCGCCTGACCAACGGCCCCACCCTGCTGAACACCGTCAGCATGAGCCTGCAACCGGGCAAGATCGCCGCCCTCACCGGACCCTCGGGGTCCGGCAAGACGACCCTCCTGAGGGCCCTCGTCGGAGACCTCCCCCACGATGCCGAGGTCGCCGCGGGCACCGTCCGGATCCTCGGACAGGACGTCTTCGCACTCACCCCTGACGCCCTGCGCGCCCTGCGCCGCCACCGCATCGCCTACGTCGGCCAGGACCCCGGCTCCGCCCTCAACCCCCGTATGACCGCGGCGCAATTGATCACGGAAGTCGCCACCGACCCCGCACCCAACGCGGTCACGGCACTCATGAGCGAATGCCGTCTCCCCGACGCACTCGCCCACCACCGCCCCGGCGCCCTGTCCGGAGGGCAGCAACGCCGCGTCGCCCTGGCCCGCGCCCTGGCCCGGCAGCCCGACATCCTCCTGCTCGACGAACCCACCGCCGGACTCGACGCCACCCTGCGCGACGAGATCGTCGACCTGCTGCGCCGGCTCGCCACCGGCCGCGGCATCACCGTCATCCTCGCCTGCCACGACCCTCAGGTCGTCGACGCCTGCGCCGACACCGTCACCACCCTCACCTCACCCGCCGCACCGAAACCGCGAGCCGCCCTGCGGAAGACCGCCCCCTCCCCCACTGCCACCACCGACGGACTGCGCGCCACACGGTTGGACGTCGCCTTCACCCACCGCGGTCACACCCACCAGGCCCTGGACTCCGTGGACTTCCACGCGCCGGTCGGCACCGCCACCGGCATCACCGGCCCTTCCGGATCCGGCAAGACCACCCTCCTGCGTACCCTGGCCGGCCTGCAGAAGGCCGACGCCGGCGCCCTCACCTGGAACGGACACCCGCTCCCCGCGCACGTCCGCCGGCGCAGCCGCGAACAGCAACGGTGCATCCAGCTCGTCCCGCAGAACCCGCTCGGCGCCCTCAATCCCACCCGCACCATCGGCGCATCCCTCACGCGCCCCCTGCAACTGCACCGGACGGTCGGCAAGCCCCACATGCCCGTCAGGGTCCGCGAACTCCTCGACGACGTCGGCCTGCCCGCCGACTTCGCCGACCGCTACCCCCACGAACTCTCCGGCGGCCAGCGCCAACGCGCCTCCATAGCCCGGGCCCTCGCCACCGAACCCGACCTCCTGCTCTGCGACGAAGTCACCTCGGCGCTCGACCCGTCCACGGCCGCCGCGATCCTGGAACTCCTCACCCGCCTGCGAACGGAACGCGGGCTCACCCTCGTCCTCGTCAGCCACGAGCTCGACCTCATCACCACCTACACCGACCGCGTCCACCTGCTGGACCAGGGACGCATCTCCGACTCCGGCCGCCTCGAACGCCTCAGCCGGTAGTCCCGCTCACCCGGGCGCTCGAGGGCGGAGCTGCGTCGGGGACGGTGTCGGGTCCCCGGCCCGGGGAGGAGATCAGAGGGCGCCCCGGCGCCACTCGCTCAGGAGCAGATGACCGAGGTAGGCGCCGCCGAGGGCCATCGTCCAGATGCCGACGGGCAGGTCGTCGAAGACCGGGGCGTTCTGGGCCGCCAGGTCCGCGAGGACAAGCACGAGGGCGCCCGTGAGTGCGGAGAGCGTCAGGTGCGGGCCGGTGCCGCGGGTGAGCCGCTTGGCGATCTGTGGTGCGGTCAGGGCGATGAACGAAATGGGGCCGGCGGCCGTGACCGCTCCTGCGGACAGCAGGATCGCCAGCAGGACGGCACCGGTGAAGGCGCGCTGCGGCTGCGCTCCGAGCGCCGCCGCCGTGGTCTCGCCCATCTCGCTGATGCCCAGGGGGCGGGACAGCAGCGCGGCGCACGGCACGCTGAGCAGCAGCACGACGCCGATGGTCGCCGCATCGTCCCAGGACCGCGCGGTCAGGCTGCCATTGAGGTAGGAGCTCAACACGGTCGCCTGGTCGCGCGCGATGGCGTAGACGATGTACTGGATGAAGGCGGTCGCCATCGCGGAGACGCCGATGCCCGCGATGACCAGCCGGCCGGGGTTGCGGAAGCCGCTGCCGGTCGACACGTAGACCAGCGCCATGGCCGCCAGCGCTCCGCCGAGGGCCCCCAGAGCGACCGGCACGCCGGGCAGCTGCAGGGCGACCAGCGCGGCGCCCGCTCCGGCGCCCGGACCCAGGCCGATGACGTCCGGACTGCCCAGCGGATTCCGGGTCACCGCCTGGAAGAGCGCGCCGGAGAGGCCGAAGGCGGCACCGGCCGCCACCGCCACCGTCAGCCGGGGCCCGCGCAGCCGGTCCAGGACGAAGGGCTGCACGCCGGTGCCGTGGCCGGTCAGCGCCGAGGGCAGGTCCGGCAGTGCGATGCCCAGGCGGCCCACGGTGAGGGTGGCGGTGCAGGCCGCGAGGATCGCCACGAACAGCGCTGCGCCGATCCAGAGCATCCGGACCGGGAGGCGCAGGACGACCGCCGGGCCGAGGCTGATGAGGATCTTCCGGCTCCCGGGCCGCCGGATCGCGGCGGAGGAAGGGGTCATGAGGTGGCTCGCATCCTGCGGACGGCGATCAGAAGGGCGGGGGCTCCGACGAAAGCGGTGACGACACCGACCATCAGCTCCTGCGGGCGCACCAGAAGCCTTCCGATGACGTCGGCTGCCAGCAGCAGGGTGGGACCGAGCAGCGCGCTCAGCGCGATCTGCCGCCGCAGATCGGCGCCGAGCAGGGTGCGGGCCAGGTGCGGAACGGCGAGTCCGACGAAGGCGATCGGGCCCGCGGCAGCGGTCGCGGCGGCACTCAGGACGGTGGCCGTCAGCAGCGCGAGGGCCTTCACCCGCTCCGGACGGGCGCCCAGCGCTGTCGCGGAGTCCTCCCCCAGCGCGACCGCGTTCAGGCCGCGGCCCAGGAGCAGGGCGACGGCGAACCCGGCGACGGCCAGCGGCAGTACGGTGCGTACGGCTTCCCAGCCGTGGCCGCCGAGCGCGCCGACCACCCAGTAGCGGTAGCTGTCGAACACCTGCGGACGGCTGAGGGTGACGGCCTGGATGAAGGCACTCAGCACGGCGGTGAGCACCGCGCCGCCCAGCACCAGGCGGACCGGGCTCATTCCGCTGCCGACGGTGCCGATGACGTGGACGAACAGGCCGGCCAGCAGGGCACCCGGGAGCGCCCACAGCAGGGTCTGGGTCTGCCCGGAGACGCCGGCGAAGGCGGTCGCGGCCACCACGCTGGCCGCGGCCCCGGTGTTGACGCCCATGAGGCCGGGTTCGGCGAGCGGGTTGCGGGTCACCGCCTGCATCAGCACGCCCGCCACGGCAAGGCCGAGACCGACCACGATGCCGAGTGCGGTACGCGGGTAGCGGCTCTCGACGACCGTGATCGTATAGGCGTCGCCGTGGCCGCTGACGGCATCCCAGACCTGCGACAGCGGCAAGGTCTTGCTGCCGAACATGATGCTGGCGAAGCAGACGACCACGAGGGCGGCCAGCGCCGCCAGCAGGACGGCCGCGGTGCGCCGGGCGACCGCGTGCCGGCCGAGCCGGTCCGCGGAGTGCCGGGTCTCCTCGGCGACAGGAGGCGAGGTCATGTGTACAGCCCGTCCCGCGAAGCTACTTGCCGGCCTTCTTGACCGCGCTGTCGATCAAGGGGAGGTAGCGCTTGATGCTGTAGGGCACGGTCAGCGGGTTGATCATGGAGGAGGCGGTGACGAAGGAGTTGTCCGAACTGGCCACCACGGCGCCCTTCTTGATGGCGGGCATCGCGGCGTACAGCGACTGCTTCTCCGTCTCGCGCCGGGTCTTGGCGTCGGAGTAGAAGGTGAACAGCAGATCGCTCTTGTTCAGCTTGTCGGCGTTCTCCAGGCCGATCAGCGAGGAGTCGGTGCCCTCGGTCTCCTTGAAGCTCTTGACCACCGGGTCGACCTTCAGGCCCAGGGAGTGGACCATCTCCACGCGCTGCTCGGACGGGCTGAACACTCCGAGGCTGCCGGGACCGGAGGTGTAGATGTAGGAGAACTGGTACTTCTTGTACTCGGGTCGGCTCTTCGCCGCCGTCGCGAGCTGCTTCTTGATCCGCTCGATCAGCTCCCCGCCCTTCTCCGGCTGCCCCAGAGACTTGGCGATGATGTTGATCTGCTGGTCCCAGTCGGTGCTCCATGCCTTGTCCGGATACGCCACCGTCGGAGCGATGTCCTTGAGGATGTCGTACTGCTTGGCCGTGATGCCCGACCAGGGCGCGAGGATGAGGTCGGGGGCGAGTTCGGTGATCGCCTCGATGTCCAGCTGGTCGCCGCCCTTGAACTGCTTGGGCAGCGGGTCACCGGACTTCTTCACAGCGTCCCGGACCCAAGGCAGGTAGCCGGACTTGTCGCTGCCCCAGGTGTACTCCTCCACGCCCACCGGCGTGTGACCCAGCGCGATGGCGGTCTCGGCCGAGCCCTGGCCGAGGGTGACGATCCGCTTGGGCTCGCTGTCGATCTTGGCCGTACCCAGGGCGCTCTTGACGGAGACGGGGAAGGCGCCGTGCGCACCGTGCGAGGCACCGTCGCTCTTCTCACCGCCGCCACAGGCGCTGACCGACAGGAGCAGCGAGGCAACCGCCGAGGCGGCGAAGACCCGGTGCGATATCCGGCGTGCGGCGATGGCCATGCGATGTCCTTTGCTTCAGGGCAGCACGGCGTGAGCCCGAGTGCCGGGTGTCCAACGGGGGTGTCCGGCGCGGGCAATGACCCGCCCTCACCGCTTCTTAGGTTAGCCTAACCTAGACTTTTCTCGATCTTGACTGCGCCTGCCGGGTTCCGGTGGCACGGACGCGGTGCCGCCGTGCGAGGAGCCAGGCCCCTCGCACGGCGGGTGTGGGTTGTCAGATCCCGAACGGTGCCGCGTAGCGCACGGTGCCGCTCGGCAGCGGGTGGGTCTCGTCCAGGGTCATGGCCATCATGGCCTCGTCCGGGACGTCGATGGTCAGGCCGATCCCGTGCGTGGAGGCGCGGGTGAAGCCGAACCGCGGGTAATACGCGGGGTGTCCGAGGACGGCCACGTAGTGCTCGCCCAAGCCCCGGGCGGCCTCGAGAGCCGCGCGAACGGCGGCCGAGCCGGCGCCGGTCTTCTGGTACTCCGGGAGTACGGCGACGGGTGCCAGGCACAGGGCCGGGGTGTCGTCGATGTGGCAGCGGGTCAGCAGTGCGTGGCCGATGAGCTTGCCGTGCTCGTCGGTGCTGACGAGGGACAGGCCGTCGATCCAGGAGACATCGGCGCGCAGCGCGTCGACGAGATCGGCCTCCAGCGGGGTGTCGAAAGCCGCGAGGTTGATGTCACGGATGGCGGGGATGTCGGCGCCGGTCTCGGCGCGCGTGATCCAGTTCTTACGAGTGCGCATGACGGGATGAAGATCCGTTTCATGGTGAGGTTCGTCTGGGATCGCCTCGCGAGCTCACGCTCTCAGCGAGGCAGGACCGACCGGGTCAGACCGTCGCCCGGGACGTGAGGGCGGTCCGGGCGCTGCACAGTGCAGTGGCCTTGAGCGCGGTCATCAACCCCACCTCCCTTTCGTCCTCGATCCGAATCTTCACGAACCCGCGGAAGCTACCACACCGACCGGATCCCTTTCTTCGGATTAACGAGGGCAGTCGACCCGACACCTCAGCGGCTCACCGCCGTCTCCCGGCCGATGCGTGACAGTTTCTCGGGGTTGCGCACGGCGTAGAGCCCGGCGATGAGGCCGTTGTCGAGGTGCACCGCCATGACGGTGTCGACCTGACCGCCCAGCCGGAGAATCAGCGCCGGGTAGCCGTTGACCAGCGCCGGCTGCAGCGCCATCGCGACGTCGATCCGCTTCAGCACCTCAGCCACCTTGTCCGCGCCGACGACGGGCGCCGGCGCGGCCCGCACGACGCCGCCACCGTCGGTCAGCAGGACGACGTCCGGCGCGATCATGTCGAGCAGGCGCTGCAGATCGCCCGTTTCGATCGCCCGTTGGAACGCCGCGAGCGCGCCGCGGGTCTCGGCCGGCGAAACGGCCCCGCGTGACCGGCGCGCCGCCACGTGGGCCCGCGCCCGGTGCGCGATCTGGCGGACCGCGGCCGGGCTCTTGTCGACGGCCCCCGCGATCTCGTCGTACTCCAGATCGAACACCTCGCGCAGCACGAACACCGCCCGTTCGGTCGGCGCGAGAGTCTCCAGTACCAGCAGCATCGCCATCGAGACGCTGTCGGCCAGCTCGACGTCGTCGGCCACGTCGGGCGCGGTCAGCAGCGGCTCGGGCAGCCAGGGGCCGACGTAGGACTCCTTGCGCCGGCGCAGCGTGCGCAGCCGGCTCAGCGCCTGGCGCGTGGCGATCCGGACCAGGTAGGCACGCGGTTCCCGCACCGTGTCGAGGTCGACGTCCGCCCAGCGCAGCCAGGTCTCCTGAAGGACGTCCTCGGCGTCGGCGGCCGAGCCGAGCATCTCGTAGGCGACGGTGAACAGCAGGTTGCGGTGGGCGACGAACGCCTCGGTGGCGGAGTCCGTGCGGCCGTCACGGGTCGGCGACTCGTCCACGTCGCCCGTTCGCTCACTGCGTTCGTTCATCGTCGGCTCCCGCCTGTTCCCTCTCGGCCGTGTCACGCACAGGACGCCGCACCTCACCGTCCTGTGACACCCGGGGTCGGTGGCCTACGTCACATCGCCGGGCTGTCACACGGACCGGGCGGTCGGCATCTCGTGGTCGTCAGGACGCCGCGCGGACGATCCGCCCGGCGCGCAACTCCACCAGTGAGGACGAGGTCATGGAACCCCGTATGCACCTGTTCGACCGCGAGATCGGTGCCAAGATCGGCAAGCGGATGTTTGCGGTCAGCCAGGTGATCCAGGAGTCGCCGCTGCCCAAGGCCACCCAGGAGCTGGTGCAGTTGCGCGCCAGCCAGCTCAACGGCTGCGGTTTCTGCATCGACATCCACACCAAGGATGCCGCGGCGGCCGGCGAAACCGCGGTCCGGCTCAACCTGGTCGCCGCCTGGCGCCACTCCACCGTTTTCACCGAGGCCGAGCAGGCCGCACTGGCCCTCGCCGAGGAGGGCACCCGCTTCACCGACGCCCACCACGGCGTGTCCGACGAGACCTGGGCCCAGGTGCGCAAGCACTACGACGACGACCAGGCCATCGCGCTGGTCTCCCTGATCGCCATGATCAACGCGACCAACCGCCTCGGCGTGATCCTGAACAACCAGGGCGGCTCCTACGAGCCCGGCAACCTCGCCACCCTCGCAGGCTGATCGCCCGGCGCATCGCGGCCCGGCCCGGGACCATCCGATCCGGGGCCGGGGCCGCGCGCGTCCGGTGTGGGCGACAAGGAGGGCGACGAGGACAGCCGTGGTGGTACTGGTGCCACCTCGAAGACGGAAACCAGCATGATCGATCGCGGGTTCCCGGGGCGCGAACATCGCCTCAGACGCTGCGCAGCCGAGCGCGGCCGCCGGGAGGTTCGATGTCCACGTTCAGGAAGCCGCGATGGCCCATGGCCGCCGTATCGGGTGTGGTGGCCACGGCCATCGCGACCATCGTCGCCCCGGCGGCCGCGGTGCAGTCCGCACCGGCCGGCGGTAAGGAGAGCGGCTCTTCGTCCGCGGCCGCGCGCTATGCCGGGCAGCGGCTCGACTGGAAGCCGTGCGACCAGGATCCTTCGCTCGAGTGTGCGGCGATGACCGTGCCCCGCGACTGGCACCACCTGGGGACCGGCGCGGATCTGACCATCGAGGTGTCCCGGCACCGGGCCGCCGACCCGGCACGGCGCCGTGGGGTGCTGATGATGGCCGCCGGCGGGCCGGGCGCCTCGGGGCTCACCCGGCCCGCGGGCTTCGTCAAGGCGTCGCCCGCGGTCGGTGCCGCGTACGACGTGGTCAGCTTCGACCAGCGGGGGGTCGGCAGCAGTTCGCATGCGACGTGCCAGACCGACGCCGAGTTCCGGGACTTCTACGCGGGCGACTTCCGCGACCGTTCGCCCGCGGCGGTCCAAGGCGTGGTGGACCGGTCCCGGCAGTTCGCGAAGGTCTGCCAGGAGCGCAGCGGCGACCTGATCAAGTACCTCAACACCGACCAGGCCGTGCACGACATGGACCTGTTCCGCTCGCTGCTCGGCGTGCAGAAGATCTCGTACTACGGGCCGTCGTACGCCACCTGGCTCGGCGCGTACTACGCGACGGAGTTCCCGCAGCACGTCGAGCGCGCCGTGCTGGACAGCAATCTGCCGTTCGGTGGGACCTGGCAGCAGGCCGAACTCGGGCAACCGAGGAGTTTCCAGCGCCGTTTCGAGCGGGACTTCCTGCCATGGATCGCCAGGTACGACTCGGTCTACCACTACGGGAGCACCGCCGCCGAGGCGAAGGCGACCTGGGAGGCGCGCCGCAAGGCGCTGCACGACCACCCGATCACGAGCGGCTCGCTGACGATCGGGCCCAACCAGCTCGACAACGCCACGCTCCAGGGGATGTACGACGCCGACCGGCAGTGGGGCCAGCTGGCGTCCGTGCTGGCCGCCCTGGAGCACTGGGACACGGCGACGCCGGCCGAGCGCCGGCTCGCCCAGCAGACCTTGGCCAACTATCTCTCTCCCGGCTTCGCCGCCACGTACTTCCCGGTCACCTGCAACGACACCCCGTGGAACCGGGATCTCGGCCACTGGATACGGCAGAGCGCCAAGGACACCCAGAAGTACCCGCTGGTCGGGGCGCGGGAGCTCGCGTACGCCGCGACCTGCGTGTACTGGCCGGAGTCGGACGCGCCGCGGGTGAAGGTCACCGGCAAGGGCCTGCCGCCCACCCTGATGCTCAACTCCGTGCACGACCCGGCCACCTACTACGAGGGCGCGGTGCGGGCACACAAGGCGCTGCGGGGCTCACGCCTGGTCACGGTGACGGGCGGCGGCGACCACGGGCAGTACCGCAACGGCAACGCTTGTGTCGACGGCATCGTCGACGCCTACCTTCTGAACGGGACCGTCCCGGCGCACGAGGTGACGTGCCGCTCCAAGCCGCTGCCCGTACCGGCGCAGCAGAGCCGGTGACCTGAGTCGGAGCCCCGCCCGGCGATCCACCATCACCCCATCGGCCGCACCGCGTCGGGCCGCCTCACCGATCACCTGAGTTACCGTCAGAATCTGTCGGCGCGGCTCTTCCTAGGCGGTCCTCGCACATGTCAGACCTTCTGTACGTCGGCCTCACCCTTGTCGTCTTCGCGCTCATCGGCTGGGTCGCCAAGGGGGTCGGACGGCTGTGAGTGTGGAGAACGTCGTCGGCCTGGTCGTGGCCGTGTGTCTTGTGCTCTATCTGGTCGCCTGTCTGCTCTTCCCCGACAAGTTCTAGCGGGGGTGGATCCGGATGAACGGCACGTCGGCGGGCTGGCTCCAGGTCCTGGTTCTGGTGGTGGCCCTGGCCCTCTCCTTCCGCCCGCTGGGCGACTACCTGGCACATATCCTCACCACCTCGCACCATTGGCGGCCGGAACGCCTCATCTACCGGGCGGGCGGGGTGCACGGCGACGCGGACCAGAAGTGGCCGGTCTACCTCCGTAGCGTGCTGGCCTTCTCCCTGGTCTCGGTACTGTTCCTGTACGCGTTCCTGCGCCTGCAGAATCATCTGCTGCTGTCGCTGGGGATGAAGCCGGTCTCTCCGGACCAGTCGTTCAACACGGCGACTTCCTTCGTCACCAATACGAACTGGCAGTCGTATTCGGGCGAGTCGGCCATGGGTCACCTGGTCCAGATGGCGGGTCTCGCGGTGCAGAATTTCGTCTCCGCCGCGGTGGGAATCGCCGTCGTCGCCGCGCTGATCCGCGGCTTCACCCGGCGGGGGACCGACCAGGTGGGGAACTTCTGGGTGGACCTGACCCGGATCGTGGTGCGCCTGCTGCTGCCGGTCTCCTTCGTGTTCGCGATCGTGCTGGTGGCCGCCGGTACCGTTCAGAACCTCCATGGCATCCAGGACATCACCACGATCGCGGGCGGCCATCAGAGCATCACCGGCGGCCCGGTCGCCTCCCAGGAAGCCATCAAGGAAATCGGTACGAACGGCGGAGGCTTTTACAACGCGAATTCCGCCCACCCCTTCGAGAACCCCAACGCCTTCACCAACCTGATCGAGATCTATCTCCTCCTGGTGATCTCGTTCTCGCTGCCGCGCACCTTCGGGAAAATGGTCGGCGACAACCGTCAGGGCTATGCGGTCGTCGCCGTGATGGCGCTGCTCTGGGCCGCCTCGGTCGCAATCGTGACCGCCAACGAACTGCACAGCGTCAGCAGTACCGCCGGTCACGCGGCCGGCGGAATGATGGAGGGCAAGGAAGCCCGGTTCGGGATCTGGGCGTCGGCGCTTTTCGCGGTCTCCACCACGCTGACGTCCTGCGGCGCGGTCAACTCCTTCCACGACTCGTACACGCCCGGTGGCGGGGGCATGACGATCTTCAACATGATGCTCGGGGAGATCGCGCCCGGCGGTACGGGTTCCGGGCTCTACGGGATGCTGATCCTGGCGATCGTCGCGGTGTTCGTCGCCGGGCTGATGGTCGGCCGTACGCCCGAGTACCTGGGCAAGAAGCTGCGCGGACGGGAGATGAAGTACGCCTCGCTGTACATCCTCACCACGCCCGCGGTCGTGCTGGTCGGCGCGGGACTGGCGATGGCCTTCCCGGGTGAGCGGGCGGCCATGCTCAACCGGGGGCCGCACGGCTTCTCCGAGGTGCTGTACGCCTTCGCCTCCGCGGCGAACAACAACGGCTCGGCGTTCGCCGGGCTGAGTGTGAACACCGTCTGGTACAACACCGCCCTCGGTCTGGCCATGCTCCTCGGCCGCTTTCTGCCGATGGTGTTCGTGCTGGCGCTGGCCGGTTCGCTCGCCGGGCAGCAGCCCGTTCCGGTCACCGCGGGCACCCTGCCCACCCACCGGCCGCAGTTCGTCGGCCTGCTGACCGGTGTGGTCCTCATCGTCGTCGGACTGACGTACTTTCCCGCGCTCGCGCTGGGACCGCTGGCCGAAGGTCTGGAGGGTCTTCGCTGATGTCCGCGACCGGCGTTCCCGCTCCCGCCCCGCCGTCTGCCGGGCCGCAGGCCGACCGCCGGCGGAACCGGGTCTCGGGCGGACTGCTCGACCCGAAGCAGCTGCTGAGGTCGTTCCCCGACGCCCTGCGGAAGCTGGATCCGCGCACCATGTTCCACAACCCTGTCATGTTCGTCGTGGAGGTGGGTGCGGTCCTGACCACGCTGTCGGCGATCAAGACGCCCAGCGTCTTCGCCTGGGTCATCACGGCATGGCTCTGGCTGACGTCGGTCTTCGCCAATCTCGCCGAGGCCGTGGCGGAGGGCCGCGGCAAGGCGCAGGCGGAGACGCTGCGGCGGGCCAGGACCACCACGGTGGCCCGGCGGCTGGACGGGTGGCGGCCGGGCGCGGCCGACACCGTCGCGGAAGAAGTCCCGGGCGCCGAACTCCGGTTGGGCGACCATGTCGTCGTCGAGGCCGGACAGATCATTCCCGGGGACGGCGATGTGGTCGAGGGCATCGCCAGCGTCGACGAATCGGCGATCACGGGTGAGTCGGCGCCGGTGATCCGCGAGTCGGGCGGTGACCGGTCGGCGGTGACGGGCGGGACGAAGGTGCTCTCCGACCGGATCGTCGTAAAGATCACTTCGAGGCCGGGGGAAACCTTCATCGACCGGATGATCGCGCTGGTCGAGGGCGCCGCCCGACAGAAGACGCCGAACGAGATCGCGCTCAACATCCTTCTGGCCTCGCTGACCATCGTCTTCCTGGTCGCAGTGGTGACCCTGCAGCCCTTCGCCCTCTTCGCGGGGGCCGAGCAGACCATCGTCGTCCTGGTCGCGCTCGTCGTGGCGCTGATCCCCACCACCATCGGCGCGCTGCTCTCGGCGATCGGCATCGCGGGCATGGACCGCCTCGTACAGCGCAATGTGCTGGCCATGTCCGGCCGCGCGGTGGAGGCCGCGGGCGACGTCAACACCCTGCTGCTCGACAAGACCGGCACCATCACCCTCGGCAACCGGGAGGCCGCCGCGTTCTTGCCGGCCGAGGGGGTGGGCGTCGAGGAGCTCGCGGACGCCTCCCAGCTGTCGTCGATCGCCGACGAGACGCCCGAGGGCCGCTCGGTCGTCGTCCTCGCCAAGCAGCAGTACGCGCTGCGCGGCCGAAGCGAAGGAGAGCTGGCACATGCGCAGTTCGTCCCCTTCACCGCGCAGAGCCGGATGAGCGGAGTGGACCTGGAGGAGCCCCGGGAACGGCGCTTGCTGCGCAAGGGGGCGGCGACGGCGGTGATGCGCTGGGTACGCGACAGCGGAGGCCACCCCACCGCGGATGTGGGCCACCTCGTCGACGGGATCTCCGCGAGCGGCGGCACCCCGCTGGTCGTCGGCGAGGTGCTGCGGCGCGACGGCGCACCGTCCGAGGCGCGCGTGCTGGGCGTCATCCACCTCAAGGACGTCGTCAAGGCAGGCATGCGCGAACGCTTCGACGAGCTGCGGCGGATGGGCATCAGAACCGTGATGATCACGGGCGACAATCCGCTGACCGCGCGCGCCATCGCTCAGGAAGCGGGCGTGGACGACTTCCTCGCCGAGGCCACCCCCGAGGACAAGATGGCCCTCATCCGGCGCGAGCAGGCCGGCGGCAAGCTGGTGGCGATGACCGGCGACGGTACGAACGACGCTCCGGCGCTGGCCCAGGCGGATGTCGGCGTGGCCATGAACACCGGTACCTCGGCCGCCAAGGAGGCCGGGAACATGGTGGACCTGGACTCCAACCCGACCAAGCTCATCGAGATCGTCGAGATCGGCAAGCAACTCCTCATCACCCGGGGCGCGTTGACGACCTTCTCGATCGCCAACGACGTCGCCAAGTACTTCGCGATCATTCCCGCGATGTTCGCCGGTGTGTATCCGGGCCTGGACCGGCTCAACATCATGCGGCTGCACAGCCCGACCTCCGCGATCTCCTCGGCGATCGTCTTCAATGCGCTGATCATCGTCGCGTTGATCCCGCTCGCGCTGCGCGGCGTGCGCTACCGGCCGTCCTCGGCCGCGAAGCTGCTCAGCCGCAACATCTGGGTGTACGGACTCGGCGGGCTGGCCCTGCCGTTCGTCGGCATCAAGCTGATCGACCTCGTCGTCCAGTTCCTCCCCGGCCTGCGCTGACCGACGAGAGAAGAAGGCGGCCCCATGATGCGCATCCACCACCTCCCTCCCCTGCTCGGGCAGCATCTGGCGGCCCTGCGGATGCTGCTCGTCTTCACCGTGCTCACGGGTCTGGCCTATCCGCTGCTCGTCACCGGCATCGTTCAGGTCGCGTTCCCCCACCAGGCCAACGGCTCCCTGCTGACGACGCACGGCCGGCCGGTCGCCTCCAGCCTGCTCGGCCAGAACTTCGCCCGGCCGAAGAGGAATCCCGGCGACCCGAAGGAGGAACTGCGGCCCGACCCCCGGTGGTTCCAGCCGCGCCCCTCCGCGGGCAGGTACGACCCGTTGGCCTCCGGCGCCTCCAACCTCGGCCCGAACAACCCCGATCTGCTCGCCACAGTCCGTCAACGCCGCGCCGCCGTCGCGGCGTTCGACGGGGTCTCCCCCGCTGCCGTCCCAGTGGACGCGGTGACCGCCAGCGGCTCCGGACTCGACCCGGCGGTCTCCCCTGCGTACGCATACCAGCAGGTCAACCGGGTGGCGAAGGCCCGGCGGCTCCGCCCCGGCCGGGTCGGGCGGCTGGTCGCCGACCATGTCCAGGGCCGCGTCCTGGGGTTTCTGGGTCAGGATCGCGTCAACATCGTCGAGCTCAACCACGATCTGGCCGGGCTGATGTGACCATGGGGCACGGAGCAGACCTATGCCGCTCGGCCACCCGGGGATCCCTCGCAGCACCAGGCGACGTGGGACGTGTGCGGGACCGGTGAGGGTGAGGTTTTCGGTGGCGCCGAGGGTTGACGCAGCCGACACGCCAGGCGTTGGCGTAGGCGTACGGCCGGGAAAGCTGAAGGTGTTTCTCGGGGCGGCGCCCGGGGTCGGCAAGACGTACCGGATGCTCGACGAGGGGCGTCGGCGTGCCCGGCGCGGCACCGATGTGGTGGTGGCGTACGCCGAGTGCCATGCCCGGCCGCACACCGAGGAGAAGCTCGAAGGGCTGGAGATGGTGCCCCGGACACACCGCGAATACCGGGGAGGCACCTTCAGCGAGCTGGATCTCGACGCCGTCCTCACCCGCAGCCCCGCGGTCGCGCTCGTCGACGAGCTGCCCCACACCAACGTGCCCGGCGGCCGTAACGCCAAGCGGTGGCAGGACATCGAGGAGATCCTCGCGGCGGGGATCGATGTGGTCACCACCGTCAACGTCCAGCATCTGGAGTCGCTCAACGACGTCGTCGAGAAGATCACCGGGGTCCCGCAGCGGGAGACCGTTCCCGACGAGGTCGTCCGCCGCGCCCACCAGATCGAACTGGTCGACATGCCCGCCGAGGCGCTGCGCCGGCGCATGGCGCACGGCAACATCTACCGGCCGGAGAAGGTCGATGCCGCGCTCTCGCACTACTTCCGCATCGGCAATCTGACGGCGCTGCGGGAACTCGCGCTGCTGTGGGTCGCCGGGCGGGTGGACGAGACCTTGCAGAGGTACCGGTCCGAGCACGGCATCGGGACGGTGTGGGAGACCCGCGAACGCGTCGTGGTGGCGCTCACCGGCGGTCCGGAGGGCGAGACGCTGATCCGCCGGGCGGAGCGGATCGCGGACCGGTCCTCCGGCGGCGACCTGCTGGCGGTGCACGTGGCCCGCAGCGACGGGCTCGCCGACGCCTCCCCCGCCGCGCTCGCGAAGCAACGCGCCCTGGTCGAGAGCCTGGGCGGCAGCTACCACTCGGTCGTCGGCGATCATGTGCCCACCGCCCTGCTGGACTTCGCGCGTGCCGAGAACGCCACCCAGCTCGTCCTGGGCACCAGCCGCCGCAGCTGGCTGTCCCGCCTGCTGGCGCCGCGCGGTATCGGCGAGGACACCGTCGAGCTCTCCGGGGACATCGACGTCCACATGGTGACCCACGAACGGGCCGGCCGCGGACGCCGGTTGCCCGTCCCCGGCCGCCGGCTGCCCGTTGCGCGCCGCGTCGCCGGACCGGTGGCCGGCCTCGCCCTCCCCGTCCTGCTGACCGCCCTCCTCACCCATACCGGCGGCACCCTCAACCTGACCAGCGAGGCCCTGCTCTTCCTCGTCACCGTCATCGGTGTGGCCTGCCTCGGCGGTGTCGTCTCCGCGTTGCTCGCCTCCCTGACCGCCTCCCTGCTGCTGAACTACTACTTCATCCCGCCGAGCGGGCAGTTCACGATCACCGAGCCCAACAACGCGCTCGCCCTCGCGGTGTTCGTGGTGGTCGCGGTGACGGTCGCCGTCCTCGTCGACCGTTCCCTCCGGCTGGCCCGGCGCGCGGCGAGCGCCACCGCGGAGGCGGAGACCCTCTCCTCCATGGCCGGCAACATCCTCCGCGGTGACCAGGCGGTCTCGATACTCCTGGAACGCACCCGCCAGACCTTCGGCATGGAGTCGGCCGAGCTCGTCCCGCGTTCGGAGCAGGAGACCGGGCCGGACGAGCGCGCCGACGGACTCGTGAAGGTGCCGGCCGGGCCGGACCGGGTCCTCGTCCTGCGCGGCCGCCGCCTGCCTGCCTCCGAACACCGCGTACTGACCGCCTTCGCGGCCCATCTCGCCGCCGCGCTGGACCACGCCCGTCTCGCGGAGGCCGCCGCCGAGGTCGAACCGGTGAAGGCGGCGGACCGGATGCGTACGGCGCTGCTCGCCGCGGTCAGCCACGACCTGCGGACCCCCTTGGCCGCCGGACGCGCCGCCATCAGCTCCCTGCTCAGCACGGACGTGGACTTCTCCGCGGCGGAACGGGACGAGCTGCTGACCACGGCCGACGAGTCGCTCCGCAAGCTCAACCGCCTGGTGGACAACCTCCTGGACATGAGCCGGCTCCGGGCCGGCGCCCTGACCCTGCACCTTCAGCCCACGGCGTTCGCGGACGTCCTGCCCCTGGCGCTCGACACCCTCGCCGCGACACCGGTACCGATCGAGTCCCAGGGGCTGGCGGAGAGCTGCGAGGTGCTCGCGGATCCGCCCCTGCTGGAGAGGGTCATCGCCAACCTGGTGACCAACGCGGTACGGCACTCGCCGCCGCGGCAACGGGTGCTGATCAGCGCCAGCGCCCTCGGCCCGCGGGTCGAGCTGAGGGTCGTCGACCGGGGGCCCGGCCTGCGCCCGGAGGACCGGGACCGGATCTTCGTACCGTTCCAGCGTCTGGGCGACAACGACAACACCAGCGGCCTGGGGCTCGGGCTCGCGCTCTCCCGTGGCCTGGCCGAGGCGATGGGCGGCACGCTCACCCCCGAGGACACGCCCGGAGGCGGGCTGACCATGGTTCTCTCCTTGCAGGCCGCTGCCGTGGAGGAGCCCGCGGAGCTCAGGCAGTCGTAGTACCGGGAGGCCCAGGTACACCGGCAAACGCAGTGGTCTGGACGCAGGAGCCGTGGCCGTGCTCGCGACGATCGCTGCATTCGGCGGCGCGCTCGCCGTGCTCGCGGGCGGCTACGCCCTGCATCGGACTCGGCGAGTGCGCCGGACGGGCGTGCGCGTGGCGGCCCTCGTCATCGGTCGACGTCGCAGCTCATCAGGGGTACGTCAAGAGGTGCGCGGAGCTCTTGAAGCCGTGCGCGGCCGGGCCTTTGATGGGTGATGTGAACAGCGCCTGGCTCCTCCTCGACCGTCCGCCTCATCCCGAGGCCATGTGTCGTGCGCCGCGCTGCCCGGAGACGTCCGCCTCTCGCTGAGTCGTCTCCCGCATTCCCTGCACGGGGCGCCGTGATCCGATCCGGCGCCCTCTTTCGTACCTTCGCACGCCCGCAACGGGCCCTGGCAGGGCCGTTCGGCGTGCCCGTCTCCCTTCCCGGAATGGATCATGTCCGTCTTCGACCTTTCCTCCCGTACCGTCCTGGTGACCGGCGCCACCTCCGGCATCGGCTACGAGACCGCCCGACAGCTCGCCGAACGCGGCGCCACCGTCCTGGTGCACGGCCGCACCGCCGAGGACGCCCAGGCCGCGACCGACCGGCTCATCGCCACCGCGGGCATCGACAGCGCCCAACTGTGCGGATTCGCGGCCGACTTCACCCGGCTGGAGGAGGTCGAGGTCATGGCGCGGCGCGTCGCCGGCGAGCATCCGCACCTGGACGTCCTGGTCAACAACGCCGGTATGGCCGCCCCCGAACGGCACACCGTGACCGCCGACGGCAACGAGATCGCCCTGCAGGTCAATTTCCTCGCCCACTACCTCCTGACCTGCCTCCTGGAGCCGTCGCTCACCACCGCCCCCGGCGGCCGCGTCGTCAACGTCTCCTCGTCCCTGCACCGCACCGCCTCCATCCAGTGGAGCGACCCGCACCGCGCCCGCCGCTACTCCCGGCTCGCCGCCTACGCCCAGTCGCAGCTCGCCCTGACCGTCTTCGCCGCCGACCCTCGGGTGGCCGCGGTCTCCGTCCACCCGGGAATCTGCCGCACGGACCTGATGTCCCTCTACGGGCTCAAGGGCGCCGCGGCGGCCGAGGGCGCCGCCCACGTGGTGCGGCTGTGCGACCCCGCCACCGAAATCGTCAACGGCGCCTACTACGACCTCGACCAGCGCGTCGAGCCCGCCACCGCCGCAACCGAGGACCGCACCGTCAAGCGCCTCACCAAGCTCGCCGACCTGCTCGTCGGCCACCAGGCCTGACGGCGACACCACCCCCGCAGACGGCACCACTCACGCAGCCACTGGACCGAAAGGCCCGCACCCCCATGTCCAAGCGCGCCCGCAAGAAGAAGGCCAACCACGGCAGCAAGGCCGGACAGAGCTGAACCGCCGGGCGGGGCGGCCCCGCCCGGGCCGCCCCGCGACAGCCCCAAGGAAACCTCCGTGATCGAACTCTCCCCTGGCCAACTCCCGCCCCTCCCCGACTGGTTCACCACCGGACACCCCGGGGCGACGGTGCTGGCCGAACATGCGCTGGTCTCAGGAACCGGTCGGTGGTGGGCCGACCGTGCCGCCGATCCCCGCGCCATGGCCGTGACCTGCGCCGACCACGTACTGTTCCGCGGCGATCCGACGGCCCTGGCGCCGCTCTCCCTCGCCGGCTTCGCCGCGCACCATGTGCAGGCCCCCGCCCGCTTCCTGCCCCTGCTCGGCAACGCCTTCGACCGGATCGTGCCGTGGGAGCGCATGCTGTACGTCCACCGCGCGCCCGTAGCGGCTCCGCGCCCGCCCCACGGGGTGACGGTGCGCCGGCTGACCCCGGAGGACGCCCCGACGCTCACCGCGCTGGCGGCGGACATGGCGTGGATCCACACCAGTTGGGGCGGCCCGGCCGGTCTCGCCGCCTCCGGACACGGCTGGGCGGCCTTCCACAAGGACCGCCTCCTCGCCCTCGCCTGTACGTACTTCCGTGGCACCGTGTACGAGGACATCGCCTGCGTAACCGTCCCCGAACACCGCCGACAGCGCCTCGCCCTGGCCTGCGTCACCGCGCTGTGCCGGGACATCGCGGCCCGCGAGCACCTCCCCAGCTGGACCTGCTCCCGCGACAACCGCCCCAGCCGGCTGCTCGCCTGGACCGCCGGATTCCGGCTGGAACACGAGTACGTTCATTACGTCACCGGCAGGCCGGTCGGTTACGTTGCCGGGCTCGCCGTCCGAACCACCACCCACATATGAGGAGCCATGAAGCCGCACCGCACCCCCCTCGCCTCGGTGAAGATCTTCCAGGGCGCCCACGAGCTGACCGTCCGCCGACTGAAGCGGCGCGATGACTCCTTCACCCTCCACTACACCATCTCCCCACCCCTGCCGGACGCGGAGAACGACACCCCCGTGCTCCTGATGATCGAGGCGGTGGACGACGCCGGCAACGAGTACCCGGACTGGGGCGGGGCCTACGGAACCGCCGACGACGGCACCCACACCGACGGCAGCATCTCCGCCCGGCCCGCCCTGGCGGCCGAGGCACGCGAGGTCCACATCCGGATCACCTTCCTCCGCGGCGGCGAGGAACACCCGTGCGACCTGACCCTGCGCACCACGAAGACCGGCCCCTGACCGTGGTAGCGCCGTCGCAAGACAGCGGAGAGGTACGTGCCTTGCCCTCGGAGCCCGAGGACGTCTTCGCTCCCATCGGCCACGACCTGCGCGCCTGCGGACTGCGAGTGCGGCTGGTCTTCACCGCCCCGCCCGGCGAGGACCCGCAGCGGTGGCGGGACCTCGTCGTGGCGGGCGTGCGGCTCGGCCCTCTGGAGTTCGCCCCGGAATCGGTCGCGGGCCCGGACCCTGGCCGGGCGGTCGCCTCGCTCGCCTTTCACACACAGGCAGCCGTCCTCGAAAACCTTCAGGAGATCGACGGCAAGCGCGCCTGGCCGGTATGCCAGGGCCGTCACCGGCATCCGATGAGCCTGGCACGGGTCGGTGAGGAGGCGTGGCCGCACTGGCACTGCCCCTCGAACCCCTCGTACCGGTGGCCGGTAGGGCAGCATCCCGGGGTGTGACGGCACCGACGGGCCGCGTCGCGCAGGGGCTCGGACTCGGCGGGGCCGCGGCCGGGGAGGCCGGTGCCCGGGCCGGATGCGGTCGCGTGGCGTGGCGTCAGGACTGTGGCAGTACCCCGACAACACCCGGTAGATTTCCTTGCGGTGTGCCGGGAAGTCTGGTCGGCGGCGGTTCAGCAACAGCCGAAGCCATCGAGAGACGAGCACGTGACCGACCTTACTGCCCTCCTTCTTCTCGTCGTGTTCGCCACGTTGGTGGCGACGGGCGCTCGCCACTGGCGCATTCCCGCGCCCTCGTTGCTCGTCGTCGGCGGCGTACTCATCGGGCTGCTGCCGTGGATACCGGGCGTCCAGGTGGCTCCCGAAGTGATCAGCGTGGTGGTGCTGCCGCCGCTGCTGTACGCGTCCGCCGAGGAGATCCCCTGGCGGGAACTGCGCGTGGTGTGGCGACCGGTGACCGTCCTCGCCTTCGGCCTGGTGCTGGCCACGGCGGCCGCCGTGGGCGCGGTGGCGTCCGCGGTGACCCCGCTCAACACCACGATGGCGTTCGTCCTGGGCGCGGTGCTGGCCAGCACCGACCCCGTCGCGGTGACGGCGCTCGGGCGCAAGATCGCGCTGCCGCCGCGCATCCAGACGCTGGTCCAGTCCGAAAGCCTCTTCAACGACGCCACCAGCCTGGTCCTCTTCAAGGTCGCGGTGGGCACGGCCACAGCCGCACACGCGGTCACCCTTCCCGCGGCCGGCGGACAGTTCCTGGTGCTCGGCGGTGGCGGGGCGTTGGCCGGCGGCGCGGTCGCGGGGGTGGTGGCGCTGATCCGGCGGCGGACCGAGGACCCGGTCCTGGAGACGGTGATCGCCCTGGTCACGCCGTACGCCGCGTACGTACTCGCCGAGGATCTGCACACCTCCGGCGTGACCGCGGTCGTCGTTGCCGGGGTGGTGCTCGGCAGCACCGGCCACAAGCTCACCACCGCCACCAACCGGCTCCAGGTGCATGCCGTCTACGGCACCGTGGTCTTTCTGCTGGAGAGCGTCGTCTTCGCCCTCATAGGTCTGGAACTCCCGGCTCTTGTACGGCAGTTGAAGGCGGACGAGCAGGTCTGGCCGCTCGGTGTGCTTGCCGTGGCCGCCACCGTGATCGCCGTACGGCTCCTCGGCGTCCTCCCGCTCTCCGCCGTCATGCAGCGCCGCCGCGGCAACGGCACGGTCACCTGGCGGATCCCCGCGGTGGTCTCCTGGGCCGGCACCCGTGGTGTGATGCCGCTGGCCGCCGCCCTGTCCATCCCCCTGGCCGCGGACGACGGCAGCCCGCTGCCGCACCGCCCGCTGGTCCTGGTCCTGACCACCGGTGTCGTCGTCTTCACCCTCGTCCTGCAGGGGTTCACCCTGGCGCCGGTCGTCCGCTGGTCCAAGATCGCGCTGGAACCGGAGCACACCGCCCGCGAAGAAGCCCGCGCCCGAGCCGGGCTCGCCAAGGCCGGACTGGACTGCCTGGACGAACTCGAAGCCGTCGAAGCAGCGCCCGCCGCTCTCGTCGATCAGCTGCGCCGCGGCCTGCTGGCCCGCCTCGACCAGGCCGACGCGGACCAGGACGACGACACGGCCCCGTCCTCCCTGCCCGCCGTGACCGGCTACCGGGCGCTGCGCCGCACCGTGATAGCCGCCGAAACCGCACAGCTCCAACGCCTGTACGCGGACAACGACATCAGCGACGTCACCCGGCGGCGCCTGCAACGCAGGCTGGATCTCGAAGAGGCCGGACTCGGCGACGAGTGATCCATGGCCCGCCAAGTTGCCCGAGGGAGGCGGAGCACCGCCTCAGAACCGGTCCGGGAACTTGACTCCGGCCACAAGCAGCCCAACCAGCGATGCCGCCACCAGCAGTCCCACGATGCGCTCCACACTCACGCCTCCACCGCCGCCCTCATCGCTGCGCACATCTTCGCGGACCTCCTGTGCTTCCTCGCGTGCCGCCGACCAGGTCCACCGTGACGGCCGGCCCGGCACCCCGCGCACAACGGGGCCGGTTCTCTAACGGAATCCGAACGACCGGCAGATCCCGCCCCGTCGGACTGACGACGGGCGCCGGAGCCCGTACATACGGCTCGCGCCGCACGGCAGGCGCCTGGCGCGCACGCCTCACGCGTCATGTCCCCTCTCTCGCGCCCAGATCTCATCCCTCGTGCACGGCCCCCTGCCCGGCCACCGCGACCGGAATCGGTGCGGCCGGCAGGGAGACGACCATCGTCAGGCCGCCTCCGGGGGTTTCCTCGGGGGTGAGCGTGCCGCCCATCGCCTCCGTGAGTCCGCGGGAGAGTGCGAGACCGAGCCCGAGGCCGGTGGTGTTGTCCGTGTCGCCGAGTCGCTGGAACGGCTCGAAGACCCGTTCCCAGTCGGCGAGTTGTATTCCGGGACCGCGATCGGTCACCCGCAGCTCCACGCGGCCGGCGAGCGCGCTGGCGCCGATCGTGACCGGGCGCCCGGCGGGCGAATGGCGTACCGCGTTGGAGACCAGATTGGCGATGACGCGTTCCAGCAGCGGCGGGTCCGCGAGCACATCGGGGGCGGTGTCCAACCCCTGGGTCACGACATGGACGAGCGCCCGCGGGGGCGAGTCGGGCAGGGTGTCCAGCGCGGTGGGGAGCACCTCGGTGAGCGCGAGGGGCTCCAGGTGCAGGGTCAGGGCACCGGCCTGAAGTCGGCTCATGTCGAGGAGGTTGTCGACGAGGCGGCTGAGCTTGGCCAGGGATTCCTCGGCGGTGGCCAGGAGTTCCTCGCGGTCCTCGGGTGAGAAGTCGACATCGCGGCTGCGCAGCGAGCTGATCGCGGCCCAGCAGCCGGCCAGGGGCGTACGCAGGTCGTGCCCGACCGCCGCGAGCAGTGCGGTGCGCATGCGGTTGGCCGCCTTGACCGGCTCGACCTCGGCCGCGGCCTCGGCGAGCCGGCCGCGCTCGACGGCGGCGGTCAGATGCGCGGCGAAGGCCGTGAGCACGCGGTGCTCGGAGGCGGGCAGGCGGCGCCCGCTGAGCACCAGCACGCTGTCCTCCCCTATCGCGACCTTGGTTTCATGGTCGGGCACCGGGCCGATTTCCGTTGCGGGCTCCGGCTCCTTCCTTCGGGGCCGCAAGGCGATGCGGTCCATGCCGAAGGTCTCGCGGGTACGTTCCAGGAGTGCGGGAACGGCCCGGTCCCCCCGCAGGATGCCGCCCGCCAACGAGGTCAGCGTCTCGGCCTCCGCGGTCGCCCGCGTGGCCCGTCGGCTCAGTCGCAGCGAGCGGTCGACGATGGCCGCGACGGTGACGGCGACGATGGTGAAGGCGGCCTGGGCGATGACGATATTGGCCGAGGCAAAGGTGAAGTGGCCGACGGGCGGGATGAAGGAGTAGTTCAGCAGCAGGGATGTCGTGATCGAGGCGAGCAGCGCGGAGACCACGCCACCGATGCAGGCCACGCCCAGCACGGTGAGGAGGAAGAGCAGCGCCTCGCTGGTGAGGTTGAGGGCGAGCGGGCCCGAGATGCCGCGCAGTGCCAGGGTCAGGAGTACGGGCAGGACGAGGCCGGCCACCGGACCGGCCAGGCGGCGCGAGCGCGGCAGGCCACTGCCGGGGGTGGCCCGTCTTCTCCCCTGACCGGCATGTTCGTGGGTGACCGTGTGGACATCGATGTCGCCGGAGAGCTCGACCACGGTTTCGCCCACGCCGCGGGGCATCAGCACCCGCCGCAGCCTGCCCCGGCGGCTGGCGCCGATGACCAGTTGGGTGGCGTTCTGGGCGCGGGCGAAGTCCATGAGGGCGGCGGGCACATCGTCGCCGACCACCGAGTGGTAGCTGCCGCCGAGGCTCTCCGTGAGCTGCCGCTGTCCGGCCAGCGCGGCGGGCGAGGAGCCGGACAGTCCGCCGCTACGGGTGATGTGGACGGCCAGGAGATCGCCGCCGGAGGAGCGGGCCACGATCCGGGCGGCGCGGCGGATGAGGGTCGCGCCCTCCGGGCCGCCGGTGAGCGCGACCACCACGCGTTCGCGGGTCTCCCACACCCGGCCGATGCTGTGCTCGTGCCGGTACTTGCGCAGCGCCTCGTCCACCCTGCCCGCCACCCACAGCAGCGCCAGTTCCCGCAGCGCGGTGAGGTTCCCGAGCCGGAAGTAGTGCGACAGGGCCGCGTCGACCTTCTCGGGCGGGTAGATGTTGCCGTGCGCCATGCGGCGGCGCAGGCCCTCGGCCGGCAGGTCGACCAGCTCGATCTGGTCGGCGCGGCGGACGACTTCGTCGGGGACGGTCTCGTGCTGCGCCACGCCGGTGATGTTCTCGACGACATCGGTGAGCGATTCCAGATGCTGGATGTTCAGCGTGGCCACCACGTCGATCCCGGCACCGAGCAGTTCCTCGATGTCCTGCCGGCGTTCGGCGTGACGGCCACCCGGCGCATTGGTGTGCGCGAGTTCGTCGATGAGCACCACCTGCGGCCGCAACGCCAGCACCAGGTCGAGGTCGAGCTCGGTGAAGTCCGTACCGCGATGCGTGCGCGTCGCCCGCGGCAGCACCTCCAGCCCTTCGAGCATCGCCTCGGTCGACGGACGGCCATGGCACTCGGCGAAGGCCACCACCACGTTCCTGCCCCGCGCGGCCCGGCGTCGGCCTTCGTCCAGCATCCGGTAGGTCTTGCCCACCCCGGGGGCAGCCCCGAGGAAGACCTTGAGCCTGCCCGGACGCGAGCCCGGCCCGTCGGTCGCCTCGCTGCCCCGCGCCATCCCGTACTCCTCCACCTGCTCCTCTTCGGAAAAACGGCACGCCGCACGGCGTGCGGGCTTCTCAGGAGCATCGTCACTTCACGTCGGCAAATATCGCGAGAGGGTTCGAGGACGTTGACGCAACTCTGACCCGCGGAGGGGATCGGGCGCCCGCATCCCGACCGTGGTGCCCCCCGACGCTCACGGGCCCGCCCACGCGTCGGGCGTGTGCCCGCCGTCGTCATGGAGCCGTCAGGGTCCGTGCTCCCCGCGTAAGGGAAGCGCCAACGCCCCGCACTCGCTCCACCAGCGGCTTTTCGATGGAGAGGGAGCCAGAGAGTCGGATGAGTCAGAGAGCCGGACATGAACGCGACACGGGACGAGGAGCGGGACCCCATGGGCAGACCCTGCGGTGATCGGCGCGTCGTGGCCGGCGTGAGCGGTTCGCTGGGGAGCCTGACGGCTCTGCATCGGGCCGCCACCGAGGCCGGCCGCACCGGCGCCGAGCTGTGGGCCGTACTGGCCTGGGAGCCGCCCGGTGGCGACATCCCCCACCGCGGCGGGCCCTGCCCCCCGTCACTGGCCGCCGCCTGGCGCGGGATGGCCACCGAGCGACTGCTGGAGGCGCTCGATGCCGCCTTCGGCAGCGCCGGGCCGGGGGTGCCGATGCAGCGCCTGGTCGGACGCGGCACACCCGGGAAGGTCCTGCTCGAAGCGGCCGACGATGCCGACGACCTGCTGGTGGTCGGGTCCGGAGCCCGCGGCAGGCTGCGCCGAGCGATGTGGCCGTCCGTCGCCCGCTACTGCGTCGCACGCGCCTGCTGCCCGGTGCTGACCGTTCCTCCCTCTCCCCTGCACGACGCGTTCGATGCCGTACACCGCCGCAACGTCTGGAAACTCCCGCTCGACACAAGCGAGTTGGCGGACTGACGTCTCGCCCTGGACGCGAGTCGGCCGGGTCATGTCACGGTTCACTGCCCGCACCCGGCGCCTGCAGGGGTTCCCACAGGCGCCGGTACGACGAGGCCGATGACCCTCACCGTCCCCACCGCGCCGGCTCACCTCCCGGCCCGGCCCGACCCGACCTTCCGGCCGCGGTCACCTCGTCACCGGACGGGCGACGAACAGGACCGCGGCACTGCCCGCCGTCCGGACGCTCGTCAGCGGCGCCGCTGCGACGGATCCGGCGCCTCCTCACGTACGCGGGTCCGTCGGATGCGGCTGCACCCCCGTCATCAGGAAGTCCAGGCCGCGCCGGGTCGATGCCACCACGACGCGGTCGCCGGCGCGCAGTATCCGGCCGTGCGAGGGGCGCCAGTCGAAGCCGGGGCGGTCGAGGCGGAGGCCGCCGAGCGTGTCCGTCGAACCGGGAGAAGGGGGCTCGACGGCGGAGCCCACCGCCAGCACCCGCCATTCGCTCGCGCGGAAAGCCTGGTGGACGGAGCGGCCCTCCAGCTCCGGGTGGCCGGCGACGTCCACGGTGGTGAAGAGGAGGGAGCCGCGTTCGACCGGCATGACGCCGAGGACATGGCGGCCCATCATGGCGGCGGCGAAGGACGGCGCGGCGAGTGCGGAGACGGAGCGGCTGCGGGTGGTGGCGTCGGGGTAGGAGGCGCGCATCGTACGGGAGACGGTGGCGGCGAAGTCGTCGTCGTAGAGCCGCATCACGACCCGTACCCGGGGGTTGGACTCGCGTGCGGCCATCACGATGTCGAGATTCTCTCCGTCGTCGCGGGTGAGGACCAGCAATGATTTGCTCTGGCGGATCCGGGCGCGGTCGAGGACACCCGGGGCGCCGGCGTCCTCCAGCAGCAGGGGGACGCCGAGTTCGCGCGCGAGGGCGACGCCGCGGGCGCGCGGATCGCGTTCTATGGCGACCACCCGGTGTTCGGTGGTGCGCAGTTGGGCCAGCACCCGGGTGCCGATCTTTCCGAGGCCGACGAGCACGATGTGGTCGGTCAGGTCCTCGGCCGGCGGGTGCCCGACGGAAGCCGTACGGAAGGCCTCGGTGGCGTTCATCGTCGCGGCCACCACCAGCGGCAGTACGGCCAGACCCACGAAACCGGCGATCAGCTGCAGTACGCGGCGGGCCGGGGACTCGTTCGTCGCCGGATCGCCCATCGTGAAGATGTCCAGCATCGGGAGGTAGAAGGACTTCCACAGCGGGCCCGGTTCCACAAGGGCGGTGGCGGTGCCCAGTGCCAGCACGATCGCGGCCAGCGCGCCGAAGACCGCGATGACCTCGCGGGAGAGGAACACCTTCCACGGCAGATGCCCCAGCCGGTCCCGCAGCCAGGCACCGTAGCCGCGCCGGTCGCTCGGCGCCGTCTCGGGCGCGTGGTGGTGGGTGACCTCCTCCAGCATCAGCCGGCCGTGGGTGAACTGCCGGTGGTAGGAGGTGAAGGTGTCGGGCAGCAGCTGGGTGCCCTCCTCACCGGGCGTCTCGGCGCTGTCCTCGCTGGCAGGGTCGTCCTGGTGGGCGCCGGAGAGCACGGCCAGCGTGGCCAGGTCGGCGGACTGCAGCGGCAACCGCGCCGGCCGTACCGCTCCCCGGAACACCTGGCCCTCGACCTGGAGCGTGTGCCCCTGGCCGACCGCGGCGGCGGCCACCAGCTCCGGCACCGCCGTGTCGGTGTCGGACAGCACCGTGGTCGACATGTCCAGCGACACGCCATCGGCCGACCGACCGAGCGCCAACACCGCGCGGTCCAGCAGCCGTTCGAGGTGCTGACCACGCTCCCGGTTGTACATCCGGATGACGAGACGGATCGTCGGGTTGAGGGTGCGGGCCAGCAGCGCGGCGGTCACATTGACCTGGTCGTCGCGGTAGGTGAGCGCGAGCGCGGCGGCCCGCTCGACCCCCGCGGCCCGCAACGTCTGCTCGTCGGGCTGGGCGGCCACCAGCAGCTCGACCGGCGAGTGCGGATCGCGGTGCAGCGCCGCGATCTCCGGCGCATGCCCGTCGCGCCGCGAAGGCAGCACGACGGTGACCGTCTCACCGCACACCGCGTCCAAGGTGACCGCGAGCCGGTGGGCGAGCCCGTCGTCCCCGCAAATCACCATGTGCTGGGAACGCTGACCAAAAGCCGTGCTCAGATGGAGAGTTGACGTCACGTCGTGAAGATTGCCCGACGCTCGCACACGGTTCCGGTACGCACACCAGTTCGCCGTTAAAGTTACGTAGGGAGGCGGACGACGGCGCGGGCTCGGTCGCGCGGGCCGTGGTCAGAGTCCTCCGAGGAGCCCTCTATGGGGTCTCCTGCGGGGTCTCCTATGGGTCTTCTACGGGTCTTCTACGGGTCTTCTACGGGTCTTCTACGGGGCATCCGTCCCGGACTTCGCACGGTGGATCTGGTCCAGCTTATCGGCGAGCTTCAACGTCCCTTTCGGCCCCCAGATCCTTTATGACGTACGTTTGCGGCGTTCGCTCTCGTCAGCTTCGAGCGCATTCGACACCTTGTCGTTGAAGCCTTTGGGTTTCCTGCCGAGGTTACGGCGCAGCGCCGCAGCCGCCGCTCGGTCGGTGTCGGTGGCGTCCCTGAGGACCTTCTCGATACGTGCCGCGAATTCGTCGATCTTGGACTGCTGTTCGGCGATTGCCTTCGCCTTTCCCCCCTCCTCGTGGATATCGGGGTCCGTGGCGGCGTCCTGGCGCGGGGTAATCTCGGCATCCACGCCGGTCGTATTGACGACCAGCCCCTCGTGCCTCGCGTCCTCTTCGACGATGCGGTGCAGTTCATCCTTGTACCGCTTCAGCCTGTCATGGGTGTCACAGAGCACCCCACGTATGCCCTGGGCCTCCCGTACCGCATTACCAAACTCCTTGTTGACCCCCGCGACACGCATATGAGCCGCCGTCGCGATGAAGCCCATGCTCGACCAACCAGCCTTGAAGAATGGCCGGATGACCCGATGGACGTATGCGGAATCCATGGTCTGGAGGATCCGGATCTGACTGTCCCAGGCTTCGACTGCATCCAGTAGGCCGCTCAGATCCAGATGGAGAAGCGAGGCGTACGAAATCCTGGGAATGCTGTATTCCATCGAACTCTCGCCTCAGTCGAAGGGGATGTGCTGTCGGGCCGCGGAGCGCATCGTCCCCGTATGGTCCGATTCGCTTTGGGAGTAACCGTCAGCCGCCTCGCTGCATTGAGAATGGATGTCACGACACACCTGGGCCAGGGCCTCGGTCTGCTCCTCCCATCTCTCCGCCACCTGCACCATGGCGTAGCACAACTCACCGCTCCAGAGCAGAGCGGTGAAGGCTGTTGAGCCGTCGGCCGTTGCCTCCGAGCCGTGCTTACCCTTGGCGTGTAATTCCCGCGCCGTCTCAAGAGCCCCCGTGCCGGCCGTGCGCAGCAATCCCGGATCCTTGATCTGCATACCGTAAACGCCCCCGTCCCCCGTGCTCATCACTCATCCTCCGTCATTCCGTCCACGCGACGTGCGACCAGGCCGCAGAGACGTAGATCAACTCGCGCCGAGCCTATGAACCACCTTGAGATGAGGGAGAGTTCCGGGAAAGATCCTTACGCGATCTTGTCTACGTGGCCGATCAATTCCGCTGATACCCGAACCGAGCAAGGAGCCGAAAGCCCCCGCATACTTCACAGCCACCACCTGGAGGATCTGCCTCCGCCCCGCGACACCGGCTTCCCTCCGACCGCCGGGGAGGGTCCTTGGGCCAGGATGGGCCCATGGCTGACAGCTTGACCACACGGATCATCGACGTGACAACGGGCTCCAGGGAGACCGTGCACGACTTGACCGACGCATGCGCGTCATTTCTCCGGGAGGTGGCTCACGGCAGGGACGGACTCCTCAACGTGTTCACGCCCCACGCAACGGCTGGCCTGGCTCTCATCGAGACGGGAGCCGGGAGTGATGATGACCTGCTGACGGCGCTGCGCTCCCTTCTCCCCGCCGACGACCGATGGCAACATCGGCATGGCTCCCCGGGCCACGGACGGGATCACGTTCTCCCCGCCATCGTGCCGCCCCACGCGACCCTCCCCGTCATCGGCGGAACGTTGGAGCTGGGAACGTGGCAATCCGTTGTCCTGGTGGACACCAACCGGGACAACCCCCAGCGACAGGTCCGGTTGTCCTTCCTGGGGTAACCGCTGGGACACCTGTTGTGCTCTGCCTGCCACGCAGGTAGAGCCTCTGGCCAACTTGAGGAACTGGCGCGGGGTCAGCCCGGTGAACGGGTCTATCCAGGACGGCTCCGCTGCCGTGATCATTCCCGTCACACCAAGATCGTTCCGTCCGGAACCGACCGAGGTGGGCAAGGGGTCATCCACGGAGCCCGAGGCGCCGGTCGAGCCGGCTGCGCAGGCGCGCCGAAGCTCCACGGAGAGTGCCGAGTTGTCGCACCTCTTCCGCTGGAAGTTCCATCCGTCCTGCCAGCGCGAGCACGGCGGCATAAGGGCGTTCGCCCTCGGCGAGCTTCGCCGCCACGGCATCACGGACCGCTCGCACCACCGTGTGGTCTGCGCGGGGATGTTCCGCCAGCAGGCGAAGGAGCCTGTTGTCGTTCCAGACACTGTCTTGGGCCGTGCTCAGGTCCAGCAGAGTGACGGGCGCAGTGTGGGGATTGGCGGCCAGCGCGTGCCAGACGAAGGGGTACGGACATCGCGCGAGCTGATGCAGGACGGAGCTGTCGTTCTCGGCACGCGCCAGTTCCAGGTAGTCGGCAGGCGTACGCAAGGACATGGCCCCAAGGATTGTCGGGACGGCCATCCTGCCATCAGGGCCGGCCACCCGTATGTGGGGCCTCTGATCGCGACCGGCTCGAAGATCACTTACGGGACAGCTCTCCGTACGCCAGCCGTAGATCGTTATTGCCCTGGCCCTGGGGGCTGTCTGCCGGTGGCGGAAACTCAGGTGGCCTCACCGCACCACCTGGGTAGGGTCGGGCAATGCCCGAGCTGAAGCGGCTCCATGCCGGTCATGCCCCGGCGGTCCTGGCCTTCGAGCTGGCGAACCGCGCCTACTTCGCTGCCTCGGTCTCCGACCGCGGCGACGCGTACTTCGAACGGTTCGCCGACCGGCACAGCGCCTTGCTGGCTGAGCAGGAGGCCGGCATCAGCGCCTTCTACGTGCTCGTCGCCGAGGATGGCTCGGTTCTGGGCCGGTTCAACCTCTACGACTTCGAGGACGGCACCGCCGAACTCGGCTACCGGGTCGCGCAGCACGTCGCCGGCCGCGGCGTGGCGACCGCGACCGTTCGGGAAATGTGCCGGCTGGCGGTGGTGCGGCACGGGCTGTGCACGCTGCGGGCGGGCACCTCCCGCGACAATGCCGCGTCCCGGAGAGTGCTGACCAAGGCCGGGTTCGTTCCGGTTGGCCCGGCCGCCCCGGCCGCCCTCGGCGGTAAGCCCGGCACCTGGTATCAGCGCGACCTGGTACTCCGGCCATAGGCCGTGATCTTGCTGGTGGACCGGTTGCGGGAAGGCTGCGGCCCTGCCGCGCAA
Source organism: Streptomyces sp. NPDC053427 (assembly GCF_044544985.1). Lineage (NCBI taxonomy): Bacteria > Bacillati > Actinomycetota > Actinomycetes > Kitasatosporales > Streptomycetaceae > Streptomyces > Streptomyces sp. NPDC053427. Next base: position 250,712 of record NZ_JBITYA010000001.1, on the reverse strand, counting down.
GAACTGCCGGAGCATCGCCGAGTGGGCGTCCTGCGGGCGCCGGTCGCAATGCCCGTGCAACAAAGGTCCAACAGCCGAGACGAGGTTTGACCCCTCTCGGAGCCCACCGCTACTTTCAGCGACATGCCTATGTCAGCCCTGCTCACCACGCGCGGTCATATCGACCTGCTGCGGGTGGCTTCCGCCGCGTGTCGCCGCGGCCGCTGACGCTGATTCAGCTGGCTTGATGCGCTGATGCGCTGACACCTGTGGGGCCTGAGTTGCCCTGCGGACGGCTTCCCCGGCGGGTTCCCCGCCGGACTCCCCCGTACTTTGCCGCCTGCGCGCGCCGTCGCCTGCCGACCGCCCGGGCGTGCGTACCCCTCTCCCCCTCCGTGGAGCTCTGCTATGACGCTGGACCAGGCCGCGCCCGGCCATGCCCCACCCGATATGTCGTTGGATAGCGGGAGAGGGAAAGGTGATGTCGCACGGTCCGGGGCGAGCGGTGCGCCCGAGCTGGTGCGTGTCCGTCCCGTTGCCGGTCGTCGCCGGTCGGTGCCCCGCTGGCTGCGCCGCGCGGTGGGGCCCCTGGGGCTGCTGGCGGTGTGGCAGGTGCTCAGCGCGAGCGGGGCGCTGCCGCCGGACATGCTGGCCTCGCCCGGAACGATTGCCGCCACCGCCGGCGATCTCGTCGCGGACGGGACGCTGCCCTCGGCGATGCTGGTCTCCGTTCAGCGGGTCGCCGTCGGGCTGCTGCTGGGCGGAGTGGCCGGGATCGCGCTGGCGCTCGTCTCGGGGCTTTCGCAGCTGGGCGAGGATCTGGTCGATGCGACCGTGCAGATGCTGCGTTCCATTCCCTGGGTGGGCGTGATTCCGCTGTTCATCATCTGGCTGGGGATCGGCGAGGCGCCGAAGATCGCGCTGATCGCGCTCGGGGTGGCGTTCCATCTGTATCTGAACGTGTACGCGGGGATCCGGGGCGTGGATGCCCAGCTGGTGGAGGCGGGGACCTCACTCGGGCTGAGCCGGTGGGGGCTGGTCCGGCACGTGGTGCTGCCCGGTGCGCTGCCGGGAGCCATGACCGGATTGCGCTATTCGCTGGCCACGGCGTGGCTGGCCCTGGTCTTCGGTGAGCAGGTGAACGCCGATGACGGTCTCGGCTTTCTGATGAATCAGGCCCGGGAGTTCTTCCGTACCGACGTGATCGTGGTGTGCCTGGTCGTCTACGCGGCCCTCGGGCTCATCGCCGACTTCGTCGTCCGCACGCTGGAAAGGCTGTTGCTGCAATGGCGACCGACGTTTACGGGGCAGTGAGCGCGGCGGGTGCCGACACCGCCGTCGCGGTGGACGGGCTGGTGCGGGCCTTTGACGGGAGGGCCGTGGTCGACGGCCTGCACCTCACCATCCGGCCGGGCGAGTTCGTGGCACTGCTCGGGCGCAGCGGTTGCGGAAAGTCGACGCTGCTGCGGGTGCTGGCCGGGCTCGACCGGGAGATCGAGGGCGAGGTGCTGGTGCCGCGCCGCAAGGCGGTGGCGTTCCAGGCGCCGCGGTTGATGCCGTGGAAGCGGGTCTGGCGCAATGTGCTGCTGGGGTTGCCCGGTCGTTCCGAACGCGGGGTCGCTGTCAGGGCGTTGGAGGAGGTCGGGCTCGGCCATCGGGCCGATGCCTGGCCCAAGACGCTCTCCGGAGGGGAGGCCCAGCGCGCTTCGCTGGCCCGTGCGCTGGTGCGGGAGCCCGATCTGCTGCTGCTCGACGAACCGTTCGGCGCCCTTGACGCGCTGACCCGGATCAAGGCGCAGCGGCTGGTGGCCGAGCTGTGGCAGGAGCGCGGCTGCGCGGTGCTGCTGGTCACCCATGATGTGGAGGAGGCGCTGCTGCTCGCCGACCGCGCGGTGGTCATGGAGGGCGGCCGGATCGCGTACGAGACCGAGGTGGAGCTGCCCCGGCCGCGCGATGTCTCCGATCCCCGGTTCGCCGCGCTGCGCGCCCGGCTGCTCGACCGGTTGGGCGTCGAGGGGGCCGGGGCGGGCCACGGTGGGGCCGAGCCCCAAAACCGTACGGTCGCCGCCGCCCCGCCCCGGGCCCGTACCGGCGACGTCTCGGTCCCCCCGGACAAGCCCGCCCTCACTCCCCCCTCGGCCTGACCCGATCCACCCCAGTACAGAACGGACACCCATGAGACCACGACACCTCACCCCCGCCCTGCTGCTCCCGCTCGCCCTGGTGCTCGCCGGGTGCGGTGGTTCGCCGGGGGCCGACGGCGCTTCGGGCGGGACCGGCAGCGGGACCGACGGCAAGGGGTCGGAGATCCTCAACGTCGGGGATCAGAAGGGGGGTTCGGAGGCCATGCTGCGGGCGGCCGGCGAGCTGGACGACCTGCCGTACCGGATCAAGTGGTCGACGTTCACCTCGGGTCCGCCGCTGCTGGAGGCGGTCAATGCCGGGGCCGTCGACGTCGGTGCGGTCGGTAACACGCCGCCGGTGTTCGCCGCCGCCGCGCATTCGAAGATCAAGGTGATCGCGGGGACGCACAGCAGGTCCGATGGCGAGGCGGTCCTGGTGAAGAAGGGCTCGCCGCTCAAGCGACCGGCCGATCTGAAGGGCAGGTCCATCGCGGTGGCACAGGGCAGCTCGGCCAACTACCAGTTGGTCGCCTCGCTGAAGCGGGCCGGGCTGTCGCCGAAGGACGTCACGCTGAACTACCTCCAGCCGGCGGATGCCCTCGCCGCGTTCAGCCGCGGCAAGGTGGACGCCTGGGCGGTGTGGGACCCGTACACCTCGCAGGCGCTCGATCAGGCCGATGCCCGGGTGCTGACCACCGGCCAGGGCGTGGTCAACGGGCTGAGCTTCCAGGTGGCCGCGCCCGCCGCGCTGGCCGACAAGAAGAAGGCCGCGGTGCTCAAGGATTACGTGGACCGGCTGCGGCGGGCGCAGAACTGGGTCTTCAAGCACCCCGGCGCCTGGGCGAAGGCGTGGGCGAAGGAGACCGGGCTGCCGGAGAAGGTGGCGCTGGCTGCGGTCGAGCGGACCCGGGGCACGGCGGTGCCGGTCGCCGTGGACAAGGCCGCCATCGCCTCGGAGCAGCAAATAGTGGACTCCTTCGCCGAGCTCAAGCTGATCCCCCGCACCTTCGACTTCGGCTCGTTCGTCGACCCCCGCTTCAACGGCGATCTGCCGCCTTCGCGCACGGCGCCGCGTACCTACGGAAAGGCCAAGTGACATGTCCGTACACCTGCATTGGTTCCTGCCGACCGGCGGCGACGGGCGAACCCTCGTCGACCGGCACGCCTACACGGACGGCGGGATCCGGCGTGACCGCATCACTCCGGTGAGCGGGATTCGGGCCCCGGACATCGAATATCTGGCCCAAATAGCCAAGGCCGCCGAGCAGTTGGGGTTCGAGGCGGTGCTCACGCCGACGGGCACGTGGTGCGAGGACGCGTGGCTGACGACGGCGGCGCTCACTCAGGTGACGGAGCGGCTGAAGTTTCTGGTCGCGTTCCGGCCGGGCGTGATCTCGCCGGTGCTGGCCGCGCAGATGGCCGCGACGTATCAGCGGATCTCGCGCGGGCGGCTGCTGCTGAACGTGGTCACCGGCGGCGACTCGACCGAGCAGAAGCGGTTCGGCGATCATCTCGGCCATGACCGGCGGTATGCCCGTACGGACGAGTTCCTGCGCGTCGTACGGGGCGTGTGGGGCGGCGAACCGTTCGACTTCCAGGGCGAGCACTATCAGGTCGAGGGCGGGCTGACGGCGCTGCCGCCGGACCCGCTGCCGCAGATCTTCTTCGGTGGCTCGTCCGCGGCCGCGGGACCGGTGGCGGCCCGGAATGCGGATGTGTATCTGACCTGGGGCGAGCCACCGGCGCAGGTCAAGCAGAAGATCGACTGGATTCGCGGGCTGGCGGAGAAGGAGGGGCGCACGGTCCGGTTCGGCATCCGGCTGCACACGATCTCCCGGGACACGTCGAAGGAGGCGTGGGCGACCGCCGACCGGCTGCTCGGCGATCTCGATACGGACACCGTCGCCGCCGCTCAACAGGCCCTGGGCAGGAGCGAGTCGGTGGGCCAGCAGCGGATGCTCGCGCTGCACGGCGGCTCGCGCGACAAGCTGGAGATCTCGCCGAATCTGTGGGCCGGCGTGGGGCTGGTGCGGGGCGGCGCCGGTACCGCGCTGGTGGGCAGCCATGCCGAGGTGGCCGACCGGATCGAGGAGTACCACGCCCTGGGCATCGAGCACTTCGTGCTCTCCGGCTATCCGCATCTGGAGGAGGCGTACTGGTTCGGGGAGGGCGTACGGCCGGAGCTTGCCGCGCGGGGGCTGCTGGAGGCGGGGCCGTCGCCTCTTGACGGCGTACCAGCGGTGAACGGGCGTCCGGCGTCGGCGCCCGGGGGCGCGCCCCTGCTGGTGGCGGGCGGGCGATGAGCGTCCGCCGCCCCTGGGAAAACTCCTTTGGCGGCGAGGTGAACTCCTGAAAGGCTGTCCCGCGACCGCGCCGTCGCGCTGCGCTGTGCCCTCGGCGCGGCGGCCGCGGACGCACCGGACGGCGCCGATGCCGTCCGCAAGCGCCGGAAAAGGAGCAACGCCGACATGAGCCCACGTCCTCGCGGCCGTCACCAGGGCCGTACGGCCCTCCCGCTCGCCGAGACCGTCGTCATCGCCGCGTACGAGAACGTGCCGGGCGCCCCGAGCCCCGCAGGAGCGCTGCACGATTGACTACGGCGGCGCGGCATCGACTGGATGCCGCTGCGGGCCGAGGACGTCCGGGTCGATCTGGCCTGCGGCACGGAAGCGGACGGGCGCCGGCGCGGCTGGTACCTGGTGCGGGTCCGGGCGGAGGCGCTGCGGCCGCTGGGGCTGCACCCCGACCAGCCTGCCTCGAAGATCGTCGGGCCGGCGCGGCCCCCTTGGTGGTACGCGGCGGCCGCGCGGGCCGCGCGGGACACCACCTGACCAGCGCGCCACCGGGGCCGCCGCCGGAATCGCGGCCCGGCGGGATGGCTCCGGCCCGGCGGGAAGATTCGGCCCCCTCCCCGGGTTGGTAGGGGCATGAACCACAGCGGCGGGCGAGCGGTCGGGGTCAACCTCGAGGTCCTGGTGATCGGTGCCGGACAGGCGGGCCTGGCCGCCGCCTTTCATCTGCGGCGGGCCGGCTACGTACCGGACCGGGACTTCGTCGTCCTCGACCACTCGCCGCGCCCCGGCGGCGCCTGGCAGTTCCGGTGGCCCACGCTGACGTACGACAAGGTGCACGGCATGCATGCGCTGCCGGGGCTGGAGCTGACCGGCGCCGACCCGGACCGCCCGTCGTCCGAGGTGATCGGCGCGTACTTCGCCGGCTACGAGCAGACCTTCGGGCTGCGGGTGCACCGGCCGGTGAGCGTGCTGGCGGTGCGCGAGGGGGACGACGGCGCCGGTGGCGAGGGCGGGCGGCTGCTGGTCGAGACGTCGGAGGGGGCGTATGCGCCGCGGGCGGTGATCAACGCGACCGGGACCTGGGACCGGCCCTTCTGGCCGCGGTTCCCCGGTCAGGAGACGTTCGGCGGGCGGCAGCTGCACAGCGCGCAGTACGGCGGTCCGGAGGCGTTCCGCGATGCACGGGTCCTGGTGGTCGGGGGCGGGACCTCGGCCGTGCAACAGCTGCTGGAGATCGCGCCGGTGGCGGCGGACACGACCTGGGTGACGCGCCGCCCACCGGTCTTCCGCGAGGGCCCATTCGGTGCGGAGGAGGGGCGGGCCGCCGTCGCCCTGGTCGAGGAACGGGTCCGGCAGGGGCTGCCGCCGCGCAGCGTGGTGAGCGTGACCGGGCTGCCGATGACGGAGGCGATCCGGCGGGCCCGGGAGAGCGGCGTGCTGGAGCGGCTGCCGCTGTTCGAGCGGATCACGCCCACCGGGGCGACGTGGGCGGACGGGCGGACCGTCGAGGCCGACATCATCCTCTACGGGACCGGGTTCCGCGCCGCCATCGATCATCTCGCCCCGCTGAAGCTGCGCGAGCCCGGCGGCGGCATCCGGATGGCGGGCACCCGTGCGCTGCGGGACGCGCGGGTACACCTGGTGGGTTACGGGCCGTCGGCGAGCACCATCGGCGCCAACCGCGCGGGCCGGGCCGCGGTACGGGAGATCCGGCAGCTGCTGGCGCGGGAGCCGGCGGCCGCGGCCCGGTGACCGGCCGCGGCCGCGCGGGACGGTGCGCCGTCACCCCCCGGGTTCGGCCCCGCCCCGCAGCCGTGCCTCGTACGACGCCGCCGCGTGCTCGACGAGGCCGATCAGCACCTCCTTGCAGGAATTCCGGTCGCGGGCGTCGCACAGCAGCACCGGGGTGCCCCCGTCGAGGTCCAGGGCCCGGGCCACTTCGTCGGGCCGGTGGCCGCGGGCACCGTCGAAGCAATTGACGGCCACGACGAACGGGATGCCGCGGTGCTCGAAGTAGTCGATCGCCGAGAAGCTGTCGGCCAGCCGCCGGGTGTCGGCGAGCACCACCGCGCCGAGTGCGCCCTGCGCCAGCTCGTCCCACAGGAACCAGAAGCGGTCCTGGCCCGGGGTGCCGAAGAGATACAGCGCCAGATCGTCGTGGAGGGTGATTCGTCCGAAGTCCATCGCGACGGTCGTGGTGGTCTTGTGCCGGACCCCGTCGAGCCGGTCCACCGGACGTCCGGCCTCGGTCAGCCGTTCCTCCGTGCTCAGCGGGCGGATCTCGCTGACCGAGCCGACCAGGGTCGTCTTGCCGACGCCGAACCCTCCGGCCACCAAGATCTTGAGGGCCATGAAGGAGCCGGCGGCCGAGGGGCCGGGGCCCGGCGCATCAGAGCGCGCGGAGTCCATCGATCACTTCCTTGAGAACGTGCGCATCGGGCAACTGGGCGGGCGGTACGGGGCGGTCGACATGGATCAGCTCCGCCGTCAGCAGATCGCTCAGCAGGACCCGGACCACGCCGAGCGGGAGCCCGGAGTCGGAGGCGATATCGGCCACCGTGCGGGGCCGATCGCCGCACAGCGCGAGGATGGTGCGCTGCTCGGGCGAGAGCGCGGGGCCGTCGTCGGGGCGGGACCCGGTCCGTACGACGGCCATCAGCTCGAAGGCCTCGCTGCTCGGCCGGGCCCGTCCCGCGGTCATCGCGTAGAGCCGGACCATCGGCCCCGCTTCGTCGTCGTACCAGTGCGGGGTGGAGTCGGTCATGGGCGGCCGGTCACTCCACTCCGGCCCGTACGGGCGTGCCGAGGTGTGCGCCGACCCGCTTGACCAGCCGGGCCATCTCGTAGGCGATCAGGCCGATATCGGCCTCGGCGTCACCGAACACTCCCAGGCACGATCCGTCCCCCGCGGCCACGACGAAGAGGTAGCCGCCTTCCAGCTCGACCATGGTCTGGATGACCTGGCCGGCCGCGAAGTGCCGGCCGGCGCCCTTGGCCAGGCTGTGGAAGCCGGAGGCGATGGCGGCGAACCGTTCGCTGTCGTCGCGGGTCAGCCCGGTGGACGTGCCGACGGCCAGGCCGTCGCCGGACAGGACCACGGCGCAGCGGATCTCCAGCACGCGGGAGACCAAGTCGTCGAGAAGCCAGTTGAGTTCACCGGAGAGGTGCGGGTGCTGGTCGGCGGTCATCGGGACTCTTCTCCTCGGGTGTCTTCGTCGCGGGACGAAGGATGCTGGTCGGCACCGTTGCTCTGCGGCGGGGTGGCGGCATCGCGGCCGCGGGTCCAGCCGGCGCGCAGGGACGCCATGGTGGCGCGGGCCTGCTCGGGGGAGCGCCGCGGTGCGGGGGTGCCTTCGGTACGGGGTACCCATTCGGGGCGCTGCGGTGGGGCGGTGCGCAGGGCGGGGGCGAGGTGGGCCTGGCGGACGCGGCGGGGCAGGGGGCCGTCGAGGTCCCCCGGGGCGGGTTCCGGCGCGGCCGTCCCCGGTGCTCCGGGTGCGGGCTCCGGCTCCGTGCGTACGGGCGGCTCCGGTGCCGGCGGGAGCGCGTGGGGCCGGCGGTTCGCGGCCTGGAGGGCCCGGGCCGCGGCGGGCCGCCGCCGGTGGAACAGCGAGTTCATCTGCTCCACCGCCGCGGCCGGTGCGCCGTCCTCCGTGGCCGCATCGGCCTCGGCCAGCAGGGCGTCGGGCAGCAGCACCACGGCCGTGATGCCGCCGTACACCGACGGCTGGAGCGTCACCCGGATGTGCTGGCGGTGGGCGAGGCGGTTGACCACGAAGAGGCCGAGCCGTTCGGTGTCCAGGAGGTCGATCTCGTCGGCGTCCGCGATCCGGCGGTTGGCCTCGGCCAGCGCCTCCTCGGCCATGCCGAGCCCGCGGTCCTGGATCTCCAGGGCGATGCCGGTGCCCACCCGCTCGGCGCGTACCTGCACCTTGGTGTGCGGCGGCGAGAACATCACGGCGTTCTCGACCAGTTCGGCCAGCAGGTGGGTGAGGTCGGCGACCGCGCCGCCGACCAGCCGGGCGTCGGTGACGGCGGTCACCTCGACCCGTGCGAAGTCCTCGGCCTCGGCGGCCGCGGCCCGCACCACGTCCAGCAGCGGTACGGGGTGACGCCAGCCGCGGCCGGGCGCCGCGCCGGAGAGGATGATCAGGCTCTCGGCGTGCCGTCGCATCCGGGTGGTGAGGTGGTCGAGCCGGAAGAGGTCCTCCAGTTCCACCGGGTCCTCGGTGCGGCGTTCCATGGTGTCCAGCAGGGCGAGCTGGCGGTGCAGCAGCAATTGGCTGCGGCGGGCGAGGCTGACGTACACGCCGGAGACGCCGCTGAGCGCCTCGGCGCGGTCGGCCGCCGCCTGGAGCGCGGCGCGGTGCACCGCGACCAGGGCCTCACCGACCTGGCCCACTTCGTCGCGTCCGGCGGCGCGGGCGGCGTCGCGTGGCGCGACGGCGTCGATGTCCACGGGCTTGCCCGCGTACAGCCGGCGCAGCGACTCGGGCAGCTCGCGCCCCGCGACCCGCAGTGCGGAATTGCGCAGCTTCTCCAGTTCGACGACGAGCCTCCGGCCGATCTTCACGGAGATGAGGAGGGAGAGCAGCACACCGGCCAGTCCCAGGACCGCGGCGATGCCGGAGGAGCCGAGGGTGTCGAGGGAAAGCGGGTCGGCGGCGCGGGCGGGCCCGGTGCTCGCCGCTCGCTGGGCCGCCCGGAGGTCGCGCAGCACCTTCTCGTTCGTCTCGCTCCAGTGGGTGGCGGGGACGGCAGTGGCGGCGTGGGTGCCCGCGCCGGCGTCCCGTACGGCGTCCTCGGCGGTGCGGAGGTCGCGGTACGCCGTTCCGTTCAGGATCCGGTGGTAGGCGACGGCGTCGGTGGGCCGCAGGTCGTCGACCGAGGCGGCGAACAGTTCGCGCTGGGTGTGCACGGCGCCGGTGAAGGCGTCGAACTGGTCCGGCGACATCCGTCCGGTGGTTTGGGCGGCGCCGAGCACCGCGTCCTCGCGGGCGATGGCTTCCCGGGCCCGGGCGAGGTCCAGGACGACGCGCAGCTCCGAGGAGTCGGCCGGGTTCGGCAGGCCGGTCAGGGCGCCGACGGTGGCGAGGCCGTGGTCGACGATGCCGGTGTAGTCGCCCACCGCACGGTCGGCAGCGGCCCTGCCGGTGGCGGTGCGGGCGCGGAGCGCGGACAGTTCGTCGGCGTCGCGCATCAGGCGGTCGATCCGGCCGGGCAGGTCGGGGTCGACGCCCTCGGCGTCGGCGCTGCCCGCGTTGACACCGTCGTGGAGGGCCCGCGCGGCGGTGTCGGTGGCCCGCTGCCGGTCGCGCAGCGCCTGCGCGGAGCCGGCGCCCGGGGCGGCGACGGCGCGCGCCGCGGCGCTGCGCTCGTCCTGTACGGCGGCGATGAAGTCACCGGCCGGCAGCAGCAGCGTGGCGTCGATCTCCTTGATCCGGTCGAGGTCGGAGACGTTCCGCGCGGAGGTGACCGTGGCGAAGGCCCAGAGGGCGATCAGGGACACCACGGGGACCATCAGCAACGCGACGATCTTCGACCGTACGGAACGCGGCATCAGACTGGGCATCGGCCAGGAGGAGCGGCGGGACGACGTCCGGTGCGATGTCCGGCGCGGGCGGTAATTCCCGTTCGCATTACCGGACTTGGGTCCGGGGTCACCGGCCTCCGGGAGCGCATGTCGGGGTCCGTGACCGGGCGGCGGCATATCCCCTTCGCCCCCGGAGCGACCGGGATTCTGTCGTACGTGCATGAATTCCTCAAGAGGTCAGGAAGAAATGGGGAGTTCGGCCTCGTGAAGCGATTGCGCGGAGGCGGATGCGGCACGTTCACGGGCGGTCGGCGACAATGCGACAAAGGCCACGGTGAGGAAGAGAAATGAGCCGAGCACGACGGTCAGGGGAAAGATGAATTCCATGGGGGTGGCGCCGGCCAATGGCGCGCGGGAGGGCGCCAGGTCGATGCGTACGGCGGCCATTCCGGTGTAGTGCATGCTGGTGACGGCGAGGCCCATGACCAGGGAGGCGATGCCCGCACCGGCCGCGCCGCGCACGCTGAGCGCGGCCCACAGGGCGGCCGTTGCCGCGGCGACGGCGATGACGACGGAGAGCACGACCAGGCCCGGGTCGTAGCCGACGTGCCCGTGCAGGCGCATCGCCGCCATCCCCAGGTAGTGCATGGCGGCCACTCCGACGCCGGTGCCGAGGCCGCCGAACAGCAGCGAGCGCAGCCGGGCGGAGCCGTGGCCGACGGTGAACACGCCGGCGCCGACGACCGCCACGGCGACCAGCAGGCTGAGCAGGGTCGGCAGGACGGCGTAGCGGATCGGGGTGCCGGTGACGCCGAATCCGAGCATCGCGATGAAGTGCATGGTCCAGATGCCGGAACCGATGGCGACGGAGGCGGTCAGCAGCCAATTGCGGCGCGAGCGGCCGTCGGCGGCCAGCGCCCTTACGGTGCAGCGCAGCCCGAGAGCGGATCCTACGCACGCCATCGCATAGGCGAGGACGGGGGATACCCAGCCCGCGCTGAAGTGGTGCATGTGGCCCACGGAGTTTCCTTTCGCGTTTTTGGTTCGCGGCGACGGACGCTAACACGTGATCGTCTTGTGAAACTCGTGCACATCTGGAGATCGATTCGGAGAGGAATACGGTTCTTTTTTACGCAGCGTTGCGCTACCGGCGAGTTCCGTATAACTCGCACCGGCTAAATGTCCGTCATTGCCCGGCACCGGCACTTCTGATTGCGCGTCAATTCCGGGGCATTGGCAGTCGGCCGCTCTTTCGGCAATAAAGATCGACAATGAGAAAGGTCACGGGAAGCGCGACCCTCCTGCCCGGATATGCCGGGCCACCGCCCCACGAAGGGGAAGGCGCGCGGCATTCGGGACACTTCACCCGTACGTCCCGTGGGAACAGACGAACGCGGGAGCGAGTGTTCGCCAGAAAGCGTGATCGAAGCCGGAAGGGGTTCCGGGGGCGCGGCGGGCCGAGTGATCCTTACGGGGCGCAAACGACGGGCTGCAGACCGTTACGGCGCCTCCGGTCGACATCCCTTGCTGGGCCGGAGTGTTCGGTCCCACAACATGTGCTCAACCTGCTCAAGGAGACTCAGCCAGATGAACATCCTCACCAACGTGCTTGCCGGCATCGTCCACTTCCTGGGCTGGCTCGTCTGACGGACCGGTAGCGCGGCGCCGCACCGCAGCGCATGCGCCCCGCCAAGTGGCAGTGACCCACTTGGCGGGGCGCATCGGCCGACGGCATCCCGTCCCCGGGAAAGCGGCGCTCTCCGTACGGCCTCTTCCGTACACGGCTTCTTCCGTACGGCCGCGCCGTAGCCGCGGGGCCTACTTCTCCAGCTTCTGCCGGGCGGTCTCCGGCAGCGTCAGATAGACCACGAACGACACCAGGCACAGCGCGGCCACGTACCAGGGGAACAGATTGGCGTGCCCGGCCTGCTTGAACCAGGTGCCCACGTACGGGGCGGTGCCGCCGAAGAGCGCCACGGTGAGGGAGTACGGGAAACCGATCCCGGCCGCCCGCACCCGCGCGGGGAACACCTCGGCGTTCACGGCCGCCGCGATCGACGTATATCCGGTCAGCAGCACCATGCCCGCGCACTGCACCAGCAGGAGCGACACCCACGTGGCGGAGACCAGCTGGAGCAGCGGCACCGCCAGGACGGCAAAGCCCAGGGAGAAACCGAGCAGCAGCGGCTTACGGCCGATCCGGTCCGAGAGCAGGCCGCCGAGCGGCTGCAGCAGGGCGAAGAACGCCAGCGAGATGGTGCCGATGGTGAGCGAATCGCCCTTGTCGAAGCCGGCGTTGACCTGCGCGTAGGTGGGCAGGTAGGTGGTCCAGGTGTAGTAGGCGATGGTGCCGCCCACGGTGATGCCGCAGATCAGCAGGGACTGCCGGGGGTAGCGGCGCAGCGCCTCGAAGAGGCCGGGCCGCTCGGCCTCCTGCTGGGCGGTACTCCGGGTTTCCTGCGCGCCCCGCCGGATCCACAGCCCGAGCAGGCTCAGCAGCGCGCCCACCAGGAACGCCACCCGCCAGCCCCACTGCCCCATCTGCCCCTCGGTGAGCTGCCCGGCCAGCAGCGCCGCGGTCCCGGACGCCAGCAGCTGGCCGATGCTGGTCGAGACGTACTGGAAGCTGGAGAACAGCCCGCGCCTGCCGGGCCCGGCCGACTCGACGAGGAAGGTCGTGGAGGCCGCGAACTCGCCGCCCACCGACAGGCCCTGTACGAGGCGGGCGATCACCAGGACGACGGGGGCCAGCACCCCGGCGCTCGCATACGTGGGCGTGATCGCGACCAGCAGGCTGCCGGCGCCCATCAGCAGGATGGTGACGGTCAGTGCGGTCCGCCGTCCGCGCCGGTCGGCCACCGCGCCCATCAGCAGTCCGCCGACCGGACGCATGAAGAAGCCGACCGCGAAGACCGCGAAGGAGGACAGCAGCGGCACCAGGGAGTTGCCGCTGGCCTTGGGGAAGATCTGTTCGGCGAAGTAGGCCGCCAGGAAGGAGTACGCGTACCAGTCGTACCACTCGACGGCATTGCCCACGGAGGCGGCGGCCAGCTGCCGTAGCTGCGACGGCGGGCGGTCGCCGCCGGCCGCCCGGTCCTTCGCTATGTCCTGTGCACTCGGCATGGTCCTCCGCTCCTGGTCCTTCTCCTGAGCCTGCCGCTGAGGCAGGATGATCCGACAGGTGATCATGTACCGGTGAGGCGGGTGGCCGCCAGAGCACGCGGCGGCCGAAAGGAGATGGCAACGTGCGTGTAGCACTGTTCGTCACCTGTATCAACGACATGCTCCATCCGCGGACGGGGCAGGCGGTCGTCACCCTCCTCGAACGCCTGGGCGTGGACGTCGCATTCCCCGTCGAGCAGACCTGCTGCGGCCAGCCCCAGTTCAACACCGGCTACCGGCACGCCACGGAACCGCTGGTCCGCCGCTTCGACCGGGCGTTCAAGGACTACGAGTACGTCGTCACCCCGTCCGGCTCGTGCGCGGCCATGGTGCGGGAGAACTATCCGCGGATCGGTGCGAAGGCGAAGGCCGAGGGACGGGGGCGCGAGCTCGCCGACGCGGCGGCGCTCGCGGTGCCCAAGACGTACGAGCTGACCGAGTTCCTGGTGGACGTGTTGAAGGTGGAGGACGTCGGGGCCTTTTACCCGCACACCGTCGCCTATCACCCCACCTGCCACGGGCTGCGGATGCTGGGCCTGGGCGACCGTCCCCGCCGGCTCCTCTCGCACGTCGAGGGGCTGGTGCTGCGCGAGCTGCCGGGCGCGGAGGAGTGCTGCGGCTTCGGCGGCACCTTCGCGGTGAAGAACCCGGCGGTCTCGGCGGCGATGGGCGCCGACAAGGTCCGTCACCTCGTCGGGACCGGCGCCGAGGCGGTCTGTACGGTCGACAACTCCTGTCTGCTGCACATCGGCGGCACCCTCTCCCGGCAGGGTTCGGCGATCCTCCCGGTCCACATCGCCGAGATCCTGGCCAGTACGGCGGACGGCGCGGCGTCCGGTGCGGCAGGGAGCGTGCGGTGAGCGGCACCTACCTGGGCATGCCCGCCTTCCCCGAGGCCGCGGCCGCCACCACCCGTGACACCCGGCTGCGCGCCAATCTCACGCACGCCACCCACACCATCCGCGACAAGCGGGCCAAGGCGGTCGCCGAGCTGGACGACTGGGCCCAGCTGCGGGCCGCGGGCGCCGCCGTCAAGGACCGTACGCTGCGCCATCTCGACCACTATCTGGAGCGGTTGGAGGCGGCGGTCACCGAAGCCGGCGGGCAGGTCCACTGGGCGGTGGACGCCGACGAGGCCAACCGGATCGTCACCCGTCTGGTGCGCGAGACGGGCGAGACGGAGGTCGTCAAGGTCAAGTCGATGGCGACGCAGGAGATCGGGCTGAACGAGGCGCTGGCCGAGGCCGGGATCCGCGCGTACGAGACGGATCTGGCGGAGCTGATCGTGCAGCTGGGCGACGATCTGCCGTCGCACATCCTGGTCCCGGCGATCCATCGCAACCGCTCCGAGATCCGGGACATCTTCCTTCGGGAGATGGGGAGTTGGGGCCGTCCCGCGCCCGAGGGGCTCTCCGACTCCCCCGCCGAGCTGGCGGAGGCGGCACGGCTGCATCTGCGGGAGAAGTTCCTGTCCGCGAAGGTCGGGATCTCCGGCGCCAACTTCATGGTCGCCGAGACCGGCACGCTGGTGGTCGTCGAGTCCGAGGGCAACGGCCGGATGTGCCTGACCCTGCCGGAGACGCTGATCTCCGTCGTCGGCATCGAGAAGACCGTCCCCACCTGGCAGGACCTGGAGATCTTCCTCCAGCTGCTGCCCCGTTCGTCCACCGCCGAGCGGATGAATCCCTACACCTCCACCTGGACGGGGACCACGGACGGCGACGGCCCCCGGACCTTCCATCTGGTCCTCCTCGACAACGGACGCACCGACACTCTCGCCGACACCGTCGGGCGGCAGGCGCTGCGCTGCATCCGCTGCTCGGCGTGCCTGAACGTCTGCCCGGTGTACGAGCGGGCCGGCGGGCATGCGTACGGCTCGCCCTATCCGGGCCCGATCGGCGCCATCATCACTCCCCAACTGCGCGGCATGGAAGGCGAGTTGGAGGCGTCCCTGCCCTTCGCCTCGTCGCTGTGCGGGGCCTGTTACGAGGTGTGCCCGGTGGCCATCGACATCCCGGAGGTACTGGTGCATCTGCGGGAGCGGGTGGCGGAGGGCGGGCCGGCGACCCGGGGCGGGGCGCGTACGGTGCTCAAACCCGCCAAGGGGCATGCCGCGGAGCGGGCGGCGATGCGCGCGGCGGGCTGGGTCCTGGACCACCCCCGTGCGCTCCGCGCCGGGATGCGCCTGATGAACCGCGGCAGACGGCTGTCTCCGCGGCGGCTGCCGGGGCCGGGGCGGGCCTGGTCGGACACCCGCGATCTGCCGGCGGTGCCGGCCGAGTCCTTCCGCGACTGGTGGGCGCGCACCCGTGGCGGCGACGGCACGTCACCCGAGGAGCGAGGGGGCGCCGAGTGAGCGGCCGGGACGTGGTGTTGGCGCGGGTGCGGCGGGCCCTGGCGGACGTGCCGGGCGGCGAGGGGCCCGGCGATCCGCCGGTCGCGCGCGACTACCGGCGGGTGCACGGGTCGCGGACGACCGGGCAGACGGTCGATCTGCTCGCCGAGAATCTCGCGGACTACCGGGCGATCGTGCACCGCAGCGACGCCCGGGAGATCGCGCCGCTGATCGGCCGGTTGCTGGCGGAGCGCGGGGCGCGGTCGGTGGTGGTGCCGCCGGGGCTGGACGCGTCGTGGCTGGCCGGCTCCGGCGTCCCGCGCGTCGAGGACCGTGCCTCGAGCACGCCGCAGGAACTCGACGACGTGGACAGCGTGGTGACGGGATGCGCCGTGGCCATCGCGGAGACCGGCACCATCGTCCTGGACGCGGGGCCCGACCAGGGCAGACGCCGGATCACGCTGGTGCCCGACCATCACATCTGCGTGGTGCGCGTCCCGGACCAGGTCGTCGGCTCGGTGCCCGAGGCGCTGCCGCGGCTGTCCCCGGCCCGCCCGCTGACCTGGATCTCCGGCCCGTCGGCGACCAGCGACATCGAGCTCGACCGGGTGGAGGGGGTGCACGGTCCGCGGACGCTGGAGGTGATCTTGTTGGCGGGCGGCGAGGCCGGTGCCCCGGAGCGGGAGTAGGGCGCCTCGCCGCGCCACATGGGCGGACGCCGGGCTCGGCGTGCCCGCCGCGGCCGGGTGCGAGGGTGACCCTCCCATTGGTAGGCACCCGCTGCGTACCAAGCCCAGAGGTCTGGGTAACCCTCGCGCCGCTCGGAAGACTCTCTGTCATCGCCACCGGGAACCGGCCACCGGGAACCGGGCAAGAAGAAGGACAGAGAGGCAGCAGACGACATGAGCGCCGACAACTCCACAGACTGGCACGTCGGTTGGGCCGCCGCGGTACAGCGCCCCAGCATCGGATTCCACAAGAACTGGGCCGAGGAGGGTTTCGCGGACCGGACCGTACGGCAGATCGTGCGGGTCACCGCAGGCGGCACCTCGGCGCGGATCAGGCTCTCCAACAGGTACGGCGCCGCCCCGCTGGAGGTGTCCGGTGCCACCCTCGCGCGTACGGACAAGGGGGCGGCCGTCGAGGCGGGGACGGTCCGCGCGCTCACCTTCGACGGCGCGCCGAGCGTGGTGATCCCGCCGGGCGCCGAGGTCCACAGCGACGCCGCGGAGGTGCATGCCGCGCCGTTCGCGTCGCTGACGGTGTCGCTGTACTTCGCCCGGCCGACCGGGCCCGCCACCTTCCACGCCCAGGGGTATGCCACCACCTACCGTGCCGTCGGCGAGCAGCTCGCGGAGGCGGACCCGGCCGTCTTCGGTGAGACGACGGTGTCCTGGTACTACCTCGCCGCCGTCGAGCTGGCGGACGGCGGACCGGCCCGGAGGGAGACGGTGGTGGTGTTCGGCGACTCGCTCACCGACGGGTTCAACTCGACCGTCGATGCCAACCGGCGCTACTCGGACGCGCTGGCCGAGCGGCTGGCCGCCGAGGGGGCGCCGCGGCCCGTACTCAATCAGGGCATCGGCGGGAATCTGCTGCTCAACGACTCGGCGTGGTTCGGGGAGCGGGCGGTCGGGCGTTTCCGGCGCGATGTGGTCGACCAACCGGGCGTCCGCTCCGTGGTGGTACTGGTCGGCCTCAACGACATCGGGTTCAGCGAGGTCGATCTGCCCACGTACAAGCCCGCCCCGGACAACGCCGTCGCCGACCTGATCGCGGGCTACCGGGACCTCATCGCGCAGGCGCGGGCGGCGGACGTCAGGATCATCGGCGGGACGATCCTGCCGTTCCAGGGGGCCGAGTACCACACGCCGGTCGCCGAGGCGAAGCGGCGGGAGGTCAACGCCTGGATCCGGGACTCGGGCGAGTTCGACGCGGTGGCCGACTTCGCGGTGGCGCTCGCCGACCCTGCCGATGGGGATGCGCTCGCGCCCACGTACGACAGCGGCGACCACAAGCACCCGAACGACGAGGGCTATCGGCGGATGGCCGCCACCCTCGACGCCGGCGCGCTCTGACCGCCGGAAGGCCCGGACCGCACCGGGCGAGCGGCTCGGCCAGGAGGCGGACGGAGCGGGCACCAGGCCGCCCCAGGGAAACGACACGGCCCGACGAGAGAGTGCGGCGGCCACCCCGACCATTGAACTGGCCGCCGCGAGCACGACCTTACCCGTGGGTTACTTAGCGGTCATCACCTGATCGTCGACGGAGGTGAGGCGTGCGTCACGCCCGTCGGCCGGGGAGCCGGCGGAGGACCCGGGTGACTCCCGGTGGGCGTCGCGGCGTACCAGCGCCGCATAGCGTCCCCCGGCGGCGAGCAGTTCGTCGTGGGTGCCGCGCTCGGCGATCCGCCCGGCGTCCAGGACGACGATCTGGTCGGCATCGCGGACGGTGGAGAGGCGGTGCGCGATGGTGAGGGTGGTGCGGCCCTTGGACAGGGCGTCGATGGCCTGTTGGACGGCGTGTTCGGTGCGGGTGTCCAGGGCGCTGGTGGCCTCGTCCAGGACGAGTACGGGCGGATCGCGCAGGATCGTCCGGGCGAGGGCGAGGCGTTGTTTCTCGCCGCCGGAGAAGCGGTAGCCGCGTTCGCCGACGAGGGTGTCGTAGCCGTCGGGGAGGGCCGCGATGTGGTCGTGGATCTGGGCGGCCTCGGCTGCGCGTGCTATCTCGTCGTCGGTGGCGTCCGGCTTGGCGAAGCGGAGATTGTCGGCGACCGAGGCGTGGAAGAGGTACGTCTCCTGGGAGACCACGCCGACCGAGCGCGCGAGGGTGTCGAAGGCGAGGTCGCGGACGTCCTCGCCGTCCAGGGTGACCCGGCCCTCGGTCACGTCGTAGAGCCGTGGCACCAGGTAGCTGAGGGTGCTCTTGCCGCTGCCCGTGGCGCCGACGACGGCGAGGCTGCCGCCCGCCGGGATGGTGAGGTCGATGCCGTCGAGGGTCGGGGCGGCCTCGGAGGCACCGGCGTCGTAGGAGAACGTCACGTTCTCGAAGCGGATCTCGCCGCGCGGGGCCGGGAGACGTACCGGCTCGGCAGGCTCGGTGATGGCGACCGGCAGATCGAGGTATTCGAAGATGCGCTGGAAGAGGGCGAGGGAGGTCTGCATCTGCACGCCGGTGGACAGCAGCGAGACGGTGGGGCGCAGCAGGCCCTGCTGAAGCGTGACGAAGGCGACGAGGGTGCCCAGGGAGAAGGTCGGGCCGCCGAGCTGGAGGACCAGGCCGGCCGCCCAGTAGATCAGGGCGGGCATGGCGGCCATGACGATGCCGATGGTCGCCATCCGCCAGCGGCCGGCCATGTTGGCGCGGATCTCGAGGTCGACCAGGCGCTCGGACTCGTCGGCGAAGGTCCGGGTGAGGGAGTCGGCGCGGCCCATGGTGCGACCGAGCAGGATGCCGCTGACGGACAGCGATTCGGTGACCATCGCGGACATCGACGCCATCTGCTTCTGCCGCTGGGCGGTGATCTTCTTGCGTTCGTTGCCGACCCGGCGGCTGATCCAGACGAACAGCGGCAGCAGGAGCAGCGAGACGACGGTCAGGCGCCAGTCGAGGGCGACCATGGCGACGATGGTGGCGACCACGGAGGTCAGGTTGGAGACCAGGGAGGTCGCGGTGGAGGTGACCGTCGCCTGCATGCCGCCGATGTCATTGGCGATCCGGGACTGGACCTCGCCGGTGCGGGTGCGGGTGAAGAACTCCAGGGGCATCCGCTGGAGCTTGGCGTAGACGGCGGTGCGCAGGTCGTGCATGACGCGCTGGCCGACGGTGGTGGACAGCAGGGTCTGCAGGACGCCGAAGACGCTGGTGGTGACGGCCGTGGCGATCATGCCGAGGGCGAGGACCGTGAGCAGCCCGGTGCGCCGGTCGGGGATCGCGACGTCCAGGATCTCGCGGAGCAGGAACGGCGAGGCGACCGAGACGAGGGAGGAGGCGCCGACGAGCAGGCCGACCAGGGCCAGCCGGGCGCGGTAGGGGCGGAAGAGCGTGAGGATCCGGCGTAGTTGGACCGGCGCTTCCGGGTCCTTGGGCGGCGGGGTCCAGTGGGGTTCGTCGCTGCGCATGGGCTCCTTCGGGAGGGGTGAGGGGGAACGGTCGGGCGAGCATCGTGGAGCTTAGCTCATTGTTACCTAAGCTCACAATGAACAAGGTCCTGATATCCGCTATCCTCGCGGCATGTCCTCCCCCGAGCCGACGGACGGCGCCTCCGCCGCCTCCACCACCTCCCATGTCGCCGAGCAGCTGGTCCGGCTGACCCGCCGGATGCACCGCGCCCAGAAGCATCATCTTGAGGACCTGGACATCGCCTTCACCCCGGCCCAGTCCCGGCTGCTGCGCATCGTGGACCACTACCGCCAGACGCCGCCCCGGATGGCCGACCTCGCCGAGCGGCTGGAGGTCGTGCCGCGGGCGGTGACGACGCTGGTGGACGCGCTGGAGGCGAACGGCGCGGTACGCCGGGTACCGGATCCGGCCAACCGGCGGGTGATCCGTATCGAGCTCACCGACACCGGCCGGTCCACGCTGCGCGCCCTGCGCAGCGCGCGGCGGGCCGCGGCGGAGGAGATCCTGGCCCCGCTGACCGCCGATCAGCGCGAGGTGCTCGGCGGCCTGCTGTCCACCCTGGTCGACGGGGCGGGTAAGCAGCACTAGAGCGGGCGCCCGGCAGGACCGGAAGCGGGCGCCCGGCCGACCCGGAGGAATGCCGTCATGCCGCTGCTGGAGCCCGAGCCCGACGCCCTGCGACCCGCAACCACCGCCTCTCCCGCGCACGACCGGGTGGCCGACCGGCGGGCCGCCGGCACCCCCGAGCCGCTGCGCGGCGACCTGACGGCGCTGCTCGGCCCGGACAAGGTGCTCCACACCCTCTCCGACCTGGTCCGCTACGCCTCGGACGCCAGTCCCTACCGCTTCGTGCCGCAAGTGGTGGTGCTGGCCGAGGACATCGACGACATCTCCGCCGTCTTCTCGTACGCCCGGAGCAAGGGCCGCCATGTCGTCTTCCGGGCCGCCGGCACCTCGCTCAACGGGCAGGCGCAGGGCGAGGACATCCTGGTGGACGTGCGCCGTCACTGGACCGGGGTCGAGGTGCTGGACGGCGGCGCCCGCGCCCGGATCCGGCCGGGGACGACCGTCCTGCGCGCCAATGCCGCCCTCGCCCGTTACGGCAGGCTGCTCGGCCCCGATCCGGCCAGCGCGATCGCCTGCACCCTGGGCGGGGTGGTCGCCAACAACGCCTCGGGGATGACGGCCGGCACCACCCGTAACTCCTACCGGACGCTGTCCTCCGTCACGCTCGTCCTCCCTTCGGGCACGATCGTGGACACCGCGGATCCGGCCGCCGAGGCCGAGCTGGCGCACGCCGAACCCGCGCTCTGCGCGGGGTTGCTGGCGCTGAAGGCCGAGATCGAGGCGGACCCGGAGCTGGTGGCCAGGATCCGCGCCAAGTACGAGATCAAGAACACCAACGGCTACCGCCTGGACGCCTTCCTCGACGGGGCGACGCCGGTGGAGATCCTGCGCGGACTGATGGTCGGCTCCGAGGGCACCCTCGGCTTCCTCGCCGAGACCGTCTTCGACACGCTGCCGCTGGACCGGCACACCAGCAGCGCGCTGCTGTTCTTCCCCACCTTGGGCGCCGCGGCCGCGGCCGTACCGGGCTTCAACGAAGCGGGCGCGCGGGCCGTGGAGCTGATGGACGGCAATACGCTGCGGGCCTCGGTGCGGGTGGCCGGGGTGCCGGCCGACTGGGCGGAGCTGCCGAAGGAGACCGCGGCGCTGCTGGTGGAGTTCCGGGCGCCGGACGAGGCCGCGCAGCGGGCGTACGAGGAGGCCGCGGAGCGGGTGCTGGCCGGGCTGGACCTGGTCGCGCCGGTGGCCTCCGTCACCAACGCCTTCACCCGCGACACGGGGACCATCGGCGGCTACTGGACGGCCCGTAAGGCCTTTGTGACGGCGGTGGGCGGCTCCCGGCCGCCCGGGACGACGCTGATCACCGAGGATTTCGCGGTGCCGCCGTCCCGGCTCGCCGACGCCTGCGCCTGCCTTCTGGAGCTCCAGGCCCGGCACGGCTTCGACGCGGCGGTCGCCGGGCACGCCGCGCACGGCAATCTGCACTTCCTGCTCGCCTTCGACGCCGCGAAGCCCGGCGATGTGGCGCGCTACGCCGCCTTCATGGACGAGTTCTGCCGGCTGACCGTCCAGCGCTTCGACGGCTCGCTCAAGGCGGAGCACGCGACCGGCCGGAACATCGCGCCGTTCCTGGAGCTGGAATGGGGGCCACGGGCAACGGAGGTGATGTGGCGGATCAAGGAGATCGTCGATCCGCACGGCATCCTCGCGCCGCGCGTCCTGCTGGACCGCGACCCGAAAGGGCACTTGCGCGGGCTGAAGACCATCCCCGAGATCGAGGCAATCGCCGACCCCTGCATCGAATGCGGCTTCTGCGAACCGACCTGCCCCAGCGAAGACCTGACCACCACTCCCCGCCAGCGGATCGTGCTGCGCCGCGAGATGATGCGCCAGCCGCCCGGCTCCCCCGTCAACGAGGCGCTGCTGACGGCGTACGGCTATGCCGCGGTGGACACCTGCGCCGGCGACTCGACCTGCAAACTGGCCTGCCCGGTGGGTATCGACACCGGCGCGATGATGCGGGACTTCCGGCACGCGCGGCACTCGCCGCGCGAGGAGTGGACGGCCGCGCAGGTCGCCCGGCGGTTCACGTCCGTGGAGCGGTCGGCGCGGCTGGCGGTGGCCGCCGCGGACCGGATCGGCGACCGGCTGACGACCGCGCTGACCCGCGCCGCCCGCAAAGCCGTACGCCCCGATCTGGTGCCCGAGTGGCTGCCGGAGATCCCGGGCGCCGCGGCCCGCAGGCTGCCCGTCACCCGGAAGGCGGGGGCGGCCGCCGTCTACTACCCCGCGTGCGTGAACCGCATCTTCGGCGCACCGGCCGGCCATCGCGGCCCCTCGCTCCCCGAGGCGGTGGTGGCGGTGTCCCGGCGGGCGGGCCGTCCGGTGTGGATCCCGCCGGATGTGACCGGTACGTGCTGCGCCACCATCTGGCACTCCAAGGGGTACGGCGAGGGCAACCGGGTGATGGCCGACCGCATCGTGGAGGCGGCCTGGGGCTGGACGGCCGGCGGCCGGCTGCCGCTGGTCGTGGATGCCTCCTCCTGCACGCTGGGCCTCGCCCACGAGGTCGTGCCGTATCTGACGCCGGACAACCGCGCCCTGCACGCCGAGCTGACCGTCGTCGACTCCGTCGTCTGGGCCGCCGAGGAGCTGCTGCCGCGCCTGGAGATCCTGCGCACCGTCGGCTCCGCCGTCCTCCATCCCACCTGCTCCATGCGGCACCTGGGGGACGAGGCGCAGCTTCGGGAGGTCGCCGAGGCGTGCGCCCGGGAGGTGGTGGTGCCGGACGACGCGGGCTGCTGCGCGTTCGCCGGCGACCGCGGGATGCTGCACCGGGAGCTGACGGAGTCGGCGACGGCGAAGGAGGCGGCCGAGGTCACGGCGCGGGCTTTCGATGCGCATCTGTCGGCGAACCGGATGTGCGAAGTGGGGATGGATCAGGCGACCGGCGGGCGGGGGTACTACTCGGTGCTGATGGAGCTGGAGCGGGCCACTCGGCCGGATTGACCGCGGCGCGAGGGGCCCGCCCGTACGGAGGACGTACCCGGGTCAGCTCTTGGCGCCGATGTGCAGCGCGACGGCGCTCCTGGCCGGGACCGTCAGCTGCGCCTTGCCGTCGTCGCCGACGCTGACGGTGTTGCCGTCGCAGCTGTCCGGCGCGGCCTTGGCGACGTTGCAGTAGGTGCCGGCGGGCAGTGAGGTGGCGAAGGTCTGCCGGAGTTCGCCGTCGCCGTTGTTGAGGGCGACGAACCCCTTACCGGCCCGACCGAAGGCGATGGCGCTGCCGCCGTTGTCCCACCAGTCGGTCAGTTCGGCCGAGCCCACCGCGTTGCGGAAGCCGACCAGGCCGGTGATCTCCCGTTTGGCGTGTTCATCGGTCCAGCCGTCGGCGCCGCTGGGCGGGCCCGCGTCCTTGTCGGACCACTCGTAGCCGGAGTAGACGTTCGGGGATCCGTAGGGCGAGGCGAGCATGAAGACGTTGGCGAGGGCGTAGGCGGCGCCGTCCTTGTAGGTGAGCGTCGAGCCGTTGCGTTCGGTGTCCCAGTTGTCGACGAAGGTACGGGCCTTGTCGCCGCCGAGCTTGCCGTCCGCGATGGACTTGAGCTGGGCGAGGTTGCCGCCCTGGAAGGCGCTCTTGAGGTGGGCGCCGTAGCGGAATTCGTCGACGTCGCCGATGCCGGTGTACTCGTCGGGCCGGACCGCCTCGCCGGAGCCGTAGATGACCTCCTGCACCCAGTATCCGGGGTCGTTCATCTTGCCCTTGATGGCGGCGAGGTCGGTGGCGGAGATGTGCTTGGCGGCGTCCACCCGGAAGCCGTCGACGCCCAGTGACCGCAGGTCGTCGAGATACTTGGCGAGGGTGGTGCGGACGTAGTCGCTGCCGGTGTCGAGGTCGGCGAGCCCGACCAGTTCGCAGGTCTGGACGTCGTTGCGGTCGCCGTAGTTGGAGATGTCCTTACGGCAGCCGTGGAAGTCCTGGTCCTGGTAGAAGCCTGGGTAGTTGTACTTGCTGTACTGCGTACCGCCGGTGCCCGTACCGGATCCGGCCGCCATGTGGTTGATGACGGCATCCGCAATAACTTTCACGCCCGCGCCGTGACAGGTTTTCACCATCGCGGCGAAGGCGTCCCGGTCGCCCAGCCGACCGGCGATCTTGTAGCTGACGGGCTGGTACGAGGTCCACCACTGGCCGCCCTGGATGTGCTCGGAGGCGGGTGAGACCTCGACATAGCCGTAGCCGGCCGGGCCCAGCTGGTCGGTGCAGGCCTGCGCGACATCCGCGAACTTCCGCTCGAACATGGTGGCCGTGACGGTCTTTTCGCCAGGTGGGGTGGCCTGCGAGGACCATGGCGCGAGGGTGGCCAGGCCGGCCGTGGCCAGCACGCCGGCCAACGCTCCGCCCAGCACGCGGGAACGATGCTGCATCTTGCGGCTCCTTCATCAGCGGACGCGGCAGGGCACACCGCGCCCTTGAGAGCAGCCACGCGCCAGGCCGCCATGGGGGGATGCGGATCCGTCTCGGATTCCGTAGCGGAGCCTGCCCTTGGTTCGTGAACACGTCAAGGTTCAAACGTCAGAAAATGCAAGGCTTTTCAGCACCTTGCGAAAGATGCTGGGTGCGGCTCTTGCAGCAAGACAACGAAAGAGTCCAAGCCCGCCGCCCCAAGAGTCCAACTTGCCCTCTTGTGCCTCAGGTGGCTCAACCGCCAAGGTCCTGACCGAGGTTCGGGATGTCCCGCACACCATCCGCGCCGCTCTCTGGAGGACCGGTGAACGAGTCACGACAGCAGAACCACGACCCCGTCCACGAGCACGACGAGGCAGGGCCGAGCCGGCGCTCGGTGCTGTGGACCGCCGGGGCGGCGGGTGCCGGGCTGGGGCTCGGCGGGCTCACGGCGGGCAACGCGGCGGCGGCCGCACCGGCGGCCGCGGACACCGCAACGGCCGCCGCGGCCCCCGAGGCCAAGGGCAAGACCATGATCGGGGTGCCGTTCGAACGGCGCAGCACCGTACGCGTCGGCCTCATCGGCCTCGGCAACCGCGGCGGCAGCATGATCGACCTCTTTCTCGCGGTGCCCGGCGTACGCGTCGTCGCGCTGTGCGACCCGGTGAAGGAGAAGGTCGCAAAGGCGGCCAAGAAGGTCACCGACGCCGGACAGCCCGCGCCCGCGGTGTACACAAACGGCGACCACGATTTCGAAAACCTCTGCAAGCGCGGCGACATCGATTTCGTCTACGCGGCCACGCCCTGGGACCGGCACTTCGAGATGGCGAAGACCGCCCTGCTCAACGGCAAGCATGTGGGCGTGGAATGCCCGCTCTCGCTCCGTCTGGACCAGCTGTGGGAGCTGGTGGATCTTTCCGAAAGAACCCGCAGGCACTGCATGCAGCTGGAGAACTGCTGTTACGGCAGAAACGAGATGCGGGTACTGCGGATGGCGCATGCGGGCCTGTTCGGCGACCTGCTGCACGGCGCGGGCGCCTACAACCACGATCTGCGCGGCCTGATGTTCGACCCCACGTACTACGAGGGACCGTGGCGCCGGCTCTGGCACACCCGGCTGCGCGGCGACCTCTACCCCAACCACGGCTTCGGTCCGGTGGCCAACTACATGGACGTCAACCGCGGGGACCGGGCCGTGCGGATCTCCAGCTTCGGCACCCCCGCACTGGGCCTGGCGGCGTACCGCAAGGAACACATGCCGCCGAACGACCCGAGCTGGAAGGAGTCGTACATCGAGAGCGACCGGACGATCAGCCTCGTCCAGACCGCCAAGGGCCGGGTGATCCGCCTCGAGCACGATGTCTCCACCCCGCACCCCTACAGCCGCATCAACAGCCTCGGCGGCACCAAGGGCGTCTTCGAGGACTACCCCGAGCGGATCTATATCGAGCCCGACCAGAGCAACGACGAATGGGGCGACTTCGCGAAATACGCGGAGTGGGACCACTGGCTCTGGAAGGAGCACGCCAATCCGCCCGGCGGCCACGGCGGAATGGACTACATGCTCGTCTTCCGGCTGATGCAGTGCATGCGGCTGGGCCTCGTACCGGACTTCGACGTCTATGACGCGGCGACCTGGACGGCGCCGGTGCCGCTGAGCGATCTCTCGATCAAGGCGAACGGCGCGCCGCAGGAGATTCCCGACTTCACCCGGGGCCTGTGGAAGAAGGCACGGCCGGGGATGGATTCGCAGAAGCCGGAGGAGTAGGCCCGGCAGCGGGCGGGGGCCCGGCGGACGGTACTGTCCGCCGGGCGCCCCTGGGGCGTCATTTCTCGCCGGTGGTGACGGCCGCACCGTCCGGCTCGGCCGCGCTCTCCGCCTTCCGCGTCCCCGCATCCGCCGGTGCTTCCGCCGGCGGCTCGCCGTTCAGGACCTTCTTCGCCGTCACCCGGTCCAGCGCCCCCTCCCAGCGGGACACCGCGAACACCGCGACACAGTTGCCGAGCAGATTGGTCGCCACCCGCATGGAGTCCATGATCCGGTCGACGCCGAGCAGCAGGGCGACCGCGGCGGCCGGGATGACGCCCAGCGCGGAGGCGGTCGCGGACAGCGCGAGGAACGCCGAACCCGGCACGCCCGCCATGCCCTTGCTGGTGAGCATCAGCACCAGGACAACGGTGATCTGCTGGCCGAGCGAGAGATCGACGCCGATGGCCTGCGCGATGAAGAGCGTGCCGATGGAGAGGTAGATCGAGGCGCCGTCGAGGTTGAAGGAGTAGCCGGTCGGCAGTACCAGGCCCACCGCATCGTCCCGGCAGCCGGCGGCCCGAAGCTTCTGCATCATCCGCGGCATCACGGTTTCGCTGGATCCGGTGCCGAGCGCGAGGAGCAGTTCCTCGCGGGTGTAGCGGACGAACTTCCACAGGCTCAGCCCGGTGACGGCCTTGAGCGCGAGCCCGAGCAGGACGAGGAAGGCCAGCGCGACGCCGTAGCAGACCGCGATCAGCTTGCCGTACGTCGACATCGCGCCCAGCCCGTACTCCCCGACGAGATGGGCGGTGGCACCGAAGACCGCGAGCGGGGCGAGCTTCATGATGTAGCCGACGATGGTGAACACGACGTCCTGGGCCTGCTCGATCACCGGCAGGATCGCCGGCACCTTCTGCTGTCCGAGGTGCAGCAGCGCCGCGCCCACCAGGCAGGCCAGGACCAGGACCTGGAGCAGCGCGTTCTCGGCGAACGCCCCGACCGCGCTGTTCGGCAGCGACTCCAGCACGAACTGGGCGGCCGAGCGCAGCTGTCCGCCGCCCGTCTTGGCGTCGACCGCGCCCTTGTCGAGGGACGCGGGGTCGACATGCATGCCGGCGCCGGGCGCGAAGACATTGCCGGCGAAGAGGCCGACGACCAGCGCGATGCTGGTGGCGACCTCGAACCAGATCAGGGCCTTGACCCCGATCCGTCCGAAGGCCTTGAGATCGCCGGCCTTGGTGATGCCGGCGACGACGACGCAGAAGACCAGCGGGGCGATCATCGCCTTGATCAGCCGGACGAAGCCGTCGCCGAGCGGCTGGAGCGACGAGCCCGCCCCGGGCCACAGGCGTCCGACGAGGACACCGAGGACCAGGGCGATGAGTACCTGCGCGAACAGGCTGGTGCGCAGCAGTCGGCCGGCGCGGCGTATGAGGGTTCCGTTGGCGTGCGGCACGGGCACTCCTACCTGGACGGGTTCTGTCATGCGGAAGTGGACTTCCGCGATCCGTCACTATGGCGGTCCGTCCTTCCCTACGAAAGAGGCCCGTGCAACTTCCCGGTAAATCTTGGAGCTTGATCCAAGCCCCGGTCGCCCGACTCTCCCGCCCGGGCCTGATCCACCGAACAGGCCCAGGCACACTTCGCCCCGCAATCTGCGTATTCAGCGTCGAGGAGGGCGCTCAGGCGGAGAGATGCGCTCAGGCGGAGAGATGCGCTCAGGCGGAGAGATGCGCCTTGTCTCCCATCACCACAACGGGGTGCCGCGCCGGGTCGAGGGCGCGCAGCAGCTCCGTCATCGCGGCCTTGGGGATGCTGACGCAACCGGAGGTCCCGCTTCCGTGGTCCAAGTGCATCCAGATCCCGCCACCCTTGGCCTGCCCCTGGGGGCGCGTCGGGTCCAGCGGAGAGGTGCCCTTGACGCGGTTGTAGTTGATGGCGACGACGTAGTCGAAGTCGTGCCGGGTGCCCTTGTCCCAGTACGACGGCGGAGTGAACCCCGGCGAGTGCGTGTACGGCAGACGGGCACCCGGATCCGCGAGGACACCGCCCGCGTCGGTCAGCGTGAACACGCCGACGGGGCTGCGCTTGTCGCCTTCATGGTGGTTCAGCGTCCAGCCGTTGCGGCCGTTGTGCGCGGCCCACATCGCCTTGCGGTCCCAGCCCCTGGCGCCCTTCTCATAGAGCACGACAGTGGATTCGGCGGAGTCCGTGTCCTCCCCGTAGACCGCTACGACCTGCCGGGAATCGGCCGGGATCCGCGACTGCAGGGCGCTGCCCACCTCGGGGATGTTCTTGAGGTGCGTGGTCGCCGACGCGCCACGCGCCGGGCCGCCGGGCCGCTCGCCCTTCCCCGCGCCGTCATCCTTGCCGCCTCCGCCTCTCGCGGCGCCACCACAGCCCGCCACAAGCACCAGACCCGCGGCCACGGCCGCCGCCCTCATCGCACTGCCCGCAATTCGCATGGCCACATCGTCGCACCGGAAGGCTGACGAACCTCCAGCACCCGCCCGTTGCGTACGCGTCCCACACGATTGGCCCGATACCCACGTCGGCGACGGAAAACCGTTTGAAATCGGCGCGCCCGGCGCGCCAACCTTCCATCTTCCGCTCCGGCTCCCCTCCCCCCACGCGTTCCCGCCCGCCGCACCGCTTTCCGCCGGCCCGAACGTCCGCCCACGACACGTCTTGGACATCATGCACATTCGCGACCTTCCGCACCCCGACCCGGGCGTCCCCGACGTCCGTACGGGCGGCAGATTTCTCCTGTGGCTCTACCAACAGCAGCTCGGCGGGCAGGCCAAGGCCCTTTTCTGGGGCCTGGTGCACACCGGCGCGGTGGCCTCGTTCCCGCTTCCGGTGGGCACCGCCGTACAGGCCGTGGTGGACCGCGACGGCGGCCAACTGGTCCTGGCCGGCGGCCTCATGGTGCTCCTGGGAGTACTGGTCTCCCTCGGCGACGTCATGCTGCACCGCTCGGCGGTCACCAACTGGATCACCTCCGTCGCCCGGGTGCAGCAACTGCTCGCCCGCAAGACCACCGAGCTCGGCTCGGCCATGACCCGGCGGGTGGCGGCCGGTGAGATCGTCGCCGTCAGCACCGGTGACCTGGAAAAGATCGGCTGGTTCGTCGAGGCGATCTCCCGGTTCGGGGCCGCGGCACTGACGTCGGTCGGCGTCTGCGTCGCCCTGGTGGTCTATCAGCCCACCCTCGGCGTCGTGGTGGCCCTTGGCGTACCCGTACTGGCGCTTGCCGTACTGCCGCTGCTGCCGCCCGCCACCCGCCGCGCCGACGCCCAGCGCGAGATGGCGGGCAAGGCGACCGAGCTGGCGTCCGACACCGTCGCCGGGCTGCGCGTACTGCGCGGCATCGGCGGCGAGGAGCTCTTCCTCGGCCGCTACCGCAGTGCCTCTCAGGAGGTGCGCAAGGCCGCCGTGCGCAGCGCCCGGATGTGGTCCCTGATCTCGGCCGTACAGGTCGCGCTCCCGGGCCTGCTGCTGATCGCGGTGGTCTGGTACGGCGTCCGGCTCGCCCTCGACGGCCGGATCGCCGTCGGCGAGCTCGTCACCATCTACAGCGCGGTCGCCTTCCTGCTCTATCCCCTGCGGCACTTCGAAGAGATCGCGATGGCCTACTCCTTCTCCAAGCCGTCGGCGAAGCGTGCGGCGCGGGTACTGGCGCTGACCCGGCCCGCCGAGGGCAAGGGGGGCGTCGGCCGCGGCATCCCCGACGGCGATCTGCACGACCCCGTCAGCGGCCTGACCGTTGGGGCCGGCCGGCTGACCGCGGTGGTCTGCGGCGACCCCGACGCCGCGGGCCGACTCGCCGAACGCCTCGGCGGGCACCCCCCTGATCCGGACGAGGATGCGGACCCCCTGCCGTCCGTCCTCCTTGGCGGCACCCCGCTCGACGATCTCCCGCGCGATGCCGCCCGTACGGCCGTCCTCGTCCAGGACAAGGACCCCGTCCTGCTCTCCGGCACCCTCGGGGACCTCCTCGACGTACCGGCCTCCGGGCAGGTGGGCACGGCACGGGCGCTCGCCGCGGCGCAGTGCGGCGATGTGCTGACCGCGCTGGCGCAAGCGTCCGTCGACGACTCCGGGGACCCGATGCACACCCGGATCACCGAACGCGGCCGGTCGCTGTCCGGCGGCCAGCGCCAGCGGCTCGCCCTTGCCCGGTCGCTCGTCGCCGACCCCGTGGTCCTGGTGCTGGACGAGCCGACCAGCGCCGTCGACTCGCATACCGAGGCGCGGATCGCCGACGGTCTCCGCGAGATCCGGACCGGCCGCACGACGGTGGTCCTCACCTCCAGCCCCCTGCTGCTGGACCGTGCCGACGACGTGGTCTTCCTCCCGGCCGGCAAGGTCGCCGCCACCGCCACCCACCGCGAACTGCTGCGCACCCACCCCGACTACCGCGCCGTCGTCACCCGCGAGACCGACGACGCCCCGGCCCGCCCGGCACTCACCCCACCCGAACACGCCCCCGCGCAGCTCGAGGAGACCGCATGAT
Source organism: Streptomyces sp. NPDC053427 (assembly GCF_044544985.1). Classification (NCBI taxonomy): domain Bacteria; kingdom Bacillati; phylum Actinomycetota; class Actinomycetes; order Kitasatosporales; family Streptomycetaceae; genus Streptomyces; species Streptomyces sp. NPDC053427. Next base: position 219,884 of record NZ_JBITYA010000001.1, on the reverse strand, counting down.
CGGCCTGGCGCCACCGGAGCACGATCCGGACGCCCCGCAGACCACCACGACCCTGCCGGTCGGCTCCCCGGCCACCGTGCGCGGGTACGTGACCGGCCTGATCCGCCGTCACCGGCGGGCCTTCGCCCTGCTGGTCGGCGTCAACGCCGCCGCAGTCATCGCCTCGATGGTCGGCCCGTATCTGCTCGGCGGGCTGGTCGAGGACCTCTCCGCAGGTCACCGGGATATCCAACTCACCCGCACCGTCGCGCTGTTCGCCCTCGCGCTGGTTGCACAGACCCTGTTCGTACGGACCGTACGGCTGCGCGGGGCGATGCTCGGCGAGCAGATGCTGGCCGATCTGCGCGAGGACTTTCTCGTACGGTCCGTGGCGCTGCCGCCGAGCGTCCTGGAACGGGCCGGCACCGGTGATCTGCTGTCCCGTATCACCACGGACATCGACCGGCTGGCGGAGGCGATGCGGGAGGCCGTCCCGCAGCTGTCCATCGGCGTGGTGTGGATCGCGCTGCTGATCGGCGGGCTCACCGTGACGGCGCCGCCGCTCGCGCTGTCCGTCCTCATAGCGCTGCCCCTTCTCATCGTCGGCTGCCGCTGGTACTTCACACGCGCGCCGAGCGCCTATCGTTCCGAGGCCGCCGGATACGCCGCCGTCTCCGCCGCGCTCACCGAGACCGTGGACGCGGGACGCACCATCGAGGCACACCGACTGGGCCCCCGCCGAATCGCCCAGTCGGAGCGCCGGATCCGGGAATGGACGCAATGGGAGCGGTACACGTTGTACCTGCGGTCGGTGCTCTTTCCCGTCATCAATGTGACGCATGTGCTGATCCTCGGCTCGGTGCTGCTGCTCGGCGGCGCCTTCGTCATGGAGGGATGGCTGACGCCCGGTCAGCTGACGACGGGTGCGCTGCTGGCGCAGATGATGATCGAGCCGATCGGCATGATCCTGCGGTGGTACGACGAGCTGCAGGTGGCCCAGGTGTCCATCGCCCGGCTGGTGGGCGTGCGGGAGATCGAGCCGGAGGCGGCGGACGAGCGGGTGACGCCCGACGGCCGGGACGTCCGCGCCGACGCGGTGCGCTTCGGCTACCGCGCGGGGGTCGATGTGCTGCACGAGGTCTCGCTCCAGGTCCGCCCCGGCAGCCGGCTGGCCCTGGTCGGCCCCTCCGGCGCGGGCAAGTCGACGCTGGGCCGGCTGCTGGCGGGCATCTACGCGCCGCGTACGGGCACCGTCACCCTGGGCGGCGCCGCGCTGTCCGACATGCCCGCCGAACGCGTCCGCGCCCATGTGGCCCTGGTGAACCAGGAGCATCACGTCTTCGTGGGCTCGCTCCGCGACAATCTGCTGCTCGCCTGCACGGATGCGGCCGATGCCGAACTCTGGTCGGCGCTGGGCGCGGTGGACGCCGAGGACTGGGCGACTGCGCTGGACGAGGGGCTGGACACCGAGGTCGGCTCCGGCGGCCATCCGCTCACCCCGGCGCAGGCCCAGCAGATCGCGCTGGCCCGGCTGGTGCTCGCCGACCCGCACACCCTGGTGCTGGACGAGGCGACGTCGCTGCTGGATCCGCGAGCGGCCCGCCACCTGGAACGCTCACTGGGCAAGGTGCTGGACGGCCGTACGGTGGTGGCCATCGCGCACCGGCTGCACACCGCGCATGACGCGGATCTGATCGCGGTCGTCGAGGAGGGCCGGATCAGCGAGCTGGGCAGTCACCATGAGCTGGTCGCCGCGGAGGGGGCGTATGCGGCGCTGTGGCGGTCCTGGCACGGGTGACCGTCGCCGTGGTGATCGTCGCCGCCGCGGTGTTCGCCGGGCCTGCCGCACCCGCCGCGCGCTACAGGCCCGACGGGATGGGGGCGCGCCGCCGTCCCGTCGGGCCTGTAGCGCGCCGCAGGCCCGGGCCGCGGCGCGCGTCGGTCAGATGTAGCCGAGGGCTCCCAGGCCACCGATGCCGCCCAGCACCATGAAGACCGGCATCAGCACCTTGAGCTCCACCCAGCTGCCCGCCTTGAAGCGCATGCCCTTGGGCGGGCCGAGCGGATACCAGCGCTTGCGGCCTATCGGGATGGGCCACAGGACGGGGCAGCCGGAGACGGTCAGCGCGTCACCGATGTCATGGACCAGCGCGCCGAGCACGACGGGCAGGCCCAGCCAGAGGTACTCCTGGCCCGGCTCGGCGAACAGCCAGTTCGCGCCGTTGCCGGGCTGGTCGAGAATGCCGCCCAGGATCCAGGCCGCGGCCGCGCCCAGCAGCCACACCAGTACGTCGCTGGAGACCCGCGCCGCCCGCCACAGCAGGCCCTCGATGGCGAGGACCATGTGGACGAAGAGGATGCCGAGGACCGCCCACCGGCCGCCCGTCATCGCCAGCAGCGACATGCCACCGCCGACCAGGACGGCCCACACCCAGGTGTGGGTGAGGGTGCGGTGCCCGCCGTTGCGATTGGAGTCGCCGCGCATCTTGGTGGCCTTGTAGACCGCGTGCGAGATGCTGTCGACCACCTCGCAGAGGATCCGCGAGAGGGGGCCGAAGGCGCGGGAGATGGTGGCGGACTTGTGGTCGAGGTCGGGGGCGAGCGCCGCACCGGCGCAGATCAGTGCTCCGCACAACAGCACCGGCCAGGGCATCGGATGCCCGGTGGCATCGGCCGCCGCCCCCACCCCCAGCCAGGCCGCGGCCCCGGACAGCGAGTGCGCCGGTCCCATCATGGTCGTTCCCCCACCCTTGTTGTATCGGCTGTTGCGTCGGCTCTCACCCGTCGAAGGCGCTCCCGACCCGCTTCCGCCGCCCGGCTCTTGACGCCTGGTCGGCTCGGCGACTCAGCGTAGCGTCAGAAGATCTCCGCAGGTCGCGCGGGTGCGGCTTCACACGCCCAGCACGTCGTCGAGCCAGTCGAACACCCGCTGGTCGAATCGCGAGCGGTTCCAGCTCTCGCAGTGCCCGGCCGATCCCTCCTCAGCTGTGAAGCGCACCAGCTTCTTGGGGCACTTCAGCGCCTCGTACAGCTGCTCCGCCTGCGCCGACGTCGGATCGTTCTCGGCGGCCGCGACGAGGGTGGGGCAGGCGATGGACGCCACCACATCCGCGAGCCGGTAGCGCCGCATCTCCACCACGTACTCGCCGAGCGAACCCAGGCCGTGCACCCACAGCCCGCACTGGACCAGCTTCCAGTTCAAGGTCGGATCGTCGGCGACCCCGGCGAGGTACGGATCCAGTTCCGCCGGGTCCACATCGGGCAGTCGTTCCTTGAGGTCCGGCGGCAACGGCAGCCAACCGGCGAAGGCGGCCGGGTCCCAATGCCCGGGATCGGCGATCAGGGCCGCGATCCGCGGCTCGCCGCTGACCCCGCGCGGTGCCAGACAGCCGCCGAAGCTCCAGCCCATGACCGCGATGCGGGCGGCGTCGATCTCCGGCAGCTTCAGGGCGTGATCGACGACGGGACGCAGCACCGTGTCCCACTCCGGGCGCAGCGTCAGGCCGTCCTTGATCAGGGACCGTCCCTGGCCCGGGCCGTCGACGAGCAGGCAGGCGTAGCCGCGGCGCACCGCGGGAACGGCGTGCGACCAGTACATCTCGTGGATGTTGGAGTCATAGCCGTTGACGCCGATGAGCGTCGGCCGGCGCATGCCCCCGTCCTCCGGCACGCACAGATAGCCGGGCAGGGTGCCGCCCTCGAAGGGGATCTCCAAGGGCCGCATGGGGTGGTCCGCAAGCTCCGCGAAGCGGTCGAAGCAGCGGCTCTCGTGGTCGAACGCCTCGACCAGCAGCGGGGAGACCGGGGCGCCGAACAGCGGGAGGTAGGAGACGCGGTAGTAGGTGCTCGCCCGGTGGTACGCCTCGCGGGCGCTCACCCGGCGGCCCCGCTCATCGCTCTCGCGCGCCCAGGACTCCACCATGGCGGCGGTGGCCGACCATTCCCGGTGCCAGCCGGCGACGTCCCCCGGGACGATCCGCCCCACCGTCTTCTCGCACTCTCCGTACTCCGCACCCCCGCGGGTGCTCAGGGCGAGCGCCCGCTCGGTGAACGACTGGAACAGCGGATCGTTGCAGAGACGAGGCACGGGCGCGGCTCCTTGTCGAGGGCGGCAAAGGACGCCTCACCCTTACCCTCGGCGGGTACCTCCGCCCGCACACCGATTCGGTATCCCCTCCGAACGGTCCATCGCCGCGGCCCGTCGCCGCGGTGCGTCGCCGCGGTCCGTCGCCCAGGTCCCTCGCCGCCGCGCGCTACGCAGCCGCGGTTCCGGCCGCCTCGGGCGCCTTGGCCGCACGTGTCCCGGCTATCCGCCGCAGGGGCGCATAGACGGCCACGGCGACCGCGAAGGCGACGTAGTAGGCGAAGTCCGCGCCATGCAGCGCGGCGGCTATCGGGCCGACGAAGAGGGTGGTGTCCATGAAAGGCACGGCGGCGGCGAACGCGGCCACGAAGGCGACGGCCGCGGGCCACCACGGCTGGGGGCGCGCGAACTCGGCCGCAACGTCGATCGGCGCACCGCCTCTGGCCTTGGCCCGCTGCCAGGCATCGACGATCACCACACCGACGAAGCCGGGTATCCAGTAGCCCACGAACAGCAGCACATTCTGAAAGCGTGCCGTGGTGTCCGCCGAGTGCATCCACAGGACCAGCAGAAAGCCGAGCACGGCGGCCGCCCCGGCGGCGAGGGGCCGAGGAATCCGTACGCCGGCCGCTTGGAGGGCCAGGGAGCCGCTGTAGTCGTTCATGGCGTTGCTGCACACCGCCGCCGCCGCGATGGCCAGCAGCCCGAAGGCGGCGAGGGCGCCGCCGCCCAGGAGGCCGTGGACACCGGCGGCGGTTTGGTCGGCGAACAGCTCGGCGCCCCACAGCCCCAGCGTCTGGACCCAGGCGAAGGAGAGCACCATGCCGAGCACGGAGAACCAGAACATCCGGGGCCGCGAGGTCGTACGGGGCAGGTAGCGGCTGAAGTCGGAGGCGTACGGCGCCCACGAGATCGCCAGGCTCAGCGCGATGGTGCTGGTCAGGACGAAGGCCCCGACGCGGTCGGCACCGTGCGCGGAGCCCGATACGGGAAGCGGCACACCGGACAGCAGCTTGACGCTGAGCACCACGAAGGCGGCGCCCAGGACAAAGGTCATCCAGGTCTGAAGCTGATGCAGGACCTCATAGCCGAAGACGCCGACGGCGCCTTGCAGCAGCAGTACGACCAGCGCCCCCAGCCAGAACGGCCAACCCAGCAGCTGGGCCAGCGCCTCGCCGCCGAACAGACCGATGAGCGCGTCCCAGGCGATGGAGGAGAGCCACTGCATGATGCCGGGGAGCGCCACGCCGCGGCCGAAGGCCAGTCGCGACAGCGGCAGCTGGCCGGTGCCGGTCTGGCTGCCCCACGTGCACAGGTAGGCGGCCGGCAGCGCGCCGATGACCGTGCCGAGCACCATCGCGATGAGCGCGGTCCAGAAGTCCAGCCCCAGGGAAATACCGACGGTGCCGGTAAAAATCCCGCTCATGGTGAGATTGGGCGCAAACCACACCGTAAAGAGCCGACCGGGTTTTCCGTAGCGGTTACTTTCCGGCACGGGCTCGATACCGTGCCGTTCGACCGCCAGGTCGCCGGCTCTCGCAGGCATCCGCCCGCCGAAGGTGGACTGCTCGATGGTCATGACTCTCCTGGGCTTCGTTTGCAGCGCCTTACGTTAAGCCGAGCAGCCGGAGGACCGGGAAACCACCCCCGGGCCGCGGAAACGGGGCGCCACGTCCGCCGCGCACCGTCCCCCACCGGCGATTCCCTTTGCGCCGGCCGCGAGGTGGGGGGCCGTCGCAAGGAACGTCACGCATGCCGGTAGTCGGTTTGCAGGCGTTCTGCAGGCGTTTCGCAGTGGGGTCGTAATGATTTTGTAGCCGGAAATGCTCCGATGATCCGCGCGATATCCGCGCGAAATCCCTTGGGCCGACCCCTTGCAGTCGGCAGATACCCACCGGCGCAATCCATCGTAGAAGGCATTGGGCGGTGGTCTGCCGTGTCTCCTCCGTACAGGGGGCGGCCTTGGCGGCGCACATATCGATCGCGATACGCACACCGGGGAATACGGAGCGCTACCCTCGCCTCCCGCCCCTTCCGGCCCGACGTCGTCGACACTCCCCCGCCCCCAGGCGGAGACCTGCCCCGCGCCGGGCAGGCCCCCGGCTCTCCCGCGGGCCGCATCGCCGCAGCTCAGGCGCCGCGGGCCGGTCGCCGCCCCCGTTCGGGAGGCCACGGCGACGGCCACATGATCTTCATATGTGCGGCCGGTTCCCTGATCCGGGCCGGAGGCAGGCAGTATGGGGGCGTGACCCTCATCGATCATCTGCCGAACGACGCCGACCCCGATGCCCTCTTCGAAGCCTTTTCGAGCTGGGCCGAGCAGCAGGGCATCGCGCTCTACCCTGCCCAGGAGGAGGCGCTGATCGAGGTGGTCTCGGGTGCGAACGTCATCCTCTCCACCCCCACCGGCTCCGGGAAGAGCCTGGTGGCGGCCGGCGCGCACTTCACCGCTCTCGCCAATGACCAGGTCACCTTCTACACCGCGCCCATCAAGGCACTGGTGTCGGAGAAGTTCTTCGATCTGTGCAAGCTGTTCGGCACCGAGAACGTCGGGATGCTGACCGGCGACGCTTCGGTCAACTCCGATGCGCCGGTCATCTGCTGCACCGCCGAGGTGCTCGCCTCCATCGCCTTGCGCGACGGCAAGCACGCCGACATCGGCCAGGTCGTGATGGACGAGTTCCACTTCTATGCCGAGGCGGACCGCGGCTGGGCCTGGCAGATTCCGCTGCTGGAACTGCCTCAGGCGCAGTTCATCCTGATGTCCGCGACGCTCGGCGACATGTCGCGGTTCGAGGAGGATCTGACCCGGCGCACCGGCAAGCCGACGTCGGTGGTGCGCTCCGCGACCCGGCCCGTGCCGCTGTCGTACGAATACCGCAGCACACCGATGACGGAGACGCTCACCGAGCTGCTGGAGACCCGCCAGTCGCCCGTCTACATCGTGCACTTCACGCAGGCCGCCGCCGTGGAACGGGCGCAGGCGCTGATGAGCATCAACATGTGTACGCGTGCCGAGAAGGACGAGATCGCCCAGCTCATCGGGAACTTCCGGTTCACCACCAAGTTCGGGCAGAACCTGTCGCGCTACGTACGGCACGGCATCGGGGTGCATCACGCCGGCATGCTGCCGAAGTACCGCCGGCTCGTGGAGAAGCTGGCCCAGGCGGGTCTGCTGAAGGTCATCTGCGGTACGGACACGCTGGGCGTCGGGGTCAATGTGCCCATTCGCACCGTGCTGTTCACCGCGCTGACGAAGTACGACGGGACCCGGGTGCGGACGCTGCGGGCCCGGGAGTTCCATCAGATCGCCGGCCGCGCCGGCCGGGCCGGGTTCGATACGGCGGGGTTCGTGGTCGCGCAGGCGCCCGAGCACGTCGTGGAGAACGAGAAGGCGCTGGCGAAGGCGGGCGACGACCCGAAGAAGCGCCGCAAGGTCGTACGCAAGAAGGCGCCGGAGGGCTTCGTCAACTGGGGCGAGAACACCTTCGAGAAGCTCATTGCCTCCGATCCCGAGCCGCTGACCAGCCGTTTCCGGGTCACGCACGCGATGCTGCTGTCGGTGATCGCGCGACCGGGCAATGCTTTCGAGGCGATGCGTCAGCTGCTGGAGGACAATCACGAGCCGCGCCGGAACCAGCTGCGGCACATCCGTCGTGCCATCGCGATCTACCGGTCGCTGCTGGACGGCGGGATCGTGGAGCGGCTCGCGGAGCCGGACGCGGAGGGCCGGATCGTCCGGCTGACCGTCGATCTTCAGCAGGACTTCGCGCTCAACCAGCCGCTGTCCACCTTCGCGCTCGCCGCGTTCGATCTTCTCGACCCCGAGTCGCCGTCCTACGCGCTGGACATGGTCTCGGTCGTGGAATCCACGCTGGACGACCCCCGGCAGATCCTGGCCGCGCAGCAGAACAAGGCCCGTGGCGAGGCGGTCGCCCAGATGAAGGCCGACGGCGTCGAGTACGAGGACCGCATGGAGCGGCTCATGGACGTCGAGTACCCCAAGCCGCTCGACGAGTTGCTCTCCCACGCCTACGGCCTGTACCGCAGGAGTCACCCCTGGGTGGGCGACCATCCGCTGTCGCCGAAGTCGGTCATCCGGGACATGTACGAACGCGCGATGACCTTCACGGAGTTCACCTCGTTCTACGAGCTGGCGCGCACCGAGGGGATCGTGCTGCGCTACTTGGCGAGTGCGTTCAAGGCGCTGGATCACACCGTGCCGGACGATCTGAAGTCCGAGGATTTCCAGGACATCATCGCCTGGCTGGGCGAGATGGTGCGGCAGGTCGACTCCAGTCTGCTGGATGAGTGGGAGCAGCTCGCCAATCCCGAGGAGGAGACGGCGGAGCAGGCGCAGGAGCGGGCGGATCAGGTCCGGCCCGTCACGGCCAATGCGCGTGCCTTCCGGGTGCTGGTGCGCAATGCGATGTTCCGCCGGGTGGAACTGGCGGCGCTGGACAAGGTCGAGGAACTCGGCGAGATGGATGCCGACTCCGGCTGGGACGCGGATGCCTGGGGCGAGGCGATGGACGCCTACTGGGACGAATACGACGACCTGGGCACCGGCCCGGACGCGCGCGGCCCGAAGCTGCTGGGAATCGAGGAGGATGCCGCACACGGGCTGTGGAAGGTGCGGCAGACTTTCGCCGACCCGAATGGTGACCACGACTGGGGCATCTCCGCGGAGGTGGATCTGGCCGCCTCCGACGAGGAGGGGCGTGCGGTGGTGCGCGTCACCGAAGTGGGACAGCTGTGAGGAGACGGCTTCGACCGAGGCCGTCGAGGGATGCGACGGAGGGCCGCCGGTCATGACCAATCCCGCCGAGAGGCTGGTGGATCTGCTGGATCTCGAGCAGATCGAGGTGAACATCTTCCGTGGCCGGAGTCCGCAGGAAAGCCTCCAGCGGGTCTTCGGCGGACAGGTCGCGGGCCAGGCGCTGGTGGCGGCGGGACGGACGGCGGAAGGCAACCGCCCGGTCCACTCGCTGCACGCGTACTTTCTGCGGCCGGGCCGGCCCGGAGTGCCGATCGTGTACCAGGTCGAGCGGGTCCGCGACGGGCGGTCCTTCACCACCCGCCGGGTTGTCGCCGTCCAGCAGGGACGCACGATCTTCAATCTGACCGCCTCCTTTCATGAGCCGGAACCCGGCTTCGATCATCAGTTGCCGATGCGCCGGGAGGTGCCCGACCCGGAGGACCTGCCCACGGTCACGGACGAGGTCCGCGCGCACCTGGGAGGTCTGCCCGAGAGCCTGGAGCGGATGGCCCGCAGGCAGCCGTTCGACATCCGGTATGTCGACCGGCTGCGCTGGACGCCGGACGAGATCGAGAATGCGGAGCCGCGCAGTGCGGTGTGGATGCGCGCGGTGGGGCCGTTGGGCGACGATCCGCTGGTGCACACCTGCGCGCTGACCTATGCCAGCGATATGACGCTGCTGGACGCCGTCCGCATCCCGATCGAGCCGCTGTGGGGGCCCCGGGGCTTCGACATGGCCTCGCTCGACCATGCGATGTGGTTCCACCGTACGTTCCGCGCGGACGAGTGGTTCCTCTACGACCAGGAGTCCCCGATCGCCACCGGCGGCCGGGGCCTGGCCCGCGGACGGATCTACGACCGCGAGGGCAGGCTGCTGGTCTCGGTCGTCCAGGAAGGGCTTCTACGTCCTTATGGTCCCAGTCACATGGACGGGACCGACAAGGACGCCACTCCCGGAGTGACCGCCTGAAAGACCCCGGGTGCGGTGCAACGCTCCCAGGGTCTACGGACACCAGGAGCTGAACCCTCCCAGCGCGCGTTCATCGCACCCCCACGCCCGGGACTTCGCGATCGTCCCGAATTCCGCCGCCCGACACCGGGACCTGTCCTGCACGGCGCGCGGCATCCTCGTTCACCTGCTCTCCCTCCCCGACGGCGCCAAGGAAGACGTGCGCACCCTCGCGGACCGCGACCCTGGCGTGGGCGCCGGGATGTATCCAAGGCTGTCCAGGAGTTGGAGGACGCCGGGTACTCCTTCCGCCGGACCATCCACGATCCGGAGACGGGGCGAGTCCGGACGGAGACGTTCGTCTATGACTCTCCTCATCGCGTACGGACCTCCAGCTCCGACGTCCCACGCTCCAGCCACTCAGCGGCCAGCGGAGCCAGCGTCAGCGTTTCGGCGGTGCCCAGACCAGGCGGGAGTCCACCGGGTGGGTCTCCCGGCCGTCGTGCACTCCGCCGCCGCCGCGATCCTCCGGGACCGGCTGACGCGGAAGCTCCCCGCGCCCCGTACCCGCCGTGCCGCTGCCGCTCCCGCTGCCCCGCTCCCGGAGTGCGCCGACTGCTCCGCGCCGTTGCCGCGTTGCCAGGAGGCCGGGATCTGTAGCAAGTGCTCCGGCGTGGGCCCGTCCCCGGCGTGGGAGGGTGCGATGGCGGGCTCGGCCGCTTTCCGTGCCGCGCGCCAGTCGCTCCGCTCCGTCCAGGAGGTGGCGGCATGATCACGTGTTGGGCCTGCGCAGACGAAGACGGCCCGTTCGTGCACGTCGGGCGGCAGGCATGGCTTTGCGAGCACTGCCACACCCGGGATCTGGCAACTCTGGAACATCTCAAGGCACATGCGGTCTGGCCGGTTGGTCGCCGTGGGCCGCGTGGCTCATGCCGGTGTGCGTATCCGTCTACGCGGCCGTAGCGACCATGTCCGTGGATTCCCGTCCGAAGGGAGCCCACGGACGGGGAACGGCCATCGTGGGGGCGCCGGTTCCCTTGCTCTGGCCGCTCAGGTGACAGCCCATTTGATGGCGGCCGGGTTCGCCGGGTCATCCGCTTTTCCGGTGGCCGCTGTGCCCGCCGTGCCGCCGGTCGTGGTCACGCACCTCATGCACAGGGTGGCCAGGGCCTACACGGTGGCCACAGGGAAGCCGGTGGTGGCCACCGCGGATTCCGCCGATACGGCCTCGGCGTGCCCGCCCAGAAGCCGACGTTCGCGGACACGGGCACGGCGAGCGGCCAGGAGGTGGAGGACGCCAGCGCGGTCATGGAGGCGGACGTGGTGGACGCTCCATCACGGCCGGCGGAGCTGTCCGTGGTCGAAGGCAGGGCCGGTCAGGCGGATACGCTCCCGGGCCTGGTGGTTGTCCGACCGGACAGGGCGCCGGTACCTCGAAGAGCTGGCCGCCGAGGGCGCTTTCCGTGGCCGTCAGATCAGCCGAAAGAACTGGCCTAGCTACTCAGCCTTCCGCACCTTGACCGCGATGGGGAACCCGTGCTCTGGGTGTGCTTCGAAGAGAACATTGTCTCCCGACGACGGGAAGTAGTCGGGATCGACATTCTCTGTGTAAAGCAGCCATCTCTCCTCTTTTCCATCGTAGATGTCGCCTGAGCCTGGCCCCGGGCGCCACTCGACGAGCTTGCCTTTGAGCATGATTGCGTCTCCTTCGCTGGGTGGTTCCGAGTAGTCTGGCGGTGAACATCAGCGACGTACCCGGCCATCAGCGTGACCGTGCAGCACGCCGCCCCAATGGGCGATAGATCCACACGGCCGCTTGACGACTAACGTATCCGGCCCCTTGGCTAAACTCATCGACCAGATGATGAGCCGCAATCCGGCCGACCGGATCGGCCGGTGGGGCTTGTCCACGATGGCTTTCCGCTGGTCATGCCTGTCCGCGTCGTCCGGGTGCCAAGCATGTGTCGTTCTCCGCTACCCCTCGGACCAGTAGGTATTCCATGGCGCCTACCCTTTCGGGTGACTCTCGCACTGCCACCGCCTCAACGGGGAAACCTTCGAGCGCCATCTCAGAATGCGCTTGAGCGCCACCCCGCAGGGAGACATGCCGCCATGCCTAAAGGCACAGTGAAGTCCTTCAACCCGGAGAAGGGATACGGGTACATCGCGATTGAGGGCGGTGGACCGGACATCTACGCCCACTACAGCGAGATTCAGTCGAACGGCTTCAGGCAACTCGATGAGGGCGACAAAGTCGAATTCAACATCGGGCAAGGAGCAAAGGGACCGCAGGCTGAGCACATTGTGAAGCTCTGAGGCCAAGCCGGTCGCAGACGTCCACCGGGACAACCCGGTGGACGTTCCCCCGTCATGCCACACGGCCGGCACGCGACGTAGCGTGATCGCTCAACCCAACTGTCCCGGATGCCGCCCCTCCGGCCTCCGCCCGGACACCCGCCTCCGGCGAGCCGCCGCGCCCTCCGCGCTGGACTTCCGCGCGTGATGCCAACGGCACAGCGCCTGAAGGTTCGCCAGGTCGTGATCGTCACCCGGGACGACGTGGTCCACGTCCGTGGCCGGTGCCGTGCACCGCGCTCCTGTGTCCCGCAGCAGGGCCACGCACTGGAACCCGTCCCGCTTCGGCACCGACAGACGCAGTACGGGCCAGTTGCCGGGGAACCTGGACCGTCGGTTACTACCTGTCCAGGACAAGGACACACCTTTCCTCGTCGCTCGGCCTCGCGCCGGTGGCGCGCACAACACCCGCCCGCGGTCAGCGCAGAGCACCTAAGGGCTGTCCCGTAATCCCTGGCGGGCGCACGACGACAGCTACGGCACTCCCCCAGCTAACGCTGGGAGGTACCCCCACGCCGCGTTGTCGGAACGTCCGGATACGCCCAGTATCCGGACGTCCCTCCGCCTTGCGATGCAGCTCGGCTTCCGGGGGACGAATGAAGAGCCGAGACGGAGCGAAGCGGAGTGCATCTGACGCCGTGCACTGATCCACCAGGGATTACGGGACAGCCCTTAGGGACGCTGCACGAGGGGCGGGATTTGCAGGGCACGGTCACCTCCGGGAGGGGACGCCCTTTCGATTCACTCTTCCGAGTGGCGGGACGGATATGCATGCATGGGTCTGGGCAGCCACAGCGCGACTCGAAGACCCCGCGAGTCACACCCAACTACCCGCTAGGGAGTAATGGCATGGCTACCGGTGACGTGTACCCCTCCAACCTGTTCAGCGTCGCGCTGGGTAACTTCCAGGTCGAAACTGTGCAGAGTGTCAGTGCACCCACGGAACAATGGGAAGTAGTCGAGACTCGCCAGGTCAGCGCCAGCGGCGAACCTGTCATCCGCAAACAGCCCGCTGCATCCCCGCAGTCGGGCGAAATCACGGTCACTCGCGGCATGGACAAGAGCCGGGCGTTCACGGACTGGATCAATACATCCCTTGAAAAGAAGGATATCGATTCCGCCCGCCAGAACGTCACCATCGTCCAGTACGACGTCAACAAGAAGCCGGTGATCCGCTACCACCTCACCAATGCGTGGGCTAGCCAACTCCAGGGCGCGGATCTGGACGCCAGCAGCACCAGCCCGGCCACCGAAAAAGTGACCATCACCTACGAGGAATGCACTATCGAAAGGGCCTAGCGGAACGGCCGGAGAACCTCAACAGGTGGCCTTTGCGGTCCCGGCCGAAATTTAACCGACGCATCCCGATCGACAATCGGACGCTTCTGCCACTGAGCTACGAGACCACGACTCAATTCCCGTGCGTCATCCCGGAGGAGGGAACGGGGCGCGCGGGAGGAGCCAGCCGGCGGGATCGCGCACTCACCTCCACGTCAGACGCTGGAGAGTGGAGCCGTGGGCCCGCCTCCATATGCATTAACTGGTGAGCGTGACAAGCCGCCGGGTCCGCCCGCTCCACACGCCGGGCACCCCCATGCCACCCGGGGTGAGAAACCTGCCCGTCGCCCCTACTCCTCTACTGTTCAGGGCACTGCAGGAAGTGTCCGACCATCCCAGGAAGGGCTGTTCCGAAAGCTCGGCGGCTGATTCCGCTCGGTCACGGACTGCCGTAGCACTGGGCTCCGATGCCGCCCCGGGTCTTCCTTGCGGGCGGCTTCGAGGGCCCTGGTGAGATTGACGCGGTACCACATCACCTCGTCGAACACCTCGGCCGTCAGAACCCGTTCGAACGACTCGCGGGCGGCGACGGTCGCCGTGATCACGGACGCGAAGACGGGCTTGAGCCGGCGGAGCAGCGAGCGCTCCCTGGGATCCTCGACGACCGAGGCCAGTTCCTCCGGCGGCAGCACGGCGGCGATCACCGCCGCCGATTCCCAGGGGTCGTCCGTCTGCCCCATGAGCCGCGCCACCCGCCGGGCGCGCCACTGCCGTGGCCGCCAGTCCTGTCCGCCGTCGAGGACCACCCGCATCGCGGCGGGGGTGTTGCCCTGGAGCAACTCCGGTTCACGGTCGGCGAATTCGGCGATCTCGGCGGCGAGATAGAGCCAGACCACCGCACCGAAACGGTTCACATAGAACCTGACCGGGCCGAAGCAGCCCGCTCGGGTCAGGCGTAGGAAGCGTCCGGGGCCGATCCGCATCAGCTCGGCCGCCTCGTTCGTGCCGACCGTGCGGATGCGCTCGCGGAGCGCGTCCGGGAAGCCGGGCTCTGCCTGGAGCCGGGCGATCTCCTGCGCCGGGACCCGGCGCCGCCCGAGCGGTCCGGCGGTGCCCGGCCGGTCCTCCGCCCCGGCCGGGACCGTCCGCACTTCACCGAGCTGGGTGGCGAGCTCGAACTCGCCGCTCCTCAGCTGCAGTTCCTGGGCGGCTCGCCCCACGGCGAATGTCTGCTGCCCGTCGCACATCACTGTCATGTCACTTCCCCCGCACCACAGTCGATTACTGACAGTCACGACTGTAGCGGTGGGCTGTGACAGGCGGTCAACTCCCGCCTCAGGCCTGTGGATAACTTTCCGGTTGGCGGACCGCGACGCCCAGATGCTCGCCCACGCGATTGACCAACAGCGTCATTTCGTAGGCGATCTGCCCCATGTCGGCGTCGGCTCCGGCCAGCACGCACAGACAACTGCCGTCGCCCGCCGCCGTCACGAACAGCATCCCCTCATCGAATTCGACCATGGTCTGGCGCACCCGCCCGGCCCGGAAGTGCAGCCCGGAGCCCTTCGCGAGGCTGTGCAATCCCGAGGCGACCGCCGCCAGATGTTCGGCGTCCGCCTTTTCCAGCGCCTGGCTGGCTCCCGTCACCAGCCCGTCGTTGGAGAGCACCATTGCGTGCCGTACTCTCTCCACCCGCTTGGTCAGGTCGTCCAGCAGCCAGTCGAGTCCGCTGCTCAGTGCCATGCCGCTTCCTCCCCGTGTCCCCGTCCGGTTCCTTGACCGAACGGCAGTGCGCAGTCAGTGGGCGACTGCCGTGCCAGCCTGTCCCACCTCCGGCGTCTGGGCAAGCGGGTCCCCGGCCCGGCGTGCCACTTCGTGCAGCATCGCGGCGGGCGGGAGGATGTCGGCATGGCACACAAGATGACCAAGGACGAGTGGCGGAAGTTTCTTTCCGAGGGCACCCGCACCGGCAAGCTGTCGACCGTACGGGCCGACGGCAGCCCGCACATCGCGCCGGTGTGGTTCCTCATGGACGGCGACGAGCTGGTGTTCAACACGGGGAAGGAGACGGTCAAGGGCCGCAATCTCGCCCGTGACACCAGAGTTTCGCTGTGCGTGGACGACGAACGGCCGCCGTTCTCCTTTGTGGTGATCCAGGGGACGGCGGAGATCAGCGAGGATCTCACCGATGTACGGCACTGGGCGACCCGGATCGCGGCGCGCTACATGGGTGAGGACCGCGCGGAGGAGTTCGGCGCCCGCAATGGCGTGCCGGGCGAACTCGTCGTGCGGGTCCGGATCGACAAGGCCGTCGCCCTGGCGGACCTCGCGGACTGACCGGGCCGACCAGGCCGACCAGGCCGACCAGGCCAAGGGGCTATCCCACCGAATTCAGCTGCCGGGCGGTGTGCCGCCGCCCGGCGTGTTCGACCAGCCGTATCAGGACTTCCTTGCCTGAGTCGCGATCCCGCGCGTCGCAGAGCACCACCGGGGTCCCGCGGTCGAGGTCGAGGGCGCGGGCCACCTCGTCGGCGCCGTAGGACCGTGACTGCGCAAAGCAGTTGACGGCGACCAGGAACGGTATGGCGCGGCGCTCGAAGTAGTCCACCGCCGGGAAGCAGTCCGACAGGCGGCGGGTGTCGGCCAGCACCACGGCGCCCAGCGCGCCGTCCGACAGGTCGTCCCACAGGAACCAGAAGCGGTCTTGGCCCGGGGTGCCGAAAAGGTAGAGGGACAGCCCCTGCCTGATGGTGATGCGGCCGAAGTCCATGGCCACCGTTGTGGTCCGCTTGCCCTCCACACAGCCGGTGTCGTCCACCGTCTCACCCGCTTCGGTGAGTCGCTCCTCGGTGCGCAGCGGGCGGATTTCGCTGACCGAACCCACCAGGGTCGTCTTGCCCACTCCGAAGCCGCCCGCCACTAAAATCTTCAGGCCGAGTTCGGAGTCGGAGCCCGGGGTCGCGCCCTCCTGGGCCCCTCGTGCAGCGTTCATCGACGTCTCCTCCAGGATGCAGGTCACGCACGTCACGGGGGTGTTCGGATGCAGGGCTCGACGAGGGGAGCCCCCGGCGGCAGAGTGCCGTCCGGAAATCCATGGCGAGGACCGTACCGCCGACTGATCGCGATTACCTTCAATTTCAACAAAGCCGCTAGGAGTTCGGGCCGTTGCGTTTGGAACGATGGGTTCCGGTCGTTGCTTCCGTCGTCGCGTTCGGCTCGCCGCGGACGGATCGCTGCGTTCTCGTGAACGGTTCTCGTGGACGGTCCTGATCACGGAACGCCCGGCGCCCGCTTCCGGTTCCCGCCGTGGGGGATCATGAGCCCATGACGCAGCAGCAGACACGGGGGCGGGACGGTGGCGGCGCCGGTGCGCAGGCCTCGGCCGGAACCGTCGAGCGCAATGGCATCAATCCGGTGCCGGAATCCGAACGGCACGGCACGCCCCGGTCCCTGTTCTGGCCCTGGGCCGCGTCCGGGCTGTCCCTGCTCTGCATCGCGTACGGCAGTTACCTCATGGGCCTCGGGCTCAGCCCTTGGCAGGCGATCGCCACCGGGGCCATCGGCTATGTGCTGTCGTTCCTCCTGGTCGGCCTGATCTCCGTGGCCGGGGCGCGTACGGGCGCACCCACCATGGCCATCGGCCGGAGCGCCTTCGGACTGCGGGGCAACAAGCTGCCCACGGTGTTCAGTTACGTCTCCAACGTCGGCTGGGAGACCGTGCTGGTCGCGCTCTCCTCTCTGGGCGGAGCCGTCATCCTGGCGCGTATCTCGCCCGGTGCCTTCGCACAGGCCGACGGGACGACGCCGACGACGACCGGACAGGCGCTGTGCTTCGGTGTGACGGCAGTTTCGGTGGTGGTCGTCGGGATCTTCGGGCACGCGCTGATCATGAGGGTGCAGAAGTATCTGACCGCGGCAATCACCCTGATGACCGCGGTGTACATGGTGCTGATGGCCGACCGCATCGATCCCTCCGCGCTGCGCGGCGGCACACCCGGCGGTCTCGGTACGTTCATCGGGGGCATCGTGTTCGCGATGACGCTGCTGGGGCTGGGCTGGGTCAACTGCGCCGCCGACTACAGCCGTTACCTGCCGCGGGCCAGCAGTGGACGGGGCATCACCGCCTGGACGACCCTCGGCGGGGTGCTGGCCCCTGTGGTGCTGCTGGTGTTCGGGGTGCTGCTGAACGCCGGCGACCCCAAGCTGGCCGAGGCCGCGGCCGCCGACCCGGTGGGCGCCCTCGCCGCCGAGCTGCCGACCTGGTTCCTCGTGCCGTATCTGCTCACCGCCATCGGGGGCTTCGTCTCCGGGGCGATCATGGACATCTACAGCTCGGGCATGTCGATGCTGGCCCTGGGCATCCCGATCCGGCGCCACCTCGCGGTCCTGGTGGACGGTGTGCTGATGGCCGGCGGCGGCTGGTACGTACTGTTCGTCTCGCCCAGCTTCTTCGCCACCTTCCAGGCGTTCCTGTCGATCATCGGGGTGGCGATGGCCGCCTGGACGGCGGTCTTCCTGGTGGAGCAGTGGCGCCGCCGCCGGACGGGGTTCGACCTGGCGTCCGCACGGACCCTGGGGTGGCCCGCGGTGCTCTCGCTCGCCCTGGCCACCGCCGTCGGCCTCGGCCTGATCACCTCCGCCGATCCGCACCTCGCCAAGGCCGTGGGCTTCCTCCTCAGCGACGCCGCCGCACATGGCACGCTGGGCGCCATGAACCTCGGCGTCGTGGTGGCGTTGATCGTCGCGGGCGCCTTGTACGCCGTCACCGCCCCTCTGGCCGACCGTTCCGCCCCCGAAGGAGACCGATGACCGACCACCACGCCGACCGGCCGCACGAGGTGCGTGCCTTCTTCGGGCCCCGTGCCGCGGACTGGGACACCAAGTTCCCCGACGACGGCCCCGCCTATGCCGCGGGCGTCGCCGAGCTGGGCCTCCAGGAGGGCGACCGGGTCCTGGACGCCGGCTGCGGTACGGGGCGCGCCCTGCCCGCGCTACGGGCGGCCGTGGGGTCCCGCGGGACGGTGCTGGGCGCGGATCTCACGCCGGAGATGCTGCGGGAGGCCGTACGGGCCGGCCGCGACCGCTGCGCGGGTCTGCTGCTCGCCGATGTCACCCGGCTTCCGCTGCCCGACGCCGCACTGGACGCCGTCTTCGCCGCCGGCCTCGTCTCGCACCTTCCGGACTCGGCGGGCGGCCTCGCCGAACTGGCCAGAGCCGTACGCCCGGGTGGCCGGCTGGCCCTCTTCCACCCCATCGGCCGCGCGGCGCTCGCCGCCCGCAAGGGCCGCCCGCTCACCCCCGGCGACCTCAGGGCGGAGCCGAATCTGCGGCCTCTCCTGGCGGGCAGCGGCTGGGACCTCATCCAGTACGTGGACGAGGACGCCCGCTACCTGGCGCTCGCGGTCCGCCGGGGGTGACGTGCCACGCCGCTCACCGGGGAGGCGTGTCCTCCGCGTGCGGGACCGGACAGCCGCCCGTCCCTCGCGCGGTGGGAAAGGTGCCCAGTTCGGCGACCCGGAACCCGTTGGGATAGCCCCTGATCTCGGGGTTCTGGCGGGCGTAGTGCGGCTTCCGGCGGGGCGGGAGCAGCCGTACGGCCCTGGCGCGCAGCTTGAGGGCGCCGCGGACCGCCTTCCGGACGGACGGCCTGGGCCGCTCGTAACGGAAGGCGGCCAGCAGCGCGTCGTCCAGGAGGGCCATGCTCGCGCCGCGCACCACCGGGGCGAGCGGGCCGTACCAGCCGGCCATCAGGTCCAACGTGGCGTCCGACACCCGCCGGGCCCCCGCGTCCCAGCCGAAGTGCGCGTCCTCGTAGGCGTCCAGGCAGCGCTCGAAATCCTCGAAGGTCTCCGGGATGTCGGTGATCCCCATATGGCGCCCGAGAGTGCGGTAGTAGGCCGCGATGGCGCGCGTCTCGTGCTCGCTCAGCCGGCGCCAGCCGTACTGGTCGATCCAGCGTTTGGGCACCGTAACGAACGTGCACAGGACATACCGCATGTCGTCGTTGCTGATGTCGTAGCTGCGGTGCATCTGGCTCATCCGGCGGATCGCCGTCCGGCCGTCCGTGCCGTCGAAGCCGTGCTCCAGGACGGCGTCCAGGATGAGGGCGGTGTCGTCGTAGCGCTTTTGCGTACGGTCCGTCAGTTCTGCGGTCTCGGCCAGTAATCGGCCGATGCTGGGCACGGCATAGGTGCGGTAGAGCGCCAGTTCCAGGGCCCTGGCGAGGTCCCAGGGGAATTCATGGGTCGCGGTGATGCGGTAGATCCGCAGGAAATCGCGTTCCGGATCGAGCCGCCGGATCTCTTTCAGCCAGTCGTAGCGCCGCACCTGGTGTCCGTCCCTTCGTGTGCCCGAAGCTCCGACTTTATGCGCTTCGAGCACATTTCAACGAGGGTTGCGGGCGGCGCAGCGGGAGTGGGAATGGCCGGATTCCTCCGCGGGATACCCCGGCCCGCCGGGTGGTGAGCGCGCCGGCCCGGGAGCGTCAGCCGCCGCTGGTGGCCGCCCGCGAGCCGCTCGGCCCGCCGGTGGCGCCGTAGCGGTCCGTCGACGTGGGGTCCGGTACGGCCAGCGCCTGCTCGACGGGCAGCCCCGTGCGCGCGGCGAGGGCCAGCCGCTCCCGGACCTCGCGCGGGGTGCGCGGGCGGTATCCGGGTCCCGTACCGCAGCAGCCGCCGTGGAAGGTCAGCCCGGAGCGCAGTACGGCCGTCAGCGCGCGCCAGCCCGCGGTGTCGCGCTTCCTGGGGACCTCCAGGTCGGCACCGGCGTTGATCAGCTCGCCGCGGCACTGCGGGCAGCTGCCCGGTCCCCGCGAGGTGGCCGGCCTCTTGAACGCGACCCGGCAGCCCAGGCAAACGAAGTGCGTCCCGCTGCTGTAGAAACACATGTGTGCAGCGTACGGCGGGTGACAAGCCCCTACCCAGCCAAT
Organism: Streptomyces sp. NPDC053427; assembly: GCF_044544985.1. NCBI lineage: Bacteria > Bacillati > Actinomycetota > Actinomycetes > Kitasatosporales > Streptomycetaceae > Streptomyces > Streptomyces sp. NPDC053427. The sequence goes on along the minus strand of NZ_JBITYA010000001.1, from coordinate 199,552 downwards.
TAAGGTGCGCCGATGTAGCCCGGATGGATCGGATGGGGAGGCCCCGCGTGCCCACGACCGAGAGCACCGACGACGACCAGTTGTTCGTGCTGACGGCGGTGCTGTTGACGCCCGCGCAGTTTCCGAGCGTACTAGGCGACGACTACCCCGAAGTGTGTGCCGGCCTCGGGCTCGAACCCTATGCCGAGGGCTACGGGCTGGTCCTCGGGCAGGACGGCAACGGCGCGCGCTGGACCGTCGCGACGGAGGATGTGTCGCTGGTGGCCTGTGCGATCGCGGCCTGGGACTGCGGCATGGAATACGACCTCTCGCCCGGGGAGGACAGCATCGTCGGGGCGCTGCCCGGCTGGCCGCTCGCCCTCGCCGTGTCGGCGCCGGGAGTGCCCGAGCCGCACGACCCGGAGCCGCAGGACGGGGATCCGACGCCGCTCTCCCCGCCTGACGGCGGGGAGTGGGGCCCCGCCCAGCGGCGGCTCGGCGCGGACGAGATCGCGCTCCAGTGGGCGGCGTGGCGCGAGCAGGTGGACGACGCGGAGGCCTTCGCCGAGCCGGGCGAGGGGCGGCATCAGGGTGTCCGGCGGGCGCTGGAGGAGGCGCGCGGGTATCTGACCCAGCCGCCGCCGCCCGGCCGGGTGCGTTCGTCGTTCGCGGCGGGCGAGGCGCGCACGCTGCGAGTGGACGGGCCGGGCTGGAGCATCGTCGCCCGGACCGACGACATCGCGTTCGTGCTTCTGGACGAGGACCCCGGCGAGGTGCATCCGGTGGGCCGGGGGCCCGAACTTCCGGGGCTGCTGTCGTCGTTGGACGGGCTGGCGGTAAGGCCTTCCTGAGGCCCGCGGACATACGGGACCGAGGGGGCGGCCGGCACCGGCGCGAGGCCTCGCCTGCCTCGTCCGGGCCGCCGTGCCCCGTCCCTCAGCGCCCTATTTCCTTGCGGGTGACGCGGCGCAGCCGGCGCCGCTGCGAGGAGTCGAGGGCCAGATACGCGATGGCCGGCACCCCGATCATGACCAAGAGAGCCGCCCAGAAGGGCAGCAGCCACAGCAAGATCACTCCCACCGCGACGCCGCCTACCGCGACCTTCGCCTGTGTGGACATCCTTCACGTCCCTTCCTCCGCGACCCACGCCGCGTTCTCTGTATTCCATTGAACGCCGGTTTCGCCTCACAGGTTCCATCGAATGCCGTTCGGTCCTGTACTCTCGGGCGCTCCAGGCGCCAGTAGTCAAACTTGAGGAGTTCTCGGCCCAGTGGCATTCCTCCCCGCGGTCCCGGCCGCACATCCGACCGAGCTCGCCCGCTGCGCGGCGGTTTTCCTGCCCTCCGACCCGCCCCGCGCCGGACGGGTCGCGTTCTGGCGTCCCGATGGCGAGCCGATCGCGGCCGCCGGCGACGAGGGCGGCGACGGGGCCGGGCCGACGGCGGACGAGCTCTCCGTCGCCCTGCCGGACGAGGACGGCGAGGTCTACCTGGCCGCCGTCCCCGCCGTGGTCCTGCCGGTGGCCGCAGCGGTGCCCGTCCTGACCCGTGCCCGTGCCACCCGCGGCGCCGATCCGGCCGCCGCCTTCTGGGGCGCCGCCTCCCTGCTGGCGCTCCAGCTGGCCGCCCGCGGGCGGCTGCTGCCCGGGCTGAGCCCCGCCGAGCACGACGCCTGGCGGCTGGGCCCGCTGGACCCGGCCGACATCGAGCGGCTGCGGGAGCTCGCCGCCGCCATGCCGCCGTACGCGCACGCCTCGCCCCTCCCGGACACCGACCCGCTCGAACTGCCCGAACCGGAGCGTCACCTGCGGGACTTCCTGGACGCGGTCGCCGACGGCCTGCCGCGCTCCCCCGCCGCGACGCCGGCCGCCGGCGGGCCGGCCTTCGCGGCACCCGCCCCGCAGCACATCCCCGAGCAGCGCGCCTGGGCCGCGGAGGTCGCAGCGGGCCATGACGCGGGCGTGGGGATCTCACTGCGGGTGGAGGTGCACGGGATGGACACGTCGGACCGGCCGGCCTTCACCGCCGTTCTCCAACTGCACAGCCCGACCGATCCGACGCTGGTCGCGGACGCCGCCGAGGTGTGGGCCGGGGCGTCATCGGCGGGGCAGGCGTTCGGACCGCGGGCCAGGATGGACACCCTGCTCACGCTGCGGCGGGCCGCCGGCGCCTGGTCGCCGCTCACCCCGCTGCTATCCGCGGCGGTGCCGGACGCGCTGCCGCTGGCCGACGAGGAGATCGCCGAGCTGCTCGGCCCGGCCGGGCGCGCGCTGGCCGCCGCCGGTGTACGCGTCCACTGGCCCAAGGAGCTGGCGCGCAAGCTGACCGGGCGGGCGGTGGTGGGCCCGCCCGACCCCATGGACGGGACCCCGTCCGGCCTGCCCTCGTTGCTGTCCGCCGATGCGTTGCTCGCCTTCAGCTGGCGCTTCGCGGTGGGCGACCAGGAGATCGACAAGGCGGAACTGGAGCGGCTCGCGGAGGCCGGCCGCCCGCTGGTACGGCTGCGCGACCAGTGGGTGCTGCTCGACCCCGAGGCGGTGCGCGCCGCCCGCGACCACCAGGACCGCAAGGTCACACCTCTGGACGCGCTCGGCGCCGCGCTCACCGGTACCACCGAGGACGACCGCGGCCGCCAGGTGACCGTAGAGGCGTCCGGCTGGCTGGCCGGGCTGCGGGACCGGCTCGCCGATCCCGAGCGCGCGGACGCCGCGGCGCTGGAGCAGCCCGCCGCGCTCGCCGCGACGCTGCGCGACTACCAGTTGCGCGGGCTCGGCTGGCTGCACCGGATGACCTCGCTGGGGCTGGGCTGCACGCTCGCCGACGACATGGGGCTGGGCAAGACCATCACCCTCATCTCGCTCCATCTGCACCGGCAGACCCATCCCGCTTCGGCGGGCCCCACACTCGTCGTCTGCCCCACCTCCCTCATGGGCAACTGGCAACGGGAGATCGAGAAGTTCGCGCCGGGCACGCCGGTGCGCCGCTTCCATGCCGGGCGGCGCAGCCTGGCGGACCTGGCCGACGGCGAGTTCGTGCTCACCACCTACGGCACGATGCGGCTCGATGCCGGGAAACTGGCGGAGGTGGGCTGGGGCCTGGTCGTGGCCGATGAGGCGCAGCACGTCAAGAATCCCTTCTCCGCGACCGCCAAGGCGCTGCGCACCCTCCCCGCCAAGGCTCGGGTCGCGCTGACCGGCACCCCCGTGGAGAACGATCTGTCGGAGCTGTGGGCGATCCTGGACTGGACGACCCCCGGACTGCTGGGCCCCCTGGGCCGGTTCCGTACGCGCTATGCGCAGGTCATCGAGGGCGGGCCGGCGGCGTCCGCCGAAGCGGGTGCGGCGGCCGAGCGACTGGCCCGGCTGGTGCGGCCGTTCCTGCTGCGCCGCCGCAAGTCCGATCCGGGGATCGCTCCGGAACTGCCGCCCAAGACGGAGACCGACCGCGCGGTGGCGCTGACCAAGGAGCAGGCCGGGCTGTACGAGGCCGTGGTGCGCGAGGGGCTCAGCGATATCGCCGGGACGGACGGGTTCGCGCGGCGGGGGCTGGTCGTCAAGCTGCTCACCTCGCTCAAGCAGATCTGCAACCATCCCGCGCAGTATCTGAAGGAAGAAGGGGCGGACGGCGGGCAGGCGGGGAACTCGCCGCGGATCGCCGGTCGTTCAGGGAAGGTGGAGCTGCTGGACGAACTGCTGGACACCATCCTCGCGGAGGACGCGAGCGTGCTGGTGTTCACGCAGTATGTGCAGATGGCCCGGCTGCTGGAGCGGCATCTGGCGGCGCGTGGGGTGCCCACCCAGTTCCTGCACGGCGGTACGCCGGTCGCGCGGCGCGAGGAGATGGTGCGGCGGTTCCAGGACGGGCTGGCGCCGGTGTTCCTGCTGTCGCTGAGGGCGGCCGGTACGGGCCTGAACCTCACCCGGGCGGCGCATGTGGTGCACTTCGACCGGTGGTGGAACCCGGCCGTCGAAGCACAGGCCACCGACCGCGCGTACCGCATCGGGCAGACCCAGCCCGTGCAGGTCCACCGGATGATCACGGAAGGCACGATCGAGGACCGGATCGCCGAAATGCTCTCCCGTAAGCAGCAGTTGGCGGATGCGGTGCTGGGGTCGGGCGAGGCGGCGCTGACCGAGCTCACCGACGCCGAGCTGGCCGACCTGGTCACCCTGCGAGGGAGCGAGCGATGAACACACCGGGAGAGAGGAACGGGCCGGGCGAGATGAGCACCCCGGGACAGACGGACGGGCCCGAGCGGACCTTCGCGTCGCTGCCGGCGGCGCGCGGCGGGGCGTTCGCGCGGAGCTGGTGGGGCCAGGCATGGCTCAAGGCGCTGGAGGACACCGCGCTGGACGGCAAGCAGCTGAAGCTGGGGCGGCTGCATGCCCGCGCCGGTGCGGTCGGTGCGGTCTCGGTGCGGCCCGGCCGGATCACCGCCGTCGTACAGGACCGCGACCACACCCGGCACCGTTCCGATGTGCTGCTGCAGCAGTTGAGCGCGGCTGACTGGGACCACTTCCTGGACATGGTCGCGGACCGGGCCGGGCACATCGCGGCGCTGCTGGACCGTGACATGCCACCTGTCCTGGTCGAGGACGCGGCCGCAGCGGGCATCGAACTGCTCCCGGGAATAGGCGACCTGGAGCCGGAATGCAGCTGTGACGCGTGGGATCACTGCGCGCATTCGGCGGCGCTGTGCTATCAGGTGGCGCGGCTGCTGGACCAGGACCCGTTCGTACTGCTGCTGTTGCGCGGCCGGGGAGAGCAGGAGCTGCTGGACGAGTTGCAGGCGCGCAGCGCGTCGCGGGCCGAGGCGCCGGCGGCCGGGGAGAGCCGGCCGGTATCGGGGATCCCGGCCGCCGAGGCGTATGCGGCGCGCGACATCCTGCCGCCGCTGCCCGCTCCGCCACCCGCCGTCGACACCCCCGGATCCGCACCGGTGCTCGGCGGCGGCACCCCGCCCGCGCCCGGAGTGGAGGTGGCCGCGCTGGAGTTCCTGATAGGCGACGCGGCGGCGCGCGCCCAGCGGCTGCTGGCGGATGCGCTCGCCGCCGGGCATCCGGACAGCCCGCCGCCGCCCGTGCTGTCGCCGGCCCAGGATGCGGTGCGGCTGGCGGCGGCCCGCCCCGGGGAAGGCATATCCGCGCGCCTGGCGGCCGGTTCGGGGCGCGACGCGCGGGGTCTGGCGCTGGCCGTACGGGCCTGGGAGCTGGGCGGTGCGGCAGGTCTCGCGGTCCTGGAGGAGGAGTGGACGCCCGGGCCGGAGGCGCTGGCACGGGCGGCCGACCGGCTCGCGGCCGCCTGGGAGGACGGCGAGCGGCGGCCTCGGCTGCGGGCGACCCGGAACCGCTGGACGGTGGTCGGCGGCGATGCCCAGTTGCGCTACGGACGGGACGGCCGCTGGTGGCCGTATCGCAAGGAAGGCGGGCAGTGGGTGCCCGCGGGCCCGGCCACGGACGATCCGGCGGGCGCGCTGGCGGGGTTGTCGACGGAGGGGTGAGAGGGGGCGGGGCGGCGTCGGCGCGCCACCCCGGTCCGTCCGACATGGGTGCGCCGCCGCCTGGGGCCGGGCGCACCCTCGGCGGCCCGCCTGGCCCAATCCGCCCCATCCGGCTGCGCCGTTCCTCCGGTCGTGATTCGCTGAACAGATCCCCCCACCGCCAGGCAAAGTCGCCCGCAGCAGGAGGACCAGTGACCGGTACTTCGCAGCACGCGCCGCAGCAGACGCCGTGCGGACAGCCGCCAGGGACCGCCGACGGGACGGACCGCGCACCTCACCACCCCGGACGCCAGGACCGCCTCCCCCCGTACTACGAAGACCGCTCGCCAGGGAGCGGGGCGCTGCCGCCGCGCGCCTGGTATGCGAAATCGGACGCCGCCCGGCTCTCGTTGCACGGCACCTGGCGGTTCCGGCTGTCGGCGACCGCCGGCGCCGAGGACGAGGCGTTCGCCCGGCCGGACTTCGACGATTCCTCGTGGCAGGACCTTCGGGTGCCCGGCACCTGGGCGCTCAAGGGGTTCGGCGCGCCCGCCTACACCAACACCGCCTACCCCTTCCCGGTCGATCCCCCGCGGGTGCCGGACGAGAATCCGACCGGCGACCACCGCCATGTCTTCGATCTGCCCGAGGGATGGGGCGAGGGCCCCGCGGTGCTGCACTTCGGCGGGGTGGAATCCTGCGCCCGGGTGTGGCTCAACGGGCAGGAGCTGGGGCACTTCAAGGGCAGCCGGCTGCCGCACGAGTTCGAGGTCGGGCATCTGCTGCGGCCGCGCCGCAACGTCCTGGCGGTGCGGGTCCACCAGTGGTCATCGGGCAGCTATCTGGAGGACCAGGACCAGTGGTGGCTGCCCGGCATCTTCCGGAACGTCTCGGTGCACCGCCGCCCCCAGGGCTCGGTCGCCGATCACTTCGTACACGCCGGTTTCGACCACGTAACGGGCAACGGCACGCTGCGCGTGGAGTGTGACCCCGCCGGCCGGGTGACCGTTCCGGAGCTCGGGCTCGACCTGGCGACCGGGACAAGCGCGACGGTGCCGGTGCGCCCCTGGACGGCCGAGCGGCCCCACCTCTACGACGGCGAGCTGGTCACTCCGGGCGAGCGGATCCCGCTGCGGATCGGCTTCCGCACCGTCCGCGTCGAGGACGGCCTGCTGAAGGTCAACGGCCGCCGCATCCTGCTGCGGGGCGTCAACCGCCATGAGTTCCACCCGCGCTACGGGCGCACCATCGGCCCGGAGGCGATGCGCCGCGATCTGGTGCTGATGAAGCGTCACAACATCAACGCGGTCCGCACCAGCCACTATCCGCCGCACCCCGCCTTCCTCGACCTCTGCGACGAGCTGGGCCTGTGGGTCATCGACGAATGCGATCTGGAGACGCACGGCTTCGCCCAGCAGGGCTGGCGGGGCAATCCCGTCGACGACGAGCGCTGGCAGCCCGCGCTGCTGGACCGGGCCCGGCGGATGGTCGAGCGGGACAAGAACCACCCCGCCGTCGTGCTGTGGTCGCTGGGCAATGAGTGCGGCACGGGCCGCGGGCTGTCCGCGATGGCCGCCTGGATGCGGGAGCGCGACCCGTCCCGGCCGCTGCACTACGAGGGCGACCGCAGCTGCGCCGACACCGATGTGTACTCCCGGATGTACGCCGATCATGCCGAGGTGGAGCGCATCGGGCGGCGTGCCGAGGAGCCGCTGTCCGATCCCGGGCTGGACGCCCGCCGCCGCCAACTGCCGTTCATCCTCTGCGAGTACGCGCATGCAATGGGCAATGGACCGGGCGGGCTGAGCGAGTATCAGCGGCTGTTCGAGAGATACGAGCGCTGTCAGGGCGGCTTCGTCTGGGAGTGGATCGACCACGGGCTGCGGCAGCTGACGCCGGACGGCGAGGTGTTCCACGCCTACGGTGGCGACTTCGGCGAGGAGCTGCACGACGGCAACTTCGTCTGCGACGGCCTGGTCTTCCCCGACCGGATCCCCTCGCCCGGCCTGGTGGAGTTCAAGAAGGTCATCGAGCCGGTACGGATCGAGGGGGTGTCCGGCGGGAACGGCGCGGCGGGCCGGGTCCGGATCACCAATCTCCATGACTTCGCCGGCCTCGGACATCTCGAGTTCCGCTGGCGGTACGAGGTGGCGGGCGAGGAGCGCGGCCACGGCCGGCTCGCGGTGCCCGCGCTGGAGCCGGGCGAGTCGGCCGAAGTGGAGCTGGCGTCGGTGCCGGTGGCGGAGGACGACACCGGGGAGGCCTGGTGGACGGTCCAGGCGGTCCTTGCCGAGGACACCCCCTGGGCGGACACGGGCCACGAGGTCGCCTGGGGCCAGCTGCCCGGCCCCGTACTCCCACGGGCCGCTCCCCCGCCGGCCGGCCGGGTCCGCGCGGCCCCGCGCCGCGGCGAGGGCAATGTGATCGTCCTCGGTCCGGGGACCTTCGACGCCACCACCGGAACGCTCCGCTATCTGGACGGCGTACAGCTCGGCGGCCCACGCCTGGACGTGTGGCGGGCACCGACCGACAACGACGAGGGCGCGGCCTGGCATCCGGGGCCGCACCCGGCCGCCGAGTGGCGGCGGATCGGCCTGCACCGGATGCGGCATCGCGTCGACGCCGTCGAGACCGGGCCCGACGCCCTGGTGGTACGCACCCGGGTCGCCCCGGCCGCCACGGATCTGGCGCTGCGCACCGTCTACCGCTGGACTGCCGCACCCGATCGGCTGCGGCTGGAGGTGGCCGTCGATCCGGAGGGCGACTGGCCCGGCCCGCTGCCGCGGCTCGGGGTGCGGATGGCGCTGTGCGGGAGCCTGCGGCTGGCGGAGTGGTTCGGCGGCGGGCCCGGGGAGGGCTATCCCGACACCCGGGCCGCGGCGCGGGTGGGCCGCTGGTCGATGCCGGTGGACGCGCTGCAGACGCCGTACGTCCGGCCGCAGGAGAACGGCGCACGGCCCGATGTGCGCTGGGCGCAACTGACCGGCAGCAACGGCTCGGGCCTGCGGATCGAGGGCGACCCGCAGTTCTTCTTCACCGCCCGCCGCTGGCCCGTGGAGGAGTTGACCGCGGCCCGGCACACCACCGACCTCACGCCCGGCGACCGGCTGTGGCTGCATCTCGACCATGCGCACCACGGCATCGGCAGCAGGTCCTGCGGGCCGGGCGTGCTGCCGCAGCACCGGCTGGAGGTGGCGCCGGCGCGGTTCTCCTTCGTGTTCTCGTCGCTGGGCTGAGGCCCGCACGACCGGCGTTACGATCCGAGGAGAGGCCGAAGAGCGGCGGAGGAGAAGCGGCGAACAAGGCCGCAACCACCGCCGTCAGGACACCGGCACATCCAGCAGATCCAGCACATTCAGCAGCACCGAAAGGCCCGCACCATGGTCAGCACGTCCCCGTCGTTCGCCGAAGCCCTCGTCACGGGGCCGCTCGTACTCGACGGCGGGCTGTCCAACCAGCTGGAGTCCGCCGGGCACGACCTCAGCGATGCGCTGTGGTCGGCCCGGCTGCTCGCCGAGGACCCCGAGGCGCTGGTGCGGGCGCATCTGGCGTACTACGAGGCGGGGGCGCGGGTCGCGATCACCGCCAGCTATCAGGCGACGTTCGAGGGCTTTGCGCAGCGCGGCATCGGGGCCGCGCAGGCCGCCGAGCTGATCGGGCGGAGCGTGGAGCTGGCCCGTGAGGCGGCGGGGCGGGCCGCGGCGGGCGGGGTCGCCGGGCCGCTGTATGTCGCCGCGTCGGCCGGTCCGTACGGGGCGATGCTGGCGGACGGCTCCGAATACCGCGGCCGCTACGGCCTGTCGGTGGACGAACTGGAGCGTTTCCACCGGCCCCGGCTGGAAGTGCTGGCCGCGGCCCGGCCGGACGTACTGGCGCTGGAGACGGTGCCGGACGCGGACGAGGCCCGCGCGCTGCTCCGGGCGGTGCGCGGGCTGGGGGTTCCGGCGTATCTCTCGTACAGCGTGGCGGGGGACCGTACGCGGGCCGGACAGCCGCTGGCGGAGGCGTTCGCCCTGGCCGCGGAGGCGGACGAGGTGATCGCGGTGGGGGTCAACTGCTGCGCGCCGGACGATGCGGACCGTGCGGTGGAGCTCGCCGCGCGCCTCACCGGAAAGCCGGTGGTGGTCTACCCCAACAGCGGGGAGACCTGGGACGCCGGGGCGCGGGCGTGGCGCGGCAGCCCGGCCTTCCACGCCGACCGGGTCGCCGGGTGGGCCGCGGCGGGCGCCCGGCTCATCGGCGGCTGCTGCCGGGTCGGCCCGGACGTCATCGCCGAGGTGGCGGCCGGCCTCGGCGACTGAACCGACGGTTGGGCAACAGGACCGTCGGGCGGTCGGGGAACAGGACCGTCGGTCGGTTCGGGCTCGTACGCGGGCCGAAGGCGTTACACAGACGCAACCGGCGCAGCGGCGACAGCGCCCCCGGCCGATGGCAGGATGCAGGCCAACTCGCAGCACCGCACGGCATGGTTGATCGTCATCCCGCCCTGGAGGCCCGGTGTCCGCTCGCTCCGCGTTGCCTGTCATAGCCGCTGCCGCGGCCATCGCCGTCCTGGCGGGGTGCACCAGCACCAAGTCCGACGGGAAGAAGGGAGCCGGTGGCCTGGAGCTGATCTCCTCCGGGACGCTCAAGACCTGCACCCACCTTCCGTACGCACCGTTCCAGGTGAAGAAGAACGGCAAGGTCGTCGGATTCGACGTCGACCTGGTGGACCTGGTCGCCAAGGACCTGGGCGTCAAGCAGGAGATCGTCAATACGCCGTTCGAAGGCATCGAGACCGGCGAGGACTTCACCGTCCGCAAATGCGACCTGGCCGCGGCGGGAATGACGATCACGCCCGCGCGGGACAAGGTGATGGATTTCTCCGACCCGTATTTCAATGCCACCCAGGCGCTGTTGACGAAGAAGGGCAAGCCCTTCAAGAAGGTCGAGGACCTGAAGGGCAAGAAGCTCGGCTATCAGAAAGCCACCACCGGCGGGATCTATGCCAAGAAGCACGGCAAGGACGTGGAGCTGGTGGAATTCGAGGATCTCGGGCTGCTGCTGACCGCCGTGAAGTCCGGGCAGGTCGATGCCGGTATCAATGACAACGGCGTGCTCTTCGACTATGTGAAGCAGAACGCGGACACCGCGGTCACCGCGGAGTTCAACACTGGTGAGCACTACGGGATCGGCGTGCGCACCGGCAATGACGCCCTGCGCAAGAAGATCAACGAAGTCCTCAAAAAAGCGAAATCCGACGGGCGTTACGACCGGATCTACAAGAAGTGGTTCGGCACCACTCCGCAGGGCTGAGGGCGGTTTTGATGCCGCTCTCCAAAAGACGGCGCGCGCGGATCGTCCGCGGCGCGCAGTACGGCGTGCTGGTCGTCGCCGTGGTGGCGCTCGCGCTGGTCGCCGACTGGCACCAGCTGCGGATGGCGTTCTTCGACGTCGACATCGCCAAGGCCATGTTCCCCGACATCGTCACCACCGCACTGGTCAACACCGTCCGCTACACCCTGCTCGGATTCGGGTTCGGTCTTGCGCTCGGTCTGGTGCTGGCGCTGATGCGGCTGTCTTCGGTGCCGCCGTACCGCTGGATCGCCGTCTCCTACATCGAGTTCTTCCGCGGCATCCCGGCGCTGCTGGTGTTCATCGCGCTGGGTTTCGGTGTGCCGCTGGCATTCGAGGTGGCGCTCGATATGAACGTCACGGTGATGCTGGCGCTCGGCCTGGTGGGCGCCGCGTACATGGCGGAGACCATCCGGGCCGGAATTCAGGCCGTGCCCAAGGGCCAGACGGAGGCGGCGCGTTCCCTGGGAATGTCGCACGGCCGGGCCATGGTCTCGATTGTCATTCCGCAGGCGTTCCGGATCGTCCTGCCACCGCTGACCAATGAACTGATCCTGCTGACCAAGGATTCCTCGCTGGTATATCTGCTGGGGCTCTCGCTCCAACAGGTCGAACTGGCCAACTTCGGCCGGGACGCCCTCAATGAGCACAAGAGCCTGACCCCGATCCTGATCGCCGGGCTGCTCTACCTGGTGATCACCCTTCCGCTCGGCCAGCTGGTCCGGCGGCTGGAAGCGCGTGCGGCGAAGGCCAGGTGACCCGTATGGAGAACGACAGGTCCGCAACGGCCTCCGAGGACGCGAAGGCCATCGACGTACAGGGCCTGCACAAGTCGTTCGGCGCACTGGAGGTCCTGCGCGGCATCGACTTCTCGGTGGCGCGCGGTGAAGTGGTGTGCGTCATCGGGCCCTCGGGGTCCGGCAAGTCGACCCTGCTGCGCTGTGTGAACCTGCTGGAGGAACCGAGCGCGGGCCGGATCACCGTGGCCGGCGCCGAGGTCACCGATCCGGATGTGGACATCGATCTGGTCCGGCGCCGGATCGGCATGGTCTTCCAGGCCTTCCACCTCTTTCCGCATCTGACCGCATTGGAGAACCTGACGATCGCCCAGCGCCGGGTGCTGCGCCGCGACCGGGCCGAGGCGGAGCGGATCGCCCGCGCCAACCTCGAACGGGTCGGGCTGAGCGACAAGGCGGCGGCCCATCCGGCGCAGCTGTCGGGCGGGCAGCAGCAGCGGGTGGCGATCGCCCGCGCGCTGTCGATGGAGCCGGAGTTGATGCTCTTCGACGAGCCGACCTCGGCGCTGGACCCGGAGCTGGTCGGCGATGTGCTGGCGGTGATGCGCTCGCTGGCGCGGGACGGTATGACGATGCTTGTCGTCACCCATGAGATGAGCTTTGCCCGGGAGGTGGCCGACCGGGTGGTCTTCATGGACGGCGGGGTGATCGTCGAGGAGGGCACGCCGGAGCAGGTGGTGGGCGCACCGCGGCACGAGCGGACCAGAACGTTTCTGGCGCGGGTGCTGAATCCGACGGCGGTGACGGAGGTGGGCGAGGCGGCGGACGGCGGGGCGCCGGGCAAGCGCATCGCTCCCTGACGGGCCGCGGTCGACTCGCCGCCGCCCATGACAGACGGCCCTGATCGCTGGACGCGTCAGGGCCGTCGGTCATGGGCGGCGGGGTGCCGGCGCCGGTGAGGGCCGGCCGTCCGTCCGGTTCAGGAGAGCGGCTTGGTGAGCTTCCTGGTGTTGCTGCGGTTCCCCATCAGGCTGCAGGTGACCGTCTTGATGCCGATCTTGTAGCCGTTGATGTTGGGGAACTGGACGTAGGTGCCCTCGGCCGTGCCGGCGGGCTGGCGGCGCGCCTTGCTCTCCAGCTCGCTCTTGCAGAGCGAGGACGCCTTCGTCTGGATGTCCTCGTCGGTCTTGAAGCCGGAGCCCGTCAGACGGTGGATGGTGACGACCTCGCCGTCGTGCGAACCGTTGCAGGAGGCCGCCGTGTTGTTGCCACCGCCGCCCTGCGGCGCGTTGAAGCAGTCGCCCACCTTCATCCGGAAGAAGGGGAGGGCGCCGTCGCTGGACGCCGGCGTCGGGCTCGGCGTGTACTCCTCGCTCGGCGTCGGCGAGGGGTCGTCGGAGGGCGAGGCGGAGGCCGACTCGGACGGCGTGGAGCTGGAGCTGGAGCTGGAGGGCTGAGCGCGGTTCTTGTGGTTGTCGTCGCCGCCGCTGTTCAGCACGACGACGGTGATGACGGCGGCCACCACCAGGACACCGCCGCCGATGATCGCCGCGATCAGCTTGCCGTTGCCGCCCCCGCCGGACGGCGGGACGGGGGGCTGCTGCCAGCCACCGGGACCCGCCGGGCCGCCGGGTCCGTAGCCGCCACCCGCGGGCGGGCCGTAGCCACCGGGCGGCTGATTGGCGGCCGGTGGCCCGTAGCCGCCCTGGCCGTAACCGCCCTGGCCGTAGCCACCGGCGGGCGGCCCGAAGCCACCCGGGCTGTCGTTCGGCGGCTGATGGGGCGGAGGCGGAGGAAAACTCATGGAAGAAATGATCGCTTCTTTACGGGGCTTTGGGCGACACGGTGACCAACCTGGAACATTCCACGGCTGAAACGTCCGGTCGATGGGCACATGTGCCGACGTCCGGCACGTAATCGTATGGCCCGGAGGAGAACCGTGTTCACCGACCTCCCGTTGGACGAGCTGACCCACTACTGCCCGCCGCTGCCCGAGCCGCCCGGGTTCGACGCCTTCTGGGAGCGCACCCTCGAGGAGGCGCGCCGCCATGACCTGGACGCCCGCTTCACCGAGCTGGATGCGGGGCTCGCGCTGCTGCGCACCTACGACGTGGCGTTCTCCGGCTTCGGCGGGCACCGCATCCGCGGCTGGTTCCTGCTCCCGCGGTCGGCCGACGGCCCGCTGCCGTGCATCGTGCAGTACCTCGGCTACGGCGGCGGCCGGATGCTGCCGCACGACTGGACGCTGTGGCCGTCGGCCGGCTACGCGACGCTGGTCATGGACGCCCGCGGGCAGAGCGGCCCCAACCGCCCCGGTGGCACGCCCGATCCGGTCGCCGCCACCAACCCGGGCGTACCCGGCAAAATGACCCAGGGGCTGCTGGACCCCGACGACTACTACTACCGGCGGCTGTTCACCGATGCGGTACGGGCCGTGGAGACGGCGCGCGGACACGACGCGGTGGACGCCGACCGGATCGTCGTGGCCGGGGGCAGCCAGGGCGGCGCCACCGCGCTGGCGATGACGGGGCTGGTGCCCGGTCTGGCGGGCGCGCTGATCGATGTGCCGTTCCTGACGCACATCCGCCGCGCGCTCGACATCACGGACGCCGGCCCCTACGGCGAACTCACCCGCTATTTCGCCGGCGAGCGCGGGCACATCGACACCGCCCTGCACACCCTGGACCACTTCGACGGCCTGAACTTCGCGGTCCGCGCCGGCGCCCCGGCGCTCTTCGGCACGGCGCTGCGCGACGAGGTCGTGCCGCCGTCGACCGGCTTCGCCGCGTACCACCACTACGCCGGTGAGAAGGCGCTGAAGGTGTGGCGGTTCAATGCGCACGAGGGGGGCGGCGGCGAGCAGCGGGTCGCGGAGCTGGCGTTCGTGCGGGAACTGTTCGGCTGACGCTGCGGCGCGCTCAGGCGGCGCCGAGCAGGTGGTCCAGGGCCAGCTGATCGAGGTGCTCGAAGGCCATACCGCGCGCGGCCGCCGCCTCGGCGTCGAAGGTCTCGAAGGCGGTACGGTCCGCCAGCAGCCCGGCCAGACCGTCCTCGGCGGTGGGCCGGGCCAGCTGGTCGAGGCGCGCGGCGCGCAGCGCATCGCGGACGGCCGGGTCGGCGCGGAAGGCCGCCGCGCGTTCCTTGAGGATCAGGTAGTTGCGCATGCAGCCGGCCGCGGAGGCCCAGACGCCGTCCAGGTCCTCAGTGCGCGGCGGCTTGAAGTCGAAGTGCCGCGGCCCGTCGTAGCCGGCCGTCTCCAGGAGGTCGACCAGCCAGAAGGCGGACCGCAGATCGCCCGCGCCGAAGCGGAGGTCCTGGTCGTACTTGATCCCGCTCTGGCCGTTGAGGTCGATGTGGAACAGCTTGCCCGACCACAGCGCCTGGGCGATGCCGTGCGGGAAGTTGAGCCCGGCCATCTGCTCGTGCCCGACCTCCGGGTTGACGCCGTAGAGGTCGGGGCGCGCCAGCCGCTCGATGAAGGCCAGGGCGTGGCCGACGGTGGGCAGCAGGATGTCGCCGCGCGGCTCGTTGGGCTTGGGCTCGATGGCGAACCGCAGGTCGTAGCCCTGCTCGACGACGTACTGGCCGAGCAGGTCGAACGCCTCCTTCATCCGGTCCAGCGCGGTCCGGACGTCCTTGGCGGCGCCCGACTCCGCGCCCTCGCGGCCGCCCCACGCCACGTAGGTGTGCGCGCCCAGCTCGGCCGCCAGGTCGATGGTGCGCAGGGTCTTGCGCAGGGCGTAGCGGCGGATGTCGCGGTCGTTGGCGGTGAAGGCGCCGTCCTTGAAGACGGGGTGGGTGAAGAGGTTGGTGGTGGCCATCGGGACGACCATGCCGGTGGCGTCCAGGGCCTTGGTGAAGCGCTTCACCGCAGTCGCGCGCTCGCTGCCGTCGGAGCCGTCGGGGATCAGATCGTCGTCGTGGAAGGTGACGCCGTACGCGCCCAGCTCGGCGAGCCGGTGGACCGATTCGACGGGGTCCAGGGCGCGGCGGGTGGCGTCCCCGAAGGGATCGCGGCCCTGCCAGCCGACCGTCCACAGGCCGAAACTGAACTTGTCCTCGGGCACGGGCCGATAGCTCATCGCGACTCCCTCGGTCATTTCGTCAACGGGCTTTACAAATTCCGCCGCGGCCAAACTAATATGCGGCAGCACGCCGGGGAACCCTTGAGACCGGAACCCTGGAACCCAGCCGCTGAGGGAGAGTGCACGATGGGCGCACAGTCGGCCGGACCGCTCGTCGTCGGCGTGGACAGCTCCACCCAGTCCACCAAGACGCTGGTCGTGGACGCGGAGACGGGCGCGGTCGTCGCCCGGGGCCATGCCCCGCACACCGTCAGCGGCGGTGCGGGCAAGGAGACCGACCCGAGGCAGTGGTGGCGGGCGCTGGGCGAGGCGCTGCGGCAGTGCGGCGACGCGGCACGGCAGGCCTCCGCGCTGTCCGTCGGCGGCCAGCAGCACGGCCTGGTGGCGCTGGACGCGGCCGGTGAACCGGTGCGTCCGGCGATCCTGTGGAACGACGTACGGCCCGCGCCGCAGAGCGAGCGGCTGATCGAGGAGCGGGGCGGCGCGCAGGCCTGGGCGGACCGGGTCGGCAGTGTGCCGGGGCCGTCGTTCACGGTCGCCAAATGGGCCTGGCTGCGGGAGAACGAGCCGGCGGCCGCGGCCGCCACGGCCGCGGTGCGGCTGCCGCACGACTACCTCACCCAGCGGCTGACCGGCCAGGGCGTCACCGACCGCGGGGACGCCTCCGGGACCGGCTGGTGGGCCTCGGCCACCGAGTCGTACGACGCGGAGATCCTGGAACACATCGGCCTGTCCGCCGCCGCGCTGCCCCGGGTGGCCTCGCCCGGCGAGGCGGCCGGGACGGTCCACGCCGACGATCTGCCGCTGCCCCACGGCGCGTTGGTGGCGGCCGGCACCGGCGACAACATGGCGGCGGCGCTCGGCCTGGGCCTGCGCCCCGGGCAGCCGGTGCTGAGCCTGGGCACCTCGGGGACGGTCTACGCGGTCTCCACGCACCGGCCCGCCGACCCGACCGGCACCGTCGCGGGCTTCGCCGACGCGCGCGGCGACTGGCTGCCGCTCGCCTGCACCCTGAACTGCACGCTCGCCGTGGACCGGATCGCGGCGCTGCTCGGCCGGGACCGGGAGGCCGTCGAGCCCGGTGGCGGCGCGGTACTGCTGCCCTTCCTGGACGGCGAACGGACCCCGAACCTGCCGGCCGCCTCGGGCCTGCTGCACGGGCTGCGGCACGACACCACGGCCGGCCAGGTGCTCCAAGCGGCCTACGACGGGGCGGTGTTCACCCTGCTGCGGGCCCTGGACCAGGTGCTGGACGCGGACGCCGCGCCGGATGCGCCGCTGCTGCTGATCGGCGGCGGCGCGCAGGGCCTGGCCTGGCGGGAGACCGTACGGCGGCTGTCCGGCCGGCCCGTGGTGGTACCGGAGGCGCAGGAGTTGGTGGCCCTCGGCGCGGCGGCCCAGGCCGCGGGGCTCCTGCTGGGCGAGGACCCGGCGGCGGTGGCCCGGCGCTGGGGTACGGCCCGCGGCGCGACGTACGAGGCCCGGGAACGGGACGAGGCGGCGCTGGCGCGGCTGGCGAAGACGCTGGCGGGCGGAGAGGCCCTGCTGCGGGGGTGAGGGACCGCACTCCCCGCCCCCGCCCCCCGATCCACGCCCGAGGAGCCGCTCCGTGCCCACCCCCGACACCCAGCACGCCCTCCGGCGCCGCAATCTGTCCCGGGTGCTGCGGGCCGTGGCCGAGGCGGGGACGGTGTCCCGGGCGGGGGTCGCGGCGCGGATCGGGCTGACGCGGGCGGGGGTGGCGCCGCTGGTGGACGAGCTGTTGCGGGCGGGGCTGCTGGTCGAGGCCGGGCGGGCGGCGCCCAGCGGGCGGGGCAGGCCGGGGAGCGGGCTGACGGTCAGCGACCGGGGTCCGGCGGGCATCGGGGCCGAGATAGGCGTCGACCATCTGGCGGTGTGCGCGGTGGATCTGCGCGGCACGGTCCGGGCCCGGCTGGCGACGACCGCGGCCAACCGGCACAGCGAACCCGGGCCCGTGCTCCGGCGGCTGTCCGCGCTGCTGGCGGAGGTGACGGCGGCGATCGCCGCCGAGGGGCTGCGGCCGGCCGGGCTGACCGTCGCGGTCCCCGGCCTGGTGGCCCGCGGTTCGACGACCGTCGTCCACGCCCCCAACCTCGGCTGGCGGGCGGCGGATCTCGCCCCGGGGCTGACCGCCGCGCTCACCCCGGCGCCGGGCACGGCGGCGGCGCACGCGGCCCCCGTACCGCTCACCGTCGACAACGAGGCGAACCTCGGCGCGCTGGCCGAGCTCCACCTGGGCGGAGCCGACGGATGCGCGCCGCCGTCCGACTTCGTGCACGTCTCGGCGGAGACCGGGATCGGTGCGGCACTCGTCGTCGACGGCCAACTCCTGCGTGGCGCCCGGGGTTTCGCGGGCGAGCTGGGGCATGTGCCGGTGTATCCGGACGGCCGTCCGTGCGGCTGCGGGGGCCGGGGCTGTCTGGAGCAGTACGCCGGGGAACGGGCCGTACTGCGCGCGGGCGGGCTCACACCGGAGCAGGCGGCGGCCGCACACCCGGGGCCCGGCGCCCGTACCGCGCTGCTTGCGCGCCGGGCCGCCGACGGGGACGCGGCCACCATAGGGGCGCTGCGCGCGGCGGGGGCCGCGCTGGGCATCGCGCTCGCCGGGGCGGTGAACCTGCTCGATCCCCGGGCGGTGGTCCTCGGCGGCGCGCTGGCGGGACTCGCGCCCTGGGTCCTGCCGTCCCTGGAGCGGGAGTTGGCGCTGCGGACGGCCGTCGCCCCGGCCCCCGCGCGGCCCGGCGGATGCCTGGTGACGGTGTCCCAACTGGGCGCGGACGGGCCGCTGCTCGGTGCGGCGTATGCGGCATTGCGGACTGTCCTGGAGGATCCGGTCAGTACCGGTACCCCGGCACACTCTCCCCAGCTCTGAACTGGCTAAACCTTTCCATGGAAAGAGATTTCCATGCCACCCATTCGAGCGATTGTGCTGATTAAAACAGCACGACTATCTTCGGTTGAGTGAGCTGCCGAGGCGACGAACTCCCGTGAATGGGGAGGCCGTTCGGCTGCGCCGCGCCCCTCAAGAGATAGGCGGAGTTGTGACGATTGCCGACGAGACCTCAATCGGAAGCGCCGAGGATTCCTCGCATTCAAGCCTGAGCACCACCGCAGCGCGGAATTTGGCAACCACCACCAAAACCGCTCCGCAGATGCAGGGAATCTCTTCTCGCTGGCTGCTGCGGCTGCTGCCCTGGGTGCAGGTCTCCGGTGGTACGTACCGGGTCAACCGTCGGCTGTCGCACACCGTTGGCGACGGGCGCATCGACTTCGCCATTTCCGGCACGGACGTCGCGATCATCCCGGACGAGTTGCGTGAGCTGCCCGCCCTGCGGGACTTCACCGATACCGACGTGCTGGCCGCGCTGGCGGGACGCTTCACCCAGCGGGAATACGCCCCCGGGGAGCTCATTGCCGAGGCCGGCGAGCCCGGGGACCGACTGGTGCTGATCGTGCACGGCAGGGTGGACCGGATCGGCACCGGCAAGTACGGAGACGCCACCGTGCTGGCCGCGCTGGCCGGCGGCGACCATCTTGGCGACGCATCCCTCACCAGCGACGAGGCGACCTGGGAGGTCAGCTATCGCGCGGTGACCCGGGTGACGGTCATGACGTTGCCGCGGCAGGCCGCGCTGGAGATCGTCGAGCGCTCGCCCGCGCTGCGGGACCATCTCGCGACGGCCGGACAGGGGCCCGTGCTGCCGACGAACACCAGCGGCGAATCGGCGGTCACCATCGCCTCCGGGCACCACGGCGAACCGGCCCTGAGCGGCACGTTCGTCGACTACGACCTGGCGCCGCGGGAGTACGAACTCAGCGTCGCGCAGACGGTGCTGCGTACGCACACCCGGGTAGGCGACCTCTACAACGACCCGATGAACCAGGTCGAGGAGCAGCTCAAACTGACCGTCCAGGCGCTGCGCGAGCGCCAGGAGCACGAAATGATCAACAACCGCGAGTTCGGGCTGCTGCACAACGTCGATCTCAAGCAGCGCATCCACACCCGCAGCGGCCCGCCCACCCCCGACGACCTCGATGAACTCCTCTCGACGGTCTGGAAGGACCCGGGCTTTCTGCTCGCCCACCCCAAGGCGATCGGCGCGATCGGCCGGGAGTGCAGCGCCAGGGGGCTGTATCCCACGGCGGTGGATTTCCAAGGGCATTCGCTGCCGTCGTGGCGCGGGGTGCCGATCTTCCCGTGCAACAAAATCCCGGTGACGAAGGACGGCACGAGTTCCATTCTGCTGCTGCGCACCGGCGAGGAGAAGCAGGGCGTCGTCGGCCTGCACCGCAATGGAATTCCCGACGAATACGAGCCGAGCCTCTCGGTGCGTTTCATGGGAATCGACGACCGGGCCGTCATCAACTATCTGGTCAGCGCCTACTATTCGGCGGCCGTTCTCGTCCCCGATGCGCTGGGTGTCCTCGAAGACGTGGAAATCGGCCACTGAATACCCGGAGTCGAGCGACCGGGCGTTGAGTGACGGGTGGCAGGACATGGCGCACCACCATGCAGCTCCATGAATTCCCCGAGTTCTCTGCGCCGGCGCGGCGCTGACCGGCCGTCGTCACCCCAACCAGCGCTCCCCGTATCCAGCAGCACTCGGCAGTACTCACAGCACCGACCAGAACAGGTGAGCTTTCTCCATGACCACATCCGTGGATCCGACCTCCGGCTCGCAGGCGTCCGACATCGAACAGAACCGTTCCAGCCTGGACACCACGGCCGCGCGCAAGCTGGCGACCACGACCAAGACCGTGCCGCAGATGCAGGGGATCTCCTCCCGCTGGCTGCTGCGCGTCCTGCCCTGGACCCAGGTCTCCGGCGGTACGTACCGCGTCAACCGCCGTCTCACCCATACGCTCGGCGACGGCCGGGTGGAGTTCGTCACGACCGGCGTCGAGATCCGGGTGATCCCCGTCGAACTGCGGGAAATGGCGCCACTGCGCGGCTACACGGACACCCCGACGCTCGAGGCGCTGGCCGACCGCTTCACCCAGCACGAGTTCGCGCCCGGCGATGTGCTCGCCCAGCAGGATCAGCCGGCGGACCGCATCATCCTGATCGCCCACGGCAAGCTCGACAAGCTCGGCACCGGCAAGTACGGCGACGAGACGGTCCTGGGGACGCTGGCCGACGGTGACCACCTGGGCGCGGCGGCGCTGCTGTCGGCGGACGCCGAGTGGGAGCACACCGTACGGGCGGTGACCCGGGTGACCGCCCTGACGCTGTCGCGCGCCGAGTACGAGGAGGTGCTGGGACGGTCGGAATCGCTGCGCGAGCATGTCGAGAACTTCCGGGCCGCGCTGGTGCCGGCGCAGAACAAGCACGGTGAGGCGGCCATCGAGGTGGCCGCGGGTCACGTGGGCGAAGCGTCGCTGCCCGGTACGTTCGCGGACTACGAGCGGGCGCCACGGGAGTACGAACTCAGCGTCGCGCAGACCGTACTCAAGATCCACTCGCGGGTCGCGGACCTCTACAACGACCCGATGAACCAGCTGGACCAGCAGCTGCGGCTGACCGTGGAGGCGCTGCGCGAGCGCCAGGAACACGAGATGATCAACAACCGCGAGTTCGGGCTGCTGCACAACGCCGATCTCAAGCAGCGCATCCACACCCGCAACGGCCCGCCCACCCCGGACGACCTGGACGAGCTGATCACGCGGCGCCGTAAGACCCAGGTCCTGCTGGCGCATCCGCGCACCATCGCGGCAATCGGGCGGGAGTGGAACGCGCGGGGCATCTATCCGACCGGGGCGGAGATCGACGGCACCGCGGTCCGGGCCTGGCGGGGCATTCCGCTGCTGCCGTGCAACAAGATCCCGGTGAACCCGGACCAGACCAGCTCGATCCTCGCGCTGCGGCTCGGCGAGGACAACCAGGGCGTGGTGGGCCTGCACCAGACCGGAATTCCCGACGAGTACCAGCCGGGCCTGTCGGTGCGCTTCATGGGCATCAATGACCAGGCGGTCATCAAGTACCTGGTCAGTGCCTACTACTCGGCGGCGGTGCTGGTGCCGGACGCCCTGGGCATCCTGGAGAACGTAGAGCTCGGTCACTGACCGGCGACCGACCGGCGGCCACTGTCACCTGGGTGCCGCGCTCCGCCCGTGCGTAAGGGCCGGGGCGCGGCACCTGGGTGACGTCCGATCAGGTGTCTGTCATTTTCTGACCTGCGGGGTTCCGTCTTTGGTCGAGCCCATTGGCAGAACGGCCATTCCCTTGGCAGGGCGCGCGCTGTTGCGCATGATGAACGCATCGCATGTGCGTGACATGTTCGCGACCATTCCTCGGTCCCTTGTCAGGAGTTCACATGGAGCCCGACCGCCATCACCCGGCCCGCCGGCGTCTGCTCACCGGCGCCGCCGCGATCGCCACGGCCACCGCCCTCGGCCCGCTCACCGCGGCCACCGCGCGAGCGACCCCGCCCCCCGACGGCCCGACCGGTGACGTCGGTACCGACGAAGTCACCGAGATGGCCGATGCCCCCGACGTCGCCGACGTCCCCGAGGTCGCCGGCACCGACGACTATCCGCCCGTCCACTGGACTCCGGCCAACTCCGCCAACTTCACCGCCGCCGACCGCCCCCGCCAGTACCCCATCGAGATGGTCGTCGTGCATGTGACGCAGGAGACGTTCGACGACACCATCCGGCTCTTCCAGGACCCGGCCCACAAGGCGGCCGCCCACTTTGCCGTACGGTCCCACGACGGCTACATCGCCCAGTGCGTGCACGAGAAGGACGTCGCCTGGCACGCCGGGAACTGGGACTACAACACCCGCACCATCGGCATCGAGCACGAGGGCTGGATCGATGACCCGAAGTGGTTCACCGATGTGCTGTATGCGCGGTCGGCCCTGCTGACCGCCGCGGTGTGCGACCGCTACGGGATCCCCAAGGACCGCGAGCACATCATCGGCCATGTCGAGGTCCCCGGGACCGACCACACCGACCCCGGTCAGTACTGGGACTGGGCGCGCTATATGGAGCTGGTCAACGCGGCAAACCGCTGACCGGCGTCGTCGGACCGCACGGAGGGGCCACGCGGCGGGGGCCGCGCGGTCCGACGACACGACGGTCGTACCGCAGGTGTGCAGATTCCCGACATCTGCGGGTCATAGTGAGCGTCTTCGGCACCTGCGACAGTTGACGCGACGTCAGGGGGGCTCGTGGCACAGCGATTCGGTCGTGTTCGCGTAGTACTCACGGTGCTGGCCGCCTGGGCCGTGCTGGCCGGCGGAGGGGTGGCCGGCGGGGTGCAGGCCGCCGCGGCGGGCGACGCCGTCCGCCCGTCGGTCGCGGTGCCGGTGGCACCCGGCGTGACATACGGGGAGTTCTGGACGCCGGTGCCGCGCGGCACGGCGCACGGCCATCTGCTGACGGTCGATCTGGGCGATCCCCGGGTGACGGTGGATCTGCTGTACCCGGGCGCGGTGGGCGCGCGCTCGCCGGTCTCCGAACTGGCCGACGCCCGGGCCGCGGTGGGGGCCGTCAACGGCGACTTCTTCAATATCTCCGAGGGCCAGCATCCGGGGGTGGAGCCGACCGGCGCCTCGGTCGGGCCGGCGATCTCGTCCGGGCGGCGGCTGAAGGGCGCGGTGCCCGACGGGCAGCGGTTCGGGCCGGTCATGTCGCCCGGTGCGACCACCGAGGACGTCATCGGCATCGGGTACGACCACCGGGCGCGGCTGGACCGGCTGATGCTGCGCGGCACGGTGTGGACCCCCGACGGTCCGCTGCCGCTGCGCGGGCTCAACCAGTACGCGCTGCCGGTGGACGGTATCGGCGCCTACACCGAACTGTGGGGCCCGACGTCCCGGCTGCGCGCCACCTGCGGTACGGACACCGACCGGTCGGCGCCGTGCACCGCGGAGACGGCGGAGGTGACGGTGCGGCACGGCCGGGTGGCGGCGCTGGCCGACCGGCCGGGCGCGGGCGGGGTCGAGCCGGGGAGCGTGGTGCTGGTGGGGCGGGAGGAAGGGGCGCGGCAGCTGCGCAAGCTGCATCTGGGCGATCCGGTGCACCTCACCCACCGCCTGGTCGGGCAGGGGCCCGTGCCGCTGCGGTTCGCGGTCGGCGGTTTCCCGATCGTGCGGGATGCGCAGCCGGTCGACGGGCTGGACTCGGTCGCGGCGGCGGTGCGGACCGCGGCGGGATTCGGGGACGGTGGCCGGGTGCTGTATCTGATGTCGCTGGACGGGACGCCCGGGGAGGCCGGGATGACGGTGCGCGAGCTGGGCGAGCTGATGAGCCGGCTGGGGTCGCAGGATGCGGTCGATCTGGACGGCGGCGGGTCTTCGACGCTGGTCACCCGCGATCCCTTCAGCCGGGATGTGACCGTACGGAACCATCCGTCGGGCGGGGCGGAGCGGCCGGTACCGAATGCGGTCGGAGTGTTCAGCTTCGGGTGAGGCGGACGACGCCGACGAGGGGGCTTCGGGGGAGCCGCCACGGCCGGAGGGTCAGGCTTCCCGGGTGCGGGCGGTGTCCGCCGTGCGCATCCTGCCGAGGGCGTAGAGACAGCCGGCCAGGGCCAGGTCGGAGAGCAGCATGAAGCCGAGGGAATAGGTGCCCTTGCCGCGGTGGACGGCGCCCAGGACCAGCGGGGGCACGAAGCCGCCGAGGCCGCCCACCGCGCCGACGATGCCGGTGACGCCGCCGATCCGCTCCTGCGGCGTGACCCGCGAGAGCAGGGCGAAGACCGAGCCGCCGGCCGCTCCCAGGCCCGCCGCCATGATCAGGAAGTCGAGGGTGCCGACCGGGTTCAGCGCCGGGTCGAAGGCCTGGACGATCGCCGCCAGTGCGGCCAGGCCGAGGGCCCAGGCGGTGACGACTGCCGGGTGCACACGGTCCGCGCACCAGCCGCCGACGGGCCGGAAGACGGCGGCGACCAGCGCGAAGCCGGCCGCCTTGGTGCCCGCCTCGACGGCGTCGAGGTGATACCAGGTCCCCAGGTAGGTCGGCAGGTAGACGCCGAGCGCGAGGATCCCGCCGCACCCGGTCGCGTACAGCCCGGCCAGCTCCCAGGTGACCCGAGGCCGGCCGGCCCCGCCCAGCCGGGTGGCGAGCGAGGCCTGCGGGACGGACCCGGCGGGGTGGTCGGTGATCAGGAGGGCCGCGAGGACCGCGAAGGCGGCGAGGGCGAAGGCGACGACGAGATAGGGGAGGTTCTCGTCGTAGTGGTGGATGCGGGGCGTGAGGTAGCCGGAGAGCGCTACGCCGCCCGTGCCCATGCCCAGGACACCCAGGGCCAGGCCGCGCCCGGCGGGCGGGAACCAGGCGTTGACGAGCGGGACGCCGATGGCGAGGGTGGTGCCGCCCAGGCCGAGGAGGAAGCCGACGGCGAGCAGCCCGCCGTAGGAACTCTTGACGGGGATGAGCAGCAGCACCGGAACGACGGTGAGCGCGGAGACCAGCGGGAACATCACCCGCGCGCCGTAGCGGTCGGTGAGTGCGCCGATCGGCACCCGGCCCAGCGATCCGACCAGCAACGGCGCCGCCACCAGCATCGCGACCTGGAGGTCGGTGAGGTGGAGGCCGGCCTTGAAGGCGTTGCCGAGCGGAGAGATCAGGTTCCACGCCCAGAAGGTGATGAGGAAGCCGAGGGTGGCGAGGGCCAGGTTCCGGTAGGCGGCTGCCGTCACGGACGCACGCTGCTCACCACGTCGGCGGCGCCGGCGAGCCCTTGGTGGATGTCGGGGGCGAGGCTGCTGCTCGCCAGGTAGAAGCCGAGCAGGGCGCACACCAGGGCGTGCGAGAACTTGAGCTTTCCGCTGCGCAGGAAGATGACGGTCAAGATCACCAGCAGTAGGACGACCGAAATGGAAATTGCCATGGTGCACCTCCTCGACCGCCGCCCGAACGGGCGGCAATGAGTGGCCAGTTTGGCGTATTTCGGGGTATATCCGGTTCCTGGCCCGGTGCGCCAATCGGGTGATCACTGCACGTCACCGGCTCTTGGCGGCCGCCGACGGCACCGCGGCGCCGATCACCGTGCCCCCGCGGGTGCGCACCGGACGCGCACGGGCAGCCGGGCGAAGGGCGCGTGCCACCGGGTTCCCGGCAGGGCCCCCTCGCGATGTGATGCGCATCACGTCACTCCGCGCAACGGCACATGGTGATTGACCGTCTTAGCCGCCGACATCCCCGCCGCCCCCGGCAGCATCCACGAAAGCCCCGCTCATGAGCCAGCCTCCTTTGCCGCCCCGCGCCCGGCCCCGCCGGTCACCGCGAGGCGCGCGCGCACCGGTCTCGCCGATCGGCACCGGCGCGCTCGGCGGCTGCGGGGCGAGCGGCGCATCGGCGGGTACGGGCACTGCGTCAAGGGTGGGGCCTGCGGCGGCCACCGGTCCCCGGAGCGAACGGCCTGCCGGCCCGCTCGGGCGCGGCGATACAGTCTGGACCTCCCGTACGAGGACCGCGCCGGCCACCGAGTACTCGGTCGTCGCCCGTACGAAGATCACCGGGGGTGTGCGGCGCGGGGTCGAGGAACCGGTGCCCACCGCGCCGGCCGGCGGCCTCGACGGCCATGGGACGGGCCACCGGATCGTTCGTACGGGGGAAGAGCCGACACGGCCGACGGACCGGAGACTGGATGGTCGAGCAACCCCACAGCAGCTGAACCCTTTCCCAGCCCAAAAAGCCTAATCTGACGGAATGAGCACCGTGCAGGACCAGGATCAACTCTCGGCGTGGCAGCGTTTCCGCCGCCGTGTGCCCAACGGCTTCGCCATCACCTTCAGCATGCTGGGGCTCTTCTGCGCCCTGACAGCACTGATCGGGCCCTTGCGGCGCGGACTCGAGCCGGTCATCTACTGGCTGGACACGCTCACGATCCCGGTGGCGCCGAACTTCGCGTATGCCGCGTTCCTCTTCCTGCTCGGCGCGGCGCTGGCCGCCCGCAAACGGGTGGCGCTGTGGTTCCTGGTCGCCTACCTGGTGCTGGTCACCCTGACGTATGCGCTGTTCCTGGCCGCGGGCTACTGGGAGTTCGCGGTCTCCGTGGTGCTGTGCACGGGCGCGCTGGTGCTGCTGATCCTCGCGCACCGCGAGTTCTACGCGATCACCCGCCGCGGGGCGTTCCTGCGGGCCATCGGGGTGCTGGCCGGCGGGCTGGTGGCGGCGGTGCTGATCGGCTGGGGGCTGGTCTCGCTGTTCCCCGGCACCCTGCCGGCCGGCGGCGGCAACCGGCTGCTGTGGACCGCCAACCGCGTCTGCGGCGGCCTGGTCACCGGCCTCCACTTCGACGGGCATCCGCCGCACTGGCTCGGTTCGGTGCTGGGCCTGCTGGGTGCGCTCGCGCTGCTGAACGCCGCCGCCGCGCTGTTCCGTTCGCAGCGGATGGAGGCCGCGCTGCACGGCGACGAGGAGGCCCGTATCCGGGCGCTGCTCGCCCGCTACGGCAGCCAGGACTCGCTGGGCTACTTCGCCACCCGTCGGGACAAGGCCGTGGTCTTCTCCCCCAGTGGCAAGGCCGCCGTCACCTACCGCGTGGAGACCGGCGTCTGCCTGGCCAGCGGCGACCCGGTCGGCGACCGGGAGGCCTGGGGACCGGCCATCGAGGCCTGGCTGGAGGTCGCCGTACGCTACGGCTGGCAGCCCGCCGTCATGGGCGCGAGCGAGGACGGCGCCAAGGCCTTCGCGCGCGCCGGGCTGGGCGCCCTGCAGCTGGGCGACGAGGCGATCCTGCACGTGAAGGACTTCGACCTGGACGGCCGCGAGATGCGGGTGACGCGGCAGGCCGTCAACCGCGTGGAGCGCACCGGCGCCACCTTCCGTCTGCGCCGCCACTCGGCGCTCTCCGACGAGGAGATGAAGGAGGTCATCCACCGGGCGGACGCCTGGCGCGACACCGAGACCGAACGCGGCTTCTCGATGGCGCTGGACCGGCTCGGCGACGAGGCCGACGGGGACTGCCTGCTGGCGGAGGCGTTCGACGGCGACGGCAAGATGATGGCGCTGCTGTCCTTCGTCCCGTGGGGCACGGACGGCATCTCGCTGGATGTGATGCGCCGCGACCGCTCCGCGCCCAACGGCGTCATGGAGTACATGGTCGCCCAGCTGTGCGCCCAGTCCGGGCAGCTCGGGGTGCGCCGGGTCTCGCTGAACTTCGCGGTCTTCCGGTCGGCCTTCGAGGAGGGCAGCCGGATCGGTGCGGGCCCGGTGCTGAAGTTCTGGCGCAAGCTGCTGCTGTTCTTCTCCAAGTGGTGGCAGCTGGAGGCCCTCTACCGCTCCAACGCGAAGTACAACCCCGAGTGGTACCCGCGGTTCCTGTGCTACGCGGACGCCGGCGCGCTGGCCAGGATCGGGCTCGCGTCCGGTATCGCCGAAGGCTTCGTGGCCGTACCGAGCCTGGGCAAACTGTGGGGCAAGGGGCAGCAGAAGCGGGTGCTGGCCCCGGCGAGCACCGCGGGGCTGCCGTCGCTGCACGAGCTCGGGCTGGTGCACACCCCGGCCACCGAGGAGGAGCAGCGGGCGCAGGAGCTGGCCTCGCTGCCCGAGCAGGTGCGGGTGCGCCACCAGAAGCTGGAGCGGCTGCGCGAGGCCGGCACGGATCCGTACCCGGTGGGCGTGCAGCGGACGCACACGCTCGGCCAGGTGCGGGAGGAGTACCCGGATCTGAAGGCCGGGGCGCACACCGGCAAGTCCGTCAGCATCGCCGGGCGGGTGCTGCTCACCCGCGACCACGGCGGCGTGCTGTTCGCGGTGCTGCGGGACTGGTCGGGCGATCTGCAGATCGCGCTGACCCGGGACGGCACCGGCAAGGAACTGCTGGACCGCTTCGGCTCGGACATCGACCTGGGTGACCATGTCGAGGCCGAGGGCGAGGTCGGCACGAGCGACCGCGGCGAGCTGACGGTGTTCGTGACCCGGTGGCGGCTGACCGCCAAGTGCCTGCGGCCGCTGCCCGACAAGCGGCGCGGGCTGGCCGACCCGGAGGCCAAGGTCCGCCAGCGGTATGTGGACCTGGTCGTCTCGACGGATGCGCGCGAGAACCTGCGGGCACGCAGCACGGCCGTGCAGGCGCTGCGCCAGGGGCTGATCGACCGCGGCTATCTCGAGGTCGAGACGCCGATGCTCCAGCAGATCCACGGCGGCGCCAACGCCCGCCCCTTCCACACCCATATCAACGCCTACGACCTCGATCTGTACCTGCGGATCGCGCCGGAGCTGTATCTCAAGCGGCTGTGCGTGGGCGGTATGGAGAAGGTCTTCGAGATGGGGCGGACGTTCCGTAACGAGGGCATCTCGTACAAGCACAATCCCGAGTTCACGATGCTGGAGGCGTACCAGGCGTTCGCCGACTACGACGTGATGCTCGATCTGACCCGGGAGCTGATCCAGGGGGCGGCGATCGCCGCGTTCGGCAGCGCCACCGCCCGTAAGGCGGATGCGGACGGCCGGCTGGTCGAGCACGACATCTCGGGGCTCTGGCCGGTCAAGACGGTCTACGGCGCGATCTCGGAGGCGCTCGGCGAGGAGGTCGACGCGGACACGGAGGCCGAGGCGCTGCGGCGGCTGTGTCTGCGCGCGGCGGTGCCGGTGAAGCCGGAGATGGGGCGCGGCGACATCGTGCTGGAGATGTACGAGCGGCTGGTGGAGGAGAAGACCACCCTCCCCACCTTCTACAAGGACTTCCCCACCGACGTCTCCCCGCTGACCCGGCAGCACCGCAAGGACCCGCGGCTCGCCGAGCGCTGGGACCTGGTCGCCTTCGGTACCGAGCTGGGCACCGCCTACTCGGAGCTGACCGACCCGGTCGAGCAGCGGCGGCGGCTCACCGCGCAGTCGCTGCTGGCGGCCGGCGGCAACCCGGAGGCGATGGAGCTGGACGAGGACTTCCTGCAGGCCCTGGAGTACGCGATGCCGCCCACGGGTGGTCTGGGCATCGGCGTGGACCGGCTGGTGATGTTCCTGACCGGTCTGTCGATCCGGGAGACGCTGCCGTTCCCGCTGGTACGGCGCCGCTGAGGCGGGATTTCAGGGCCCGGTGACGGCGGGCGAGACGGCGGAGGCCACCACCTTGCGGGGGTGGCCTTTGCCGTTCGCGGGCACCTCCCACAGGTCGGCGCCGTAGTCCCCGGGCAGGGCGTAGACGAGGGTGTTCCCGTCCCGCCACAGCGCCTGGTCGTCGACGCTCGCGCGCTCGGCGAGCGGCGTCTCGCGGCCGCTGCGCAGATCCAGGACGTACAGCCGCCAGGGCGCGTCCGCCCCCTTGGGCTTCACCCGCTTCTTGAAGGCGATACGGGTGCCGTCCGGCGAGAGGGAGGGGCACTCGACGTTCTCGCGGACGGCGGTCAGGGTGCGGCGGGTCAGGTTGCCGCGGACGAGAGAGGTGCGGCCCTGGGTGCCGAGGGTGGCGTAGAAGGTGGTGTCGTCGGCGGCGAAGGTCACGCCCCAGAAGTTGTGGTCGACGGCTTGGTGGCGGTGGCCGTCGACCAGGACGGTGAAGTCCTCCAGGCTGTCGTGGAGGGTGTGGGTGCGGGTGTCGTAGATCGCGGTGCGGGTGGAGAAGGCGCCGCCCGCGTAGGAGTCGCCGCTGACGAACACCGTCCAGGCGACGAGCCGGCCGCTGGGTGAGACCCGGGCGCGGGTGGGGATGCCGGGCACCGTGAAGCGGCGT
The DNA here is from genome assembly GCF_044544985.1 of Streptomyces sp. NPDC053427. Lineage (NCBI taxonomy): Bacteria > Bacillati > Actinomycetota > Actinomycetes > Kitasatosporales > Streptomycetaceae > Streptomyces > Streptomyces sp. NPDC053427. The sequence goes on along the minus strand of NZ_JBITYA010000001.1, from coordinate 169,292 downwards.
ACGGGCTTCATCCGGGAGTCCAGGACCACGGCCTCGTGCCCCGGTACCACTCCCCCGGTGGACCGCAGGCAGATGCCGGTGCCGGCGGCCGCGTGGAACCGCAGGCAGTCCCTGGGGGCGGCGGTGCGGGCGGCGCCGGGGGTGGTCAGCGGGACGGAGGCGAGATGGTCGCGCTGCGGTCCCCACGCCAGGTTCCGGAACATCAGGCGCCCCGGCCGGCGAAGGTCCAGCTTGCCTTCCTTCACGGCGGGTTGACTCGTCCGGTCGCCCCGTTCACGCTCGGCGGCGCGGTCGGCCGCGCGGCTCACCGCGAGGACGGCGCCGGTCAGCAGCAGGGCCGTGGCGGCGAGGAGCACCAGGAGGCGGTGACGGGCGGGTACCGGCGTCATGCGGAGGCCTTTCTGCGGAAGAGGACCGGGCCGCACAGCGCGACGGCGGCGAACAGGCAGCCGGCCGCGGCGGCCAGGGCCGTGGTGGGGCCCAGGGCCGTCCAGGCCGCGCCGAAGAGGACCGCGGCGACGAAGCGGCCCACGGCCTGGCCGGTCTGCACCAGGGCGAGGCCGCTCGCCCGCACCGCCGGCGGCAGCAGCGGGGCGGCGGCGGCCATCAGCACCCCGTCGGTGGCGGCGTAGAAGACTCCCAGGAGGATGAACAGGGCCGCCATGACGGGAAGTTGAGCCCCGGTGCCGAACGGGGCGAGCAGCAGGAGATACCCGGCGAGCAGCGCGCCGTGGCCGGCCAGGAAGACGCGCAGTCGCCCCGTCCGGTCCGCGAGGCGGCCGACCGGAAGCGCCAGCAGCAGGAACGCCGCCGCGGTGCCGACCGGCAGCAGCGGGAACCACCGGGCGTCGAGGTGGTGGCGCTGCTGGAGGACGAGGTAGAGGAAGGCGTCGCTGATGGTGGCGGCGCCCAGGAGCACGGCGGCCAGGCTCAGCCGGGGCACGCCGGGGGTGCGGACCAGGGTGCGGAGCGTGCGTACGGCACCCGGGCGGGGCGTCCGCATGCGGGGCGCGGCGGCGTCCGGGCGCGGCTCGCGGACGTACAGGACGAGCAGCAGGACGCCGAACGCGGCGCAGCAGAAGCTGACCTGGAACACGGCGTCATAGCCGTCCTGGGCGGCCCACAGGACGCCGAAGGCGGCGAGCGGGCCGAGCAGGGCGCCGGCGGTGTCCAGGGTGCGGTGCACGCCGAAGGCGCGGCCCTGTTCCTCGGGGGTGGTGGACAGCGAGATCAGCGCATCGCGCGGGGCGCTGCGCAGGCCCTTGCCGGTGCGGTCGGCGGCCAGGACGGCGCCGATCGCCCAGGGGGTGGTGACGGCGAGCAGGGCGGGTTTGCAGAGCGCGGAGAGGGCGTAGCCGGTGCCCGCGACGAGTTTGCGGCGGCGGGTGCGGTCCGCGGCGTAGGAGCCCACGAGCCGGACCAGCGCGGTGACGCCCTGGTAGACGCCGTCGAGCAGGCCGTAGGCGAGCGGGGTCATCCCGAGGCCGGCGACCAGGTACAGCGGCAGGATTGCGGTGACCATCTCCGAGGACACGTCCGTGACCATGCTGACCAGGCCGAGGGCGACGACATTGCCGGCGACGGCGCGGCGGACGAAGGGCCGGTCGCGGGCGACGCCGGCCGAGGCGTCGGCGGCGCGGCTGGACGAGAGATACACGGACGTCTCCTCGTGCGGCGGGTCAGAACCAGTTGACGGTGAGCGGGAAAGCGGCGGTGGCGGTGGCGTTCGCGGCATCGGTGGCGGTGGCCGCGATCTGGAAGGTGCCGGTCTGCCAGGGCCTGCCGGTGATGCGGCCGCCGGCCGCGTCGATGGTCAGGCCCAGCGGCAGACCGGTGGTGCGGTAGCCGAGCGGGGCCTTGCCGCCGGTGGCGGTCAGCTGGACGGTGCAGTCCTGGTTGAAGCGGCAGGTCTGCGGGCCGGGGGTGGCGAGCTTGAGGTCGCCGCCGGGCGGCTGGGTGCCGCCGGTGTCGAACACCTCGGTGACGGGGGTGGCGGAGGCCGCGTTGCCCGCGTGGCCGGTGCCGTACATGTCCTCGAAGGTCCGCAGCAGGCTGTAGTGGTTGTACGCGCCGGCGACGTTGCCCTGTTTGACGTGGGCGCCGTAGAAGACGGACGCGATCTGGTTGGAGCCGAGGTAGTTGTCCTCGTCCCAGGTGAGCATCAGCAGGCTGTTGTTGGCCTTGGCCCACTGGGCGTAGGAGTCGAGGTTGTTCTTGAGCCAGGTGTCGCCGCTGCCGACGGCGCAGTCGTGCATGTCGTTGCACAGGTCCGGGACGACGAACGACAGCGTCGGCAGCTTGGTGAAGTCGTCCTTGGGGAACTGCGCGAAAGTCTTGCCGGTGTTCACCGGCACGTTGTTGAACGCGAACCACGGGTTGTGCTTCTGCGCGTACTTGCCGTTGGAGCAGGCCGTGGAACCCTCGTTGGGCAGGCCCTCGTTGTAGCTGCCGAAGGTCTTGCCGGCGGCGATCAGTTCCTGGCCGAGGTTGGGGGCGTTCATCGACTGGGCGGTGTAGCAGCCGTCGCCGGTGATGCCCTGGGTGGCGCCGGAGAAGAGGTTGAAGTAGTTCGGCTGGCTGGGGTGGGTCAGCGCCTTCATGCCGGTCAGGCTGGCGCCTCCCTGGGCGAGTTGGTTGATGTAGGGCGCGTTGGCGCTGCCGATGATCTCGTTGTACTGCTTGTTCTCGAAGACGACGATGACGACGTGGTCGTAGGCCGGCAGTGCGGCCTTGACGGCGTGCTGCCGGGGGCCCTGCGCCTGGGCGGCGGTGGCCGTGACGATCAGGCCGAGCGCGCCGAGGGTTGCGGCGACGGCGGTGCGCAGGCGTTTGGCCCGGGGTTTCGGCCGGGGATGCGGCTGGGGTCCGGCGTGGGGATTCATCCGGTCTCACTCCTTGTCGGTACGGCGGGGTGCGGGTTCAGCGGGGTGCGGGTTCAGCGGGGTGCGGCGGTCGGTCCTCGCGGCGGGCCGCGTCCGTGGCGGCGATCCGCAGCAGGCGGGGTACGGGCAGTTCGCGGCGGGCGAAGGCGGCGGCCACCGCGCTGCGGACGGCCGCGCGCCGGTCCCGGGGTGCGACCAGCAGGACGCTGTGGCCGGGACGCCTTCCGGGCCAACAGGCGGCGCGGGCCCCGGCGCGCCGGGCTTCGCGGACGGCGAGGCTGAGGCCGACGGCCGGCTGCCCCTCGCCGCCGGCCCGGGCCGTCAGAAGCAGCAGGCACGGCTCCGCGCCGTCGTCGAGGGCGCGCAGGGGATGGTGGCGGGGGCCGCCGGCCGCCGCGAGCAGCTGCCCGGCGCGGGCGAACAGCACGGCCCGGCGCAGGGCGTCATCGCCGGGTACGGCGGCGGCCAGGAGATCCGCCAGCCGGGCGCGAGCGAGCGGGCGACCGCCCCACTCCGCGTGCGCCTGGGCGACGGCCAGTGCCGCCGCGCACTCCAGGGGTTCGGCGACGGGCAGCCCCACGGCGTCGGGCAGGGTGGCGTTGAGCTGGAGATCGGCGCCGCCCCGGCCGTATCCGGCGGCGGCGAGGGCGCGTAGCGCGGCGTACGGGCGGGCCGCCCAGTCGGGGGCGCGGGCGGCCGGGCCGGTGAGGGGGAGCTCGGCGCCGTCGGCCGGGTGGTTGAGGGAGCCGCAGCGCAGCATCCCGTCGGCGCGCGGGGCGACGGCCACGCCGACGTACCAGTTGGCGGCCGCCACCCAGTCGGTCCGGGGCGCGACCCCCGGCGGGACGGCGTGCGCGGGCAGGTGGAAGGCGTACGGGGCCCGCCACACCGCGCCGGGCCGGTGGCCGTACGTCGTCTCGAAGCCGTGCGCGAGCAGCCGCAGCAGCGGGTCCGCCGTCGAGCGCTGGGCCAGGTCCACGGCGCTCATCCCGGCTCCTTGCGGGCCAGCAGCCGGTAGGCGTTGCCGCCGTCGGTCGCGCGGGCCACCGCCGTACGCACCGTGTCCAGGGCGATCGCGACGCCGAAACAGGGCATCGCCAGGACCTGTACGGCCCGTCGCGCGGCGCGGCGGGACGGGGTGTCGGGGACGGTGGCCCAGGGGGCGTGCGGGTCGGGGGCGAGCCGGTTCGCGGTGAGGGCGACGGCGCCTATGAAGTCGGCGTTGGTCTGGTGGGCCGCGCCGTGCTGCTCGGTGAGGACGGTGAACCCCCGTGCCGCCAGGGCCTGTTTGAGGTTGTCGACGGGCATGAGGTGCTGGTGCTGGGGCTGGAACCAGGGCAGCCAGTGCGGGCCGAGGAGCCGGGCGATCCGGGCCTGGGGGTCGGGCAGTTCGATGAGCAGATGGCCGCCGGGGGCCAGGACCTTGACGGCCGCGTCGAGCTCGGCGAACGGGTCCCGGGTGTGTTCGAGGTAGTGGTGCATGCTCACCGTGTCGTAGCGCCCGGCCAGGCGGTCGGCGAGGTCGGGGAACTGCCCCCGGTACGCGGTGTCGATCCACCCCCGGCGTTCGGCCCCCTGGACCGCCTCGCCCATGTCCAGCCCGTCGAAGCGGGTGTCGGGCCACACGGTGCGCGCGGCGTTGCAGAAGTGCCCGCCGGCGGTGCCGACATCGAGCCAGGCCCGGGGCGTGGTGAACGGTTTGAGCAGTTCGGCGCGGGCCCGGTAGGTGCCGTTCATCCGGCCCAGCACCAGCGCGGCGCCCTCGCCGCCGAGGCCGTCGTAGAAGTCGCGGTAGTAGAAGTCGAGCCCGTCCTGGGTGAGCCGGGGGTTCTGGAAGACATGGCCGCAGCGGCGACACTCCTCGAGGGTGAAACGGCCGGGCTTGCCCTGGAGCAGGTCGGGCATCCGGACGCGTACGACGGGATCGGGCGCCCCGCACCAGGGACAGTCCGGGCGGCGGGGTTCGAGGAACCGGGCGGTGCCGTCGGCGAGCTGGGCCCGGTACGCGGCCCGGCGAGCCGGTGCGTCGGCGGCTCCGGACGGTTCGGCGGGCGGCGTCGCGAGGGTCCGGAGGGCGGTGGACAGGGAACTCAGCGGGCGGGCGGCCGTGGCCCGTGCCAGGTCGGCGGGGCGCAGTCGGCGGGTCGGGGCGAGTACGGCGGCGGGCTGGAGCCAGTACAGGGCGGCCGCCGCAGCGCCCCAACGCGGCTCGGACACCAGGCACTTGACGAGCAGCGCGAGACCGGCGAGCTGGGCCGCGGACAGTACGCGGGGCGGAAGGCCGCGGGCGCTCAGCTCCTCGGCGCGCCGCGCGGGGTCGGCCGGCGGGACCGTCAGTCCGGGGGCGATGGCCCAGCCGGTGCCGTCGGGGGCGTACTCCTTGAGGGTGGCGAGGAGGCGGTGGAGGTCGGCCATGGAGCGCGGCGGCGGGTCGGCGGCGGGGCCGCAGAGCCCGGCGCGCCGGTGGACGTCATCGGCCACCAGGAGGGCGTGGCCCGCGCCGTGCCCCGGAGCGCAGCGGTCCCCGCCGTGCGCCGCGGGGTCCAGCAGCCGCAGCAGTCCGAGGACGCGGTCGGCGTCCAGTTGCGCCGGGACGAGGTCCAGCACCCGCAGCCCTTCGCGCGCGGCGTGGGCCGCGGCGGCGCGCAGGGTCGCCTCGTCGGCCGTGACGCCGGGTGCCGCGATCAAGTGCCAGCCGGAGAGGGAGGGTTGACGGGTGTCGTACGGCCCGGCGGGGTCGAGCACGGGCAGCGCGGCGAGCCTGCGGCGGCCGCGGACGGTGCCCGCGGCGAGGGCCGCCGTCGCGGCGGCCGCGATCCAACGCGTGGGTGTTCCCGAGCGGTGCGCTCGCGTCATCTCGTTCACGGTCCCTTCTCGGTGCGGGGCTGGGACGTACCGGCCAGCTTCTCCAGGCGGTCGGCCGCGGTGGTGGCGCCGCCCGCCGCGGCGAAGGACGCCTGGATGCGGCGGGCCGCGCTGCGGTGGGCAGGGTCGTCGAGGACGGCGGTCAGGGCCCGCCGCAGCTCGTCGGTGCGGGCCCGGCCGAAGCGCACCCGGACCCCCGCGCCGGCCTCGGTCACCTGGCGGGCCACGATCGGCTGATCGTCCCGGACCGGCGCCACGACCAGCGGCAGCCCATGGGCGAGGGCCTCGCAGACGGTGTTGTGGCCGCCGTGGCACAGCACGGCGTCGAGGTGCGGGAGCAGCTGGAGCTGGGGCACGTACTCCTGGTGGAGGACGTGCGGCGGGACGGTTGCGGCGAGGTCGGCGGGGGCGGCCAGGATCAGCTGCGCGCGATCCGCGAGGGCCTCGGCGGCGGCCAGTACGGCGGGGTAGAAGCGGGCGCCCGCCTCGCGGTTGAGGGTGCCGAGGGAGACCAGGATGCGGGCGCGGGAGGGGTCGAGGCGGCGCCAGGGGAAGTCGGCGGCGGGCGGGCGGTGGCCCAGGGCCGGTCCGACGAAAGCGAAGTTCAGCCCTCCGTTTTCCGCCCCCGCCGCGCCGCTCCCCCCGCCGCCCATGAGCTCCGGCGTCGAGAAGACCAGCACCAGATGCGGCGAGAAGCGCGGGTCCCAGCCGCCCGGCGCGCCACAGTCGGCGAGCAGCGCCGCGATGCGTTCGCTCACCCACTCCCCCACCTTGGGAAAGCCGTCGAAGGGCCGGGTGAACTCCGCCGAGGTGGTCGCCGAGGTCACCCACGGCAGGCCGCGGCGACGCGCCACCAGCGGCCCCGCGAGGGCCTGTTGGTCGGTCACCACGACATCCGGCCCGAAGGCGGTGACGGCGGCGTCCACTCCGGGCAGCATCGCGTGGGCGAGTGGGATCAGGGCCTCCGCCCAGAGGAAGCGCAGGGCCGCGACGCCGCGCAGATCGCGCCAGCGCTGATGCAGGACGTCGTAGCCGTCGGCCGCGCCCCGGTCGCCGGCCGAGTGGAGCAGGGCGCCCGGCGGGAGCAGCGAGGCGAGGGCCGCGGCGGGCCCGGCCCAGGCGACCTGGTGTCCGCGGGCGCCGAGTTCGGCGGCGACCGCGACCGTGGGGTTGACGTGCCCGGCCAGCGGCGGGACCACGAACAGGACTCTCATCCGGCCATCGCCCCCGCCGTAGCGCCGAGCCGGCCCAGCACCGCGCCGCGCAGCCCTTCGGTGGCCTCCTTGAGCACGGTGTGTCCCACGCCGGGCAGCACACACAGTTCGCATGCGGTCGCATGCAGCGCCAACTCGCGTGCCCCCGGGAGGAGTTCGGAGTGCTCGCCGTAGACGGCGAGGACCGGTCGGCGTAGCCGGGCGAAGTCGCGGGCGGTGAAGGCGGCGCCCGCCGCGATGTCCTCGATCAGGGTGGTGCCGTTGAGCAGAGCATCGGCGCCCGCGGTCAGCTTGGCCTCCTTGCGGCGCCCGACGGCGGCGAGCTGCTCGGATATCCGGCTGTGTTCGAGGCCGAGGGCGGCCACGGAGAGGGTGTCGGTCATGTCCTCGATCCAGTCGCCGGTCAGATGGGCGTCGATCAGGACGAGCGAGGCGACCAGGTCGGGCCGGACGAGCGCGGTGTGCAGGGCGAGGGCGCCGCCGTAGCTGTTGCCGACCAGATGGACCGGACTCCGGTCCAGATCGAGGGCGGCGAGCAGGGCGGCGAGGTCGGCGACCGCGGTGCCCATGTCGTAGCCGGTGGGCGGGCGGTCGCTGCGGCCGTGTCCGCGCTGGTCGTAGAGCAGCACATCGTGGCCGGCCCGTGTGACGGGGCCCGCGAGGGTGCAGTAGAAGCTGGACAGGTTGTCCATGACGAGGCCGTGGAGGAAGACGACGGTGGGGCTGTCGGGCCGGGGGCCGTCGGCTCGGCCCGGCAGCCACTGGGTATGGAGGCGCAGTCGGCCTGCGCGGGTGAGGGCCATGGCGTCCTCAGCCCGCGTGGGCCGGCGCGGCGGTGGCGGTGACCTCGGCGATATGGGCGGCGAGTTCGCCGACCGTCATGGCGAGGATCTGGTCGATGTCCTTCTCGGCGAGGAAGGCGAGGAGGTCCACCGCGGTGCCGTAGCGCCGCTGGAGCCGTTCGGCCAGGGCGACGAACTCGATGCTCTCCAGGGCCAGATCGTCGTTGAAGGTCGTCGCGGGGGTGATCTCGCCGACGACGAGGAGTTCGTCGCCGCAGATGCTCACCAGCATGCCGGTGATCTCGTCCAGGATCCGCCGGATGCGCTCGGGTTGCGGGTCAGCTGCCATGGGTGGCCTCCGTGGGGGTGGGGGTGTCGGTGCCCGTACGGTCCTGGGGCCGCGGGCCGGTCCAGGCGATGACGTGGACCGCGGACCGGTCGTGGACGCGGTCGAGGTGGACGAGGCGGGCGGGGCCGTACGGGGAGCGGACGCTGAGCGCGCCCGCCGGTGCGGCCGTCACGGTCCACTCCGGCGGCCGGCCGTCCGGGCCGCCGCCCGCTGCCTTCGCCGCGGCCTCCTTGGCGCACCGGAGGGCGGTGAGCCAGTACGTACGGCCGGTGCCGCCGTGGTCGTCGTGCTGTCGGCCGAGGTCGTCCGCCAGGCGGCGTTCGGCCGGGGTGAGGGCGAGCCGTTCCAGGGCCCGGGGGTCGTCGGTGACGGTCCCGAGGGCGATGCCGACGGGGCCGGCCCGGTGGGCCAGGGCCACGGCCATCCGGTCGTTGTGGGCGAGGGAGAGGTGGATGCCGTCGGCGAGCGGGCCCTCGGGGCGGGGGTGGCCGTCCCGGTCGTCGCCGAGGGGGACCTCGGCCGGGAAGACGGGCCCGGCGCCCGCCTCCCACAGCAGTTCGCGCACCGCGTCCTTGGCCGCGATCCGGCCCAGCAGCCAGGCCGCGCGGGCGGGGGGCGCGCACCGTTCGTAGCAGGCGCGTTCGGCCGCGCCCAGATAGCGGCGCATGACCAGCTCCTGCGACGCCGGGTCCGACCAGCGGCGGCGGGCCAGGCACCAGCCGCCCGGCCGGGGTTCGCCGATGCCGCACACCTCCGGGGTGAACTTCATCGGCCACACCCGTTCGTCGGCCCCGAACCGCCGGTACGTCCAGCCCTCCAGCCGCGCCCGGACGCCGCCGTCGGCGTCGCGCAGCTCCACATCGCCGCGCACCGAGCCGGGCCGTACCGCACGGATCCGGGCGGTGGCGGCCAGCAGCGCGCCGGCCCGCGGCGGGGGCCCGTAGAGCCGTATCCGCTCCAGGGTCGCCGGGAAGACCAGCCGGTCGACGGTCAGGTTCAGCTGCATCCAGTGGCCGAGGAGCTGCCCCGCGGCGTCCAGGAGGGCACCGGGGGCGGGCAGGGCACGCAGCGTGCCGCGGATGCCGTCGGCGGCCACCGTCGCGATCTCGTGGACGCCGGCGAACTGCGGGCCGTGGAACATCCACCGGTCCCGGTAGAGGGCCTCGGCGGTGACCGGCGCAGGGGTGTCGGACGTCAGCGGCGAGGGGTCGGGGGGCGGCGGTGCCGGGTGGTGCCCGGCGAGGTGGACGGTGACGACGGCGTGGTCGCCGAGGGTCACGCGTACGCGGCCGGGCCCGGCGGGGGCGGCCGTGACGGGCAGGTCGACGGGCGGGGCGACGGGCAGCCAGCGCAGCGCCCGTACGTCGGAGTAGCCGGTGACGACGTGGCCGGGCTGCGCTTCGTGGGCGGCCTCGGCGGCCAGTTCCAGCAGGGTGGTCATGGGCACGACCGGGAAGCGGTCGGCGGGTTCGGGCCAGTGGTCGGGCTGGAGGTAGATGCAGTGGTCGCGGACGGAGGGGAGGGTGTCGAGGGAGAGGCGGCGGGTGGTGCGGCGGGGGCCGGGCTGCGGTCCGGGCGGGGCGGCCGCGGCGGCCACGGCGTGGGTCGCGGCGGTGGTTTCGGCGAGGACCGCGTCCAGGGCCTGCCGGAGGGGATCCGCGGCGGCCGGGAGGGGGTGCGGGAGCGGCCGGTCGGCGGGCGGGTGGAGCGCGAGGGTCGGCGCCGTGTCGCCGAGGCCGACCAGCGGCGAGCCCAGGTCGAGCCGGACCGTCGGCCCGCCGGCGCGGGCGGACGGCAGCAGCCGGTCCCAGCGGGGGCTCAGCCCCTCGGCCCACAACGCGGCGGCCAGGTGGCGCAGTTGGGTCAATCCGTCGCGCCGGGGATCGGCCGCCGCGACGGCGAGATGGTCCCGGCCGTGCAGGGTGTCGCCCACAAACCCGGCGGGGCTCCCGGCGCCGGCCTGGACGAAGGCGCGGACGCCGGACTCGTACAGCCGCTCGGTGAGGTCCTGGAAGCGGACCGGTTCCAGGAGGTGGCGCAGCACCAACCGGCGTACCGCGTCGGGGTCTTCCGGGAAGGGTGCGGCGGTGGTGGCCGACCATACGGGGACGTCGGGGGCCCGGAGCGGGAGGGCGTCGAAGGCGGCGCCGGTCTGGTCGAGGTAGGGCGCCCACATCGGCGTGTGGAAGCCGGAGCGGAAGGGCATCTCCTGGGCCCCGACGCCCTGTGCGGCGAGCCGGCGCACCGCCTCGGCCAGCGGCTGCGGGGCTCCGCAGATCACCGACTGGTGCGGGCAGTTGTCATGGCTGACCGCGATCCGGTCCAGGCCGTCGAGCGCCGCGGCCGCCTGTTCGGCGCCGCAGCCCAGGGCCGCGTAGACGAGGTCGGGTACGGCGAGGGAGCCGGGCCGCAGCGAGTCGAGGAAGGTGTCCACGGCCCCCGGCGGATACATTCCGGCGACCACCATGGCTGTCCATTCGCCGAGGCTGTGCCCGGTCAACAGGTCGGCTTCCAGGCCGAGTTCACGCAGCGCGCGGGCGAGGAGGCGGCCCACGGCGAGGGAGTCGACGGCCCGTTCGATCAGGCCGCTGCCGCCGGACATGCGGGGGCGGGGCAGGGCCAGGTGGTCGGCGACGTCGTCCACGCGGGGCGGCGTCTCCGCCTCCAGCCCCGGGAAGACAAGGGCCAGCCGCGCCCCCGGCTCCTCGGCGTACGGCCCGAAGAGGGGGCTCGGGGTGAACCACACGTCGCCGCGGCCGCGCCAGGGCAGATTGCGGTCGAGGATCCTGGCGGCCAGGGCGCGGCGCTGCGGGGTGGGGTCGACGAGGGCGAGGCGGCAGGGGGCGTCGTCGGAGGCGGGCCCGCCCTCGTTCACGTCGTGCAGGGCCGCGGCCAGTTCGCCGGGGGTGTGCGCGGCGAGCAGTACGGTGCGCGCGGCCTCGGTCACCCGCAGCGGGGGCGGCGGCGTGGTCGCGCCCTGCCGCCCCGGCGCCTCCTCCAGGACGGCGTGCGCGTTGATCCCGCCGAAGCCGAAGGCGTTGACGCCCGCCCGCAGGGCCGTGGGTCCGGCCTCCCAGGGCTCGGCGGCGGTGACCGGACGCATCCGGGTGTGCGCCAGGCCCTCGTGCGGCTCGTCGAGGTGCAGGGTGGGCGGCAGGGTGCGGTGGTGTACGGCGAGGGCGGCCTTGATCAGCCCGGCGATGCCGGCGGCCTGCATGGTGTGGCCGAGCATCGACTTCACCGATCCCAGCCCGATGGGCGTACGGTCCGGGCCGGGCGGCCCGAAGATCCGTGCCAGCGTGGCGAGTTCGGCTTCGTCGCCGACCGGCGTCCCGGTGCCGTGCGCCTCGAGCAGACCGAGCGCCGCGGGGTCCGTGGGGTCGAGTCCGGCGCCGGCCCAGGCCCGCTCCAACGCCCTCACCTGTCCGTCCACCTGAGGGCTCATCAGGCTCGATGCGCGTCCGTCTCCCGCCACTCCCACGCCGCGCACGACCGCATAGACCCGGTCGCCGTCCCGTTCGGCGTCGGCCAGGCGTTTGAGGAGCACGACGCCGGTGCCCTCGGAGAGCAAGGTGCCGTCGGCGCGGCGGTCGAAGGGGCGGATGTGCTGGGTGGGGCTGAGCGCGCGCAGCTGGGTGAAGACGCTCCACAGGGTGGCGATATGGCAGTGGTGGACGGCACCGGCGACGACGAGGTCGCAGCGGCCGGCGGCGAGCAGATCGACGGCCTGTTCCACGGCCAGCAGCGAGGAGGCGCAGGCCGCGTCGAGGGTGTAGGCGGGGCCTTGGAAGTCCAGCCGGTTGGCGGTCCGGGCGGCGGTGAAGCTGGGCACCAGGCCGATGGAGGCGTCCGGCCGTTCGGGCCCCAGGCTCGCCTGGAAGGCGTCCCGTACGGCGGCGATCCTCGATTCGCCCAGGTCCGGGGCGAGTTCGCGCAGGGTGCGGGCGAGCTGGTGGGCGGTGCGGACCCGCTGGTCGAGCCGGGCGGTGGCCACTCCCATGAAGCCGCCGCGGCCGAGGACGACGCCGATGCGGGAGCGGTCGTCGGGCAGCCGCTCCGGGCCGCCCGCGTCGGCGATGGCGTCCGAGATGGCCCGCAGGGCGAGCAGCTGATCGGGTTCGGCGCCCGGGACGGCGGCGGGCATGATGCCGAAGCGGGCGGGGTCGAAGGTGGCCAGATCGTCCAGGAAGCCGCCCCGTCGGCAGTAGAAGCGGTCGCTGCGGGCGGGGCCTTCGGCGCCCTGCGGGTCGTAGTAGACCTCCGGGTCCCAGCGGCCGGGCGGCACGTCGGTGATGCAGTCCGTACCGGCCGTCAGGTTGCGCCAGTACGCGGTGAGGTCGGCGGCGCCGGGAAAGATCGCCCCCATGCCGACGATGGCGGCGTCCGTGGGCCGCGGGCCGGTGTCAGGCATCGTCCGCCTCCTCGGCGGCCAGCACGACCTGGTGCGCGGTGCCGTGGGCCAGCTCGTCCAGGAGGGCGGCGACCGCGGCATCGGGGTCGAGCAGCGGGATGCCCCGGCGCGCGTAGGCGCGTTCCAGCTCCGGGGTGACCATGCCGCCGCCGGTGGCCGCCCACGGCCCCCAGTCGACGGCGAGGACCCGGCCGGGGGTCCGGGCCGACCAGGCGGCCGCGAGGGTGTCGAGGGCGTCGTTGGCGGCGGCGTAGTCGGCCTGGCCGCGGTTGCCGAAGACCCCGGCGACGCTGCCGTAGAGGACGACGAAGCCGGTGGTGTCGTCGGCGGCCGCCAGCAGATGGCGGGCGCCGTCGACCTTGGTGGCGAAGACCCGGGCGAAGGACTCGGGGTCCTTGTCGCGCAGCAGCTTGTCCTCCAGGGTGCCCGCTCCGTGCACGATTCCGTCGAGGCGGCCGTGCCGGGTCCTGATGTCCTGCACCACGGCGCGTACGGCGGCCTCGTCGGTGACATCGGCGGCGTGGTAGCGGACGGAGGCGGCAAGGGGTTCCAGGGCGGCGAGGGTGGCGGTGATCTCGCGGCGGGCCAGGACCGCGGTGGCGGCCGCCTCGATCTCGGCCGGCCGGCGCAGTCCTCGGGAGATGAGCGCGGCGCGCAGGGCGATGCGGTCGTGGGCGCCTGCGAGGGCCGGGTCCTCGGGGGCCGTGGGGACTCCCGGGTCCCCGGGGAGCGGTGTACGGCCGAGGAGTTCGATGTGGCAGCCGTGGGTGCGGGCCAGGGCGAGGGCCGTACGGGCGGTGATGCCGCGGGCGCCGCCGGTCAGCAGCACCACGGAGCCGGGTCCGAGCGGCGGTCGGCCGCCCGCGCTTGCGGGCAGGGGGGTGGGGACGGTGCGCAGGGTGGTGCGGGTGCCGTTGGTGCGGCCCACCACGACCGGTTCGCCGGGGGCGCACAGTTCGGCCAGGATGTGGGCGGCGATGCGTTCGGGGCGGTCCTTGGGGTCGATGTCGACGGCGCGGACCAGGGCGTCGGGGTATTCGAGCGCGGCGGTGCGGGCGAAGCCGCGCAGTCCGGCGCCGGGGCAGGGGTCTCCCCCGCTCGAACGGAGTGGAGAGCTTGGGGAAGGGTCGGGGGCGTCCTCGGCGGTGCGCTGCCCGAAGGTGCCGCCGGCCGCGGTGGCCAGCAGCAGCCACCGGGCGCCGCCGGTCAGGGCGGTGCGCAGCCCCGCGTACTGGCCGGGCAGTACGGCACCGCGGCCCGCGCGCAGCGCACTGAGGTCCACCACTCCGTCCGCGGTGATGTCGGCCAGCCGCTCGGCGGGGACGGTGCGTACCCGCGCGCCGTGGCTTTCCAGGAGGGCGGTCAGCGCGAGGGCCACCCCCTGGCCGTCCTCCACGACGGCGAAGTCGCGGTCCGCCACGACCTCGGCGGGTGGCCGGCTCGTGGGCGGGTCGAGGGTGGTGACCTCGATCAGGTGGCGGGTGGGGGGCCGTACGGCGGCGGGCGCGGCGGCGGGCTCGGGGACGGGGCGCGTCGGCGCGGGCTCGGGGCGGCTCGGTTCGTGGGTGGCCGGCTCGGGCTCGGGCCGGGCGGCGGCGATCCAGTCCACGATGCCGCTGATGGTCTTCACCTTCGCCAGCTGCTCCACCGCCGACTCCATCGCGCCGTCCGCATCCCGCGGCAGCCCGATCCGGTCGGCCAGCGCGCCGATGATCTCCACGCGTTTGATGGAGTCCACCGAGAGGTCGGCCTCCAGGTCGAGTCCGGCGTCGAGCATGTCGCGCGGGTAGCCGGTCCGGGTGTGGATGATCTCCCGCACGGTGTCGAGGAGCTGGTCGGCCGTCGGCCGTGCCGCCTCCCTGGAGGCCTCGGCCCCGGACTCCGCCGCGGCCGTGTCCGGTCGCGGCGCGCCGACCGGCTCCGGTACGGGCTCGGGCCGCGGCGCCGCGGCCTGGGTCTCCCCCAAGTACCGCAGTACGACGTCCCGTTGGGCGGCCACCAGTTCGCGCGCCCCGCGCAGGTACTCCAGCACCGCGGCATCGCGTTCGGAGGCCGCGCCGCCCCCTGCCGGCGCCGCCACCCGTCGCGCGGGTCGCAGCCCGCCCGGCAGGCAGGCCCCGTCGGCGGTGCGGACCAGGTGCCCGTCCACCAGCCATCCCGGGCGGCGCGGCGCGTCGGCGGGCAGCGGCCGGGTACGCCCGCGGAACAGCGCTTCCGGGTCGACCGGAACTCCGGCCGCGGCCAGTTGCGCCAGCACGTGCGGCAGCCGGGCCAGTGCGGACTCGCCCGGGACGTCCAGCGCCACGGCAGTGTGCGGGCGTTCGCCCAGGATCCGTCCCACCAGGCCGGTCAGGACGCGGCCGGGCCCGGCCTCCACGAAGGTGCGCACCCCGGCGGCGTACATGTCCTCGATCTGCTCGACGAAGCGGACCGGCTCGGCGACCTGGCCCGCCAGGGTGTCGCGCAGCGCGGCCGGGTCGGGGTGGTACGGGCGTGCGGTGGCGCCGGACCAGACCGGGAAGGCGGGGGAGGTTACGCGTGTCGCGGCGAGTTCGGCGGCCAACCCTTCGACAGCTGTGGCCAGTTGCGGGCTGTGGAAGGCGCAGGCGACCGGCAGTCGGCGCGCCTCGACCCCGGCCGCTTCCAGTGCCGTCACGGCCGCGGCCACGGCGTCGGTGGGGCCCGAGATCACGCTCTGCTCGGGCGCGTTGTGGTTGGCGACGACGACGCCGGTGCCGCCGATCAGCTCCCGTACGCGGTCCGCGGCGGCCACCACGGCGGCCATCGATCCGGGATCGTCCCCGGCGGCTGCCAGGATGGCGTCGGCGCGGCGGGCGCTCAGCCTGAGCAGCGCTTCGGTGTCGTAGGCACCCGCCGCCCACAGCGCGGTCAGTTCCCCGTAGGAGTGGCCGGCCGTGCAGTCGGGGCGGACGCCGAGCGCGGTGAGCAGGCGGTGGGCGGCGGCCGAGACGAGGCCGAGGGCCGGCTGGGCGATGCGGGTGTCGGTCACGGCGGCGTGCTGGGCCGTCCGCTGCTCGGGGGTGAAGGCGGCGGGCGGGAACATGGCCGCGACACAGTCCCGGTCCGCGTCGTCCAGGAGGCCGCGCAGCGCGGGGAAGGCGACGAACAGCTCGCTCAGCATTCCGGTCCGTTGGCTGCCCTGGCCGGGGAAGAGGAAGGAGACCAGGCCGGGGTCGGCGTGCTGCTCGCGTACGTGGACGCCGTCGGCGGCCGCCGGCGGTTCGTCCTGCCGGGCCGCGGCCAGTTTGGCGGCGAGATCGTCGAGGTCCTCGGCGACGACGCAGACCTGGAGGGGCCCGCCGCTCGCGGCGGCGGTCTCGGCGGCCAGATCGCGCAGCGGCCAGGGCCGCCCTGCGGCATCGTTGGCCGCCAGCCGCGCGGCGAGCCGTTCCATGGCCCGTACGGCGGCGGGACGGTCGGCGCCGCGGAAGCAGAAGAGTTCGGCGGGCCAGTCCTCCAGGGCGTGGGCGGGCTCCGGAGCGTCGGCGTAACCGGCCAGCACGGCATGGTAGTTGGTGCCGCCGAAGCCGAAGGCGCTCACTCCGGCGATGCGCCGCTCGGCGGGGACCGGCCAGGGCCGGGCGGCGCCGTCGGCCTCGAAGCGGAACGGCCCGGCGTCCGCCACCGGCCGGGTCAGATGCAGGGTGGGCGGCCGGACTCCGGCGTGCACGGCGCGCGCGGCCTTGATCAGTCCGGCCAGGCCCGCCGCGCATTTGGTGTGCCCGATTCCCGATTTGACCGAGCCGAGGGTGCAGCCGCCCGGTGCGGCGCCCGCGGCCTCGAACAGCTCGGTGAGGACGGCCAGTTCGGTGGTGTCGCCGACGACCGTTCCGGTGCCGTGGGCCTCGACGAGGCCGACCTCGGCGGGGCTGGTGCCGGCCCGCCGGTAGGCGCGTTCCAGGGCGCGTCGCTGCCCCTCGGGGCGCGGTGCGGTCAGGCCGAGGGACCGTCCGTCGCTGGAGGTGCCGACGCCCTTGACGACCGCATAGATCCGGTCGCCGTCCCGTTCGGCGTCCGCGAGGCGTTTGAGGACCAGGCAGCCGACGCCCTCGCCGAGCGCGATCCCGTCGGCCGCCGCGTCGAAGGGCCGGCAGTGGCCGGTGGGCGACAGGGCGCGTACGGACGCGAACATCAGGTAGTCGTTGATGCCGTTGTGCACATCGGCGCCGCCGCACAGGGCCATATCGCTGTCGTGGTCGCGGAGTTGGCGGCACGCCAGGTCGAGGGCGGCGAGCGAGGAGGCACAGGCGGCGTCCACGGTGCAGTTGGCGCCGCCGAGGTCGAGGCGACTGGCGATGCGTCCGGCGATGACGTTGGCGAGTACGCCGGGGAAGGAGTCCTCGGTCAGGCGGGGCAGTTCGGCGTCGAGGTCGGGCGGCAGTTCGCCCAGGTAGGCGGGGTGCAGGGCCCGCAGGCCGTAGGCGCCGGCCAGTTCGGTGCCGGCCTCGGCGCCGAAGACGACGCTGGTACGGGCGCGGTCGAAGTCGCGGTCGGCGTATCCGGCATCCGCGAGGGCCCTGGCGGCCGTTTCGAGGGCCAGCAGCTGCACCGGCTCGATGCCGGTGAGGGAGGCCGGGGGGATGCCGTGGGCGAGGGCGTCGAAGGGGATGGGGGGCAGGAAGCCGCCCCAGCGGGAGGGGGTGCGCTCGCCCGCCCGCGCGGGGTCCGGGTCGTGGTATGTGGCGGCGTCCCAGCGTTCCGCGGGTACCTCGGTGACGGCGTCGGCCCCGGTGACGACGTTCGACCAGAAGCGGGCGGCGTCGGGGGCGCCCGGATAGAAGCAGGCCATGCCGACGATGGCGATGTCGAGCGGCGGTGTGTCCCGCTCCTGGCGCTCCGCGGGCCGGAAGCGGCCCGCGCGCTCCTCCAGCAGCGCGCTCGCCTCGTCCGTCACGGCGCGGTGCAGCGCGGCGACGGTGGTGGTCTCATGGCGGGTGGTGGCCGCCTGGCCCAGCATGTAGAGGCCCTCGCGCAGTTGCTCCCGCTCCCCCACCGGCGTCGGCCGCCCGCCGTGCGTGTGGCGCAGGCCCTTGCTGGCGATCCGCAGCCGGCCGAGGTTGCGCCGCTCCAGCTCCTCCCACCGGGCGCGCGGGTCGGCACCGTCCGCCGCGAGCCGCCGCTCGGCCGCCGCGAACTCCTCGGCGTAGCCGGTGTCGGCGCAGCGGGTGGCATGGCCGGGGGCCGTGTGCAGCAGTACGGTCCGGTCGCAGGCCAGCGCCGTGTCCTGGAAGGCGGGGACGACGGCGCCGGTGGCGACGGCCTCCTCGGTGAAGAGGTAGGCGGTGCCCATCAGGACGCCGATCGTTGCGCCCCGTTCGGCGAGCGGGGCGGCGGCGGCCGCGGCCATGGCGGCCGACCGGGCGTCGTGCACCCCGCCCGCGAAGAGCACGTCCAGCGTTGCGGCCGTTCCGGCGTGCGCCCGGTCATGGGCGAGCAGCCGCTCGATCTGCTCCTCCCACAGCGGGAAGCTGGCCCGGGGGCCGATATGGCCGCCGCACTCCTGGCCCTCGAAGACGAAGCGGCGGGCGCCCTCGTCGAGGTAGCGCTCCAGCAGGCCGGGCGAGGGGACGTGGAGGTAGGTGCGGGTTCCAGCCGCTTCGAGGGGCGCGGCCTGGGCGGGGCGGCCGCCGGCGATGATCGCGTACTCGGGGGCGAACTCGGCTACCGCGGCGAGCTGTTCGCGCCGCAGTTCGGGCGGGGCGAAGCCGAGCAGGCCGACGCCCCAGGGCCGCTCGCCCAGGCGGTCGGCGGTCTCGGCCAGCAGCCCGCGCACCTGCGCGCCGTCCATCACGGCGAGCGCGAGAAACGGCAGCCCGCCCTCGGCGGCCACCGCGGCGGCGAAGCCGGCACCGTCGCTGACCCGGGTCATCGGGCCCTGGGCGACGGGGAGGTGGCGGGCGCCGGGGCGGGCGGCGAGCGGGCGGGTACGGACGGCCGCGGCGAGGTGGTCGGCGATGGCGGCCCGTACGGCCTGGACGATGCCGCCGGTGGTGCGGTGCCGCGCGGCGAGCCGGGCGGCGAAGGCGCCGTCCTGGCCGAGCGGAAGCGGGTCGGTGGGCAGGTCCGGGCGGACGAGGACCCGGCGGCCCGCGACGAGGGTGGGCTCGCTGCCGTCCATCGCCCGGAGCGCGGCGGCGACCGCACGGGGCAGTCCGTCCTCGCCCTCGGTGGTGAGCGCGAGCTGGGCGTCGAGGAGGACGCCGGATGCGCCGCCGGCGACGGCCGCGGCGGCGGTGTGCGGGCCGATGCCGCCGGCCGCGAGGACCGGGACGGTGAGGTACGGATCGGCCAGTACGCGCTGGAGCAGGATGCAGGTGGTGAGGTCGCCGACCCGGCCGCCGGATTCATGGCCGCGGACGACCAGCGCGGCGGCTCCGGCGGCGCCCGCCGCCGCGGCCTCCTCGGGGGTGGTGACCTCGGCCCATATCCGGCGGCGGCCGTCCGCGGCCCAGTCGGCGGCCGCTCCGTACGTCCGGGGGTCGGCGAGCAGCACGGTGTCGACCGTCTCGGGCAGGTCGGCGGGAGTGAGCGGGCACCCCACCGGGACCCGTACGCCATGGCGCAGCCGGCCGAGCCGGGCGAGCGCCGCGCGCGCCGGGCCGGGGTCCCGGCCGAGGTCCAACAGGCCGAGTGCGCCCGCGCGTTCGGCCGCCGCGACGATCCGTTCGCCGGGCTCCTCGAACGGCGAGAGCGCCACGACGACGTCGCGGTCACGGCCCGTGCCGGGAGCCGGGGCGGGACGGGGAGAGCGGGGAAAAGGGGGCGGGGGGACCACGGGCGCTCCTTCTCGGGCCTGGGGGACGGACACACGCACCACTGCCACCTGCGGTAACCAGCGGTAGCCCGCTGATGCCGCGTTGCATCGTGGAGCCCCCCTCGTGCACTGTCAACGCCCGTACTTCGGACAGGAGTTCGGCGCCGGAGCGTCGTAGCGGGCGGTCCGGAGCGCCCCTTCGGCCCGGGATCCCGCCCCCGACCTGCGCGCCTTGCCCGCGCGCCGCCCGCCTTGGTACACCGGCCCGAGGGCGGGCGCCGCCCCGGCCCATACCCGAACGGTATGGTTCGGTGCCGACCGGGAATCGACTTGACGACGCCAGGTCATCGCGCCGCCACTCTGCCGACGCTCCTTTTGTCTTACGGGTTCACCCCGCTGCGGCTACCGTCCGCCCATGGCCCTCACCCTCCAGCAGCTGCGTTATCTCGTTGCGGTCGCGGACTGCCGCTCCATCACCGCCGCGGCCGCCGCCGTCTACGTCGCCCAGCCCGCGCTCTCCCGGGCCGTCCAGGCGCTGGAGCGCGACCTCGACGTGGAGCTGGTGACGCGTAAGGGCCGGGGTGTGGAGCTGACGCCCGAGGGGGCCCGTGTGGTGCGGCTGGCCCGTACGGTGCTGGCCGCCGTGGACGCCATCGAGGACATCGGCGCATCCAACGGCGGCGGGTCCCGGGAGAAGCTGTGTGTGGTGGCCACTCCCACCCTCGCGATCGATCTCGCGGCGGATCTGCTGCCCGCCTTCACGGCGCGGCACCCCGAGGTCGATATCCGGCTGCTTCAGCACGACAGCCGGGAGGCGCTGGTGCAATGCCTGGCGAGGGGGTCGGCGGAGCTGGGCCTGGTGGATCTGCCGGTGGACCACGAGCTGTCCTCGCACCATCTCCAGGAGCGGGAGGTGGTGCTGATCTCGCCGCCCGGCTCCGCGCTGCCCGACCCGATGCCGTTCCATCGGCTCAACGGCCTGCGGCTGGTGCTGCCGACCCGGGGCACCGGCAGACGCACGGAGCTGGAATCCATGTTCAGCCATCTGCGGGTGCGCCCGGTGGCCGCGCTGGAGGTGGACGAGCGGCTGGCGTGGGTGGCGAGCGTGCTCGGCGGGCACGGTTCGCTGATCTGGTACCGCGATATGGCCTTACGCACCTTCGGCTCGCGCGCCGAGGTGCGCTCCTTCACCCCCGCCCTGCTGCGCCCGGTGGGCATCGTGCATGCGCGCAATCAGCTGAGCCGCCCGGCCCGCGCGTTCCTCGCCCATGCCCAGCACAAGGCGCCGGTCCGCGAGCCGTCGCGCTGACGGCGGGTGGACCGGCGTACTATACCGGCGCGTTATCGCTCCCATGCTCAACGGGTGGCGACCAACCGCTTGGCGCTTCGACCGTCCACCGCCACATTGAGCCCATGTCCTCACTCCCCGCAGTGTTCCTGGCCACCGCCGCGCTCGCCGTCCCGCTCGCCGGTGACCCCGTCTCCGTATCGTCCGCGCCCCGGCCCCCGGCACACCGGGCGCACCGGGCCGCGCCCGAGCGCGCCTGCACGCTGCCCGCCGGGCTCAAGGAGCTCAGCGGCCTGGGCGCCAGCACCAAGCACCCCGGCATCGTCTACGCGCTCAACGACAGCGGCAACACCAACCAGGTCTTCGCCGTCGACTGCTCCGGCGCGACCGGCCGGCTCAAGGCCATTTTCACGCTCACCGGTGCGACCAACACCGACTGGGAGGCGATGGCCGTCGGCCCCGACGAGAGCGGGCGGCCCTCGATCCATGTCGGCGACATCGGCGACAACTTCGCCGGCCGCGCCGAGATCTCGGTGTACCGCTTCGCCGAGCCCGACACGCTGGCGAATGCGACGGTGTCGCCGACCACCTTCCGCTTCACCTACGCCGACGGGAAGCACGACGCCGAGTCGCTGCTCCTCGATCCGACGAATCGTCAGATGTATGTGGCGAGCAAGGTGCTGGGCGCCGCGGGCAAACTCTACAAAGCGCCGCTGCCCCCGCAGTCCGGCCAGGTCAACAGCCTCACCCCGGTGCGCAACGCCCCGTCCTGGACGACCGACGGCGCCTACTCCCCCAGCGGGAAGTCCTACGTGCTGCGCAGCGGCGGCCCCTTCGGGCCGAACACCGGCTATGTGTACGACGCGGCCGGCACCAAGCTCGCGGAGGTCGCGCTGCCCGCCCAGCCGCAGGGCGAGACGGTGACCTACGCCGACTGCAGAACCCTGCTGGTGGGCTCGGAGAACGACAGTCAGCTCTGGCGGGTGCCGCTGCCTGCGGAGGCCGCCCCCGGCTGCTGATCCCTCAGCCGGACGTGACCGCGGCGGGGTTGGCGCAGTGTGCCAGCGGCTCGCCGCGCAGATAGCGGCCGACGTCCCCGGCGGCGATCTTGGCGGCCTTGTGTGCGACCTGCCGGCTGCCGCCCGCGATGTGCGGGGTGAGGACGACGCCGGGGGCGGTCAGCAGCCGGGAGCCGGCGGGCAGCGGCTCCTCGGGGAAGACGTCGAAGCCGGCGCCGGACAGCTGCCCGGAGTCCAGCGCGTCGCAGACCGCGTCGTAGTCGAGGAGCGCGCCGCGGGCGCAGTTGACCAGGACGGAGCCGCGCGGCAGGGCGGCGATCTGGTCGCGGCCGATCATGCCCGTGGTCTCCTCGGTGACGCGGGCGTGCAGCGAGACGATGCGGGAGCGGGTGAGCAGCTCGTCGAGGGAGACCTGTTCGGCGATGCCGGCCAGCGCCTCGTGCCGTACGTACGGGTCGTGGACGAGGACCTGGGCGCCCATCGCGGCGAGGACCTTGGCGACGCGGCTGCCGATGGCGCCGTAGCCGATCAGGCCGATGGTGGTGCCGTCGATCTCGATGCCGCAGTTGTCGTAGTCGTAGTAGTCGCCGCGCCAGACGCCGCAGCGCAGGTCGGTGTGGGTGTCGCCGACACCGCGGGCGGCGGCGAGCAGCAGGGTGAGGGTGTGTTCGGCGGTGGCGGTGGCGTTGCGGCCGGGGGCGTAGCAGACCGCGACGCCGTGCCGGGTGGCGGCGTCGAGGTTGGCGTTGACCGGGCCGCCGCGGCTGGTGCAGAACAGCTTCAGATCGGGGCAGTTGGCGAGGATGCGCTCGGTGAGCGGGCCGTGTTCGGTGAGGCAGATCTCGACGCCCTTGAGCGCGTCGATCATCTCGTCCTCGGTGCCGGAGGCCTCGATGACCTCGGCGACCGGGCCGAAGGGCGTGTGCGGCCAGCCGAACTGGATCTCCCGTATGTCCAGCGGCGTGTCCCCGGCCGCGGTGCGCACCGCCTCGGCGAACAGGCTCGGTCGGATGAAGTGGTTACCGGCGGCGAGGACCGTGGTGGTCATGTGGGGCTTCTCCTGAGGGGTGGTGGTGCGGTCAGCGGAAGGCGGGAGCCTGCGTCAGGGCCGGGGCGTTGAAGCGGAGCAGGGCGGTGTGCCCGTGCTCGCTGCGGATCTCGGTGAGGGCGCCGTTGTCCAGCCGGGGGAAGACCCGGCGGTAGTCGGCGAGGGGGATGCCGAGGAGGTGGCAGAGCAGCAGCCGGAGCAGGGTGGAGTGGGCGACGACGAGGATCCGGCCGTCGGGCTGTTCCCGGCCGAGGTCGGCCAGGCAGGCGGCCGCGCGCTCGGCGGCCCGCCGCGGGTGCTCGCCGTCGGGCAGATGGCGGTCGACCGGGTCGGCGAGGAAGGCCGCGAGCCGATCGGGGAAGGCCCGGCGCATCTCGTCCCTGGTCAGGCCCTCGCCCCGGCCGAAGTCGAGTTCGTAGAGCCGCTCGTCGATGCGCGGGGTGAGGCCGCAGGCGTCGGCGGCGGGGGCGGCGGTGAGCCGGGCGCGGGCGAGCGGGGAGCTCCAGACGGCGGTGAGCGAGGCGGTGGCCGCCCAAACGGCGAGGGCGGCGGCCTGGTCGCGGCCGTGGTCGGTGAGCGGGACATCGGTGCGGCCGGCGTAGCGGTTCTCCGCGTGCCAGACGGTCTCACCGTGGCGTACGAGGATGAAGTCGGTCACGAAGCGGCCCTCCTGCGGGCGTGATCGGCCACGGCGTGGTCGAGCCAGCCACGGGCGGTGAGTTCGTCGAGGAAGCGGAGGTAGAGGGGGAGGTAGCGGGCGGTGCGGTCCGGTGACGGCTGGATCTCGGTGTCGATGCGGACCATGGCCGCGGCCGCCTCCTCCAGGCCGACGCCGGAGGACGTGGCGGCGAGGACGGCCATGCCGACGGCGCCCTCGGCGTGTTCGGGCAGGCGTACGGGGCGGCCGAGGACATCGGCGCGCAGCCCGCACCAGTAGCGGTTGCGGGTGCCGCCGCCGGTGAAGGTGAGCGGTCCGTCGACGGGCGCGCCGAGCAGGTCGAGATAGTCGAAGCAGAGCCGTTCCAGGCAGGCGACGCCGAGGAGGTAGGCGTGGAACTGGGCGGCGCGGGTGGGGACTTCGCCGACGATGAAGGGTTCGGCGTCGGGGGCGCTGAACGGGAAGCGCTCGCCGCCGGTGGAGACCAGGGGGTACGCGACCGCGTCCGGGTCGAGGGCGGCGGCCTGCGCGGTGAGCACGTCCAGGTTCTCGCTGTGGAAGTACTGGGAGATGACGCCCGCGCCGCTGCTGGAGGCGCCGCCCGGCAGCCAGCTTCCGCCCGGCCCGCGGTGGCAGTAGACGACGCCCGCGGGGTCGCGGACCAGGTGCGGGCTGGCGCCCTTGAGGACGAGGGTGGTGCCGAGCACCGAGTTCCAGGCGCCGGGTGCGAGGGCTCCGGCGGCGATCTGGGCGGCGCAGCCGTCGGTCATCCCGGCGATGACGGGGGTGCCGAGAGGGATTCCGGTGGCCTCGGCGGCGTCCGCGCACACGGTGCCGAGCGCGGTGCCGGGCCGTACCACATCGGGCAACAGCCCCTCGGGTACGCCGAGTTCGTCCATCACCTTCCCCGGCCACCGTTCCTCGATCAGGTGATAGCCGGTCTTGAGGGCATGGCTGGCATCGGCGGCGACCTGGCGCCCCACCAGCTTCCAGGTGATCAGGTCCACCTGGTGCAGCAGCCGGGTCCCCGCGACGCCCGCGGCCGGTACGTGGTCCAGCAGCCAGCGGAGTTTGGGCAGCGCCCAGGACGGCTGCATGCTGCGGTAGCCCAGCTCCCGCCAGACCTCCGCGCCCGCCTCGTTGACGGCCGTGACCTGGGTGTCGGCGCGCCCGTCGTCGTACATCAGACCCTGGGTGAGCGGCGTTCCCCGGTCGTCGGCGAGCAGGATCGTGCCGGAGGTGCCGTCGACGGCGAGGCCGCGGACGCGTCGCGCGTCGATCCCGTCCAGGACGTCCCGGCAGGCGGCGGACAGCGACGCCCACCACTCCTGCGGGTCCTGCTCATGGCGCCTGCCCTCGCGGTGGCCGGTCAGCGGGCGGGCGGCGGTGGCCAGGACCTGGCCGGTGCCGTCGACGGCGGCGCAGCGGGCGCTCTGGGTGCCGAGGTCCAGGCCCAGCCAGATGCCGTCGAGGGTGGGGGTGCGGGGGTCAGACACGGATGCCTCCGAGGGGTGTGGCGACGCGGGGGTTTCCTCGCCATACGGCGCCGCTGCGCCAGCCGGCCTCGCGGGCGAGGCCGCGCCAGCCGAGGAAGTCCTCGTAGAGCGCGGTGTAGAACGCCGCACGCTCCGGGTCCGGCTGCCAACTCCGTTGCATCCGGACGTACTTGGCGGCGGCGCGATGCATGCTGGACTCGGCGCCGGTACGGACCAGACCCGTCAGGAAGGCACCCTTGGCACCGAGTTCGGTGTCGCCGGAGCGGGCGGTCGGCACGCCCGTGGCATCGGCGATCAGCGCGCACCAGGCGTCGCTGTTGGCTCCGCCGCCGCACAGCCGCAGCTCGCTGATGTCCGTACGGGCGGCGGCCAGCGAGTCGCGCAGGACCAGGGAGAGGCCGTCGAAGACGGCGCGGGCCAGGTCGGCGGGGGTGTGTTCCAGGGACATGCCCCAGAAGGAGCCGCGGGCCCGCGGGTCCAGGAACGGGGCGCGCTCGCCCGCCGGGGAGAGGTAGGGCAGGAACGACAGCCCCCGGGCGCCGGGCTCGGACGAGAAGGCGAGCCGGGCCAGCTCGGGCGGGCCGGACAGGTGCAGCAGCCGCGCCGCCCAGCCGAGCACCTCCGCACCGTTGAGGGTGGGGAAGGCGCGCAGCACGCGTTCGCGGCCGCGGTAGGCGATGTTGACGCCGGAGGGTTCGCCGCCGGTGTCGATCTCGGTGCGGACGATCTCGGTGCACAGCGTGGTGCCGAGGATGCTGCAGGCCTGGCCGGGGTTGACCACGCCGACGCCGCGGGCGGTGGCGGCGATGTCGTACGGGGACATCACCACGGGCAGCCCCGCGGGCAGGCCCAGCTGGTCGGCGGCCGGGCCGGTCAGCTCGGCGATGCGCTCGGACTCCCCCAGCACGGTGGGCAGCAGTCGCCGGTAGGCGCTCAGACCGAACAGCTCGAGGATGCCGGGGTCGTAGTCGCCGGTGGTGTGGTCGAGGAACGGCGCCGAGGCGTCGGACTCGTCGCTCGCCCGGATGCCCGTGAGGCGCAGGAAGAGCCAGCCGGCGGCGGTGAGCGAGGTGGCCGAGCGGGCGAGCCGGTCCGGGTCGTGGGCGGCGAGCCAGCTGAAGAGGGCATTGGGCATGCCGGTGCAGGTCAGCGAGCCGTTGCGGCGGAAGGCCGCCTCGAGGACGCCGTCCCGCTGCCAGGCGGTGAGCAGGTCCCCGGCGCGCCCGTCGGACCACAGGATGGCGGGTCCGGTGGGGCGGCCACGGTCGTCGACGAGCCAGGCGCCGTCGCCCTGGGCGGTGAAGGACACCAGCCATATGGGGTCGGCGAGCCCGTCGAGGACGTCGCGGACGGTATGGACGACGGCGCTCCAGACGGCCTCCATGTCCTGTTCGGCCCAGCCGGGGTGCGGGCGCAGGACCTCGGTGGCGCGGCGGGCGACGGCGATCTCGGTGCCCTGGTCGTCGAAGACGACGGACTTGATCACCGTGGTGCCGACGTCGATGGTCAGTACGGACATCAGTGGGGTCCTCTCACGCCGGGGCCGAGGCGGCGGCGGGCGCACCGGTCGGCGGTGCGCCGTCCGCGGTGGGCGACTCGTCCGGCAGCTTCAGGAAGAGGGCGAGAACGGTGCTCACCGCGTACATCCCCGCGAAGATCCAGACCACACCTTCGACACCGAGGGGTCCCACGAACGCCGCGACCACGGCGGGGCCGACGAAGGTGCTGGCGCCCGCGCCGAGGTTGAGCGCGGCCAGCGCCTGTCCCTTGTGCCGCGGTTCCATCGTGGGCACCAGCGCCGAAAGCGGTACATATCCCGCCAGCGTAGCCCCGTAGAAGGCGGCCACCACCAGGGCGAGCGGGAAGTTGGCGCCCGCCGCGTTCGGTACGTAGTAGAGCAGCAGGGTGCTCAGGGTGCAGCCGGCGCCGCCGAACCAGGCGATGGTGCGGCGCCAGCCGAAGCGGTCGCCGAGCACGCCGAACAGCAGGTTGGCGAAGATATTGGTCGCGAACATCGCGCTGAGCAGATGCAGCCACTGGGTGAGGTCGAAGCCGACGGTCCTGGTGAAGTGGATCGGCATGATCACGAAGAAGCCGAACTGCGAGGCCGTGTTGATGACCCGGACGACGGAGCCCGTGCCGACGCGGGGGTTGCGCCACAGGATGGTGATGCTGCCCAGGAGCGTGCCCAGCGGGCTGCCGGTCCGCGGCTGTCTGCCGCCCCGGTCGTCCCGTACCAGCAGCAGGGCGATCAGGCCGCCCGCGGCCACCAGGACGAGTGCGGCCCACAGGGTGGCGTAGGCGCCGATGCCGGGAATGAGGCCGCTGGCGACCAGCGAGCCGAGCGTGGGCAGGCCGCCGGTGAAGGCGAACCAGAACCAGCCCATGGCCGTGCCGAGGCGGGCCCGGGGTGCCACCGCGGCGATCCAGACGAGGAATCCGTAGGCGAAGAGCGGATAGCCCAGGCCGCGCAGGCCGTAGGCGAGGAGCATCAGCGGATAGCTGGCCGTGGGGAGGGCCAGGGCGAGGAAGAGCAGCTGGAAGACGGCCCAGATGCCCAGGCCGGTCCACATGACGCGGCGCGGGCCCCACAGGTCGGAGAGCACTCCGGAGAGCCAGGCCGCGACGGCGGCGGCGATCCCGTAGACGGTGAACAGCAGCGCGACGCGGGACTCCGAGAAGCCCTGGTCGGTCAGATACGGCGAGAGGTAGCCGGACTCGACCCCGTCTCCGATCATGAAGAGGAGCAGTCCGAGGTATCCCCACAGGAGGGTCGGTGGGATGCCCAGGCGGGTGATCAGCGAACGCGACGGAGAATTCGGCATCGAATCTCCCTTTCTGCGGCGGCTCGGCAGGAGGGGCGAACGGAGCGATGGAACCGCCGGGCGGAATCGGGCGTCAATGGCCGCCGGAATCTTCGCATCGGCGCCACGACCAGCCATGTTGCGTCGTACCGGAACCGCATGTGGACAGGGCCGCCGCCCCGCGCGCAGTGTGAGATCCGTGCGAACATAACGCGGCGAATTCACGCGGGGACGGGACGGGAGCGAGCGCGATGGACCGGGTCGAGGCCCAGGAGGAGCGGCGGCGGCGGATACGCGAGCGCGTCATCGCCAGCGGTTTCGTGCGCACCTCGGACCTCGCCGAGGAGTTCGGCGTCAGCCTGATGACGGCGCACCGCGATCTGGATGCGCTCCAGGCGCAGGGCTGGCTGCGCAAGGTGCGGGGCGGGGCGACCGGGCTGCCGTCGGCGCAGTTCCACGGCAGCGTCGCGGAGCGGATGGCCACCATGGCGGCGACCAAGCAGCAGCTGGCGCGGGCCGCGGCGACGCTGCTGGTCCCCGGGCAGGTGGTGCTGCTCGACGACAGCACCACCTGTCTCCTCCTGGCTCACCAGGCCGCCGAGCACACCCCGCTGACCGTCATCACCAACTCGCTCCCGGCCATCACCACCCTCGCCAAGGAGCCCGGCATCTCACTGATCACGCTGGGCGGCGCCTACTTCCCGGCGTATGACGCCTTCATGGGGCTGCACACCGCGGACGCGGTACGGGCCTTCCGCGCCGATGTCCTGTTCCTGTCCACCACGGCCGTCATCAACGGCCGCTGCTATCACACCTCGCCGGAAACGGTGCAGGTCAAGCGGGCGATGATGGAAAGCGCGGCGCGCCGGGTGCTGGTAGCCGACCACACGAAGTTCACCAAGGACGGGCTGTACGCCCTCGCTCCGCTGACCGACTTCGATCTGCTGATCGTGGACGACGGTCTCCCGGCGGAGCAGATACGGACGGTACGGGCGCGCGGCACCGAGGTGATGGTGGTACCGCAGCGGCCGTAGGGAGTGCCTCGCCGATCGGCGGTTCCGGACGCACCGGCCCCGGGCACGGGGGTCCCGAGCACCCGGCCCCGGGCGGCATCTCAGTCGATCGCGTGGTGCACCACGGGAATATCCGCCCCGGCCCGCCACGTTGTGGCCCCGCAGGGGGCGCCGGCGTCCCCTACGGGATGTGTTCGACCGCCCCCCAGGTCTCAGCCCAGCCCCAGCCCCAGCACCCCGGGCTCGGCGGCCAACTCGCGGAAGGCCGCCCGCGGGTCCTCGAGGAGCTTGCGCTTCTCGAGGTCGAGCAGGCCGCATACGGCGCTCAGTTCGGCGGCCACCGTGCCGTCGGTCTTGGTCACCGTCTGCTCGATGACGAAGGTCTTGCCCTCGCCCCACACGAACGCGCAGCTGACCTCGACCTCGTCGCCGGCCCGCAGCTCGCGCCGGTAGCGGATGGTCGTCTCGACCGTCACCGGGCCGACGCGCCGCTCCACCATGGCGCTCTGCCGGATACCGCCGGCCTGGAGCAGCGACCAGCGGGCGTGCTCGGCGTACTGGAGGTAGACGGCTTGGTTGAGATGGCCCTGGGTGTCCGTCTCATAGCCGCGGACGGTGATCCCGACGGCGAACGGCCTCGCGGTCTCCCCCGTACCCTGCGCGCCTGCCGCGCCCGTCGTATCCGCCGCATCCGTCGTGTTTGCCACGTTCTCTCCCGCTCCCCGTAGGCGCCGGCCCTCCGGGCTGACGCGTCAGACCTCATGGGCCACTCGCGTCACATGGTAGGTGCCGGGGACCGGCGGCCGGGAGTCTTCCGCGGCGGGCACGGTCAGGAGCCGCCCATCCGCAGCGTCAGGTCCCATTTGGCCAGCGCCTCGTCGACCGGCTGGAAGATGGTGACGGTGTCGCCGCCGCCGTCGCTGCAGGTGGCCGTGCCGCCGCCGGAGTGCAGCCCGACGGCCTTCGGGGTGGCGGGCTGGGTGACGTACGAGCCGCCCGAATCCCCGGGCGCCGAGCAGGCGTTGGTGAACGACAGCCCGTCGACGATGGCGGTGCCGTAGTCCACGGTCTGCTCGGTCCGGGTGATCTCGCCGCAGTGCCAGCCGGTGGCCTCCCCGGAGTGGCAGACGGACGTGCCCGTCACGCCCTCCTGCGAACCGGTCACGGCGACCGGCTGCCCGCCCTGGCCGGCCACGTTCGGCGACAGGCGCCAGCCCGGCCCGTTCACGGTGACCAGGCCGAAGTCCCCCTCGTGTCCGATCACGCTGTGGTGCCCGCCTTCGTTGGAGGTGCCCACCAGGCTGCCGTCCTTGCCGTACGCGGGCTGATCGGCGTCGTTGGTGCAGTGACCGGCCGTCAGGAAGCCTTCGAAGCCGGCCGCGCCGGTCACCGAGAAGCCGATGGAACAGATGCCCTCCTGGCCGGGCATCCAGCGCTCGCCGCCGATGACCGTGCCGCCCTGCTGACGTGGCGACTGGTCGCTGCGCTCGATGGTGACGGGGATCCGCGGATGGGCGGCGAGCGAGCGTACGGCGTTCTCGAAGGCGTCCGTCGCGGCGCTGCCGGCCCGGCGGTCGACGCGGACCACGACGCCGTTGGCGCGCTCGTCCACGCCCCAGCCGGTGACGCCGGGCACGCCGTTGCCGGCCCTGGTGCCGATCTGCCGGACGAGTTCCGTGAGCTCGGCGCGGCTGTGCTTGACGGTCTTGGGCAGCGCCCCGGCGGCCCGTACGCGCTCCGCGTCGGTGGCGACGGTGACCGCGACGATCAGCTTGCCGACCGTCTTGTCGAACCACATGCCGGCCGGTGGCGCGGTCAGCACCCGGCGCACCGCGACGGCGGCCCGCTGCGCCTCGGCCTCCTGCGCGAGCCGGGTGCGGGCCTGGTCGGGCGTCAGCCCCAGGTCGCGGCGCATCGCGTCGAGCATGCCGCGGGGCGAGGGCTGGGGCGTGGGGTCGGGCTGCGGCGCGGCGTGCGCCGGACTGAGCGGGCCTGCGGCGGCCATGACGGCGGCCATGGTCGCGCCCCAGAGAGCGGCCTTGCGGAAGCGGCGGTGCATCGGGGATCTCCTCGCGGGGTCGAGTACGCGTCGATACCGGTGTGCCGAGCCTCGTCGACCTGACGGCGTGCGGCATCGGGAAGATCCCTTGCATCATGGGCCGGTGGCATCACCCTCTTGTCGTCAAATCCCCGTGCCCTGCGGCCCGGAGGCCCCGGCGCGGCTGCCGGCGGTCATCCGCAACGTCAGCTACTCGGTCGCCCGCCATCCGGGAGCGGCGACACCTGAATGCCCGTCACCCTCGGGGGACCTCGCCGCCGATCTGGCCGGGGGCGCGAACTGCCGGCGCCACACCTGTGCCGTACTGCGGTATTTCGGCCTGACGGTCCCGCCGCTGCGGTCGGCCGAACCGTGGGCGGACGAGCCGGCGGCCGTGCGCGCCGCGCGGCCGCGTCATGTGCGCTTGCCGGGCGCCGAGCGGGCGGTCGGTGCCGGTGGGCGAGGGGCGGCGTCTTGCGGCCGCGGGGCCGGACGGCGGTTGAGCAGCACCACGCCGAGGACGGTGACCGCGCCGCCGGCCAACTCCGTCGGATGCGGTACTTCGTTGAGCCAGCCGAAGGCGACGAGGAGGGCGACCGGCGCGACGAGGTAGAGGGCCCCGGTGGAGGTGGCGAGGGGGAGCCGGGCGACCGCATAGCCCCAGATCACGAAGCCGAGGGCGGACGGCAGCAGCCCCAGGTACACCGCCGGGACCAGGGCGTCCACCGGGGCGGCGGCGATCGTCCGGGCGGTGTGCGGGGCCAGCGGCAGCGCGAAGAGCGTGCCCGCCCACATCGCGTACGCCGCGACCTCGAGGCCGCTGTAGCGCCGCAGCAGCGGCTTGGTCGCACAGTGGTACGCGCCCTGGACGAGGGCGGCCGCCAGCACCACCAGGGCGCCGGGCGAGAACCCGGTGGAGCCGCCGCCGAGGGAGACGACGGCGGCTCCGGCGAGGGCGGTGAGGCTGCCGACGACCACTCGGCGGGTGATCGGCTCGGCCAGGAAGGCGCCGGCCAGCAGCACGCTGAAGACCGGTGCGGCGGCGATGAGCAGACCGGCGGTGCCGGCCGGGACGTGCACCTCGCCCCAGTTGAGCAGCACTTGATAGGCGGTCATCCCGGTGACGCCGCACAGCGCGATCAGCGGCAGATCGCGCGCCCGGGGCAGCCGTACGCCCAGGAACGGGGCGACGGCGGCGAGCGCGAGCGAGGCGACGGCCAGGCGGAGGAAGGACAGCGTGGCGATGCCCAGGCCGGCCACGCCGACGCGGATCGCGGGGAAGGCCGAGGCCCACAGGACGACGGTGCCGGCCAGCGCGGCCGTCGTGGCGAGGCCGCGGGGAGCGCGGGGAGCGCGGGCGTCGAGGGGTTTGCGGAGGCTGCGGAAGGTCACGGGTCCAGCGTTGCGGCTACGATGCAATAGATCCAGTGACTGTTTTTTACGTGATCGATAAGGTGAGCTTCTTGCTTGAGGTGCGTCGCCTTCGCCTGCTGCGGGAGTTCGCCGTCCATGGCACCGTCGCCGCGGCCGCCGAGGCGCTGTGTCTGACCGGCCCGGCCGTCTCCCAGCAGCTGGCCGCGCTGGAGAAGGAAGCCGGCGTCCCGCTGCTGGAGAAGCACGGGCGGACGCTCCGGCTGACGCCCGCCGGGCGGCTGCTGGTCGATCATGCGGAGGTGATCCTCGGCGGGCTGGCCGCGGCCGAGGCCGAACTGGACGTCCTGCGGGGCGGCGGCCACGGCCCGGTCCGCGTCGCGGCGTTCCCGTCCGCCGCGCGGGTGCTGCTCCCGGCCGTATGGCGGCGGCTGGCCGGGGCGGTGGATCTCACCCTGGCCGAGCACGAACCGGAGCCGGCGATCGAGGCGCTGCGCCGGCGCGAGGCGGACATCGCCGTGGTCAACGCCTACACGCTGGTGCCGCGCGATCTGCCGCCCGGTTGCGAGCAGCACCATCTCCAGGACGACCCGGTCCTGCTCGCGCTGCCGCCCGAGCTCGCCGACCGGCTCGGCCTCGCCCCCGACGAGCCGGTCGACCTGGCCCGCTTCGCGGAGGAGAAGTGGCTGCTGCCGCTCCCGGAGACCGCGTGCGACGAGCTGACCCGGCGCGCCTGCGGTGCGGTCGGGTTCGTGCCGCGGCCCCTCGTGCTGGCCGGGGACTTCTCGGTGCTCACCGCCCTGGTCGCGGCGGGCGCGGGCGTCACGCTGGTGCCTCGTATGGCGCTGCCCGCGGCGACCGACCCGATCCGTCTGCATCCGCTGATCCGGCCGGTCAGCCGCTCGATCTATGCGCTCACGCCGACGGGCACGGCCGAGCAGCCGCAGGTGCGCCGGGTGCTGGGGGCGTTGCGCGCGGTCGCCGCGCGGCCGTGAGCGCGGGCGGTCAGAAGCCGCCGTCGAAGCCCCCGCCACCGCCACCGCCGTCGAAGCCGCCGCCGTCGCCGAAGCCGCCCCCGAAGTCGTCCGAGTTGAAGTCGGATCCGGAGAAGTCGCCGCCCTCGGTTCCCGTGGGGCCGCCGAAGTCCGCACCGTAGGCGTTGGTGGACATCATCATGTTGCCGAGCAGGGTGCCCACCAGGAGGCCGGGCAGCAGGCCGCCGCCGAAGTAGCCGCCGGCCCAGGGTGCGTAGGCCGGGCCCGCTTCCCAGTAGGGGCGGTCGCCGTGCTCGGTGCGGACCGTACGGGCCAGCGGCTCGCGGCCGTCGTCCAGGCGGCTCTTGTCGGCGGCGCAGACGGGTACGGTGCGCTGCGCGCCGCCGGCCGGCGCCCATGGGACGTCGACGACCGACGGGCCGTGCCGGGGGTCGAAGAAGCAGGGCAGCCGGCGCTCGGGCAGGGGTGCGCCGGTGCGGCGGGCGGCGAGGGTGGCGAGCGAGAACCTGCCGTCCTCCAGGGCGGTGGTCACCGCCTGGACGTCGCCGGGGTGCTCGGCCCGGGCCATCGCCGACTTGGCGTTCTCGTACGCGTCCAGCGCATGGGTGTAGTCCGCGCGCATCGCGTCGTCGGCGCCGTGCTCGTCGGGGCTGAAGTCGAGCCGGTCCAGCTCCTCGCCGAAGGCGGTGATGTCCTCGTCGACGACGACCCGCAGGTCCTCGAGCGCGGCGCGTTCCTCCTCGGCCCGCTTGCGGCGGTTGCGGCGGGCGATGGCGTACGCGCCACCGCCGCCGATGACGACCAGCGCACCGAGCCCGATGGCGGCTCCGGTGCCGAGGCCGGAGGTGTCCGCGCCGCCCCAGGAGGACGGGGCGTGGCCGTTCGCCTGCTGGTCGGCGATGTCGACGAAGCTGTTCAGGCGCTGGGAGACCGTGGGGTAGTCGGAGCGCTTGACGGAGCCGACCAGGTTCTGGACGGAGCTGTGCGGCATCACCCGGGCGTCGGCGCCGGCGTTGAAGGCGTTGCCGAGCTCCACGGCGTACACCCCGCTGATGCCGACCTTGGTGCGCAGGTCCTGGAGCAGCGTCTTGGACGGGTACTCGGCGGCCCGGGGCAGTACCGCGACAAAGATCGGCTTACCGGAATTCTTGATCTTCTTGGCCAGCGCGTCCGCTTCGGCCTTGGGGAACTGGCCGGAGGCGCGGGGATCGACGTAGACCGGGCCCTGCTTGAGGGCCGCCGCGGCCGCGTCGAGTCCGCCGGCGGCGCGGGCGCCGGGTGCCAGCGCCGTGACCACCGCGAGCAGGGCGGCCACCAGCAGGAGCACCGGACCGAACAGCGTACGACGGGTTGCGGTCTTCATGCATATGACGCTACCCGAACCGCACTTTCAGGACATCACCGGCGACGGGGGCCGGTGCACAGCGCTCGCGGCGGCCGTTCGGGTGGCCGGAAAACGCCCGTCGCCGGTGGAGTGTCCCCCGGCCGGTGCGCCCTGTCGCGGCGGGCATGTCCATCCAGGTGATCGCTCAGCGTGGCGTTTTTGATGATGAAATGACCGGGGATGTTCCGGCTCGTCCCTCCCCCGAGGAAACGAGATCAGGATGCGCAGGGCGACCTCGATGCTCAAGTCCGTGGCCGTCGCCGTCGTCGCCACCGCCGTCGGCTGTCTGCTGGTACTGACGCTGCTTCCGTCGCACGCCCGCCCCTGGCCCACGGAGGTGAGGACCAGCGGCGCCCCCGGTGCCGCGCCCGACCGTGCGGACGTCCTGGGCCACGGCGGTTCGGTGGCGAGGGCCGCCACCACCGGCCTGGACGCCGCCACCGCCGCCCAGCCCCGGCACGCGCAGCCCCGGCACGCCCAGCCCGCACACGGTAAGGCCGCACACGGCAAGCCGGCGCACGGGCGGGCCAAGCACGCGCCCCGCAGGCCGCGGATCGCGGTGACGGCGCCGCAGCCCGGCCTGAGCTTCCGGGTCAACGGCAGTTTCAGCGTGGCCTGGACGAACAACACCGGCGGCGAGGTGGACGTCTGGCTGCATGTGCGCACCCGCGGCAAGCGGACGCAGCGGGTGGCGCTGGTCGCGCCGCGGGCCGGCGCCGGGGCGACCGGCGAGGCCCTGGTGACGCTGCCGCTGGTCGCGCCCGGCCGCGCGTACTCGCTGGAGGTGGCCGCCCATGACGGCGTGGCGCGCGCCTTCAGCAAGGGCTTCGCCGTCACCGGCTGACCACCTCCCGCTCGTTACGGGGCGCTCAGATCGACCAGCCCGGCCAGGGCGTCCCGGTGCCGTCCCGGGGCGCCCAGCGCGATCTCGTCGCCCTTGGCCCGCTTGAGGAAGAGATGGGCCGGGTGTTCCCAGGTCATCCCGATGCCGCCGTGCAGCTGGATGCACTCCTCGGCGGCGTGGACGGCAACCGGGGCGCAGTACGCCTGGGCGACGGCGACCGCCACCGGGGTGTCGGGGCTGCCGGTGGCCAGCGCGTCGGCGGCGTTGCGGGCGGCGGCGCGGGCCGAGGCGACCTCGAGCCAGAGGGCGGCCATCCGGTGTTTGAGCGCCTGGAACGAGCCCACGGGGCGGCCGAACTGGGTGCGTTCCGCGGTGTGGCGCACGGTTTCGGCCAGGCACCATTCGGCGATGCCGAGCTGTTCCGAGGCGAGTAGTCCGGCGCCGGTGAGCAGCGCGCGCTCGACGGCGGTGCGGGCGCGGTCGCCGGTGGCCAGGAGGCGGCCTTGGGCGCCGTCGAAGGTGAGGTGGCCCAGGGGCCGGGTGAGGTCGAGCGGCGTAACCGCGTCGGTCCGTACGCCGTCCCCCGCGGCATCGACCGCGTACAGGGCCGGGCCGTCGGGACGCCGGGCCCACACCAGCAGCAGTTCGGCGGCGCCGGCGTCGGCGACCGAGGTCACCCGGCCGGTCAGCGTGCCGTCGGCGGCGGCGTGTACGGCCGGTTCCGCGGCCCCGCCGGGCGCGGTGGGCAGCGGTAGGGCGAGCACGCCGACGGTCCGGCCGTCGGCGAGCGCGGCGAGCGATCCGGCGACGTCCTCGTGGTCCGTGTCGCAGCCGAGCAGCGCGGTGACCGCGATGACGGCGCTGGTCAGATAGGGCACGGGGGCGACCGAGCGGCCGAGTTCCTCCAGCACCACGGCGGCCTCGCGGGCGCTTGCGCCGGCGCCGCCGAGCTTTTCCGGGACCAGCAGTCCGGCGGTGCCGATCTCGGTGGCGAGCGCGCGCCACAGTCCGGCGTCATAGGGGAGGTCCGACTCCAGTCCGGCCAGCACGGTGGCCGGATCGCTGCGGTCGGCGAGCAGGGAGCGTACGGCGTCGCGCAGCGCCTCCTCGTCCTCGGAGTAGAGGAGGTCGGGGTCGGTGGCGCTCTGCAGCGGGTCGGTCATCGGGGGAGGTCCTTCCACGCGACGTCCTTGTCGGTGCGCGGCTCGGGCGGCAGCCCCAGCACGCGTTCGGCGACGATGTTGAGCAGCACTTCGGAGGTGCCTCCTTCGATGGAGTTCCCCTTGGCGCGCAGATAGCGGTAGCCGGCCTGGCGTCCGGTGAAGTCGACGCCTTCGGGGCGGCGCAGCGTCCAGTCGTCGTAGGTCAGTCCGTCCTCGGCGAGGAACTCCACCTCCCAGCCGCTGATCTGCTGGGCGAGCCGGGCGAAGGCGAGTTTCATGCCGCTGCCCTCGGGGCCGGGCTGGCCCGTGGGGGCACCTCCCGCTCGAACGGAGTGGAGAGCGGGGGAGAGCTGCTGTCGGAGCCGTTCGCCGGTCAGCCGGGCGACCTCGGCGTCCACCCACAGCTTCAGCAGCCTTTGGTGCAGGTCGTGGGTGCGCAGTTCGGGGCGCTCGCGCCAGTCGGCGGCGGCGACGCCGATCATGCCGCCTTCGCGGGGGATGCGGGCGCCGCCGATGGCGACCCGCTCGTTCATCAGCGTGGTCTGGGCGACCCGCCAGCCCTCGCCGACGTCCCCGAGGCGATGGGCATCGGGGATGCGCACCCCGGTCAGGAACACCTCGTTGAACTCGGCCTCGCCGGTGATCTGGCGCAGCGGCCGCACCTCGACGCCGGGGTCGGTCATATCGCAGACGAAGTAGCTGATCCCGCGGTGTTTGGGCAGGTCGGGGTCGGTGCGGGCGATCAGGATCGCCCAGCGGGCCTGGTGCGCACCGGACGTCCAGACCTTCTGGCCGTCGACGGTCCAGATGCCCTCGTCGTCCCGCACGGCCCGGGTGGCGAGCGCGGCCAGGTCGGAGCCCGCGCCGGGCTCGCTGAACAGCTGGCACCACACCTCCTCCCCGGTCCACAGGGGGCGCAGAAAGCGCCGCTTCTGCTCGTCGGTGCCGTAGCGGAGGAGGGTGGGCGCGGCCATGCCGAGGCCGATGCCGATGCGGCCCGGGTCGTTGCCGGGGGCGCCGGCGGCCTCCAGTTCGGCGTCCACGACCGCTTGCAGGGCGCGCGGCGCGTCCAGGCCGCCCAGGCCCTGGGGGAAGTGCACCCAGGCGAGGCCCGCGTCGAAGCGGGCGCGCAGGAAGTCCAGCCGGTCCGTCGTGGTGGGCGGGTGCGCGGCGAGCAGGTCGGCGGTGCGGCGGCGCAGGTCGGCGGCGTCGGTCATCGTGCCTCCTCCGGTTCGGGGATGACGACAAGGCGGCCGGTGGAGGTGCCGTCGGCGACGCGCTGTACGGCCTCGGCGGCGCCCTCCAGCGGGACCCGGCCGCCGATCAGCGGCTTGATGACGCCCTGGGCGGCGAGCTTGGTGAGCTCCTCGTGGCAGGCGTCGACCGCGGCCGGGTCCTTGGTGTTGTACAGACCCCAATGGAGGCCCAGGATCGCGTAGTTCTTCACCAGGGCGTGGTTGAGGGCGGGGCTGGGGATGGCGCCGCCGGCGAAGCCGACGACGATGATCCGGCCCTCGAAGGCGATGCATTTGACGGACTTGGCGTAGGCGTCGCCGCCGACCGGGTCGTAGACCACGTCCGCGCCGCGGCCGCCGGTGGCCTTCTTGACCTCGGCGACGATGTCGTCCGCGCGCCGGTCGAGGACGAGGTCGCAGCCCAGTTCGCGGGCGATGCGGGCCTTGTCCGCGCCGCCCACCACGCCGATGACCCGGGCGCCGGCGGCCTTGCCGAGCTGTACGGCGGCGCTGCCGACGCCCCCGGCCGCGGCGTGCACCAGCAGGGTCTCGCCCGCCTGGAGCCGGGCCCGGCGGTGCAGCCCGAACCAGCCGGTCTGGTAGCCGATGTGCAGGGCGGCGGCTTCGGCGTCGTCGAGGGCCTCGGGCGCGGGCCGTACGGTGGCGGCGTCGACGACCGCGAGCTCGGCGAACCCGCCGTCGGGCAGCGGCGGCTGGGCCAGCACCCGCTGTCCGATCTCGCCGGCCGCGCCCTCCCCCGCGGCCAGTACCTCGCCGCAGATCTCCACGCCCGGGGTGAACGGCAGCGGCGGCCGTACCTGGTACTGGCCGCGGCACAGCAGCGCGTCGGGGAAGTTGACATTGGCGGCCCGTACGCGCAGCAGCAGCTGCCCTGGGCCCGGCTGCGGGTCCGGCACCTCTTCCAGCCGCATCACCTCACGCGGCTCGCCGTTCGCGGATACGCGCCATGCCTTCACCAGGTGCCTCCACAGACCTCGGATGTGCGGGGTACGACGGCACGCCGGCCCCCTTGCCGTCGTCGAGCGACATACTAAGCGGTCGGTATCTCGGAGGGAACAGTTTGCGGAGGCCCATCGGGCCGATGACGCGGACCCTGGTACTGACAGGGTCAGGCTCCCGGCGCCGCGA
Organism: Streptomyces sp. NPDC053427; assembly: GCF_044544985.1. Classification (NCBI taxonomy): domain Bacteria; kingdom Bacillati; phylum Actinomycetota; class Actinomycetes; order Kitasatosporales; family Streptomycetaceae; genus Streptomyces; species Streptomyces sp. NPDC053427. The sequence continues at coordinate 130,509 of NZ_JBITYA010000001.1, read as the reverse complement.
TGACCGAGACTGGGGGCATGGACGCACCAGGCATGGACACGCCCGCCGAGTTGGGGCACTTCCTCCGCACCCGCCGCGCCCGGTTGCAGCCGGAGGACGTCGGACTGGCCGCCTACGGGGCGCGCCGCCGCGTGCCCGGACTGCGCCGCGAGGAGCTCGCCCAGCTGGCCGGGGTCAGCGTCGCGTACTACACCCGCCTCGAGCAGGGCCAGAGCCACAACGCTTCCGAAGGGGTGCTGGAGGCGCTGGCCCGCGCGCTGCGGCTGACCGGCGACGAGCGGGCGCATCTGCTCGATCTGGCCCGGCCCACGCCGAACCGCCGCCGCCCGGCGGTGCGGCACGACAAGATACGCCCCGGGCTGCGCCAGCTGCTCTCCGCGCTGGACGGCGTACCGGCCGTCGCGGTCGGCCCGCGCTTCGAGGTGCTGGCCTGGAACCGGCTCGGGCACGCCCTGATCGCCGGCCACCTGGACTTCGACAGCCCCGGCCGCCCCCAGGACCGCCCCAACGCCCAGCGGCTGCTCTTCCTCGACCCGCACACCCGCGAGCTCTACCCGGACCGCGACACGGAGATCCGGCGCGCCGTCTCCTCGCTGCGGGTCGCCGCGGGACAGTACCCGGACGACCCGCAACTGACCGAGCTGATCGGCGAGTTGTCGATGAAGAGCACCGAGTTCGCCACCCTGTGGTCGCGGCACGGCGTGCGCAACTGCACCTTCGGCACCAAGCTGTTCCACCATCCGCTGGTGGGCGACATGGAGCTGGATTTCGAGATGATGCGGACGCCGGACGGGTCCGGGCAGGGCGTGCTGATGTACACCGCGGCGGACGGTTCGCCGTCCGAGGCGGCGCTGCGGCTACTGGCCGCGGAGCGCGGCCCAGACGTCCGGGTCCTCGAAGCCGAGCGCCCATAGGCCGGTGCCCCGCACCCCGTACTTCTTCAGCAGCGGCAGCTGCTCGGCGACACCGCGCGCGTCCTGGTACCAGACCTCGTGCTCCGCGCCGTTCTTGCGGTAGGTGAAGTACGGGGTGCCCGACGCCGAGTCGAAGTGGTAGTCGGCGCCCGTCTGCTTGCGCAGCGAGTCGGCTTCCTTCCAGGTCAGATGGCCGGCCCGGCCCTTGGTCCCCTTGGTCCAGTCCCAGCCGTAGCCGGGGAAGGCCACCTCGATCTTGTTCCGCGGGATGGTGTCGGTGGCGTAGCGCAGAACCTGCTCGTACCAGTCCTTGGACGACAGCGGGCCCGCGTCGCCGCCGGACCAGTGCAGGTCGTAGCCCATGATCCGGACCGTGTCGGCGACCCTGCCCAGGTGCTGGTAGTCGTAGGCCCCGCCGGGGCCGCGGACATGGGCCAGGACGGTGATGACGCATTCCTTGCCGCGGGCGTGCAGTCGTGCGCACAGGTCGCGGGTGAGGAGGTTGAATCCGGTCCGGACGCGCTCCTGGGTGGCCCGGTCGCCGGTGGTCGCCATCGTCTCGTAGTCCAGCTCGATCCCGTCGTACGAGCGGCTGCCCGCCGTCTCCAGCAGGGCGTCGACATGCGCGGCCCGGCGCCGCGGGTCGTGCATCAGGGCGGCCATCTCGGCGGCGCCGGCGGTCTCGGTCACGGTGGGCACGACCCTGATGCCGGCGCGGTGCAGCCCGTCGATGACCCCCTCGTTCCCCGCGCCGTCCTCCGCCTTGACGGTGTCGGCCGAGGCCTCGTACCAGAAGGGGCTGACGGTGTGCAGCTGGTCGGCGTGCTCCAGCGCGTCCTGGTAGGCGGCCTCGGTGTCGCCCCAGTACGGCAGCCAGGCCGAGGCGGTGCGCCGGTCGGCGGCCAGCGCGAGGCCGGCCTCGGTCCCTGGTGGCGCCGCGGCCGCGGCCGCCGGGGCAAGGGGTCCGGCGAGCGCCACCGCGGTCAGCACGAGCGCGAGCCCGGGACGCACCCGGGCAGCTGATACATGGTCCATGCCCGAAGCTTCACCCGGTGCCGCACCCGGCGCTCCATCAGCTGAGCCGAACGGAGGGCCGCGGCCGCGCGCTCGCGCCGTACGGGTGAGCGTTCCTGACGGGGCATGAGACGCGGCGTCCGTCGCAGTGGCCCCTCCCCCGCCGATCCGCCGCACGACCCTCGCGCGTCAATCCCTGCGCAAGGCAGCATCTACTGGGCGGCTGGTGACACACCGTCGGGGCCGGGCACCTACGGGGGCTGAGCGCAGCGCCGGAGCGCACGGTTGCGGTGCAGGGGGTCGAGGCGCTGTGCCACGAGTTCCGGGCGCGGTGTGGGCGATCCGCGACGTCACCTCCAACGGCCGGCCGCACAACAAGCCCGTCCCGCTGATCCGGATCCCGGAACCGCTGGACGACTCCACGCCGCCGTACCGGACCCCGTAGCCGTACCGGGCCCGCCGTCTGCGCCAGATCGACGCAACCGGCGGCACGGCGCGTCGTCCTCATGCCGTCGTCGCTCTCGTCTCCTGCCGTCGTCCGTCGTCCTCGGCGGGCAGGGTGACCGCGATCCGGCCGGAGGCGATGCCCTGGTCGAGGGAGAGGCGGTCGTACGCGATGTCGGCGCAGGTCGGGGTGTCCATCCGGAGACGGACGTCGGGGCGCTCGGCGGGCCCGTCGGCGTAGCCGGGGCCTCCCTCGCCGCCCTCGCCGGCCGGGCCCAGCGTCACATGGAACTCGCCCTCGTCCAGGGCGATATCGACCACCTCTGTGCCGTCCGTGAAGTGCCGCCCGAGCCGGGTGATGAGCGGGAGCGCGAACCAGTGGGCCCGTACCGCGTCCGTGGGGCGCTTCTCGTCCAGGGCCGGGGCGCCCCAGTCGGCGAGGGCGGTGAGCGCGGGCAGCAGGGCGCGGCCGCGGGCGGTGAGGTCGTAGACGAAGGCGGCACCGGGCGGGGCGAGCCGGCGGCGGGAGACCAGTCCGTCCCGCTCCATGTCCTTGAGGCGGGAGGCGAGCATGTCCGTGCTGACGCCGGGCAGGTCGGCGTGCAGATCGGTGTAGCGCCGGGCGCCGCCGAGCAGTTCCCGGACGATCAGGAGCGTCCAGCGGTCCCCGACGGCGTCCAGGGCTCGGGCGAGGGCGCAGTACTGGTCATAACTTCGGCGCGGCATGACCTCAGCATAGACAGAAGTTGGACTTTCCAAGTCCTCGCTTGGTAAAACCAAGTACGCAGGTACGGTGTGACGAGTGACAAGTGACGAGTGCTGCCGCGGTCGCGCGGTGCCCGAGGAACCGAGAGGCCGCCGCATGCAGTTCAAACAGTCCAGCAAGATGGCCGACGTCTGTTACGAGATCCGCGGGCCGGTGATCGAGCACGCGAACGCGCTGGAGGAGGCGGGCCACAGCGTGCTGCGCCTCAACACCGGGAATCCGGCGCTGTTCGGCTTCGAATGCCCCGAAGAGATCCTCCAGGACATGATCCGCAACCTCTCCCGCGCCCACGGCTACACGGAGTCCCGCGGCATCCTCTCCGCCCGCCGCGCGGTGGCCCAGCACTACCAGCAGGTCGGGCTGCCCGAGGTGGACGTGGACGACATCTACCTCGGCAACGGCGTCTCCGAGCTCATCTCGATGGCGGTGCAGGCCCTCCTCGACGACGGCGACGAGGTGCTGATCCCCGCCCCGGACTTCCCCCTCTGGACGGCGGTCACCACCCTCGCCGGCGGCAAGGCCGTGCACTATCTGTGCGACGAGTCCGCGGACTGGCTGCCGGACCTGGACGACCTCGCCTCGAAGATCACCGACCGGACCCGGGCGATGGTCATCATCAACCCCAACAACCCCACGGGCGCGGTCTATCCCCGCGAGCTCCTGGAAGGCATGCTCGATCTCGCCCGGCGCCACCAGCTGATGGTCTTCGCCGACGAGATCTACGACCGGATCCTGTACGACGACGAGGTCCACCACCACGCCGCGGTGCTCGCTCCGGACCTGGTCTGCCTCACCTTCAGCGGCCTGTCCAAGGCCTACCGCGTCGCCGGCTTCCGCTCCGGCTGGGTGGTCGTCTCCGGCCCCAAGGGGCACGCCGCCGACTATCTGGAGGGCCTGGACACCCTCGCCTCCATGCGGCTGTGCCCCAATGCCCCCGCGCAGTACGCCATCCAGGCGGCCCTCGGCGGCCGGCAGTCCATCAAGGACCTGGTTCTGCCGGGCGGTCGGCTGCGCGAACAGCGCGATGTGGCCTGGGAGCGGCTGAACGAGATCCCGGGCGTCTCCTGCGTCAAGCCCAAGGGCGCGCTGTACGCCTTCCCGCGCCTCGATCCGGCCGTACACAAGATCCACGACGACGAGAAGTTCGTCCTCGACCTCCTCCTCCGGGAGAAGATCCAGGTCGTCCAGGGAACGGGCTTCAGCTGGCCGCGCCCGGACCACTTCCGCATCCTCACCCTGCCGCACGCCGACGACCTCGACGCGGCGATCAGCCGGATCGGGCGGTTCCTGGCGGGGTATCGCCAGTAGCGGGCGTTCGGAGGGGCCCGGCGCCCCTCGGACTCACCAGTACGCCTTGTCGGTCCACGCCTCGAAGCCCGCGCACTCGACCGGATCGTCGTCCTCGTCCAGCCCTGCCAGACCCTCGGTCACGAAGGTGCCGCGCTGCCAGGCGACCAGGGCGTCGATCAGGCCGTGCTTCCAGGGCTCACCCTGACGGGCGTGACGGGGACTGACGATCAGGGGCCAGGCATCCGGGTCGTCCCCCTCGGTGAGCCATCCGAGCCAGTCGGCGTCGACGGAGTTGGCGAAGGGGAGGAAGCCGCCCGGCTCGGGCCACATGGGGAGCGGGTGGTACTCCGGATGGCTCTCCCGGAGGCTCCGGTAGATGTCCGTCGTCTCCTCGACGTGGTCCAGGAACCGCCGCTCCCCCGTACGCAGCGGGGTCAGGAAACGCAGCCACTCGCTCCAGCAGCCCGCGCCGTACTCCGACATCAAGGTGAGGTACTCGGCGGGCAGCCGGGTGCCCAGCTCGGCGAAGAGGCCCTCCCAGGTGCCGCCGCCCAGGTACGCAGTTCCGGGCGGCGGGGAGAGCAGCCGCAGGGCCTCCAGGCCGGTGCCGGTCTCCAGGGCGATACGGCGCTCCGCGTCGGTGAGCCGGGGGACGGTGGGCGCGGGCGGGGTCCAGGGTGCGGCGTTCTCCAGGAAGGCGGTGCGGGCGATGCTGCCGGGGAGGGGGCCGATCAGGGGCCCGGGCGGGGAGGGGAGTTCCCAGGCGTCACGGACGGTGTGCCGGAGGTATGCGGTGAGGGTGAGGCCGTAGCGGTGCCACGGCTCCAGGCCGCTGCCGGGGACGGCGCCCCGGTGGTGGACGACGACCGTCCACTCATCGGGGTCCGCGGAGACCGAGGTGTCCCAGAAGAGCACATCGCTCCCCCTGCTGACGCCCCAGGCCAGCAGTCCGCCGGGCTCGGGGTGAACGGCCGGGCGCCGGTCCTCCGGCAGCGCGCGGGCCTCGATGCGGGCGGTGCGGTGCGTCTCACGCAGCCACTCCCCGTAGTCGAAGCGGCTGTGTTCCCCGCACGGGACGTGAATCCAGAGGTACGCGCCGAAGTCCAGCGGACCATGAGCGTCGGCCAGCCGCTTGTAATCGTCCGGTAGCCGCAGTCCCAGCCATTTTTCCACCGCCGGCCAGTCGACGGTGACCGGCCTGGGCGGGCGCTCCGGGTGCGGCGAGGTGAAACTGACGATGTCAGCGCTGTCCATCGCCTCACTCTAACGGGCCTGACGCTCACGATTCGTTGCCGCCCGCCCGACGCCGCGGTGAACGCCCGGCAATCACCGTCCGCGGAGACGACGCGCCCTTGAGCGCGCGGCGCGCAGCCGCTTAGGTGGAGGACGGCAATCCTGCCGCCGTTCCGGAGGGAGCACCCCGCAATGCCCGTACGACCAGCGGTAACGGAAGCGGAACTCGAAGCTCACCTGCGCGGAATATGTTTCAAGACGGGTCCGCCGCGCCGCATCGGCGTCGAGATCGAATTTCTGGTCCACGACGCCCGCAACCCCCGATGTCCGGTCGAACCGTCCCGGCTGCACACCGCGGCCGCCGCGCTGCGCGCCCTTCCCCTCTCGTCCCTTCTCACCTTCGAACCCGGCGGCCAGCTGGAGCTCAGCTCGCTCCCCGCCACTTCCCTCAGCGCCTGCATCGAGGCCGTCACCGCCGATCTGGCACTGGTCCGTCCCGCGATGCGCGCCATGGGTCTGGGGATGGCGGGACACGGCCACAATCCCTGGCACGCCCCGCACCGGGTGCTGACCGATCCCCGCTACAACGCGATGGAGGCCTATTTCGACCGCTGGGGCAGCGCCGGCCGGTCCATGATGTGCGGCACCGCGTCCGTACAGGTGTGTGTGGACTCCGGGTACGAGGAGCCGGGGCCGCTCGGATACGGCCGGCGGTGGCTGCTGGCGCATCTGCTGGGCGCGGTGCTGGCCGCGGCCTTCGCCAATTCGCCGACCAGTGAGGGCTGCCCCACGGGCTACCGCACCACCCGCCAGATCGTCTGGTCCCAGCTCGACCCGGACCGTACCCTCGCCCCGCCCCAGGAGCCGGACCCGCGGGCCGCCTGGGCGCGCTACGTCCTGGACGCCCCGGTGATGTGCCTGCGCTCCGAGGCCGGCCCCTGGGACGCGCCGAAGGGGCTGACCTTCCGCGAATGGGTCCGCACCGGCGCGCCCCGACCACCGACCCAGGAGGACCTCGACTACCACGTCACCACCCTCTTCCCGCCGGTCCGGCCGCGCGGCCATCTGGAACTGCGCATGATCGACGCGCAGGCGGGCGACGGCGGCTGGATCGTGCCGCTGGCCGTGACGGCCGCGCTGTTCGACGACCCGGAGGCGACGGAGATCGCCTATCGCACCGTCAAACCCCTTGCCGAGACGGCCGGTTCGCGTCCGGCGCCGCGCAACCCGCTGTGGCGGCGCGCGGCCCGCGGGGCGATGACCGACCCGGAGCTGCACGCCGCCGCGGTGACCTGCTTCGCCGCCGCCCAGGAAGCGCTGCCCCGGCTCGGCGCCTCCCCCGAGGTGATCGCGGCCGTCGCGGACTTCACCGAGCGCTATGTGGCCCGCGGCCGGTGCCCCGCCGACGACCATCTCGACGCCCTGTACGCCGCGGAAGCCGACCGCGCGTACGCCCCCGGCACCACGGACATCACCGACCCCGCGGCCTTCACCGAGCGCCCGGCCGGCGGCCTCACCCTTGGGAAGGACAGTAAGTGACCAACGACCCCGAGTCGCTCCGCGCACGCGCGGCCTCGGCGCTGCTCGCCGCCCGCGAACGCACCCGCCTGCTGACCACCTGTGTCGAGGAACCCGATCTCCTCGCCCAGCACTCCCCGCTCATGTCGCCGCTGGTCTGGGACCTGGCCCACATAGGCAACCAGGAGGAGCAGTGGCTGCTGCGCACCGTGGGCGGCCGGGACGCGCTGCGCCCGGACATCGACTCCGTTTACGACGCCTTCGAGCATCCGCGCGCCACGCGCCCGTCGCTGCCGCTGCTCGCGCCCGCCGAGGCCCACGGCTACATGGCCGAGGTACGCGGCCGGGTGCTGGACATCCTCGACGCCAGCCCGCTGCGCGGCGGTCCGCTGCTCGACTCCGGGTTCGCCTTCGGGATGATCGCGCAGCATGAACAGCAGCACGACGAGACGATGCTGATCACACACCAGCTCCGGAGCGGTCCGGCCGTGCTCACCGCGCCCGCGCCGCCGCCCGTCTCCGACACCGTCCTGCCCTACGAAGTACTCATACCCGGCGGCCCGTTCACCATGGGCACGTCCGCCGAGCCCTGGGCGCTGGACAACGAGCGCCCCGCGCACCGCCGGCTGCTGCCCTCCTTCCTGATCGACACCACGCCGGTCAGCAACGGCGCCTACCAGCGCTTCATCGAGGACGGCGGCTATGACGAGCCGCGCTGGTGGGGCGAGGCGGGCTGGGCGCAGGTACGGGAGCACAAGCTGCGCGCGCCGCTGTTCTGGAAGCGCGACGGCGGCCAGTGGCTGCGCCGCCGGTTCGGGGTGACCGAGCCGGTGCCGCCGGACGAGCCGGTGCTGCATGTCAGCTGGTACGAGGCGGACGCGTACGCGCGCTGGGCGGGCCGGCGGCTGCCCACGGAGGCCGAGTGGGAGAAGGCCGCCCGGCACGATCCGGACAGCGGGCGGGCGATGCGCTACCCCTGGGGCGACGAGGACCCGACCCCGGCCCACGCCAACCTCGGCCAGCGGCATCTCCAACCCGCCCCCATCGGCAGCTATCCGGACGGTCAATCCCCCTATGGCGTACGGCAGTTGATCGGCGACGTGTGGGAATGGACGGCCAGCGACTTCCTCCCCTATCCGGGCTTTGCCGCCTTCCCCTACCGGGAGTACTCGGAGGTGTTCTTCGGCGACGAGTACAAGGTGCTGCGCGGCGGGTCCTTCGCCGTCGACCCGGTCGCCTGCCGGGGGACGTTCCGCAACTGGGACCTGCCGGTCCGGCGGCAGATCTTCGCCGGGTTCCGTACCGCCCGGGACGCCGACCCGGCGGCGGGCGCGTGAGGGCCGAAACGCCGGACTTCCGGGGACACGCATCCGAGGGGGCCGGTGCCTGATGTGCCGTCATATTGCTTATCTGGGGCCGGAGATACCCATCCGCCGGATGGTGCTGGACCCGCCCCAGGGGCTGTACCGGCAGGCGTGGGCACCGCGCCGGCAGCTGCACGGGACGGTCAACGCGGACGGGTTCGGGGTCGGCTGGTACGCCCCCGAGGACCCGATACCCGCCCGCTACCGCCGGGCCGGGCCGATCTGGGCCGACGAGCTGCTGCCCGATCTGGCGCGGGTGGTGCGCACCGGTGCGCTGCTGGCCGCGGTACGGGATGCCACCGAGGCGGGGGCGGACGCCGAGGCCGCGGCGGCACCGTTCGCGGACGGGCGGTATCTGTTCAGCCACAACGGCGCCGTGCTCGGCTGGCCCGACTCGCTCGCCCCGCTGGCCGCCGCGCTGCCGCCCGCGGAGCTGCTGCGGCTGCCCGCCCGCTGCGATGCGGCGTTCCTGTTCGCGCTGGTCCGGCACCGGCTGGCGGCCGGGGACGAACTCGGCGACGCACTGGCCGGCACCGTCACGGCCGTCGCCGAGGCCGCCCCCGGCTCCCGGCTCAATCTGCTGCTCACCGATGGCACCACCGTCGCCGCCACCGCGTGGGGCGACACCCTCTTCCACCTGACCGCCCCAGGAGGCGGCGTCGTCGTAGCCTCCGAGCCCTACGACGACGCACCCCAGTGGACCGAGGTCCCGGACCGCACCCTGGTGCGCGCCACCCGTACCGACGTCCACCTCACCCCGCTCAAGGAGCCTGCCGCGTGAGCCCCCTCAGCATCACCCGCACCCTCCCCGCCGACGCCACCGCGGCCGCACTGCGCGCCGATGTCGCCCAGGGGCTGACCCGTACACCCAAACAGCTGCCGCCCAAGTGGTTCTATGACGCGCGCGGCAGTGAGCTGTTCGAGGAAATCACCCAGCTGCCCGAGTACTACCCGACCCGCGCGGAGCGGGAGATCCTGCTCGCCCGCGCCCCGGAGATCGCCGCGGCCACCGATGCCCGCACCCTGATCGAGCTGGGCTCGGGCTCGTCCGACAAGACACGTCACCTCATCGGCGCGCTCACCGGACTGCACACCTACCTCCCGGTCGACGTCAGCGAATCGGCCCTGACGGCGGCGGGCAAAACCCTGTTGACCGAGCACCCCGGCCTGACGGTGCACGCGCTGGTCGCCGACTTCCAGCGGGGCCTCGCCCTCCCCGAGGCGCCCGGCCCGCGGCTGCTGGCCTTCCTCGGCGGCACGATCGGCAATCTGCTGCCCGACGAGCGCGCCGCCTTCCTCCGCTCCGTCCACGACCTGCTGTCGCCGGGCGACGCCCTGCTCCTCGGCACCGACCTGGTCAAGGACGAGGCCACCCTCGTCGCGGCCTATGACGACGCACAAGGCGTCACCGCCGCGTTCAACAAGAACGTCCTGCATGTCATCAACCGCGAGCTGGGCGGCGACTTCGACCCGGCGGACTTCGACCATGTCGCGCTGTGGAACCCCGAGCGCGAGTGGATCGAGATGCGGCTGCGGGCCCGCAAGGAGCTGACCGTGAAGATCCCCGGAGTGGACCTGGCGGTGTCCTTCGCCGAGGGGGAGGAGGTACGGACCGAGGTCTCCGCGAAATTCCGCGAGGACGGCGCGCGGGCCGAACTGGCCGCCGCCGGGCTGGAGTTGAGCAAGTGGTGGACGGACGACGCGGAGCGCTTCGCGTTGTCGCTGTCGGTCCGCGGCTGACTTCCGACTGCCGTATCCCGCCACCTGTGTGGTTCGATGCACCGGTCACACGTTCGTACCGGGGCGCCGTACGGCGCGCAGCATCGAGGGCTGGGGTGGCGGGATGGGGCTGGATCGGCGGGGCTTTCTCAGGGGCGCGGCCGGGCTGTCGGCGGCGGGGGTGCTGGCGGGCGTGGGCGGCGCACGGTTCCCTGCCGCCGCGGCGGAGCGGGCCTCGGTCCTCTCCGCCGCCTCCGTCCAGGACTGGATGTCGGCCGTCGCCGATGCGACCCCCGTCCAGCGGCTGACGATCCCGGGCACCCATGACTCCGGCGCCCGCATCGGCGGCCCCTGGGTCGCCTGCCAGAACACCCCCATCGACGCCCAACTGGCGTCCGGAATCCGCTTCCTGGACGTCCGCTGCCGGGCCATCGACGGTGTCTTCGCCATCCATCACGGCGCCTTCTACCAGGAGCTGATGTTCGGGGATGTGCTCAACGCCTGCCGGGCGTTCTTGCAGGCGCACCCGTCCGAGACCGTCCTGATGCGGGTCAAGCAGGAGTACTCGGAAGTCGCCGCCGAGGAGTTCCGCCGGATCTTCGACAGCTACCTCGACGACAAGGGCTACCGCTCGCTGTTCCGTCTCGACGGCGCTCTCCCGTCCCTCGGACAGGGGCGGGGCAGGGTCGTCCTGCTGGCGGACGCCGACGGGATGCCGGGCGTCCGCTACGCCGACCCCCAGCTCTTCGACATCCAGGACGACTACATGGCGGAGCCGTTCGCGAAGTGGCCGAAGGTCGAGGCCCAGTTCCGCAAGGCGGCCGCCGAGCCCGGCAAGCTGTACATGAACTATGTGAGCACCGCCGCCCTGCTGCCGCCCCGCTCCAACGCCGACCGACTCGATCCGCAGGTCAAGAGCCTGCTGTCGGGGTCGGAGGCGGCGGGCTGGACGGGGCTGGGCATCGTGCCGATGGACTTCCCGAACGAGTTCGGGCTGGCGGAGACGCTGATCGGGCACAATCCGGCGGCCGCGTAGCGGGGCGGCCCCGGCGCGGACGGCCGCCCGGGTCGCCGGCGCCGTCCGCCCGGCCGTCCGGGTCGCCTGTCGGGGCCCCGCCGTGCCCTGACGCCCCGTCGGACCGTCATGCCGCAGACTGGGCCACATATCTGGAGGACGGGTTCCGGCGCCGCGCTGTCTGCACGACGGGGTGGCGCCGGCCGATGTGGCGAGGCGGCGGTCGGTGGACACGGGCGAGAGCGGGCGGACGGCGACGGACGAGCTGCCGCGCTCCGCGGGGGCGGCCGGGCGCGGGCGGCGCGGGGGCCGTGTGCCGGTGCGGGTGGCGCTGGCACTGCTGCTGACGACGCTGGTGGCGGGCGGCGCGGTGCTGGTGCTGCGGCCCGGCCCGCACGATCCGTACCTGGCGGCCGGCGACCCCGTCACCGGCTCGTACCTCCCCGGACGGCACGCGGGGGACGTGGCGGCCGCCGCGGTGCTCGCCGGACCGTACCGGGAACGGCCGGGACCGCCCGTGGCGGCGTCGGACGACCGGGACGGCTCCCCGGCCCCGCTGCCGGCGTCCCGGCCGCTGCGGGCGGCGCCGACCGCGCCGTCGCCACCGGTCGGCGCGCTCTTTTCGCCCGGCGACGACGGCGACCCGACACACCACTGCACCGCGAGCGTGGTGCACTCGCCCGCGGGCGACCTCATCGTGACCGCCGCGCACTGCGTACATGACGGCGGCTTCCGCACCCGGCTGGTGTTCGTGCCCGGGCTGTACAAGGCGGCTGCGCCGTACGGCCTGTGGGTGCCCACCCGCGTCGATGTCGACCCTCGGTGGATCAGCGACCGCGACCCCGACCGCGATGTGGCGTTCGTCCGCGTGCGCAGGGCGGGCCGGGTGGCCGACGGACGCACCATCGAGGAGGTCACCGGCGCCGAGCGCATCCGCTTCCGGACGCCCGCCGGCCGCCCGGCCCAGCTGACCGGCTACCCCGACGATCAGGACACTCCCCTGGGCTGCCGCCATACGGCGGACGCCCAGAGCCCGTCCCAATTCCGTTTCGCCTGCCCGGGGTTCCCGAACGGCACCAGCGGCGGCCCGATGCTCACCGACGTGGACCCCGCCACCGGCACCGGCTCGCTCATCGGCGTCATCGGCGGCCTGGACGGGGGCGGGGACGACGCCACGTCGTACAGCAGCCGCTTCGACGCGGACATGGCGAAGCTGTACCGGCGGGCCACGTCGTAGCCGTCCGCTCGCGGGCACCGCGCCGGCGGACCGACGCACCGGCCGACCGGCTCAGGCCCCCCGCTGCACCACCGTCTTGAGGACGGACGGCAGCGGATACCAGTCCGCGGTCGCGAAGCTCGCGTGGGCGGCGGCGAGTTGGTTGACGCGGGCCAGGGCCTCGGCCTCGGTGGGGTGGGTGCCGTCCATCTCCGGCGGGACCTTGTGGGCGTCGGTCATGATGAGGAGGTAGTGCCGGTTGTCGTACCAGGCGGTGTCGATGCCGCCGTTCAGGTAGGTCGCGGCGTCGCCGTCGAAGACCACGAACCAGGGGCGCAGCGCCGGGTCGGGGTAGCGCTCGCGGGGGTCGCCGGCGGTGGCGCCGTGCACGGCGGGGAAGGCGGTGGACTGCGCCAGCTTGCCCTGCGCGGCGAGGTCCTTCAGATGCGTGGCGTACTCGACGTCGGTCCACAGCTTGTCGAGCGGGTTGTTCTCCTCGACGGTGCCGGGTATCAGCTCGATCAGGAACTTGCCCGCCAGGGCGGAGCGGGCGGGCCAGCCGCCGGCCCGTACCGCCTCGTCCGGGGTGGCGTGTCCCGCCGTCAGGTCGCCGGGGCCGTAGACCGCGTCGCCCAGTTTCTGGCGTACCAGCGCGTCGAATTCGGCGGGTCCGCGGCCGCCCTTGGCGTTGAAGCCGTCCTTCATCTCGATCTTGACGAGGATCGGGCGGTGGCCGGGGTTGGCGTCGTGCCAGGCCTTCATGTCGGCGAGGCAGGCGCCGAAGTCCTGGTCACGGTCCTTGGTGCGCAGCTCCGCGGCGTTCGCGGCGCCCTCGCAGTTGTTGTTGTTCCCCAGCGGGTTGCTGTGCGAGACCCGCCAGGACCTGCCCAGTCCGTTGGCCCAGACGTCGAGTTCCACGAGCGCCGCGCCGGAGTCCAACGCATCGGCGAAGTAGGGGTACTTGTCTTTCTCGTAAGCGTTGTGGACGCCCACCGACGTACTGGTGTCATATGTGATCGCAGCCGGTTCGGCACCCGCCGTCCCGGTCACCGCGATCACCGCCGCCGCGGCCACCGCGACCGTCCCCGCACACCGCTTCCCGTTCATGTGCCCCGCTTCCCCTGGATCCCCACCCGGCCGGTCACCCAGGTGGTCGAACGGGCAGCAGCGTACGGGACTTGGTTACGGTGGTCGCCAGGGGGCGGACCAGGAACGACAGGAGGGCGCATGCCCAGAATTACCCGTACCGAGACGAACGGTACGGAGGAGACCCGTGCGGACAAGGCCCGTACGGCGAAGGCACCGCGGGCGCTGCCGCTCGCGGCGACCGTGCTGACCGGGACGGTCGCGCTCTATATCGCGCTCGTCGCGTTCGGGAACATCACCGACTTCGACACCAACAGGCAATATGTGCGCCATGTTCTGGCCATGGACACCACGTTCCATGACCCGGAGCTGATGTGGCGGGCCATCACCTCGCACACGGTGCAGGACGCCGCGTATCTGGCGATCATCGCCTGGGAGGCGGTGGCCGCGACGGTGCTGGTCGTCGCCACCGTGCTCGGTGTGCTCGGCCTGCGGCGCGGTGACTTCTCCGCCGCCCGGCGGATGGCCACGGCGGGGCTGTTGATGATGCTGGTGCTGTTCGGGGCGGGGTTCCTCGCGATCGGCGGGGAGTGGTTCGCGATGTGGCAGTCGAAGGCGTGGAACGGGCTGGAGGCGGCGACCCGTAACTTCGTGTTCGCCGGGATCGCGCTGATCGTCGTCCATCTGCCGGGGGCGGAGGGCCGGCACGGGGACGGGCAGCGGTAGCAGAACCCGGCCCCACGCCCTCACCACTCGATGCGGTACCCCGTGAGCCAGTTGTCGGCGTCCGCGGTGCCCCGCTCGGGGGCGGACCGGCGCGTGGGGCGCCCCGCCGCTCCCGGGCCGATGAACCGGGCCATCGCGGCGCTGGTCGCGACGGCCTTCTCCACCCGCTCCCGACGCCGCCCGTCGTACGCGGCGAAGGCGCTCCGCGGGTCCGGTCGGTCGCGCAGGCAGGTGGCGAGGACGATGCCGTCCTCGATGGCCATCGAGGCGCCCTGGGCGGCGTGCGGGGCCGCCGCATGGGCGGCGTCGCCGATGATGACCATGGTGTCGGTGTGCCAGACGGGGATGCTCGCGAGGTCGTAGGAGTTGGCGGCGACGATGCGGTCGCCGGCGGTGGCGCGGACGAGGGCGGCGGCCGGGGTGTCGTCGCCGGAGAGCAGTGCGCCGAGCCGTTGGCGCCAGGCGGCGGGGGGTACGGCGGCCGGGCCGGAGCGCTCCAGTTCCGGGCCCGGAACGCTGGCGAACCACCAGACCTCGTCGTCGGGGGCGCGGGTGCAGCCGAAGAAGACCCGTTTGCCGAAGATCATGGTGTAGGCGTCCGGCGCGGGCGGCGCCGCGGCGGCGGGGGTGTAGCCGCAGACGGTGTTGCGGCCCGTGTAGCGGGGCCCCGGCGCGGCCGGGTCGATGAGGGTGCGGGTGACGGAGCGCAGGCCGTCCGCGCCTATCAGGACGTCGCCCTCGGCGGTGCTGCCGTCGGCGAACGCGGCGACGACGCGGGTGCCGTGCGCGGACGCCACGGTCTCCGCGCCGATCAGCCTTTTGCCGTGCCGTACGGCTATCCCGCGGCGCGCCGCCTCGGCGTGCAGCACCCGGTTGAGCGTGGCCCGGCGCAGGGTGCGCGGCCCGAGCCGGGCATCCTGTTCGCTGCCGGCGAGGGGCCGCCGGCCCAGGTCCTCGCCGCGGTCGCCGAGGAACGCGATGCGGTGCGCGGGGAAGGAGTTGGCCACGACGGGGCCGTGGGCGTCGATCACCCGTAGCGCTTCGAGGCCGTTGGCGAAGACGGTGAGGAAGGCGCCGGCGTCGTCCGCGCCGGTGGGGTAGGCCTCGTAGATCTCCGCCTCGATGCCCGCCTTCTGCAGGGCCATCGCGGTCACCGCTCCGGCGATGCCGCCGCCGATGATCAGGGCTCGGGTCAGCGAGGTGGTCGGGGATGTGGTCAGGGATGTGGTCAGGGCTGCGGTCATGCCGTCGGTCCCCCATTCGGTCCGCCCGCCGGGCCCGCCTGCCGGACAAACCGACGGGCGGGTGGCGCGGCCCCGTAGGCCGCACCACCCACCTTGAACCCGCCGGGCCCGGAGAGCCAGGCCCGTGCGCGGGGGGGCTCACCCCGCCGCGTACACGTCCTCGATGTAGCGTCCGACGGCGGTCAGTTCGCGCAGCCACGCCTCGGACTCCTGCGGCGAGGCGCCCACCGCGGCACCGTGCAGCTCGCGGAAGGCGGCCCGGACGCCGGGTGCCATCCGGCTGCCGTCCCCGCAGACGTAGACCCGCGCGCCGGCCTGGAGGAGTTCCCACACCTCGGCGGCCTCGGCGGCGATGCGGTGCTGGACGAAGAGGTGGCCGTTCTCGGGGCGGGCGCTGAAGACCGGGTGGAGCGTGAGCGCGCCGGCCTCCTGGGCGGCGGTGAGCTCCGCGGCATGCAGGAAGTCGCCCGTGGGGTCGTCGCAGCCGAAGTAGAGCCGCGCGGGTGTGGTGCGGCCCGCGGCGACCCGGTCGGCGACCGCGCCGCGGAACGGCGCGAGCCCGGTACCGGCCGCGACCATGATGACCGGGGTGGGGTCGGCCGGGTCGAGGCGGAAGGCCTCGCGGCAGGGCTGTACGCGGGCCAGGACGGTGTCGCCGGGCCGCAGGGTGTGCAGATGGGTCGAGCCGGTGCCGCCCGGCAGCAGCGAGACCATCAGGTCGGCGTGCCGGGGGTCGGTGGCGGGCGAGGAGGACAGGGAGTAGTGCCGGGTGCGCAGCGGCGGCAGCAGCTCCAGGACGGTCGGCCAGGGCAGTGCGCCGCGCAGCGCCGGGTGGGCCTCGATCAGGTCGATCAGGGTGCGCTGATCGTCCTCGGCGAGGGCTTCCAGCGCGGCCCGCTCGGGCGGGCAGGGGTTGTGGGCGGCGAGCAGGGCGGCCTGTCCGGGCGTCGGCCGGGCGCCCAACTCCAGGTGGTGGGTGAGGAGTTGGCGTACGGTCAGCGGGCGGTCGACGGGGAGGGCGTCGCGGGTGGGGCGGCCGGTGCGCAGGGCGAGGACGGTGTCCAGGTCGGCGCCGAGCGCCCGCGCGGCCCGTTCGACGGCGGCGGGGGCGTTGGCCGGGAGCACCGCGAGGTGGTCGGCGGTGCGGTAGTCGACGCCGTCGGGCAGCGCGATGCGCAGGAAGCGCTTGGGGCGCGGCCAGTCCGGTGCCGTCAGGTCGTAGGCCTCGGTGACGGTCATCGCGACGAGGTCGTGGCGGGCGGCGAGCGCGTCCAGGGGACCGCCGGTGATCTCGGTGACGGTGTATCCGGTGTTCTCGTCGGCCGGTGCGCTCGCGCCGATGCTCGCCGGATCGCCGTAGCGGGCCAGCAGCTGGGTGCGCAGGGCGCGGGCGAATTCCTTGACGGTTCCGCTGAGGTCTCCGGAGGCGTCGGCCTCGGCGCGCGGGAGGAGGCGGTGGGCGCCGAGCGCGTCGAGGCGGTCGTCGATGAGGGTCGGCACATGCTGGTAGGTCGCGGCCCAGTTGCGGTCGCCGACGCCCAGGACGGCGAACGGGACCTCCTCGGCGGCGCCCTCCGGTGCGGTGCGCAGCCAGTGGACGAAGGCGGCCGCGTCGTCGGTGGGCTGCCCGTTGTAGGAGGCGGCGACGATCGCGACCGGCCGGTCGGCGGGCAGCCCGCCGGCGTAGGCGTCCAGCGGCGCCACCTCGGTGGCGAAGCCCAGGCCGGTGGCCTCGTCGGCGAGCCGCTCGGCGAACTCGCGGCAGGTGCCGTAGTTGGTGCCGTGCAGCAGGAGCAGACCGGTGTCCTGCGGGACCCGGGTGGGCAGTCCGTCGTCGGTGGCGGCGTCGTCCTGGGCGGTGGTCGTGCCACCGGGCAGTACGGCGAGCGCGGCGCGGGTCGCGGCCCGGTCCGCGGGTGTGCGGGCGGCGAGGGTGAGCGTGAAGGCCTCGGGCTTGAGGGTCAGCGTCTCCTTGATGCGCAGCTGATAGCCGCTGTGGTCGATCAGGCGGTAGCGGTGCACCAGGAGGGCGAGCAGCATGGTCGCCTCGTGCAGCGCGAACTGCCGCCCGATGCAGGCGCGTTCGCCCGTTCCGAAGGGCTTGTACGCGTGCGGGGAGCGGGCCGCTTCGGTCTCCGGGGCGAACCGGGAGGGGTCGAAGAGGTCGGGGTTGTCGCCCCAGGCCGGGTCGCGGTGCAGCATCGGGGTGAGGACGGTGACCAGATCGCCCGCCGCGAGCGGGTAGCGGCCGCCGAGCAGGGTGTCGGTCCGGGCCTGGCGGCTGAACGCCGCGGCGGTCGGCCACAGCCGGAGCGCCTCGTTGACGACCTGCCGGGTGTACGGCAGCCGGCCGATGTCCTCGAAGGACGGGTCGGGGTCCGCTTCGTCGCCCCACAGCTCGTCCGCCTCGCGCTGGGCCAGGCGCAGCGCGACCGGGTCCTTGAGCAGGTGGTACAGGGCGAAGGAGAGCGCGCCCGAGGTGGTCTCGTGGCCGGCTATCAGGAAGGTGATGACCTGGTTGCGGATGTTGGCGAGGTCGAGGGCGGGGCCCTCCGTCTCTCCGTCCTGGTCCCGCGACCCGAGCATCAGGCCCAGCAGATCGTCGTCGCCGTTCTCGCCGCTGGCGGTCCGGGCGGCGATGACCTCGTCGACCACGGACGCGAGGTAGTCGGCGTCGGTGCGGAACGCCGCGTCCTCCGCGGAGTGGTCGGCACCGGGCTTACGGCCGAACTTGGCCCCGCTCCACTGCAGACAGCGCGCCATCGACTCGACGAACGGATGCGGGGTGTCCCGGGCGAACGACTCGAAGTCGAAGCCGAAGCCCGCGAGCCCGATGGTGTCCAGCGTCATCCGGGTCATGTCCTCGGCGACGTCGAGGGCCGTGCCGTCGGCCACCCGGCGGTCCCAACCGGCCATGACCCGGCGGGCGACCTTGAGCATCGCCGGGTGGTACGTACGCATCGAGCCGAGCGCGAAGGCGGGCATCAGCACCTCGTGCGCCTTGGCCCAGTTCGGTTCGTCGTTGTAGGCGGTGAACAGACCGTCACCGGCGAACTCTCGGACGTTCTCCAGGATCACCGATACGCCCTTGACGAAGCGTTCCTCGTCGGCGAGTTCGGTGACCAGTTCCAGCGAGGAGACGAACAGCGTCTCGCGGTCGCCCAGTCTGCGCCGGAAGACCGGGCCGTGGACCCGGGCCAGGTCCATGGCCTGCTGGAGCGGCGTCGAGGTGAGACCGGCCGCCGTGATGTCGGCTACCGGGATGCCGTCGTCGTCGGCGGCGCGTTCGTCGGTGTGGAGCGCGATCGTGTCGGTCATGTCTCCAGCGTGACCGGCCCGGTGTGCGGGTCCGGTCCCGGCAACTGCATGATTGTGCAGTGGTTTTTCGCCACTCGCTCTTGCGCACGGACCGAGAAGGAGCCATGGACAACGGGACTGCCGACGGCGCGCCGGATGCGGAAGCGGCATCGGGGGCGGAAACGGACGCGCCCACCGCGCACCGGCCGCCGTGTGTGACGGGATATGCCGACCCGGCCGGGCCGTACTCGAGCGGCCCCTGGCGCAACTACTTCCTGATCCTGCTGGACCGTATCCCCACGCCGATCGCGGTGTGCCGGGCCGACGGCGAGGTGGTGATCGCCAATCCGGCGATGGCCGAGCAGTGGGGAGCGGCCCCCGGGCAGCTGCGGGGCCGCAATCTGCTCGACCTGTTCCGGCCGCGGGAAAAGGCTCAGCTGGTGCGGATCGCCGACGCGGTGCGGCTGGGCCGGCGCTCGCGCTATCCGGTCGAGGTGCACTGGCGGTCCGCGTCCGACGGCGCCGAGCGGGACGGGGAGTTGACGGTCGATCCGGTCGGGGACGCCTCCGTACAGCCGCCCGCGCTGCTGGCGGTACTCCGGGTCCGCGACGCGGGTCCGCCGCCCGCGCCGCGCGGCACGGCCAGCCCCGTCGAGGCCCGCATCCTGGCGCTGGCCGCCGGCGGCACCACCACGGCGGCCATCGGCACGGCACTGGGCCTGACCGTCGACGGGGTGAACTACCACCTCACCCGGCTGGCCCGCCGCTGGCAGGTGCAGGGCCGTACCGCGCTGGTCGCCAAGGCCTATGTGCTGGGCGTGCTGGCCGCGGACAGCTGGCCGCCGGCCCCCGCCCGAACCGCGCCGGCGCCGTAGGGAAGACTGCCGCGTACGGCGGACGGCGGCATGGCCGGGGGCCCGTCAGCACGTGCGTACGGTTACTCTCCCTGCTGTGGACGAGAGCATTCCCGCGCCTTTCGAGCGCGGCACGGACGGCCCGAAGGTCATCGTCGTCGGCGTCGACGGCTCCGACTCGTCATGGCGCGCCGCCGCCTACGCGGCCGGGCTGGCGCGGCGGCAGGGGTCGAAGCTCGTCCTGGTCTATGTGCAGCCGGTGATGGCGGCCGGCGCGGCGATGGGCGCGCCCGTCATGGACGCGACGAACGAGGTCGCCGAGGAGCTGATGGCCGAGATCCGCCAGGCGACGGAACGGCTGCAGGGGATATACGACGTGCGCTGGGAGTTCCACACCCTGCGCGGGGACCCGTACAACGGCATGGTGCAGATGGCCGACGAGCTCAAGGCCGATGCGGTGGTGGTCGGCGCCTCGGAGTCGGCCGGGCACCGCATCATGGGCTCGGTCGCGGTCCGCCTGGTCAAGGCCGGACGCTGGCCGGTCACGGTGGTGCCCTAGGTGGTGTCCCGGCCGCTCCGCTGGTGGGGCGGACCGGCCTGAGGCACGGTGGAAGACGGACGGGCGGAGCGCCGCCCCGGCCGAGGGAGACCATCGTGACCGATCGCACGTATCGCGTGACCGATATCGTCGGTACGTCCCAGCAGAGCGTGGACGCCGCGATCAGCAACGGCATCAAGCGCGCCTCGCAGTCCCTGCGCAACCTCGACTGGTTCGAGATCAGCGAGGTCCGCGGCCATATCGTCGACGGCGAGATCGACCACTACCAGGTCGGCCTGAAGGTCGGCTTCCGGCTGGAGGACTCCGACTGACGGCCCTGGGCACCGCTCGTCGCCGCTCGACGCGGTGTGACGGTGCTTCCACGCCGCTCGATGACACTCGACCTTGCGTGACGGTGCTTCCACGCCGCTTGGCGCCGATTGACGCCGATTGACGCCCCTCCCGGGTACGTCTTGCCGGGAAGTCCCGGCGCTACTAGGGAGTCGCCTTTCCTAGTGGCCGCCCAAGGTCCATGATGATCCGCCGTCGGACCACGACGGAGCCTACGGAGGGATCACGCATGGGCCTGCGCGCGGGACAGGGCGTATTGCGCCGCAAACCGATCGATCACATCGAGGAGCCGGAAGGCGCCGCGGGCCAGCAGCTCACGCGTGTGCTGGGCCTGTGGCAGCTGACCGCCATCGGCGTCGGCGGCATCATCGGCGCGGGTATTTTCACGCTGGCCGGCACGGTCGCCAACGGGAAGGCCGGGCCGGCCGTCCTGATCTCCTTCCTCATCGCGGGCATCGCCAGCGCCGCGGCCGCCTTCTCGTACGCCGAGTTCGCCGGGCTGATCCCGAAGGCGGGCTCGGCCTACACCTACGGCTATGCGGTGCTCGGCGAGCTGGCGGGCTGGTTCATCGGCTGGGACCTGCTCCTGGAATACACCGCGATCGTGGCGGTGGTCGCGATCGGCATCTCGGGCTACTTCGGCTTTCTGCTCGGCGAGGCGGGTCTCGATCTGCCCGCCTGGATGCTGGGCGCGCCGGGCACCGGACCGAGCCACCGGGTCGACCTCTTCGCCGCCGTTCTCTGCCTGCTGATCGCCTACCTCCTCACGCTCGGCATCAAGAACGCCGCGCGCTTCGAGACGATCGTGGTGGGCCTGAAGGTCCTGGTCGTCATCGTCGTGATCGCGGTCGGCTTCTTCCACATCAACACCGCGAACTACGAGCCGTTCTTCCCGTTCGGGGTGAGCGGCGCGTTCACCGGCGCGGCGACCGTCTTCTTCGCGGTCTTCGGCTACGACGCGATGAGCACCGCGGCCGAGGAGTCCAAGGACGCGCAGCGCCACATGCCGAAGGCGATCATGTACTCGCTGGCGATCTCGATGGTGCTCTACGTCCTGGCCTGCCTGGTCCTGACGGGTATGCAGGACTACAAGTCCATCGACCCGGAGAGCGGTTTCTCGACCGCGTTCAAGTCGGTGGGTCTGAGCGGCCTCGCGGATGTCATCGCGGTCGGCGCGATCATCGGCATCCTGACCGTCATGTTCACCTTCATGCTCGGGGTGACGCGGGTGTGGTTCTCGATGAGCCGCGACGGACTGCTGCCGAAGTGGTTCGCCAAGACCAGCGCCAAGCACCACGTACCGACCCGGGTGACCTGGATCGTCGGCGTCGCCTCGGCGGCCATCGCGGGTTTCCTGCCGATCGGCGAGGCCGCCGAGCTGACGAACATCGGCATTCTGCTGGCGTTCGTGGTGGTCTGCGTCGCGGTGATCGTGCTCCGCTACAAGCGCCCCGAACTGCCGCGGAGCTTCCGAGTACCGGGCATGCCGGTGGTCCCGGCGATCGGGGTCTGCTTCTCCCTCTGGCTGATCACCTTCCTGGAGTGGCAGACCTGGGTGCGGTTCGTCGTGTGGTTCCTGGTCGGTCTGGTCATCTACTTCACGTACTCCCGCCGCCGCTCGAACCTGGCACGGGCGGAGCGGGAGAGCGCCGGCGGCAAGAGCGGCGAGGCGCGGCCGTGAGCCGCGGCCGCTGACCGCGCGGCGGCGGACACCGGGGACCGGCGGACGACAGCCCGCCGGTCCCCGCTTGTTCCTCGGCGTCAGAAGACGAACGGTCCCGGGGACTGCGGAGAAGTGGCCTTGCAGGTGGCCGTGACACCGAAGACCACGACCTTCAGGGACGTGGCCTCCAGGCTGTCGCCCGCGGCGACCGTGCCGGTGAGCGGACCGGTGGAGACCTCGCCGCCGGCCGGTATCGCCGGGTTGGAGCTGCCGCTGAACTCCGTGGTCCCGGAGCCGTTCTTGGTGAGGGTGAGCGTGGAGGTGACCGAGTTCGCGCCGACGTCGATCGGTGCGGTGATCGCCGACGTGGCGAGGCTGATGGTCGCGGCCGTACCGTCCTGGGTCGCGGTGAGCGTCGCCGTGCCGGAGCCGAAGCTGCCGCAGTCGAACGAGACGGTGGCGGTGTCGGGGGTCACCGCGGTGGCGGCCGGCGCCATCGCGAGGGTGCCTGCGGCGGCGACGGCCACGCCGAGCGCCGTACCGAATCCGAGCGTGCCTGATCTGAGGTGTCTCATGGGGGGTACCGCCTTCGTGAGGGGGGTGCAGGCCCATGGCACGGCGTCGAGAGGTGCGTGAGGGAACGACAGACGGCCACGCGGTGGCCCGCGGTCGGGAACCGGCCGACCACCGCCCAGATCTGACGGTAGGTCAGCGACCTGAAACGCTGACCATTGAGACACGCGCCCCCGAAGAGAGCAAGGCAGTCACCTCATGATTTTTGACGCGCCTGCACCGAAGAGAGCCCATGCCCGGCGAACTGCCCCTGCCCCACGCCGCGGCTGAGCCGCCTGTACGCACACGCGGCGCCCCACCCCCGCAACGAGGGCCGGCCGCACCGGAGTCATGGCCGCGCCACCCTTGACGCGCACCTGACGAAGCCAAAGAATGAGCGCGCCCCGACAACGTTGTCGGAACCGGAGGTTGGACCCATGGCATGGCTCGGTCGTCACCGGCTGCGTACCGCGGGAGCGGTACTGGCCGCCGTCCTCATGGGGGGCGCGCTCACCGTCCCCGCCGCGCAGGCCGAACCGCCCGGCGGCGGCCCGCTCACCGATCTGGTCAACCCGTTCATCGGCAGCCGGAACGACGGCAACACCTACCCGGGGGCCGCCGTCCCCTTCGGCATGGTGCAGCTCTCCCCCGACACCGGCCACACCACCGGCTACGGCTACGACGACGACCACATCCGCGGCTTCAGCGCCGTCCACATCTCCGGCGTGGGCTGCGGGCTCGGCGGCGACCTGCCGGTGCTGCCCACCACGGGCGACATCGCCGAGACCGACTATGCGAAGTACGCCGCCGCCTACCGCCATGACGACGAGTCGGCCCGCCCCGGTTACTACCGCGTCGGACTGACGTCGTACGGCGGGATCACGGCCGAGCTGACCGCGACCGCCCGCACCGGCAAGCAGCGTTACACCTTCCCCGCCACCGACAAGGCCAATGTGCTGCTCAATACGGGCCAGTCGCTGCACAAGACGGTCTCCACCCGGGTCGAGGTGCTGGACTCCCGCACCATCCGCACCGCCATCACCGGCCGCGGCTTCTGCCAGGACACCCGGCCCTACACCGTCTACACGATCACCCGCTTCGACCGGCCCTTCGCGTCGTACGGGACCTGGGAGGGCGCGAGGGTGACGCCCGGGTCGAAGGGCTCCACGGCGGGCGGCCGGCACGGGGCGTACGCCCGCTTCGACACCCGGAAGGACCGTACGGTCGAGGCGACCACGGCCCTCAGCTACGTCGACGCGGCGGGCGCGGCCCGCAATCTGCGCGCCGAGGGAGGGCGCTCCTTCGACCGCACGAAGGCCGCCGCGAACGCCGCCTGGGAGCGGCGCCTGGCCTTGGTGACGACACAGGGCGGCGCCAAGGCGCTGCGCCGCACCTTCTACTCCTCCCTCTACCGGTCCTTCCTGGCCCCCAACATCGGCAGCGATGTGGACGGCCGCTACACGGGCTGGGACCAGAAGACCCACCGGGCGACCGGCTTCACCTACTACCAGAACTGGTCGCTGTGGGACACCTACCGCACCCAGGCGCAGCTGCTGGCCCTCCTCGCGCCGCGCGAGTCCCGGGACATGGCGCTGTCGGTGCTGCGGATCGACAAGGAGAGCGGCTGGCTGCCCAAGTGGGGCTACGGAACGGTCGAGACGAACATCATGACGGGTGATCCGGTCACGCCGTTCCTGACCAACGCCTATCAGCAGGGGCTGTTGCGGGGGCATGAGGAGGAGGCGTACGCGGCGCTGAAGAAGAACGCGGACGGGGTGCCGCCGGCCGATTCGCCGGCCGTCGGGCGGGAGGCCAACGCACCGTACCTGAAGGACGGCTTCGCCCCGTACGTCAAGGGCCGCCCGCACGCCAAGCCCGGCGACTCCGACTTCGACCACGGCGCCTCGGCGACCCTGGAATACGCCCTGTCGGATGCGATGCTGGCGCAGATGGCGCGCGATCTGGGGCACCGGGCGGACGCCGACCGCTATGCGTCCCGGGCGCAGAACTACCGCAAGATCTTCGACCGCTCGACCGGATTCTTCCGGGCCCGGGACGCGAAGGGCGCCTTCACCGGGCCCGCCGATCCCGCCAAGAGCGAGGGCTTCCACGAGGGCACGTCCTGGCAGTACCAGTGGCTGGTGCCGCAGGATCTGCCCGGGATGATCGAGCTGATCGGCGGCAAGGACAAGGCCGACAGCCGGCTGGATTCCTTCTTCGCCTATCGGCAGCTGCTGAAGGACCCGGAGAAGACGGCCCGCGAGGTGTGGGTCAACGGGCCGTACGACTACTACAACGCGGACAAGTACAACCCGCAGAACGAGCCCGACCTGATCGCGCCGTACACGTATCTCTCGACCGGTCGTCCGTGGAAGACCACGGACGTGGTGCATGCCGCGCTGACGCTGTTCACGGACTCCCCGAGCGGGATGACCGGGAACGACGACCTGGGGACGATGTCGGCGTGGATGGTGCTCTCGGCGATCGGGGTGTTCCCGGTGCAGCCCGGCACCGACACCTGGGGGCTGAGCACGCCGGTCTTCGACCGGGTGGACCTGACGCTGGACCGGCGTTACTTCCCGGCCGGGCGCTTCACCATCAAGGCGCCGGGTACGTCGCCGGCCAACCGGTATGTCCAGTCCGTCCGCCTGGACGGCGCCGGGCGGGACCGCACCTATCTCACCACCGAGGAGCTGCGTGCGGGCCGCGAACTGGCCTTCTCCGTGGGGCCCGAGCCATCCCGGTGGGGCACCGGCGACCGGGCCGCGCCGCCGCCGGTGGGCGCCGCGGCCGGGCAGTGATGCGCGGCCCCGGTCGCCCATGGCTGCGGGATCCCCCCGATCGCCCGCGGGCCCGCGGCGCTGCGCGCGGCCGCGGGCGAAGGGGTGGAACCGTCGTGAAGGGGGTGCGAGGTGCGGTCAGCCCTGCAGGGCCTGCCAGAACTCGTCGAAGGACATCGTGCCGTTGCCGTCGGTGTCCTTGGCCTTGATGACCGCCTCGGCGACCGGGCCGGTGACGTACGGGTCGCCCATCTCGGCCATCGCGTGCTTGAACTCGTCCGGCGTGACCTGGCCGTCGCCGTCCGCGTCGAACCGGGCGAACGTCGCCTTGGCCTTCTCGATGTCTGCCATCAGAGGTGCCCCCTTCGTGGTGCTGCGCAGTACTGCGCGGTGTTGTTGCCTGGTGATCTGACCTGCGTACATTAGCGGACCGTCAAGACGGCCCCGGCCGCGCCCTCCGTCGGGCAAGATACGGCGCCGTACGGCTGCCCGCGGCGGCCGCCACCTCGGCCGGGGCGCCCGCGGCGACGATCCGGCCGCCGTCCGCGCCGCCGCCCGGCCCCAGGTCGATGACATGGTCGGCGCCCGCGACCACCCCCATGTCGTGCTCGACGACCACGACGGTGTTGCCGGCGTCCACCAGGCCGTGCAGCTGGCGCAGCAGAACCTCGGTGTCGGCGGGGTGCAGGCCGGTGGTGGGCTCGTCGAGGAGGTAGAGGGTGTGGCCGCGGCGGGCGCGCTGGAGTTCGGCGGCGAGTTTGATGCGCTGGGCCTCGCCGCCGGAGAGTTCGGTCGCGGGCTGGCCGAGCCGCAGATAGCCCAGGCCCACGTCCTGGAGGGTGCGCAGGCTGCGGGCGGCGGGCGGGATGTCGTCGAGGAACCCGGCGGCGTCGTCGACGGTCATGGCGAGGACATCGGCGATGGTGCGGTCGCGGTAGGTGATCTCCAGGGTCTCGGGGTGGTAGCGGGCGCCGTGGCAGGCGGTGCAGGGGGCGTAGGTGCCGGGCAGGAAGAGCAGTTCGACGGCGACGAAGCCCTCGCCCTGGCAGGTCTCGCAGCGGCCGGCGGCGATGTTGAAGGAGAACCGCCCGGCGGTGTAGCCGCGGGCGCGGGCCTCGTCGGTGGCGGCGAAGGCCTTGCGTACGGCGTCGAACAGTCCGGTGTAGGTGGCGAGGTTGGAGCGGGGCGTCCGTCCGATGGGTTTCTGGTCGACGCGGACCAGCCGGTCGATGGCCTCCAGGCCCTTGGCGGCGGTGAGTTGGGCGCGGGCCATCGGGCCGGCGTCCGGTTCGCCCTCGTTCGTATCGGATGCGGGCGCCCCCAGGTGCTCGCGCACCGTCTCCGCGAGGACCCGGGTGACCAGCGTCGACTTGCCGGATCCGGAGACGCCGGTGACGGCGGTGAAGACGCCGAGCGGGAAGACGGCGTCCAGGCCGCGCAGATTGTGCAGGGTGACGCCGTGCAGGGTCAGCGCGCCGGAGGGGGTGCGCGGGGTGCGTGCGGGCGGTGGTTCGGTGGCGAAGAGGAAGCGGCGGGTGGCGGAGGCGGCGACGTGGGCGAGGCCGGCGACCGGGCCGCTGTGCAGCACCTGGCCGCCGTGTTCCCCGGCGCGCGGGCCGATGTCCACGATCCAGTCGGCGCGCCGCACCACGTCCATGTCGTGCTCGACGACGAAGAGCGAATTGCCCGCTTCCTTGAGCCGGCCGAGGACGGTGAGCAGGGACGCGGTGTCGGCGGGGTGGAGGCCCGCCGAGGGTTCGTCCAGGACGTAGACGACGCCGAAGAGGCCGGAGCGCAGCTGGGTGGCCAGGCGCAGCCGCTGGAGTTCGCCCGCGGAGAGGGTGGGGGCGGGGCGGTCCATGCTCAGATATCCCAGGCCGAGTTCGGTGAGCACCTCGATGCGGGCGACGAGGTCGCGGGCGAGCGTCGGGGCAACCTCGTCGTCCGGGCGGGCCGCGGTGGGGCGCAGCAGTGCGGCGAGGGCGCCGAGCGGCAGGCCCGCGAGGGTGGCGATGTCGTGGCCCTCGTAGGTGACGGCCAGGGCCTCGGGGCGGAGCCGCCGCCCGCCGCACTCCGGGCAGGGCTCGGCGGTCATGAAGCCTTGGACGCGTTTGCGCAGGGTGTCGCTCTTGGAGTCGGCGAAGGTGTGCAGGACGTACCGCTTGGCGCTCATGTACTGGCCCTGGTAGGGGCGTTGGATACGGCCGGCGTCGCGTACCGGGTGGACGGTGACGACGGGCTGTTCGTCGGTGAACAGGATCCAGTCGCGGTCGGCCGGTGGCAGCTCGCGCCAGGGCCGGTCGATGTCGTGGCCGAGGGCGGCGAGGATGTCGCGGAGGTTCTTGCCCTGCCAGGCGCCGGGCCAGGCCGCGACGGCGCCCTCGCGGATGGTGGCGGCCGGGTCGGGGACGAGTGAGTTCTCCGTGACGCGATGCACGGTGCCCAGGCCGTGGCACTCCGGGCAGGCGCCGGCCGCCGTATTGGCCGAGAAGGCGTCGGAGTCGAGGCGTTCCGTCGCGCCCTGCGGATAGTCGCCGGCGCGGGAGAAGAGCATGCGCAGGGTGTTGGAGAGGGTGGTGACGGTGCCGACGGAGGAGCGGGAGGTCGGCGCGGAGCGCCGCTGTTCGAGGGCGACGGCGGGCGGCAGGCCAGTGATGTCCTCGACCTTCGGGGCGCCGACCTGGTGGATGAGGCGGCGGGCGTAGGGGGCCACCGACTCGAAGTAGCGGCGCTGCGCCTCGGCATAGAGGGTGCCGAAGGCGAGGGAGGACTTGCCCGATCCGGACACCCCGGTGAACGCGACCAGCGCGTCCCTCGGGATGTCCACATCGATGGTGCGGAGGTTGTGCTCACGGGCGCCGCGCACCCGTACGTACGAGTCGGCCATCCCTCCATGATCGGGCACGGTCCGCCCTGATCCGGAACCTTCAGCCGACGGCCGTGGCGGTCCGGATCCGCTCGCGCGCCTCCTCCCAGGGGACGGGGGTGGCGATCACCGCGCGCAGGGTGCGGAGCTGGCGGGGCGGCAGGCCGGTCGTCAGGACGCCGACGGCGTTGCCGTCGCGTCCGAAGAGGGCGACGCTGCGCCGCTCCGCTCGGTCCAGCACCGTGGTCTCCACGCGGTCGGCGCCCGCGGTCAGCCCGTACGCCTGGAGCTTGACGGCGTACTGGTCGGACCAGAAGTACGGGACGGGAGCGAACGGGCGGCGCTCCGGGGCTTCGCCGCCGTCCGCACCCTCGGCGGCCAGCTCGGCCAGCAGGTTGCGGGCCGCGGCCATCCCCTGTTCGCTGGCGTTCATCCGGTGCTCGAAGCGCAGCGGCCGGCCGTGCACCGGGTGCTCCCAGCGGGCCACGTCGCCCGCGGCGTAGATGCCGGGGGCGGCGGCGCAGTACGCGTCGCAGCGCAGCCCGTCGGAGGTGTCCAGGGCCGGGTCGCCGGCCAGCCAGCCGACGGCGGGCGTGGAGCCGATGGCCAGCAGCACGGTGTCGGCGGGCAGCAGGGTGCTTCCCTCTCCCCCGGCGGCGGGGGTACCCGCATCGGCGAGCCGTACGCCGGTGACCGTTCCCGCCGCGGTCTCGAAGCCTTCCACCGCTCCCGTCCGCAGCGTCACGCCGTGCGCTCGGTGCTCCTCGGCCAGCAGTTCGCCGATCTCGGTGCCGACGGCGGCCGCCATCGGTATCGCGTCGATGCCGACGAGGGTGACGTCGTGTCCCAGCTCCCGTGCGACCGCGGCCGCTTCGCAGCCCAGGACGCCGTTGCCGACGATCACCAGGCGGCGGCCGGGGCCGGTCAGCCGGGCGCGCAGGGCCAGCGCGTCGTCGAGGGTGCGCAGGGTGTGCACTCCCTCGATGCCCTCGGCGCCCGGCAGCGTACGCGCCGTCACGCCGGTCGCGACGATCACTCCGGCGCAGGCGAGACTCCCCCACCGCTCGCCCGGGGGGACCCCCGTGCCCCCGTCGAGGGTGAGCGTGCGGGTGGCCACGTCGAGGCCGGTGGCGCGGGTGCCGAGGCGCAGGTCGAGGTCGAGCGGTGCGAGCTGTTCCTCGGTGCGCAGCAGCAGGCGGTCCGGCTCCCAGGTGCCGTCCAGCAGCTGTTTGGACAACGGCGGCCGGTCGTAGGGCAGATGGGGTTCGTCGCCGATGAGGGTGAGCGGGCCGGTCCAGCCGGAGCGGCGCAGCGCCTCGACGGCGGCGAGGCCGGCCGCCGAGGCCCCGACGACGGCGATCGGACGGGCGGTCATCAGTGCACCTCGATGACGGCGGCCGGGCAGATGGCGGCGGCTTCGTGGACCGCGTCGTGCTGCTCGGCGGGCGGTTCGGCGTCGAGGAGGACGACGACGCCGTCCTCGTCACGCTGGTCGAAGACCTCGGGGGCGATCAGCACGCACTGGCCTGCGGCGCAGCACTTGTCGGCGTCGATGGTGATCTTCATGACGGTAACTCCATGGGACTCGTGGGGCGTTGGACGGAAGGTGTGTCCGGTCACCAGGTGACGGGAAGAGCATGGCAGCCGTAGATCGCCATGTCGGTACGGAACGGGATCTCCTCGACCGGGACCGCGGGCCGCAGTGCGGGGAAGCGGCGCAGCAGGGTGCCGATCACCACCTGGAGTTCGACGCGGGCCAGCGCCTGACCGAGGCACTGGTGGATGCCGTAGCCGAAGGCGACGTGGTGCTGGGCGTTGGGGCGGCAGACGTCGAGGCGGTCGGCGTCGGCGAAGACGCTCTCGTCGCGGTTGGCGGACGGTACGGCCGTCACCACGCCCTCGCCGGCCCGGATGAGGTGCCCGTCGATCTCGATGTCGGCGGTGGCGACCCGGCGCGGGCCGTTGCGGATGATGCTGTGGAAGCGCAGCAGTTCCTCGACAGCGCCGCGGATCAGTCCGGGCTCCTGGCGCAGCCGCTCCGCGCTCCCCGGATCGAGCATGAGGGTCAGGGCGCTGAGGCCGATCATGTTGGCGGTGGTCTCGTGCCCGGCGATGAGCAGCAGGGCGGCGAAGGCGGCCACGTCGTCGTGACTGATCTCGCCGGTCCGCTGCTGTTCGGTGATCAGCCGGCCGAGGATGTCGTCGCCGGGAGCGGCCTCCTTTGCGGTGACCAACTGGTCGAGGTAGTCGCGCAGTTCGACGCGTGCGGCCTCTCGCTCGTCGTCCGGGACGGTACGGGAGAGCAGCGTGCCGGTGAGCCGCTGGAAGACGTCGTGGTCGTCGTAGGGGACGCCGAGCAGCAGGCTGATGACGAGCGAGGGCACGGGCAGGGCCAGCGCCTCGATGAGGTCCACGTCCTCGCCCGTCCGGCGCTCCATGGCGTCGCACAGCTCGTCGGTGAGGCGCTGAATCTCCGGGCGCAGCGCCTCGACCCGCTTGACCATGAATTCCCGGGTGACCATCCGGCGCAGCCGGGTGTGCTCGGGCGGGTCCATGCGGATGAAGCCGCGGTTCTCGGTGTTGCCGCCGCCGGTCATGCCGCTGAGGGGGTAGCCGTGGAGGGTGGTGTCGGAGCTGAAGCGGAGGTCGCCGAGGATCGCACGGATGTCGCTGTAGCGGGTGGCCAGCCAGGTCCAACTGCCGTCCGGGAGTGAGATCTTGGAGATCGGCCGCTCGGTGCGCAGGGTGCCGAATGCGGCGGGGGGATCGAAGGGGCAGCCGCTCGGGGGCTGGACGGGGAGCGGCTCCGGGGCGGTGCCGGCCGGGGCGGCGGGGGAAATCGTCATCTCGCTCATCTCGCTTCTCGCGCGCACACCGGGCAGCGGCGTGCGCCATGAGTCGAACGTTCGCCTTACGACTGTAAGCTTACATGTGTAATGCACAGGTAAATGTGTCGCGGGTGACGGACCTGGGGGTGTCGCGGGTGACGGGCCCGGGGCGTTCCGGGTGACGGGCCCGGGGCGTTGCCGACCGGGCTCGGGGAAAGCGGCTCAGCGCTCGAGCAGCAGGTGCAGCATCTCGTCCACGAACCGGTCCAGCCGGCCGGTGTCCTTGCGGCTCGGCATGACCTGCCAGAGCATGACCCGGCCGTGCACCGACGACCACAGCACGTACGGCGCCTCGGTGCGCGAGCCGCGCACCCGCCAGCCGGCCTCCTCGCAGGCGGTCAGCGCATCGTGGAAGCCGCGCACCAGCGGCGCGGCCGGGTGCTGGGCCAGCCGCTCGGGGCCCACCGGGGTCTGCCGGGTCTCGTAGAGCAGGCGGTAGGTGGCGGGGTGCCCGATGGCGTAGCGGCAGTAGGCGCGCAGCTGGGCGCGCAGCCGTGCGACGGGATCGTCCTCCGCCTTCGCGCCGGCCTCGGCCATCGCCCGGCCGAGCCGTTCGTAGCTGACCTCCATGGTCGCCCAGACCAGCTCGGTCTTGTCGGCGAAGTGGCGGTAGATGCTCGGCGCGGCGACGCCCGCCTCGCGGGCCACCGCGCGCAGCGACAGCGCGTCCTCGCTGCCGACCTCCTCCAGAAGGCGTTCGGTGGCCCGCAGGAGCTCCTCCCGCAGCCGCTCGCCCTGGCCGCGCGGGTTACGGGGCCGGGCGGCCGCACTCTCGCTCACTGCCCTCCGGTCCTTCCCTGGCCTCGCCGATGTCACAGCGGTTCGCGAACTGGCGCGATCCGGTAGGTGACCAGGGTTTCATACCGCGGGGGCGGGCCGCACCGGAGCGCCGTGCGAGGCCCGGTCACTCCCCCATGCGCAGCCCCTCCGCGCGGGCGCCCCGGCTGAGCACCGCCCTGCGGATCGCCTTACGGACGTCCGTGTATCCCGCGGTCCTGGCGAGGTTGCGCACCCGCAGCGGCGGTCCCAGCGCGGCGAGCTGCGGAATGTATTCGGCCCTGGTGACCTCCCAGCGCCCGCCGGGCCGGTCGGGCGGGGCGAACCGGAAGCGGGCGAGGGTGCCCCAGTTGCCCTCCGGTTTCCTCATCGATCCGGCGATCTGGTCGCCGAGGCCATAGGCGACCCAGGTGCCGTTGACCTTCTCGTACGGCTGGGGGGTGTGCGCATGGGTGCCGATGATCAGGTCGATGTCGGGACGGCCGTCGGTCTGCGAGGCGGTGAGCGCACGGGCGAGTTCCCGCTGCCGCGCGGTGGGGGCGGTCCGGTATTCCCTGCCCCAGTGCGGGCTGACGACCACGACATCGGCGCCGGCCCGCCGGGCGGCCCGGGCATCGGCGATGATCCGCTGCGCATTGATCAGGTTCACCGTCCAGGGCGCCGACGCCGGGCGGCGCTTCTGGTCGGTGCCGTAGGTGTAGGCGAGCTGGGCCACCCGCGCGCCGCCGTCGGCCCGCAGCAGCGCCGGGCGCCCGCCCTCGCCGGCGTTGCGCCCGGATCCGACGTGCCGCAGCCCTACCGTGTCCAGGGCCTCCAGGGTGTGGCCCACCCCCGGTACGCCCTGGTCGAGGACGTGGTTGGAGGCCGTGGAGCAGGAGTCGTAGCCGGTGGCCTTCAGCGCGGTGGCGAGCTGCGGCGGCGCCTGGTAGACGGGGTAGCCGGTGAAGGGGCCGGACAGCGGGCCGAGCGGCGCCCCCAGATGGCACAGCGCCAGATCGGCTCCGGAGACGACCGACTTCACGTCCGCGAGCATCGGCCGGTACTCGTAGCCGGCGTCCGCCGCGTCCTCCCGTGCGGTGCCGAGGACGTCCGGGGAGGACGGGAGGATGTCGCCGGAGGCGACCAGGGTGAAGGGGTGGGCGGCATGCGTCATGGGGGCGCCGGCGTGGCCGCGCGGCGCGGCCTTGGCGAGCGCCGGCCGGGCGCGGTGCGGGGCGGGGTGCGGGGTGCTGGGCGGGCCGGCGCAGCCCACGGCCAGGGCGGCGACCAGGGCGACGGCCGCATACCGTGTATACGCGCTCATGCCCGATACACATACCAGTAGTTACCGGAGCATTTTTGCCGTACCGGTCCGGCGTCCGGCGCTCTCCCCCGTACGGCCCCCCGCCACTCCCCTCTCGTCGTACGCTGCCCGGATGGCGCACACCCCGCACGGCACCTCGTACGACGACCGCCGGTTCCCCGCCGGGCTGCCCGTGGTCGCACAGCTGGGGCGGACGGCATCCGGACGGGCCTGGCTCGACCGGCTGCCGGGGCTCGTGCGGGAGGTCGAGGAGCGCTGGGAGCTACGGCTCGGCGACCCGTTCCACGGCGGCAGCTGCTCCTGGGTGGCGCCCGCCGAACTGCCCGGCGGCGGCGCCGCGGTCCTCAAGGTCGGCTGGCCGCACCGCGAGGCCGACGGCGAGGCCCCGGGCCTGCACGCCTGGGACGGCAACGGCGCCGTACGGCTGCACCGCTGGGACCGCGAGCGCGGGGCGCTGCTCGTCGAGCGGTGCGATCCCGGCACCCCGCTCGCCGATGCCGCCGCCCTGCCACCCGCCGAGCGGCTCACCCTCGCGGCCGGCCTGCTCCGCGACCTGTGGGCCGCGGCCGCACCGGCCGACGGCCACCTGGAGCGGGTCGACGCGGTGTGCGCCGAGTGGGCCGATGTCCTCCAGGAGCGGATGCTGCGGCTGCACCCCGGCTACGACCCCGGGCTGGTCTCGCTCGGTGCCGACCTGCTGCGCCGGCTCCCGGCGTCGGCCGGCCGCGAGGTCGTCGTGCACGGCGACTTCAACCCCGGCAATGTGCTGACGGCGCAGCGCCGGCCGTGGCTGGCCATCGATCCCAAGCCGATGGTCGGTGATCCGGCGTACGATCCCTGGCCGCTGCTGATGCAGATCGACGACCCCTTCGCGCATCCGGATCCGCGCCCGGTGCTCCGCGAGCGGTACGCGCTGGTCGCCGAGGCGCTGGACGAGGATCCGGCACGGCTGCTCGCCTGGTCGGTGGCGCGGGCCGTGGAGGGCGCGCTGTGGAGTGCCGACCACGACGATGTGGCGGGTGGGGCGGAGGAGTTGACGCAGGCTCGGGTGCTGGCGGAGCTGGCCGGACTGTAGACCCGCTGCGAGCGCCGGCGCCCCGGCGGCCGAAAAGGCGCTCTGGCCGCGCTCCGGCCGGATCCCGCATAACTGGTGCGGCGAACCGGTCCCGGATGGGACGAGCGCCGGCCCCGTACCCACCGCCCCAGGGAGCATGTGCCGTGAAGATCTTCGTCTCCTCCGACATGGAGGGCACCGCAGGTGTCGTGGACTGGTCGCAGTGCCGGCCCGCGGAGTCCGAATACGGCTACTACCGGGGCCTGTTGCAGGAGGAGGTCAACGCCGCGATCGAGGGGGCGAGGGCCGGCGGCGCGACGGAGTTCCTGGTCAACGACGCCCACTCGGCGATGACCAACTTACGGCCGGACGCCCTCGCGGGCCGCAGCCGCTATCTGTCCGGACGCCACAAGCCGCTCTATATGATGCAGGGTCTGGACGCCTCGTTCGACGGCGTTTTCTTCGTCTCCTACCACGGCTCGATGTCGGGCAGCCCGGCCACGTTGTCGCACACCTACAACCCGCGGGCCATCAGCGAGGTGCGGCTGGACGGCGTGATCGCCGGGGAGAGCGGCATCAACGCCCTGGTCGCGCTGGGCCATGGCGTGCCCGTGGTGCTGATCACCGGCGATGACACCACGGCCGCCGAGATCGCACCGTTCTGCCCGGGCATCCGCAGCGCCGTGGTCAAGTCCTCGGTGTCCAGATTCGCCGCGGACAGCCTGCACCCCTTCGAGGCGCGGGAAATGATCCACGAGGCCGCGCGCGAGGCCGTACGGTCCCTGCCGCAGGCCGCCCCGCCACGCATCGCCTTGCCGGCCACGCTGACCGTACGGTTCCGCAATCCGGACCTCGCCGAGATGGCCGCCTGGGTCACCGACGTCGTACGCGTCGACGCCGTGACCGTCCGGCTCACCGACGAGGACCCGATCCGGCTCTACCGCAGGTTCGTCACCGTCGTGGTCCTCACCCGGGGCATCGCCGAGTGAGACCCGCGGACGCGTGAGCCCACGGGGCGAGGGCTACCCGGCGCTGATGCAGAACGGCTGCCCGGACGGGTCCGGTAGCACCGTCCAGCGCGCGCCGCCCGCTCCACGGACGCCATGAGCCCACTGGGCCGTGTCCGATAGTTGATCTTGTGGCGGGTCGCGCGGACCTTCCGCCGGCCCAGGGCGCCGCGCGTATCCAGTAGCTGGGTGCCGGGCCGCACAACTCCCCTGCCCGGTACGGCGGAAAGCCGCTCCAGCACACAGGGCGCCGCCCATATGGCAGCGTGGAGAGGGGCGCGGCACGGGAGGGAGCACGGTGACACGCAAGAAGGCATGGGCGACAGGGGCAGTGGCGTTCGCGGCCGGGGCGGCGACGGCACTCGCGGTCGCATCCCCCTGGGACCATCAGCCGCAGGTGACGGTCTCCTCTAAGGCTGCGGCCCAGTCCATTCCGCAGACCCGCGAGGGCCTCATGACGGCCTGGACCGCCGAACTGGACAAGGCGGGCAAGACCAAGCCGGACGGGTGGGAGCTGCTGACCACCGGCGAGATCCGGGGCCGGTACATCCACCAGCAGACGGTGAACACCCCCAAGGCCGACGACATCGACCCGGGTTTTGCCGGGCCGCAGCCGGGCGACGTGTGGACGACGGGCCCGGCGCAGACGCTCGCCGTGGCAGTGGGCGCGGTCCTGACGGGCGGCGCCGTGGTGTGGGCAGTACGCAGGCGCAGGACCGATACAGCCGCCGAGTAGGGCCGCCCAGCAAGGGGCCCGCACCCTGTCGTGGATGCGGGGCCCCGGTGTTGCGGGGTACGTCAGTTGAGTTCGTTGATCTTGTTGATCACGGTCACCGCATGGTCCTGGTGAGCCGAAGAGAACAGCGTGTCACTGGCCGGACGCCCGTCGCCGTCGTCTTCACCGTGGCTGTTGGCGCCGATGATCCGGCCGTCGGTGTCGGCCATCGGGCCGCCCGACGATCCGTGCCCCATGTCGCAGCGCATCAGCAGCCGGTCGTCCAGCGGGAACAGGTCCGTGGCGTCCTCGCCCGGGAGCTGCAGCCCTTGTCGCCCAGCACGTGGGCGCGCCGCATCCGGGGCCGGCCCGGGCCAACCGCTTCCGCCCCCGCAGGGACTCAGGCAGCAGCGGACGGACGAACTCCCCTGCCTCATACGAGAGTTCATGGCGACGTATCACCCGGCCATGATCCAACACTCAAGATCATTTGAAGAACCACAGCCCGCTCCGGTGTGCCGCCGGAACTCGTCGCCGGCGGACCGCCGTCAGCGGTGGTGGGCGGGCCTGCGGCGCTGCTCGGAGTCGGTCAGAGCCGGCCGCCTGTAGTCGATGTCCGCGGGGTTGAGCGTGACGCCGGGGGCGACGATCTCGTCGATGCGGTCGAGCATCTCGTCGTCGAGCCGGACCTCGGCGGCGGCGAGCTGGTCGGTGAGTTGCTCGGTCGTGCGGGCGCCGAGGATCACCGAGGTGACGCCCGGGTGCGTCGACGCGAAGGCGAGCGCCAGGTGCGTCAGGGAGATTCCCGCCTCGTCCGCCAAGGCCGACAGGCGCTCGACGGCGTCGAGTTTGCGCTGGTTGCCCGGCAGGTCGAGGGTGAACTTGTGGGCGACCGCCTGCCGGAACCCGTTCATCTCGATCGGCTCGCCGCGGCGGAACCGCCCGGTCAGCCAGCCGCTGTTGAGTGGACTCCAGGTCAGCACGCCGAGTCCGTACTTCTGCGCGGTGGGCAGCACGTCCGCCTCGATCCCGCGCACGAAGACGGAGTACGGGGGCTGCTCGGTGCGGAAGGGGATGTGGCCCCGGCGGTCGGCGGTCCACTGGGCCTCGACGAGCTGTTCGGCGGGGAAGTCCGAGGTCCCGATGGCCATGATCTTGCCCGCGCGCACCAGGTCGGACAGGACCGAGAGCGTCTCGTCGATGTCCGTGCTCGGGTCCGGGCGGTGCACCTGGTAGAGGTCGATGCGGTCGGTACCCAGGCGGCGCAGGCTGTCGTCGACGGCCTTGGTGAGCCAACGCCGGGAGTTTCCCTGCCGGTTGGGGTCCTCGTCCTTGAAGCGGACCGGAAAGTGACCCTTCGTCGCGAGCACGACCTCGTCGCGGCGGTCGCGGATGGCCTTGCCCACGATCTCCTCGGCCTCGCCGCCCGAGTACTGGTCGGCGGTGTCGATGAGGTTGATCCCGGCGTCCAGGGCCGTGTGGATCAGCCGGGCCGCATCGTCGTGATCCGTGTTCCCCCACGCCCCCAGGCGCAGGGTGCCCAGCGCGAACCTGCTGACCGATACGCCGGTGCGGCCCAGCTTCCTGTGCTGCATCACTCACTGCTCCTTGATGTCGCCTCTCCCCGCGGACGGGGTGCGGAGTTGCAACCTCTCCGACGCCATGAACCTAGAACATGCAACAACAATGTCGCAAGTAGAGTCTTTGAGGGAGTGCGGATGTAGCATGTCGGCGTGACGGCGCAGAAGCAGCAGCAGACGGAACAGCAGGCGAAACGGCCCCTCCGGGCCGACACCGAACGGACCGTGCAGACGATCCTGGAAGCGGCCGAGCGCGTCCTGGCCACCAACCAGGCGGCGACCATGGAGCAGCTCGCCCGGGCCGCCGGCGTCGCCCGGACCACGGTCCACCGCCGGTTCGCCACCCGTGAGGCGCTCCTGGAGGAGCTCACCGCTTGGGCCGCCCGCCAGTTCGCGGCCGCCGTCGACACCGCCCGCCCGGACGCTGCCCCGCCGCTCGTCGCCCTCTACCAGGTCACCGCCAACGTCCTCCGCGTGAAGACCGACTGGTCGTTCGCCATGAACCGCGCGGCCGAGGACGCCCACCCCGAGGCGGCCCGCCTCCACGCCGAGGTCCGGGCCACCTGCATCCGGCTCTTCCGCCGCGCCCAGGAGGCGGGCGTGCTCCGCCCCGACATCGACCTCGACTGGACCCGGCGCGTCTACTACGCCCTCATCCACGAGGCGGCCAAGGAGGGAGCGGGAGGCAGCGACACGGACGCGCTCGCCACCCGCGTCGTGGACACCCTGCTGCGGGGCGCCGGGGCTCCGGCCGGACTCGCGGGGCAGACGGGAATGTGACGAGAGGCGCCGGCAGCGTGCCTCAGTAACCAGCCACCGGTACGCCTTTGGGCGTGAATCTCGTGGAATGGGTGGGGCGCCGGAGAATCCGACGCCACCTGTTCCCCTTCCTAGGACATGCCTGACGAAACAGGATCCCGAAGCGGCGCGGGTGCAGGAGCACATGATGGTGGGCGTCATCGCCTCGTACCCGTACTGGAGCGGCATCGTCTCCGACGGACTGTGGAATACCGTCCGCAACGACAACTACACCCGCATGACGGCCCTTTGGTTCATGATCAGCGGAGTTGCCTTCTTCGGCCTTGGGCTCCTTGCCAGGAGGGTCGTGATCGCCATGGGCGCGATGCCCGTGGAGACCGGATGGATCCTGCTGGCACTCGGAATCCCGGTGGCCGTGCTGGAACCGGTCTCAGGCGGCTGGTCACTGATTGCCATCGGCGTGCTGGCGGTGGTGGCGTCGCGGCGCGACAGTGGCGTGACGGACTTCGAACGATCGGGCGGTCGACGACCGGGAGGAACGGTCGCTCCCGGCGCGGCACCGCTGAATACCGCACGCTCATGGCCACCGGCCGTCTCGGCCACGACGAGCAGGTCCCGCCCGCGCCCCGCGGACGCATCCCCACGAACGCCACGCTGAAAGAGCGCACGACCCAGGACGCACGGTGTCCGCGATGACGCCCACGGGAGACCCGGGACCGTCGCGGACCACCGGGGACAGCCGGGCGCCGCGGGGCTATACGGCCGCGGCTCGCGCCTGCGCCGCCGACTCCGACGCGTCGTAGCCGTCCGCGACACCCGGCACCAGCACCAGATCCCCCTCGATGTGCCGGGTACGCAGCGGCAGGATCTCCTGATAGGCGGGCGAGTCGTACCAGGCGCTGGCCGCGTCGAAGTCCGGGAACTCGATGACCACGACGAATCCCGGCCAACTTCCCTCCTTGACCTCGACCTTGGCGTTGTGGACCCGGAACCGGCCGCCGAACGGGTCCATGGTTGCCTGGATCTCTTCCATGTAACGGGGGATGTCGGGGTGCGGGACGACCGAGCGGAGGTGGGCGATGGCGTATGCGGTCATGGGACTGCCTCTCGTGGTGGGCGGGGTTCGCTGACGGCTACGTTTCCACTCGTCTCCGTACGGGGCGATTACCTCCGGGGTAACCGGCCTGGCTCCGACTCCCCGCCGTGGCCCGGGATGGCCGGCAGGACTCACCTTCGCAGAGGAAGAAGAAGACCCGGGCAGTCCGTCCGGGTCTCCTTCTTCAAGGGCTTCACGCACTTCGGGTTGGCCTGGTCGGGCTGGGCAGGCCAGTACGTCGTGGGTGGTCCCGTGGCGGAGATGGGCGAGGGTGGCCAGGAGCCGGTCGACGAACACCAGCCGGTGCTTCGCATCGGCGCCGACGGCTCGCCTCCGCGGCCGGGAGGCGAGTCTGGCCTGGTGGCGCTCATGCCACAACGGGCCCACCTCGACGACGAGTTCGGCGATCAGGAGCAGGACGTACGGCTGCGGGTCGCCCTCGACGACGTACGTGAAGTAGCCGGTGGCGGCGCCTGCCGGGGCAGGCGGCGTGAGACGAGGGTGAGGGCGCCGAAGGCGGTGGCGGCGGTACGGCGAAGGCGCGTACGGGCGTCAGTCGGTCACCGAGATCGCGGCGGCGGGGCAGATGGCCGCGGCCTCGCGTACCGCGTCATGCAGCTCCGCGGGCGGCTCGGTGTCGAGGGCGACGACGATGCCGTCCTCGTCGCGCTGGTCGAAAACATCCGGCGCGGCCCGCACACAGCTTCCGGCGCCGCAACACTTCTCCTGGTCGGCGTGAATACGCATGGTTCTCCCAAGGAGCTCAAAGGGTGGGTAGTGGGGCGTGTGGTGTGGGTGTCTGATGGGGTGGGTGCCTGGTGGGGTGGGTGACGTTCACCAGGCGACGGGCAGTGCGTGCACCCCGTACACCCCCATGTCGTTGCGGAACGCGATGTCCTCGAACGGGACGTCCAGCCGCAGCCCGGGCAGCCGGCGCACCAGCGTCTCCAGGGCGATCTGCAGTTCCACCCGGGCCAGCGACTGGCCCAGGCACTGGTGGACGCCGAAGCCGAAGGCGAGATGACGGCGGGCTTCGCGGCCGACATCGAGGGTTTCGCCCGACGGGAAGACGTCGTCGTCGCGGTTGGCGGAGTTGAGCGTGCAGATCACGCCCTCGCCCGCGCGGATGGTGTGGCCGTCGAGCGTGACGTCCTCGGTGGCGACCCGCGGGAGGCCGTTGTGCGCGATCGTCAGGTAGCGCAGCAACTCCTCCACCGCCCCTTCGGTCAGCGACGGGTCCCGGCGCAGCCGGGCCAGTTGGGCGGGGTTGCGCAGCAGGGCGAGCGTGCCGAGTGCCGTCATATTGGCGGTCGGCTCATGGCCCGCGAACAGCAACAGACGCCCCATGGAGGCGATTTCGGTGTCGTCGAGCTCGCCGCGGGCCACCAGCCGGCTGATGATCCGGTCGTCGGGCTCGCGCCGCTTCGCCTCTACCAGCCGCAGCAGGTACTCGGGCGGCTCGGACAGCCCGGCACGTACGTCCTCGGGGGCCGACCGCGGGTTGACGACGTGGCTGCGCTCCTGCAAGAAGGCGTGGTCCTCGTACGGGATGCCGAGGATCAGGCACATCACCAGGGACGGCAGCGGGAGCGCGAATTCGGTGACCAGATCGGCGGAGGTGCGGCCGTCGGTCATCCGGTCCAGCAGATCGTCGGCGAGGCGCTGCATCTCGGGGCGCATCGCCTCGATCTTCTTGACCATGAAGTCGGAGGTGAGCATCCGGCGTATCCGGGCGTGTGCCGGATCGTCCATGCGCATGAAGGTCGGGGTGGAGGCGGCCAGTTCGCGGCCGCCCGCGGCGATGAAGGGGAACCCGGGGCGGGCGGCGTCGGCGCTGAAGCGGGGGTCGCCGAGCACCGCGCGGACGTCTTCGTGGCGGGTCACCAGCCAACAGGAAGTGCCGTCCCAGAGGGTGGCCCGGGTGATCGGTTCCTCGCGGAGAGCCCGCTCGATGTCCGGGGCGGGGTCGAAGGGGCAGCCCGCCGCCCGCGCGGCCGGAAGGACCGGGGCGTTCGGGTGCGTCACGGGTGCTGCTTGGGATTGCTGTGCGGTCGTCATGCGGGCGTCCTTCCATGATCGGGCTGCGGCGTCGTCGCCGCGGAGGTGCCGTGCCGCCTGTCGCGCGCTTAGCTACCAAGGTCAAGTAACTAACAATCCCGATGGTAACTCCTGTCATATTTAGGAGAGAAGGACTGATCGCGATCCGAAGGGTGGGTGATCTCGCCACCCTGCTGATGGCTGAATTGGCCCATGTCACCTGCCAGATCGACCAGTTGGCCGGCCGTCGCCGTACTCAACCAACTGGTGGCCTGCGCCCGGCAGATGCACGCTCAGGAGGATCGGCAGCGGGGGCGGGCAGCACCTGGTCGCATGCGCACACGGCACCCGGCGATGGTGGGAGACCGTACGGGCTCGTCTTCCCAGGCGAGGACGGTAAGGAACGGGCCTCGACGAACGTCCTTCGTCACTTCAGAGGCCTGCTCGGGGAGGCCGGCTCACGAAGCCGCAGGAGTGGACGACCTGTGAGTTGCGACGTTGCCTCTGACCTGCGCAGCAGCCGTGCTCGTGGTCCTCTCCATCATTACCTCTGGGGTCATCGGCCGGGCCCTCCACCCAGCGCCGCCAGCTCGGTCCCCGCGAGCAGGAAGGCCCCGACTCCGAAGTCCGCGGTGGCGTCACGGGTGATCGGCTGGCCCGACTCCGGCCGGTCACCGGCGGCCTGGACATAGCCGAGGAAGCCGTCGGGGTGCACGGCGGTGGCGACCATGGCGTTCCAGGCGCGGGCCGCCACGGGGCGGAAGGTGTCGCGCGGGACGAGTCCGGCGCGCAGCGCGTAGGCCGTTGCGTAGGTGAAGAACGCGGTGCCGCTGGTCTCCGGTCCCGGCAGGTGCTCGGGGTCGGCGAGGTTCACGTTCCAGAACCCGTCGGAGCGCTGGACGGCGCGCAGCGCGTTGAGTTCGCCGACGAGCGTGGCGCGGTAGGCGCGGACGGGGGCGAAGGCGTCCGGGAGGACGGCGAGCACCTTGGCGTGCGCGCCCGCCACCCACCCGTTGCCGCGCGACCACAGGACCGGCCTGCCGTTCGGCGAGGAGATCCCGCCGGGCAGAAACCTCTTGTCGCGGTACCACAGGCCGCTGTGCGCATCGCGCAGCCCCGGCCCGCCCTCGGCGCTCCTGGTGTGGGTGTAGAGCGCGTGCATCGCGTCCCAGTAGGCGCGGTCGTCGCGCAGCGCGCCGAGCTGGGCGAACGGCGGCATCGCCATGTGCAGCGCGTCGTCCCACCACCAGTCGTCGTGCTTCTCGGCGGAGGTGTCGGCCATCCGCCGCAGCGAGTCCTCGATCGCGGCGATCTTGGCCTGGTCGGGCGAGGCGTCCAGCGCATAGAGGTCGAGGTACACCTGTCCGGCACAGTGGTCGTCGGCGTGCCGCGTCGTGACGCCGTTGTGCAACCCGTACGCATGCTTCTCCGCCCAGTCGCTCGCATAGGCGAGGTAGCGCGGTTCGCGGGTGAGGCGGTGCAGGGCCATCAGCCCGCTGAAGAAGGTGGCGCGGGCCCACTCGTTGTCGCCGGGGTCGGCGTGCGCGCCGATCCAGTGGTCGGCGACCCGGCGCAGTACGGCGACGATCCCGGCGCGGGCCGGCAGCCGGTCGGCCGGATGCGGGGCGGGCACAGCGGCACCCGCCGCCAACGCGGCGCCCGTGGCGAGAAATTGCCGGCGTTCCATGTATTCACCTCACGACGCATGGATGGTCACATCGATGAACGATGGTCCGATCTCTGATCCGAACGACGTCATAGTGGCAGCGAACTCCCGGCGTGGGAAGAGGAGTTGGAGACGGGAGCCGAAGGCGCGGAGCCGCGGCACCGGGCGCGTGTGGGCGACGGCCCTCGGCGCCGTCACGAGCGGGCCGCTGCACGGCCGGGCGAGGCCGTACCGCCGACCGCCGGCCGCCGGCCGCCGGCCGCCGGAAGGATCGCGCCGATGTACGCCTCCAGACGGCCGCGGGCCCCGCAGCGGCAGCGTCATCCGCCTACCTGAACGACGGTGTGGCCCCACTCGGGGCCGGCTGTGCACCGGCGCGCCGCCGTCGCTCGCCCCGGCCCGCTCGACGATGTCTGCCCCTCGGGCCCCCGGCGCCACATGATTCGAGAGGGGGAAAAGGGTGGCGAGAGGCCCCGGCATCTGCCGGCCCGGTCCCGGACCCGGCTTGCTCAGAGGGCGCCGCCCCTGCCCTCCCAATACGGTTCCCGCAACCGCCGCTTGAAGAGCTTGCCCGATTCGTCGCGGGGCAGCCGTTCCTCGAACACCACGGCCCTGGGCACCTTGTACCCGGCCAGCCGCTCCGCGACATGGGCGCGTACCGCCTCGGCGCCGAGCACCACCCCCGGCTCGGCCTGCA
The DNA here is from genome assembly GCF_044544985.1 of Streptomyces sp. NPDC053427. Lineage (NCBI taxonomy): Bacteria > Bacillati > Actinomycetota > Actinomycetes > Kitasatosporales > Streptomycetaceae > Streptomyces > Streptomyces sp. NPDC053427. The sequence continues at coordinate 86,480 of NZ_JBITYA010000001.1, read as the reverse complement.
GATGGGCGGCGAGCACCTCCCCGAACTCCTCGTCCGGGATGCCGAACACCGCCGCGTCCCGCACCCCTTCGAGGGCGAGCAGACAGCCCTCGATCTCCGCCGGGTAGATGTTGACGCCACCGGAGATGACCATGTCGTTGCGGCGGTCGCTGAGGTAGAGGTAGCCGTCCGGGTCGAGGTGGCCGATGTCGCCGATGGTGACGTATCCGGGGAGGCCGGGGACTTCCATCGCGGCGCGCTTGGCGGGGTCGCCGAGGTAGGTGAACCGCGGCCAGTTGTCGCTGGGTTTGAGGTAGATGTCGCCGGTGACGCCGGTCGGCACCGGCGCGCCGTCGGGCCCGACGACCGCCACCCCGCAGGTCCCCTCGGCCCGGCCGACCGTACCGGGGTGGGCCAGCCACTCCTCGCTGTCGCACCATGTCACGGCGCCCGTCTCGCTGCCTCCGTAGTACTCCCGCAGCACCGGACCCAGCCAGTCGATCATGGCGTGTTTGATATGCGGCGGGCAGGGCGCCGCGGCATGCACCACCGAGGTGAGCGAGCTCAGGTCGTAGCGCTCGCGCACGTCCTTGGGCAGCCGCAGCAGCCGTACGAACATCGTGGGCACGACCTGCACCTGCTCGATACGGTGCCGTTCGACCAGCCGCAGGAACTCCTCGGCGTCGAAGCGCGGCATCAGCGTGATGTCCAGGCCGGCGGCGAGGGCGAGCACCGCGTGCTGGCTGGGCGAGGCGTGATAGAGCGGGGCGGGGATGAGCGTACGGCCGCCGGGGGCGACGGCGAAGTACTCCAGGAACGACTGGACCGCCTCGGCGAGCCGTTCCTGGGGCACGGGTTCGCGCAGCACTCCCTTGGGACGGCCGGTGGTTCCGGAGCTGTAGATGACGGTCGGCGGACGTTCCGCGGCGGCCTGCGCCAGCGGCTCGTAGCCCGCCAGCCAGGAGTCCAGAAGGGGGTACGGTCCGGTGACGGCCGGCGCGACGACGCCACAGGCGGCCGCGACGCCGGCGGGGACCGGGACCTCGACGACCCGCACGCCCTCGGGGAGCACCGCGGTCACCGCGTGCACCATGTCCGTGTGCACAAAGACGACCTTGCTGCCGCTGTCGGTGAGCACATGCCGTAGATCGTCGTGCTTGAAGTGCCAGTTGACGGGCACGGCCGAGGCACCCAGCTGGGCGGCCGCGGCGGTGATCTCGAGATACGCGGGCTCGTTGCGCATCACGACGGAGATCCGGTCCCCCGGCTCAACTCCCATGGCACGCAGGCCCGTTGCGATGCGTCCGGCGCGCTCGAAGAACTGGGGGTAGCCGCGCTCGTGACCGGCCGAGCGAATGGCGGGCGCGGTGGCGGATGGGGCGACGGCGTCATCCATGGTGCCTCCAATGCGTGTCGGCCGCGCCCATTGAACAGCCGACCGGAGCGGGTTTCCAGACCGCTGACGCGATGTCAGTACGCCTCGGCCCCGTCATCCGCCCCCTTACATCCGAGGTTTCCCCACGTCACCCTCTCCGCTCCCCCCTCGACATCGCCCTCTCACTCCCATCTCTTGGCCCTATCCTCCGATGTTTGTCGCATCCGAGGTCTTCCGATCCCCTCACTCGGGGCTGCACCATGCGGGATGACCGCCCCACCGGCCTGACGGCCCGATCGACCGCCAGGCGAACCCCCGGCCGAAGGAGCGAGCCATGCACAGTCGCACAAGACGCCTACGGTTACTGGGAGTTGCGGGAGCGTTGAGCTCCTTGCTGCTCACCATCGGCAACCCCGTGACCGCCACCGCACGGCCCGCGCCCGCATCCGCATCCCCGTCCACGACCACGACCACGACCACCGGCCCCGGCACCAACCACGCGACCGACGATCCCTTCACCGCCGAGCGCACCTCCTGGTGGCGCCAGGACCGCTTCGGGATGTTCATCCACTTCGGCGCGTACTCCAACCTGGAGGGCGAGTACACCCGGCCCGACGGCACGGTCTGCCGTAACGCCGAGTGGATCAAGCGCGAGTGCGGGATCCCCGACGAGGCGTACGAGAAGCAGGCCGCCACCTTCAACCCGGCCGGCTTCGACGCCGGGGCGATCGTCAAGGCCGCCAAGGACGCCGGTCAGCGCTATATCGTCATCACCGCCAAGCACCACGACGGCTATGCGATGTGGCCCACCCGGCAGAACAAGTGGAATCTGCGCGACCACTCCTCCTTCGATCCGCATCGCGACATCCTCGCCGAGCTGAAGAATGCCTCCGACGCCGCCGGCATCAAGCTCGGCTTCTACTACTCGATCTGGGACTGGCACGACCCCGACTTCGCCGATCCCGCGACCTTCCCGCGCTACAAGAAGCGGATGTACGGCCAGCTCAAGGAGCTGATCGACTCCTACGACCCGGCGCTGCTGTGGTTCGACGGCGAGTGGGACGCCGACAACCCCACCAACAACTGGTCCCGCCGGGACGGCGCCGACCTCCAGGCCTATCTGCACGAGGCCGACCCCCGCCTCATCGTCAACAACCGTGTCGGCAAACGCGATGTGGTCGACGGCGACTTCGGCACGCCGGAACAGGAGATCCCCGCCGAACCCGTCGACGGGCAGCTCTGGGAGAGCTGTATGACGCTCAACGACCACTGGGGCTTCGCCAAGTACGACACCAACTGGAAGTCCTCGGCCACGGTCGTGCGCAATCTCCTGGACGTCGCCGGCCGCGGCGGCAACTACCTCCTCAACGTCGGGCCGGACAAGCACGGCCGCATTCCGCAGCCGTCCGTGGAACGGCTGCGCGAGGCCGGCCGGTGGCTGAGCGCGCACGGCCAGGGCGACGCGGTGTACGAGGCCGGGCACACCGGTCTGGTCGGCGACCCCTCCTGGGGAGCGGTCTCCCGCCGGGGCAATGACCTCTACGCCTCCGTCACCACCTGGCCCGCGCCCGGCCGGCCCCTGCACCTCACCGCCAACGCCCCCTTCCGGGTGACGTCGGCGAAGGTGCTCGGCAGCGCGCAGCAACGGGTCGAGGTCACCCCGGCGGGCGACGGCTACGACCTCACCCCGTCCGGCTCGGCCCCCGACCCCACCGCCGGCGTCATCAGGCTCACCATCGAGCCGCCCACCGCCGCACCCCCCGGCACCGGCACCGGCCTGACGGCGCAGACCTGGCCGAACGACTCCTTCACCGGCCCGCCCGCGGTGACCACCACCGACCCGACCGTGAACAAGTCCTACCGCTTCGACGGCTCCCCGGACCCCAAGATCCCCGCCGACCACTTCAGCACGCGCTGGACCGGCAGCATCCAGCCGCGCTTCGACGGGACGTACACCCTCACGACCGTCTCCGACGACACCGTGCGGCTGTGGATCGACGGCAAGCAGGTGATCGACAGCGCCACCCCGCACGGCCCCAAGGTCGACAAGGGCACCGTCACCCTCAGGGCCGGCCATCGCCACAGCATCCGCATCGACTACACCGAGCGCACCGGCGAGGCCCATATGAAGCTGCTGTGGTCCAGCCCCGGCCTGCCGCAGCAGATCGTGCCGCGACGCCAGCTGTACGCGGACTGACCGCCGCCTCCTGCGGTGCCGGCCGACCACGCGGCGACGGGCACCGCAGGACGGTACGGAGGGGCGGCCCGGCGGGCGGAACGGTAGGGCGGGCGCCCCGTAGGCACCACCGGAAAAAAATTCCCGCGCATTGACCCGTTCGAGTCATCGGGGCCCGGTGGAGCCCGACTCCGCGCGCTCGCCGTGCGCCGTCCCCCGCACTGTCAGTGCCCCCTCCTATCCTCGGGGACCATGAACCATGACGAGATCCTGCGCACCCATGGCGAGGCAGTCGAGCTCTTCGGGGCCCGGGTCCATGCCGTGCGTGACGACCAGTGGGAGAACCCCACACCCTGCACGGAATGGTCGGTCCGCGATCTGGTGAACCACCTCACCGCGGAGCAGCTGTGGGTGCCCCGGCTGGTGCGCGACGGCGCCACGATCGCGCAGGTGGGCACGGATTTCGACGGCGATCAGCTGGGCGTCGACCCGGCCTCGGTCTGGGACCGCGCGGCGGTGGCCGCGGTGGCGGCGTTCAGCGCACCGGGAGCGCTCGGCCGCACCGTCCATCTGTCCTACGGCTCCAGCCCGGCCGATGCCTACTGCGCCCAGATGATGGCCGACGCCGTGGTCCACGCCTGGGACCTGTCCCGGGCGATCGGCGCCGAGGAGCGGCTTCCCGACCATCTGGCGACGGCCGCCCTGCGCGAGGTCGAGCCGTACGCCCCGGGCCTGGGCGCCTCGGGGCTCTTCGCTCCCGCGATCGAGCCCCCGGCGGACGCCGACGACCTCACCCGGCTGCTGTGCCTGCTGGGCCGTCGGCCCTGACCCCGCGTACGAAGGGGAGCGGCCGCCCATGGCGCCGCTCCCGTCCCTCCGCTGCCCTCCGGCCGCCTACGCCGCGGTTCCGGCCGGTCCCGCGCGACGAGACCGCATCACGGCAGCGGTCTCCGTCGCGCGATCGATCTCAGTCGATACCGCGGAAGATGTACGGCTCGGCGGGGTCGTCATCGCAGCCGGCGAGGCGCACCGGGACGCATCGGCCCCAGACCTCGAGGTTACGGACTTCCTTGATACGACCTGGCCGGTCACCTTGCTTCAACCGGGGCTGCTTGTACTGAGCCTTGTGCAATGCCACCACGCACTCCTTCATTGAGGTAACGGTCCGACGCGGTGGCGCCTCATTCACAAACCGGGAGGTCAGCCAGGGTTTGTGGCGGTCCCGCGACGGGCCAATGGTGTTGGCGTCTCCCAGAAGGGTCGTCCGTCGACCACCAGCGTATCGACGTCCCGTGCTGCGCGCTCGGCATTTTCCGGCGATATCGGCATGGCGTCGGCAGGCGGAAACCGCACCCTCCTCCCGGCGGGCGGCGGGCGGGACGGATCGCTCTCCCGCGGCCGCGCGCCTGTCCTGCGGGTGCCCGGCCGCAGTGCTACCCATGGGCGGGTGGAATGGTTCTCGGATCCTGGGTACTGGCTGGGGCGGCTCGTTTTCCAGCGGATGCTGGCGGTGACCTACCTCGTCGCGTTCATCGCGGCGGCCCGGCAGTACCGGGCGTTGATCGGGACACGAGGGATGCTGCCCGTGCCCGATTTCGTGGCGCGAGTGCCGTTCCGGGCGGCGCCCTCGGTCTTTCAGCTGCACTACTCCGACCGGTTCTTCGCGCGGTGGGCGTGGGGCGGGGCACTGCTGGCGGCTGCCGTCGCAGCGGGGGCGGCGGACGCCGTGCCGCTGTGGGCGTCGATGGTCATGTGGCTGGTGCTGTGGGCGATGTATCTGTCCATCGTCAATGTGGGGCAGACCTGGTACAGCTTCGGCTGGGAGTCGCTGCTGCTGGAGACGGGCATGCTCGCCGTCTTTCTCGGCAACGCCGATACCGCTCCCCCCGTCCTCGTCCTGTATCTGCTGCGCTGGGTGCTGTTCCGGGTGGAGTTCGGGGCCGGGCTCATCAAGATGCGCGGCGACAGCTGCTGGCGCGATCTGACCTGCCTGTACTACCACCACGAGACCCAGCCGATGCCCGGCCCGCTGAGCTGGTTCTTCCACCACCTGCCCAAGCCCCTGCACCGCGTCGAGGTCGCCGCGAACCACGTGGCCCAACTCGGCCTGCCGGTACTGCTGTTCGCCCCGCAGCCGGTGGCCGGATGGGCGGCGGTCGCGATGGCCGTCACCCAGGTGTGGCTGGTGATTTCCGGCAACTTCGCCTGGCTGAACTGGCTCACCATCACGCTGGCCCTGTCGGCCCTGGCCCCTACGTGGTGGCCTCCGCCCTCGGTACCGGCCGCACCCCCGCTGTGGTTCGAGGTCCTGGTGATCGCGGCCACCGTCTGTGTCGCCCTCCTCAGCTACCGCCCGGCCCGCAATCTGCTGAGCCGCCGGCAGCGCATGAACACGTCCTACGAATCGCTGCATCTGGTCAATTCGTACGGTGCGTTCGGCAGTATCACCCGGGTGCGCCGGGAGATCGTGGTGGAGGGGACGGCAGATGCGGTGACCGGCCCCGGCACGACCTGGCTCGCGTACGAGTTCCACGGCAAGCCGGGCGACGTACGGCGGCTGCCGCGCCAGTTCGCGCCGTATCACCTGCGGCTGGACTGGCTGATGTGGTTCGCCGCCCTCTCGCCGGCGTATGCCGGCGCGTGGTTCGGGACGTTCGTGGAGCGCCTGTTGGAGAACGACCGGGACACGCTGCGGCTGCTGCGTACCAATCCGTTCCCGGACACCCCGCCGGCGCGGATCCGGGCCCGGGTCTTCCGGTACCGCTTCACGACCTGGCGGGAGCTACGGGAGACCGGGGCATGGTGGCACCGGACCGAGGAGCGGCGCTTCCTGCCGCCTATGGCGCTGTCGCCCCTGCCGCCGTCACCCTCTCGGCCCTCTCACTGATCCCGGCCGTGCCTCTGATCCCGGCCGTGTCACTGATCGCGGCGGCCTCCTTGCGCTCGGCCGTCCCGGCCGCCTCGGCCGCCTCGGTCGCCTCGTCCCGCCCGGCGCTCTGCAGCGCCTCGGCGCGAAAGGCGACGACCATGTCCCGGGCGTGCCGCAGCCCTATTCGCGCGAAATCCCCTTCCAGTACCGCGAGTTCGGCCAGCGTCTCGTCCAGGTCGCGGCCCAGGTGGGCGCGGGACTTGGTCAGGCCGAGGCGGGAGAGGGCGACGCCGCGTGGTTCGTGCATATCGCTGAATTCGGCCAGTGCGAGGGCGTAGGTGTCGCGCGCCGCCTCGTAGCACCCGGCGCGGTAGTGGACGTTGGCGCGCATCTTGTGGTTGTAGGCGAGGGCGCCCGCCAGGTCCATGGTGCGGCAGATGGTCTCCGCCTCGGAGAGCAGCGCCAGCGCGCCGTCCGGGTCGCCCTGCACCGAGAGGACGTCGGCCACCCCCCGGAGCGACCACGCGCGGCCCCGGGCGTCATCGGCCTCGGTGGCTATCCGGACGGATTCCTCGAACAGCTCCAGCGCCTTGGCGTAGTCGCCGGTGTTGCGGTGCATCTGGGCGATGCCGGACATCGCCCAGACCACATGGCGGGCCTCGCCGTGCGCCCGGCCCTCTTCGAGAAGGCGCTCGTGGAGTGCGGCGACCGCGGCGTAATCGCCCTGGATACGGCCGGTTTCGGCGAGGCCGGCGAGGGAGTAGCCGTGCGCGAGGCGGTCGCCGCTGTCGGCGGCCAGCTCCACGGCGTGGGTGAGCAGGCGGCGCGCGAGGGGGAGCGTGCCGCACTGGCGGGCCAGGGTGCCGCCGCTCCACAGGGCCCAGGACATGGCGGCGGCGTCACCCGCGTCGCGTGCGCTGCGGTAGCTGTCCCGCCAGGCGGCACCGGCGTCCGTGACCCGGCCCAGCCGCCGGTTGGCCTCGGCGACCGCGAGCGCGGCGCGCGCCCTCTCCAACGCCGTGTCCGCGTCGGCCTGCTCGCGGCTCGCCGCGGCCAGCACCTCCTCGTACGAGGAGTTCACGCCCAACGCCGAGCCCAGTTCGCCCTGATATTCCGGGGCGAATGCCTTGCCGTACATATATCCGTGGCCTCTCGCTCATCTCCGTGCCTTGATCACGAAACTACGGGCCGTGAGGGGTGCCGCGAATCAACCCGCGTATGGGTTCTTGCCGTCCGTCTGGAGTGCTACTGCGGGGGTGGGGGTCATCATCGGGGTGTAGGGGAATGTCAGGGTCCGCCTGTCCGGACCCGCTTCGGGGCCGCCCCGCGTCGCGTTGCGCAGTATGCAATGCGAGTTGCAGCTCTTGCCTTGGCGCGGGGCACCGGTCACCCTGGCTGCCACAACCGCCATCCGCGATCACCGAAGCCGAGGTGTGGCATGAGCGCAGGACGAGGCATAGGTACCAAGGCAGGGGCAGGCATCGGGCGTCGGCACTTCATGGGGATGGCCGCGGTCGGCGTAGCGGGGGGCCTCGTCGGGTACGGGGTCCGCTCACAGGACCCGCGGCCGCGCGGCGACCGGCGGCCCCCCGGCAACCGCCACCCGGACGCCCGGCGGCCGCTCTTCCTTGGGACGTACACCTCGAAGGAGGGCGGCGGCACCGGCATCGGACTGGGCACATACGACACCACCAGCGGCCGCATCACCGCGACGGGTGTGCTGGCCGGCGTCGCCGACCCCTCCTATCTCGCGCTCGCGCCGTCCGGGCGGACCCTCTATGCGGTCGATGAGCAGGAGGAGGGCGGTGTCACGGCGCTCGCGCTGCCGCCCGGCGGTGCGCCGCCCAAGGTGCTGGGCAGGCAACCGACCGGCGGCGCCGGGCCCTGCCATCTGTCGGTGCACCCCGGCGGGCGCTGGCTGCTGAGCGCCAACTACCTCTCGGGCAGTGTGGCGGTGCATCCGATCGATCCGGCGACCGGTGCCCTCGGGGAGCGCACGGACCTGGTGGCGCATGCGACCCCGCCGCCCGGTCCCGGCCAGGACGGGCCGCATGCGCACCAGATCATCACCAGCCCGGACGGCGGCCATGTGCTCGCCGTCGACCTCGGCAACGACACCGTCTACACCTACCGGCTGGACGAGCACGCCGGACGGCTCACCCAGGTGGCGTATGCGTCGCTGCGGCCGGGTGCCGGGCCCCGGCATCTGACCTTCCATCCCAACGGCGCCTTCGCCTATCTGGCGAACGAGGTCGACAACACGGTCGTGGTCTGTGGCTACGACAGGAAGAGCGGACGGCTGACGCCCGGGGCGCCGCAGTCCACGGGGACGGGCCCGGGAACCAATTTCCCGGCGCGGATTCTGGTCACCCACCACGGCCGCTTCGCGTATCTCGCCAACCGGGGCCACAACAGCCTCACCCGCTACGCCGTGGAGGCGGCCGGCGCGCGGCTTCGGCTGCTGGACACGGTGCCGGTGGGCGGGGACTTTCCGCGGGAGATCGCGTTCTCGCCGGACGAGCGGCTGCTGTTCGCGGCGAACCAGAAGTCGGGGTCGGTGACGGTGTTCTCGGTCGACGCGGCGACGGGGGCGCTGGGAAGGGTGGGCGAGCCGTTCGCCGCGCCGATGCCGGTGTGCGTACTGCCCCGGTGAGCCGGGACGCCGCGGCACGGGCGGGAGCGCGCGAAGCCGGCACGGCCGCGCGCAATTCCGGGCCGAGCGCTCCGACGGCAGGTGCGGGAGTGGGATCAGGAGTAGGCGCATACGACATTCGGCGGCGGCGGGTTTGAATGGGCGGCGGTCGGAGTAAACATGCGGGCAGGCCGTCCGCGGCGCCACGGACGGCCTGCAAACCCCTCAGTCGCATCACCCTCGACTGCATTCTCCGCTACGGTTCCGGAGAAATCCGGAATGCGGTCAGCTGACGCCGGAGCGCCGCACGGAAAGCCGCATGCCCGGGAAAATCAGATCCGGGTCGGCACCGATCACCGGACGGTTCAGCCGATAGAATTCCTCCCAGCGCCAGCCGTGTGCGAGAGCGATACCGCTCACCGTGTCCCCGCGGTTCACCACGACGGAATCGCCGGTACTCCGGTGGCGCGCCGCTTTCCACCGCTTCTCCGGGGAGGGCGCGGCGTGCGGGGCGGGGGTGCGGGGCGTCGTCGTGCGCGGGACCGTGGTCCGTGGTGCCGTGGTGCGCGGTGCGGCCGATCCCCGCAGGCCCAGGGAGGCCGAGCAGGCGGGCCAGGCACCCCACCCCTGGCGGGCCAACACCCGCTCCGCCACGTTGATTTGCTGCGGCCGGCTCGCCAACGCGGCCCGCGAAGCGTAGCTTCCGCCGCCGAACGAGTGCCAGGTGCGGTGGGCGAACTGCAGCCCGCCGGAGAACCCGTTGCCCGTGTCGGCGTGCCAGTTCCCGCCGCTCTCGCACCCGGCCAGGCGGTCCCACGTCCCGTAGCCGACCGCTTCGGCCGACCCTTCGGCCGTCACGTTCAGCGTGCCGGCCGCCAGCAGGACCGCGGCCGCCGCGACACCCCGGGCCCCCCGGCCCCGGAATTCACTCCGGCCGACAGATTCCGATCCGGTCTCGTACACCTGAGGAAATTCCATTTTTTGCTCCCGTCGCTCGCCGCACAGTTACCTGGCGGCCATTCAGGAAACGTGGCACCTTGCCGTCCTTCGCTTCCGCATTGCCCGTGCGTATTTCCTTGTGCATCGCATCGGCTTGCGCAGCGAATTCTGCGAGGTGCCATGAATTCGACGGGTCAGACACAACCATGACCGGAGTTCGCATCGACAGAGCGCGCGGTAGCGCCTTCGCCGACAGGCTTGCCCCCTTGCCGCCACATCGGGGACAGGAGCCGTCGCATGGTGCACCCATGGGACGGGTAGGGGCGCACCCTTCATGCCGGCGGCACGCGCACCCCGCGCCGATCGACCAGGTGTTCCTGTCGGCCGCGTCTGCCGGGCGCACTCGTGGGGCTCGGTGCACACGCGCGGCGCAGGTCCGCACGCACCGCGCACGGACCCCTTCGGCCGTGCCTCGATCAGCCGGTGTGCTCGGGCGTGACGTACTGCCGCAGCAGATCGCGCAGTTCGGCCTCGAACTCGTCGTAGCGGCGCCGGAGTTCGGACCCCGGCCAGTGACCTGGCAGCAGTGGGTCCGGAAGCAGCGGATCGGTGAGGAGATGGCGCAGTACGGCGGCCGAGACCGTGAAGCGTTGCGCGGGAGTGGTCGCCCCGTCAAGTGCGGTCAGCAGGGCGCGCGCCCGCGCCGACCAGCCTGACAGATCCCATAGCGTGCGCGCCAGCGCCGCCGGGTCACCGTCCGGGGTTCCGGTCAGCAGGGTGCACTGGTCGGTGACCACGGCCGGGAGGGGGCGTTCGAGGTTGCCGGGCCGCAGCCACGTGCCCTCGCGCAGCTCCGCCAGCCGCAGGGCCGCCATCGCCTGCCGCAGCGCGGTGCGTTCGGCGGCCGGCCGGCGCTCGACGCTGACCACGGCGATCTCCCAGGCGCCGTCCCAGGGGCGGGTGCGGGGCGACCGGCTCTCGTCCTGGCGGGCCTGGCGGGCCAGCAGCCGGGCGGTGAGCTCGTAGGCGCCCTCGCGCTGCCGCAGATCGTCGGCGGCCACCATCCGGGAGAGCGCGACCCGGACGGTGCCCTCGGCGATGCCGAAGAGTTCGCCGACCCGGACCAGGGCGCGCGCCGGCATCCGGGGCGGGTGATGCCCGAGGAGGGTGCTGAGCACGATGGAGCGGGCGGTGAGCGGCCGCAGCGCGAGGGAGTCGTCGTTCATATGTGCCCGAAATTCTAGCCACGCCGCTCCCCGCGCCCCTCTCTTACAGTCTTCCCACGAGTGTTCGAGATCTGTAACGTCATCGCTATGACCGTCACTCACGAAGTCCTGAATCAGGCTCCGCCGCTGACCGAGTTCAGTACGGCGGACGAGCCCGCCCTGCTGGAGGCGCTGCGCCGGGAGGGCGCCGAGTGGGGCGAGCCGGAGGTGACCGCGCTGGGGGCGCTGGCCGGTACGCAGGCGGTGCAGGACCAGGCGCGCTGGGCGGAGGAGCAGCCACCCCGGCTGCACACCCACGACCGCCACGGGCACCGCATCGACGAGGTCGAGTTCCACCCGGCCTGGCACCAGCTGATGACCGTCGCGGTGGAGCACGGCCTGCACGGCGCGCCCTGGTCCGACGACCGCCCCGGCGCCCATCTGGTGCGCGCCGCGAAGTTCTATGTCTGGTCGCAGGCCGAGCCGGGGCACGGCTGCCCGATCTCGATGACCTACGCCGCCGTCCCCGCGCTGCGCGCCGCCCCGGAGCTCGCCGCGCAGTACGAGCCGCTGCTGGCCTCCCGTACGTACGACTTCGGCCTGCGCGCGCCGCTGACCAAGGCGGGTCTGATCGCGGGCATGTCGATGACGGAGAAGCAGGGCGGCTCCGACGTACGGGCCAACACCACGCGCGCGGTGCCGGCCGGCGACGGCACGTACCGGATCACCGGCCACAAGTGGTTCACGTCGGCGCCGATGAGCGATGTCTTTCTGGCGCTGGCCCACACGGCAGAAGGGCTGACCTGCTTCCTGGTGCCGCGGGTACTGCCGGACGGCACCCGCAACGGCATGCATCTGATGCGGCTCAAGGACAAGCTCGGCAACCGCTCCAACGCCTCCTCCGAGATCGAGTACGACGAGGCGGTGGCGTGGCCGGTCGGCGATCCGGGCCGCGGGGTGCGGACCATCGTCGAGATGGTGAACATGACCCGGCTGGACTGTGTGCTGGGCTCGGCGGCCGGAATGCGGGCGGGGCTGCGGCAGGCGCTGCATCACACCGCCCATCGGCGGGCGTTCGGGCGGGAGCTGGACCAGCAGCCGCTGATGCGGGCGGTGCTGGCCGATCTCGCGATCGAGTCGGAGGCGGCGACGCTGCTGGCGATGCGGCTGGCGGCGGCGGTGGACCGGGCGCAGGCCGGGGACGCCGGGGAGGCGGCGCTGCGGCGGCTGGCGCTGGCGGCGGGCAAGTACTGGGTGTGCAAGCGCGGCAGTACACATGCGGCGGAGGCACTGGAGTGCCTGGGCGGTAACGGCTACGTCGAGGAGTCCGGGATGCCGCGGCTGTACCGGGAGGCGCCGCTGCTGTCGATCTGGGAGGGCTCGGGAAACGTCGCCGCCCTGGACGTCCTGCGCGCACTGGGCAAGGAACCGGCCTCTCTGGACGCCTTCTTCGCCGAGGTGGACGCCGCCGCGGGCGCCGACCGGCGGCTGGACGCGGCGGTGGCCGGGGTCCGGGAGATGCTCGGCGGGCTGGCCGTTCCGGAGCGGGCGCAGCTGATGGCGCGCTCGCTGGCGGAGCGGATGGCACTGGTGCTCCAGGGCTCACTGCTGGTGCGGCACAGCCACCCGGCCGTGGCCGACGCGTTCTGCGCCTCGCGACTCGGCGGGCAGTGGGGCCATGCCTTCGGCACCCTGCCGACGGGCGTCGACCTGGGCGCGATCCTGGACCGCGCCCGGCTGAAGGACCCGGCCGCGGCGCGGAGCGGGGCCTGATGTCCGTACGGGTGGAGCGCAGCGGGCCGGTGACGACGGTGGTGCTGTCGCGACCGGCCGCCCGCAACGCCGTGGACGGCGCGACGGCACGCGAACTGGCGGATGCCTTCCGGGAGTTCGAGGCGGACGACGGCGCGAGCGTCGCGGTGCTGTGGGGCGAGGGCGGAACGTTCTGCGCCGGCGCGGATCTCAAAGCGGTCGGCACCGAGCGCGGCAACCGCGTCGCCCCGGACGGCGACGGCCCGATGGGCCCGACCCGGATGCGCCTGAGCAAACCGGTGATCGCGGCGGTGGCCGGGCATGCGGTGGCCGGCGGCCTGGAGCTGGCGCTCTGGTGCGATCTGCGGGTGGCGGAGGAGGACGCGGTCTTCGGGGTGTTCTGCCGGCGCTGGGGCGTGCCGCTGATCGACGGCGGCACGGTGCGACTGCCCCGGCTGATCGGGGCGGGCCGGGCGATGGACCTGGTCCTGACCGGCCGCCCGGTCCCGGCCGACGAGGCATTCGGCATCGGCCTGGCGAACCGGGTGGTGCCCACGGGGACGGCCCGTAGGGAGGCGGAGCTGCTGGCTGCGGAGATCGCCCGCTTCCCTCAGGCCTGCCTGCGCAGCGACCGCGCCTCCCTGCTGGCGCAGGAGGGGTTGGACGAGGAGTCGGCCATGGCCGGTGAACTCCGTTACGGACAAGGGGTGTTGACCGAGGGCCTGACGGGCGCGGCGCGGTTCGCGGCGGGTGCGGGGCGGCACGGCGAGCCGTACCGGGCCTGAAGCGACAGGTCCGCCGCCGGGGCCACCGAAGGGGAAGCGGTGGCCCCGGTGCCCGCGCTCATACTCATGAATGTGATTAGTCAGATTCGTGAGTATGATGGCGCCATCTTGCGGGAGAGAGAAGGCGCCCATGCCGAGCAGTGACCCAGCCGGGCTTCGCTACGTCGCCCTCGGGGACAGCCAGACCGAGGGCCTCGGCGACGGCGACGACATCGTCGGGCTGCGTGGGTGGGCCGACCGGCTCGCCGAACATCTCGCACCGCACAACCCCGGAATGACGTACGCCAATCTGGCCGTACGAGGATGCCTGGCCGGCCAGGTCCACGCCGAGCAGCTGGCTCCCGCCCTCGCGCTGCGCCCCGGGCTGGCCACCGTGGTCGCCGGGGTCAACGACCTGCTGCGGCCGCGGTTCGACGCCGACGAGGTCGCGGGCCACCTGGAGGAGATGTTCGCCGCACTCACCGCCCAGGGAGCCCGCGTCGCCACCCTCACCTTCCCCGACCTCGCGCGGATCACCCCGCTCGCCCGGCCGCTCGGCCCCCGCATCGGCGCCCTCAACGACCGCATCCGCCGCGTGGCCCGCCACCACGGGGTCGCCGTCGCCGAGACCGCCCACCATCCCGTGGTCACCGACCCCCGCCTGTGGAGCCCGGACCGGTTGCATGCCGCCCCCCTGGGCCATCAGCGGATCGCCGCGGCCGTCGCCCACGCCCTCGACCTGCCCGGCAGCGACGACACCTGGACGCACCCCTTGCCGCCGCCCGCGACACCGCCGCCCACCGGATGGCAGGCCACCGCCGCCGAATTGCGCTGGGCCGCCGCCTTCCTCGGCCCCTGGCTGGGCCGGCGCGTGCGCGGCCGCTCCTCGGGCGACGGCCGCACCGCCAAACGCCCGCACCTCCTCCCCGTACGGACGCCCGCCCGCCCGGACCACAGCGGGAAACCGGGGTGAGCGGTTCGTGAGACGGCGCCGGCGGGGCGGGCGGGCCGCGGTCAGGACCGCGGTTGCCGGCCGCCGAATGCCGCCAGCGTCCGCTCCAGCATCGGCAGCGCGCGGACCACTCGGCGGGAGCGGATCAGCACGTCCCAGGCGGGCTCGCACTTCTTCCAGCCGCCCGCGTAGGCGAGGTGCCGGAGCCGTTCATGCCCTCCCGGCTGGGACGCCGCGCCGCGCCAGATGTTCGACCAGCGGTAGAAGTCCCGGTAGGCGCGCCAGTAGCCGTCCTCCAGCTGACAGGGCGTCATTCCCTTGGGCCGGTAGACGACATGGCGGGTGTCGTAGAGGTCCCAGTCCTTGTGGACGATGCGGTCCTCGGCCGCGAGCTGCTTCCACAGGCCGGTCGACGGGTACGGCGTCATGATGTGGAACGTCGCCGTCTCGATGCCCTGCTCGACGGCCCACTCCACCGTGCGGTCGAAGACGTCCGGGCCGTCCTGGTCGAGCCCGAAGACGAAGCTGGCGTTCACCATGACGCCGGCGTCGTGCAGGCGCCGCACGACGGCCGCGTAGTCCCGGCCGATGTTCTGGTCCTTGCGCCGTTCGGCGAGGTTCGCCCCGTTGACGGTCTCGAAGCCCACGAACAGGCTGCGCAGTCCCGCGTCCACGGCCCGCTCCAGCAGCCCCGGCTCCAGCACCGACTTCACCGTGCCGGCCGCCTGCCACAGCCGCCCCATACCGCTCATCCCGTCGAACAGCGCCTCCGCGAAGCGCCGGTTGCCCAGCAGATGGTCGTCGAGGAAGTACAGATGCCTGCCGGGCAGCCGCTCGATCTCCGCCAGGGCGTCGTCCACGGCCTGCGTGTAGAAGGACTTGCCGCCCTCGAAGAAGGCGTCCTTGTAGCAGAAGTCGCAGTGGTGCGGGCAGCCGCGCGAGACCACGATCGAGTTGGGGACGAGATAGAGCTGACGCTTGATCAGGTCTCGGCGTACGGGCGGAAGTCCGGCCAAGGTCCGCTGCCGGGAGTCGTAGCGACGGGCCGGTACACCGTCCCGGAAGTCCTTGAGGAACAGCGGCCAGGTGTCCTCACCGGGCCCGGTGAAGAGCGTGTCGGCATGGGCCGCGGCCTCCTCCGGCAGCGAGGTCACATGCAGACCCCCCATGGCCACGTGTACGCCGCGCGCCCGGAAGTGGTCGGCTATCGCGTAGCTGCGCCGGGCGGAGGTGATGTACGGCTGTAGCACCAGCAGGTCGGGGGTCTCCAGCGCCTCGATGTCGACCCGCTCCACATGCTCGTCGTACAGCTGCACCTCGTCGTCCGGGTCCAGATACCCGGCGAGGGTCGCCAGGCCCAGCGGCGGGAAGAGCGAGTATTTGACGGGCCGGAAGAGCGGGCCGGTCGCTTCCGTCAGGGCGGGAAGAATCATCGTCACGCGCATGACGGCTCAGACGGCGACGGCCGTCGGCCGGTTCCGCGGACCGGCAAACGCACCGGCAGGCGTTCGCGCCCCCCTTCGCGAACCCGCTTCACGAACCCCTTTCTTGAACGCGTTCAATTCTGCGGTACTGTCGGTTGCGCAACGTCCGGGGCATCGGAGAAGGGCGCCCCGGACGGACCGGCAGGAATGAGGACGCGATGGCCGTATTGGTGCAACTCATCGTCATGCTCGGAATGTTCGTGGTGATCCCGTTGGGGCTCTCGCTGATCGACGGGCCCGGCCTGGCCCGCATCCGGAGGATCTGGCCGCTCGCCGCCGCCGCGGGCGCACTCGCGCTGTGGCTGCCGCGCGGCCCGGTCGCCACCGGCTGCGCCGCCGGGTACGCGGCCGCCACCCTGGCGCTCGCCGTACAGGCGCCCCGGCGGCTGGCCCGGAACCGCTCGCTCGCGCCCTCCGAGATCGCCGTCCTGACCGCGCTGGTCACCCCGGCCGTCGCGGGGTCGGCGCTGGTCGCCGAACGCGCCGGATACCGGCTGTTCGGCTTCGACCTCGACATCCTGGCGCTGACCGTTCCGCACTTCCACTTCGCCGGGTTCGCCGCGGCGCTGATCGCGGGGCTGGTCTGCCGGGGCAGCGGCGGCGGCCGGGCCGGCCGGTTCGCGGCGCTCAGCGTCCCGGTGGGCACCCTGCTCGTGCTCGCCGGCTACTTCATCGACGACTGGGCCGAACTGGTCGGCGCGCTGGTGCTGACCGCCGGCATGTGGCTGGTGGGCCTGCTCACCTGGCGGGACATCCGGACCACCCGGCCCGACCGCACCACCCGCACGCTGCTCGGCTGCTCCGCCGTGGTCCTGGTGGCCACCATGCTGCTCGCCCTGAGCTGGGCGCTCGGCGAGGCGACCGGCCTGCCGCACCCCTCCCTCGCCTGGATGGCCGCCACCCACGGCCTGGGCAACGCCCTCGGCTTCGCCCTGTGCGCCCTGCTCGCCCAGCGCCGTCTGCACGCCACACCCCCACAGCCGCAATCCGCCCGCACCCCCGCCCTGAAGGAGCGCCACGCATGAGCGACGTCAACTACCGCGAGGAAGGCGGCACCCGGCGGACCCCGCTGCCGCCCGGCTACTCCCATCTGCACGTGGCGGTGCCGATCGGGCGGGGTCGTGACGTCCTGGTGGCGGCGGGCACGGCGGTCACCACCTTCCGGATGCACCGCTCCGCAGGCACCATCGTCCAGGCCGACGCCACCCGGGCCGCTCCGGGCGTGGCCGTCGAGGTCGGGCTGGGCATCGGCCCGCTGCGACTGCGGGCGCCGTGCCGGGTGGTGTGGACGGTGGCCGACGAGGACCGTATCGGCTTCGGGTACGGCACCCGGGAGGGGCACCCCGAGTGCGGGGAGGAGGCATTCCTGGTCGAGCGGCGCGCCGACGACTCGGTGTGGTTCACCGTCACGGCCTTCAGCCGCCCGGCCGCCTGGTACACGCGGCTCGCGGGCCCACTGGTGCCCGTACTCCAGCGCTGCTACGCCCGGCACCTCGGCCGGACCCTCCGTCGGCTGGCCCGCAAGGCCGTCGCGGCCCCCTCCTTCACACCCTGATGACGTGCGGAAACGCGGAGTTACCGACTAGTAGCCCGCGTCGCAGCTGATCGCCAGACGTCCACCGGTGATTCATCTTTTCGTCACCACCACCCCTGCCGCTCGTGAGAGAAATCCAGGCATGTGTGAAGACGAAATGATTCCGCCGCAGGCGGATATGACCGAGCGGGAGTGGCTGCGGGCCGGCTCGGAGGCGACGGCGGACGGGTCGCCGATGCGCACGACGGGGCGGGTCCCGCAGTGGGTGAACCGGCGGACGCTGCTGGGCGGCGCGATGGCCGGTGCCGCCCTGACGGTGCTGGCTTCGGGGACGAAGGCGGCCACCGCGTCCGCCGCGCCCCGCCTCGGGGCGCCGGGGGCCTTTGCGTTCCCCGAACACCCCAATGGCAAGGGCGAGTTCGCCGTTCTGGTGACCGGCGACGCGGGGACGGGTGACGAGGCGCAGTACGCGGTGGCGGCCGCCGCCCGCGATGTCTGCGAGGCCGAGCGGGTAGGTCTCGCGATCGGCCTCGGCGACAATATTTACGAGAACGGCCCGGAGTCGGCCCATGACTCCGAATTCCAGGACAAGTTCGAGAAGCCCAACAGCGGCATCGACGTGCCGTGGCTGATGGTCCTGGGCAACCACGACTGCTCCGGGCTGATCCCCGGCAGCGGCGGCGACCCGTCCCGCGGTGACCGCGAGGTCGCCTACGCCTCGACGTCGAAGCGCTGGTACATGCCGAGCCGCTACTACAGCGTGCCCCTGCCTGCCGCCGACCCGCTGGTGGAGTTCTTCGCCATCGACACCATTCCCTGGTCGTCGTACGTCGCGCAGCTCGACCCGTACTTCCACTGGGACGGCCCCTACATGCGCGAGCAGCGCAGCTGGCTGGACGGCGCGCTGCGCGCCTCGCGGGCCCGCTGGAAGGTGGTGATCGGCCACCACCCGTACCTGAACAACGGCAAGCACGGCAGCGCCGGTTCCTACGACGGCTTCACCATCGGGAACTACACCAGCGGCGTCCACCTCAAGGACATGTACGAGAAGGTGGTGTGCGGGCGCGCCGATCTGATCCTTTCCGGCCACGATCACACGCTGCAGGTGCTGGAGCCGACCGCCCGTACCGGCGGCACCCGGCAGGTGGTGTGCGGCGCGTCGGCCAAGACGGAGGACGGCAAGGCGCACTTCACGCACCCCGCCGACTGGCAGAACTTCTCCGACCACGGGTTCATGGTGCTGAAGGTGGCGGAGGCACGGCTGACCATCGACGTCTACACGGTCGACGTGGCGACGCGGAAGGCCACCTTGGCGCACCGCACGCGGCAGAGCGGTCCGGTCGCGGCGGCGCGGGCGCACGCCTGACCTGTCGTACCTGACGTACCTGACTGACGTACCTGTCGTACGCCGTCCCGGGACCCCGACGCCCCGGGACGGCTCTTGGCGTTCGCCCAACGAGCTTCCCCCTGCCGGTGGTTGACCCAAGCGGCGACGTCGGTCCGGGCGTCGGGCGGGCCGCCGGTGCCGTTGCCCGCGGCCTCGGGTGGCCGTACGGCCTCTCATGGCGAGGAGCGCCCTCCGGCGGAGGGCGGCACGACGTGGGGGTCGGCGATCGGGTGACGCGGGGTACGTTCCAGCCCTGAAGGACCGTTGTCCGGCCGCCCGCAGGTGGTGCTGCGGGTGGTGCATACGGGGGGGTGCCGCGGGTTGCGCGCCTCGTCACCCGTCCTCCGTAACGCCCGCCGATACCCGCGGTGCAGGAAGTGCGGGGCCTCCGGCCGCCACCTAAGGTGATCGCACGGCCGCGTTCCGATGGACATCGGCCGCGGAGGCGCAGCGCAACATGATCACGCAGAGCGGACCGTCCCCCGACGGCTACGACCCCCGCGCCGACCGGGACCTTCCCCCAGCCTCCGGCCGGGGGGACCCCCACCGCGTCCCGGAGCACTTCCCCGGCGTCTCGCACCATGAACCGATCGGCCTGCGCCGACGGCTCGCGCTCAACCGGATGGGCACCTTCGACTGGGACCTGGACCGCGGGTTCATGGATCTGGATCCCGGCGCGCTGGAGGTCTTCGATCTGCGCCCGGACGAATACGACGGCGCGCCGATGTCGCTGGTCTGCCGGGTGCCGCCGGAGGAGGGCATCCGGCTGGACGCCGCGCTCTCCCAGGCGCTGCAGGCGGGCACCTCGTCCTACGGCGCCTATTTCCGCGTCCGGTGCCGGGACGGGACGCCGCGCTGGACGCACTCCCAGGGCCGGATCCTGCACGACGCGGACGGGCTGCCGTACCGGATCATCGGCATCGTCCGGGAGGCGTCCGGGGAGCTGGCGGACTCCGCGCTGCTGCACTCGCTCCAGAAGGAACGGCAGCGGCAGACCGTGATGGTGCAACAGGTCACCGTCGCGCTGTCCCGGGCGCTGTCGGTCGCGGATGTGACCCGGGTGCTCACCGGTATCGGCGGGGCCCGGCGGTTCGGCGCGGACGGGCTGCTGCTGGGGCTGACCGCGGGCGGCCGGTTCGAGGTCATCGCGGTCGCCGGGATGGGGGGCGACGTCCCCGAGGAGATGCTCACGTCCCAGCTGGACGACACCCTGCCGCTGTCCGAGGCGGCGGTCTCGCGGCGGCCCTCCTTCCTGGGCTCCCGGGGCGAGCTGCTGGCCCGCTATCCGCGGCTGCGCCCGTACGGCGAGGTCCTCCCGACCGGCAGCTCGTCCTTTCTGCCGCTGATCGCGCAGGACACCGTCATCGGGGCGCTGGGGCTGTTCACCACCGAACCCGCGGTGCAGTCGACGGAGGCCAGGAATCTGGCGCTGGCGCTGGCCGGTGTCGTCGCCCAGTCGCTGCAGCGGGCCACGCTCTTCGATCAGGAGCGGGAGTTGGCGACCGGGCTGCAGGCCACCATGCTGCCGCGCCGGCTGCCGGAGATCTGCGGGGGTGAGGTCACCGTCCGCTACCACCCGGCGAGCGTGGGACGGGACATCGGCGGCGACTGGTACGACGTGATCGCGCTGCCCCAGGGGCGGACCGGCCTGGTGGTCGGCGACGTTCAGGGCCACGACACGCACGCGGCCGCCGTAATGGGCCAGTTGCGCATCGCCCTGCGGGCCTACGCCGCCGAGGGACACTCGCCGGAGACCGTCCTGGTACGGGCCTCCCGCTTCCTGGCCGAGCTGGACACCGAGCGGTTCGCGACCTGTACGTACGTCCAGGCCGACCTGAAGTCGGGGGCGCTGCAGGTGGCCAGGGCCGGCCACCTCGGCCCGCTGGTCCGTGACGGTGCCCGGCACGTCGACTGGCCCGAGGTCCGCGGCGGGCTGCCGCTGGGCCTGGCCGACGCCTTCGGGCACGACCACTTTCCGGAGACCCAGCTGTTCCTGGAACCGGGCTCCACGCTGCTGCTGTGCACCGACGGCCTGGTCGAGCAGCCGGGCCGGGACATCTCGGCGGGCATCGACGCGCTGTCCGCGGCGTTCGGCGCCGGGCCCGAGAAGCTGGAGGAGCTCGCCGACCGGCTCTCGGCGCATCTGTGGGCCGAGCCGGGCTCGGAGGACGACATGGCCCTTCTGCTGCTGCACCGGCCGGCGGGGTCGGGCGCCGCCACCACGCCCCGGCTGCGGCTGCATGTCCATCAGGCCGACCCGTCGGGCACCGCGGAGGTCCGCTCGGCGCTGCGCCGGACGCTGGACCAGTGGCGGGCGGGCGAGGTCACGCACGATGTCGAGGTGGCCGCCTCCGAGCTGATCGCCAATGCGCTGACGCACACGGAGAGCGGCGCCCTGGTCTCCGTGGAGCTGCTGCCCGACACCCCGCGGCGGATCCGCCTGGAGGTCGAGGACCGCTCCAGCTCCTGGCCGCGGCGGCGCAGCCCCGGCGAGACCGCGACCTCGGGCCGGGGGCTGCTGCTGGTCGAGGCGCTCGCGGACCGCTGGGGCGCGGAGCCGCGGGGCTCCGGCAAGGCACTGTGGTGCGAATTCGTGGTGCCCGAGATGCCAGAGGCATCGGCACGGGTGCGATGAACGTGCGTCAGGGAGGGCGCTGCTGACGGTGGGTCGGATGTGGAGGCAGGGATTCGGACACCCGCGCCGGGCCGGTCGTGCCAGGATGACAGCGGCCGTCTGCCTTGGGGAGGAAGCGCGATGACGGGTACGGGGACCGGGCCGGGTGGGGATGCGCAATCGGGTCCGGATCCGGGGGAACTGACGCTGGCCGTCGCCGGGTCGGACGGGGAGTCACATCTGCGGTCGCTGCAGGACTGGCTGTCGTCCGACGACGAGCTGCGCGGCCGGGTCGCCTGGCGGTACGCACCGCCGGAGGCCGGCCACATGGGCGGCACCCTGCAGGTGCTGACCGTGGCCCTGGGCACCGGCGGCATCGCGGCGCTGATCGCCCCGCTGTGCACATGGTTCACCGGCCGCCGCCCGGACGTCGCGGTCACCCTGGAGCTCGGCGACGGCCGGAAGGTCAGCGTCGACGTCAAACGCGCCACCGACCAGCAGGCGGTGATCCGCGAGGCGCGGGAGCTGTTCACCTCGCTGGGCAGAGAACTCGACAGGGAAGGTGAATGACCGAGCGGACGGACCGGCGACGGATCGCGCACGGGCCCTCCAGCCGGGCGGTGCTGATCGGGACCGGTCGCTTCAGCAACGCCGGCCTGCCCGACATCCCCTCCGTCGCGGCGAATCTCCGGGCGCTGCACGCCACCCTGACCGACCCGGCGCACGGTCTGCTGGCCCCCGAACACTGCCGGGTGGTGTCCGACCCCGCCGACCAGGCGACCGTCGGTGCGGCACTGAGCTGGGCGGTACGGGAGGCGACGGACCTGCTGCTGGTCTATTACGCCGGGCACGGCGTGCTGGACGGCGACGGGCTGCTGCATCTGGGGCTGCGGCACACCGATATCGGTCAGGTCGGTTTCTCCGCCGTGCCCATCGAGCTGATCAAGCGCAATGTGGGCGACGCCCGCGCCGCGTCCCGGGTCCTGATCGTCGACTGCTGCTTCTCGGGACGGGCGGTGTCCGCGATGGCCGAGCCGACCAACCTGGCCGTCGGCCAGCTCGACCTGACAGGAACGTACACCCTGACGTCCACCACGAAAACCGCTCCGGCGCACGCGCCTTTCGGGGCGACGTACACGGCCTTCACCGGTGCGCTGCTGGACGGCCTCGCCCAGCCGTCCCCCCTCTCCCTCGACGAGCTCCACGGCCATGTGGACCGCGAGCTGCACGGCCTGGGCCTGCCGCGGCCGCAGCGGCGGTCGGCGGGGGCGACGGGGGCGCTGATGCTGGTGCGGGGCCCGGTCCGTCCGCGGGAGGGGAGGCGGACGGTTCCGCCCCGGCCGTCCGCCATGCCACCGCCCCCGCCGCCGCCCGCGCCCGCGGTGTTCCCGCACATACCGCCGCGGCCGGCGCCGCTACGGAACCGGCGGCGCCCCCTGGTGATCGCCGCGGTTCTGGGCGGCACGCTGGCGGCGCTGCTCGCGGTGCCGTTGGTGAAGGGGATGGCCGGTGGGGGCGAGGGAACCGGTGGGAACGGCGGGAGCGGGAAGCCCTCGACCGCCTCGTCTCCGCCGACCGCCTCGCACGGCGGAGAGCCGACGCCGATGGCCTCCCGCTCCGCGACGCCGGTGTCCCCGCGGCCCACCCCGTCGGGGACCCGGGTGGTCTACCGCGACAAGCAGCTGACCTGGACGGCGGTCGCCTGCATCGACGGCAGCCAGGTCCTCGATCTGGACGCCCCGTCGTTCGACCCGGGAGACACGTACGGCAACCCGGGTGCCGAGTTCCTGTACCGGGGCTGCACCGGCACCTTGGCGGGCGGGGCGATCGAGACCAACACCCTCGGTTCCCGGGTGAAGGTGGGGCGCGGCGACGCCGGTATCGGGACGGCGGCGGCCTGCCGTGCGGCGGCGCGGGAGCGGCAGCTGCCGCGGTCCACGGCGGTGCAGGAGATCACCGGCGGCACGGTCTGGTGCGTGATCACCACCGAGGGCCGGGTGGCGAAGATGAGGTTCACCAAGGTGGGGCCGCCCTTCGCGGAGGGCTTCGCGGGCTCGGCGGCCCGCAACCCCACCTTGGAACTCTCGGTCACGCTCTGGCGGGACTCCTGAGTCGCGACGCCGCGGAGATCCGTCAGAAGCGCCCTAGTCCTCCGGTCCGTACCACAGCGTCGTCGGGTTGCAGAACTCCCGGATGCCGTGCCCGGAGAGCTCCCGGCCGTAGCCGGAGCGCTTGGCGCCGCCGAAGGGGAGGCCCGGGTGGGAGGCGGTCATGCCGTTGAAGTAGACGCAGCCGGCGACGACGTCCCGTGCCAGGCGGGCCTGTTCGTCCGGGTCGCGGGTCCAGGCATTGGAACTGAGCCCGAACGGCGTGTCGTTGGCGAGCCTCACCGCCTCGTCCAGGTCCGCGACGCGGTAGAGCGTGGCGACCGGGCCGAACGCCTCCTCGCGGTGGATGCGCATGCCGGGCACGATGCCGGAGAGCACCGTCGGCTCGTAGAACCAGCCCGCCGGGTACTGGGTCGGGCGGCGGCCGCCGCACAGCGCGGTGGCGCCCTGGTGGACCGCGTCGTCGACCAGTTCCTCCAGGTCGGAGCGGCCCTGCTCGCTGGCCAGCGGGCCGACGTCGGTGTTCTCGTCCATCGGGTCGCCGACGGTCAGCGCCGCCATCCGTTCGGTGAAGCGGGCGGCGAAGGCGTCGTAGACATCGGTGTGGACGAGGAACCGCTTGGCCGCGATGCACGACTGCCCGTTGTTCTGGACGCGGGCGGTGACGGCGACGGAGGCCGCCTTCTCGAGGTCGGCCGACGGCATCACGATGTAGGGGTCGCTGCCGCCGAGCTCCAGGACGGTCTTCTTGATCTCGTCGCCGGCGATGGCGGCGACCGAGCGGCCGGCGGGCTCGCTGCCGGTGAGCGTCGCGGCGGCGATCCGCGGGTCGCGCAGGATGCCCTCGACGGCGCCGGACCCGATCAGCAGGGTCTGGAAGCAGCCCTCGGGGAAGCCGGCGCGGCGGAAGAGCTCCTCGATGTAGAGCGCGGTCTGCGGGACGTTCGAGGCGTGCTTGAGCAGGCCGGTGTTGCCCGCCATCAGGGCGGGGGCGGCGAACCGCACGACCTGCCAGAGCGGGAAGTTCCAGGGCATGACGGCGAGCACGGTGCCGATCGGGCGGTAGCGCACCACGGCGCGGGCCGCGCCGGAGTCCTTGATGTCCGCGGGGTCGGGGTGCTCGTCGGCCAGGAGTTCCTCGGCGTGGTGGGCGTACCAGCGCATGGTCTTGGCGCATTTCGCGGCCTCGGCGCGCGCCTGGGCGAGCGGTTTGCCCATCTCGGTGGTCATGGTGCGGGAGATGGAGTCCCGGTCGGCGTCCAGGAGGTCGGCGGCCTCCAGCAGCCGTTCGCTGCGGTACGCGAAGGACGTGGTCCGGTGATCCTGGTAGGCGCGCTCGGCACGGACCAGGTGGTCTTCGATCTCGCCCGCGTTGAGCGCGTCGAAGGTCTTCAGGGTCTCGCCGGTGGCCGGGTTGACCGTGGCGATGGCCATGATCGGCACCTCCTCTGAGGGGCGGTGAGAGGTCGGGGGGCTCAGGAGAGCGGTGAGGGGGCGGGGGACGGCTCGGGGACCGGGTCGGGGTCGGGTCCGGGCGGACGCGGGACCGGCGACGGCTCCGGCGGTATGGGATCGGGCGGCGGGGGCGGCGACGGCGGGCCGGGGAGCGGCTCCGGCAGGGGGTGCGGACCGGGGCCACCGGGGTCGGGGGGCGGCACGGGCTGGGGATCGGGGTCGAACGTGCGGTCACTGCGCGTAAGCGGTTGCCGCTGCACTGGGGGCCTCCAGAATGAGACGTCTAGTGGCACATTGGCCCCCGTACCCGAGTTTGGCCCGTTCAAGGCCCCGGCGCACCATGGATTACCACCGGATGAGGCCGCGGAGGGGAGCGCCGGGCCCCGGCCGGGCCGATGTGACCTGATTGGGCGGCGCCCGTCCCCCGTAGTGCGGTCTACATTGCCGCCATGCCCATGACGTTTCCGTCCCGTATGCGTCGCGGCACGGCCCTGCTCTCCGCGGCCTGCGCGACGCTGCTGCTCGCCCTCGCCGCGCCCGCCCGCGCGTGTCCCCTCCCGCTGCCGTACCGGATGGCCGACACCGGGGGCGGCACGCAGCTGATCACCGCCGGCGCGCCCACCACGAGCGCCACCACCGGGACGGTGACGTGGTGGCAGCGGCACAACGGCCGCTGGCGGGAGATCGGTTCGGCGCCCGCCCGCTTCGGGTCCGGCGGCCTCACCGAGGGCAGCACCCGCGTGCAGGGCACCTCGACGACCCCGACGGGGCTGTACGACCTGCCGTACGGCTTCGGGACCGACCCGGCCCCGGCCGGCACCGCAACGCCGTACCGCAGGGTCGGCCCGGACTCGTGGTGGTGCGAGGACAACGCCTCGGCCTCCTACAACCGCTGGGTGGAGCCCCTGCCCCGGGACTGCGCGGCCACCGAGTCGGAGCGCCTGGCGGACTATCCGACGCAGTACGGCCGGGCGCTGGTCATCGGGTTCAACTATCGCCGCCCGGTGCACGGTCGCGGCGCCGGGATCTTCCTGCACGTCAACGGCAAGGGCGCGACGGCCGGGTGTGTGTCCGTACCGGCCGAGGCGATGGCGCGGATCCTGTCCTGGGTGCGCCCGTCCGAGGAGCCGCACATCGCCATCGGGACGGCGCACGGGCCGACGGCGCTCACCCGCTACTGACCGCTTCCGCCGCCAACGGGAAATGGCAGGCCACCCGGTGGCCGGGCGTGTACGGCTCGGCGACCGGGGGCTCGGTGGTGGCGCACAGCCCGGTGGCCGCCGGGCAGCGGGTGCGGAAGCGGCAGCCGGACGGCGGCGCGGCGGCCGAGGGGACCTCGCCGCCCAGCGGGGTGCCGGCCGGGGCGGCGTCCGGGTCCGGCGTGTTGACGGAGTCCAGCAGCGCCCTGGTGTAGGGGTGCAGCGGCCGGGCGAGGACCCGGGCGGCGGGGCCGGTCTCGACCAGCTTGCCGAGGTACATCACCCCGACGGTGTCCGCGAGGTGCCGTACCACCGCCAGGTCGTGCGAGATGAAGAGATAGGTGAGTCCCTTCTCCCGTTGCAGCTCGCGCATGAGGTTGAGGATCTGGGCCTGTACGGACACGTCGAGGGCGGAGAGCGGTTCGTCGGCGACGACCAGCGAGGGCGCCAGGGCGAGGGCGCGGGCCAGGCCGAGGCGCTGGCGCTGGCCGCCGGAGAACTCGTGCGGATAGCGGTCCACCACGCCGCGCGGCAGTCCGACGTCGTCCAGCAGCCCCGCGATCCGCCGCCGCTGTTCCGCCTTGCCGCCGATGCCCTGGATGACCAGCGGTTCGCGCAGTACGGCGCCGACCCGCATTCCGGGGTCCATGGAGGCGTAGGAGTCCTGGAACATCAGCTGGACGTTCCGGCGGTGCGCGCGCAGCTCCCGCCCGGACAGGGTGCCGATGTCGCGGCCGGCGAAGCGGACGGTGCCGTCGGTGGGCGCTTCCAGGCCGACGACGAGCCGGCCGAGCGTGGACTTGCCGGAGCCGGACTCCCCCACGATGCCGAAGGTCTCGCCGTGCCGGACGGTGAGCGAGACGCCGGCCACCGCGCTGACCTGCGCGGCGCGACGGGGGTACTTCCACCGCCGGTCCGGCAGGGGGGCGGCGCCCGGCGTGCGGCGGGCGAAGGGGCCGCTGTGCAGGGGGTAGGACTTGGCGACGGCGGAGAGCCGCAGCAGCGGTTCCTCGGTACGGGCCGGGGGTGCGGCGGGTGCGGGGGGCCGGATCTCGGCCGCCGGGTCCGCACCGGCCGCGGCCGGGGGGACGGGGTGGAAGCAGGCGAAGGCGTGGGGCGGGGCGGGGTCGCCGTCGGTCTCGCCGGTCAGGTCCGGCTCGGCGGTGCGGCAGTGGGCGTCGGCGAAGCCGCAGCGCGGGGCGAAGCGGCAGCCGGCGGGGCGGGTGAGCAGGGACGGCGGGAGGCCGGGGAGGGTGGCCAGCGGCTGGGCGGCGTGGGTGGCGCGTTCGGGGAGGGCGGCGAGCAGGGCCTGGGTGTAGCGGTTCCGCGGGGTGGTGAACAGGTCCCGTACGGGGGCGCGTTCGGCGATCCGGCCGCCGTACATCACCGCGACCCGGTCGACCCGGTGGGCGATCACGCCCAGGTCGTGGGTGACCAGGATCAGCGCCATGCCGAGGCGGGCGCGCAGCTCGTCGATGAGGTCCAGGATCTGGCGCTGGGTGGTGACGTCGAGGGCGGTGGTCGGCTCGTCGGCGATGAGCAGCCGGGGTTCGGCGATCAGCGCCATGGCGAGCGCGACGCGCTGCCGCATGCCGCCGCTGAGCTGATGCGGATGGTTGCGCATCCGCTCGGCGGGGCCCGGCATACCGACCAGCCTCAGCATCTCCTCGGCCCGCGCCCAGGCCTCGGCCTTGCCCACCGACCGGTGCAGCAGCAGGGGTTCGGCCACCTGGGCGCCGATGGTGAGGGTGGGGTTGAGGGAGGTCAGCGGGTCCTGGAAGACCATGGCGATGGAGTTGCCGCGGATGTCGCGCAGTACGGGTTCCGGGGCGGCGGCCAGGTCCGTGCGGTCGCCGCCCCGGCCGTCCGGACGGTCGAAGAGGATCCGGCCGCCGGTGATCCGGCCGCCGGGCGGGAGCAGGCCCAGGACGGACAGCGCGGTCATGGTCTTGCCGCAGCCGGATTCGCCGACGATGCCCAGCGAGTCGCCGGGTGCCAGGTCGAGGTCGATGCCGTCGAGGGCGTGAACGGTGCGGTCCGGGCGGCGGCCGGCGATCTCGACACGCAGGTCCTCGATCCGCAGCAGCGAGTCGGTCATGACGTCATTCCTCCCATCAGTTCTTCTGGAGCCGTACGTCGAAGGCGTCCCGCAGTCCGTCCCCGATGAAGGTGAACGCGGCGACGACCAGCACGATCGCGAGACCCGGCGGGAAGATCAGCCACCAGTGGCCGACCTGGGTGTAGGTGATGCCGGCCGAGAGCATCGAGCCCCAGTCGGCGGCGGGCGGCGGGATGGACAGGCCGAGGAAGGACAGATAGGCGACGTAGAGGATGGCGTCGGCGATCTGGAAGGTGGCGTTGACGACGACGGTGCCGACGGCGTTGGGCACGATGTGCCGGAAGACCGCCCGGCCCCCGCCGCCGCCCATCAGCCGCATCGCATGGATGTAGTCCCGGTCGCGCAGCGCCAGCGCCTCACCGCGGACGAGGCGGGCCGGGGAGAGCCAGGCGACGGAGGCGATGATGAGGACGAGGACGGGCTTGCTGGGCGTGACGATGGCGGCGACCACGACGAGCAGGAAGAGCGCGGGGATCGCGAGGGCCGCGTCCGTCACCCGCATCATCGCGGCGTCCACCCATCCGCCGGCATAGCCGGCGACCGCGCCGTACACGGTCCCGATGAGGGTGGCCAAAAGCCCTGCCGCCAGGCCGACTTCGAGGGAGGTGCGGCCGCCGTGCATCAGCCGTCCCAGCATGTCGTACCCGAGGTCGGTGGTGCCGAGCGGGTGGCCCGCTCCGGGGGCGAGATTGGCCTGGGAGAGGTCGGTGTGGATCTGGTCGGTGGGGTGGAGGAGCGGTCCGAGGAAGCAGAAGGCGAGCAGGGCGAGCAGCACCAGGGCGCCGGTGAGGGCGAGCTTGTTGCGGGCGAAGACGGCGAGGGCGCGGCGGGCCAGGCCCGGGGAGGCGAGGCCGGCCTCGGAGGCCGGGACATCCATGGCGCTCATGTCACGCTCCTGATGCGCGGGTCGAGGACGGCGTAGGCGATATCGGTGATCAGGGAACCGAGGACGGTGGCGACGCCGACGACGAGGGTGACGCCGAGCAGTACGGGGAAGTCCGAGCCCTGGGCCGCGTTCCAGAACAGCAGCCCCATGCCCGGGTAGTTGAACATCGATTCGACGACGAGGGTGCCGCTGAAGAGGGTGGGGAGGTAGAGGCCGAGGAGGGTGGCGAGCGGGATGAGGGCGTTGCGCAGCACATGCCGGGTCATGATCCGGGCGGGTGACTGGCCCTTGGCTCGGGCGGTGCGGACGTACTCCTCGCCGAGGTTGTCGAGGACGGCCGAGCGCATATAGCGGCTGAAGGCGGCGATGATGCCGAGCGCGGTGGTCACGACGGGGAGCACGAGCGCGAGCGGATCGGCGAGGATGCCGCCGACCGTGTCGGCCTGCGGCGCTTCGGCCGGGAGGAGCTGGAGCTGCTGGCTGAAGACCAGGATGAGGATCAGGCCGAGGAAGAACACCGGGGTGGCGTAGGCGAGGAAGGCCGCGCCCGTCAGCACGTGGTCGGCGGCCTTGCCGCGGCGTACGGCCTGCACCATGCCGAGCGGGACGGCCAGAGCCGCGGCCAGGGCGAGGGACAGCCCCGCCAGCAGGGCGGTCCTGGGCAGCCGTTCGGCGAGCAGCGAGGCGACGGTCTGGTTGAGCTTGTACGACTCGCCGAGGTCTCCGGAGAGCAGCCGGCCGAGGTACATGGCGTACTGCTGCGGCAGCGCGCGGTCGTAGCCCTGTTGGTGGTCGAAGTGCGCGAGGGCCTGCGGGGTGGCCTGGACGCCGAGGATGGCGCGGGCCGGGCCGCCGGGCAGCAGATGCAGCAGGACGAAGACGATGACGGAGACCAGGAGCAGGACGACGGCGGCCTGCGCGAGGCGCTTGACCAGGAAGCGGATCATGAGCCGGTGCCGCCCTTCTTGACGTAGTACCAGTCCTGCGGGGCGAGCGTGAGGGTCGGGTTCTGGTCCACGCCGCGCAGGTCGTTGCGGATGACGGAGACCTGGTAGGCGGGGTTGGGGGTCCACAGCACCGGGAGCCGGCGGGCGACCTCGCGGCCGTAGGCGCGCAGCGCGAGCGCGGCGCGGCGGGGGTCCCCCTGGGGTGAGCCCTCGGAGTACTCGGTGTCCCGGATGAGCCGGTCGGTGCGCGGGTCGGACCAACTGCCCATATTCGAGGGGGCGTTGCTGGCGAAGATCTTCTCTCCGCTGGGGTCGGGCGGGAAGTACCAGCTGCCCTGGGTACCGAAGAAGCCGAGCTGCCATTGGGCGCAGAGGGGTTCGGTCCGCTTGCAGGGGACGGTGGTGCCCAGGACGGTGTTGAGCGGCTGCTGCCGGATGTCGAGGTCGATGCCCGCCGTGCCGAACGCGGACTTGATGACCTGCATGGTGTTGGAGGTCTCGGTCGAGCCGGACTGGGAGAGCAGCGAGAGCCGGAGCTCCTGTCCGTCCTCGATGCCTGTACCGCATTGCCGCGCGCCGCCCCCGGGCCGTACGCAGCGCAGCGTCCCGTCCCGGCCGGCCCAGCCGTGCGCGGCCAGCAGCGCCCGCGCCTTCCGCGGGTCGTACGGATACGGGTCGCCGTCCAGGAGGCCGGCGGGGACCGGGCCGAGGGTCGGGGTGGCGCTGCCGTGCCAGATCACCCGGGAGATCCCCTTCTGGTCGATCAGATGCTGGAGCGCCTGGCGCAGATATTCCTGGCGGAGCAGCGGCCCGGCGGTGGGGTGGTGGTAATTGAGGACGATGTAGGTGATCGCCCAGCCCTCCCACGGGTCGATGCGATATCCCCTCTCCTTGAACTTCGGCGACCGGGCCATCACGGAGGGCGGAATATAGCCGTAGTCCACTCCCCCGGCGCGCAGCACATTGAATTCGGAGTCGGCGGTGGTGAAGGGCTTGAAAATCACCCGGTCGAGATGCGGCCTGTCGGGCCCGCGGTATTTCTTGTTGGGAATCAGCGACACCCGGCCCGAGGTGGTCCATTTCTCCACCGTCCAGGGTCCGTTGACGGTCTTCCACAGCGGATCGGTGGCGAAGCGGGAGAAGTGCTTGGCGTGCCGCATCAGCCGGGCGAAGACCCGCTTCGGGTCCTGGTGGCCGGGGTTCCAGGCGTGTACGGGAAGGGCGACGACGTCCTGGAGTTCATTGGCGGTGAACCACGCGGGGTTGTAGCCGCGGTCCAGCCGGAGCCGGAAGGTGCGGTCGTCGACGCTCTCGAAGGCCTTGACGTCGTCGGGCATCAGTCCCGGCGAATAGCCCGCCCAGTCCTCCTTGTTGTGCTTGATCAGGTCGAACCAGAACTTCACATCGCGGGTGGTGACGGGCACCCCGTCGGACCATGCGCGCCCTTTCTTCAGCG
This sequence comes from Streptomyces sp. NPDC053427, assembly GCF_044544985.1. Classification (NCBI taxonomy): domain Bacteria; kingdom Bacillati; phylum Actinomycetota; class Actinomycetes; order Kitasatosporales; family Streptomycetaceae; genus Streptomyces; species Streptomyces sp. NPDC053427. Next base: position 54,648 of record NZ_JBITYA010000001.1, on the reverse strand, counting down.
TGATGGTGACGGTTTTGTCGCCGTCGCTGTAGCGGGGCGATTCCGCGAGGCCGTGCGGGGAATCCATGGTCAGCGCGTCGCCCTTTTTCTCGGGGGCGAACAGCGGCAGGTAGAGCAGGTTCTGGATGGCGCTGTTGTACGACGCCAGATACCCGGGGGCGCCGATCGGAAAGATCCAGTTGGGGCCGGCGGCGGGCGGCAGGGCCATGGTGACGGTGCCGCCCTCGACGGGGGTGCCGCCGGTGGGACCGAGGTCGGTGACAACGTTGCCGCGCGGTCCGCAGCCGGCCGTCAGCGACGCGAGGATGCCGAGCACGACCGCCGTCAGGGCCCGCGCCAGGGGCCCGCGGATTCGTCTGCTGCGCACGCCCATGCCGCCTCCGAGGGATCGACCGGTCGAAGAATGCGAGCAAAGTACGGACGGCGGAGAAAGGAAGTCAACCCCTTGGCGAAACAAGGCCAACCGAGGTGTACTGACGGCGAGTTGCCCGTCCGACTTGCTTCGCACTCCGAAGAAAGTCCTCGGCCCCCACACGAAAGGCACCCAGTGATGGCCCCCGACGAGCAGTCCGGCTCCGCCGCGCAGGTCCTCGAACTCGTCGCGAACGGCTCCGCCACCTCCCGCGCCGATCTCGTCCGGGAGTTGGGCCTCGCCGCCTCCACCGTCTCCGCCCGCGTCCAGGAACTGGTCGACGCCGGCCTGCTCGCCGAATCCGGCGAGGGCGCCTCGCGCGGCGGCCGCCGCCCCCGGCTGCTGCGCATCGCCGACCACGGAGCGGTGGCGCTCGCCGCCGACCTGGGCAGCCATCACATCCGTACCGGAGCGGTCGGCCTGACCGGCACCGGTACGGACATCGAGGAGTACGCCTTCGACCTCACCGCCGGACCCGAACCCGCCCTGGACGTCCTCGCCGAGCGGCTGGCGGCGCTGGCCGAACGGCAGCGCGCCGCCGGGCGGACCGTACACGGCGTCGGCATCGGCTTCCCCGGCCCGGTGGACACCGCCGGCGGCCGGGTCATCGCCCCCTCACGGATGCCCGGCTGGCACCTCTTCGCGCTCCGCGACCGCCTCGCCGAAAGGCTGGGCCTGCCGGTCCTGCTCGACAACGACGCCAATGTGCTGGCCTTGGGCGAGCACCGCGCCGCACACCCGGCACTGCGCCATCTCGTCGTCGTCAAGGCCGGCCGCGGCATCGGCTCCGGCATCATCAGCGACGGCCGGCTCTACCGCGGGGCGCGCGGCTCGGCCGGTGACATCAGCCATGTCCGGGTCGGCTCGGGCACCGAACTCCCCTGCTCCTGCGGCAACATCGGCTGCCTGGAGACCGTGGCGAGCGGCGCCGCGATCGCCACCGCGCTGCGCGAGCAGGGCATCGCCGCCGACTCCACCACCGACATCCTGCGCCTGGTCGAGCACGGCGAACCGCACGCCACCACCCTCGTCCGGCAGGCGGGCCGGGACATCGGCGCCGTGCTGGCCGTCGTGGTGAACTTCTTCAATCCCGAGGCGGTGATCCTGGGCGGCGCGCTCTCCGGCGCGGAACCCCTGGTCGCCGCGGTGCGCGGGATGCTCTACGAGCGCTGCCTGCCGATGGCGACCAGCGAACTCACCATCAAGGCCGCCGTATGCGGCCCCGACGCGGGCCTGCTCGGCGCGGGCCACGCCGCACTGCGCGAACTCCCCTCCAGCCGCCACCGATTGTGAGGACCCATGGCCCCCATGCCCCCCAGCGCCCCTGAGCCCTCCGCCGCCCCGGCCGCCTCCGCCACCCGCCGTCTGCGGATCGGCATCGGCGGCATGGCCATCGAGTCCAGCCAGTTCTGCCCGCACCGCTCCGTCTACGAGGACTTCCGCGTCACCCGGGGCGCCGAGCTGCTGGCCCGCTACACCTGGACCGGGCCTGACAGCGATCTGGTGGAACGCGTCGAGTGGGTGCCGCTGGTGCACGCCGTCTCGCTGCCCGGCGGGCCCGTCGAACGCGCCACCTACGACCGCATCAAGAGCGAACTGACCGACCGCATAAGGGAGTCCGGGCCGCTGGACGGTCTGGTCCACGACATCCACGGCGCGATGAGCGTGGTCGGGCTGACGGACGCGGAGGCCGATCTGACCGATGCGGTACGGGCCGCGACCGGGCCGGACACGCTCATCTCGGCGGCCATGGATCTGCACGGCAATGTCTCGCGTCGCTTCGCCGAGCGCCTCGATCTGCTCACCGCGCACCGGCTGGCCCCGCACGAGGACGCCTGGGAGACGCGCGAGCGGGCCGCCCGCAAGCTCGTGGAACGGCTAGAGAGCGGGAAGGGGCGACCGTATCGGGCCTGGGTGCAGATCCCGGTCCTGCTGCCGGGCGAGAAGACCAGCACCCGGCTGGAGCCCGCCATGTCCCTTTACGGACGGCTGAGTTCGGTGGAGGCGCTCGACGGGGTCGTCGACGCGGCGATCTGGGTGGGCTATGCCTGGGCCGACGAGGAACGCTGCCGGGCCGCGGTGGTGGTGACTGCTGACGATCCCGGACAAGCGCTCCATCAGGCGCAGTTGCTGGCCCGCCGCTACTGGGACGCCCGCCGCGATTTCGTCTTCGTCGGCCCGACCGGCGACGCGGACGACTGCATCGCCCGCGCCGTGGCGTCCCGTTCCCGCCCCTTCCTGATCAGCGACTCCGGCGACAATCCGACCGCGGGCGGGGCCGGGGATCTGGCCTACATGCTCGGCCGCCTGCTGGCCCACGAGGACCTGGCGAGCGGGCGGGTCACCGCGCTGCACCCCGGCATCACCGACCCGAAGGCCGTCACCGCCTGCTTCGCCGCGGGGGTGGGTGCCGAGGTCACGCTCCGGGTCGGCGGCCACGTCAGCGCGGGCACCGGTCCGTACGCCGAGCCGTACGAGCTGACCGGCACCGTCACCGCGCTGGAGGGCCCGCCGACCCCCGCCGCGGGGACCCCGCGCGGCAATCCGGCCTATGACGGGGGCGGGCGGACCGCGGCCGTCACCCGCGGCGGGGTGACGGTGGTGCTCACCGAACGCCGTAAGCCGTTCCACACCCGCGCGGACTTCGGGGCGCTCGATCCGCTCGGGTACGACCTGGTGGTCGTCAAGATCGGCTACCTGGAGCCGGAGCTGTACGCCATGGCCGCGGACTGGCTGCTCGCGCTCACCCCGGGCGGGGTGGACCAGGACCTGCTGCGGCTGGGCCACCACAAGGTGCGGCGACCGCTCTACCCGTTCGACGACGAGGGGTTCGAGGATCCGGACCTCACGCCGGTGCTCCTGTAGCCGGTATCCCTTCAGCCGGTGCTTCCGCCGCCGGTCCTGGGCTGCTGGGCCGCCCCGAAACTGATGCCTCGTCACTTTGATCCCGTTAGCGCGCATCTCGATGCGAATCCGCCAAAGTTGGCGCACGGGACGCGGTTACGATCAAGATCGCATTGCCTTTCCTTGACATTCACTTGGTGTGGATTTTACGTTCGATGAGTGCGGCATCAACGCAGGTCAGCGCCGCACTCCCACACCGTTTCGGAGGTCACTCATGGAGCAGCTCATCAAGAAGATGGCTCAGGACGACGTCTGGCAGGGTTGGCTGGCCGCCAACTCGGCGCAGCAGGCGGCGAAGGCCGGCTGCATCAGCGCCGCCCCCAAGGCCGGCTGCATCAGCGTGGCCAGGAAGACCGGCTGTATCTCCTGACCGTCGTCCGCTGACCGGCCCGGTGGCCGGCCGATGACGGCCGGCAGCGGTCCGGCGGCACTTCTCCCGCCGCCGGACCGCTGCCGGACCGCTGCCGGACCGCTGCCGGGTGCAGCGCCCCGAACGCGCCCGCATACGCCCGCATGCGCCCACTTTCCGAGCACATATGAGGGATTCATGGATGGTCAGCCGACCGCCGAGGTCATCGAGCAGATCCGCGACATTCCGATCTACCGCGAGTCGCTGGAGCGGGGGCACTTCCCGATACTCGACAAGCCGGAGATCGCCCGGGGCTTTCCCGACAACTGGATGACGCCCCGGCTGGCCTCGGCCCTGGAGTCCGGCGAGGCCGAGTTCGTCCTGTCCACGGGCACCAATCACGCCCGTATGCAGATCATCCGGCCCCCGTATTTCCTCCTGAATTCCTACTACCAATTGTGGCGCGAGCACCCGGATATCGCCGGCACCTGGGAAGCGGGCTGCCGTCGCGTTTCGCTGACCACGGTGCTGGCGACGGAACACGTGGCCCGGGTGAACGCAAAGAAGCGCGGCACGGACGCGGTTCCGGTGCCGGCCCTCGACGACCGGTGGCTCGACGAGCGCACCTGCTATCTCAATCTGCGGCTCGACCCCGCGCTCTGGGAGCGCGAGGAGGTGGAGCGGATGCTCGAGGAGATCCGGACGGCCGGGCAGGCGCATCCGCGCGGCTGGTATCACCTCGACTGCTCCGGCTATCACCTCGCGCATCTGGTGCGAAAGGTGGACGAGTGGGGCCTGTGGGACGCATTCCCGCCGCCCGCCAGCATCATCCACGCCTACGAATACACCCCGGTGAATGTCCGGCTTTTCCTGGAGCGGCATTTCGCCTGCCCGATCATCGACCTGTTCGGCAGTACCGAGCTCGGCTATCTCTTCTTCAGCGACCGCCTCGGCCGGTACCACCCCCACCTCGACAAAATGAGCGTGGAACTCGTTCCGGTCGCCCCCGGGAGTGCGATCCATCACCTCGTCGTGTCCAGTGTGCGCAATCCGTACATGCCACTGATCCGGTACCGCTCGGGAGACTGCGTACGCACGACGGACGGCACGCCCGACCCCGCCAAGATCTCCCAATTCTGCGGCCGGGAAAAGGAGTTGCTTGCCTCCCCGCGCGGTCCCGTCGCACAGGGCGATCTCGACCGGTGCGTGGCCGAGGCGTCCGCGCAGGTCTTCGTGCACCAGTTGCAGCTGACGGGCACCGCCGAGGCCCGGCTGGCCTATACGACGTTCAGCGGTGTGCCCGTCGAACCGGCCGAGGCCTCGGCGCTGGAGCGCGGCGTCCAGGAGCTCACCGGCCGGCGCTGCCGGCTGGACCACCGTGCGCACATACCCATCGGGAAGTCGGGGAAATACGCCTGGCTCGCGAACGGTGCCTGAAGCACCCGGAAATCCCACCGTCCCCCGGACAGGAGAAGCATGACCAGTCAGCCGCGGATTTCCGCCGCCGACCTCAGGACGCTGCTCGGCGCATCGCTGCATTCCGAGCTGGTAACGCATTTCGCCGAAAGGAGCGACGCTGCACGGGAGTTCGTGGAGCGTCAGGTCACCGAGTGCCTGCGCTATCTCTATCTCGTCTCCCGGCACCGCGACCGGCTCAGCGGGCTCTTCCTGCCGGTGGAGCAGGACATCGACGAGATCTGGCACTACCTCATCCTGCAGACCCGTGAATACCGCACGCTGTGCGAGGAAAGGCTGCCGGGAAAGTTCTTCATCGAACACCGCAGCATCGCCTACGAGGACTACCAGCAGGAACCGGGCCGGGAGCAGGCGCTCGAAGAGGCCCTGCGCTGGATACCCCTGTACTGCCAGGAGTTCGGGCCGTTCGACGAAGGGGCGCTGCCGCACTGGACGATCGTCCGTTTCCTGCATGCGCAGATGGGACTGTCGCTCACGGAAATCGGGGCGCTGGAACCGATGGCGGCGTGAGCGCCGCGCCACGTCCACCGCACCGAAATCCATGCCCTCATCGACGCTTCCGACAGAGCTGGGAAAGGAATCATGACGGCTCGGAACGGCGCTCGTTTCCTGCGCCCGGGTGACGTGCCCGCGCAGCGGCGGATTCTGGCCGTGCTGGTGGTGTCCCAGGTCCTCAGCGGTGCGGGCCTGGCGGCCGGGATCACCGTCGGCGCGCTGCTCGCCGAGGAGATGCTCGGCTCGACCGGGCTGGCCGGTGTGCCCAGTGCCCTGTTCACCGCCGGAGCCGCCCTCGGCGCCGTCGGCATCGGCCGTATCTGCCAGCGCTGGGGCCGGCGGCCCGGACTCGCGCTCGGCTACGGCGTCGGAGCCGTCGGCAGCCTCGGCGTCGTCGCGGCGGCCGCCGTGGGCAGCGTTCCGCTGCTGTTTCTGGCGCTGCTCGTCTACGGAGCCGGCACCTCGACGAACCTGATGGCACGCTACGCGGGAGCGGATCTGGCCCCGCCCGCGCGCCGCGGCCGGGCGGTGAGCACGGTGCTCTTCGCCACGACGCTCGGCGCGGTCGTCGGCCCCAACTTGGTGACCGTCACGGGAGAGAGGGCGCATGCGTGGGGCATTCCCCGCCTCGCCGGGCCGTTTCTGCTGGCCGTCGTCGCCTTCGGGGCGGCCGCGGTCGTACTGGCCTGTCTCCTGCGCCCCGATCCGCTGCGGCTGGCCCGCGCGTTGGCAGCGGACGCGCCGGCGCCGGGCGCCGACGGCGGCGCGGCGGAGGCGGCCGACCGGCCGGAGCGCCGCGGTCTGGTCACCGGCACCACCGTCATGGTCCTCACCCAGCTCGTCATGATCGCGGTCATGACGATGACGCCGGTGCACATGCGGGCGCACGGGCACTCCACGCAGGCGGCCGGGTTCGTCATCGCCCTGCACGTCGGGGCGATGTTCCTGCCGTCCCCGCTCACCGGCCTGCTCGTCGACCGGGTCGGCCGGCGGTGGGTCGCCGGCGCCTCCGCGGTGACCCTGCTCGGCGCCGGAGCCCTCGCCGCCGTGGCGCCGCCGCACGCGGTGCCCGCCCTCGCCGCGGCGCTGGTCCTGCTGGGTCTCGGCTGGAACTTCGGGCTGGTCAGCGGCACCGCCATGGTCACCGACGCGCTGCCACCGGCCCGTCGCGCCTCGGCGCAGGGACTGGTGGACGTCGGCATCGCGATCGCCGGTGCGGCCGGCGGAATGTCGTCGGGCCTGGTCGTGGTGGTGGGCGGCTACCCGGTACTGGCGCTCGCGGGCGGGATCCTCGCGCTGGCGATCGTGCCCGTCGTCGCAGCGGCGGCCCGGCCCGCGCGCGTGACACCGGCCCCGCCCGACGCGACCGGGCGGGCCGGGCATACGGAGCGGGCGCGATGACGGCTGACACGCGACGTCAACTCGGCCGGAAATCGACAAACATGGCGTCATTTCCCGTTATCACAGGGGAAACCTTGATGCTTCACTTTTAGAGCACGTTTAGCCTTGCCATGGATCGACCATGACGGAACGATCCCCGTTCCCTCGTGCCGCACATTGGCGTGCCGCGTCGAGAAGACCACTCCAACTGCCCGCCCTGCACTGCGACTTCCGCAGCCGAGCGTGACCGCGGGTGGCCTCGCGCCACCCCTCCGCACCCCGCACATCGCTGCCCTCCCCTGGAGGGCACCACTCATCAGCAGGAGACCTCCGCATGGAGACCTTCGTCCAGCATGCCCGGGGCCTGACGGCCCGTATCGCCGAGCGGAGCGAGGAGCGGGAGACCTACGGCCGGCTCGCCGCCGGACAGTCGCCCCTCGCGCTGTTCATCGCCTGCTCCGACTCCCGCGTCATACCGTCCCTGATCACCGGCGCGCAGCCCGGTGAACTCTTCGAACTGCGCACCGCCGGGAACGCCGTCCCCGAATACCAGGAGGGCATGGCGGCCAGCTCGGAGGCCGCCACCATCGAGTACGCCATGCGCGTGCTGCGCGTCGCCGACATCGTCGTCTGCGGTCACTCGCACTGCGGCGCGGTCGGCGCGAAGATCCGCGGCGAGGACCTGACCGGCGCCCCCGCCGTACGGGACTGGCTCGCGCAGCAGCTGTCCGACGCACTGCCGAAGGACGCGGAGCCGTCCGTCGCCGCCGCGGTGCAGCAGCATGTGCGCGAACAGCTGGACCGGCTGCGCCGCTACCCCTGTGTGCGAGAACGGCTGGACGCCGGGGAAGTGACGCTGCACGGCTGGTTCTACGAGGTGCACACCGGCCTGGTGGCAGCGCATCAGCCGGCCACCGACCTGTTCCTCCCGCTGTGAGGCCGGGCGTGCACCTCATGAAGCGGCTCGCCTCCTTCGAGTTCTTCCGGGCGGACTTCGCCGCCTCCCTCGTCGTCTTTCTGGTCGCCGTCCCGCTGTGTGTCGGGGTGGCGGTCGCCTCCGGGGTGCCGGCCGAACTGGGGCTCGTCACCGGCATCGTCGGCGGCCTGCTCACCGGTCTGCTCCCGGGCAGCAGCCTGCAGGTCAGCGGCCCGGCCGCCGGACTGACGGTGCTTGTCTTCGAAGCGGTCAAGGAGTACGGCCTCGGTGCGCTCGGCGCGCTGGTGCTGGCGGCCGGTGTACTGCAACTGGGCATGGGCGCCCTGAAGTTGGGGCGCTGGTTCCGGGCGATTTCGATCGCCGTCGTGCAGGGCATGCTCGCCGGTATCGGCCTGGTGCTGATCGCCGGGCAGGTCTACGCCCTCACGGACGCCAAGGCGCCGGGCAGCGGCCTCGCCAACATCGGTGCGCTGCCGCGCCTGGTCGCCGACACCGTCGCCTCCGACCGGGCGCTGTCCGCCCTCGCGATCGGTGCCACCACCATCGCCGTCCTGGTGCTGTGGCCGCGCTGGCGGCGCGGTGCGCGCATGCTGCCCGCACCGCTGGCCGCCGTCGCGCTGGCCACCACCGCGGTGTGGGCGCTGGACCTGCCGGTCGCCCGCGTCAAGGTCAGCGGTCTGCTCGACGCGATCCAGCCGCCCGGCCTCGCCGACCTCGGCCGGCTCGTCGACCTCGGTGCGCTCGGCACGGTGCTCGCCTTCGCGCTGATCGCGTCCGCCGAGTCCCTCTTCAGCGCGGCAGCGGTCGACCGGCTGCACGACGGGCCGCGCACCGACTACGACAAGGAGCTGATGGCCCAGGGCGCCGGCAACGCCGTCTGCGGCGTGCTCGGGGCGCTGCCGATGACCGCGGTCATCGTCCGCAGTGCCGCCAACGTCCAGGCCGGGGCCAGGACCAAGGTCTCCCGTGTGCTGCACGGTGTCTGGCTGCTGCTGTTCGCGGCCGCGTTCCCGGCCGCGCTGGGCGTGGTGCCGGTCGCCGCGCTGGCCGGCGTGCTCCTTCACGCGGGCTGCAAGCTCATCCCGCTTCGTGATCTGCGCCCGTTGTGGCGCGAACACCGCGGCGAGGCCGCGGTCCTGCTCGTCACCGCCGTCGCCATCGTGACGATCAACATGTTCGAGGGCGTCCTCATCGGCATCGTGGCGGCCGTCGTCAAGACCGCCTGGGAGACCTCGCACGTCCACCTCGACGTCCACACCCCGGACGACGACGGGCCGGTCCTCGTACGGGCGCTGGGCAACGCCACCTTCCTGCGCCTGCCCAAGCTCCTCGACCAACTGGAGGCGCTCCCCGCTGACCGGGACGTCGAACTCGACCTCGGCGGCCTGCGCCACCTCGACCATGCGTGCGCCGCGGCGCTGAAGAACTGGGCCGAAGCGCACCGCCGTAGCCGGAGCCGCCGGTCGGCGGAGCTGGTGTCGTGAGACAGCGGGACCGGTCCTGCCGGTCCCGCATCCGGTCTCCGGCCGGTCCCACGGCTCCTCCCCGGCCGGTCCCGCGGCTCGTCCACAGCCGGCCCCGCGGCTCCTCTCGCCGCCCTTCCCCTGCCCGGCACGGGAATACCGGCCCCGCCCCGCCGCGTTGTGGCCCCGAGGGGGCGCCCGCACCCCCTACGGGATCTGTTCGCACTCCCCCTAGGGCTGCGGATCGCTCGCGTCGTACCGCGCGAACGCGCGGCGCCCGAGGCCCAGGCCGGTCACGACCAGTACGCAGGCGAGGCCGCCGCCGATCACCGCGGTGGCCGGGGAGGTCAGGTCGGCCGTCGAGCCGGCGAGGAAGTCGCCGAGCCGCGGGCCGCCGGCGACCACCACGATGAAGACGCCCTGGAGGCGGCCGCGCATCGCGTCGGGCGTGGCGGCCTGGAGCATGGTGCTGCGGAACACCATGGAGATGGTGTCGGCGCAGCCCGCGACGGCGAGGAAGAGCAGGCCCAGCCACAGGTGCCGGGAGAGCCCGAAGCAGGCGATGGCCGCGCCCCAGGCGGCCACCGCGACCAGGATGGCCAGGCCGTGTCGGCGGATCCCGCCGAGCCAGCCGGAGAACAGGCCGCCCAGGACGGCGCCCACCGCGGGCGCGGCGGCCAACAGGCCGACGGTCTTGGCGTCCCCGGCGAACCAGAGGACGGCGATGGCGGGGAACAGGGCGCGCGGCTGGGCGAGCACCATCGCCGCCATGTCGGAGAAGAACGTCATCCGGAGGTTGGGGCGGGTGGCCAGGAAGCGGAGGCCGTCGAGGACGGAGGCGCGGCCGCGGGGGCCGTCGCCGCGTTCGGGCCGCATGGCGGGTAGCCGCCACATCGCGTACAGGGAGCCGCTGAAGGCCGCCACGTCGATGAGGTACGCCGCCTGGTATCCCCAAAGGCCGACGATCACGCCGCCCAGCATGGGTCCGCCCATCAGACCGAGGTTGCCGGTCAGCGAGTTGAGGGCGTTGGCGGCGGGCAGCTGCTCGGTGGGCAGCAGCCGGGGGATCATCGAGGAGCGGGCCGGGGCGTTCATCGCGAAGCAGACGGCCTGGAGGGCGACGACGGTGTAGAGCAGCCAGACCCGGTGGTAGCCGGCGAGTGCCGCGGTGGCCAGCACGATGGACATCACGGTGGCGCCGGAGGCGCTGAAGAGGCCCAGTTTGCGGCGGTCCACCGTGTCGGCGATGGCGCCGCCGTACAGCCCGAAGACGACCAGGGGTATCAGGGAGCACAGGCCCACCAGGCCGACCGAGAAGGTGGACTTGGTGATGGCGTAGACCTGGAGCGAGACCGCGAGGGCGGTCATCTGCTGGCCCATCCAGGAGACGGTGTTGCCGCACCACAGGCGGCGGTAGTCCGGGGAGGTGCGCAGGGGGGTCAGGTCGGCGAATATCCGGGAGCGCAGGGGTATTTCGCGCTTTTCCGGGCTTGCGCCGGAGGTCTCGTCGGACGCGTCGCCGGAGGTCTCGTCGGAGGTCGTTGTAGAGGGCACGCGGCGCAGTAAAGCACGGTGCGGGGGCGCGGCCGACGCCAGGGCGGGAAGAGGCGCTGGGGCCGTGTGCCCCTTACCCGGGTGTCCGGTCCTCGGGGAGGCCGTACACCCGTCGCGCGTTGTCCGCCGCGATCATCCCGCCCACCCGTCGGGCGTCGTCGGCCGACCAGGCGCCGGAGGCGGTCCAGCCGCCGAGTACGGAGGCGAGCGCGGTGCGGAACAGGGCACTGCCGACCAGGTAGAGCTCCGGGAGGCCGTAGGCGTCGGTGGAGAAGAGCAGTTTGCCGAAGGGGGTGAGTTCCAGGAATTCGGCCAGGACGGCCGTGGCGCGCGGGCCGATGTGGGTGAGGGTGAGCCCGACGTCGCAGTAGACGTGCGGGAAGACGCTCGCCAGGTAGGCGGCCTGGCGGTGGTACGGGTAGCAGTGCAGCAGCACCAGGTCGGTGCCGGTGCCGGCGGTGGCCCGTACGAGGTCGGTGAGCAGCGCCGGGTCGGCCCGGTCGAGGCGCAGGTCGGGGTCGCCGAAGCCGGTGTGCAGCTGGAGCGGGCGGCCGGTGGCGACGGCCTGCCAGACGAGGTGGCGCAGCAGGACGGGGTCGGTGAGGCGGGGCAGTCCGGCGGCCATCCAGTCGCGGACGGCGGTGTGCACCGCGTGCGGGGTCGGCGGCAGCGGGTCGAGGGCGAGGCCGTGGCGGTAGGCGGCGACGGTTTTGAAGGCGACGGCGGTGCGTGCCGCGTCCCGGATCGCGGTGTCGAGCTTGGCGGTGAACTCCTCGGCGTCGCGCACCCCGAGGGCGGCGCGTTCGGCGAGGGCCTCCAGCCGGACGACCTCGTATCCGGTGCCGCGCCCGGCCTGGGCGGTCTCGGCGGGGCCGGTGAGGTCGCCGGGCAGCCCGGTGTCGAGGAGGTAGGTGCCGATGCCGGTGGCGCCCAGCAGTCGGCGGCGGGTCTCGTCCGGGCCGAGGTCGCGGCGGCGGGCCAGATAGCGGTCGGGCGGGCAGTGGGCGGGCAGGTCGAGCAGCGGCGGGCACCAGCGGCGGACCGCGAAGCCGGTCTGGGTGTCGAAGAAGGTGGTGCCCGCGGCGGGTGGGCGGTCGGATTCGGTGAGACAGGCGGCGAACGTCCCGGCGTCCGGTTCGTGACGGTGCACGCCGTGGCAGTGGTGGTCCACCAGCGGCGGGAGGCCGTCGTCCGGGCCGGGGAAGGGCCCCGGGGCGTTCGCCGTCATCACCAGCGCCAGCGGGTGGCGGCGGCCAGTTCCTCGGCGTCGACGTCGGCGAACCGGGCCTCCTCGGCTCGCCGTACGGCGAGCACCGCGCCGTGCAGCACCTTGCCCATCGCCTCGTGCAGCGGGGCCGACTTCTCGAACCGGTCGGCGGCCTCGGTCAGGGTGGCGGGCAGCCGGAGGATGCCGCGCCGGGCCCGCTCGCGGACGCCGAGGGTGCCCGGGTCGTCGGTCTCCGGCGCCGGGAGCTGCGCCCCGGTCTCGATGCCGTGCAGTCCGGCGGCGATGACGGCGCCGACGGCGAGGTAGGGGTTGGCGGCGCCGTCGAAGGTCTTGAGCTCGGCGCTGCCGCCGTCGGGGTCGTCGGGGGCGCCGGGGATCAGCCGCAGCGCCGCCTCCCGGTTCTCGATGCCCCAGCACTGGTAGACGCCGGCCCAGTGGGAGGGCTGCAGCCGCAGATAGCTGGCGGGCGAGGGGCAGCCGACGGCGAGCAGGGCGGGCAGGGCGGCGAAGACGCCGCCGAGGAAGGCGACCGCGTCGGGCGCCAGGCCCCATGGGGCGTTCGGGGTGCGGTGCAGGCTCTTGCCGTCGCGGTTGAGGCTGAAGTGGAGGTGGCAGCCGTTGCCGACCTGTCCGGCCACGACGGACGGGGCGAAGGAGGCGCGCAGTCCGTGCCGGACGGAGACGGCGCGGACGGTCTCGCGTACCAGGACGGCGTCGTCGGCGGCGCGCACCGGGTCGCCGGGGGCGCAGCTCACCTCGAACTGGCCGGGCGCGTACTCGGGGTGGATCTGGTGGACGTCGATGCCCTGGAGGGTCAGGGCTTCGGTGACATCGCGGAGGTAGTCGGAGAGTTCGACGATGCGGCTCATGCCGTACGCGGGGCCCGTGCAGGGGTAGTCCAGCGGCTGGTAGGCGTCGTCCTCGCCCGGATCGTGGCCCTTGGGCGCGCGGGTGACGACCCACTCGGTTTCGAAGCCCATCCGCACGTCGATGCCGGCCGCCGTGGCGCGCTCGGCCATCGCGCGGGCGAACTGCCGCTGGCAGGCGGGGTGCGGCGCGCCTTCCTGGTCGTAGCGGTCGGCCGGGGCCCAGGCCCAGCCGGGCTGCGCGGCGAGTACGGTGATCCGGTCCAGGTCGGGGAAGAGCCGTAGGTCGCCGGAGGGTCCGCCGAGGTGGTCGGATGCGGTGATGGCGTCCTCGGAGGTGAAGACGTCGAAGACGGGCGACATGCCGACCCCGCGCCGGGCGGCGTGGGCCAGGCGGGCGGCCGGAATGGCCTTGGCGCGCGCGATGCCCGCATTGTCCACCCAGGACAGTGCGATGTTCCGGACGGCTTCCGCATCCAGCAGTCCCGCCAACTCGCGGGTGTGTCCGCGCTGTTCCGCATCCGCAGGCGATCCCATAACCCGTCCTACCGTCCTCACTTGGCCGTGCCGATTCCTCGGCGTCCGATACCGCCGGTGCCGGCGCGGTCGGTGCCTATCCCCTCAGGGGCAGTTGAACTCGCACCATACGCACTTTCCGGTGCCGCGCGGTTCCACACCCCAGACATCCGCCAGCCGGTCCACCAGCAGCAGTCCCCGCCCCGAGACCCCGGCCTCGCCCGGTTCGCGGCGCCGCGGCAGGCTGCTGGAGTGGTCCTCGACCTCCAGACGCAGCCGCCGCATGGCGCTGTGCGGCATCCGGATGTTGACGATCGCCTCGCCGTCCGTGTGCAGCAGAGCGTTGGTGATCAACTCGTCGGCGACCAGCTCGATCTCCTCGGAGCGTTCGCGGGCGCCCCAGGCCCGTACGGCGGCGCGGATCATGTGGCGGGCGGCGGACAGTCCTTCGGGGTCGGCGGGCGCGATGTGCTGCCGGAAGCGGCCGACGGTGTCGTGCTCGGGTGCGCCGAGGCGGCGCAGCAGGAGCAGCGCCATGTCGTCCTCGCCGGTTCCCTTGTCCACCGACTCGCAGAGCCGGTCGGCCAGTTGCTGGACGTCCTGCGGGCCCTCCCGGACCTCGCGGGCCAGGTCGTGCATACCGTCGTCGAGGTCGATGCCGGGTTGTTCCACGAGGCCGTCGGTGCACAGCACCAGGGTGTCGCCGGGGGCGAGATGGACGGTGGTGACGGGGTAGTCGAGCCGTACGAACTCGGAGGCGATCCCGAGCGGCAGCCCGCCGGCCACCGGCAGCCGGCGGCAGATGCCCTCGGCGTGCCGTAGCAGGGGTTCGATGTGCCCGGCCCGGACGAACCGGGCGGCTCCGGTGCTCAGGTCCGCATCCACGTAGGTGCAGGTGGCGAAGCGGTCGGTGTCGAGTTCGTTGAGGAAGGCGGAGGCGCGCGCCATGACGGTCGCGGGGGCGTGCCCTTCGGCGGCGTAGGCGCGCAGGACGATGCGCAGCTGGCCCATGAGGGCCGCGGCCTGGGTGTCGTGCCCCTGGACGTCGCCGATGACGGCGGCGACGCGGCCGTCGGGCAGCGGGATCACGTCGTACCAGTCGCCGCCGATGTCCCGTCCCATCCGGGCGGAGCGGTAGCGCACCGCCACCTGGGCGCCGGGGACACCGGGGATGCGGCGGGGCAGCATGGCCTGCTGGAGGCCGGCGGCGAGGTCGTGTTCCTGGTCGTAGAGCATGGCGCGGGCCAGGCTCTGCGCGATGCTGCTGCCGAGTGCGAGCAGGACGTTGCGTTCCTGGTCGCGGAAGTCGCTCTCCCGCTCGAAGAACAGCCCGATCACGCCGATGAGGCGGCCCTGGGCGATCAGCGGCAGGTAGGCGGCGGAATTGACGTTCAGCGGTTCGATGGCGTGCCACAGCCGCGGGTAGCCGTACTGGAATGCGGCGCGGCTGCGCACATATCGCGGTGTGAGGGTGCGCACGACCTCGCTCATCGGGAATTCGTCGCCGACGCGTGTGAACTCCAGATCCGGCACGAAGCTTCCCGCCTTGCCCTCCGACACCAGCCGGATGCGGCCCGCCTCGACGAGCCCGAGGATCACGTTCTCCGCGCCCAGCCGGCTCAGCCCCTGCTCGTCGCCCAGGACGGCGATGACCTCGTGGACCGTTCTGGCGTGCGCCAGGGCGGCGGTGGTGCGCTCCACGATGCCGGTGTGCCGGCGCCGCTCCTCATCGGCCGCGAGCCGTTCCGCCGCGTGGGTGTATTCGTCGCTGGCGTCGCGCACCACGCCGATGATGCGGCGGGGCCGGCCGGTGGGGTCGCGGCGGATGCTGCCCTGGGCGTGCGTCCAGCGCAGCTCGCCGTCCCGCAGCCGTACCCGGAAGTAGGCGCCGTAGGAGTCGCTGCCGTCCTTGAGGGCGTTGGCCACCAGGGCGTCCAGGCGGGCCGCCTCGTGGGCGGGTACGCGGCAGCCGAGGGTGTCCGGGCGGTCGTCGTACTCCGCCGGCAGCATGTCGAAGACCTCAAGGGCGGGCGGGTCCATGTGCATCAGCCCGCTGTCGAGGTCCCAGTCGAAGCCGCCCATGCCGTTGAGAGCCAGGGTCAGGTCCGGGTGGGCGGGCCAGTCGTCCGGCACCGACACGGTGGGGCGCTTCGCTCCCCGGTCAGCCATGTCGTCACTTTGCCACATTCCCGCGGTTTTCGGATCCTCCGGCTGAATTGTCCACCACTTCCGCCCCACATCTGACTCGTCCATCAGTTGCTTCGCAACACACCACTACGCGCCCCGAAAGAACAGGCATTTCCTCCCCGAATCCCACCCCGACCGTTGCGATATTCTCAACACGCTGTTACGGTCCCCGACCATGGAGGAAGACGCCGGAGACCCCGGAGCCCGGATCGCCGACGAGGCCGGGGATGTCACCGACCGTGTCCGCCAGGTGATCGACCGGCTCGGCTGCAGCCGTCGGGAGTTCGCCCGCCGGATGGTCATGGACCCCTCGAAGCTGTCCAGGTCACTGAGCGGTACCCGGCGCTTCACGCTCGCCGAGATCGTGCGCATCGCCGATATCGGCGGCGTGGAGACCGGCTGGCTGCTCGGCGCCCCGGAGCGCCCGGCAGCGCCGCCCGGCCGCGAGCCGGTGGCGGTGCCCGAGGGCGGCCGGCCGCTGCAGATCGTGCGGGAGACCGTACGGCTGATCGCCGAGCACGGCTTCCACGGCGTACGGGTCGCGGACATCGCGGCCGCCTGCGGTACGAGCACCGCCGCCGTGCACTACCACTTCCCCGGCCGCGACGAACTGCTCGAGGCGGCCGTGCGCTGGTGCATGGACGAAGACACCGAGCGCCGCGCCGCGGGCCT
Organism: Streptomyces sp. NPDC053427; assembly: GCF_044544985.1. NCBI lineage: Bacteria > Bacillati > Actinomycetota > Actinomycetes > Kitasatosporales > Streptomycetaceae > Streptomyces > Streptomyces sp. NPDC053427. The sequence goes on along the minus strand of NZ_JBITYA010000001.1, from coordinate 38,209 downwards.
GGCAGCGGCCGCCGACGCCCACGCCGAGCTGCTGCATCTGATCGCGCTGCAGACCCCGCGCACCGCTCAGCAGCGCCGGCAGTGGCTGGTCTGGCTCGACCTGTGGGCACAGGCGGCCCGCTCCACCGCCGTCGGCCGGCTGCACGAGCACTACTACCGGCAGTGGCGCACCACGGTGGCCGATGTCCTGCGGCGGGGGGTCGAGCAAGGCGTCTTCCGCCCGCTGGATGCGGAGTTCACCGCGCTCCGCCTGACCGCGCTGATCGACGGCCTGGCCACGCAGGTCCTGGCCACCGCCCCGGACAGCACCTCCCCCGACACCATGCACGCCGCGCTCCTCGCCTTCGTGGAGAGCGAACTCACGCCCGGCTGACGCCGAGAGCACACCCGGCCGAAGCCGGGCGCACACCCGCCGACGCCCAGATCGCATCTGGCCGACGCCGGTCCATGGCCGGCCCCCGGAGAAGGGAACCCCCGTGAACAACGAGGTCATCATCACCTGTGCGCTGACCGGCGCCGGTGACACCGTCCGCCGCTCCCCGCACGTCCCCGTCACGCCCCGGCAGATCGCCGAGTCGGCCGTCGAGGCGGCGGGCGCCGGCGCCGCGGTGGTGCACATCCATGTACGCGACCCCGAGACCGGCGACCCCTCGCGCGACCCGCGGCTGTACGCCGAGGTCGTGGACCGCATCAAGCAGACCGGCACCGACGTCGTCATCAACCTCACCGCCGGCATGGGCGGCGACCTGGTGATCGACCCCGACGCCCCGCTGACGCAGCTGCCCGGTACCGACCTGGTCAGCGGCCTCGACCGGCTCCCGCACGTCGAGGAACTCCTCCCCGACATCTGCACGCTGGACTGCGGTTCGCTCAACTTCGGCGACGGCTCCAACCTCTACGTCTCCACTCCCGACATGCTGCGGACCGGCGCGCGGCGCATCCAGGAGCTGGGCGTGCGGCCGGAGTTGGAGATCTTCGACACCGGCCAGCTGTGGTTCGCCAAGCAGCTGCTGGCCGAGGGGCTGCTGGACGACCCGACGATCTTCCAGCTGTGCATGGGCATCCCGTGGGGCGCACCGGCCGACCCGGGCGTGCTCCAGTCGATGGTGAACATGCTGCCCGAGGGCGCGCAGTGGGCCAGCTTCGCGCTCGGCCGGATGCAGATGCCGTGGGTCGCCCAGTCGATTCTGCTCGGCGGCAACGTCCGGGTCGGCCTGGAGGACAACCTCTACCTCGGCCGCGGCGTCAAGGCCACCAATGCCCAGCTGGTCGAACGGGCCGTGCAGATCACGGAGTTGCTCGGCGCGTCGGTCGCCACGCCGGACCAGGCACGGGCCCGGCTCGGCCTGAAGCCGCGCGGCTGACCTCACCCCTCCCCGCCCCTTCTCCCCCGTCTGGAGCCGCTCCCCCATGCCCGAAAACACCCCTGGCATGCCCGACAACGCCCCTAAATCCCCCGCCGCTCCCTGCGCCCCCGAGGCCGTACGCCGCGTGGCCTGCATCGGCGCCGGCGTCATCGGCGGCGGCTGGGTCGCCCACTTCCTGGCCCGCGGCTACGACGTCACCGCCTGGGACCCGGCCGACGACGCCGAGGACAGGCTCCGCCGCCTGGTCGCCGCCGCCTGGCCCGCCCTGGAGCAGATAGGCCTGGCCGAGGGCGCCTCCCAGGGCCGCCTGACGGTCGCCCCCACCCTCGCCGAGGCCGTCGCCCACGCCGACTTCGTCCAGGAAAGCGCCCCGGAGAAGCTGGAGCTGAAGCGCTCCCTGCTGGCCGAGCTGGCCGCCGCCACCCCGCCGGGTGTCGTCATCGCCTCGTCCACCTCGGGCTACCCGATGACCGATATGCAGACCGAGGCGGCCACGGCGGCCGGCGCGGGCCGGCTGGTCGTGGGCCATCCCTTCAATCCCCCCTATCTCATCCCCCTCGTCGAGGTCGTCGGCGGCGAGCGGACCGACGCGGACGCCGTGGCGTGGGCCGCCCGCTTCTACGACGTGGCCGGCAAGTCCGTCATCACCATGGACCGCGAACTGCCCGGCTTCATCGCCAACCGCCTCCAGGAAGCGCTCTGGCGCGAGGCGCTGCACATGGTCGCCAACGGCGAGGCCTCCGTCGAGGACATCGACGCCTCGATAACCGAGGGACCGGGCCTGCGCTGGGCTTTCATGGGCCCCTGCCTGACCTTTGCGCTGGCCGGCGGCGAGGGCGGGATGGCCCATATGCTCGACCACTTCGGCCCGTCGCTGAAGTCCCCCTGGACCCGCCTGGAGGCACCGGAGCTGGACCGGAAGCTGCGGGACGCGATGGTCGACGGCTGCGCGGCGGCCGCGGGCGACCGTACGTACGCGGATCTGGTCGCCGAACGGGACCGGGGCGTGATCGACGTGCTGCGCGCGACCGGCCGGCTGGGGGACGTCAAGCGATGAGCGCCGATCTCACCCTCTTCCGGCAATCCGTCCAGGACGAGTGGATCGACTACAACGGCCACCTCAGCGAGGCGTACTACGTCCTCGTCTTCGGCTTCGCGACGGACGCGCTGATGGACGCGGCCGGCCTCGACGCCGGCTATCGGGCGCGCAGCGGCTGCTCGCTCTATACGGTCGAGGCGCACGTCCGCTACCTCGACGAAGTCGCTCGGGGCAGTCAACTGGCCGTCCGGACAACGGTGTTGGGAGCGGACGCGAAGAAGGTCCGCCTCCTGCACGAGATGTATGTGTGCGAGGCGTCCTCCGGCGAACCGGTCGGCGAGGCGGTGGCGACGGAGGAGCTGTGCGCGCTGCACGTCGACCAGGGGGCGGGCCGGGCGGCGCCGCTGCCGGATGCGGCTCGCGGCTACCTCACCGGTCTGGCCGGGCCGGCGCCGGAGTGGGCGGGGCGCGGAATCCGAAAGGTGTGAGGCCCGGCGCCCACCCCTCCTAGGCTGTCTCCACGCAGACCAAGGGAAGGGCGCGATGCAGCAGTACGGGCACATCCGGAACGCGGTGACCGGCGGCGCGGTGGCGGGCCCGGTGGTCCCGGCGGGGAGCATCGGCCATCTGTCGCTCACCCATCGGGCCGCCCCGCCCGCCGGGGCGGCGGAGGCACCGCGACGGGCGGTGCGGGCCTCGCCGCCGATCCTCTTGCAGGCTCCTCAGGAGCAGGGGGGACTTCCCTCGCCGGGCGCCGACGGAGCCCGCGTCTCCTTCCAGGCGTACGCCGAGGAGAACGTGCCGTTCCTGCGCGGGCGAGCGCTGCTGCGTCCCGTCACCTCGACCGGCTCCGCCGCACCGGCCCGCACCAGGGCCGACCGGCCCGATGTGCTGCTGCTGACGGATCTGCGCGACCCGGGCCCCGACGAGCGGGAGTGGCTCGACATCGAGGCGCCCGTGCCACCGGGCCACCTGGCGCAGGCGGCCCTGCGGCTGGGCATCCCCCTGCCTCAGGTCGCCGCCGTACTGCGCCGGTACGGATTCGATGCACGGGCCGGTACGCTGCCCGCCGCGCCCGACGAGGCGGCACTGACGCTGCTGAGCGCGGAGGCGAACGGGCGCTGGCCCTGGCTGTCCCTGGCGGAGCCGGTCCCTCCCGGCCATGTGCTGTCGGCTGCAAGGAAACTGAGCCTCGGGCCCAGGGGCATCGTGGAGATGCTGTCCGGCTACGGCTTCCGGCCGCCCGACCCGTTCCCCGCCGACGCCTGCGACGCGGATCTGCCTCTCCTGCCGCGGCGCAAGGAACCGCTCACCTACGAGCGCCTGTTCCATGCCGTGCGCGCGACCGGCCGGGGCCTGGAGGAGATCCTGACCCGCTTGCAGGCGTACGGGTTCCCCCTGCCGTTGCGGCCGCCGCACCGCCGTACGGCGCTCGACGAAGAACTTCTCAGCCCGACCGGGCCGTGTGCCGCCTGGCGGATGAGCCCGGCCGAAGTGCTGCCGTTCGCCCGTGTCGTGGTGGCCTCGCAGGAGGTGCAGGCGACTCCGGAGGAGATCGCGGCGCGCCTGGCCTCCTACGGCATCCGGACGTCCGGCCGGCAGCTGCCCGCGGGCCTGCCGTACGACAGGGCCCTCACCTTGCTGTCCTTCTACCGCACCTGGCACGGCGTCACCCCGGTGCCTCTCCAGACCCTGCTGCCCCTGACCTCCGCCATGGACGCCTCCTTGGCCCAGGTCGTCTCCTGGCTGACCGGGCTGGGCGTCCCCGTCGCCGACGTCGGCGAGATCGTGCGCGCCGCGCCGGCCCGTGTCCCCCTCCCCGACGCCGCCCCCGGTACGACACTGGAGTGACCAGCGCCCGCCCCGGCCCCCAAGGAGCCCGCATGAACCCCACCCCCGGCCACCGCATCGACGTCACCCAGGGCACCGAGCACGTCCGCGTCATCGTCAACGGCCAGGTCGTGGCCGACTCGCACCGGCCCCTCCTCCTCACCGAGACCGGCTACCCCACCCGTTACTACTTCCCGCCCGAGGACGTCCGCACCGACCTGCTCACCCCCTCCGACACCCACACCGTCTGCCCCTTCAAGGGCACCGCCTCCTACTGGTCACTTGCCGGTGGTCCGGAGGACATCGTGTGGGCCTACCCTGAGCCGCGCCCCGAGGTGGCGGAGATCAAGGACCATCTCTGCTTCTACGAGGTGGAGTTGGGCTGATCCGACGGACCGCGCAGGGATCGGGAATGACGGTAGGAAAGTTTCCTAACAATAATCGCCCGTCTCCTTGACGCGTACATGGCCTGTCGCCAGGATTCCTCGGGACGGCTCCCCCACGCCGACCCTGGAGACGGACATGACGTCGACCCCCCACTCCGAGAACCACCCGAGGAAACACTCGAGGAAGCGCACCGGCCTCACCAGCCCCCGCTGGGGCATCCCCGCCGCGGGCGCGGCGCTCGCGCTCGTCGGCGGGGTGGTGCTGTGGTCGCCCGCCGGCCGCGCCGATGCCGCGCCGGACCGGGCGGCCGGCGGCTTCACCGCCGTCGCGGCGGGCGATATCGCCGAGCGCTGCACCGCCGACGACAGCGACTGCGAGCACCCGAAGACCGCGGCGCTGGTGAAGAAGATCGATCCGGCGTTCGTGATGACCATGGGCGACAACCAGTACGACGACGCCCGGCTGAAGGACTTCAAGAGCTACTACGACACCAGCTGGGGCGCGTTCAAGAACAAGACGCATCCGGTGGCCGGGAACCACGAGACATACGACCCGGACGGTGAACTGGCCGGCTACAAGGCCTACTTCGGCGACATCGCCTACCCCAAGGGCAAGAGCTACTACAGCTACGACCAGGACAACTGGCACTTCATCGCGCTGGACTCCAACAGCCTGAACTCGGCCCAGATGAACTGGCTGAAGTCGGACCTCGCCGCCAACTCCAAGAAGTGCGTGGCCGCTTACTGGCACCACCCGCTCTTCTCCTCCGGCGAACACGGCAACGACCCGGTCAGCCGCCCGGTCTGGAAACTGCTCTACGACGCCAAGGCCGAGCTGATCCTCAACGGGCACGACCATCACTACGAGCGGTTCGCGCCGCAGAACCCGGACGGCAAGGCGGACAAGAACGGGATCGTCGAGCTGCTGGGCGGGATGGGCGGCGCAAACCCGTACAAGATCGAGGAAGTGCAGCCGAACAGCGAGAAGCGGCTGACCGACACCTTCGGCGTGGTCAAGCTGAACTTCACCGACGACGGGTTCTCCTGGGACCTGGTCGGCACGGACGGCAGCACCAAGGACAGCAGCCCGAGCTACCAGTGCCACTGAGCCCGCGGGCGGACGGCGGCGGACGGCAACGGGACCGACGGGCGGTCTGACCGATGTATCTCGCGACCACGGACGCGGCCGCGACGGCGAAAAAGGTGACGCGTGGCCGCGTCGGGGGGCCGGTACTGGCCCTCGGCGCGGTCAGCCTCGTCACGGACATCTCCTCCGAGATGGTCACCGCCGTGCTGCCGCTCTACTTCGTTCTTCAACTCGGACTGTCTCCACTCCAGTTCGGATTTCTCGACGGCCTCTACAACGGCGTTACAGCGCTGGTACGGCTGCTGGGCGGGCATGCCGCCGACCGCGGCGGGCGGCACAAACTCGTCGCCGGGGCGGGCTATGCGCTCTCCACGCTGTCCCGCCTCGGGCTGCTGCTGGCGGGTGGCGGCACGGTCGGCATCGGCGCGTCGCTCGCCGCGGACCGGATCGGCAAGGGCGTACGGACCGCGCCGCGCGATGCGCTGATCTCGCTCAGCGCCCCGCCGGACGCGCTCGGCCGGGCCTTCGGCGTACACCGCGCCATGGACACCACCGGCGCCCTGCTGGGTCCGCTGGCCGCGTTCGCGCTGCTGTGGGCCACCGCGGACGCCTATGACGCGGTCTTCGTCGTCAGCTTCTGCGTGGGGCTGGTGGGGGTGTTGCTGCTGGTCGCCTTCGTTCCGGGGCGGGCGGCGCTGCCCGCGGTCCGGCCCCCGGCACCGGTCGCCGGGCCGCGCCTTCGCGCCGGAGCGCGGCTGCTGACGCCGCTCGGCGACCCCGCCTTCCGCCGGATCTTCGCGGCCGCGGCGCTGCTCGGCGCGGCGACCATCGGCGACTCGTTCCTCTATCTGCTGCTCCAGCGCCGACTGGACTTCGCGGTCGGCTGGTTCCCGCTCCTGCCGCTGGGGGCCGCCGCGGTCTATCTGCTGCTGGCGGTGCCCGCCGGGCGGCTCGGTGACCGTATCGGGCGGCGCATTCCCTTCCTGGGCGGGCATCTGGCGCTCCTGGGCGGCTATGTCCTGCTGGCGTCGACGGACGCGGGCCGGCTGCTGCTGGTGGGCGTGCTGCTGTTGCTGGGGGTGTTCTACGCGGCGACGGACGGCGTCCTGATGGCGCTCGCCGGGCCCGTTCTGCCCGCCGCCCGGCGGGCGAGCGGAATGGCCTTGCTGCAGACGGGGCAGGCGCTGTGCCGTCTGCTGGCGGCGGCCGGGTTCGGGGCCGCCTGGACGCTGTGGGGCGCCCGTCCCGCGCTGATCATCGCGGTCGCCGCGCTGGCCGTGGCGCTCGCGGCGGCCACCGCGCTGCTCCCCGGCCCCAGCCGCAGCGGCCGGGCCCCGGAGCGCCCGGAACAGCCGGAACAGCCGGAACAGCCGGATGGGCGACCGTCCCCGTCATGAACCCGCGAACCCGCGAACCCGTGAAGTCCCGACCTCCCGAAGCCCTGCTCTCATCGAAGCCCTGACCCACCGAAGGAAACGACGCCCGTGCCCGAGACGCCGTCCACGTCGCCGTCGCAGCAGGAGGACCGTCCCCTCCCGGCGCGTACCTCCGCGCCGTTCGCCGCCCTCTCGTTCCGCGCCCGGATCCTCGCCGTGGCGACCGCCGCCGCCCTCCTCGCGGGCGTCGCCGTCGTCTACACCGTGAGCGCCGCCCGGCGCGCCGAACCGGCCGACGCCACCTCGGCCTTCGGCCTGGACCGCGGCCGGCTGTACTTCCGCAGTACGGGCGCCGGATCCGGCCGGGTGGCCCGGTTGCCCGCCCGAACGGGTGCCACCGCCCGCGCGTCGGCGCACGCCGCGCGCCCCGCCGACCACCGCGCCACCGGCGGCCCCGCCTGCGAGCGCTTCTACGCGGCCGCGGGCACCGGCCTCTGTCTGCAGCGCCGCCCGGGCATCCCGCCCCGGTCCTACGCCGTCGTGCTGGACCGGCGGCTGCGCGAGAAGCGGCGGATCGCGCTCACCGGCATCCCCAACCGGGCCCGGGTCTCGGCGTCCGGCCGGATGCTGTCGTGGACGATGTTCGCCACCGGGGACTCGTACGCCACCACCGCGTTCTCCACCCGCACCTCGATCCTGGACACCCGCACCGGCTACCTCATCAAGAACATGGAGGAGATCCCGCTCACCCTCGACGGCCGCCGCTACCACTCCCCCGACGTCAACTACTGGGGCGTCACCTTCGCCCGCGACGACAACCGGTTCTACGCCACCGTCTCGACGCAGGGGAAGACCTACCTGGTCGAGGGCGATATGCGGAAGTGGGCGGCGCACACCCTCCGCGAGAACGTCGAATGCCCGTCGCTCTCCCCCGACAACACCCGCCTCGCCTTCAAGAAGCGGGTACGCGAGGGGGCCACCCGGCCCTGGCGGCTGTACGTCCTGGACCTGCGCACGCTGCGCGAGCACCCGCTCGCCGAAGCGCGCAGCGTGGACGACCAGGCCGCCTGGCTGGACGACCGCACCCTCGCCTACGCCCTGCCGGGCCGCGACGGCCGGCCCTCCGACATCTGGACCGTCCGGGCGGACGGCGGCGGCCGCCCGTCCCTTCGCGTACCGGACGCCTCCTCACCGGCGCCGGTCCCCTGACCAGGATTCCTCCCCGACCGGCCCCGGCTCCGCGTCCGGGAGACGCAGGCCCCGCGCACGACGCACAATCGAAGGGTGAACGGCACGGAGGAAACGAACGACAGGTCCGGCGGGTCCGGCACGGGCGGCGATCCGGCCTGCTGGCTGAGCATGGTGTGCGACGCCTGCGGGCGGGTCCGCGAACGCCCGGAGAGCGAGGTGTGCGAGCACTGCGGCGCCGGGACGGAGACCGCGCCGACGGCGCCCGCGGCCTCGCGCTCCCGGGACCGTGATGCGCAGGGCCGGGCCCGTAACGCCCGGCCGCGGGACGGACTCGGACGCCCGCTGCCGTACGACTCCCCCGGCGTGGCGCGGCAGCCCGAGGGGGTGCCGCGTACGCCCGAACAGGCGCTGGCCGAGGCGCAGCGACTGCTGGACGACGGGATGCCGTTCCATGCGCACGAGGTGCTCGAGGACGCCTGGAAGGCGGCACCGGAGGCGGAGCGCGGGTTGTGGCGGGGGCTGGCCCAGCTCGCCGTGGGCCTCACCCATGCGGCGCGCGGCAATGTCGCGGGCGCCGTGGCGCTGCTCGACCGCGGCGCGGGGGCCGTCGCGCCGTACGCGGATTCCTCCCCGTACGGCGTCGACGTCGTCGGGCTGATGGGCTGGGCACGGCATGTGACGGGGAGCCTGGAGGACCACGGCGGCCCGGTACCGGCGGCCGGGACGGCGCCCCGGCTGCGTACCGGGGCCGCGTAGCCGGGACCTTGGCGGGATCTCCGTCAGAAGCGCCCTAGGCCTCCCCGTCCGGCGGGCCCCCGCGCCGGCGGCCGTGCCGGCACCAGGCGAGCGTCCCGGCCAGGGCGAGCACCAGGGCGCCGACGCCGCCGCCCCACACCGCGGTGGCGGAGTTCCCGGAGGGACCGTGGTCGGCCTTGGCGGTGATGGCGGCGGTGGGCGGCGGGCGTCTGACCGCACGGTCCTCGGGGCCTATCGCGGTACGGCCCTCGGAGCCGGTGTGCACCGTGCGCAGGGTCTCGATCGGTCGGGCCTTGCCGACGCTGTCGAAGCCCCAGTCGAGGAGGGAACCCGCCTCCTTGTAGACGGCGTTGTACTCGCCGGACCGCGGGTTCATGACCGTGACCAGCAGCGTTCGGCCGTCCCGCCGGGCGGCGGCGACGAGGGTGTTGCCCGCGTGGGTGGTGTAGCCGTTCTTGACGCCGATGATTCCGGGGTAGGGGGTCAGACCGTGCGAGCCGGCGAGCATCCGGTTGGTGTTCTCGATCGGGGTGAGGCCGTCGCTGGTGGGGAAGCGGGCGCGGGCGGTGGCGCAGTAGCGCGCGAAATCGGGGTTGGCGAGCCCGGCGCGGCCGAAGACGGTCAGGTCGTACGCCGAGGAGAGCTGACCCGGGGTGTCGTAGCCGTCCGGGGACTTCACCGTGGTGTCGCGGGCGCCCAATGTGCGGGCGGTCTTCTGCATCTCCTGGGCGGTGGCGTCCCAGCCGCCGTTCATCGAGGCCAGGACGTGCACGGCGTCGTTGCCGGAGCGGAGGAAGACCCCGCGCCACAGGTCGGCGACCCGATAGCGCTCGCCCTGCTCGACGCCGACGAGGCTGCTGCCGTCCCCGACGCCCTCGAGGTCCTCGGCGCTGACCCGGCGGACGGAACCGGCCGGGAACTTCGGCAGCACGGTGACCGCGAACAGCGTCTTGAGGGTGCTGGCCGGGGGGAGTCGGCGGTGCGGCGCCTTGGCGGCGAGGACGGCGCCGGTGTCGGCGTCGGCGACCATCCAGGAGCGGGCGGACAGCCCGCTCGGCAGCTCGGGCACCTGGGGGGCGGCGGCGACCTGGACGTCCGCGCCCGGCGAGGCGGGTCGACGGCTGCCGGTCCCGGCGGGTCCGGGGTGGGCCATGGCCGGTATGGACGTCAGGGAGATTCCGGCGACGGCTAGCGCCACGACCGCGGCGGCCTTCCTGGAATACAGCGCGTCGGTTGCCATGCCGTCACGCTAAGAACGGCCGTTGCGGCCCGCAGCGTGGGTGCGCCAGACGGACCACGGGAGCGCTGCCCGTTCGGCGTGTCGCGGCGTGGGGCGCGGCGGGCCGTGGTGTCGGCTCGCGAGGCGCGGTGTCGCAGCTGCAAACGACGGCCCGCCCGGTGCGACGGGGGATGCACACCGGGCGGGCTCAAGACCTTTCTACCGCATTGGCGGGGGGTTATGCCTCAAAAACTTGTTCGGCTCTCGATTCCCAGGCCACGGGCAGCGAAATCAGGCCATGCGCGCGAAGGCCTCGCCGGCGCTGCAGCGCATCCGCCGGGACGCCCAGCCGCAGGCCCGGGAACCGGCTGATGAGCGCGCCGAGCGCGGTCTCGGTCTCCATACGGGCCAGCGGCGCACCGAGGCAGTAATGGATGCCATGGCCCAGCGCGAGGTGCCCGGCGAGGTCCCGGCCGTGGTCGAAGGTGTCCGGATCGGGAAAGCGGGCGCGGTCGCGGTTCGCGGAAGCGACGGCGAGCAGCACGCTCTCGCCGGCCGGGATCCGTACCCCGCCGATCTCCACGTCCTCCTTGGGGAAGCGACGGATCGCCAGCGGCGCGGGGCCGTCGTGGCGCATGAACTCCTCGACCGCGGAGGGGAGTTCGGCCGGATTGCGGCGCAAACGGTCGCAGAGTTCGGGGCGTTCGAGCAGGGCGAGCGTGGCGTTGCCGATGAGGTGGACGACGTTCTCGTATCCGGCGAAGAGGATCAGGAAGGCGAGCGAGGTCAGCTCGTCCTCGGTGAGCCGGTCGCCTGCCGTGCCGGTGGCGTCGTCGCGCACCGCGATCAGGTCCGAGAGCAGATCGTCGCCCGGGTCCGCGCGCTTGGTGGCGATCAGGCCGGTGAAGAACTCCAGCATCGCCCCGATCGCCTCCTTCATCAGCTGCGGCCGGGTGGGGTCGGGGGTGATCAGGGTGTCCGTCCAGGCCCGGAAGTCGCGCCGGTCGCGCTGCGGGATGCCGAGCAGATCGCAGATCACGATGATCGGCAGCTGCCCCGCGTAGTCGGCCATCAGTTCCGCACGGCCGCCGCGTTCCTCCATGGCGTCCAGCAGCGCGTCGGCGACCCGTCGTACGGGCTCCCGCAGCGCGTCCACCCGCCCCGGGGAGAACGCCTTCACCACCAGGCGGCGCACCCTGGTGTGGTCCGGCGGATCCATGTTCAGCAGATTGGCGTCCAGCGCGGGCGGCAGCGCGAACCCGCGGTAACCACCGGGCGCGGCATGCCGCTTGTCCAGGGAGAGCCGCGGGTCGGCGAAAGCGCGCCGGACGTCCTCGTAACGCGTGACCAGCCAGGCGGGGCTCCCGTCCGCGCCGGTGATCCGGTGCACCGGACCGGCCTCGCGCAGCGCGGCATAGGCCGGATGGGGATCGTCCAGGAGGGGCGTCACGTCGATGGGGGCGTCGGGGCCGGTCTCGGCGGTGTTCTGCATGGGGCACGACTCTAGGGGGTGTCGTCGAACTCCCGCCCGGGCCGGGACGCGGGCCGCAACGGCGGGGCGGCACCGGCGCCTACGGACCCGTGCCGCCCCTGTCGCGCGGGTGGCCCGGACCCCCGTGCCGGGCCACCCCGTCTGTGTGGTCGCGCCGCCGCTAGCCGCGCGATACGGAGCTGCGCTGCCGCAGCTCGGTGAGCACGGTCTCTATCAGAGGCGAGTGATAGACGTCCGCGACCAGCGCCAAGTGCTCGTATTCCGCGGCCAGTTCTGCGCCTTCCGGATGCGTGTCCGTCCCCATGGGCGTACCCGTGACGACCACCACGCTGTCGGCGCCGTGGTGGGGCACATGGCCCACCGCCCGGTTCTCCAGCCCGCGGCGCAGCGCGGCCGCCTCGGCGACGGCGGCGAGCTGACGGTCGTCGAGCGAGACGCCGCGGGCGCGCTCGCGGGCGATGTCGACGGCGTCGGACTCGACATGGCGGCGGATGCCGCGCTGGACGTCCCGAATCTCCGCCATCTGCCGGTTGGCGCGCCATTCGAGGTCGGCGAACGGCCAGCGTACGGTCCAGTTCGCGCGTTCCATGGTGACCTCGGGAGTCCCCGCCGTGACGGTCCGCCAGAGCGGGGAGAGGCGGCGCAGCCGGCGCCAGGCGGCGGCGCGGGGGCCGGCGGCCGGGAGGGCGAATCCGGCGAGCACGAGAATCGCCGCGACCGAGGCGCTGAGCGGGGCCACGCCGTTGGAGAGCCAGTGCGCCGGGTGGCCCGCCCAGGACAGGGCGAAGCCGATGACCTTGCAGGCGCAGTAGGCGAGGCCGAGCCAGCAGCCCGCGGCCAGCACCCGCAGGCCGCGCGCGAGCCAGCAGGCGCCGAGCCGGGCGGCGTAGCGCGGGCAGAGCGTCCCCAGCGCCGCCAGGCTCGAGCCGAAGATGGCCAGATACAGCACCAGGAAGAGCATCACACCGGGGGAGTTGGTGTAGGCGGTGCTGAAGTCGCGGGGGTGCTCGACCGCATCCGGGCGGCCGACCGCGAAGCCGATGACGGCCAGCGCCCACAGCGCGGCCACGCCCCCGACCGTGGCGCGCGCCTTGGCCCGTGCGCGGGCCCGGGCGGCCTCGCCCTCGCCGGCGGTCCAGCGCAGCAGCAGCACCAGCGCGCCCGCGGCGAACACCACGACGGAGGAGTAGAGGAAGACCATGGCGAGGTTGGCCACGCCGACCAGCCGGTCGAACCAGCGGTAGAGGCTGGGCGCGGAGAACAGGAAGACCGTCGCCACGCCGCCCGTCATCACACAGGCGAGGCCCAGGTCGGCATTGCCGCGGTCGCGGAACCAGGCGGCGGATTTGTAGCCGACGATGGCCCAGGCGAGAACCGCGAAGCAGAGGTAGATGACGTCAAACACGCTGCGGTCCCCCGTCTCCGGCCGCGTCCGCGTCCTGCTGCTTGCGGATGTGCTGCAGCGCGGGTCCGAGGGCGGCGGCGAGTTCGGCCGCCTGCCCCTCCAGCGGGAGTTGCCGCTCCCCGGCGGACGGCGCGACCCGCTCCATCAGCAGCGTGCCCAGCACCTCGGTCTCCCGCTCGGCGAGGTTGTCGTAGCCGTGGTGCCGGGCGAGGCCGGCGGTCAGCCCCATCCGGCGCATTGCCGTGGCGACATCGACCGACGGGGTCCATACCCGCAGCGCGTCCTCCGTAATGGCCGGATCCTGCGCATGCCCCAGCAGGAGATGGCTCAGCTCGTGCAACACGATGTGCGCCTGATGCCAGGGGGACGTCTTGAGCTCGAAGAAGATCCAGTAGCCGTCGTCCGTCGAGGCCGTCATGCCCGACACCACCCCGCCGAGGCTCATCGGCACCATCTGGACGGGCCGTTGCACACGCGTGGCGACGATGTCGCACATCCCCCGCAGATCGATGGAGGCGGGCAGCGCCAGCTCCTTGATCAGCCGCTTGCACCGCCTGCGTATCTGCCCCACTCGCATGCTCATCCCGTCCTCGTATCCGGCCTGCCGCCAGAAGGCGAAGATCTGGTCGCGGTCGGCGGTGCCTATCGGCCCGTCCGTCGGACCGCCGGTCGCCTCACTCCGCACGCCGCTCACCACCCTGCTCGGGCGGATCGGCCGGGAGATTCATCTGCTGCCGGAACTGGGAGATGATCGTCGTCAGGCTCTCCTGCACCTCCGGCGGCAGCCCGACGGAGCGCAGCGCGATGGCCCGTACCCGCTGGTCGCGCATCGCCGCCAGGAAGCGGACCTCTTCCGCCACCCGCGCGGCCTGCGGCTGCGAGAGGTCGCCCAGCAGATAACCGACCGGCACGGCAAAGAACTTGGCCAGCGCGCGCAGCAGCTCCGGGCTGGGGTTGGTACGTCTGCCGTTGCGCAGCATCGACAGATACTGCTCGGTGACCTTCACCCCGCCGTACTCGGCCGTCTCACCGCTGATCTCATCGGCCACGAAAGCGTTGGTGTACGGAGCCCCGGCCGGGTGCATATGCGCGAAGAGATGGTTGAGCCGTTCCGCGAGCGGGCTGCTCGCCCCCTTGGACCGGCCGTCGCCCCCCACTGTCATGCCCACCGTCCTCCGGACTCCCTCGGGTCCCGCACGACGGCCCAATGGGCCGAGCCCAACGAACAGTTAAGGGCACCGGAACCTCTTTCCTCATCCTTTCATGGGATGAACGCGCCGCACCAGTCCACTTACGGACAGTGAAGGTCACCGGGCTTAACCGGCAGTTGAGTTCACTCCGAGCGCCGGAACGCCCCGCGGCCGCCTCCGCCTCGGTCGCCGCGGTCGGCGGCAACCGCCCGCGACCCGCCGGCGGGCGGTACGGGGCGGCCGGCGGGCGATGCGGGCACGGAGCATCAGCGGAGCTCGGCGGTCGTGAGCAGCCTGAGCTGGGCCTCCACCCAGGCGGTGACCATCGCGTCGGTCTCGTCCCCCGCGACGGCCTTGGACAGGTCGATGACCAGAGCCGCGGCGGTGTGCAGCCCCACGGCGGACAGCGCCCCCGCCGCATCGCCGAGGCGGCGGCGGACGCCGGGCGGCATCTGGCGCAGGCCGTGGTGGGCGGCGTCGGCGCAGGCGGCGAGCGCGGCGCCAAGGGCTTCGTCAACGGGCTCGGACGGGCCGTCGTCCTCCTCCGGGGCGGCGCCGAGATCCGTGGCGCCGTCGCCGGGCGCGAGGTCGGGCAGGACGGGGCCGTCATCGGTCAGTACGGCGAGGGGGCGCAGGATGAGGCGGCCTCCGGAGCGGTGTACCAGGCCGCTGAGGTAACGGGGTGTGCCGAACTCCCCCTCCAGGGCGGCGGCCAGGCAGTCCAGCGCCCCCGGGGCGGCGCCGTCGTAGGTGGCCGATACCAGCGCCGTCGTCCCCTCCGCGTCCGCGATGACGGCGTCGAGGCGCTGGTCCCCGGGGTCGTAGCCGATCGCCCGCACCTCGTCGACCGGCACGGCCCTCACCAGTTCGGCCTCGACTCTGGGGCGGATCACCTTCGGTGGCAGCTCGGCCAGTTGGCGCTCCAGGGAGGCGAGATCGGGGGCCGTCACGGAGGCGGGCAGGCTGCCCCACTCCTGGCTGCTGCCCAGCGGGGTGACGCTGGTCCTGGCGACCCGGCCGGGCGCCAGGCGGACGACCCGGCTCGCGCTGCGGGACGCCGACTCGGTCACCACCTGACCGGCGGCCAGGGCGCGCAGCGGCACGCCGCTGATTCTGCGGGTGGCGAGCCGCGCGCCGGTCGGCGGCCGCTCCTCGCCCTCGGGGACGGGCCAGTGCTTGCGCAGCACCAGGACCGTGCCACTGTCAGGATGCGCGAAGAACAGCTCGGCGGTGCGGTCGGTGTCGCTGCCGCCGATCCGGCAGCCCAGGCCGGTCAGGCGCACCCGGCGCAGCGGCGTCTCGGCGGGCTCGTCGCTGCCCAGGATCCGGGAGCGGGGGCTGGCGCCGCCGTTGACGGCCGCGCGGTGCCGGGCGTGGATCTCGGTGAGGAACTCCGCGAGGCGTTCGGGGTGGTGCCGGGCGGTGCGGTCGCGGTAGGCGTTCAGCTGCTCGACGAGATCGGTCAGCGCGGCGGCCGGCCAGCGCAGGCCCTGCCGGTCCAGGGCGCGGGCGGCGCGGCGGAGCGAGGCCGTCGCCACGGCGCCCGTGTGCGAGGCGCCGTCGAGCAGCAGCTCATCGACCAGGGCGACCGCGGGTACCAGTCCCTGGCCGGTGCCCGTGGCGGCGGTGGCGGCGGCAATGGAGTTCTCGGGGGTGCCTCCTACGTCGAGCTGGATGTCGTCGGCGTCCAGGCCTCGTTCGTCCGCCGCCCGGAACGCCCACACCGCGAGGACGACCATCTCGTGCCGGGCGGTGTCGGCGGCATCGGTGTGGGCGTAGCGCACCTCGCCGGGGACCAGGAAGCGGACCGTGCAGGAGCGCAGTTCCGCGCGCGCCACGGGATCGGCGGGCGTGGGGCGGATCAGCCGCGCCGGGAACCCGGAGGTGAGGGTGCGGCGGGCGGCGGCGACGGCCGGCGCGCCGTACAGGGCGGTCAGGGTGTCGTCGTCGACGCCGCCCGGCGACCACGGGGTGAACGGCGCGGGCTCCTCGTCGGTCCGCGGCCGGCCGAACTGCCGTTGGTAGGCCAGGACCAGGCCGATGCGGTGACGGCAGACGCCGGGCGCCGCGCAGGTGCAGGACGCCGCCTGGAGATCGGTGTCGCGGGGCAGCACGGCGGTCGCACCGTCGTCGAACGTGCCCCGTACCGTGCCGTCCTCGCCGACCTCGATGGCCGGCGCCGTCCCGGCGTCAAGGGCCTTGGCGGCGCGTTTGACCAGGCCGCGGTTGGCGAGCGCGGCGAGCGCGTCCGGGGTGAGGGTGAGGAGGTCGTCGCGGGTCATCCGCCCAGCCTTTCCGCGACGAACTCCGCCAGCCGTCCGGGGGTCATGGCGCCGACATGGGCGCCGAGGTCGGCCAGCCGCTGCGCCAGGTCGTGGTCGTAGTCGGGGTTCGCCTCCTCGTCGAGTGCGGCGAGCCCGAGTACGTGGGTGCCTTGCTGCACCAGCTCACGCACCGTGCGGATCAGCCATTGCGCGTCGCCGCCCTCGTAGAAGTCGGTGACCACCGCCAGGATCGTCCGGCGTGGGTTGTCGATGAGCGAGGCACCGTACGCCACCGCCTTGGCGATGTCCGTACCGCCGCCCAACTGCGTGGTCATCAGCAGCTCCACCGGGTCCGTGACGTCGTGGGTGAGGTCCACCACGTCGGTGTCGAAGGCGACCAGGTGGGTGCGCAGTCCCGGCAGACCCCACAGACAGGCGGCGGTCACCGCCGAGTGGATCACCGAGGACGTCATCGACGCGGACTGGTCCACCAGGAGGATCAGCTGCCACTGCTCGACATGGCGCCGGGTCCGGGCGAAGAACCGGGGGTTCTCGATGGCCACGCGGCGTGCCGCGGGGTCGTAGTGGGCGAGGTTGGCGCGGATGGTGGCGTGGAAGTCGAAGTTGCGTGCCTGACGGAAGCGGCTGGGGCGGCGGGCTCTGGTGCCGGAGAAGGACCGGCGGATCTCGGGCCTGAGCCGCTCCATCAGGTCACGGACCACCGCTTCGACGATGCGTCGGGCGAGCGCCAGGACCTGAGGGTTCATCAGGTGTTTGGTGCGCAGCACGGCGCGCAGCAGCACGGCGTTGGGCTCGATCCGGGCGAGGACGGCCGGGTCGGTGACCACTTCCTGGATCCCGTACGTCTCGACGGCGTCCCGCTCCAGCCGTTCGATCGTCTCCTTGGGGAACAGGCGGTGGATGCCGTCGAGCCACTCCACGGTGGTGAGCGTGGAGGGCTCGGAACCGCCGGCCCGTCTCGTGGCGCCGCCGCTGCGGTCGGATTCCTCTGCGCCGTCGGATCCCGCCGCGTCGTCGGCGCGCACCCCGCCGATGCGTATCTGCCGTCGTGCCCGGTCCGGGTCGCGGCCGTAGAGCCATTCCAGCGCGGCGTCGCGGTCGGCGTCCTCGCCCTGCGGCGGACCCGTCCGGCGTTCGGCCGGGGCGCCGAGGATCAGCCGCCAGCGTTCGATCTCCGGGTTCGGCTCGGTCATGATGTCCCCCTTGTTCCGCCTGTGTCGGTCGCCGCGGCCGGGATCGGTCCTTCTCCGGCCGGGACGAGCCCTTCGCCGGCCAGGACGCGGGTCACCCGGTCCTCCAGGGCCATCGCCTCGGCTGCCACCAGCGGGTCCGCCGCCGTCCGGGTCAGCGCCCTGGGCGAGCCGCGCAGCCCCCGGCGCTCCAGCAGACCGCCGGCGATCGCCTCCCGTTCGCGGGGCGGGAAGTACGCGAATGCCTGGCGCAGGGCGGGCAGCGCCACCAGGAACTCGTCCCCGGTCATGGCGGCGACCACCGTGTCGAGCACTCCGAGGACGCTCTCGCCGGCGCTCGCCCCGCCGTCGGCCAGCACCTCGCTCCTGGCCAGGGCGAACAGCCCGGCGAGCCAGTCGCCCAGCACCTCGGGGCCGGCCGTACCGGCGAGGGCCTTGGCCGGGTCGAGGCCCTCGGCTTCGCGGCCGCCGCCCTCGTCTCCGTCTGCGCCGGCGCCGTCCAGGGACCAGCACAGCCCGAAGGCGGCGCCGCGCAGATCGGGCGGGGCCGTGGTGTCCGCGCTGATCCGGCGCGCGGTGGCCAGTGCCGGCGCCCGGTCCAGGCCGAGTTGCGGCCCGGCGTGCACCAGCGCGTCCCGCGTCGCCGCCAGTGCGGACAGCCTGGCCCGGTCGGCGGGCGCGGGGCCGCCGTGCACGCCCTCGGCCAGCCACAGGATCCGGGTGACGGCGGCGCCGATGACGGCGCCCAGCAGCGGGCTCTTGGCCGCTCCCAGGAGACGGTCGTGCCGCCACAGTCCGAGCGCGGCGCCCAGCGCCCCGCCGAGCCCGCCCAGATCCACCGCCTGCGCGATCCCGGCGTCGACGGCTTCGAGCGCGCCCGCGGAGAGCTCGGCGAGGCCGCACAGCGCGGCATCGAACAGCACCCCGGCGAGCCGCCCGGCGTCATTGCCGGCCTCGGCGATCCGCTCCCGCAGCACCGCCGCCGCGGCGTCCCGCAAGGTGGCGCCGTAGGCTCCCGCTTCGATCAGCCGGGGCAGCCGGCGGTCGGAAGGGGACAGCTGCCAGCGCTCGTTGAGCACCAGGTCGGCTCCGGTGGCCGGCCCCGACTGCCGTACGCATCCCGGGATGTGGAGAACGCGCAGCCGGTGCAGGACGCGGCTGCGGCGCAGGCCCCGGTCTTCGGCGAGATCCAGGGTCAGGGCCGACGCGCCCGTGGCGGCGAGGCCGAGGCGTTCGAGCTCCGCGGTCGCGTCGTGGACCAGCGGCGGCGTCGGGGTGTCCGGGTGGAGCCGGCCGACCCGGTCGCCGCTGAACGCCGCCATCAGCTCCGCCACGACGGGGTGGGCGCCCGGGGCCAGCGGGCCGCGCGCGGCCCACGGCAGCCGCTGCCCGAGATCGTCCGAGACCAGCGTCCCGGCCAGGCCGTCCAGCACATCGGTACGGAACGGGGTGCGATGGCCGCGCAGCCGCGCGAGCCCCTCGGTCATGGTGCGCGCCGCGACCAGGTCCGCGGTGGACACCACATGGCCGCGCCGCCGCAGCCGGGTCACGGACTCCTCGACCAGGCCCTCGGCGGCGGACCGCGCCCCGCCCTCCCACAGCCGCTGGTAGTACTCCGGGGACGGCATGCCCGACTGATAGCCGGCGAAGGCGTCCAGCCGCCGGAAGGAGTACGGAACGAGGTAACTGGCCGCCATCGCCTCGTCGGGCGGCCGCGGTACCTCGGGCCAGTCGCCGTCCCCCGTCGTCTCCTGGGCGCACCGGGCGCGCAGCGCGGGCTGGTGGAAGCCGCCGGTCACGACCACGACCGGCCGGCCGCCGGCCTCGGCGACCGCCGCCCTGACCCATCGCGCCATGTACGCCTCGCGCGCCAGGTCCGCCTCGCTCGCGCGCTCCTCCCCGCGGATCAGGTCGAAGTAGGCCGAGAGCCGCACGTCGAGCCCCTTGGCCAGGCCCTCCGCACCGCCTCCTCCTTGACCGTCTCCTCCTTCACCGTCCCCTTGGCCGTCCGCTTCACCGTCGGCTTCGAAGAGGTGATCCCACAGGGTGTCCTCATCGTCGATCGCGAAGGTCTTGCAGAGGTGCGCGACCGCCTCCGCGCCCCAACGGTCCGCGTCCGCATAGCGGTTGCGGCGCCGCGCGAGCGCGGGGTGCCAGGCGGGCAGGTCGATGAACCGCACCTCGGCGCCGCACGCCCGGCCCGCGGTGAGCGCCACCCACTCCGGGGAGTACGCGCAGAACGGCGTCCAGGAATTCTCGTACCGCTCGCCGTCCCGGTAGGAGCTGAACACCGCGATCGGCAGATCATGGCCGAGCAGCAGCTCATCGATCCGGTCGTTGACGTCGGCGGGCCCTTCCACCAGGACGAATGCGGGGCGCAGCGACTCGATGGCCGTGGCCACCAGACGGGCACAGGCCGGGCTGTAATGGCGAACCCCGACGAAGGTGGCGGTCACTTCGGCATCACCGTCCCCCTCACCGGTCCGGGAGGAGGTGACGGGCGCGGTGCAGGGCCTTCCACTGGGCGCCCTTCTTCCGCGGCACCCGCTGCTCCAGATAGCGGCGCAGCCGGGCGAGGTCCTCGGCGTTGTCCTTCGCCGCCGTGCCCGCCAGGCACTCCACGATGTCGGCGGGCGTGCCCGCCTCCCCCCGCAGATACCAGCCCCGCAGGCCCACGGCGTGCGCGACCGAGACCGCCTCGGCGGTACTCATCACCGTGGAGAGCCGGTCCGTGGACCCGCCGCCGCCTTCCGTCTCCGCGCTGCCGGTGCGCAGCTCGCGGAACGCGGTGACCAGCACCTCCAGTACGTCCCGGGGCGCCGGTATCGCCACCCCGGAGCGCCGCAGCAGCGTGTTGGCCTCCTGCTCGACCAGATCGAGTTCGGTGGCGAGGTCGGCGATGGGGAACACCGTCTCGAAGTTGAAGCGGCGTTTGAGGGCCGCGCTCATCTCGTTGACGCCGCGGTCGCGGGTGTTGGCGGTCGCGATGACGTTGAAACCCTCGGTGGCGAACACCATGCCGTCGGCGCCGGTCAGTTCGGGAATCGCGAGCGCCCGCTCGGACAGCAGCGAGAGCATGGAGTCCTGGACCTCGAGCGGGCAGCGGGTGATCTCCTCGAACCGGACGACCTTGCCCTGGGTCATCCCGCGGAGCATCGGCGCCGGTACCAGGGACCGTGGGGACGGGCCCTCGGACACCAACAGGGCGTAGTTCCAGGAGTACTTGATCTGGTCCTCGGTGGTGGCCGCGCCGCCCTGGACGGTGAGCGTGGACTCTCCGCTGACGGCGGCGGCGATCAGCTCCGACAGCAGCGACTTGGCCGTGCCCGGTTCGCCGACCAGCATGAGCCCGCGGCTGGTCGCCAGCGTGACCAGGGCGCGGTCGACCAGGGCGGAGTCGCCGACGAACTTACGGCTGACGCCGCGCTTGTCGTCCCCGACGATGAACCGCCGGGCGGCATCCAGGCTGAGGGCCCAGCCGGGCGGCCGGTGGCGGTCGTCCGTGTCGCGGAGCCGGGCCAGTTCGTCCGCGAAGCGGACTTCGGCGGGCGGCCGCTGCGCGGACGCGGATTCGGTGGATCCGGGCGTGGATCCCGGTGTGGATAGGGGTGGTGATGTCACGGTGTGGTGCCTCGCGGTTCGGAAGGTCGGCGCGGTTCAGGAGTGCGGCACGGTCAGCGGTTCGGGACCGGGCCAGGAGCCGGCCCGTCCCGGTCGGGGGCCGGCCCGGTCGGGAGTCGGGCCCGGTCAGGAGTCCCTCCCGGTCAGGCCTCCGCCCCGGTGAGGTCGATGAGGTCGGTGAGCAGTTCGCTGACGGTCACCGGGTCGAGGTCGCCGAAGGTCCGCGCGGGACGCGGCTTCCGGCGTCGCCCGTCCTCGGAGAGGTCGCGGATCTCGACGCCGGTGAGGGCCTGCTCGGGTCGCTCGTAGGGCGCTCGGACGACGATGCCCGGGTTCAGCCCCACCACCACGGAGAGGCCGCCGGGTATCTCGCGGGAGATCCACGGCTGTACGCCGCCGCCCTGGGGAGCGGCCCGCCGCCACCCGTGCTTCTCCAGGCCGAGGACCCCGCCGGTCGGCACGGTGAGGTGCTGGAAGCGCGTGAGGGCCGTGCCGCCGCGCTCGTCGTCGGCCAGCGCATGGACGGGCCGGTCGAGCTGGGCGAACGGCTGGAGGATCTCGTAATCGGCGAACATTTCCGCCCAGTTGTGCCCGGCCGCCAGATGGACGGGATGGAGGATGCCGATCCTTGCCGCGTCCGGAAGGGTGAACGCCTCGTCCTCGATGTCGGCGAGGGTACGGTCCTCCGCCAGGCGGAAGTCGCGGCGGGTGTCGCCGTACTCGGCGGTCCACACCACCCGCCGGGCGAGGTGCCACAGCAGGGGATGGTCCGCGAAGGTCGCGCGGAACTCGGCCAGGGACCATCGGTGCTGGGACACCATCGCCCGCTCCATGCGCCGGATCTGGTCCGCGGCGACCACCCGCACGTCCTTCTTCAGCCCGGCGAACCGCCGGTGTGCGAGCGGTCCGAGGACCTGGTCGTCGCGCACACCGGGCCTGGGCAGATTCTTGCGCCGCTTGCCGTCCTCATCGGTGACATACGGCCGAAGCTGCTCATCGAAGCCCGCGGTGAACCGGCGCCGGCCGTAATCGAGGACCAGGCTGCCGTTCCGCTCCAGGCCGAAGCCGGGCACCAGCCGCTCGATGAGCTGCTCCACGGTCAGCCCCCGCTCACCGGCGAGCCGGTCGAGGTGGTTCCGGGCCGTCTTCCTGACGCTCTCATGCTTGGTCCGCTGCGCGATCCCGCTCAGATGCATCAGCGCGACGTCATTGCCGAGGGCGGCCAGCACATCGACCCCGGCCATCGCCTTGCGGTAGTGGCCCCGCCCCGGCCAGGTGCGGATGAGGCGGGTCAGCTCGCGGGCCGTCTCCTCGCCACCCAGCCGCTCCAGCGCGGCCAGTGCCCAGGGCGGCGCCTCGGCGCTCTGCCGGAACAGCGCCCATACGAACTCGTCCAGCGACGCCGGTTCGCACAGCTCCTTGACGACGTCGATGCCGGCGTCCGCCGCACCCGCGGGGCCCGCCTCACCGGGCCGGGCCACGGCGAGCATCCGCACCAGGTGCCGGACGGCCGGCACCGGCAGGGCCTGGCGGATCCCGCGCACCAGCACCTGCGGCAGCAGATGGACATCGATCTCGTCGCCCGGGGCCGGTTCCGCGCCGGCCGCGTCCGTGCGCCCCCAGAGCGGATCCACCAGGACGCCGGGCAGCGCCTCCGGCGCCGCCTCCGCCACCTGCTCTCTGGCCCGCATGGCCGTCCCGATCGCCTTCCGGGCCGTGTCGGGCAGGGTCGGCAGCACGTCCTCGACCAGGGCGCGGTTGGCCCTCAGGTGCTCCCGCAGCAGCCGCCAGGCCATCCGAGCCCTACGGGAGGAACCGGTGGCCGAGTCGGCCAACAGCCGCAGCGCCCGCACCGGGAACCGCTTCATCGCCTCCAGTACGGCGGCATGGACGCCCGGCCGCCCGAGCCGGGCGGCGAGCGCGCCGAACGCCTCGTCGCCGGGCATGGCGGCCAGCACCTCGTAGATGTCGTTGAGGAGCCAGGGAAGGGGCACACGATCCTCGTCGAGCAGCGTGACCAGCGTCGTTACCAGCGCGGGGGCGCCGACCCCCTCGGCAACCGTGTGTACCACCCGCGGAATCTCCAGCCAGGCCTCGCCCTGTCGCTCCCGCAGCAGCGTGAACTGTTCCGCCGAGCTCAGCGCACACACCAGCAGGGGTGACCAGCGCGCATACTTGGCCGTCAACGGGGTGGCGACCAGCTCGTCCGACCAGTCCGTCCGGTCCGGCACCAGGTAGGAGACGACCACCCGCTGGTACTGGGTCAGCCGGCGGTCCGCCAGCGCGGCGACGGTCTCCTGATATTCCGTCTCGTCGGCGGCGGCCAGCATTTCCCGGGTCCGGCGCGCGGCCCCTTCGACGTCCTCGAAGCCGGAGGCGGAGTTGTCGTCGGCCAGAACCGTCACCCAGCCGTCGAACGTCGGCTTCTTCGTCCTGTGCAGGACGAGTACCCGGCTGAGCTCCGCGGTCGCCACGGCGGCGAAAAGAAGCCCGTGCTGCTCGGCCCAGGCATCCGTGAAGCCCTCGCACTTCTCTTCGTCCCACCCCGAGATCGACCAGATGATCGCCGCGACCACGGCGGCACCCAGCGGATCCGGCTCCCCGTTCAGATGGGCACGCGCCGCGTCCGCCATCTCCTTGTCGCTGCGCGAGTGGTCCAGGACCCCGTCCAGGTCGGTCCGGACCTTCTTCAGCCTGCGCCGGATGGCTCCCGCCGCACGGGAGTCGATCTCGATCGGCGGCCCGGCGATACCCCCGCGCCGCGGATGGACCCGCTCCCGCCACGCCTCAGGAACGACGAACCCGTCCTCCCCCGCGGCCCCGTCCCCCACGTCGCTCCCCCGCTCCGAACGGCCCATTCGTGTCTCCCCGTTGAACATCAACATCGTTGGCGCCAAGACTAGTTGGAGGGTCTGACAGTGACCGTTCGCGCCCCTGCGCACTCGCGCACCGGCCACCTCAGCTTCGGCCACGGCCCCCACCTGGGCCTGCGCCTGCGCCTGGGCCTAGGACTGCGCCTGGCTCTCCCGTCCGAGGACGTCAGCCTCCTGACAACGCGTATGCAAATAGCAGCGAGCACACCGTCCGGCATGCCGCGACATCAATTGGCGAACCGGCCGGAACCTTAAATGGAGTTCACCATTCCGTCACCGTGATCGTTCACTGCAATCCCGTCACGGCGGCTTGCATCCACACCGTCCCCGTATCTTCCGAAACCATTTCGCTCGGAGATACTTGTTACCTGGACTACCAACTGAGGCGGTTATAGCATCGGTTATCGCGTCCGTGCGAACCTGGTTCACCGACCGGTGCGCCGAACGCATCTGGCATTCCCGACAGTTGACGCAGGCTTCCGCTGTTACGTGGCCGCCTGGCAATGGAGGACAGCGGCGATGCAAACAGAACCCCTGACATTCCCGATGGCCAACTCCGGCCTGTTCGAACCCCCCGGCGAGATTCTCGCGCTCCGCGGGAAACGGCCGATCGCCCGGGTCGCGTATCCCGACGGTTCCCACGGCTGGGTGGTGATCAGCCACGCGACCGTCCGTACCGTGCTCACCGATCCGCGGTTCAGCGCCCGCAAGGAACTGCGCAGCAATCCGTTCACCAGCGTCCGCGACACCACGCCGGCCATGCCCGGCATGTTCGTGCACATGGACCCGCCGGACCACACCCATTACCGGCGGCTGCTCACCGCCCAGTTCACGGTGCGCCGGATGCGCCAGCTGACCACGCGCATCACGCGGATCACCGACGAGCACCTGGACCGGATGGAGGCAGAAGGCCCCAAGACGGACCTGGTCAGGTCATACTCGGCGCCGATCCCGACGACGGTCATCTGCGAACTGCTGGGGGTGCCGATCGATTACCGCGAGTGGTTCCAGGAGCTGACCGCGAAGATGATCCGCCAGGACGCCACGCCGCAGGAGAAGCGTCAGGCGATGGTCAGCATCACCGAATACCTCGGCGGTCTGGTGCAGCGCATGCGGGTCGAGCCGACCAACGACGTGCTCAGCGACCTCGTCACCTCGGGTGCCGAACTGAGCGACGAAGAGCTGACCAACATGGGATTCATGCTCCTCGGCGCCGGACTCGACACCACGGCGAACATTCTCGGCCTCGGCACCTTCGCCCTGCTCCAGCACCCCGAGCAGATCCCGTTGATGACCGATCCCGAGACCGTGGACAACGCCGTCGAGGAACTCCTGCGTTATCTCCCGATCATCCCGGGGACCATGCGCGTCGCCCTGGAGGACGTCGAAATCGAAGGCGTCCGCATCAGCGCCGGCGAATCCGTCATGCTCTCGCTGCCCGGCGGAAACAGAGACCCGGAGCGATTCCCCGACCCCGACACACTCGATCTGGCCCGACCGGCCAACGGGCATCTCGCCTTTTCGCACGGCGTCCACCAATGCCTCGGCCAGCAGCTCGCACGAGTGGAAATGCGTGTTGCTTTTCCCGCGCTTTTCCGACGCTTTCCCAATCTGGCGCTCGCGGTGCCTCCGGAGGAGGTTCCTTTGCGTAGCGATATGGTCATCTACGGAGTGCACGAGCTCCCCGTGACCTGGACGGCACGCCGAGGCTGAACGGAGGGGCCGGCAGGCCGCCTCCGCAGGGCCGAACCTGCGGAGGCGGCCTGTCGGCCCGTCCTGTCGGCGGACGCCGCCGCCCGCGCCGTGACACGGAGCGGCGGCGGTCCGCCCCCTCACACCAGTTGCTCCAGCGTGCCGACGAGCTCCGCCGGGCTGGGCTGGGACATGATCTCCTCGCGCAGGCCGCGGGCGGCCTCGCGGACGGACTCGTCGTACAGGACCGCCGAGGCGGCGTCGCGGATGTCACCGCTCTTCAGGTCGTCCAGGTCCACGACCCGTCCGGCACCGGCGCGCTGCAACTTGGTCGCGTTGAAGGGCTGGTCCGTCGTCTGCGGGATGGTCACCTGGGGGATGCCGTGCGCGACGGCCGTCAGCATGGTGCCGCCGCCGGCCTGGCTCACCACGGCCTGGCACGTCGGCAGCAGCCAGTCCAACGGAAGCCCCTCGACGACCCGGATGCGCTCGCCGAGGGGGCCCAGCCGTTCGCGGTCCTCGTTGCTCAGCGTGGCGACGACCTCGACGTCCAGTTCGGCGAGCTCCTTCAGGATCGTCGGCACCACGAACTCCTCGCGGCTGGTGAGGAATCCGGTCGTGGTCCCCCAGGTCACGCAGACGCGGGGTCGCTCCGGCGGCTCGCTCAGCCAGGCGGGGACCACGCCGGAGCCGTTGTAGGGGACGTACCGGACGGGGAGCCGGTTGGGGACGTCGTCGATCTGGAGCCGGACGGGCGTCGGGTCGATGGTGACCCGGGCGTGGTCGGGGCTCACGGCCGCCCCGTACCGCTCGAAGAGCTCGACGAGCGAGGCGGGCCAGGAGTCGACCATCGTGCCGGCGGTCGGCGCCCCGTGTCCGGCCAGCTGCCGTACGGAGTACGGGCCCCACAAGTGCCGTACCAGTGGGACCCGGAGGACCTCGGCGACGAGCGCGGACACATACGGCAGGGGGTCGGTCACGACGAGGTCGGGGCGCCATGCCCGGGCGAACGGCACCAGGTCCTCCGCCATCGCCTCGGCCATCTTGGCGTACGGCCCGTACGTCACCGTTTCGCGCATGCGCTGCTGTTCGGGCGTGAGCCCCAGCAGTTCCTTGGTGTCACGGTTCGTGCGCCGCCCGTCGCCCGCGGCCTGGGTCATCCGCTTGCGGATCGAGGCGAGGTCGATGCTCGGGTCGTTGAACAGTTCCCGCAGGCTGTCCATGTAGTCGTAGCCGGCCCCCACGGACACGGCGGGCAGGCCGGACTGCTTGACCTGCTCCACGATGGCCGGCTGACCCGCCACACGGACGTCGTGGCCCGCGGCCCGGAACGCCCACGCGAGCGTCACCAAATGGTAGAAGTGCGGCTTCATCGCCGCCGCAACGAACAGAACTCGCATCGACGCCTCTCCTGTCGGACGATCGCGGTTCGGGCGGGAAAAGAGGTTCGGTGCCGCATACAACCGCCCACGTCTAAAGCCCGGCTAGGACCCGCCGTCACGGCCTCGTCCCGCTTTAGAAGGAGCAAAGGGCACCGCAAGCAACGCCACAGATGCTGGCCGTTCACGAAACCGGGGCCCGGCCCTCCTGCGGCGGCCGCCGGTTTTCTCGGGTTGCGGTACGCACGAGGGGATAGTGGGCGACGATGCGAGGCGAGTTCGGCACCCCTGGCAATCAGCGTTCTGGGCTTCAGGGCTCCACCGACCGGGACCGGGCGGCCGACGGCGTTCCCGAGGACGGGTTCGCCGTCGTCGGAATGGCCTGCCGGCTGCCCCAGGCCGCCGGCCCGGAGGGCTTCTGGGAGCTGCTGTGCCAGGGCCGCAGCGCCATCACCGAGACGCCGCGGGACCGTTGGGTGAGCGGCCCGTCGGCCGCTCCGGGGACCCTGCACGGCGGGTTCGTCGACGGCGTCGACCTGTTCGACCCCGGGTTCTTCGGCATCTCGCCGCGCGAGGCCGCCGTCATGGACCCCCAGCAGCGGCTCATGCTGGAGCTCAGCTGGGAGGCCCTGGAGGACGCCGCCATCGTCCCGGAGAGCCTGCGCTCCACCGCGACCGGTGTCTTCATCGGATCGATCTGGGACGACTACGCCAACCTCCTGTTCCGTCGCGGCAGCCGGTCCTTCACCCCGCACACGCTGACGGGCACCCACCGCAGCATCATCGCCAACCGCATCTCCTACACGTACGGCCTCCAGGGGCCGAGCATGACCGTCGATGCGGCCCAGGCGTCCTCGCTCGTGGCCGTGCACATGGCGGTCGAGAGCCTGCGCGGCGGCGAGTCGGACGTCGCCCTGGCCGGCGGGGTGAACCTGACCCTCGTCCCCGAGAGCAGCGAGGGCGCCGCGCGGTTCGGCGGCCTCTCCCCCGACGGCCGCTGCTTCACCTTCGACGCGCGGGCCAACGGCTACGTCCGCGGCGAGGGCGGCGGGCTGGTCGTGCTCAAGCGCCTGGACCGCGCGCTGGCCGACGGGGACCCGATCCACTGCGTGATCCGCGGCAGCGCGGTCAACAACGACGGCACGACCGACGGACTGACCGTGCCCAGCGCCGCGAGCCAGTCCCGGGTGATCCGCACCGCGCACGACCGCGCCGGGGTCCGGCCGGCCGACGTCCAGTACGTGGAGCTGCACGGCACCGGCACGCGGGTCGGCGACCCCGTCGAGGCCGCGGCGCTCGGTGACGTGTTCGGCGCCGCGCGTGCCGACGGGCCGCCGCTGCTCGTGGGGTCCGCGAAGACCAACGTGGGGCACCTGGAAGGCGCCGCGGGCATCGTCGGTCTGCTGAAGGCCGCGCTCAGCATCAGGCACCGGCGGATCCCGGCCAGCCTCAACTTCGAGCGGCCCAACCCGGACATCGACCTGGACGCGCTGCGACTGGAGGTCCAGCGGGAGCTGACCCCGTGGCCGCGGGAGGAAGCGCCCCTGCTGGCCGGGGTGTCGTCGTTCGGCATGGGCGGCACGAACTGCCACGTGGTGCTGGCCGAGGCCCCCGCCCGCGCCGAGGCTCCCGCCCGCGCCGAGGCCCCCGCCCGTTCCGGGTCCGGCCGGTCCGCCGGAGCTTCCGCCCCCCGCACGGCAGTGCCCTGGGTCGTCTCCGGGCGCGACGAGCCGGCGCTGCGCGAGCAGGCGCGGCGGCTGCGCGAGCACCTCGACGCCCACCCCGGCGCGGACTTCGCGGACATCGGCTACTCGCTGGCCGCCACGCGTACCCACTTCCGGCACCGGGCCGTCGTGTTCGGCGAGGAGGCGGCGGACTTCCGGGCTGCACTGGACGAGCTGGCCTCCGGGAACGACGGGAGCGCGGCGGCGGTGCGCGGAACGGCGCGCGAACGCGGCGGCACCGCCTTCCTGTTCACGGGCCAGGGCAGCCAGTACGCCGGCATGGGGCACCGTCTGCACCGGCGGGAGCCCGTCTTCCGCGCGGCGCTCGACGAGGTGTGCGCGCATCTGGACCCGCTGTTGCCGCGGCCGCTGCGCGAGGTCCTGTTCGCGCCGGAGGGCGGTGCCGACGCCGCGCTGCTGGACCAGACCCTCTACACACAGAGCGGTCTGTTCGCCGTGGAGACCGCGCTGACGCGGCTGCTGGAGCACTGGGGCGTCACCCCCGACCACCTCACCGGTCACTCCATCGGTGAGCTGACCGCGGCCCACGTGGCCGGGATCCTGGAACTCCCGGACGCCTGCGCGCTGGTGGCGGCGCGCGGCCGCCTCATGCAGTCCTTGCCCGCGGGCGGCGCGATGACCGCGGTCGAGGCGACGGAGGAGGAGGTGCTGGAGACACTGGCCGGGCACGCGGGCCGGGCCGGCATCGCCGCGATCAACGGCCCGGCCGCGGTGGTGATCTCGGGCGAGGAGAGCACCGTCGAGGAGATCGCCGGTCTCTGGGCGGCGCGGGGCCGCAGGACGCGGCGGCTGAAGGTCAGCCACGCCTTCCACTCGCCCCTCATGGAGCCGATGGTGGCGGAGTTCGGCGAGATCGCCGCCGGGCTGCGGTTCCACGCGCCGCGCGTCCCCGTCGTCTCCAACCTCACCGGCCGGCTCGCGACGGAGGGTGAGCTGACGACACCCGAGTACTGGGCCGAGCACATCAGACGGCCCGTGCGCTTCGCCGACGGCGTCATCGCCCTGGACGGTCTGGGCGTCGGCGCGTACCTGGAGGTGGGGCCGAGCGGCGTGCTGTCCGCCATGGCGGAGGCGTCCCTGTCCGAGGCCGCCGGGGACACCGCGGACCTTCCCCTGCTGGTGCCGGTGCTGCGCGGCGACCGGCCCGAGGAGCGGTCGGTGCGGGAGGCGCTGGCCCAGGCCCACGCCCACGGCGTACGGGTGGACTGGGGCACGCTCCTGGCGGACGACGGCGGCGAGCGGCTGCCCCTGCCCACCTACGCCTTCCAGCGCACCCGCCACTGGCCCGAGCCGCTCCCGGACGCCGTGGACGGCGCGGGGCCGCAGGAGGAGCCCGGGCTGCCGGAGGCGGTGCCGGGTGACGCCCTTCCGGAGACCGGAGGCGAGGACGGTGCCGACACCGGCTGGACGGCACGGCTGTCGGGGCTGTCCGAGACGGAACAGGGCCGGCTGCTGCTCGAACTGGTGCGCACCCAGGTGGCGATCGTCCTCGGCCACGTCACGGCCGAGGCGGTGGGGACGGACCACGCGTTCAAGGAGCTGGGCTTCGATTCGCTGCTGGGCGTCGAGCTGTGCAGGCGGCTGACGGCGGTGACGGGGCGGCGGGTGCCCGCGAGCGCCCTGTACGGCCATCCCACACCGGCCGCGCTCGCGGGCCACCTGCGGACCAGGCTGGCGGGCGCGGTCACGGCCGGGACCGCCGATGCCGCGAGGGCCGACAACGGGCCGGGGCGCCCGGCGCCGCAGGACGAGCCGATCGCCATCGTCGGCATGAGCTGCCGGTTCCCCGGTGGTGTCGAGTCGCCCGAGGACCTGTGGCGGCTGGTCGCCGACGGCACCGACGCGATCTCCGGCTTCCCCGCCGACCGGGGCTGGGACCTGCGCGGTCTCTACGATCCGGACCCGGAACGGCCCGGCACCTCGTACGCCCGGGCGGGCGGGTTCCTGCGGGACGCCGCCGGGTTCGACCCGGCGTTCTTCGGCATCAGCCCGCGCGAGGCCCTGGCCATGGACCCCCAGCAGAGGCTGCTGCTGGAGATCGCGTGGGAGGCCGCCGAGCGGTCGGGGATCGCCGCGACGTCCCTGCGCGCCACCCGTACCGGGGTGTTCGTCGGCGCGACGGCGCAGGAGTACGGGCCGCGGCTGTACGAGTCCCGGGGCCGGCTCGACGGCTACCTGCTCACCGGGCAGACGGTCAGCGTCGCGTCCGGCCGGCTGGCCTACGCGTTCGGCCTGGAGGGCCCGGCGGTCACCGTCGACACGGCGTGCTCCTCCTCGCTGGTCGCGCTCCACCTGGCCTGCCAGGCCCTGCGGATGGGCGAGTGCACCCTGGCGCTCGCGGGCGGTGCCACGGTGATGGCAGGTCCCGGCATGTTCGTGGAGTTCAGCCGGCAGCGGGGCCTGGCGCCGGACGGCCGGTGCAAGGCGTTCGCGGCGGGCGCGGACGGTACGGCCTGGGCCGAGGGCGTCGGCATGGTCGCCCTGGAGCGGCTGTCGGACGCCCGGCGCAACGGCCACCGTGTGCTGGCGGTGATCCGGGCCTCGGCGATCAACCAGGACGGGGCCAGCAACGGCCTGACCGCGCCCAACGGCGCCGCCCAGGAACGGTTGATCCGCCAGGCCCTCGCGGCCGCCAGGATGGCGCCGGGCGACGTCGACGCGGTGGAGGCGCACGGCACGGGGACGACGCTGGGCGACCCGATCGAGGCGCAGGCGCTGCTCGCCACCTACGGCCAGGACCGGCCCGCCGAACACCCCCTGTGGCTGGGCTCGTTGAAGTCCAACATCGGCCACGCCCAGGCGGCGGCCGGGGTCGGCGGGGTCATCAAGATGGTGATGGCCATGCGGCACGGCGTCCTGCCGCGGACCCTGCACGTGGACGAGCCGTCCCCGCACGTGGACTGGTCGGCCGGCCGGGTGGCCCTGCTCACCGAGCCGGTCCCGTGGCCGGAGACCGGACGAGCCCGCCGGACGGCGGTGTCCTCCTTCGGCATCAGTGGCACCAACGCCCATGTGATCCTCGAGCAGGGCCCGGAGGAGTCCCCCGTCCTGGCGGCCGACGCAGGCGCGGACGCGGCCCCGGCCGCGGCGGCCGCCGCCGGGGCGTACGTGCCCTGGGTGCTGTCGGCGCGGTCCGCGGAGGCCCTGCGCGACCAGGCGGCCAGGCTCGCCGCGTTCGCCGGGCGGCCGGACCCGCGGCACGGCGACGCGCGGGACGGCACCGCGGACGGCCCCGACCTGGCGGACATCGGGTTCGCCCTGGTCACCACCCGCGCGGCGCTGGACCACCGCGCCGTCGTGACCGGCCGGGACCGGGCGGAGCTGACGGCCGCCCTCCAGGCCCTGGCGAACGGCGAGGAAGCCCCCGGCGTGGTGCGGGGCGTGGCGGGCGACGACACGGGAAAGACCGTGTTCGTCTTCCCCGGCCAGGGTTCCCAGTGGCAGGGCATGGCCCTGGAACTGCTCGACACCTCGCCCGTCTTCCGCGCACGCGTCCAGGAGTGCGCGGACGCCCTGGCCCCGCACGTCGACTGGTCGCTCATGGACGTGCTGCGCGGAGCGGAGGGCGCGCCGTCGCTGGAGCGCGTGGACGTCGTCCAGCCCGCGCTGTTCGCCGTCATGGTCGCGCTGGCCGCGCAGTGGGAGTCCGTGGGCGTCGTCCCGGACGCGGTGATCGGGCACTCGCAGGGGGAGATCGCGGCCGCGTGCGTGGCGGGGGCCCTGTCGGTCGCGGACGCCGCCAGGATCATCGCGCTCCGCAGCCGGTCCCTGGTGGCGCTGTCCGGCGGTGGCGGCATGGTCTCCGTGCCGCTGCCCGTCGCCGAGGTGCGGGACCGGCTGGTCCGCTGGGGCGACGCGATCGAGGTCGCGGCGGTGAACGGACCGTCCACGACGGTGATCTCGGGCGGTACGCAGGCCCTGGACGAGTTCCTCGACGCGTGCGAGCGGCAGGGCGTGCAGGCCCGCCGCATCCCGGTCGACTACGCTTCCCACTCCGCGCAGTTGGACGCGGTGCGCGACCATCTGCTGACCGTGCTCGACGGCGTCACCCCGCTGCCCGCCGGAACGGCCTTCTACTCGACCGTCACCGGTGACCTCCTCGACACCACCGCGCTGGACGCCGAGTACTGGTTCCGTAACGGACGCCGGACCGTGCGCTTCGAGGAGACCGTCCGCGCCCTGATCCGCGCCGGTCACCGGAGCTTCGTGGAGGTCAGTCCGCACCCGGTGCTGACCCTGGGCATCGCGGACGTGCTGGAGGAGGAGCGGGACCACGGCCCCGGCGCCGTCCTGGAGTCCCTGCGGCGCGGCATGGGCGGCCCGGAGCGGTTCCTCGCCTCGGCCGGGCACGCCCACGTCCGGGGCCTGCCGGTGGACTGGAAGCCGGTGTTCCCGCCCGGGGCCCGGGTCGTGGACCTGCCGACGTACCCGTTCCGGCACGACCGGTACTGGCTCGCGCCCTCGGCCTCCGCCGCGGACGTGACGACCGCCGGGCTGGAGGCGAGCGGCCATCCATTGATCGGGGCGTCCGTCCCGGTGGCGGGCAGCGACGAGTCCGTGCTCACCGGCCGGCTGTCGCTGGAGACCCACCCGTGGATCGCGGACCACGTCGTGCTGGGCGCGGCGCTGCTGCCCGGCGCCGCCTTCGCCGAACTCGCCATGGAGGCCGCCGCGCAGTGCGGTTGCCACCGGGTGGAGGAGCTCGTCCTGGAGGCGCCGCTCGCCCTGGCCGAGGACCGGGCGGTGCGCCTCCAGGTGGTCGTCGGCGCCCTCGACGGCTCCGGACTGCGGCAGCTGACCGTCCACTCGCGGCCGGAGGACGGGGGCCCGGACCGGCCGTGGACCCGGCACGCGACGGGCACCCTCTCCCATCCGGCTGGGTCCGGCCCGGCGGCCGACGCCCTTCCGGCGGCCCCGGACGCCTGGCCGCCGCGGGGCGCGACGCCGGTCGACACCACCGGCCTCTACGCACGCCTCGCCGGCCAGGGATACCAGTACGGGCCGGTATTCCAGGGGGTGCGCGCCGCCTGGCGGCACGGCGACGAGGTGTACGCCGAGATCGTCCTCCCGCAGGACGCCGACACCGAGGGGTTCGGCATCCATCCGGCCCTCCTCGACGCCGCGTTGCACGCGCTCGCCACGATCGGCCTGCTCGGCGGCGAGGCGGACGGCGGCATCCGGCTGCCGTTCTCGTGGGCGGGACTGGAGTCCCACGCCACCGGGGCCACCGCGCTGCGCGTACGGATCTCCCCCGCGGGTCCGGACGCCGTGACGCTGTCCCTGTCCGACACGGACGGACGGCCGGTCGTCTCCCTCGCCTCGCTGACCACCCGGCCGGTCGCGCCGGACCGGCTGGCGGCCGCCGCCCTGTCCGAGGGCGACGGCGCCCTGCACGCCCTCACCTGGTCGCCGCTGCCGGTCACGGGAGTGCCCGACGGTTACCGCTGGGCGGTCGTCGGCCCGGACGCGGACACCGGTCTCCTCGCGCCGGAGGAGGGTGTCGCGGCGGACGGCCCGGCCCCTGACGTGGTCATCGCCGCCTTCACCGGGGCGACGGATACCCCCGACCACGCGGCGGCCGCCCGTACGACGGCCCACACCGCGCTGGCCCTCGTCCGGTCGTGGCTGGCCGACGACCGCTTTGCCGGGTCCTGCCTCGTCGTACAGACACGAGGAGCGATCGCCGCGCACCCCGGCGACGAGGTGCCGGCACCCGAACAGGCCGTGGTGTGGGGCCTGTTGCGCTCGGCGCAGACCGAGCACCCGGGCCGGTTCCTCCTGCTCGACTGCGACGACGCCTCCGCGGCGGTCGCCTCGCCGCCGCCGGCGGCCCTGGCCGGAGCCGTGGCCACCGCGCTGGAGTCCGGTGAACCGCAGCTCGTCCTGCGCGGCGGAACCGCTTACGTCCCGCGGCTGAACCGGGCCGCGCTGCCCGGGGACGAGCGTCCCGGCCGCCCGCTGGACCCCGACGGCACGGTCCTCATCACGGGCGGCACCGGCACCCTCGGCGCCCTGACGGCCCGTCACCTGGTCACCCGGCACGGTGTGCGCCACCTGCTCCTCGCCGGCCGGAGGGGTGCCGACGCCCCGGGCGCCGCCGAGCTGGTCGCGGAACTCACGGCGGCGGGGGCCGAGGTCACCGTCGCCTCCTGCGACGTCGGCGACCCGGACGAGCTGACCCGGCTCGTCGAGGGCGTACCGCCCGACCGGCCCCTCACCGCGGTCGTGCACACGGCGGGGGTGCTGGACGACACGGTCGTCACCTCGCTCACGACGGAGCAACTGGATGCCGTACTGCGGCCGAAGGCCGACGCCGCGTGGCATCTGCACCGGCTGACCGCCGACCTCGATCTGGCCGCCTTCGTGCTGTTCTCGTCGATCGTCGGCATCGCGGGCGGCGGCGGTCAGGCGAACTACGCCGCGGCCAACACCTACCTCGACGCCCTGGCCGCCCACCGGCACGCCCGGGGCCTGCCCGCGGTCTCCCTCGCCTGGGGCCTGTGGGCCGAGTCCAGCGGTATGACGGGCCACCTCGCGGACGCGGACGTGGCGCGCACCGGCCGCCTGGGCGTACTGCCGCTGGCCACGGAGCGCGGGCTGGAACTGTTCGACGCCGCGCTGTCCGCCGGCCTCCCGCCGGTGCTGGTGGCGGCCGCCATGGACGGTGCCGCCCTGCGCGCCCAGGCCGGTGCGGGGCTGCTCCCGGCCGTCATGCGCGACCTCGTCCGCACCCCGGTGCGGCGCAGGAGCGCGACCGACGGCCGCGGCGCGGCCGGTCCGGCCTCGGGCGGCGCGGGGGCGGACGCCCTGCGGGGCCGGCTCGCCGGGCTGTCCCGTGCCGAGCGGGAGCAGGCGCTGCTGGACCTCGTACGAGCGCAGGTCGCGGCGGTGCTGGGCCATGCCGCCGACGAGGCGACCGACCCCGGCCGGCCGTTCAAGGCACTCGGTTTCGACTCCCTGACGGCGGTCGAACTCCGCAACCACCTGACCGCGGCCACGGGCCTCCGGCTGCCGGCGACACTGATCTTCGACCATCCCACGGTCATCGCGCTCGCCCGTCATCTCCACGACGAGCTGGCCGGCGACCTCTCCGGCGGCACCGCGGCCCAGGCGCCCGTCACCCTCGCCGGCAGCGACGAGCCGATCGCGATCGTGTCGATGGCCTGCCGGTTCCCCGGGGAGGCCGACTCGCCGGAGGCGTTCTGGGAGCGGCTGGCCCAGGGGCGCGACCTGATCTCCGGGTTCCCCGAGGGCCGGGGCTGGAACGTGGCGGACCTGTACGACCCCGCCCCGGACCGGTCGGGCAAGAGCTACACGCGCCACGGCGGATTCCTGCACGACGCGGCCGAGTTCGACGCGGAGTTCTTCGGCATCTCGCCGCGCGAGGCCTTGGCCATGGACCCGCAGCAGCGGTTGCTGCTGGAGACCGGCTGGGAGACGTTCGAGCGGGCCGGGATCGACCCGGGGACGCTGCGGGGCAGTGCCACGGGCGTCTTCACCGGCGTCATGTACAGCGACTACGCCCCGTCCTCGGGGACGCAGCGCACCCCCGAGGGCTTCGAGGGCTACCTCATCACCAGCGCGGCGGGCAGTGTGGCGTCGGGCCGGATCGCGTACACGCTGGGCCTGGAGGGCCCGGCGGTCACGATCGACACGGCGTGCTCGTCCTCGCTGGTCGCCATGCATCTGGCGGCGCAGGCGCTGCGCAATGGCGAATGCACGATGGCGCTGGCCGGCGGCGTGACCGTCATGGCGACCCCGACGGTGTTCGTGGAGTTCTCGCGGCAGCGTGGTCTGGCACCGGACGGACGGAGCAAGTCCTTCGCGGCCGGGGCGGATGGCACGGGCTTCTCCGAAGGCGTCGGGCTGGTGCTGCTGGAGCGACTGTCGGACGCCGAGCGCAACGGGCACCAGGTGCTCGCTGTCATCCGGGGTTCGGCGGTCAACCAGGACGGAGCCAGCAACGGTCTGACCGCGCCCAACGGCCCGTCGCAGCAGCGAGTGATCCGGGCGGCGCTGGCCAGTGCGCAGTTGGACGCCACTGATGTCGACGCGGTGGAGGCGCACGGTACGGGGACGACGCTGGGTGACCCGATCGAGGCGCAGGCGCTGCTGGCTACCTATGGCCAGGACCGGCCGGTGGAGCGGCCGTTGTGGCTGGGGTCGGTGAAGTCCAACATCGGGCACACGCAGGCGGCGGCCGGTGTCGCGGGTGTCATCAAGATGGTCATGGCCATGCGGCACGGGCTGCTTCCGCAGACGTTGCACGTCGACGAGCCGACACCACACGTGGACTGGGAGGCGGGCGCGGTCAGCCTGCTCACCGAATCGACGCCGTGGCCCGAGGTTGAGCGGCCGCGCCGGGCCGGTGTGTCATCGTTCGGCATTTCCGGGACGAACGCTCACCTCATTCTTGAGGCGCCTGCCGAGGCTGAGCCGGTGGCCGAGGAGACCGTGGAGCCGGACCCCAATCCGGTGTTCGCCTGGCCGGTCTCAGGGAAGACGGACGAGGCGCTGGCAGCCCAGGCGATGCGGCTGCTGACCCACGTCGCCGAGCGGCCGGAGCTCGACCCTGCCGACGTCGGGCACTCCCTGGCCACCACCCGTGCGCACCACGACCACCGCGCCGTGGCCATCGGTACCGATCGGGACGAACTCACCGCGGCGTTGGAGGCTTTGGCCCGGGGCGAGGAGCACCCGGGTCTCATCAAGGGCACGGCGGCGTCCGGCGGTGGGAAGACGGTGTTCCTCTTCCCCGGGCAGGGCTCGCAATACCCGGGCATGGCCGCCGATCTCATGACCAGCTCCACCGTCTTCCGCAACCACATCGAAGCGTGCGAGACAGCACTGTCCCGACACACCGACTGGTCACTGACCGAAGTGCTCACCCAGCACCCCGACGCACCCGGGCTGGACCGCGTCGACATCGTCCAACCCGCGCTCTTCGCCGTCCTCACCGGCCTGGCCGAACTGTGGAAGGCCCACGGCATTCACCCCGACGCCGTCCTGGGCCACTCCCAAGGCGAGATCGCCGCCGCCTACACCGCCGGCGCCCTCACCCTCGACGACGCCACCACCATCGTCGC